>CAWKMC010000010.1:0-600368 GCA_963850535.1 uncultured Alphaproteobacteria bacterium | reverse complement strand
AACGTGCCCGATATCGTGCTGCGGCATTTCTCTGGCCGCACGGCCGACGCGGAGAAGTGGCTTAGCAGAAGAGCGTCGCGCCGGCTTTGGGTCGTTGACCCCCCACCAAGAAGAAGCGTATTGGCTAGCCACGCTTTCCTCGGCGAAGACGCGTCGCCGAAGGCCCTGACTTCGTCCCCGGCAATGGACACGACGCCTGGCCCGCGCCGAGCGGCCGGGCAAGGCTACGTGCCGCCGCCGCGTCGATTGACCCCAGGCGCTCCAGCGGGCTGGCGTCGTACATGTTGACGGTACCGAAATACCCGGTCACTCCGATGGCCAACCGGAGAGGGAGGAGCGCCCCGCCCGAAAAGCAGCGGCGCGACCAGACCACCGGAAAGCGCGAATCCGCGCCTCGATAATCGATACAACGTCGGCGGAGGGCACTACGATGACGGGCCCAGCCGCGGCCATGGTCTCTTAATTTGCCAGTGTCTTAAGGTTAAAGACCTTCCGACCCGGACAGTATCTGGGATATATCACAAGACAGTTACCAGACACATCCCAGATATATCCCAGTTGTGTCCCGAGTTATGTCCGTATATAGTGTCGCATCATGACCGAGCCCACTGATCGCGATCTGATCCTCGCCTCGCGTCGCAAGCGCAGAACTGGCGCACCCGCCCAGATACTGCGCTTCGCCTTTGGCTGGATGCGAACCTTGATGACCTGAATGCCAACCCGCCTGATTCTGGTCAGCGCTCGCTGCCCGGCTTAACGGACGGGGGATGCGCGATGCGTTTGGGCGGAAGCTGAACTCACGTCGGTGGCTCGCGCCTTCTCCCGCCCGCTGATGCCGAGCGCCATCGGTCCGAAGCTCCCGGCTGGGGCGAGACCACGTGCCATCTCGCGGAACGGACCCCTCAGCCGTTCCCGGGAGTCCGCCCGATACAATAGCCCGAAGGAAACGCCATAATGCTCAGACACATCATCGTGGCATTCGCGCTTGTCGCAACGCTCGGCGTTGGCAGTGCCACGGTTTGGATCGCCTATCGCCCGCATAGCGACGCCGAGTTCCCCTCCAAGTTGAAGCTCGAGGCTAGGGACTACGCCGCCGCCCGGCGAAGGCATTGCGGTGACCCAGAAGCCGAAGACGCGGCAATTCGACCTGGCAGACATATTCGGTGTGGATAAGCAGCCGCCGATGCCGGAGCCGACGCTGGATGTCCGCACCTGACACCCCAAAGACGCCGACGAGCGCGCCCCACCCGATGGGCTGCCGAACCTGAACGGCAACCGCAAGGTGCTATTCGTGGTCGGGTCCGGGAATACCGGAGAGTCTCTTTACGCTGGGCCTGTGAGGCTCCGCGGTCGTCGTGGGCGCTATTAACAGTCGACACCGTGAACCGAGAACTCGTGCACTACTTCCCGAACGTCGCGACACCACCCGCCGGCGCCTCGAGCCAGGAGTGGCTGGGACGGGCATGGGAGGCCTTCCTGAGCGGCGGAGCCCGACGCACTAAAGGCCGCTCCGTCGTTTCGGAGGAGGCGATACTGCCCTCCCAGGACTCGCCCGCGAGCTTGCGGACCTCTTTCCCACATCATGGAGACATCTGGCTGCGTCCCGGTGCTCCTGGTGTTTCTATCGCCCCGCGTGAGCGACCTCACGGCGCTCAAGGCACTCGACGACGCCAGGCTTCCACCCACAGGCAACCGCCGCCCCATGGTGCTCAACCTGGGGCGCGCCGATGTGGACATGGACGCATCAGCCCAGTGGTCGAGACATTTGGTGTTCAGGGCAGCGCAGAACAACGGAGCTGCCACGATCTACATGCCTCGGTTGTTCGGCGCTGGGCCAGAGATTGAGCGGCCGGAGGATCAGCTTTATCACCGCCGGCGTCTCGACACCGTCGTTCCCGCTGTCGATGCTGGACAGAGCGCGTTGCACTGTTGGCTTGAGCAAATGGAGGCAGCCTTCGAGCCAATTCGCTCATGGCTACCATAGCACCGTACCCCACCGCCCTACATAGAGACGCGGTCAATGGCGATCCCCTGGCGCAAGCTCTCGTCCATATATTCGAACGCATGGAAGCGCTCGAGCAACGGCGCGGCGTCGACGAGGAGACACTACATCGGATGTCCTACGAGGCGGCCGCAGGGGCTCAGATCGAGGTGCGTAAACTGATTGCTATCGAGACAGACCGCCGCTGGTATTTCTCAGCCGTGCTGGCCCTTGCTGGGGCTGTGGTCGGCTTCTGCGCCGGTTGGCTTGCACACGGTTTCTAATACCCGCCCGAAGCTCTATCGTCTGAGTGAGAGGTAGACAAACAACAAAAGGCGGTGGAGCGTCACTATCCCAACATGGGTAGTCGTCTTGGCGGTAAATGATGACCAGTATGGACGCGAGTTGGTTCACCTTCAGGACTGTGGGACGCACGGGCAGGGGTTGCCCGAGCAGCGGAGGGAGTGAGATTGGCAGACGTAGCCGTAGTAGGGGCAGGACCATACGGTCTATCTGTGGCGGCCCATTTGCGTGGTGCAGGGGTACCATTCCGCATTTTCGGCGAACCGCTCGAAATGTGGCGCAGGCATATGCCGAAGGGGATGCTTCTCAAATCCGATGCCTTCGCTTCGAATTTGTCAGCCCCGGATGACGCCTATCCCCTTTCCGAGTTCTGCCGCCAAACCGGTCAGCCATACGCAGATATCGGGTTCCGCACACCGCTTGCCACAATCATTGATTATGCTCACGAGTTTCAGCGCCGCCACGTTGGCAGCGTGGAACAAGCTCGGGTTACGGAGGTCACGCAAGCTGCCGGGGGCTACAGCCTGCAACTTGATACCGGTGAAACGGCATCCGCGCGCAAAGTGATTGTCGCGACCGGACTGTTCGCTTTGAAATACACGCCGGATGCGCTTGCATCTTTGCCCCAGGGCACCGTCTCGCACGCTGCAGATCATTATGATCTGTCGCCATTTGCAGGGCGCCGCGTAGCCGTTGTTGGCGGCGGGCAATCTGCTGTCGAGACGGCCGCGCTGCTGCATGAACAAGGAGCACAGGTAGCCCTGGTGTCGCGCCGACCGATCCTGTGGTTCTCACCGGATATTGCCCCCGACACCTCTCTAAAAAAAGCATGGATGCGGATTCGTCGGCCGAACTTCGGCCTTGGGCCGGGCTGGCGGGTTTGCTTTTGGTCAGAGATGCCGCGCGCCTTCTCGCTCATGCCGCAAAGTTTCCGCTTGGTAAACGGCTATAGCCAACTCGGGCCAGCAGGTTCCGACTGGACGAGGCATAGGGTTGATGGAGTCGTGCCTATCCATTGCGGCGCCTTACAAAGCGTCGAGCACCGACAAGGCGAGGTGCAGCTGACACTGGGCGACGATCGGCGGCCGCTCACGGTTGATCATGTGATCGCCGCTACGGGATACAAGCCTGACATAGGCAGGCTCCCCTTCTTGCAGCAGCTACTCCCATCGATCGCGACAGTGCGCGGTATTCCAGTGTTAGATCAGCACTTTGGATCTGTGAGCGCAGCAGGTCTCTACTTCGTCGGCTATCTCAGCGCGGCGACCTTCGGACCTTCAATGCGGTTCATCTACGGGACACGTTTCGCTGCAGCGAGGCTGGCGCGTCATATCGCGCCCCAGTATCAGGGCCGGCGTGGCGCCGGTAACCTGATGCCCGAGCCTGCCTAAGGGAGGAGCGGACCATTCGCTTCCAGCTTAATCCAGCAGGCTCCACTGAGACGGTCACCGAGCTTCTTCCGTCTCCTGCCATTAGCGGGCTTGCGACTCCACGCCTGAATGTTGTTCTGATCTGCCACTATGGTCGCTCCGGCTACAATGTATTGCGCTCGCTGCGCGCCGTAGGAGCTCGGGTCTTTGCAGTACGAGATACTAGAGCGGTGTCGATGCGCTATTCGCTCCGCGCGAAAACGATACACGCTGTTCCCCACCTTGATAATGCAGATCCAGACGTCATCGCTCGGATAATTAACGCACTGCATCTCGAGCGGGGTGTCGATTTGGTGATCGGCGCCGATGTGGAAAGCCAATCGCTCATACTGCGGATGCGAGATCGGCTGACTTGTCCGATCTTCCCGATCTCGGACCCAGAGACGTTGCAGACGCTGAACAACAAGTGGACCTTCTATCAGCTTTGTCTTCATCACGACGTGCCGGTGCCGAAGACCCTATTGTGCGAGGACCGCGCGCGCGTTGACCCTGATCTCGTCGGCCGGGAACTCGGTTGGCCTGTCGTCGTGAAGCCTGCGGTAGGTTATGGCCAACGGGGCATTCTCGTCCTGCAGGACCGGGATGACTTCGTGCGGCGGTTCACGGGGGCAGCCTTCGGACACGATCAAAGCGTTATCATTCAGGAGTATCTGGAAGGCCCCGATTGGGCACTCGGTGTCTTCGCGCGCGACGGAAAGGTCGAACACTGGGCCGCATGGGTCTGCCCGGGGCAGCTGGATACGGGCTACGGCATCGGTCGCTTCACGTCGACAGAATTTCTGGATCGGCGCGATCTCGAGGAAATGGGGGAGCGGCTGGTCGCCGCGACGGCATTCTCGGGTGTCGCGAATTTCGACCTGCGTTTCGATACCCGAACCAGCACAATCCGCATGCTCGAATGCAATCCCCGCTGCTTCAATCGCATGCTGGCTACTCGGGCTATTGGTGTGGACTTCGTGAAACCTGGCCTTCGAGGTCATGCCGGCACGCAGCCCCGCTCCCTGGGCCGCGCTTCATTCTATCCCTGGCACGAACTTTTCACGCTGCGAGGGATTAAGCGCCTTCTGAAAGGGAAGTGGCCACTTGGCCCGCTTGCACGAGATCTGCGCGACATGTTGGACGACCCGCTCGTGCCGATCATGCGTAAAGTTCACAAAGAAGACTGTCGCGACTAGTCATCGCGCGAGGCTCGTGGCCGATTGCGCTGTCCATGAACGCCCAGCCTTTGGCATGGACCGTGGACGGCAGCATCTAGGATAGCGATATCACTTTCTGGTAAGAGCCTCGCGCAGTGCTCGTTTCCAGCGTATTGCTGCAGGAAGATTGGTCGCCCACGATTGCTCCCACATATGCGTTGCCAATGTGTCGGGACGCACCGAACCTTCATCGGCTTCATCCGTGTAGGAAAACGGGAAAAAGTATGTGGTCGGGCAAACGAACACGTCACCGATAGTCACGCCATTGGCCGAGTAATGATCTACACCCCAGCTGTCGCGTAGCACGCGGGTGAAGAGCTTTGGCCCATACTTAGTAGGACGATCCAACCCAAGCCAACTCGGCTTAAGGCGCATGATCTTCTTCCAGGCTATGGCTATGACGGGATGCTTGGGGACGGCGCCGAACACACAATTGGCAATCCAGTCCGTGGGATGATTTTCGTGTTGAAACGCAAAGAAGCAGTTGTATTGCAGTAGCTGGTCGAGTGATCGGTGAACCTGGATATCCGTGTCGAGATAAATTCCTCCGTACTCATATACCGCAGACAGCCTGACGACATCTGCCACTGTTGCCCAACGCCTCCGTGCATAGGCGGATTTGATGAGCGGATTGTCCATATCGATGTTGGATTCGTTCCATCCTACTACCTCAAAGTCGCGATGAAGATCTCGCCAACCATCAATCAGTCGACGCTGCTTGTCGGGCAAGCTGCTGCCTACCCAAACGTAATGCAAACGCTTCGGTATCCTAGATTTCGACAATTCGTGTGCAGTGGTCCATGTGCCCGGAACCAGCATCCCCTCATTCGCTCTCAGAGCCCAGCAATCACTGGTTGTTTGATATGCTTGCAACTCTCGTGGCCGCGATGGCACACGTCCTGCGTGGCGCACCCTTCGTTGCTCATCCGTGATTTGTCAACTGTCACTATCATACCGATATACAGCTGCTGGCATCGGAGATCGTCATAACCGACACAATTCTCCCATTTCGTGGCTTATGTGCGGCCGGGAAGAATGGCATCCGTTCTACCCATTAGCCAGTAGGCGAGCAGTCCCAACCATTCATGCGTTGCTGCATCGAACGCGCTAAGTCGCCCGCTCAGAGACTGTGTCATCCAGGTGCGGCACGAGATGCTGTTCTGGTCAGCCACGGGCCAAGCTGTTACGTCCCAGCCAACTCGGCGAAATACACCCATTGCGCGTGGCATATGACTGGCAGAAGTGATCAGGAGCCAACGCTGGCCCGGCGCTGGGTGAATGCGTTGCCATGCTTCCACGGCATTCTCGTAAGTGTTGTGCGATGCGCTCTCGAACTCAAATCGCTTCCCATCAAGGCCGAGCGCAGTCGGCGTGTCTGGGAGTATATCGCTGTAGGCGCCGCTGAAGAATAAGTGGGCCTCCGGGTGGCGTCTTGCCAGAACGACAGCCTCATCGACGCGCTCGGCCGTAGGTTCCAGGCCTCCGCTTAGCACGATGATCCCATCGATATGTGATGGCTCTGGGGGACGGGGAAAGCGACGCTCCAGCGGCAGTAACGCTATAGACCCCAAGGAGATCATCAGGCTCACCGCGAAACCTGCCAATCCGAGCGTCAATAGCCAACGTCCAAGCCGCCAATGTCCAACTCCAATCACAGCAAAATTTCACTCATCAAGTCCTACTCGTTACTGAGCAACAGTGAGAGTGCGTCGATGTAACACGAACTAACCCGACTTCAGCACGATACGGCCAATGACAGGCGCGCTGCACCTTCCGCAGTGAGATACCCGACGCGTCCTTCGACGATCGTGGCGACGACGTTCGGCCGTGCCGGATCAACCAGCACAAGATCGGCACGCAGCCCTTCTTCGATGGAGCCGCGGTCGCCCAGCCCAGCCGCACAAGCGGGATTGCTGGAGATCAACCTCCAGGAATTCTGCAGGTTAAGTGTATCTCGCCCGGCCAACGCCATCGCGGCTCGCAACATCGCCGGATAGAAGTAGTCCGACGTCAGGACGCGGCATATCCCCGCCTCGACCATGCGCGCCGCGGAGGCCCAGCCCAGATGCGATCCGCCGCGCACGACATTTGGACAGCCCATCACCACCCAGTCGCCGGCATCGCGCGCCTCCTGACCAACCTCTTCCGCCATGGGGAACTCGCAGATACGCGCTCCCCGCGCGCGGAAGGCACGCCGCGTAGCGATCGTCTCGTCGTCATGGCTGGCCATCGGCAGGCCGGCCTCACGTGCCGCCGCGCCCATGCGATCCAGCGCCGCAGGCACAGCGTGTTCCCGCGCGCCAATCTCCGCGGCCATGGCACGAAAGTCGTTCAGTTTCATGCCGGCGCGGTCGCTGTATTTTGCGCCAACCACGGGATCCTTGATCTTTTTCAGGATCGGCGGCGTGTGGTCGTTGAATGCCAGCAGATGCACGCGTCCGGCGGCGATGTCGGCCAGCGCGGTATCGAGTGCTGCGAGGTTGTACGCCTCCCAACGCAAATGCACGCGCATGTCGCAAGTCCAGGTCCTCGCCTCCAACGCGTCGAGCAGAGCGCGCCAGGCGTTCAAGCTGCGAAGGCCCGGCTCCCACGACAGCGTCACCCCATGAAACGCGGTCGTGATGCCATTCGCCAGCAACTGCGCCTCGGTGTCCTGCAACGCGATCTCAGCGCTGAAGCCCACACCCGGCCGCGGCTGCAACTGCCGTTCGAAAGCGTCGCCGTGAATGTCGACAATGCCCGGCAGCACCAACAGCCCGCGCGCATCCAACCGTGGCCCTCGTCCGTTTCGCCCGATCGCGGCAATGCAGCCGTCCTCCAGCGACACGTCCACCACCTGCTCGCCGTCGTTCGGCAGCAATACGCGACCGCCGGTTATCGTTAGCCGGTCCATCTCTCTCGCTCTCAGGGTTCGAAAACTATTTGCACCCGCGGCGTTGGATAGCGCGACACTCCGAACTCCACCACCATGCCGGCACGATCGACGTTGACGTTCTCGGTGACCAGCAACGGACGGTTGCGTGGCATCCGCAGCAGATCCGCCTCCGTCGCGTTCGGCAGCCGTGCGGTGACGCGGGTGACCTGGCGGAGGTAATCGGACACCCCGACTGCCTTCAACGCCTCGGTGATGGTTGGGGCTTCCTGCAAGGCGTCGAAAATTCCGCGCAGCCGTGAGACCGGAAAGAAGTGCTGCGACAGGCTCACCGGTCTTTCATCGGCCAGTCCTAGCCGCTCTAGCAGGACAACCCGGCTACCGGCACGCATACGGAGACCGGCAGCCACCTGGGGCTCGGCAGCAGTCTCCTTGAGCTGCAGCACGCGACCGGACGGCTCCATATTGTGCCGCCTGATCCAGGCGGAGAATCGAGTGCGCGGCTCGACCGCATAGGCCAGCACATCCTCGGCAACGAATGATCCGCGGCCCTGTTCCACCCGCACGAGCCCGCCGCGAGACAGCTCATCCAGCGCGCGCCGCACCGTGTGCCGGTTGACCCGGAATTGTTGAGACAGCTCGGCCTCGGTCGGTAGCCGCCCACCGGGCGGGTATACGCCCGCGCCGATGTCGTGCTGTAGCCGTGTCGCGATCTGTCGCCACAGGGCAATGCCCTCCTGGCGCAGCACTGGCTCGATCGGCGTCACCGTAATATCACCCACTCGACCGTCCATCTGTGCAACTCCTGCTTGACGCTAGCTGATCAGGAGTCTAGCTGTCTAGACATCCGAATATCAGCAGGTTGTGTGCGATGCCCGATGCCTTGCCGCCGGACCGCTCCAGAACTCCCCGGCAACGCTGGATGGCCGTTCTGGCGCGCGCCGATGCTGAAGCCGTGCAGGCGCGGCTAGGAGACGTGCCGCGCTATACGGTGCTGCGCGGACCGGAAGCCGGGTTGGTGATGGTGCGCGGTCGCACCGGAGGTGGCGGTGCGCCGTTCAACCTGGGCGAGATGACCGCTACGCGTTGCACAGTGCGAACCGATACCGGCCTGGTCGGGCACGCCTATGTTGCTGGCCGTAATGAGCGCCTTGCGGAACTCGCGGCACTTGCTGATGCGCTGCTGCAGGACCCTTCGCAGCAGCGAGCGTTGCTGCGCCAAGTGATTGAGCCGCTGACAGAACTTCAGGAGGCTCGTCGCGCCGAGATCGCAGCCAAGGCGTCTGCCACGCGCGTGCAGTTCTTTGCCATGCGCAACATGCGCGCATGAGCGCGAGCGTGGATCTGCCGGGTTTCGCCGATCCGGTTACCGGGGCGCAGGCTACGTTCCGGGCCGTGCTGGATGCGATGGCGCGCCCAGGCACAATACATCTGGTGGGTGAGCACCTCGCAGCGCCGGCACCGCTCGACCAGGCGACGGCGGCAGTGCTTCTTACATTGGTCGACCATGAGACCCCGCTCTGGCTTGATGTTGCCGCTGCTCCGGCACGCGACTGGCTTGCCTTCCATTGCGGTGCGGCGCTTGTTCCAGAGCCGAACGCCGCGTGCTTTGCAGTGACGCTGTCCTTGCCCGATTTGGCCCACTTCCCAGCCGGATCGCACGAGGCGCCTGAAAGCTCGGCAACGGTCATCCTGCAAATCCCCGCGCTCGGGTCCGGAACGCGCTATCGAACTCAGCGGCCCCGGGCTGCGCGAACCGCAGCTATTGTCCGTGAATGGCCTACCGCCCCGGTTTATCGCGCAGTGGCAGCAGAATCGCGTCCTGTTTCCGCGGGGCGTGGATATCATCCTGTGCGCCGGAACTGCGCTCACCGCCCTACCGCGCAGCATATCGATCGAGGAGAGCTGACGATGGCCTACGTTGCGGTCAAAGGCGGCGAGCAGGCGATCGACAATGCGCATGCCTGGCTGGCCGAGGAGCGGCGCGGCGATACTGCAATCCCTGAGCTGTCTCTTGCGCAGATCGACAGCCAACTCGGCCGCAGCGTCGATCGTGCAATGGGTGAAGGGTCGCTGTATGACCGTGAGCTGGCTGCACTCGCGGTGAAGCAGGCACAGGGTGATCTGATCGAGGCGGCATTTCTGCTGCGTGCGTACCGCACGACATTGCCGCGCTTCGCCCACTCGTCGCCGGTCGATACATCCGACATGCAGATCAAGCGGCGTATCTCTGCTGTGTTCAAGGATCTGCCCGGTGGCCAGGTGCTCGGCCCGACCTACGACTATACGCACCGCTTGCTCGACTTCGAACTCGCCAGTGGCAGCGGCGGCGCCGCGCCGAAGCGCGATGATCCGATGACGACGATGCCGCGCGTGCCTGACATCCTGCGGCGAGAGGGCCTGATGGAGTCCGACGGCGACGGCGCGGCAGAGCCTGCGGACCTGACACGTCAACCATTGGCATTTCCCGCATCGCGCGACGTCCGGTTACAAGCGCTGGCGCGCGGTGATGAGGGATTTTTGCTGGCACTCGGCTATTCCACACAACGTGGCTACGGCGGCACTCATCCATTCGCTGGTGAAATTCGTATGGGCGAGGTTGCCGTGGAGATAGAGCCTCCGGAACTTGGATTCGCCATTGATATCGGCGACGTTGTTGTCACCGAATGCCAGATGGTGAACCAGTTCAAAGGCTCGAAGACTGTGCCGCCGCAATTCACCCGTGGATATGGCCTTGTGTTCGGCTTCTCCGAGCGTAAAGCGATGGCGATGGCGCTGGTCGATCGCGCCATGCGCGCCGAAGAGCTGGGTGAGGAGGTGACCGCGCCGGCACAGAACGTGGAATTCGTGCTGTACCACGCGGACAACATCGAAGCGACCGGCTTCGTCGAACACCTCAAGCTGCCGCACTACGTGGATTTCCAGAGCGAGCTCGAGAACGTCCGACGAATGCGCCGCGAACTTGAAACATCTCCCCCTCCCCTTGCGGGAGGGGGTCAGGGGGAGGGGGCCGTGCGCACCCTCATCACCCGATGAAAGGCTATAACTTCGCCTACCTCGACGAGCAGACGAAACGAATGATTCGCCGCGCGCTGTTGAAGGCGGTGGCGATTCCCGGCCATAGGGTACCGTTCGGTTCGCGCGAGATGCCGTTGCCATACGGCTGGGGTACCGGCGGGATTCAGGTCACCGCATCGGTGCTTGGCCGCAGCGACGTGCTGAAGGTGATCGACCAGGGCGCGGATGACACCACCAACGCCGTGTCGATCCGCCGCTTCTTCTCCCGCACCGCGGGCGTGCGCACGACGACCCACACCAGCGAAGCGACGGTGATCCAAACCCGCCATCGGATCCCCGAGACGGCACTCCGCGACGACCAGATAATCGTCTATCAGGTGCCTCAGCCGGAACCGCTTTCCCGGTTGGAGCCGTCCCGGGTGGAGACGCGGCGAATGCACGCGCTCGCCGATTACGGGCTGATGCATGTGAAGCTTTATGAGGATGTCTCCCGCTTCGGGCAGATCTCGATCAGCTATGACTATCCCGTGTTGGTAAACCAACGCTATTTGATGTCGCCGAGTCCGATCCCGGCGTTCGACAATCCGAAGATGAACCTGATGCCAGCGCTGCAGTTGTTCGGCGCCGGTCGCGAGAAGCGCATCTACGCAATTCCGCCCTGGACGGAGGTCCGGTCCCTCGACTTCGAGGACCATCCGTTCCGGCCGATTCGTGCACCGCACCCGTGCGGCCTGTGCGGCGCGACTGACTCCTACCTGGACGAAGTGGTGATCGATGATATGGGTGGCAGGCTGTTTGTTTGCTCCGACACGGATCACTGCGCGGAACGGCGTGCCGCTGGCCATGTCGGTTCCGAAGGCCTGCGCGAGGCAGCGGAATGACCGCCGATACTCTCTTGTCTGCACGCGGGCTGTCGCTGTCCTACGGTTCGATTGCCGCGCTCGCCGATGTTGATGTCGATCTCTGGCCAGGTGAGATGTTGGCGGTGGTCGGTGAGTCCGGCTCCGGTAAGACAACGTTGTTGAACGTGTTGTCCGGTCGGCTTACGCCGGAAGCGGGCGCGGTCTGGTATCGCGACCCGACCGGACATCTGCACGACGTGCACGCGATGCCCGCGCCGGAGCTTCGGACGCTACACCGGTCGGACTGGGGCTTCGTGCATCAGGATCCACGGCAGAACCTGCGCATGAACGTAACGGCCGGCGGCAATGTGGGCGAACGATTGATGGCGCAGGGCGCGCGCCACTATGGTGATATTCGTCAGCAGGCGATCGAGTGGTTGACGCAGGTCGAAATAGATGCCGACCGCGTCGATGACATGCCACGCACTTTCTCAGGCGGCATGCTGCAGCGGCTGCAGATCGCACGCACGCTGGTCACCCACCCACGGCTGGTGTTCATGGACGAACCAACTGGCGCCTTGGACGTGTCCGTGCAGGCACGTCTGCTCGATCTGATCCGTTCGCTCGTGACGCGGCTAAAGATTGCGGTCGTGCTGGTGACGCATGATATCGGTGTGGCGCGTCTGCTCGCTCATCGCATCATGGTGATGCAGCGCGGTCGCGTGGTGGAGGCCGGCTTGACGGATCAGGTGCTGGACGACCCGCAGCATCCATACACACAATTGCTGGTCAGCTCGGTGCTGCAGGCATGAGGGCCAGCACGACTGAGGTGATGCTCCGAACCAACGCACTCGCCAAGGGATTCACACTGCACCTGCAAGGCGGCGTTCATATCCCGGTCCTGGCCGACGTGGAACTGGCACTGTGCCAAGGCGAGTGTGTCGGTACTCTCAGGGCAGTCTGGCGTTGGCAAGTCCACGCTCATGCGCAGCCTTTATGGGAATTACCGCGCCGACTCAGGCCAGATCTTCATCCGTCATCGCGGCGAGATGGTCGATCTGGCGACAGCCGATCCGCGGACCATTTTGGCCGTGCGTCACGAGACACTTGGCTATGTCAGCCAATTCCTCCGTGTCGTCCCCCGTGTTGCAGCGGTCGATGTGGTGGCAGAGGTGCTGATCGCGCGTGGTTTGCCGCAGGAGGAAGCCAGAAACATTTCGACGAACCTGCTGCTTCGACTCAATATACCGCGCCGCTTGCACGCCCTGCCGCCCGCCACCTTCTCGGGCGGTGAGCAGCAGCGCGTCAACCTCGCACGTGGTTTCATCGGCAATCATCCAGTGCTGCTGCTCGACGAACCGACGGCATCGCTCGACGCCGAAAATCGTGCTGTTGTGGTGGCAATGATCAACGAGGTGAAGGCAAGCGGCACCGCCATCATTGCGATCTGTCACGACACGGACGTGCGGGATCGCATCGCCGACCGGCTGTTCGCACTTGCCCCCTTGCAGGATGCCGCATGACCAACGAGACGATCCTGACCAATGCAGTCCTGGTCCTGGGCGATGCGACACTGTATGGCACGCTGATCGTACGCGACGGACAGATCGTCGACGTGCAGCGGGGCCGGTCCTCCGCACTCCCCGTGCATGATCTCGATGGCGACTATCTCATCCCAGGCATCGTGGATACCCATACAGACAACCTGGAACGCCAGGTGCAGCCGCGCTCGCTGGCGCGCTGGCCTTCGCGGTCCGCCATGGTCGCGCATGATGCGCAATGCGCCGCTGCCGGCGTCACCACTGTGTTCGACGCCCTCTGTCTCGGTGACCTCGGCTTCGACAAGGACCGGATCCGCACCTTCCAGGACGGCGTGGTCGATCTCGATGCGTTGAATGACGCTGCGCTGTTGAAGGCAGAGCACTTCCTGCACCTGCGCTGCGAAGTGCCGGCGTTCGACATGCTGCCGCTGTTCGACACGGTTGCCGACCATCCGCTGGTGCGAATCGTCAGCCTGATGGATCACAGTCCAGGCGTCGGACAGTATGCGAACATCGATTTTTATCGCGCGCTGCGCCGCCGAGGCGGCCTGGACGACGACTATATCGAACAGCGCATCAAGGAACTGCAGGCACAGCGCGAAGCAACTCGCATTCCGCACCGCCGCGCGCTGCTCGAACGTGTCGCTGGTCGTGCCATTGCGCTGGCAAGCCACGACGACAGGACAGAGGACGAAGTCGCCGAGAATGCGGCCGATGGCATCCGTATCAGCGAATTTCCCGTCACTATGGCAGCGGCCCAGGCAGCAAAGGCACACGGCATGGAGGTGATTGCCGGCGCACCGAATATCGTGCGCGGCGGCTCGCATTCCGGCAATGTGTCGGCCGCCGATCTGCTGGAGACCGGCGCCGTCGATGCGTTTGCCTCCGACTATGTTCCGAACAGCCTCGTCGAGGCGGCCTTCCAATGCGCCCAGCGCGTCGGTCTGCCACAGGCCATTGCCCTGGTGAGCGAGCGCCCGGCTCGGCTCGCTGGGCTCGACGATCGCGGAACGCTGCAAACGGGGCAGCGCGCGGACCTGGTGCGGGTTCGTCTGCATGACGGCCTGCCGGTGGTGCGCCAGGTGTGGCGTGCCGGCGAACGCATTGCCTGATGGGGCCTGACGCACGGGTCGCGGTCTATTATGCGCCGCTGCCCGACGATCCGCTGTTCTCTGATGCGACCAACTGGCTCGGCCGGGATCCGGCAAGCAATGCCTCGTCGCCGCAACCTGCCATTCCCAACATCGCCGAGGTGACAGCCGAGCCACGGCTGTACGGATTTCACGCCACGCTGAAGCCGCCAATGCGGCTGGCGATTGGTTACCACTGGAACGATCTCGTGTCGGCGACCAGGACGCTTGCTGACGGCATCGCACCATTCGATCTACCACCATTGTCGGTGCAGGATCTGTTCGGCTTCCTCGCGTTACGGGAAACCAGGGCAAGTGCGCCGTTGCAGGCGCTGGCCGATGCGTGCGTTGAACAGCTTGATCGCTTGCGTGCACCTGCAACGGAAGCCGAACTCGCCCGACGGCGACGCGCCAAACTGACGCCTGAGCAAGACGCGATGCTGGTCCGCTGGGGCTATCCCTATGTATTCGACACCTGGTTCTTCCATTTGACGCTGACGCGTCGACTGAGTGCAGTCGAGAAACAGGTGTTCTTACCTGCGGCCGAGGTGTACTTTGCGGCGTCGATAGCGAAGTCACGCCGGGTCAGCGACATCTGTTTGTTCATGCAGCCCACCGCCGGTTCACCGTTCGTTATCAAGGAGCGGCTGAAGCTGCGCGGCTGAGCGCAGCGAGAAACCGCGCAACTCCATCGCTCAGCAATCCGTCATTGATCACGGTCTGGATGGGCACGTGCTTCGGCAGTTTAGCCGGCCGCGCTGATCGTACCGCAACATCGGCTTCATCCTCGCGCCCGCGTGCCGCCAGCCGCGCTGCGCGCAGCTCGGGTGGCGCGGTTACCTCGATTACCCATAATGAAAATCGTTCTGCGGCTTCAGCAACAACAGTCCGTGACACATTGGCCACCACCACCTCGCGATCGCCAATGACCTCAGCTGGAATCCCGTAGCGCAATCCATGTGCCTGCCACTGCAAGGCGAAGTCGCGCGCTGCGAACTCCTGTTCGGTGATTGCTTCGAGGTCCTCGCCACCTGCGTCCACCGGCGCGTTATCACACGCCGAGCGAAGCCGAACCGAGCATCGTCCCGCAGAGCGTCGCGTGCTGCTGCAAGCAGTGTGTCTTTCCCCGCGCCGCTGGGCCCAACCACCAACACCAGCATCTAACCAGGCTCGCAGCCACACCAGCGGTTGACATGCCACTCCGTTCGCGCCAGTGCCGGACAGAAGTCGCTTAGGATCGGTGCAATCGCATCGAAGCGTTGCCGGCTTGACCCGCTCCTGGCATCGATCTCCGCTCGCAGGTCTGCGGCACGCGCCGCCAATGAGGGCAGGTCCACGGTCAGCAGCCGCCTGTTCCGCACCACGAACCGACCGCCCACCATCACATCCGTCACGCTGGTACCATCCTCACCCAACACCAGCTGTGTCACCGGCGCATTCAACGGAATGAGCGTCGGCGCATCGAGATCAAGAAATACGATGTCGGCGGCAAACCCCGGTGCGATCCGGCCGATGCGATCGAACCCCAACGCCCGCGCACTGCCAGTGGTTGCTGCCGCCAACACCTGTGGCGCGGTGATCCAGCGCGCCGGATCCGGCCCGCGCGCATGCGACGCAGCAGCGGCGAAATGCAGTGACTGGTACATGTTGAGATTGTCATTGCACGTCGCGGCATCGGTACCGATCGCCAGGTTCACGCCGGCGGCGAGCAGGCCCACCGCATCAGCGACCCCGCTGCCCAGCCGCATGTTGCTCGTTGGGTTATGCGCAACCGAGGCGCCATGCGCGCCGAGTAGCCGCATGTCCTCGTCGTCGAGCCAGACGCCATGGGCTGCAACGAAGCGAGGCCCCAACAGCCCGAGCTGCTCGATATGTGCGGTCAGCGATCGGCCATAGCAATGCGCACCCACCACCGCCTGCACCTTCAACTCCGCCAGGTGCGTGTGGATGCCGACATCGAACTCTGCCGCGAGATCGCGGCATGCCAGCATGAACTCGTCGCGGCAATGCAGCGGAATGGTCGGCGCGACAGCCGGCCGCACAATCGCCCGATCGCCGCGCCAATTGTGCAGGATCGCGCGCATGCGCTGCAATGTTTCCTGCCATGGCGGCAGACCAAGTGGCGCTACCGCGGCGCGCAGATGCTGCGGCAAGGCCTCCATCAGCCCAGGGATTGCCTCGTACAAAGTCATGTCGGCCATCATTGGCGCGATGACCGCGCGCATCCCCGCCTGTGCGTAGGCATCCGCGACCGCAGCGATGCCATCTTCGGTGGGCAGCGGGAACTCGACGAACAGATCGTAGCAAGCGGTACAGCCTTTCAGCAGCATTTCGGCCGCGCCGATCGTCGCCGAGATCCGCTTCTCCTCGATGCTGTCGTAAGGCGACATGTGCGGCGCCGCGGCCAAGAGCAGTTCCAGGGTCCAGCGGTCGCCCATCGAGCGTGACAGGTTGCCGTGGCCATGCGTGTGTGCATTCACCAACCCTGGGTGCAGCAGACGTCGCAACGCATCGATTGCCCGCGCGCCATCGGGCGCATCCATGCCTGGCTCACCGATCGTCACCACCACCCCGTCCTTCACCAGCACATCGGCAGCGCCGAGAAACCGGTCTGCGTCCAACACCAGCCCGCCGCGAATGATCAGCGGCCGACGTGCGTCCCCCATATCCTCGTTCATGCTTCAGCGATCCGCGTTGTCAGGTGTCGATCAGGCTGACATGCGCGGCGACCACGCGCCACCCTTCGGGCAGCCGCGCCCAGGTCTGCATCTGCCGACCGATCTTGCCTGGTACCGTGTCTCGTTCGAACAGCGTCGATGCGGTGGCGAAGTCACGGCCGAACGTGGTGATCACTGTACGCGAAATACGCCGTGCCAGCCCAATCGGCAAACGCGCGGCGCGGAACGCGGATATCTCTTCGCTGCCATATAGGTTTTCGGCGATGCCATAGCGGATGGTGTGCTCGCTGCGCCAGAAAAGTTGCTGCAACGTGGTAACGTCGTTGGTCACCAGCGCAGTCTCATAGCGCGCGAAAGCTGCCTCGACTTCGGCACGCACGTCCGGCAGATTGATCTCCATAGCCTACTCCGGCGGCCGTGGCGCATGAATGCGCGGCGCGGCGTAATGGTATGCGTGCTTGGGCGTAACTGTGATGCGCCTGGCGTCCATAGCATACTTCGTATGCTTGAGGACAGCAGTGTGGTTTCTCCCGGTCAGCGGCAACCAGGCTATGACGGACCGGTGAAAATCGGCTTACATCCGAGCGCAATGGCACAAATCAAAAAGCTGCTTGATGTAACAGGCCTCAGCGTCGCCTTCGCCACCGACCGCGGCGCGGCGGCCGTGGTGCGCGGGCTCGATCTGCATGTTGCGGAGGGCGAGACGCTGGCTGTCGTCGGCAAATCAGGATCGGGCAAATCGGTCACCGCGCTCAGCATCACACGACTGATCGATCACACCGGCGGCCACATCAGCGCAGGACGCATTCTGTTCACCGATCGTACCGGCCGGCAGCGCGACCTGGTGGCCGAACCGCAGGCGGCGATGCGGCAGTTGCGTGGTCCAGAGATGGCGATGGTGTTCCAGGAGCCGATGAGCAGTCTGAATCCGGTGCTGCGGATCGGCGACCAGATTGCCGAGGCGCTCATGTTGCATCAGGGTCTCGGACAGGCTGCCGCATTGGTTGAGGCGCAGCGGCTGCTCGAGCACGTTCGGATCCCTGAGGCGCGTCAGCAGCTGCAACGCTATCCGTTCCAATTGTCCGGCGGCATGCGCCAACGGGTGATGATCGCGATGGCGTTGTCATGCCGGCCGCGCCTGCTGATCGCCGATGAGCCAACGACCGCGCTGGACGTGACGGTGCAGGCGCAAGTGCTGCGGTTGCTGCGGAGCCTGCAGCGAGAATATGGCATGGGGCTGATCTTTATCACGCACGACATGGGCGTGGTGGCGGAGATGGCAGATCGCGTGCTGGTGATGCGCGACGGCGAGAAGGTAGAGGAAGGCGATGCGGTGCGCGTGTTCGACGCGCCACAGCATCCCTATACGCGGACTCTGTTGAATGCGGTGCCGGTCCTAGGAAGCCTCGGCGACGAGATGCTGCCGCTGCCGTTTCCGGAAGACGGGCGGGCGGTAGAGCCCCAGGCGACGGTACGCATCGACCTGCCGCCGGTGCTGGAGGTTGCGAAGCTGACGACGCGGTTCGAGATACGGCGGCGCTTCCGCACCACGCTTCGCATCCATGCCGTGGAGCAGGTAAGCCTGACGGTGCGGCATGGTGAAACGCTGGCTCTCGTTGGTGAGTCAGGCTGCGGCAAGTCCACGACGGGGCGCAGCATCATCCGGCTCGAGCGACCGGAGGCAGGCGAGATCAGGTTGAATGCGGTCGATATTACACGACTGGATCGCGAACGGGAGGAGCAACTGCGGCGTGGTGTGCAGTATGTATTCCAGGATCCGCTTGCATCGCTCGATCCGCGACTGACGATCGGCTTCTCGATCGCTGAGCCGATTCGTACGCACCGGCTGCTGCGCGGTGAGGCCGTGGAACGGCGCGTGCACGAGTTGCTGCGCCTGGTCGGACTGCTGCCGGAACATGCGCGACGCTATCCGCATGAGCTGTCCGGCGGGCAGCGACAGCGCTGCTGTATAGCGCGAGCGCTCGCGTCGGAACCAAGCTTGATCATTGCCGATGAAGCGGTGGCGGCGCTGGATGTTTCGATCCGGGCGCAGGTGGTGAACCTGCTGATGCAGCTGCAGGCTCGGCTTGGCATCGCGTATCTGTTCATCTCGCACGACATGGCGGTGGTGGAGCGGGTCAGCCATCGCGTGGCAGTGATGTATCTCGGTCAGATCGTCGAAATCGGGCCACGACAGGCGGTGTTCCGGGATCCGCAGCATCCGTATACGCGGCGCCTGCTGGCGGCGGTGCCGATCCCCGACCCGCGTCGGCGCGATCACTCCATCGCGCTCGATGACAGCGAGGTGCCAAGCCCGTTGCGTAGGCTCGATGATCCGCCCATCGTGGCGCCGCTGGTGCAGGTGGGCGAGGACCATTTTGTGGCGCGTCACCGGGTTGGCGGCCTGTACTGAACGGGGAGGACCTGGCTGTGTTGCATTCCATGCGGATGTTGTTCGTCGCGCTGCTGTTGGCGGTGCCTGGGGCGGCGTACGCCGCGAAGGACCTTGTGGTGGGCGTGCCGGCGACGTTGACCGGGCTCGACCCCGCCGATCTGAACGACAACTTGTCTCAGTCGGCGGCGCGGCTGATGTTCGAAGGCCTCTACAACCTCGACGAACACATGCACCTGCAGCCACAGCTGGCCGAGAGTTACGAGGCGACCGAGGACGCCAAGGAGTTCACCTTTCATCTGCGCAAGGGCGTCATGTTCCATGACGGCACGCCGTTCAATGCTCAGGCGGTGAAGTTGAGCTTCGATCGCGCCGGCAACCCAGAGAACCACCTGAAGCGGCAGAGCCTGTATGTGATGATCGATCACACCGATGCGGTGGACGATTACACGGTGCGGGTGGTGCTGAAGTATCCCTTCGGCGCCTTCGTCAACGACATCGCGCATCCGGGCGCGCTGATCGTGTCGCCGAAGTCGTTGCAGCAATATGGGAAGGAAGTGACGCGCCATCCGTCTGGCACTGGCCCATACGAGTTCGTCAGTTGGAGCGCCGATACGCTGAAAATGAAGAAGAACGACCACTACTGGAAACCGGGTGTGCCGAAGCTCGACAGCATCACCTATCGCACGGTGCCGGAGAATGGCGCGCGCATCGCCATGCTGCAGGCGGGTGAGGCGCAGTTCATCTACCCAGTGCCGCCGGAGCTGATCGCATCGCTGCAGAACAGCCCAACAATTGCAATTTTTGAGCAGCCGTCGATCTTTGGTCGTTACATCGCGTTGAACAATATGCGCAAGCCGTTCAATGACCAACGGGTGCGGCTGGCGCTGAATTACGCGATCGACAAGCAGGCCTTTATCAAGGTGGTGTTCAATGGGCACGCGGATCCGATAAATTCGCCTATGCCGCCACTACTGCCATTCTACCAGAAGCAGGGGTTCTATGCATATGACCCGGCGAAGGCGAAGGCATTGCTGGCCGAGGCCGGCTACCCGAACGGCTTCGAGTTCGACACTGACCGGTATCTCCGACACCCTGGCGCAACGCGGCATGCAGTTCATTCAGCAGCAGCTTGCGGCAGTTGGCGTGAAAATCAACGTCGAGCCGTTAGAGGCTGGCGTGCTGACCGCGAAGATGTTCAACGTGAAGGGACCGGACGACGCCACCATCGTCATGCTGTACGGCGGCTGGTCGTCATCGACCGGCGATGCAGACTGGGGCATGCGGCCGATGCTGTACACGAAGTCGTTCCCACCGGTACTTTCGAACCTCGCATGGTACAGCGATCCGAAGACTGACGCAGCAATAGAGGCAGGGTTGGCAACCGTCGATCCGACCAAGCGAGGCGCGGCCTATGCGGATGCACAAGCTCAAGTGTGGAAGGACGCGCCATGGATCTTCCTGAGCGTCGACCACAATCTCGCGGCTTACTCGAAGAAGCTGCACGGCGCGTTCATGCGGCCGGACCAGCAGTTTTATCTCACGCCGGACGCGTCGCTGGATTGATGCAGCTGTCCGGCACGTTTGCCGGCCATGACGGTGACACGTGCTCGATTATCTGATTCGCCGGCTGATCGGCGCCATCCCGGTGTTGCTGGCTGTCAGTCTTTTCGTGTTCCTGTTCGTGCATCTGCTGCCTGGCGATCCGGCGCGACTGGTAGCGGGGCCTGATGCGACGCCGCAGGATATCGCGGCGGTGCGCGCCGATATGGGGCTCGATCGGCCCCTGCTGATGCAATACCTCCACTATCTCGGGCAGACTGTGCAGTTCCGCCTCGGCCGATCGATCAAGACGCATCAGGCCGTTGCTGAGCTGATAGGTGAGCGCTTCATGCCGACGCTGCTGCTGACCGTGTTCGCGATGGTGTGGTCGGTCACTGCCGGCGTCGCCATCGGCGTGCTGTCCGGTGTGAAGCGCGGACGTTGGCAGGATCAGTCGGCGATGGTGCTGGCGATCTCCGGCATCTCGTTTCCTGGGTTTTGGCTGGGACTGCTGCTGATCGACCTGTTCTCCGTTCGCCTGGGCTGGTTGCCAACCGGTGGTTACGAAAGCTGGCAAAGCTTTGTGCTGCCGGCATTCACTTTGGGCACCGGTGTTGCGGCAGTGATGGCGCGCTTCACCCGCTCCGCGTTCGTCGAGATAACTGCCGAGGATTATGTGCGCACGGCGCGCGCCAAGGGCGTGCCGGAACGGCTCGTGGTATGGAAGCACACGCTGCGCAACGCGCTTATTCCGGTGATCACACTCACCGGCCTGCAGTTCGGCTTCCTGCTTGGCGGCGCTATCGTCGTAGAGACGGTGTTCGCCTGGCCAGGCTTGGGCAGACTGCTGGTCGACAGCGTGTCGTATCGCGATTACCCGGTGATCCAGGCGGAGATCCTGTTATTCTCCTTCGAGTTCGTGCTGATCAACCTGATCGTCGATCTGTTGTACGCGGTGGTGAACCCGGAGATCCGGCTTCGATGATGGCGGGAACGAGTCCGGCCATAACTGCCGGGTCAAGCCCGGTGGCAGGCTCAGAAGGTCGGGCATTCGCCCGAGGTGATGAATGAGCGATCTCGCACTTGCCACGCCGACGATACGCTCGCCGTCGGCCGAGTTCTGGCGGCGTTTCCGCCGTAAGCACGTGGCGTTGGTGTCAGGCGGCGTACTGCTGCTGCTGATCGTGGCGGCAGCTGCGGCACCCTGGATCGCACCCTACGGGCCGACAACCCCGGACTATGACAACGTCCTGGCGGGGCCATCGTGGCAGCATCTTTGCGGCACGGACACATTCGGGCGCGACATTTTCAGCCGCATCCTGTGGGGCGGACGCATCTCGCTCACGGTGGGGTTCGTGTCAGTGGCGCTGGGCGGGATGGTTGGCGTTGTGCTGGGTCTGGTCAGCGGGTTCTTCGGCGGGCTGGTCGACGGCTTCATCATGCGGCTGATGGATGTGCTGCTGGCGTTTCCCGGCATCCTCTTGGCGATCGGCGTCGTGGCGTTGCTTGGGCCAGGGATCGACAACGTCATCTATGCCATTGCGGTGTTCAGCGTACCGGTGTTCGCCCGCCTGGTGCGCGGCAGCACGCTGGCGTTGAAGCAGACCATGTATGTCCAGGCGGCGCGCAGTATCGGCGTCCGGGCGCCGATGCTGATGCTGCGCCACATCCTACCGGGGACGCTTCCCAGTGTGATCGTCTACTGCTCGCTGCGGGTAGGCACCTCTATCCTGACCGCGGCGGCACTGAGCTTCATCGGGCTGGGTGCGCCGCCACCGAGCCCGGAGTGGGGGACAATGCTGGCCGAAGGTCGGTCGTATCTTGGCGTCGCCGATCAAATCACGCTGTTCCCAGGCATCGCCATCTTCGTCACCGTGCTGGCATTCAATCTGCTGGGTGACGGGCTGCGTGATGCGCTCGACCAAAAGTTGCGGTAGGAGTCCATTAGATCAGCGGCTGAGATACGCTGCCAATTACGTGGTCGTGAGCATGCTGAATAAAGTTGCTGCCGGTTGCGCGATCAGCCCATGATGCTTGGCATAAGTTCTCGTAGCGCGAGGAAGCACCGACGACACAGGACAGGAGACTTTGCCATGGCGGTCACCAGGGCTCCGTTCTTGAAGACGCGGTATAGTGCTTATCATCACCGTCAGGTTCCGCCGGAAGATTCGGGGCTGACGCATATCGGCCCGGATACGCCTTGCGGCGAGTACATGCGGCGTTTCTGGCAGCCTATCTGCTACTCCGACGAGCTCAAAGACCTGCCGCTCGCGGTAAAGATCCTCGGCGAGGAACTGGTGGTGTTTCGTGATGGCCGCGGCGGGGTCGGTTTGCTGGAGCGTCATTGCTCCCACCGCGGGACATCGTTGGAGTTCGGCCTGATCAGTGCGAAGGGAATACGCTGCTGTTACCATGGCTGGTTGTTCGACGTTGATGGGACGATCCTGGAGACGCCGGGCGAGCCAGCCGATAGCACTCTGAAGGACCGTCTCTGCCACGGAGCGTATCCGGTGCACGAGGCGCACGGGTTGGTCTTCGGCTACATGGGGCCACCAGAGCAGATGCCGGCGTTTCCTGCCTATGATAGCTTCCCGCGTGCCGGCTATCGGCTCATGCCCGGCCAGAAGTACATCTATCCCTGCAATTGGCTGCAGATCCTGGAAAACACCATGGACGCGGTGCACACCGCGTTCCTGCACACGATTGTCAGTGGCTCGGTGTTCACCGATGAATTCGGTGTATTGCCTGAGCTCGAGTTCGCCGAAACGCCGGTCGGCATCATTTACATCGCGACCAGGCGGGTGGGCGACAACGTCTGGGCACGCATGGTGGAGAACGTGCTGCCGAATCTGCAGCAGGTCGCGCCGGTCTGGGAGAACGGCCAGCAACCGCATCCATTCAGTGGCCCGATGATGAGCCGTTGGATCGTGCCGCTCGATGATAGCAACACGATGCTGATCGAATTGCGTCATATCAGCGAGACCGAGGACGCGGTAACGCCGGGCTGGTGGGCCGATCGGAATGTCATGCTGCCGGGACAACTGCCAGCAGACACCTACGAAGAGAGCCAACGCCGGCCGCAGGATTTCGAGGCGCAGGTGTCGCAGCGGCCGATCGCGGTGCACGGGCTGGAGCATCTCGGCACCACCGATCGTGGCATCACGATCCTTCGCAACCAGATCCGAAGCGGCATTCGCGCGGTGAAGGCTGGCAAAGACCCCGTGGGGCTATTCCGGGACGGCGGCGTCATTCCGACTTATTGCAATGACACCGTCGTTCGCGTGCCGCCGGCAGCCACACCGGAACTGGAGAGGCAGTTGCTGCGCGAAACCGGGCGGCGGCTGGCGCGGGGTTACATCGAGGCACCGCCGCTCATGGCGGCGGCGGAGTAAAGGTATCGTTCAGACTGGGGTGGTTTGCCGAAAGCGAAGCTCGAAGCGGCTGACCAGCTCGCGTGCGACGGCGTCGTGCTCGGGCGGCAACGGCAGCCTCGGCGGGCGTGGTGGTCCGGCGGCGAAACCCATGGATGCCAGCAACGCCTTGGTGCCGGCAACATAGGCTTGGCCACCGACGAACTCGATCAGCGGCAGATAGCGGTGATAGAGCGTGCGCGCCTCGGGGATATTTCCCTGGTCCACAACAAGCTCGAATAGGTGCGAGAGCGGTCCGGGCACGACGTTCGCGGCTACCGCTGTCCAGCCGACTGCGCCTTCGACGAAGGACTCAAAACCGAGAATGCCGCCGAAAACCTGCATCCTGTCGCCGCATAACCGTATGATGTCGCGTACGCGTGTGATGTCGATCGTCGATTCCTTGATGTAGCGACAATTGTCGATCTCTGCGAGCCGCGCGACCAGCGGCGGGCGCAGGTCAACGTTTGCCACGGCGGGGTTGTTGTAGACCATGATCGGTAGCCCAACGGCGTCCGCGATCGTCCTGTAGTGGTGCACGATCTCATCGTCGGTCGGCGTCGAATAGAACGGTGGGATGATCAGCACGCCGTCGGCGCCTTGGGCTTCGGCGCGCCGACTGAGTCGTACCACCTCACGCGTGTCCTCGGCGCCGGTGCCGATTAGCACCGGAACACGCCCCGCTGCCTGCTCGATCACGGTCGCGGCCACGCGTTCCTTCTCCTCATCGGATAGCGACAGGAACTCGCCGGTCGATCCCAATGGGATCAGGCCATGAATTCCCTGCGCGATCTGCCAGTCGACGAAGTTGCGCAAAGCGGGGAGGTCCACGTCGCCATCAGGGCGGGACGGTGTGATCATCACCGTATAGGTGCCGCGGAACACTGTCATGTTGTTTGCCGAGAGTTGGCCTGGACATACGGCGCTCAGTCGGCGCAGTTGGCAAGCATCTCGTCGGCCGACTTGACCCAAAGCTGCCGACCATCGCTCTATCCATGCATGACCTGGTCCATCGTCACCCATGACCCGACCACTGGCGCCTTTGCGGTCGCGGTGGCCACCAAGGCGTTTGCCGTCGGCGCTTCTTGTCCATTCGTTCGGTCGGGCGTGGGCGCGGTCTCTACCCAGTCGTTCACCAATCGCTATCTGGGTCCCGCCATCCTCGATGCGCTCGCTCGCGGATTGCCGCCGGATGCGGCGATCGAGAGCGCGTTGGCGGGCGATGCCGGCCGCGGCATTCGACAGGTACACGTGGTGGATCGCCATGGGCGCACTGCGGCCTGGACCGGGCAGAACTGCATCGAGTGGTGCGGCAGTGTCGCTGCGCCTGGCGTCAGTATTGCCGGGAACATGCTGTCCGGAGAACCGACGATCGCCGAAACGCATGCAACCTTCCAGGCGCATGCCGGAATTCGATTTGCCAGAACGGCTGATACTGGCGATGGAGGCCGGTGAGATGGCGGGCGGCGACCGGCGCGGCCGACAGTCAGCGGCCATGGTGATGACTACAACCGAGGATTTTCCCGACCTCAACCTGCGGGTGGACGATCATCCGGCGCCACTGGTGGAACTTCGGCGGCTACTTGAGATCTGGCGGCGTGAGCGGGCGCCTGGTCTTTCCAGCCAGCCGTCACGCGCCAATCCGTCCGGGTATACCGATATTGACACCATCGAAGCCGGGTGGATCGCCGCCGGTCTCGATCTTCGGTTTCGGCGCTAGCGGGCCGCGAACCCCTCTGGCAGATTGCGCGCTTGATCGAGCAGTACGCCAGCTGTGCGACAGGTGACACGGCGGATCAGTGCCATTACACCTTGCGTCGCACCGCAGTCGTAACCAACAGGGAGACCCACATGCTGACCCGACGTCAAACTTTCTTCGCCACGACCGCCGTGGTGGCACTCGGCGCGACAGGCACTGCCTACGCGGCAGATAAGGTTATCAAGATCGGTGTCGATCTGTCGCTGACCGGCGCCGACTCACAGGGTGCCAACCGGGTGAGAAACGGCATCATCATGGCATTCGATGCGGCGAATGCCGGGAACGCCGTGCCCGGCCACAAGTTCGAACTGTTGGTGACCGACGATGGGACAGCGACCTCCGGTCAGTACGATCCAGCGCAGGCTGCAACCAATGCGCGCAAGATGGTGGCCGACAGAGAGGTTATGGCTGCGATCGGCCCGCAGATGAGCGGTGCCGGCAAGGCGATGACGCCGATTCTCAGCCAGGGTGGCCTGGCGACAATCACGCCTTCCTCAACCAACCCTGACATTAGCAACCCGAAGTTCGCCGAGCAGTATCGTCCGGCCGGAAAGCTGATTTATTTCCGCACCGTCACCACCGACGCCTATCAGGGTCCGAACATGGCGAACTTCATGGCCGAGAAGCTGCACGTGAAGTCGGTCTATGTGCTGGATGACAGCGGCGCGTTCGGCGTCGGAGTGGCGGACTCGTTCCAGAAGCAGGCCGAGGCCAAGGGCATGAAGGTGCTCGGGCGCGACCGGTTGGATCCCAAGGCGGCCGACTACACGGCCATCCTGACCAAGATCAAGTCGCTGAACCCCGAGGCGATCTATTACGGCGGCGTGACGCAGGCAGGCGTGAAGCTGGCCAAGCAGGCGTACGATATCATCCCGAACGTTATCAAGGCTGGGCCGGACGGTATGACCAGTTCAGACCTGCTGAACGGTGCAGGGTTCCCAGCGGTGGAGGGCTGGTACACCTCGATAGCTGCGCCCCATCTGACCGAGGACACCAAGGCGGCGCAGTTTATCGCCGCCTTCAAGGGCAAGTTCAACGATTTGCCGGATGACTATACGATCACTGCGTACGACGCGTCGCTGGTCATCATCGACGCCATCAAGCGCGTGGCGGCCTCGGGCAAGCCGGTGACGCGCGAAGCAGTGCGCGACGCCATTCAGACGGCGAAGGTGCCGACCATTCAAGGGACGGTGTCGTTTGATGCCAATGGCGACCTCGAGGATCGCACGGTCAGCATCTTCCAGATCAAGAAGGATGCAAACAAGCCGTTGGGCGACATATCCGCCCAGTACAAGTACCTGGAAGTGGCGCCGCAGTCGTGACCACGGCGGGGTCAGGACTGCTGTCCTGGCCCCCAATCCGTGTTAAAGGCAAGGCAATTGCCAGCCAGCACGCTGGCCAAGGGACAGGGAGACTTCGCATGAAGATACGCCGCCAAGCCGCGAGCATGGCGCGATGACCGACGTTCGATCTGCTGCTGCAGCAGACGATCAATGGCCTCAGTCTGGGAGCGATGTATGCGTTGCTCGCACTGGGGTTCACCCTGGTCTACGGCATTCTAGAACTGATTAATTTCTCGCATTTCAACGTGTTCATGGTCGGCTCTTTCGTCGCCCTGTTCGTGCTGCAGGCGTTCGGTCTGTCCGGGCAGGAGGTGATCCTCACTGGCTTGCCGCTGGTTGGCGTTCTATTGGCGGCGTTCATTGCCACCATGCTGTTCTCCGGTGCTCTTGGTGTGGCGATCGAGCGGCTTTGCCTGCGGCCCTTGCGCAATGTGAAGGGGCCAGCCGCGATGATCACGACGATTGGCGTATCCTATATCCTGTTCAACGTGGTCCTGCTGACGATTGGCGCCGATTTAAAGAATTTCCCCAATCCGTTGCCCACGATCCGCTGGCGGCTCGGGGGCGCCACGCTGGATTTTAGGGTTGTGCTGATTTGGGTGATTGCGCTGCTGCTTATGGCGACCCTGTACATGTTCGTGCAGCGGTCGCGGATCGGCAAGGCGATGCGCGCCACCGCGCAGGACGCCGAGGCGGCACGGATGATGGGGGTCGAGGTGGACAAGGTCATCATCATGGCCTTCTTCCTCGGCTCGGCGCTGGCGGGCGCCGGCGGCCTGATCTTCGGCCTCTACTACAACTTCACCAGTTTCATCATCGGCTTTACTGCCGGACTGCGTGCCTTCACTGCCGCCGTGCTCGGTGGCATCGGCAATGTGCCGGGCGCGATGGTCGGCGGCATGATCATCGGGCTGATCGAGGCGATGGGCGGACAGTTCATCGCCACCGCCTGGACCGACGTCATCATCTTCTCGATCCTGGTGCTGGTGCTGGTGTTCAAGCCGGCCGGCCTGTTCGGGCGCATCGCGCCCAGCAAGTCCTGAGAGGGCGCGGCACATGAACGCCACCGCATCGGCTGCCGTATCGGTCCTCACACGCCCATTCGCGCGCATCCCAGAGGTTCAGCGTCGGCGCATCTGGACTGGTGTTGCTGACCGCGGCGGCGGTCGCGTTCCCGCTGGTCCACAGCAACGATGCCGACATCGACAGCATGGCCAACGCGGCGGCCTACGCCACGCTGGCACTGGGGCTGAACATCGTCGTTGGCTTCGCCGGCCTGCTGGATCTCGGCTATGCCGCGTTCTTCGCCATCGGCGCCTATACCTACGGCATTCTCACCGCATTCCAGCTGCAGCCGGAGTGGAGTGCGTTCTGGGAGCCGTTCCATTTCCTTGGCCTGGTCGCGAAGATGCCGGCCGACACCGGCGATGGCAGCGTGGTGCACTTCACGCTGTCGTTCTGGCTTGCGCTGCCGCTCGCGGCGTGCTCGCGGCGTTCTTCGGCGTGCTGTTCGGCGCGCCGACGCTTGCGACTGAAGGGCGACTACCTGGCCATCGTCACCTTGGGCTTCGGCGAGATCGTGCCGATCGTGGTGCGCAACTGGTCGGATCTGACCAATGGCGCCGCCGGCCTGAACGGCGTCGCGGCGCCACGGCTGTTCGGCTGGAGCTTCGGCGTGGACGCGACGCCGTACTACTATGTCGCGATCGCGCTGGTGGCGCTGCTGATCTTTGTCAGTGTTCGATTGCGTGATTCGCGAATAGGGCGCGCGTGGATGGCGATCCGTGAAGACGAGATCGCTGCCGGTGCGATGGGCATCAACCGCGACGAAGTACAAGCTGCTGGCCTTCGCCATCGGTGCGGCGTTCGGCGGCATGACCGGCGTGTTCTATGTCGCCAAACTGCAGACGGCGACGCCGGAGATGTTCGGTTTCCCCGTCTCGGTCATGATCCTGGTGATGATCGTGTTCGGCGGCATCGGCAGCGTGTGGGGCGTCGTGCTGGGCGCGTTCATCCTGCAATTGCTGCAGTCGTGGTGGCTGCAGGATTTGACCGAATGGCTGCATGTTCTTGGCCGGGCGGTGAGCAATGACTGGCTGCAGCACATCGACCTGGTGCCGTCGATCGAGCTGATCTTCGGTCTCATTCTGGTGGGCATGATGCTGTTCCGCCGGCAGGGTCTGATTCCGGCGACGCGCCAGCAGGCGGCCCTGACGATCGACCAGCAGCACGCCGAGATCCGGCGTGGCGGCTTCACAGATCTGAAGCTGCATGGGCTTGGTGGGGAGACGCGGTCGCCTGAGGCGGCGCTGGACATCCAGGACGTGACGGTGCGCTTCGGGGGTCTTACCGCGCTCAACCAGGTCGAGCTGAAGGTGCCGAAAGGTGGCGTGGTGGCGGTGATCGGCCCGAATGGTTCCGGCAAATCTACCCTGTTCAACGTGATCACTGGACTGGTCGAGGCGGAGGAAGGCTCTATCCGCTTTTACGGCGACGAGATCATGGGGCTGGCGGATTACCAGATCCTGGAGAAGGGCATCGCGCGCACCTTCCAGAACCTTCGGCTGTTCCCCAACCTGACGGTTATGGAAAACGCGCTGATCGGCCAGCATGCCAGGCTGAAGACCGGCGTAATGGCGGCAATTCTGCACCCGCCTGGTACCGTGGCAGAAGAGAAGGAGGCCCGCGAATGGGCGATGGAAATCTTCTCCATCTTCGGCAATCGTCTGGCACCGCGCATAACCCAGATGGTGGCGGGCCTGTCCTATGCCAATCGCCGACGCATCGAGATAGCGCGCGCGCTGGCGTCGCGGCCGCGCATCCTGCTGCTCGATGAGCCGACCGCCGGCATGAATCCGGCGGAGACGCTGGAATTGGCGGAGCAGATCAAGAGCCTGAATGCGCTGGGCCTTACCGTGCTGCTGATCGAGCACAAGCTTGATGTCGTCACCACACTTGCCGATACGGTGTATGTACTCGACCACGGCGAGGTGATCGCGCATGGCAAGCCAGACGAGGTGCGGCGCAATGAGGAGGTGCTGCGGGCGTATCTGGGTCGCAATGCGCAGGCGTCGCTGGCGGGAGTGAATGTTGCTTGATGGCTGGGTTTCGGCCCGCCATGACTGATGAGGACTACGATGCTTCTCGAATTTAAGAACATCGATACCCACTACGGTGACCTGCATGTGCTGAAGCAGGTCAACTACACAATCGGTGATGGCGAAATCGTTTCCCTGCTCGGCGGCAATGCATCGGGCAAGTCTACCACGATGAAGACCATTATGGGTGTGGTGAGACCGACGCGTGGCAGCGTGGTCTATCAGGGGCAGGCGATCGAGCGGACGCCGACCGCGGAGCGTGTACGACGCGGGATCGCTCCTGTGCTGGAGGCGCGGCGGCTGTTCCCGCGCATGACCGTATTCGAGAACCTGGAAATGGGCGCTTATCTGCGCAAGCGCGGGCCGGAATTCGACCAGGATCTGGAGCGTGTCTATGCTCTGTTCCCGCGCGTCAAGGAGCGCCGCAATCAGATCGCCGGTACTTTGTCAGGTGGCGAACAGCAGATGGTGGCAATGGGCCGCGCGCTGATGGCACGGCCGAAGCTGCTGTGCATGGACGAACCCTCGATGGGCCTGGCGCCGATCTATGTCGAACAGGTGTTCGACATCATCCAGGAGATCAACAAGCAGGGCACCACGATCTTCATGGTGGAGCAGAACGCCAACATGGCGCTGTCGATCGCCCATCGTGCCTATGTGCTGCAGACCGGCCAAGTGGTACTGTCCGGTACGGCTGCGGAGTTGCGGCAGAATCCACTAATCCGCGAGGCGTATCTGGGCGAGATGCAGGTGGCTGTCTAGCTGGCTCCGCTGGGGATCTTGGGGCCGCCGCCGCCGCGGACCGTGATGTCGAGGTTGGCTCCGGTCGTGACGCGGTTCACAGCGAGAGCGCATCAACCTATGCTTGAATAAGACATCGCAGGGTGGGGCTCATGGGTGTGATGTCCGTGCTGTCGCCATTTGCCATCGTTCGGCAGCTTCGTGTTGGCAAGGAATCCTCGACGTTTGTGCGATTGGGCCAATCGCGCCACGTTGCCGACCTTCGGCTGATCTTTTCGGTCACTCTTATCATCATGATCCTCAGCGCGGTTCTGGCGCTGGGCTTCTGCTTCGAGCACCAGATCGTGAGCAACTGGAAGGATGTGCACGAGCGCCAGAGCGCTTGGATCTGGGTTCGGCTCGCGCTGGCCGCCGTTGCCGACAGTGGGGCGTTCATTGGCGCGGTGGGCGCCGTGGGCTGCGGCGTGCTCGCATGGACCTATCAGGCCGGCAGCGCGCGCCTTGGCGTCGTGGATCTGTTCGCCTGTGAGATCGCCACGCTGTGCCGGGTCTGCGCTGTGACCGATGTCGTGCACCGATACGTCAGTTTGTTTGAGAATGGGCCGGATGCTGGCCGGCCGCATCCGATCGATGGCGAATTGCCGGCCGATACCAGCCGGTTCACCTCGCAGGAGAGCTACTTTCCGGTATTCGAGGCGTCGGTGAAGGAACTCCAGGCGCTCGAGGCCGATGTCGTCAAGCATGTCACTGCGTTCTACACCTACATGAAGGTGATGCGCGATTCTTTGCGCAGGCTCGCGGAGATCAAGGCACCGGCTCCGAACGGACCCCGCGAGGATGACTGGCATCGCGCTATCTGCAACGTGGTCTATATGCAGTTCCTTGGCCTGGAAAGCGGACGCAAGGCGATCAAGGATCTGGTGGAATTCGAGCCGACGCAGGCCGAGGACATGGTCACCATCCTGCTCAGCGAACTCGTCGCCTATGGGTTCCTCCGTCAGCAGTTTCGAGGCGACCTCCGCCAGCGCCGACTGGAAGCGCGCGATGAGTTCGTACCGGCGCGACATTCCCGCGCTGAACCGGCTTGTCATGGCGGCAACAGGGCCAGATTGGGACGCTGCGAAGGATCTAGCGGCAGAAATGATGAAGCGCTTCGACCTCGTGCTGGAGGATACACCGACGCTGCGGGCCCTCAAGGCGGCAGGCCGGTTGCCGGCATCCGCAGCGTAAAGATTGCGCCGCCGGAGAGCATCGCGATCGCCTATATCAACTGACGGCCAGCGGCGAACTGTGGAATCGCCTCAGCGCTTCGCTCGCGCGACTGGCGATCGGCTGGATTGTCGGCACGGTGTTCGGCACTGGTCGATCGCCATCGTGCGCTAGTAGCGGCCGAGACGATCGGTGCCGAATGCGGTATCGGTGCGTTCGGGCTGTCGGCTGGCGGCCTCTACGATACTGACGATCTTCTGGCGGGCATCGTCGTGTTGTCGTTGCGGGGGCTTGCGGTATCCTGGCTGATCGGCTGGGCGGAGAATCTGCTGCTCGCCTGGCGACGACGCGGGGAGTTATCGACACATGCAGCGATCCATCGTCGATGGATCGACGCTGATTGAAATGCGACCAATTGGCCGCTTTGCGACCAACCATCGTGCAGGGGCGTCGTAGCTGCCGAAGAGAGAGGTGAGGGAACTGGCATGCAACGGATCGATCTGCGCTCGGACACGGTGACGCTGCCATCCGATGCGATGCGTGCGGCAATGTCGAGCGCTCCGGTGGGCGACGATCAGTATGGCGAGGACCCGACGGTGCGCGCCCTTCAGGAACGGATTGCGAGCTTGCTCGGCAAGGAGGCGGCGCTCTTTGTGCCAAGCGGGACCATGGCCAACCAGATCGGCCTCAAGTTGCTGACGCGCCCAGGCGACGATGTCGTGGTCGGCGACGAGGCGCACGTCGTCTGGCATGAGTCGGGCGCGGCGGCGGCAAATTCCGGCGTGCAGTTCACGGTCGTGGGGCGTGGCGGCGTGTTTACCGCCGCAGATTTGCGCGCCGCCTGCAAGCCGGCGGGACACATCATCTTTCCGCCCACCACGCTGGTCGCGGTGGAAAACACGCACAATCGTGGCGGCGGGGTCGTGTTCCCGCAGGAGGACGTCGAGGCGATCTGTGCGCACGGCGCGTGACTTGGGGATCGCGAGCTATCTGGACGGCGCGCGGCTGTTCAACACCGCCGTTGCGACGGGGCGATCTCTGGCAGAGCTGGCGGCGCCGTTCGACGTCGTGTCGGTAGCACTGTCGAAGGGGCTTGGCTGCCCGGTGGGCAGTCTGATCGCCGGCCGGACCAGCGACATGGTGCGCGCGGTCAGGGCCCGTCGCATGTTCGGCGGGGCGATGCGGCAGTCCGGCATTCTGGCAGCGGCCGGGCTGTATGCACTGGATCACAACATTGCCCGGTTAGCGGAGGATCATGCGAATGCGCGCCTGTTGGCCGAGCGTCTCGCCGACACTCGCGTGCAGATCGATCTTGCGACGGTACAGAGCAACATCGTGATCTTTCGCGTTCCGGAGCCGTTGCCGGACGCGGCGACGGTTGTGCGACGTGCGCAGGAGAAGGGCGTGCTGGTGTCGGCATTCGCTGTGCGGACCGTGCGCGCGGTGACGCACCTGAATGTCGATGCGGCCCAATGCCGGCATGCGGCGGAAGTATTGGCGAGAGCCGTCAGCAGCGACTGACATCCGAGCCGCGTGCAACATTTTCAGTCAGTTAATATCATTCTGGCACAGTATCGGCTTTCTGCCGGAATGGTGCTGTGCGTCTGCTCGATCTGGAGTTGGCCGATCTCGATGCTGTGGGTGCGGCGGCACTGATTGCGCGGTCCGCCGAGCTTGCACCGTTCCGCTATATGACCACGCCGAACGCAGACCACTTTGTACGGCTGCACCGGCATCCAGAGTTGCTGCCGCTTTATCGGGGGGCGATGCTGCGACTGCTCGACTCGCGCGTGGTTGCATCGGCGGCCAAGCTTGTGGGATTGCCCGTGCCTCGTGTCGCGACGGGCAGTGATCTGACGTCTCTGCTGCTCACCCGACACCTGCGGCCAAACGAACGCATCACCATCATTGGCCTGTCGTCACGTTGGCTGCCAGCACTCGTCGCACGTTGCGGGCTCGCTCCGCCGGCACACTATGATCCACCGCGTGGGTTCGAGCGCGATCCGGCCGCGTTTCGTCAAGCGGTCGACTTTGTGCTGGCGCATCCGGCACGCTTCGTGTTTCTCGCAGTGGGCTCGCCGCGACAGGAGATGCTGGCGGCGGCGATTCGGGCGACAGGACGCGCCACGAGGCATCGGATTGTGCATTGGCGCGAGCCTTGAGTTTCTTGCTGGCGCACAAAGGCGCGCACCAGCATGGATGCAGCACGCCGATCTTGAGTGGTTGTATCGCCTTATCCGCGACCCGCGGCGCCTGGCCCGGCGCTACCTGGTCGAAAGCCCCGCAATTCTGCCGTTGCTGCTGCACGAGCGCTTCGCGCCGGCGACGTCCAGGTGATCATGGCACGCATGCCATAGCGTCGCGATCGAGTTGGAGCGATGCGCCGAATCGTTTGCACGAAGGTAGCACTGTGCTGCCGGAGAGAGCCGGCGAGGTGTCACTTGCAACCCGAACGCTGCCGCAATGGCCCGTAGCGTCGGCACCAGCAAGCCATTTCGTGTGCCCTTGATCAGATAGAATCCGAACCGGGACAACAACGCCGGCCACGGCGTGCTCCATTTGCGCGCGATGTAGAGCCGGTTGCGCACGAAGTGGAACCAGCGGGTATCCGACCACGTCACACGTTGCTCCGGGCTGACTTTGTGGCGCACCACGATGTCGCCGCGATAGCGGACGCGCCATCCGCGTTCGATGGCCCGCAGGCAGAAATCCAATTCCTCCCAGCAGAAGAACAACGTCGCGTCATAGCCGTCCCACGCCGCACGACGAATCGCATGGCCGGCACCGACGAACGTCACCGTGTCGAATGACTCGCCTGAGCGGACCAGGAGCCTGGCTGGATAGCCCCATGATGAAAGATCGTCGGCGTTGCGCGCATACAGTTTGATGCGGCAGCCGATTGCGGCGAGGCTGCCGGTCGTGATCCAGCGCGGCGACCGCACGTGCGAGTGTCGTCGCGTCGGCGAACTCCGCGTCGTTGTCAAGGCCGAAGATGACGCGGCCATGCCCGAGGGCCGATGCCGCGATTGCGTCCGCCCGCAACCCCATGGTTGCGCTCGAGCGCGACGAGCGTCGCGTCGGTTCGGCCGACGCACCACGTCCGCAAGGTGGGCCAGGTTCTCCGGCCGCGAACCCTGGTCGACGACGAAGACGTGCCGGGAAACGCCGGTCTGCGCCAGAGCAGAACGGATCGCCGCCGCGGTATCCTCGGCACGGTCCAACGCCAGAATGACCACGTCCGCGTCATATGCGCCGTCGGGAGGTCCAGCGGCGCCAGCAATGTGACGCGCGGTCATGTACCGTTACCGGTTGCCGGGATCGCGAGGTAGGCGAGGCGCTTCAGCTCCTGACGGCCACGCGCCACCTGCTCCAGCACGAGGCCGCAGACGAATGACAGCGACGAAGCAAGTACCGAGAGCGGTGGCCAGCAGAGCGGTCGGCAAGCGTGGCACCAGGCCGGTTCGCTGGAACTCGAACACAACGGGCAGGCCAAGGGTGAGACAAGTGCCAAGCAGCACGATGCCGGAGATGCCGAATGACTGCAGCGGGCGCTCCTGCACCACCAGCATCATGATCGTGCGCAGGATGCGCAGTCCGTCAGAAATCGTGTTCAGCTTCGAGCGCGAGCCTGCGATCCGGCCGCGGTACGCGGTTGCCACTTCGCCGACGGGCATGTTGAGCTCGAGCGCATGAATGGTGAATTCGGTTTCTGTCTCGAACCCGCAAGCAAGCGCCGGGAACGATTTCACAAAGCGACGGCTGAATACCCGGTAGCCCGACAATACGTCGCTGACACGATTGCCGAAAGCGCGGCAGACCAAAAGCGTCAGCAGTCGATTACCGAACTTATGGCCGAGCCGGTACGCCTGCTGCTGCGTGGGTTCACGCACGGCCGTAACCATGTCGAGCTGATTTTCGATGAGTTGCCGCACCATGATCGGTGCGGCGGATGCGTCGTAGGTGTCGTCGCCATCCACCAGCACATAGATGTCCGCCTCTACGTCAGCGAACATCCGTCTTACGACGTGGCCCTTGCCTTGCAGTCTCTCGCTGCGGACCTGGGCGCCGGCGGCACGGGCGACCTGGCGGGTCCGATCTGTCGAGTTGTTGTCGTAGACCAGTATTGTGGCATCGGGAAGTCGCGTTCGTAAGTCTTCAACAACCTTCCGAATGGAAGCTTCCTCATTATAGCACGGGATCAGGACGGCGACGGAGAAACTGGCAGCGGAGCTCAGTTGCGCTGCATTGCGAACCGGTAGGGTTGTCAGCATGATCGCAATTCGGCGTCAGTAGGCGTTCTGTGCACTGAAGAGCGCTGCAACTGTGCGCAGCAGGATCTTTAAGTCCAGCCAGAGCGACCAGTGCTCGATGTATTCCAGGTCTGCGGCAACGCGCTGCAACAGCTTCTGCTCGGTTTCGGTTTCGCCCCGCAAGCCGCGAACCTGTGCCAGACCCGTCATCCCTGGGCGCACGCGGTGGCGTGCAAAATAATGTGGGGTGACCATTTCGAACGGTTTGTCACCAACGCACGTGCCTGGCGCATGCGGACGCGGGCCGACGAGTGACATGTCGCCGCACAGCACATTGATCAGCTGAGGCATCTCGTCCAATGATGTGCGCCGCAGCCACCGGCCTAACGGCGTGACGCGGGGGTCGTCACGGGTTGCTTGCACCAGTCTGCTTTGTCCCGGCGCGTGCTCATACATCGTCCGGAGCTTCCACATTTCGAACCCGCCATTGGCGAAGCCGATCCGCCGCTGGCAAAAAAGTGCCTGCCCGGGTGTTTCCAGGCGAATCAAGAGCATGATCACCAGCAAAATCACGGAGAATGCGACCAACAAAATCAGCGCAATGGACATATCCATCGTTCGCTTGACGGCTGCACGCCAGCCGTAGATCGGCCAGTGAATCGGCTGGCGATAAGAAACGGGGACGCGGCCAACGCCTCGTGCGGGCAGGAATGCGGTGTCGACCAAACTACCAACGGGCTGATACATCGCCGTCCCCACGCGTCGTGGTGCAGGCCATTGCACTCAGTTTTGGTTGTGTAATGGCCAGATGTGCTACTTGCGGTAGTAATTAGACGCGCAATTGCCTGATCGACGATTAACGACCGTAGGAGAACCTGATCTTGAATAGGTGGAACAGCTCAGCGGAACACTATTGCACGAGAGAGATTAAAATTCAGGAACATTCCGGCAATCGCGCCGGCGCCGACCGCGTAGACCGGTTGCGCGGCGCATAGTGCAACGAAGGTTACGAGCAGCGCGTATGTTCCGCGATTCAGCACGAAACCGAGCAGGTTGACCAGCAGGAAACGCGCCCACTGCTGGTGAAGCGGACCATTGCTACCGCCCCGGAAGGTCCATAGTCGGTTGAGCAGCCAGTTAGCCGTTGCGGCTGCCACGTAGGCGACCATGCCCGCGCCGTACAGTCCCAGGGAATGACGAAGGGAATATACTGTGGCGGTGTCTACTAGGAACCCGATCACCCCCACAGTGGCGAACATCAGAAATTGGGTCAGCGTCGTGATACGTGCCCATGTGACGTACTGCCGGGCAGGAGCCGGAAGCCGGGCGGCCAGCCGGAGTAAGAGGGCACGCATTGACGGCTGCCTAGCGGAACTGCCGGTACTGACCAAGTAGTGTTTTGCGGGCTTGATCGCCTGCGCCGACTATCCGCTATTTCTCAATGGCCTATGCTGGCACGGGCCAGGTAAGCCGCTGGTGTTTCCTGCACGGCTGAGGCAGGCTACCGGGTGTCGGGACTGGGACCGGCATCAGCGAGAAAAACGGGAGAGGAGGCTGAGACAGGCGATGGGTTGGCGTGGATTATCCGGCTGGCACACCAGCCCGACCTGGCGCTGAGCGGGGCAGGGTCGGATGCTTGCCTACGCGGTGCGCAGGATCCTTGCCACGATCCCCGTGATGCTGTTCGTCGCGCTGTTCGTCTTCAGCCTGCTGTATCTTGCGCCCGGCGACCCCGCCGCGATCATCGCGGGCGACCAGGCCACGCCGGCCGACGTCGATCGCATTCGCGCCTCGCTTGGGCTCGACCGGCCGTTCGTCGTGCGCTTCGGTGAATGGCTGTGGCAGATCATGCATGGCGACCTCGGCACCTCGATCTTCACCAACCTGCCGGTCAGCCACATGATCGCGCAGCGCATCGAGCCGACGACATCGCTGATGGTGCTGACCATCCTATTCTCAATCGTGGTTGCCATCCCGCTTGGCGTGGTGGCGGCATGGAAGCACGGTACCTGGATAGACCGCTGCGTGATGGTGCTGGCGGTGTTCGGCTTCTCAACACCGGTGTTCGTGCTGGGTTACCTGCTCGCCTATCTTTTCGCGTTGCGGCTGGACTGGTTGCCTGTGCAGGGCTTCACCTCAATCAGCCAGGGCTTTGTGCCCTTTCTGCGAAGTCTGGCACTGCCGACGATCGCGCTGGGGCTGATCTATATTGCGCTGCTCGCCCGGATCACGCGGGCAACCATGCTGGAGGTCCTGAGCCAGGATTACGTCCGCACTGCCAAGGCGAAGGGCGTCGGCCAGCGTGCGGTGCTGTTCGTGCACGCGCTGAAGAATGCCGCAGTGCCGATCATCACCATCGTGGGCATCGGTGTCGCGCTGCTGATCGGTGGCGCGGTTATCACCGAAAGTGTGTTCGCCATTCCCGGACTGGGCCGCCTAACGGTGGATGCGATCCTGCGGCGGGATTACCCGGTGATCCAGGGCGTCGTGCTGCTGTTCAGCTTCGTCTACGTCCTGGTGAACCTGGCGGTTGATCTACTGTACACCTTGTTCGATCCGAGGATACGCTATTGATGGTGAGCATATCATGAGCTCAGCAACTACGCGGTCGGGCTACGCAGCGGCGCCGGTTTTAGCAGACGTGCTCCCACCGGTCAGGCAGCGCGGCAAGGTGATGACCTTCGTGCGCCGGAACCCGACCATTGTCGCCGGCGGCGCGCTGTTGCTGATCATGATCCTGATCGCGATCCTTGCGCCCTATCTTGGCACTGTCGATCCGACAGCTTTGGCGCCAGCGAAGCGTACCCGTGAACCCTCGGCGCAGTTCTGGTTCGGCACCGACATGCTGGGGCGCGATGTCTATTCGCGCGTGATCTATGGCTCGCGTATCTCGCTGATCGTGGGCTTCGCGGTCGCGGCGCTGTCATCTGCCGTGGGCACGTTCATCGGCCTGCTCTCGGGCTTCATCCGTGGGCTTGATGCAGTCCTGATGCGCGTGATGGACGGGCTGATGTCGATCCCCTCCATTCTGTTGGCCATCGCCCTGATGGCGCTGACGCGGGCATCAGTGCAGAATGTGATCATCGCCATCGCCGTCGCCGAGTTTCCCCGCGTATCGCGCCTGATTCGTGGTGTGGTGCTGAGCCTGCGCGAGCAGCCGTTCGTGGAGGCGGCCGTGGCATCCGGGACGCGGATGCCAATGATCATCCTCAAGCACATCTTGCCGAACACGCTGGCGCCGCTGATGGTGAACGCCACCTTCATCTGCGCATCGGCGATGATCATCGAGGCGTCGCTATCCTTCATCGGCGCCGGCACACCGCCGATCGTCCCAAGCTGGGGCAACATCATGGCGGAGGGCCGCGCGCTCTGGCAGGTGAAGCCCTATATCGTGTTCTTCCCGGCGGTGTTTCTGAGCATCACCGTGCTGTCGGTGAATCTGCTGGGCGACGGACTGCGCGACGCGCTCGATCCTCGGCTGGCCAAGCGGCTCTGAGGAATGGCGCTGCTCGAAGTCGACAATCTGCAGACGCATTTCGGCACGCCCGATGGCGTGGTGCGCGCCGTGGAAGGTGTTTCATTCAACGTCGAGGCGGGTGAAACGCTTGGCGTTGTCGGCGAGTCCGGTTGCGGTAAGTCGGTCACCGCGATGTCGATCCTGCGGTTGATCCAGGAACCACCCGGCAAGATCGCTGGGGCGATCCGCTTCCAGGGACGCAATCTGCTCGAGGTTCCCGAGCCGGAGATGCGCGATATTCGTGGCAATGCGATCTCGATGATTTTTCAGGAGCCGATGACCAGCCTCAATCCGGTGCTGACGGTCGGACGGCAGATCGGCGAGACGCTGCAGCTGCACCAGGGCCTGTCGGCGCGTGATGCTGAAAGGCGGGCGGTCGAAATGCTGGTACTGGTTGGTATTCCGGCGCCGCAGCGGCGGGTGCGCGAATATCCACATCAACTTTCCGGCGGCATGCGCCAGCGCGTGATGATCGCCATGGCGCTGGCCTGCAATCCGAAGCTGCTGATCGCCGACGAGCCAACAACCGCACTGGACGTGACGATCCAGGCGCAGATCCTCGATCTGATGCGCGACCTGAAGCGACGCATGGGATCAGCAATTATGCTGATCACGCACGATCTCGGCGTGGTGGCCGAGATGTGCCAGCGCGTGGTGGTGATGTATGCCGGACGCAAGGTCGAGGAAGGTCCGGTCGAGGAAATCTTCGCCCGTCCGATGCATCCGTATACACGCGGCTTGCTGGGATCGGTGCCGAAACTGGGCTCATCTTTGGTGGATGGCGGGCGAGACAAGCTGGCGGAGATTCCCGGTCTGGTCCCCAGCCTGAGGCAGAAGATCGAGGGCTGCGCATTTGCCGGCCGTTGCCCGATGGCGACCGAACTCTGCTCGCGTGTCGCACCGGCGATCGAGAGGAAGGCGCCAAGCCATCTGGCAGCATGTCACTACGCCGAGGAGCGTGTGCCCGCATGAGGGCTGAGGCACCACTGCTCGAAGTCAATGGACTGAAGAAGCACTTTCCGATCCACGGCGGCGTGCTGGGTTTGGAGACCGCAAAGGTCTACGCCGTGGATGGCGTGTCGTTCTCGATCAAGCGCGGCGAGACGCTGTCGCTGGTGGGCGAGTCCGGGTGCGGCAAGTCGACTGTCGGGAAGGCCATCCTTCGGCTGTACCCGATCACCGGTGGCGAGGTGTACTTGGCCGGCGACCGCATCGACACTCTGCCAGCGGGACAACTCCGGCCGCTGCGACGACGCGTCCAAGTGGTGTTCCAGGACCCGTTCTCGTCACTGAACCCGCGCATGAAGGTGCGCGACATTCTGGCCGAACCGCTGATCAACTTCGGCATCGTGCGTGGCGGACGCCAGTTGACCAAGCGCGTCGAAGAGCTGATGGCCAAGGTGCAGCTGCCGCGGGACGCGATCAACCGCTATCCGCACGAGTTCTCCGGCGGCCAGCGGCAGCGCATCGGCATTGCGCGCGCCCTGGCACCGGGTGCCGATCTGATCATCTGCGACGAGGCGGTATCCGCGCTGGATGTGTCGGTGAAGGCGCAGATCATCAACCTGCTGGTTGATCTGCAGGACGAGTTCGGTATGGCATTGCTGTTCATCAGCCATGACCTCGCCGTGGTCGAACACCTGACACACCGTGTCGCGGTGATGTATCTAGGTAAGATCGTCGAACTGGCCGACCGACGGACGTTATTCGCCAAGTCACACCATCCTTACACCCGCGCGCTATTGTCGGCGGTGCCGGTGCCCGATCCGACGGCAAAGCGGCAACGCATCATCCTGACCGGCGATGTGCCCAGCCCGATCAACCCGCCGTCCGGCTGCCGGTTTCATACCCGCTGCCCGTTCGTGTTCGACCGCTGCCGCGTCGAGGAGCCGCAGTTGCGGTCAGTGGGCGAAGGTCACGTGTCGGCGTGCCATCTTGATCACGTGCCGGGCGGACAGGTGGTGCCGATGGCTGCTTGAAGCAGCGCACGCCGTTATGATATGAATTGATCATGCTGATCACGCCTGACCAGATCCGCGCCGCTCGCGCCCTTCTTCGGATGGATCAAGAGGAGCTGGCGCGCCGCGCAAATGTCTCGGTGGTGACGGTGCGACGATTGGAAGGGCCGGATGGGTTGAGCAGGGTAGCCCCAGCCACTCACGATGAGGTGCGGCTCGCTCTTGAAAGCGCGGGCGCCGAGTTCATCGAGGAAGGTGTGAAGCGGCGCAAGCGTAGCCCAGAAGAAATCGAGGCACGCGTTCAGGCGGCGCTAAAAATCGCGGCGGAATGCGCTGAATTGCTGAAGGGGACGCCTGAGTTCAGTGAGAATGATCTCTACGATGAGCATGGCCTTCCGGCGTGATTGCCGTCGACACATCGGCTGTTGTGGCCGTTGCGCAACTCGAACCGGAGGCCGCTGACTTCCGGCGTTGCATCGAGGAAGGGGCTTCCGCCTATCTGTCGGCAGTGAGCCTACAGGAGCTACTGACAATTATGCTTGGCCGTCGAGGTGATACGGCGATCCTGTCGCCTCTCGATCGGTTGCTCCTCGATATGCGGCTTCAGATTGTGAGATGACGACGAGCTTGCCCGTCTTGCCGGCGAGGCCTTTTTCCGCTTCGGGAAGGGTCGTCACCCGGCGCAGCTGAATTTCGGTGACTGCGCCTCGTACGCGCTTGCCAAGAAGTACTCTATTCCCTTGTTGTTCAAGGGCGCGGACTTCGCCAAAACGGATATCGTTCCGGCGCTGGCCGCACCCGCTTGACCACCGCACGGTGCGGTGACCACACTCCGGCCCACGCGACGACCAGGGAGGGATTGCGCAATGCCTCAGGTGACCCTGACGGTGAACGGCAAGCAGCACACGGTCGAGGTCGAGGGCCGCACGCTCCTGGTGGAGCTGCTGCGCGAGAAACTAGGGCTGACTGGTACTCATGTAGGTTGCGATACCAGCCAATGCGGCGCCTGTGTCGTGCACGTCGATGGCGTGTCAGCGAAGGCCTGCACTATGCTGGCGCTGCAGGCAGATGGCACCAACGTGCTGACGATTGAGGGTCTTGCGGCAGCCGACGGCACTCTGCATCCGATGCAGGAAATGTTTCGGGAACATCACGCGCTGCAGTGCGGCTTCTGCACGCCCGGCATGGTGATGAGCGCAGTCGACCTGGTGAACTCGCATCCCGAAGGCCTGACCGAGAAGCAGATCCGCGAGGGCCTCGAGGGCAATCTCTGCCGTTGCACTGGCTATCATAACATCGTCAAGGCGATCGCCGCCGCGTGGCCACTGATGCACCAGAAGGCGGCAGCCGCGGAATAACGACGAGCCACAGGGAGACGTCGATGCCTTTCGAGGGAATTGGAGCCGCCGTCCGCCGTAAGGAGGACGCGCGCTTCCTGAGTGGTCGCGGCAACTATACGGATGACATCAACCGCCCAGGCCAGCTGCATGCCTTTGTCCGTCGCTCGGATCGGCCACACGCCAGGATCAGCCGTATCGACAGCGCGGCGGCGGCGAAAGCGCCGGGGGTAGTGGCGGTGTTCACCGGGGCCGACATGGCGGCCGACAATGTCGGTGGCCTGCCGTGTGGCTGGCAGATCCACTGCAAGGACGGCTCGCCGATGAAGGAGCCGCCGCACCCGGTGATTGCGGTGGACAAGGTGCGCCATGTCGGCGATCCGGTCGTCGTCGTTGTGGCCGAGACCAAACAGGCGGCGAAGGATGCTGCCGAGCTGATCGAGATCGACTACCAGGAGCTGCCGGCCGTTGCGTCGTTGCGGGATGCAATTGCGCCAGGTGCATCGCTGGTGCACGACGATGCGCCCGGCAACATTTGCTACGACTGGCACATCGGCGACCAGGCTGTGGTCGATGCAGCCTTCGCCAAGGCCACCAAGGTGGTGAAGCTGGAGCTCACCAACAATCGACTGATCCCGAATGCAATGGAGCCGCGCGCTGCGGTGGGCGATTTCGATTCGAACAGCGGAGACTTCACGCTCTACACCACCAGCCAGAACCCGCACGTCATTCGTTTGCTGATGGGCGCATTCGTGCTGCACATCCCGGAGAATAAGCTGCGCGTGGTGGCGCCTGATGTCGGCGGCGGGTTCGGCTCGAAAATCTACCACTACGCCGAGGAAGCGATTGTCACCTGGGCTGCCGGTAAGGTTAGGCGCCCGGTGAAGTGGACCGCGGAACGTAACGAGAGCTTCATGTCTGACGCGCACGGCCGCGATCACGACACGGTTGCCGAGATGGCGCTGGACTCAGATGGCAATTTCCTTGGCTTGCGCGTGTCCACGCTGGCCAATATGGGCGGCTATCTGTCCACCTTTGCGCCATGCATTCCGACCTATCTGTACGCGACGCTGTTGGCCGGCGTTTACAAGACGCCGGTGATCTACTGCGAAGTGAAGGCAGTGTTCACCAACACCGTGCCAGTGGACGCCTATCGCGGCGCCGGGCGTCCCGAAGCGACGTTCCTGCTCGAACGTCTGGTGGATGCCTGCGCGCGTGACACGGGCATGGATCGCGTCGCGCTGCGTCGCAAGAACTTCATTCCCGCGGATGCCTTCCCGTATCAGACGCCGGTCGCGCTGCAGTACGACAGTGGAGATTATCAGGCGACACTGGACGCGTGCCTGAAGGCGGCAGACTACGCCGGCTTCGAGGCTCGTCGCGGTGCGGCGGCCGCAAAGGGCAAGCTGCGCGGCATCGGCATCTCGACCTATCTCGAAGCTTGCGGTATTGCGCCATCGGCCGTGGTCGGATCGCTCGGTGCGCGCGCCGGTCTGTATGAGGTCGCCAACATCAAGGTGCACCCGACGGGCAGCGTCACGGTTTATACCGGCACGCATAGCCACGGTCAGGGGCATGAAACGACGCTGGCGCAGCTGGTCACCGATCAGATGGGCGTGCCGCTCGATCAGGTGGAAGTCGTGCATGGCGACACTGGCAGGATCCCGTTCGGCATGGGCACCTACGGCAGCCGCAGCCTCGCGGTCGGCGGCAGTGCTATGGTCAAGGCGATGGATAAGATCGTCGCCAAGGGGAAGAAGATTGCGGCGCACCTGATGGAAGCCTCGGTCGAAGACATCGAGTTCAAGGAGGGCCAATTCAGCGTCGTCGGCACCGACAAGTCGAAGACGCTGACCGACATCTCGCTCGCCGCTTATGTACCGCACAACTATCCGATCGAGGAGCTGGAACCGGGCCTCGACGAAACGGCGTTCTATGATCCGAAGAACTTCACTTTCCCGGGTGGATGCCATGTTGCCGAGGTGGAAATCGACAAGGACACAGGTGTGGCAGAGGTGGTCAACTTTGTCGCGGTGGACGATGTGGGCCGCGTGATCAACCCAATGATCGTCGAGGGGCAAGTACAGGGCGGCGTGGCGCAGGGCATCGGACAGGCGTTGTTGGAGAACGCTGTTTACGACGAAGGCGGCCAGTTATTGTCAGGCTCCTTCATGGATTACTCGATGCCGCGCGCCAATGACCTGCCCATGATCACGGTCGGGACCGAGGTCACGCTGTGCACGCATAATCCGCTTGGGGTGAAAGGTTGCGGCGAAGTTGGCGCAATCGGCTCGCCTCCAGCGGTGATCAATGCGGTGATCGATGCCCTCAAGGACTACGGCGTGCGGCATATCGATATGCCGGCAACTCCGCAAAAGCTCTGGTCGATCATCCAGTCCGGCACGCCGCGTATGGCTGCTGAATAATCGGAACGAGGAGCAACGCGATGTATGATTTCGCATATCAGAAGCCGTCGAACCTCGCCGATGCGGTGAAGGCGCTGTCTGCCGATCCGGACGCCAAGGCTCTGGCGGGTGGCATGACGCTGATCCCCGTGCTGAAGCAGCGATTGAACAAGCCGTCGATGTTGGTCGATTTGGCGAAGCTGGGACTGGTGGGGATCACCGTGTCAGGCAACACGGTTACCATTGCAGGGATGACGACACACGGAGCGGTGGCAGCCGATACGGGATTGAAGTCGAAGATTCCCTCACTGTCCGAGATGGCGTCGATCATCGGCGATGACGCTGTCCGGCATCGCGGTACCATCGGCGGCAGCCTGGCGAACAACGACCCTGCTGCAGACTATCCGGCCGCCGTTCTTGCACTGAACGCCACGATCAAGACGGATCGCCGCTCAATCAAGGGCGATGACTTTTTCCAGGGTATGTTCACCACGGCGCTTGAACAGGGCGAGCTGATCACGTCGGTGGAATTCGCCGCACCAGAGAAGGGCGCCTACGAGAAGTTTCGCAACCCAGCCTCGCGCTACGCCATTGTCGGCGTATACGTGGCGAAGACCGCGGGTGGTGTGCGCGTGGCGGTGACGGGTGCCGGACAGGGTGGCGTGTTCCGGCACACTGCGATGGAACAGGCGCTGACCGCCAATTTTTCCCCCGATGCGATCGCCAACATCACCACGGCGGCCGACGGGCTGAACAGCGACATCCACGCGAGTGCCGAATATCGCGCCCACCTGGTCGGCGTGATGGCGAAGCGCGCTGTTGCTCGCGCTTACTGATATTCCGGTGCGGGGGATCGGCGACAATGGCGGTCCTCCGCTCGATCCAGAGATTGATCCAAACGAATCCTGGCGCCATTGGTGCTGGAAGCGTGCAGCGAAGCGAGCCTGGAAAACCCCAGGTCGAGAGATCGCGCTGCGGCGGCTGGCGCGCGCCGAGGCGTTAGGAATCAGCTATCGCGAGTACACGCTGGAGATCCTGGAGCGGGGTGTGTACCTCTGACTCTGACCGGCAGACTTGCGGGGACCGACCTTGTATCGCTGGTAGACGCACCGGGCGGCCATACGATGAGTTATACGGACCCGGTCTTTCCCGAACAGCCGCTGCTGCTGCACAGTGCGTGCCCGCGTCGCTTCAACGAGCGCACGCCAGTCCTGATCGTGCATCATGGCGTCGCCCGCAACGGGCGTGACTACCGGGACTATTGGCTGCGACTGGTGGACGACTTGGGCATCCTGGCGATTGCCATCGAATTCACCGAACAGGCGTTTCCCGACTATCTTTGGTATCACTTCGGCAATCGCCATGATGAAAATGGCATATCCAATCCGCGCGAGCGGTGGACATACGGCATCGACGAGAGGCTGTTTGCAGCGATACGTGAGCAGGGGCTGACGCGCCGCGAGAAATACGGGTTGTTCGGTCACTCTGCGGGCGGGCAGTTCGTGCACCGTATGCTGTCGTTTGGCTATCGTGATCGCGTTGCGGTCGCCGTAACTGCCAATGCCGGCACTTACGCCATGCCCGACCTGGACATCGCCTGGCCATTCGGCTTGGGCGAAGCCGGGCTCGATCCTAATGCGCTGCAATCCGTGCTGGAGTTTCCGCTGATCGTCATGACCGGCACAAATGACACCAAGACCACCGGCCGTTACTTTCCCAAAGGTCCGCGCTCGATGCGTCAGGGCGCAACCCGGCATGAACGGGCGCATAACTACCTGCGCGCCGGACATGCCGCAGCACAGGCGCTGGGTACGCAGTGTGCCTGGACCGTGATCAATGTGCCGGGTGTCGGCCACGATGGCGAGAAGATGTCTCTGGCGGCCGCCCCAGTGATCGCCTCGGCGTTGCACGGGTAAAACGAGACACAGTATTTGCTGCCTCTGATCGACTGACCTAGCATACGGCGAACCCGTTGGGAGCCGTGTCTGATGCAACGTCGTGATGTTCTAAACCCAGCTTCCGAGATGGAAATCGTGCAAGTTGTTGAATTGCTTTCCCGATCGATCGTGGCGAGGCGGCGCTACTGGCTACAAACTGAGCCCGAGCAACTGGAATGCTTTGTGCTGGGTGGGGGTCGGCCTGGTGACCATGGTGAGCGGATATTTTGGGGTTATCGCGGTGACGATGGTGTTTTGAGCGATGGTTGCGAGATCTGCGAGCAGAGTCTGGAAGCTGTGTATTGGCAAACCATCGGGGCTCGATTTGGTGGTCTGTTTCTGCACGGCAGTTGGTGAACGCTGCGCCTGCGCCACGACGCTGGTGCGCAAGGTGTCAGCGGCTTGCTTGTCGGCGTCTTCGAACAGCATCGGCGCGAGGCCCTGACGCATGTGCCATTCGAGGTAGTAAGCCAGCATGCAAAGGAGCACGTGCGCGCGCACTCGATCTGCCAACCAATGATAGACTGGCCGGACCTGGAGATCGACGGTCTTGAGACAGCGAAAGGCCCGCTCCACCAGAGCGAGGGATTTGTAGCTGCGCACGGTCGTCGCATCGTCGCAGGTCTCAGCGGGTAAGTTGGTGCGCACGACATAGATGCCGTCGATCGCCGCCTCGGCAGCAATCTCGGCAGTCTTGCGAGCGAAGCTGAAGGCCGCAGCTGAAATCTCAATTTCGAAATGCTTGGCCATCTTATGCCGATTGATGACGGCGCCGACCGCGAGCGCGATCTCTGCCGCGCCGCGCAACGGAGCGCGTCTGCGCAGCACGGCGGCCTGGATGCGCGCGAGATCGCGCTCAGTGGCGGCGAGGAGTTCTTCGCGTTTGCGGCTGCGCTCGGCGGCCAGATCGGGATTGCGGCAGACCACCAGGCGCTCGTTGGGGAAAGCCGGCGTCGTGATGGAAGCCATGTCGCGCTGATCGAACAACGAGAGCTGCAATGCGCCGCTCTGCAACAACCCTTTGATCGCCGGAGCACGCAACGCGGTGATCCAGTCGAGACCCGCCGATTTGATCTCATCGGTGATGCGTGCCTGCGTGATCATACCGCGGTCACCGACCATCACCACGCGCTCGAGCCGGAAACGCTGCTTCAGCTTCTCGATCTGCGTTGCCAGCGTCATCGGATCGGCAGTGTCACCGTCAAACACTTCGATCGCGATCGGGCAGCCATCAGGCGCGCAGAGCAAACCGTAGGTGATCTGCAGCGTGCCCTTCTTGCGATCTCTGCTATAGCCACGCTTGGCGAGCGGGCAGCAACGCCCTTCCATGTAGCTCGACGAGACATCGTACAGCACCAGCGTGCCGCTGTTGAGATGGCGCCTCGCCAAGGTGGTCTCGATGGCAGGCTGGCGTTCTAGCAGCCAGTCTAATGCGATGTAGAGCTCGTCTTCGTCGACCGCACCGAGGCGGAGCATCTCGCCCAAACTTGAGGTCGCCGTGCCGGGAGACAGCGCACGCGCGGTCGCCAGCTTGGATGCAGGATCGAGGATCCGGCTAACCAGAAGCGCGAGAACGAGGTCGCGGCAGCGATCGCCATCCGGGCCGAGGACACGATCGAGGCCGATCTTGCGGGCGGTACCAAGTGCGGCAGCGACATGGCCGTGCGGCAGGGTTCGCAGCACGGTAAAGGCATCGCGCTCGGCAGCGATGACCGTGCCCCCTCTGAGCACACCACGCAGCCCTTCGATGTGGGCGACCGGCCAGTCCGACAGGTTGCACAGGGTCCGCTTACGAACCTTACCGTTGTCGCGATAGCTCTCGCGCAGCAGAATGGCCGGCGGCGAGTTCCGGTTTGCGACGGATTCGATATACATGGCGCGACATCAGCACGGGCAGCTCAGCCGTACAAGCGCCAAAATTTAGATTACATGGCTACGCGTCGGACGCTCCGCGCTGGCTGGCGCGACGGCATTGGCTGCGCCGCGTATCGTGCATGCAGACGCCGCCAAGACCATCACGTTCACGCCACACGCGGACCTTGCCTCGCTCGATCCGGTATGGACGACAGCGGACATCACACGAAACTTCTCGCTGGCGGTCTACGACACGCTGTACGGTTACGATGCGGCGTTCAACGTGCAACCGCAGATGGTCGAGGGTGCCGTCACCGCGAATGATGGCAAACAATGGGACCTGACGCTGCGAGACGGGCTCGTGTTCCACGACGGCACACCCGTTTTGGCGAAGGATTGCGTGGCCACGATCCAGCGCTTTGCCAAGCGAAATCCATTCGGTGGCGCGCTGATGGCGCGGACCGACGAGATCTCGGCCCCCTCCGACAAGGTGATCCGCTTCAGGCTGAAGCAGCCATTCGCCCTCCTGCCGAACGCACTGGCCGAGGTCTACTGCGCGATTATGCCGGAGCGACTGGCGAAGACCGATGCCATGCAGCAGGTGAGCGAGGCGGTCGGCAGTGGGCCGTTCCGCTTCCTTGCTTCCGAACGTATCCCGGGCCAACGCGTGGTCTACGAAAAGTTCGACAAATACGTGCCGCGCAAAGATGGCACGCCGAGTTTCAATGCTGGTCCGAAGATCGTCTATGTCGACCGCGTGGTATGGAACTTCATTCCGGATGACTCCACCAAGGCGGCTGCGCTGGCGCAAGGTGAGATTGATTGGTGGGAGAACCCGGCTATCGACCTCATCCCGCAGCTTCGGCGTAGTAAGGATTTGACGATCACCGTCAAGGATCGCACCGGCGAGATCGGCTGTCTGCGCTTCAACCACCTGTTTCCACCGTTCGACAATCCGGCGGTCCGCCGCGTGGTCGTGGCGGCGATGGACCAGAAGGAGATCATGGAGGCGGTGGCCGGCGCCGAACCGTCCCTGATCAAGACCGATGTGGGCCTCTTTGTACCGGGCACACCGATGGCGAGTACCGTCGGTGTCGAGATCACGCGTGGCCCGAAAGACTACAATAAGCTGAAGCAGGATTTGGCTGCCGCCGGCTACAAGGGCGAAAAGGTTGTCATCCTGGCCGCCTCAACCATCCCTAACATCTGGGCCGCGGCTCAGGTCGCATCAGACACCTTGAAGAAGATCGGCTTAAACACCGATTTCCAGTCGATGGAATGGGGATCGGTGGTACAGCGACGCGCCAGCAAAGAGCCGATCGACAAGGGTGGCTGGAACATATTCTATACCTATCTGGGCGGCTTCGGGAACATTTCGCCAGCACCCGACATCGCGATCCAGAGCAGCGGGACGAATGGCACATGGTTCGGCTGGCCTACCGATCCGAAAATGGAGGCGCTGCGCGCCGCCTGGTTCGATGCGGTCGACGTAGCGGCACAGAAGAAGATCACCGAGCAAATGCAGGTGGAATTCTGGCAGAACCCGGCTTACGCCCCACTGGGCATGTATGACCAGCCGACCGCGTTTGCCAATTACCTGACCGATATCCGCGACGGCTGGCCACAGTTCTATGGTGTGAAAAAGAACGTGTAGGGGTTCGCGACCACTCACCAGCCTCCTCGAGGGTGAAGTCTTGCAGGAGACGCGCCATGCGAAGAAGGGAACTCCTTAAATCGACCTTGGCCGGCGCCGGCGTCCTCGCACTTCCCAATATCGTAGCTGCGGAGTCCCGACGCGTCTTAAAATTCCTGCCACAAGCCGACTTGGCCGTGCTTGATCCGGTCTGGACCACAGCCGATGTCACCCGCAATCACGCGCACCTGGTGTTCGATACGCTGTACGGCCAGGATAACAGTTTCCAGCCGCACGCACAGATGGCTGCCGGCCATACCGTCGCGGCTGATAAGCGCCAGTGGGACATCACCCTACGCGACGGACTCAAATTCCATGACAGCACGCCGGTGCTCGCGCGTGACTGCGTTGCCAGCATCAAGCGCTGGTGGCAGCGCGATGGGTTCGGCGGAGTGCTGCGCGCCGTAACCGACGAAGTGTCGGCGCCATCCGACCGGCAGATCCGGTTCCGTCTGAAAAAGCCATTCCCGCTGCTGGCGGATGCACTCGCCGTCACCACCAACATGTGCTGCATCATGCCGGAGCGGCTGGCGCTGACCGACCCCATGAAGCAGGTCACCGAGATGGTGGGCTCCGGCCCGTATCGATTTATCGCAGCCGAACGGGTCGCGGGCTCGCGTGTGGTGTATGAGCGATTCGCCGACTATGTGCCGCGCAGCAACGGGCCAGCGGAGATGACGGCCGGACCTAAGACGGTGCACCTCGATCGAGTCGAATGGTCGGTGGTGCCAGATCCTGCCACGAAGTCAGCAGCTATGTTGGCCGGCGAATTCGACTGGTGGGAGAACCCGACAATCGATCTGTTGGTAACACTGAAGGGCAAGCCCGGACTTAGCACAATGGTAAAGGATCATGCCGGCTCGATCGGCATCATGCGCTTCAACTGCCTTTACCCGCCGTTCGACAATGCTGCGATCCGACGCATCGTGCTTTCGGCAATTGATCAGCGCGAGTTCATGCAAGCGGTAGCCGGTGCGGCCCCGGAGCTTATTCGAACCGGCATTGGACTGTTTGTGCCCGGCACGCCACTCGCCAGCGACGATGGCGTTTCGATGATGCGGGGACCCAAAGACCCGGACAGACTTAGGGCGGAACTAGTGGCCGCGGGTTACCAGGGCGAGAAGGTTGTTCTGCTCGCTGCGTCAGATTTTCCGGTAATAGCGGCGTTGGCACAGGTCGGCGGCGACCTGTTGAAGAAGATCGGCTTCAACGTCGATTACCAGTCGCTTGACTGGGGAACTGTCGTTCAGCGTCGGGCCAGCAAGGAGCCGATCGACAAGGGAGGCTGGAACGTGTTCTTCACCTATGGCGGCGGCACAGGAAATGTCTCTCCCGCGTCGCTGACGGTGATCCGATCCGACCCGGCGACTGCCTGGTTTGGCTGGCCGAACGATCCCAAGATGGAGGCATTGCGATTGGCCTGGTACGACGCACCCGATCTGGCTGCGCAGAAGAAGCTGTGTGCCGAGATGCAGGCAGAGCTGTTTGAACACCCATCTTACGCACCGTTGGGCCTGTTCTATCAGCCGACAACTTTCCGCTCCGAGTTGCAGAATATCCCCGAGGGGATCCCGCAATTCTATCGCGTGTACCGCGCCGGCTGATGTCGCATGTGGTCGTCATCGGTGCTGGAGTCGTCGGCGCTGCTACTGCAGTCGAACTGCTGCGCGATGGCCATCAGGTGACCATCCTGGAACCGGGCGAGCCGGGCGGCGAACAATCGGCCAGCTATGGTAACGGCACGCAGCTCAATCCGAGCTCCGTTGTCCCGATGACCGCGCCGGGGATCTGGCGCAAGGTGCCGGGCTGGCTGGCGGATCCTCTCGGCCCGTTGGCGATCCGCTGGAGTTATTTGCCGGCGCTGCTGCCATGGCTGATGCGGTTCCTCCGTGCTGGTGCGACCGAAGCACAGGTGGCGGCGACAGCACGGGCGTTGCGGCCACTGTTGCTGGATGCGCCGGAACGGCATCGACGTTTGGCGGAGGAAGCAGGCGTCGGCGAGCTGATCACCCGCCAGGGCGTGCTGTACGTGTTTCCGACCCGTGCCGATTTCGAGGCGGAGGAACTGGCCTGGCGGATACGGCGGGAGAACGCAGTGCGCTGGCTGGAGCTCAGCGATGATGAGCTGCGCCAGCGGGAGCCATCGTTGAGCCGCCGTTACACCTTCGGTCTGCTGGTGGAGGAGAACGGTCAGTGCCGTGATCCCGGTGCTTATGTTGCGGCACTCGTGCAACACGCGGTGGCGCAAGGCGCGACGCTGCGACAGGAAAAGGCGCTGGGTTTCCGCGTTGAGGGGAGACGCTTGCAAGCGGTGCGGACCGCGAGCGGAGAGATTGCCGCAGACCGGGCCGTGATCGCCGCCGGTGCCTGGTCCCATGTGCTGGCAGCCTCGGTCGGTGATCGCGTGCCGCTGGAGACCGAGCGGGGCTACCATGTCGTGATTACCGATCCCGGCATCTAGCCTCGCTATCCGATCTCGCCCAGCGACGGAAAGATGGCGTGTGTCATGACACCGCAGGGGTTGCGGCTAGCCGGGCAGGTTGAGCTCGCCGGCCTGGCCGCTGCCCCGAACTGGCGGCGTGCCGATGTGCTGCGGGATTTTGCACGCCAGGTATTTCCCGGTCTGCCGGAAGATTTGCCTGCCAGCAGGGTCAAGTTGTGGATGGGGCACAGGCCATCGATCCCGGATGGCCTTCCGTGCATCGGGCCGGCCAGTGCCTGTACGGACGTCATCCACGCATTCGGTCATGGCCACGTGGGACTGACCGCGGGAGCGACCACCGGACGGCTGGCGGCGGACCTGGTGAGTGGCAAACAACCTGCAGTTGATCTTTCACCCTATTCGGCTAAACGCTTCTGACCTCAGGCGGACAAGATCATGCCGCCGGTTCGACCGGCTCAGCTTCTCGCTCCAGCAACATGCGGTCAAAGTACGCAATGGTGCGGGTCAGTCCATCGTCCAGCGCAACGCTCGGCTCCCAGCCCAGCGTCCTTCTGGCCAACGCTATGTCCGGGCAGCGCTGCATCGGATCGTCCTGTGGCAACTCGCGATACACGATCCGTGATCGCGAGTTGGTCAGCCTGATGATCCGATCAGCGAGCTCGCTGACGGGAATTTCGTGCGGGTTGCCCAGGTTGATCGGTCCGGTGATCTCGTTGCCTGTCGCAACCAGCCTCACGAACCCTTCGACCAGGTCGTCGACGTAGCAGAAGGCGCGCGTCTGGCTGCCGTCGCCGTATAAGGTGATCTCCTCGCCGCGTAGCGCCTGCACGATGAAGTTTGACACGACGCGCCCGTCGTTCGGATGCATGCGCGGGCCGTAGGTATTGAAAATGCGCGCCACCTTGATGCGTGTGCGGTGCTGCCGAAAATAGTCGAAGAACAAAGTCTCGGCGCAGCGCTTGCCTTCGTCGTAGCAGGCGCGTGGACCGAACGGATTGACGTTGCCACGATAATCTTCGGTCTGCGGATGCACTGTCGGATCGCCATAGACTTCGCTGGTCGAGGCCTGCAGGATCTTTGCGCCAACTCGCTTCGCTAGTCCCAGCATATTGATAGCGCCGATCACGCTGGTCTTTGTCGTCTGTACAGGGTCGTACTGGTAATGCACCGGCGAGGCGGGGCAGGCGAGGTTGAATATCTCGTCTACCTCGACATAGAGCGGGAAGGTGACGTCGTGTCGCATCGCCTCGAAATGCGGATCTCCCAGCAGGTGAGCGATGTTGTCCTTGCGGCCGGTAAAGTAGTTGTCCACGCAAAGTACATCGTGGCCGTCGCGCAGCAGGCGCTCACACAGATGCGAACCCAGGAAGCCCGCGCCACCAGTCACCATCACTCTCTTTCGCGTCAGGCTCATGCGCTAGGGCCTCCAAATCCAAGACAAGCGGCACGGTCAGCCGGAACCCCGAATTCTCGCGGCCGCAGTCCGGCGTGCAACCAGGTGATTAACGAATAGATATCAAACACAGGCAACCCCAACCTTTCGCGTAGTGCAAATGCATACGGCGGCATGTTGGTGCATTCCAGCACCAATGCGCCGATGTCAGCATGGCGTGAGACCAGGACCCTTCCAGCATCGAGGATGTCGGCGGCCGCGAGCGCGATGTCCATCTCCTGCTTCTCGCCGCGGACCAGAACACGGAAGAACTCGCGGCCGTGCTCGGTGCCGACGATGGGTGTATCGGCCGGGACGCCGGCGGCCGTCAGGTGACGTGGCGTCAGCGACTGTGCAGAGACCGTGATGATGCCAACCCGCTGCCCCGGCGGCAGCATTGCCTGCATCCAAGGCACCTGGATCAGTGCGCTGGTTGCAACCGGTACGCGAACATGTGCGGCCAGTTCCGCCTGGAACAGCGATAGAAAACCACAGTTGGTCGTGATTGCCTCGGCCCCGTCGGCCACCAGATCTTCGGCAGCGGCAAGAAAATCATCCAGCAGCCCAGCCGCCGCGTTCAACACCACGCGTTCGGGGGTCGCGCCCCGCACCACGCGGTAGAGCACCGGGAACGGCCAGGTCGTGGCGTTGCCCATGTCGCCTGGAATGCGCGGAAAGCGTGCATCCAGCATGAGGATTCCGAGCGGTGCGCCGTACAGCGCCTTGCCGCCCTTGGCGATGATCTGCATTGTGCCAGCATGCCCGAACCGGACGACAGGAGGAAGTAATGGCCGAGCGGCCGTTCACTCAGGCTGACCTTGACATTTTGGCCCAATGGGACACGCCAACGATCTGCAATGGCCTGGAGATAACGTCGCCGGAGCGGCGCGCCTATGGCTACACCGTGGAACCCATGGTCTGCCTGTATGCGAGCGCCAAGCCCATCGTTGGTCTGGCGCGGGTGGGCATGATCCGTTCGACTGAGCCGCCGCGTGGCAAAGTGGTGGACCGGGCCGACTGGTATGACTACGTCGGTCCGACCGACTTCCCGACCATCGCTGTCATCCAGGACGTCGACGGCCGCGTCGGTTATGGCGCCTATTGGGGTGAAGTGCAGTCGAACATCCATAAGGCACTTGGAGCGATCGGCTGCGTGACCAATGGATCATTTCGTGACATGGACATGTGGGCGAAGGGCTTCCAGATGCTGGGCGGCCGCATCGGGCCAAGCCATGCCTGGGTGCACATGGTGGAATTCCGTCGACCGGTGAACGTGTTCGGTATGCAGGCCGGTCATGACGACGTGATCCATGCGGATTCACACGGAGCGGTCGTGGTGCCAGCCGAGGCCGTCAAGAAGCTGCCGGCCGCGATCGAACTGATCTCCCGGCGCGAGAAGGTGATCCTGGACTTCTGCCATTCGCCCGACTTCTCGCGTGAGAAGCTGCGCGAGGTTCTGAAGCGATCGGCCGAAATTCACTGAGCCAAGGATTGACCAACCCGGTGCGCATCCAACCTCCCCCTCCCCTTGCGGGAGGGGGGTGGGGGGAGGGGAGGTCTGCAAGCGCCTCCGATCTCCTCTCGATTTCCTCGCTGCGCACAGTGTTCAATACCGCTGCCGGAGAAGTCGCCGCGGTCGATGGTGTCGATCTATCGATCGGTCGGGGCCGTACTCTTGGCATTGTCGGCGAGTCCGGTTGCGGCAAGTCGGTATTATCGCTCTCGATCATGCGGCTGGTGCCGCCGCCCGGCCGCATCGCCGGTGGCCAGATCACCTTCCAGGGCCGGAATTTACTGGATCTGTCGCTGGCGGCGATGCGGGATATCCGAGGCAACCGGATTGCCATGATCTTCCAGGAGCCGATGACCAGCCTGAACCCAGTGTTCACCGTCGGCGACCAGATCACCGAGGCGATGCGCGCGCACGACCGCTCTGCCTCCGCTGCGGCTCTGCGCAGCCGCGCAATCTCGGCGCTGCAACGCGTCCGCATCCCAGCACCCGAACGCCGCTTCGACGAATACCCGCACCAGATGTCAGGCGGCATGCGCCAGCGGGTGATGATCGCCATGGCATTGGCCTGCGCGCCCGACCTGCTGATCGCCGATGAACCCACCACCGCGCTCGACGTTACTGTGCAGGCGCAGATCCTGGACCTGCTGCGAGAACTGCAGCAGCAGACCGGGATGGCGATCATCCTGATCACGCACGACCTTGGTATTGTCGCGGAAATGGCGGACGAGGTCGCAGTGATGTATGCCGGGCGGGTGGTGGAGCGCGCACCTTGCGCACAGATCTTCGACGATCCGCAGCATCCCTACACACTTGGCCTGCTTGGCAGTATTCCGAAGATAGAGGAGAATCGCGACCGTCTACTGGCAATCGAAGGCACTGTACCGCCACCGTTCGATCTGCCGTCCGGCTGTCGCTTCCATCCGCGCTGCGTGTTCTCTGAGGCTGCGTGCACCATGCAGGATCCGGAACTGCGGCTGCTTAACCAGGACCATCGCGCAGCCTGTATTCGCGCGCCGGTTGAGAGCGCGCTGCCTTGATGGCCGGATCAAGTCCGGCCATGACGGTCGAAGGCCGGATCTACGCCCGGGAACATTCATGACTGCACTGCTCGAAGTCGAAGGCCTGACCAAGCATTTCAACGTGCGCAGCGGCTTGGTTTTTGGCAAGACCATAGGCGTGGTTCGCGCGGTCGATGGCATCTCGTTCTCACTAGATCGCCGCGAAACACTGGCGCTTGTGGGCGAGTCCGGTTGCGGCAAATCCACCACGGCGCGTCTCGTACTGCGGTTGATCGAGCCGACTGAAGGCAAGCTTCGCTTCGAGGGTATCGATGTAACCGAGATGCGTGGCGAGCCGTTGCGTCGGCTGCGCCGACGTATGCAGATCGTATTTCAAGATCCGTTTGCTTCGCTGAATCCGCGCATGACTGTGGGCGAGATCCTGGAAGAGCCGCTGATCGTCCATGGTATCGGCGATCGCATGGCTCGGCGCGCGCGGGTCAATCAGTTGCTCGGGCTCGTCGGTCTCGCCTCGTATCATGTGCAGCGGTATCCGCATGAATTTTCAGGAGGTCAGCGGCAGCGCATCGGCATTGCCCGCGCACTGGCAGTCGAGCCGGCACTGGTGGTATGCGACGAACCGGTCTCGGCGCTCGATGTGTCTATCCAGGCACAGGTGGTGAACCTTCTGAAGGACCTTCAGGCTCGTCTTGGGCTGTCCTACTTGTTCATTGCGCACGATCTCGCCGTGGTGAAGCACATGGCCGACCGCGCCGCAGTGATGTATCTCGGGCAGATCGTCGAGTTGGCACCAAAGGACGTGCTGTTCTCCGAGCCACGACATCCCTACACGCGCACGCTGATGACCGCGATCCCACGCCCCGACCCGCATCGTCACGGTGCGCGCCAGCTTCCTGGCGGAGATGTGCCCAGCCCAATGAACCCGCCATCGGGTTGTCGCTTCCATACACGTTGTCCGTTTGTGATTGATCGCTGCCGAAGTGAAACACCGCTGTTGCGGCAGTGGAGCGAGGGCCATGTCACAGCGTGTCATCGTGCCGAAGACCTGCCGCCGGTTGGCGAGGTGATCGAGCCGGGCCACGTCGCGCCAATCGCGGCGAAGCGGCTCGCGCTGTATGCGAAACGGCGTGCGGAGGTCAATGTCGCGGCTGGATAGGCGCTTCAGGGAGGACCCCATCATGACGACAGTCAACGCTAACATCGCCGCACCTCGAGTGTTGCAGGTCGGCGGCGGCTCGGTCCGCCTGGTCGCAGAAATATTGGCGAAGTTCGGACTATCGCGCCCGCTGGTGGTGACCGATCCGTTCATGGTGTCGTCGCGTCACGTGAACCATTGCCTGGATCCGCTCGCCACAGCCGGCATCGGCGTCACGGTATTCAGCGATACGGTGCCTGATCCCACTGACACCGTCATCGAAGCCGGCGTGGCGCAGCTTGAACGCGGCAACTTTGATTGTCTGATCGGTTTCGGCGGTGGCTCGCCGATCGACACCGCCAAGGCAATGGCGATCCTGGCTGCGGGAGGCGGCAAGATGCGCGATTACAAGGCGCCCTTTGCCGCCGACAAGGGCGCACTGCCCGTGATTGCAATCCCGACGACAGCTGGCACGGGCAGTGAGTGTACGCGCTTCACCGTCATCACCGACACCGAGCACGATGAGAAGATGCTGATCGCCGGACTCGGTGCGCTGCCGCTCGCCGCCATCGTCGATTACGAACTGACCTACAGCGTGCCCGCGCGTACGACGGCCGATACCGGTGTGGACAGCCTGACCCATGCACTGGAGGCGTTTGTGTCGAAGCGCGCCAATCCATTCTCTGATGCGCTTGCCGTCTCCGCGATGGCGCTGATCGGTCGCCACATCCGCACCGCCCACGCCGAACCGCGCAATGCCTCAGCGCGCGAGGGCATGATGCTCGGGGCGACCCAGGCGGGTCTGGCGTTTTCCAATGCATCGGTGGCACTGGTGCATGGCATGTCGCGGCCAATCGGTGCGCATTTCCATGTGCCACACGGCTTGTCCAATGCGATGCTGTTGCCGGCTGTCACACGGTTTTCTGTCGACGGCGCAGAGGGACGCTATGCCGAAGCGTCGCGTCGCATCGGTTTTGCGAATGAACGTGACGGCGACCCATCTGCGGCGGCCAAGCTGGTCGCTGGACTTGAAGCACTGAACAAGGATTTGTCGGTGCCATCGCCCGCGGAGTACGGCATCGACGAAACCGTCTGGAACGGCAAGTTGGAACTGATGGCCGAGCAGGCGCTGGCCTCAGGCAGTCCAGGTAACAACCCGCGCGTGCCGGATAAGGCAGAAATCGTATCGCTGTATCACGAGGTATGGACCGGCGCCGCTCGTAACGTCTGAGGTTCGTCTGTGGGCTCTACGCGTGCTCGGTCACATGCAATCTTGGCGTCGTCGGTTGAGAACCGCAATCCGGCCAGGATGGCATCCACTGTGGCTGACCACGGGACAGGTCTGAACTCCCGCCGTACCCGGGCCTCCCACTGTGCGAGGTCTGCGCGATCCTCGATCGTTTGCCGGATGACCCGATAAGCATCGTGCAGATTGTCCGGGTCGAAGATTTCGCGCGAGCGCGCCACCTGCTTCCGGGAGAGATGTCCGGTTGGAGATGATGCACGGCTTGCCGAATGCCAGGCTCTCGGTAACTGGCAGACCCCATCCCTCGTAGAGGGACGGGAACAATGTGAAGAGACAGCCACCATACAGCGCGGCGAGCTCAGTGTCTGTAGGATCTTCTATGACAACCAACTTGCCGTTGAGGTGGTCCGTGTTGGCGATCTGATGCATCAGGTCGCCAACCATCCAGCCAACGCGTCCGGCGAACACCAGCGTCGGCACCTCCTCCGGCTTCATGTCCTCCAGCAGCTGGCGCCATGTGCGAAATAGCAGGGCGTGGTTCTTGCGAGCTTCGATCGTGGATACAAACAGAGCGTAGCTGCCGCTCTTCGGCAATGCATGTTTCGCTGATAGGGCAGAGGGCGGCGGCGGAACACCGAAACCCGTGCCTATTGGAATTGCCTGGACTTGCGCAGGAAGTGTTATCCGGGTGTCGTGTGCATAGCGTTCCACATCGCTGGCTGTCGCCTGTGATATGGCAAATACGACATCGCACAGCGGCAGGACTGTTCGAAACCAATCGCGAAACAGACGCACGAGGCCGCGGTCACACCACTCGGGCCGGCGGATCGGGATCAGGTCATAAACGAGTAGGGCGAACCGCATGCCACGCTCGCGTTGCTCGCTGACCAGCGCGGCATAATCCGGGTGCGACCAAGGCGATCCCAAAACAAGAAGCACATCACCGGGTGCAGAATTCTCGCCAAACGTGTCGACTGCCGAAGCCGCAGTCTTGGACTCTGCACACTGAGGAGCGCTGGTTCTAAGAGAAAACCGCAGGATGTGCCGCAGACGGTTGCGCACTTCACGACTGATCGCGCCGGCGACCGTTCCCCATGCACGGAGTGCCTCACCTTGCGCCAACACCGCGTTGATCACCAGGGGTCGCAGGGATGGCGCCAGCCGATGTAGCCATTTGCCAACGAACCGCCGCGCTGGCGGCCGCGGCGTAATACCACTTGGCAGGGCAGGAGTTGGAGCCGGCGCCAAATCAGTAAGCGCCTCAAACAGATTTGCGACCTCACTCCACGATACGGTGCGGAAACTGTTGCGCGGCACATCATGGCGAACGAACTGAACGAGCCCGGAATCGCCCAGCCGTTGTTGCAGCGCGCGATAAATTTCGAACGCGAGGCGCTGGATCCCGCTGGGACGCTTATTGCCCCGAGCGTACTCGAACAGGTCCTCGACATCGATCCAAAGCCTTATTGACAACCGTTAGCTCTCCCGTGCCGCGGCGCCAACATGGCCTCGCCAGTCATCAAGCACGTCCTGCAAGGTCCGTTGCCACGGTATGGCCGGGGCCCAGCCAAGTGTCTCACGTGCCAGTGTCGCATCGCCGCATGCGGACGCCACATCACTTTTGCGCACGCGCGTTGGATCGATGCACACTTCCAGTGCGACGTCGGCGAGACTCTGCAGTTCCGAAAGAATGTCGCCGATCTTCCGCGCCTGGCCCGATGCCAGATTGAGGATCGTTCCTGGAGCCAAGGTAGCCGCTCGTTCGATGCAGGCAGCGTAGGCAGAGCAGACGTCGCGCACATCCAGGAAATCCCTGCGTGTATCGATGTTGCCGACTTCGAGCAACGGTGGCTGCAGGCCTGCCGCGATGCGTGCGATCTGCCGGGCAAAGGCTGCAACAACAAACTGCTCCGACTGTCCGGGGCCCGTATGGTTGAAAGGTCTCAGCCGCACGCAGCGCAGGCCGAGCTCAGCCATGCTGCCCAAAGCGAGATCGGCTGCCGCCTTGGTCGCAGCGTAGGTACTCATTGGGGCGAGGGCGACATCCTCAGTCACCGGAATTCCCGAGCGGAATGAAGAACCGTAAGCATCCGCACTAGAAATGAACAGCATCAAGCAATCTGGAGCATGGCGCAGGATTGCGCGGGCCACATGCAGGCTGCCGTGCAAATTGACCTGCCAAGCATGGTCCTCATCCCGCTCAGCGCCGCGAACGGTCGATACCGCGGCAAGGTGGATGCAAACGTCCGGGGAGGCCTCTTGAACCGCCGCCTCGACCGTTCCCTGATCGCGTACGTCGGTCGGCGGGGTCAACAATGCTGCATCGGGGTAGACGGCTCGCAGAGCCGCAGTCAAATGACGCCCGACGAAGCCGCTTCCACCCGTGATCAGAATGCGGCGCGGCGCTTGGGCCATGTCAGGCCTTTTGTCGCTTCCGATGGCGTTCAACGTCGGCATCGACCATTTCTGCGATCATGTCCTCAAGCGATACGGTCGGCTGCCATTCCAACTTCTGCCGCGCCTTGCTGGCATCTCCAAGCAGCACATCGACCTCTGCCGGGCGCATCAGTTCGCTCCGTTTGACGACATGGTCCTCATAGTTCAGACCCACATAGCCGAACGCGATACGGCAGAAATCGCGTACCGAGGTGTTGCGCCCCGTCGCAACAACGTAGTCGTCGGGCTCGTCTTGCTGCAGCATGAGCCACATCGCACGAATATAGTCGCGCGCATGCCCCCAGTCGCGTTTTGCTTCCAGATTGCCAAGTGCGAGTTCTCGCGCCATGCCCAATTTGATGCGTGCAACGCCGTCCGTGATTTTGCGAGTGACAAATTCGATGCTGCGCAACGGGCTCTCATGGTTGAACAGAATCCCTGAAAGCGCGTACATGCCAAAGCTCTCGCGGTAGTTCACTGTCATCCAGTGCGCATACAGCTTGGCAACCGCGTAGGGCGAACGCGGATAAAATGGCGTTCGTTCATTCTGGATCGGCTCCTGAATGCGTCCGAACATCTCAGACGAGGAGGCCTGGTAATAGCGTGCTCGTGGCAACACGATGCGCATGGCCTCCAAAAGGTTCGTCGCACCTAGCCCGGTGACCTGGCCGGTCAGCAGTGGCTGATTCCAGGACGCCGCAACGAAACTTTGGGCACCCAGGTTATATATCTCGCTCGGTTGGTATACTTGCAGAATGCGGATCAGGCTGGACAAGTCGACAAGATCGCCGTCGACCAGCTCGACTTTATCGAGAATGCCAAGCCAACGCAGACGCTCGCCCACCGTGTCGGATGAAGCGGAGCGGCGCAACAGTCCGATAACTCGATAGCCTTTCTGCAGCAGAAACTGTGAAAGATATGCGCCATCCTGACCGGTAACGCCCGTGATCAAACAGGTCGGCATATCTGGTCTCTCCTGCGTTGGCGGGGTTCGAAAATTCTGCCGCTAGACTGCGCGCAGCGTATGGTTTGAGAGCGTAACTTTCAAATCATGCCTGAGAACCGGAGTTAATACCCGATCGACTAGATCTGTGGCAAAACGATACCAGTCCTTGTCTGGGTCCGCGGTATGAGGCCTTGACGCTGAGAGGTCCTCGTGCAGCAGGTGGCGCAATACGGCAGCGAGACTTGCCGGTCGGGGATCGCACAGCCTTGCCAAACTATGACCCTCGAGCTGCTCCGCCAGACCACCGACCCGGGTGGCAACGACAATCCGTCCCGCCGCTATCGCACCAGGCGCAACTCCGCTTTGGCTAGCCTCAACGTATGGCAATACGATGGCATCAGCCCAGGCGATTAATGCGGAGATCTCGCCCTCGGGCACCCAACGGTTCTCCACGGTCACGCCAGTTGTGGCACGAAGTGCATCCAATTCTGTGCGCTCGGGGCCAGAGCCGACGACGCGCAGCTCCCACTGTCCCGGGCAACCCACCTCGCTCACGGCAGCCTTCAACAGGCCCAACCCCTTGTAAGGCAGCAATCTGCCAAAGAACAGCAGCCTGAGCGGGCCGCCATGCGCCCTGGGTGCGGGAACGACAGGCCCGAACACGAGTGGCGGCAGTCGCAATACGGATGGCCGATGGCGGGCCACGGATTGTGCCTCGAGTTGTCCGGCAACGTGCTGGCTCAAGGTGACGATCGCGTCTGCTGATCGCAGCAACTGCCTCTGGACAATCATAAGGAACGGGAATCGGTCGCCCGGATGCCTATCGGCATCGTGCACGATCACCACCATCGGGATCCGCAGCCAGCGCAACGCTGCCGCACACATCAGGTCCAGCGGTCCGAGCATGGCGCAGACTGCGACATCAGGATCCAGTGCGGCTAGCCGACGAATCAATCTGGGCACTGCCACTGGCGCCTGCAGCAACCTGCAGACCAACCCCGCAGCGCCATCATAGGTGTCGACCGCCAGGGCGCAGCAGGGGGCGTCGTGCCCCTGGAGTACTTCAGCGCGGGTTGACAGAGACAGGAAAGCCTCGGTCCCCGGGATTGATCGCAAGGCGTTGGCAAGGTGTGCAGCAAGCAGCGGGCCGGCGCCACGGCGGCCCCATTGCCAGACGAGGACTTTCATACGCCGCGCTTCTTGGACTGTGCTCCAGGGGTTCGTCAACGATCGGGCAGGACAAAGGTCACGGAGCGTTTGCCTCGAGTGCAGGCAGCAAAACGGCCTCTTGCCGAACCTGTAGCCCCAGGCTGGAAACAGCTTGCGCGAGTGATCCGGTTCCAAGCCGCTCAAGCGCTGCCGCGTGCGCTGCGCCACCCAGTGTGCGCCGGAAGTCGGGATCGTCGGCAAGCCGCCGCAACCAGTACGCCGCATGGCCCAGGTCGGCTTCCGCCCACTCAGCGCCGCTCACGGCGTAGATGCCTCGCGCATCCTGAGCAGAGACCAACCGGGAGCGAACCAGTGCGGCGCAGGTCGCATCCATGAATTCCGTCGTCGCCGACCAATCGGTTGCGACCACGGGCTTGCCGAGCAGCATCCCTTCCGCGGCCACCAGCCCAAAGCCCTCGCTCCGATGCAACGACAGCACGATGTCGGCAGTAGCGGTCAGCGCCAGCGACGCATCCGGCGCGAGCGTGTCTGTAATCAGGCGGATATTCGAATGGACAGCGGCTGCCGTCGCGAGCCGTGTAAAGTCGTCCGGGAAGTGGTCCGGGTTTCCGACCTTCAGGACCAGCATGCGGTCCGATCGGGCGCCGAATGCCATGCGGAAGGCCTCAATGCTGCCAAGCGGGTTTTTCCTCACGAAGGAAGATGCGAGATTGAACGAGGAAAAGACGATAACCGCTTGGCTTGGCAGGCCGAAATAGGCCCGGTTGAGTGGTGCCGGCGCAAGGGGGTCAATCGCCACAGGCGGTCGGACAGCTCGTATCGGTGCATCGACGAGAGCAGCCAACGCATCGGCTGTGAAACGCGAAGGCGCCCAGACGTTATGCACGTCCCTGGCCCCGAGCCGCCATTCCGCGGGCGCAATCGGCAGTTCCCAGTACCAGTATCCAACCAGGCGGCGGTCCCGTACTATGGCTCGCGGCAGTCTGGCCAAGACCAGCGGCAGCAGGGGTGGGTTGACGTGCAGAACCAGCGGTGCACCGCTTGGTGGCGAGCTGTCCGGTTGAGGTGGCTGCGGCAGATCATTGCGATGCGCCGGCAGATAGCGCCCGATGTCGATCGGCCACGTCGGCACGCCCAGCGCGGCAAGCCCGCGCAGCATCAGCCGCGCGCTTTCTCCTAGTCCGGATGCGCGGGAGAGTTCCCCGGCAACGATGACGCCACCGGCGGCTACGGGCGGCGGCGCACTGGGGCGTGGGGCCGCCAGCGCAGCAAGGCGCGTCGCCATCCGGCGGCGTGATCCGGCCGGCAGACGCCGCCAAAGTCGGTGCAATAGCGGAATCGGTGGTGCCATCGGTCCTTCGGCCGGTCGGCCGCACAATGCACGTGCGGGGCCCACCGGACCAGCCAAGTGGCCCACTATGGCTCGTCGGTGTACACCCGGCGCACAAGTCAGGAGCCTGAGGTTAGTCATGACCGCTGCCGCGCACACCCTCTTTGCGCCTCGACCATCGCCGCGCATTCGTCACGGGGGCCGGACGCGGCATCGGAATGGCGGCCGCTGCTGCGTTGGCGCAGGCCGGAGCGCATGTCGTCCTGGCGGCGCGCACCGCAGCGGAAATCGCGGCCGTCGCTGGCAAGATCCGGGACGATGGAGGGAGTGCTGAACCATTGGCGCTCGATGTGGCTGACTTGGCGGCGGTGCGGGCGGCGGTCGGCTCCCAGCCACCCTTCGACGTGCTGGTGAACAATGCCGGGACCAACCGGCCGGCGCCGTTCCTGGAAGTATCTGAGCAGGACTATGATGCGATCACCACGCTGAACCAGCGCGCCGCCTTCTTTGTCGCGCAGGCGGTGGCGCGGCGGATGGTCCAGGGTTCCGTCCGTGGCTCGATCATCCATATCTCCTCGCAAATGGGCCATGTCGGCGGCGGACGGCGCACAGTCTATTGCATGAGCAAGCACGGCATCGAGGGCCTGACCAAGGCAATGGCAATCGATCTCGCGCCCTACGGCATCCGGGTCAACACCATCGGCCCCACCTTCATCGATACGCCGCTGACGCGGCCGTTCTGGGAGGACAAAGCGTTTCATGCCGATGTGGTGCGGCGGATCAAGCTCGGCCGGCTGGGTACGGTGGAGGACCTGATGGGCGCCGTCGTGTTCCTGGCATCCGATGCCGCCGCTCTCGTCACCGGCACCTCCCTGGTGGTGGACGGAGGTTGGACGGCGGAATAGCTTGGCCGCCCTTGGACGGGGTGTTCGATGATCCGCTATCTGAAGCGTGGCGCAACGGACGAGGAAAAGTTCGAGGCTGACCGGATGGTGCGCCAGACCGTCGAGGGGATCCTCGACGATGTTATGCGCCGGGGCGACGCAGCGGTGCGCGATCTGTCGGCCAAGTTCGACAAGTGGGAACCATCAGCATTCCGTCTCTCGCAGTCGGAGATCCATGCACTGATTGACAGCCTGCCGGCGCAGGTGATCGGCGACATCAAGTTTGCTCAGGCACAGATCCGCCGCTTCGCGGAGGTGCAGCGGGCGGCGCTGCGCGACGTCGAAGTTGAGACGCTGCCTGGGGTGCGACTGGGCCACAAGAACATCCCGGTGGCCAGTGTCGGTTGCTATGTGCCTGGTGGGCGCTATCCGATGGTCGCCTCGGCGCATATGAGCGTGCTGACTGCAAAGGTCGCCGGCGTGAAACGCGTGGCTGCGTGTACACCGCCGCTGAACGGTGAGCCACCAGTTGCAACCGTTGCCGCGATGGCCTTGGGTGGCGCTGACGAAATTTACCTGCTTGGCGGCGTGCAGGCGGTCGCGGCGATGGCGCTAGGCACGGCGAGCATTCCAGCGGTGGATATGCTGGTCGGTCCCGGCAACGCCTTCGTCGCGGAAGCGAAGCGGCAGTTGTTCGGGCGGGTCGGCATCGACCTGCTTGCAGGACCGACCGAGACGCTGATCATCGCGGACGAGACGGCGGATGCCGAGATGTGCGCAACCGACCTGTTGGGCCAGGCCGAGCACGGTCCGACGTCGCCTGCCGTTCTGCTGACGACATCAGCAAAGATCGCCGATGAGATCCAGGGCGAAATCGATCGCCAACTCGCCCGTCTGCCCACGGCAGACATTGCCGGCGTCGCGTGGCGCGACCACGGTCAGGTGATCCTGTGCGATACCGATGAGGAGATGGTGGCCGAAGCCGACCGCATCGCTTCGGAACATGTGCAGGTGCTGACGCGCGAGCCACGCTGGTTTCTCGATCGCATGGTCAACTATGGCTCGCTGTTCCTGGGAAAGGAAACCAACGTCGCTTATGGTGACAAAGTGATCGGCACCAACCACACTCTGCCGACCAAGCGTGCGGCGCGCTACACCGGTGGCCTCTGGGTTGGCAAGTTCCTGAAGACGGTGACCTATCAGGAGGTCAGCCCCGAGGCCACCGCGATGATCGGCGAAGACTGTTCGCGGCTTTGCGCCATCGAGAACTTTGCCGCACACAAGGAGCAGGCCGACCTGCGCGTCCGGCGCTACGGTGGCAGGAATGCGCCCTGACGCTATGATGGGCGATGGATTGAGGAGCCATGCGATGAGCGAAGAGATCGCGACCCTGGGCGGCGGATGCTTTTGGTGCCTGGAGGCCGTCTATAAAGACTTGCGCGGTGTGCGGAGTGTGATGTCGGGCTATGCCGGCGGTCACGTCGCCAATCCGAGCTACAAGGCTGTCTGCACCGGCACCACCGGCCATGCCGAAGTGCTGCAGATCAAGTTCGATCCTGACGAGGTATCGTACGCCGATCTGCTGCGAGTGTTCTTCACCATCCACGATCCGACGACCAAGGATCGGCAGGGTCATGACGTCGGACCGCAGTACCGTTCGATCATTTTGACCCACTCCGATGCGCAGCGGCAGACGGCGGAGGCGATCATCAAGGAGATCACCGATGCCAAGCTGTGGCCCGCACGGCTCGTGACACAGATCGAGCCGTTGCAGACATTCTACGAAGCGGAACCGGAACATCACGACTATTTCGCGCGCAATCCGTGGACCGGTTACTGTCAGGCGGTGGTCGCACCGAAGGTGACGAAATTCCGCAAAACCTTTGCCGATCGGCTCAAGCGTGCGGCGGCGGAGTAACAGCAATGGATCTTTCATTCACCCCAGAAGAAATCGCGTTTCGTGAAGAAGCGCGCGGCTTCTTCCGTAGCGAGATCCCACAACCCATCCGCGACAAAGTGGCGGAAGGCGAGGGGCTGACTCGTGACGACATGATCACCTCGCAGCGCATCCTGAACGCGCGCGGATGGGCAACGCCGAACTGGCCGGTGCAGTGGGGCGGTCAGGACTGGTCGCCCGTGCAGGTCTACATGTACCAGGACGAGATGCAGCAGGCGAACGTGCCGCCGCCGATCGGCTTCAACGTCACCATGGTTGGGCCGGTGATCGCGCAATTCGGCAACGAACAGCAAAAGCAGTACTTCCTGCCGAAGACCGCCAACGCTGATATCTTCTGGTGCCAGGGGTTCTCTGAACCTGGCTCCGGTTCCGATCTTGCCTCGCTGCGGACGCGCGCCGAACGCAAGGGAGACAAGTACGTCATCAATGGTCAGAAGATCTGGACCACGTTGGCGCAGCACGCGCACTGGATCTTCTGCCTGGTGCGCACTGACCCGGCGGCGAAGAAGCAGGAAGGCATCTCGTTCATCCTGGTCGATATGAAGACGCCCGGCATCACCGTGCGCCCGATCGTCACCATCGATGGCGGACGCGAAGTGAACGAGGTGTTCTTCGACAACGTCGAAGTTCCCGCCGAGAACCTGGTAGGTCAGGAGAACAAGGGGTGGGACTATGCGAAGTTCCTGCTCGGCAACGAACGGACCGGTATCGCGCGGGTGGGTGCCTCGAAGGCAAAGGTGGCACGCATCAAGGAGCTGGCGTCGATGGAGCGCGTCGGCGATCGGCCGCTGATCGATGATCCACGGTTCCGCGAAAAGCTCGCCGCCGTCGAAGTGGAGCTGAAGGCGCTAGAGATGACGCAGCTGCGCGTCGTCGCCGATGAGCGCAAGCGCGAAAAGGGCAAGCAGAACCCGGCCTCATCAATTCTGAAGCTGAGTGGCTCGGTGATCCAGCAGCAACTGACCGAGCTGCTGATGGATGTCGTGGGGCCGTATGTGCTGCCGTATCAACGCGACTTCGACGGCCGCAACGAGCCGGTGATCGGGCCGGACTACGCCACCGAGGCGGCGCCGATGTATTTCAACTACCGCAAGGTCTCGATCTACGGTGGCTCGAACGAGATCCAGCGCAACATCGTCGCCAAGGCGATACTGGGGCTTTGACCTAACCGTCATGGCCGGGCTTGTCCCGGCCATCAGTCGCGGCATGTTCCATGACGGATGACCGGCACACGGCCGGTCATGACGTTCAGACTGAGGACACGTCTATGGACTTCGACCTGACCGACGAACAGCGTCTGCTGAAGGACAGCGTGGATCGGCTGATCGCCGACCAGTACCAGTTCGAGCAGCGTAAGAAATACACGGCCGAGCCCGACGGTTGGAGCCAGGCCGTGTGGCAGCAATACGCCGAGATCGGCCTGCTCGGTCTGCCGTTCGCAGAAGCGCATGGCGGCTTCGGCGGTGGCCCGGTCGAGACGATGATCGTGATGGAGGCGTTCGGTCGCGGGCTTGTTCTGGAACCCTACTTCGCCACCGTTATCCTCGGCGGTGGACTGTTGCGGCGTGTGGGCACTCCGACGCAGCAGCAGGCACTGCTGCCGCAGGTGGCTCAGGGCAAATTGAAACTTGCGTTCGCCCATGTCGAACGCCAGTCACGCTATGATCTGGCCGATGTCGCCACCACCGCGCGGCAGGATGGCGCGGTCTGGGTGCTGGACGGTGCCAAGAGCGTCGTGCTGCACGGGGACTGTGCCGACCGCCTGCTGGTAACGGCGCGTGTCGCCGGTGACCGGCGTGACCGCATGGGCATAGGTCTGTTCATGGTCGACCCCGCCGCACCAGGCGTGAGCCGGCGCGGCTATCCGACGCAGGATGGCCTACGCGCGGCCGAGGTCACGCTTTCCGGTGTTCGTGTCCCACAGGACGATGCGCTGGGGGACCCGGGAGATGCGCTGCTCGCGGTCGAGCATGTGGTGGACGAGGCAATCGCCGCGCTGTGCGCGGAGGCAGTCGGCACCATGCAGGAAATGCATGAGACCACGCTGGAGTACTTGAAGACGCGTCAGCAATTCGGTCGCCCGATCGGGCAGTTTCAGGTTTTGCAGCATCGCTCGGTGGACATGCTGGTTGCGTTGGAACAGGCACGCAGCATGGCAATGTTCGCCGCAGTTACCGCGGGAGACGAGAACGCTACAGAGCGGCGCCGCGCGATTGCCGCGGCGAAGGTACAGATCGGTCGCTCAGGCCGGCATATCGGTCAGGAGGCCATTCAACTCCACGGCGGCATCGGCATGACCATGGATACAAGGTCGGTCATCACTTCAAACGCATGACCATGATCGATAAGCTGTTTGGCGATGCCGATGTGCACCTAGAGACGTTGGCGCAGCTCGGGGGCCTGTTTGGCAAGGCTGCGTAGCCTTGCCCTCTGTCATTGCGAGAAAGCGAAGCCGGTCCCGGACTTGATCCGGGAAGCAATCTCGATGATCGTGCGCACCTCTATCGGGATTGCTTCCCCCGCTTTCGCGGGGGTCGCAATGACAGTGTGCTCAGACCACGCCTTCGTCATGCAGCGACTTCACCTCTGAGTCACTCAGCTCAAGCCAACTCGTCAGCACTTCGTCGGTGTGCTGCCCCAGGCTCGGCGACGCTTTCACCTGCGGTGGCTTGCCATCGATGCGCACCGGCCACGCCGGCATCTTGAACGGCTGGTACGACGGATGCTGCATGTACTGCATGATGCCGCGCTGCTCGAAGGTCGGCTCGTCGATCAGCTCCATCGTGTCGAACACCGCACCCGCGGGAATGCCGGCGCTGCCGACCTGCTCCATCGCCTCATGCTTGGTCCGCGTTTTCGTCCAGGCGGTGATCATCGCATCCAGCTCTTCGTGGTTCTTCACCCGATCCGCCGGGGTGGCAAAGCGCGGATCATTGATCAGCTCCTCGCGTCCCATCACGTTGCACAGCCGCGACCAGTGTTCGGGATTGGCGCGGCTGGTCATGATCCAGACGTAGTCGTTCGCCCCACCAGGCGCGCAAGGGTACAGGCCGGACGGCGCATTGCTGCCGCCACCCGAATGCGCGCCGTCGCGCTCCACCGCACGGCCGGAGCGCGCCTGCGTGGCAAAGTTGGTGCGCATGTAGTGCAGCATCGCATCTTGCATCGCCACCTGCAGCCGATGGCCTTCGCCGGTCTGTGCACGGCGGAACAGCGCACCCAGGATGGTGATCGCCATCGTCATGCCGGTGCCGGTGTCGCCGAGTGACAGACCAGGCTTCACCGGCATACGGCCCTTCTCGCCGGTGACGCTGATCGTGCCGCCAGTGGCCTGCGCGATCATGTCGAACGCCAGGTTCTTCTCATACGGGCTGCCGGTGCCGAAACCCTTCACCTGGCAATAAATGATGCCGGGGTTGATCGCCTTCACGTCGTCGTAGCCGAGACCCAGGCGCTCGATCGTGCCAGGCGCCATATTCTCGACGCAGACATCCGCCTTGCGCAGAAGGTCCTTGACCAGTGCGAGCCCGCGCGGCGACTTCAGGTTGACGGTGATCGACTTCTTGTTCGCATTGAACTGCTGGAAATAAAATGGGTCGTCATCGGGCTTGCCCTTGCGCAGGCGCCGGCCAGGATCGCCAACGCCTGGGTTCTCGATCTTCACCACCTCGGCGCCGAGCCAGGCCAGTGCTTCGGTGCTGGAAGGCCCGGCCTCGAACTGAGTGAAATCGACGACGCGAATACCTGATAGGAACTGTACTTCTGCGCTGGCGTCTGGCATGGCCGTTCTCCTCTGTAGGCCGGCCGCTACACCTCGCGAGCCACGAGGGCCGGCTGGCGCTGTTCCCTTCGCCGCCATAGTGATCCCGCAGCGATGACCGCGGCAAGTCCGGCCAGTTCAATCGCGGACACCGCACCCAGCGGCCCCAACGCGCTGGCCAAAAAGCCAACCAGCAGGATGCCGACTGGGCCGGCGCCGATGCAGACGGTGAGCAGCCCCATCAGCCGCGACCGCATATGCGGCGGCGCGTGGGTGATGATCAAAGAGGTCTGCATGTTCGCAAACGCTGCCGAGCCGAAGCCGCCGATGACCAGCAGAGCCGCATGCCAGCCAGAACAGCGGTGCCAACGGCATCAGTGCAACGCATACCAAGAACAGCAGTGAGCCCCCCACCATCAGGACACGTCCCTTGCCGGGTGGATCGCCACCAGCGAGCCACAGACCCCCCAGGAACGCGCCGAACGATTTAGCCGCCGCCATCATGCCCACCAGCGCCGGCGACACCATGAAGTGGTTGCGGCCGATCGGCGCAATCAGCGCCGAGTAGGGAAAACCGAGCAGGTTCATTGCAATCGTCACCAGCAGCACGCCGGCAATGACTGAATGCCCACGCGCGAAGCTGACCGCCTCGGCAAGATCGCGTGGCACGTGGCCGAGCACGAACTGTCGGATATCCTGTTCGTGCCGCAGCCCCATCGCCAGCAGCGCAGCCAGTAGATACAGTAGTGCAGACAGCGAGAACGCGCCACCCAGCCCGGTAAACTGGTACAGGGTGCCGGCAGTGATCGGGCCGATCATGCGGGTTATCGAGTTGGTCAGCGTGTCGAGCGCGAGGGCGCGTGGCACCAGCGATGGCGGCACGCACTCACCGACCATGCGCCGGCGCGTGGACATCTCGGTGGACCAGACGATGCCGGCGATGAGGGCCGCGAGTGCCACGTGCCATGGCTGCGCCGCACCCAGCACGGCGAGTATGGCAACCGTGGCGGACGCGAACGATGTCACCAGCTGTCCGGCGACCAGGACGCGCTTCCGGTTCACCGACTCGGCCATCACGCCGGCGAAGGCACCGAGGAACAGCATCGGCAGCGTGCGCGCGGCAGAGACGACAGCGACGGCAAGGCCGGAGCCGGTCATGTCGAGGGTGAACAGCGCCGCGGCCAATACCTCGAACCAGCGCATCGCGTTGACGCAGCCGCCGATTGCCCAAAGGCGCAGGAATGTGGTGGAGGAGAGGAGGGCGCGCAGGCCCTCGGTGCGAGACATCGCGGCGGATCAGTCGTCCTGCGTCACGTGCACCGGCGGTATAGCGCCGAACCATTCCGGCTTCGCCCGTTCAACCTGGGCAGCGACCTGCAACAGCAGATCCTCGCGCGCAAAGTTGCCGTAGAGCTGCACACCGATCGGCAGGCCGTCGCTATCGTGGCCAGCGGGAAGGCTGATCGCGGGAAGGCCAGTCTCGTTCGCCGGCATGGTGTAGCGGCAGGCATTGGCAAGACGCTCCAGCCAGGGGTCCAGCGGTTCATCGCGCAGCAGCGAATAAGGGCCATTGGCCTGGGGCACGCGCACCGCCAGCGTCGGCGTCAGCAGCATGTCATAGCGGTCCATCAGCGCGCCAAACTGGCGCGTGACGGTATTGTTGCCGTTCATCATGCGCAGGATGTCGAACCGGTCGTAACCGTCGGCGGCCTCGTAATGGCGATAGGTCATCGGGTTCAGCAGGTGCCTGAGGTCGCTGGTGGGGATGCCCTTGTCCTCGGCCATCATGGTGAACATCAGGCGGCTGCTGAGCCAACCGGCGATGTAGGTCCGCCACATCGTCGGCCAGTCGCAGATCGCATCGTCGTTCAGTTCCTCAACCGCATGGCCGAGCGATTCCAACAGACGGGCCATTTCGCGCACGCGCGCCGCCACCTGTGGATCAGTGTCGGTGCTGCGTCCCCAGCGCGCGGTGGAGAGGCCGATCTTCAACTGGCCCGGCTCGCGCGTAATCGCATCGAGGTAGGAGCCGGCCGGTGCTCCCATCTTGATGAATGACCCGCCGTTGGGAACGCGAGTCAGGTAATCATAAGTTGCCGCAGAATCGCGCACCGTGCGCGAGACCACGCCCTCGATCGACACGCGGGCGATGTATTCGTTGATCGCCAGTCGCTGCGGTACCCGACCGCGAGACGCCTTCAGTCCGACCAGGCCACAGAAGGACGCTGGGATCCGGGTGGAACCGCCGCCATCGGAAGACATCGACAAAGGCACAATCCCGGCAGCCACGGCCGCAGCAGAACCGCCAGACGAGCCGCCAGGCGTGTGCGCGAGGTTCCATGGATTGCGCGTCACCTTGACCTCACCGCGGTAGTCGGTCGTGGTGTCGAAGGTCATGCCGAATTCCGGCGTGGTCGAACGGCCCAGCGGCACGAGAGCCGGCGCGCAAGTAATTCTCCACAGTCGGATCGGTGGCGGCGATGCGCGTGCCCTTGGTGAATGCCGAGCCGGAATCCTGTGTGCGCCCCTTCAGGCCGGAACCAAGGTCCTTCAGGAAGATCGGTACGCCATACAGCCTGCCCGACCTATTGGGTCCGTCAGCGTCGGGATTGGCGCGCACGTCGTCGAACAGCTCGATGACCGCTTCCAGTTTCGGGTTCAGCCGTGCGACCCCCGCGGCCGCCTGATGGGCGACCTGTTGCGCGCTGACCTGGCGCGTGCGCACCAGCTCGGCGAGCGCCAACCCATCGTGCTTCGCCCACTCCGCCCAGCCCATCGCCAGGTCCGCCATCGCTGTTCCCTCCCCATGGACCACAACCGCGTGCCGGCGGTATCATGACGCCAAATGCGGAATTCCGGCAGAGGGGACCCCTTGAAATGAACGACACGGTCATGACCAAGCCGCAGTTCGATCGGACCGTCGAGGACCTCGGCAACATCGTCGAGCTGGGCCATGTCAACGTCACGGTGCCCGATCAATCGAAGGCTATTGCGTTTTACCTGATGGGGCTTGGGCTGACGCGTGACCCGTATCTGATGGCCGGGCTCGAGAATATGTGGGTCAATGTCGGTCGTGGCCAGTTCCACCTGCCGACGCGCAGCTCTCCGCAGGTGGTACGCGGGACCACGGGGCTGGTCGTGCCGGATCTCGAGGCGCTGCTGCAGCGGCTGGAACACGCCAAGAAGTTCCTGGAAGGCACGCAGTTCAGCTACAGGCAGGTAGGCAATGTCGTGGAGACGACCTGCCCGTGGGGCAACCGCATGCGCATGCACGGCCCGGAGCCGGAGAAGTTCGGCCCGCTGCGTCTTGGCATGCCGTATGTCGAATTCGACGTGCCGGCCGGCACCAGGCTGGACAAAATCGCGCAATTCTACACCGAGATCCTCGGCGGTATCGCTGGCGTGGCGAACGATGAGAAGGGACCCTATGCGTGGGCCAGCACCTCGGCTGACAGCAAGGTGATCTACCGGGAGAGCGACCGGAAGCACCCCGAATATGACGGCCACCATATTCAGATCACGCTTGCCGACTTTTCGGGCCCGCACAAGAAGCTAGTGGAGCGCGGACTGATTGCCGAGGAGAGCGACCAGCACCAGTACCGGTTCGTCGATATCGTCGACGTCGATACCAACAAGCCGCTGTTCCAGATCGAGCACGAGACGCGCAGCATGCGTCATCCGATGTTCAACCGGACCTTCGTCAACCGTAACCCGGACATGAACAACCGCAATTTTGTGCCGGGTTATGAGGTCGGCGTCTGGGCACTGGCGTGATGGCGCTCGATCCGTACCGCGTCTCCGCCCACAACACGGCGAAGGCGTCGGAGAACAAGATCCACGACGATGCCACAGCCCGCCGCTTCGGATTCAGCGGCGGGTTGGTCGGTGGCGTGCACGTCTATGCCTATATGACCCACCAGCCGGTTGCACGTTGGGGCCGCGCCTGGTTGGAACGTGGCACCGGAGACTGCCGGTTCAAAGAGCCGGTGTATGATGGGGACGTCGCTGAAATCGTTGCTGAGGAAACCGGCGACGGCCTGTCGCTGAACGTGATCAGCCACGGCGAGCTGTGCGCTAGCGGTTCTGCCGCGTTGCCACCGTCGGTCGTTGCACCGACAGTGGCTGAGTTCCAGGCGGCGACGCCACCGGCGCATGATGCGCGACCGGCGGCAGATGAGCAGTCACTGGCGGTCGGGCGATGGCTCGGGATGCATGCGCTGCAGGTGACGGCAGAGTTCCATGCGCAGGATCTCAGCGACACGCGCGAAAACTACCCGCTTTATGCGCGGGACGGTATCGTGCACCCTGGCACCGTGCTGCGCTGCTGCAACTGGGTGCTGTCGCACAACGTGGTGTTGCCGGCCTGGATGCATGTCGGCAGCAAGGTGCAGAACCTGGGCATCGGGCGGATCGGCGATACGCTGAGTGCGCGGGCGCGGGTGACTCAGAACTACATCCACAAGGGGCACAAGTTCGTTGAAGTGGATGCGCTGGTGCTGGCGAATGAACGCAACCCGTTGGCCCGCGTGATCCATACGGCGATCTACCTGCCGCGACAGTTGGCCGAGGCGGCGTAACAGCTAGCCGGCTTTCGCGCCAGAATTTATCACTCCAAGGTCGCCGGGCCTGGCAATGATTGGCATCGCCTCATTGGTGATTTCCTCAAACCGGTATTTCCAGGCACCGACCTTACCAAGATCCTGATTCCCTACACATAGATCTGTCGCTGCGAAGACGTCGTTACCAACGCGCCAGTGCAGTTGCTGAAGCTGTGCGAGGGTCCGCTGATGTTGCAGCAAGTTTGCCTGTGTCTGGGAGAACGCATCGAGACCGGATAGCGTGCCAACAGTTCCTGTGAAGATGATAGCTGCCGCAGCGATGCTTGTATTCAGCCTAACGTTGCCAACCTTCTCGATCAGCGGTTTGAGGCCGACAGCGACTGTAGCGAAGCCACCGAACAGAGCAATGGCAACCTTGAACCACCAGGACATTGCTTCTTCCCTGGTGATCTGCTGATCAAGCCTTATGCGCTGGTCTCTAAGTTCAGCGCTATAGTTCGCGGCGGACATCTGGAACGTTGTTGGCTTTGACATAAGTCTCGGTGCGTCCGCTCTCCCGATGTCGCGAGCTATACGGTGCACCAAGAGCTGCCAGGACCATCCCGGATCTACCGGCATCTGCCACAACAACGGGATTATCGGGGCTGCACATATTGTTGATCGCGGACACTAAGTTACTGTGATCTCGACTTGCCAGGACCGCCTCGGTCAGCGCAGGTTCACGATCAATGCTCTGCCATGCCCACACCATGCCTCCAGCAAACAGGGGGCACGAGATGGCAGCCGCAGCCAAAAACTTATTTTTCATTGTCGCAGCCCCTTTAATGAAGTGAGCTGCTGCGTGCCTGCTGCAATTGGCAATACGTTCATTGGTGTTCGCCTCCCTGCCTGCTTGCGCGGAGAAGTCGCACAACAGGCGGTTGCCTTGCACCGAAATGCTTCGCCGTGCAGGTGTGAATTACCTCACGAACGCGCGGGCGTCCGTGATTGCCGGTAGAAATTTTTCAGGTTGTCATTGGCGGTAGCACTTCCGCTGGGTCGAGCCCCAACTCATGCAGCCCCATGTTCCATAGACAGAAGTCGGCAGGAGGCGGCTGGATGGGTGCTATGGCGCCGTCACGAAACAACTGCTCGAGACGCTGGCCTTTGAAGATGCCGTGCGCCCCACCGAGCGTCAGTGCGATACGTGTGATCCGGCTCACTGCCTCGCCGACCACGTATTTCGCACGATACAGCGCCGCCGTCGTCTCCGCCGTCGGTCCTTGGGTATCGCTGAGCCAGGCTGAGCGGTAGGTGATGAGCCGCGCCGCTTCCAGGTCGCTGCTCAGTTCGGCGATATGACGGCGCACGTCGGGATGATAGGCAAGCGGCTGGGTATAGCCCTGGGCTTGACGCGTGTGCATGACCTGCCGGAGTTCGTCATAGGCGGCGGCCGCGATGCCGAGATACACCGCAGTATAAGAACCCCAGAACCAGTTCAGATAGTCGTGGCGGAACCGTCGTGTGTCGTCCGCATGGAACGACCAATGCGCTGTCCGGCACCCGGCAATCTTCGAGGATCAGCGAGTCGCTGCGCGTCGCGCGCATGCCCAGCGTGTCCCAGTTGGCATTCACGCGGCGCCCTCGCGCGTCTGGCGGCACCAGCAGCAGCACGCCGGCGAAGCGAGCTGTCGCTTCGTCGGGGTACGCCATCACCATGACGTAGTCCGCTGCCTCCAGCATCGAGGCGAACATCTTTCGGCCGGTGATGCTATAGCCACCGTCCACGCGTTTGGCCCGCGCGCTGAGCGGACGTTCGCCGATCAGCGACGTGGTGCCTGGTTCGGAGAAATTGCCACCGATCAGCTTGTGCTGCCGCACCACGAGGTCGGCGATCATCGTCTTGGCTGTGTCGCTGACCTCGGGGCTTTGCAGGACCGGCATCACAACGGACGCGTGCATATTGAAGGCAAGCGCAGTGGAGGGGCAGCCCCGGCCGAGCGCCTCATAGGCGATCGTGTGGTCGAGAAAGCTCGCGCCGGTGCCGCCCCATTGCTTGCCGATGGTCAGTTCAAGAAAGCCTTCGCCACGCAGCCGGTCGTAGTTCTCGGTCGGATGCGAACCATCGCGATCGTGTTCGGCGGAACGCGTGGCGAAGTCCGCTGCCAGTTCCAGGCAACGCTGTTGCAGGCATCGCTGAAACTTGGTCAGCGCAAAGTCCATTATCCGCGTGCCAGGGCGTAAATCTGGGTGCCGCCAGGAGGCGAGGGCAGGGCGGACCAGCTCTCGCCACCATCACGGCTGCTATAGACCTCGCCGCCATTGGTCGCCGCCGACATCAACGCCGGCTGGTGTTCGTCGAACGCGAGCTTGAACAGTGTGTGCGGCGGCTGCACACCCATCTCGACGCGCGACCACGTATTGCCGCCGTCGCCGCTGTACAGCAGCACGCCCTTCTCGCTTTGGAAGTTGGCACCCGCTGAGACGAAGATCTTGCGCGGGTTGCCGGGCACCTCGCGGATGTCGCGGCAGTAGATCTGGCCCTTGGCGTTGAGCGGATCGAGTTTCACGTGTTGCCAGTGATCGCCGGCATCGGCGCTGTGGAACATTCCGGCGCGACCAATGCCGATCACCGTGCCAGGGCGCCAGCGGCTGACCAGCACCCCGTGCATGTCCACCGCGTCATCGTTCAGGTACTGCCCGTGGCTGAGATTTTCCCAGTGCTCGCCGCCATCGGTGGAACGGATCGTGCCGCCGACCTCGATTGCCGCGTAAAGGTGGTCCGGCTTCTCCACGCTGGCATCCAGCATCAGCACCCGTTTGGCGGGATTGGCGTCGGGGGCGGTAGTGATTTCGGGAAAGCGCACGCTGACCGGCAGGCGTGTCCAGTGCTCACCGGCATCGTCGCTGCGGTAGATCTCGCAGTTCTCGTAACCGATGAACATCACCTTTGGATCGTGCGGATGGAAGGTGATCGACCACACTGGTTGTGCGTGGTCGGCAACGCTCACCCGCTCCCAGTGTTCGCCGCGATCGTTGCTGCGATAGGCGCCTGACTGGGTCCCGGCGTAGATGATCTCCGGGTTAAGCGGATGCACCGCGAGCGCGCGGATCGCCGGCGCATCGGGCAGGCCGGCGTGGAGCGGTCGCCATTCGTTGTCGCCTTCGGCCAGGCGATGCAATCCGGCATGGACCTCGCGGCCACGTCCGGTTTCGCCGGCAAAACCTACGTAGATATAGGACTGTCGAGTGCTTGGCATTGCCTCTACTCCTTGATCTCCATGTCCTCGTACGACGGGAAGGGACTCATCCAGACATCGGTGATGGTATGTCTGGTCACGCGCGGGCCGATGCCGTTGAGCGCCCGCAGGTCCATGATCGGGGCGAACATATCGCGGTCGATGGTCAGTTGCTGGATCTGGTCGAGCATGGCCTCGCGCTTTGCAGGATCGCGCTCGCCAGCCTGGCGCAGGAACAACTCGTCGATGTCGGGATAACCGCCGTTCGCATAGCTGCCCTTGGACCAGATGAAAAACTCCACCCGGCTGGCGGCATTGCCCGAGTTGCCTGACGCAACCATGTAGAGTGCTGGCAGTTTCTTCTCCAGCCAAGTGGCATAGAACGTCGCGCGCTCCATCTGGCGCAGCCTGACGCGAATGCCGACGGCATTCAAATCATTCACCACCGCATCCGCGACCGTCGGGAAACCGGGGATTGCTGCGAAGTCGCCGACATCGATCCCGTTGGGATAGCCCGCCTCGGCCAGCAGCGCCTTGGCCCGTGCGGGATCGTAGGGTATGGGCTGCACCTGCAGGGCGAATTCCATCACCCGCGGCACGATCACACCAGCCGGCGGGCAAAAGTCGAGACATGCTGCGTGGTTGATACCGGCACGGTCGATCGCGTAGTTCACCGCCTCTCGCAACCGCCGATCGTGCCACGGCGACTTCGGGTCCCATTGTTTGGGGAACTCGATCCAGAAGATCGAGGCGTGCTTCGACGCGACGATCGGGATCCCGGCCTTCTGCAGGCCTTCGGCATCGGGGCCGTCGAGCGCGATACCAATGTCGGCCTCGCCGGTGCGGACCATCAACGCACGCGTGGTCGCCTCGGGGACGCTGCGCATGACCAGCGTCTTCACGTTCGGGACACGGCGCCAATAGTCGGGGAAGGCTTCCAGGACCTACCTCGATACCCGGCTTGGTGCTGCTGAAGCGATAAGGTCCAGCTCCGATGGGATGCTTCTTGAAGCCATCATCGCCGACCTCGGTGAGATACTTCTTCGGCAGTATGAGGCCGGCTCCGCTGGCGGTCGGTACCGAAGAACGTCATGAAGTCGGGCCACGGCGTGTTCAGGTGGAAGCGCACCACGCGCGGATCGACAATTTCCACCTCCTTGACGTGCTCATGCAACGTCTTCGCCGCTGCACCGGTGTAGCGATCGAAGCTGAACTTCACGTCTTCGGTAGTGAGCGGATCGCCATTGTGGAACTTGAGGTTCGGACGAAGCTTGAATTCATAGACAAGGCCGTCCTCGCTTTCCGACCATGATTCGGCGAGGCTTGGTCCCATCTTCTGGCCAGGGTAGGGCCGCACCAGCGCATCGTGGATCGCATACAGCATGCCGAACGGCGTGATTTGCGGCGGCGCAGTGGACGGATCGAACCAACTGGGCGCGATGGTCACGTGCCAGGCGATCACTGCGCGTCCCGATGGTGCGCGCTGCTCAGCTGATGCGATCGACGCGCCGAGCAGCAGAAACGTCAGCAACACCAGGGTCCGTCTGTGCATGATCCTCCCTCCCTTTGCTTGTTGGCACCGGCCGGTGGCATCCCGGTGCGTCGATTGCTAGCGTTCATTTCCCCGAAGGGAGGGCCACATCATGCCTGTCGTCGAGACCGAGCGCCACGGTCAGGTTCTGGTCGTACGGATGAACCGCCCCGAACGGCTCAACGCGCTGAACCACGAAATGCGCAACGCGCTGGCCGAGACCTGGACGGGGTTCCGGCACAGCAATGAGCTGGAGGTGGCGATATTCACCGGCACCGGCCGTGCGTTCTGCGCCGGCGAAGACATGAAGGAATCACTGGCGGATGGTGCGCCAGGCGGCAGGCGGCCGGCGATCGAGGACCCGTTCATGTCGGGGGTGTTGGAAAAGCCGGTGATCGCCGCTGTGAACGGCTTCGCCATGGGTGGCGGCTTCATGCTGGCCGAGCGCACCGATCTGCGCGTCGGGGTGCGTGGCGCGGTTTTCGAAGTGTCAGAGGCGAAGCGTTGGTTGCTGGGTGGCTACAACCACGGCCACCTTGCCAATCTGCCTTACCCGATCGCGATGGAGATGGCACTCGGCTTCCGCTTCACGGCGGAGCGCTTCTACGAGGTGGGCTTTCTGAACCGGCTGGTTGATGCTGACGACCTGATGCCGACCGCGATAGCCATGGCGGAGCATCTGCTGACGCTGCCGCCGGCATCGCGTGTCAACACGGTGCACATGATGCGGCAGATGCGGCCGGAACCGTCAGCCGATCAAAAGCGCCTCGCAGCCGCACTGCACGAGCACGGTGCCAAGAGCGACCTGATGGAGTCACGCGCCGCGTTTGCCGAGAAGCGTAAGCCGCAGTTCAAGGGTTGGGACGATCCGCAGGATCGCTTCCGGTTGCCAAAGCTACTATAAGCGTAGTGCGTTGACTGATGGCCGGCACGAAGGCCGGCCATCGCGTGCGTCGTCAGCTTATCTGCACATCTTCCCAGAAGCCGAAGCGGTCACGCACCGCCGCCATCTTCGGCTGTGGTGCTTCATAGACCCACGCGTTGCGAGGATGGCGCACGCCATCGATCACCACGTCATAGAACTGCACGCCATGGGGACACTCAAGGTCGTGCGCGGTTTTCGCCGATTTTTCCATCCACTCGGTTCGCACCGAGCCTGGGGGGAAGTAGTGGTAACCGCCGGTCTCAACGATGTCGTCGCTGGCCGCGATCTGTTGGCCGTTGAGGATTGCTTTCATCGTCACTCCTCCTTTCAGGCGTAAATGAAAGTTTCGTCGTCAAGGTCGATAGCTGGGAACTCGTCCTTCTCTTTCCAATAGTCCTGGGTATGCTGCCATTCCGGTTTCGCACCGCGCTGCGGCAGCAGGTGCATGCCGCGGAGCACGTAGCCTGGATTGAAATTCTCAGCATCGATCCAGGGCAGCAGCGGCATATCCTCGTCCGCCGGTGGCAGTGCCACGGTGACGCGACGGGCGCCCTTCTGCTTCATGTGTTTTAGCAAGCGGCAGACGAAGTCAGCAACCAGGTCGGCACGCAAAGTCCAACTGGCGCGGAAATAGCCGAACACCCAGGCCATGTTGGGTATGCCGGTGAACATCATCCCGCGATAGGTCACCGTGTCCGAGAACACCAGCGGTTTGCCATCGATGGTGAAGTCGATATCGCCGAGAACGCAGAGGTGAAATCCGGTTGCGGTGATGATGATGTCGGCTTCGAGCGTGTTGCCCGATCTCAGCAGCAGGCCGGCCTCAGTAAAGCGTTCGATTTCGTCGGTGACCACCGAAGCCTTGCCGGAGCGGATGCCCGCGAACAAATCCCCATCGGGAACGAAGGCGAGACGCTGGCGCCAGGGCCGATAATTCGGGGTGAAGTGCGTGTCCACGTCGTAGTCGGGACCGAGATGGGCGCGCACAGCTTCGATCAGCTCACGCTTCACTGCCTCCGGTTCCTCGAAGGTCCGGCGGGTGAAGGCGTCTTGGTCGTGCAGGATCTTGCGGCGGACGATCTCGTGGATCCAGGTCTCTTCGATCTTCAGTTCGCGCAGCATATCGGCGAGATCATTGGCGTTGCGCGCGGCGCGGAAATAGGTCGGCGAGCGCTGCAGCATCGTGACATGCGCAACATCCGGAGCGATGGCTGGAATGAGGGTGGCGGCAGTGGCGCCCGAACCGATGACCACCACCTTCTTGTTCCGGTAGTCGAGGTCGTCCGGCCAGATCTGTGGGTGGACGATGCGACCTTTGAAGGTCTCGATGCCGTCCCAGTGCGGCGTATAGCCTTCCGAGTGCCGGTAATAGCCCTGACACATCCAGAGAAAGTTCGCCGTGAAGCGAACCGTATCGCCGATGTCGCTGCGGGTCGCGGTAATGGTCCAGCGATCGGTCTCGCTCGACCACTCCGCCGAGTGGATCAGGTGCCGATAGCGGATATGGCGGCCCAGGTCATTCTCCTCGATGACCTCGCCCATGTAGCCAAGGATTTGCTCGGCCGTGGCAATTGGCTGTCCGCGCCACGGCTTGAAGCGATAGCCGAAGGTGTGCAGGTCGCTGTCCGAGCGGATGCCCGGATACCGGTGGGTGATCCAGGTGCCGCCGAAGCTGTCCTGCGATTCCAGCACCACGAAGCTGGTTCCGGGACACTGCTTCGTCAGGTGGTAGGCGCCGCCGATACCGGAAATCCCGGCCCCGACAATGAGGACATCAAAGTGTTCCGTTCCTGTCGCGGCGGCTTCGGCTGACGCTACGTCGTTCATGGTGTCCCAAGGTGTGGCCGAGCGGGTTGTGTATCACGACAGCCCTTCGGCAGACCATATGCGCGGGTTCACGCGATCAGTCGGCGTGATCGTCAGCCGGCAGTGGGCCGCCAGCCGGCACCTCTGGCAGCCGCAAAACAATCGGTTCATAACCGAGCGCGCGGACGAAGCGCATCAGATCAGCCGAGCGCAGCGTGGTTGAGGCGGCGTTGTGCAGCGGATGGAAGTTCAGCCATTCGCTTTCAAGCATCTCCGCGTCAAGCACCACGGTCGCTCGCCGCTGCGTGTCGTTCATCAGCCCAAACGGCGTCACCGACCCGGGCGTCAGCGCCAGCACCTCCTGCAGCACGTCCGGTCGGGCGAAGGAGAAACGGGGTGCGCCCAGCGCCTTCTCGAGCCGCCCAAGGTCGGCGCGTTTGTCTGCAGGCATCACGACCAGCCAGATGCCGCCCTTTCGGTCCTTGATGAACAGGTTCTTGCAGTGCAGGCCGGGGATCTTGTCATGCCATGGCCTGCCCTCCTCCACCGTGAAGAAGGGAGGATGTTCAACTGTGCTGTGCTCGATGGCCAGCCGGTCGAACAACGCGAAAAGGTCGGCGGGAGTGGCTGCCATGGTCCCATAGGTCATTGTCTGCTGGCGCTCGGATGTGCGGGAATGGTCCGCCTGAAATCAACCCTGCCCCCGCTGCCCTTCGAAGGAATGCGTGCCATGACCTCCATCGCCTTCCGTCCCGTCCACGCGCTGTCCGCGGAGATCGCCGGGCGTCGCCTGTCACCGGTCGATCTGATGGACGAGTACCTGGCGCGCATCGAGCGCCTCGAGCCCAGGCTGCATGCATTCGTCTCGGTCAATGCCACCAACGCGAGGTTGGCGGCCGAAGCCGCGGACAGGGCGATCCGTGCCGGCCACCCCGTCGGACCGCTGCACGGTGTTCCAATTGCGATCAAAGACCTCGTCGAGATCGAGGGCGAGGTCGCCATGGGTGGGACCGCGGCCTGGCGCAACCGCGTCGCGCCCCACACCGCTACGCTGGTACGCAAGTTGACGGCGGCAGGTATGATCAACCTCGGCAAGACCCACACAGTGGAGTTCGCCTATGGTGGCTGGGGCACTAACCAGCACCTGGGTACCCCGTGGAATCCGTGGGATGACCGCGTGCACCGTGCGCCGGGTGGCTCGTCCTCCGGTTCCGGGGTCGCCGTCGCAGCGCGCATGGCACCCTGGGCGATCGGTACCGACACCGGCGGATCAGTGCGCATTCCTGCTGCCTGGAATGGCATCACCGGACTGAAGACCACGATTGGCCGGATCAGCACATTCGGCGTGCTGCCGCTCAGCCCGATGTTGGACACTCCAGGCCCGATCACCCGAGATATCGAAGATGCGGCGCTCTTGTTGGCAGTGCTGCAGGGCGAAGACCCGCGCGACCGGCATACACTGGGTGTGCACGATGTGGATCCGATGGCCGAGCTCCGGCGCGGCGTGAAGGGACTGCGGCTGGCACGGCTGCCAGCCAATGAACGAGGTGGGATCGACGCCGAGGTGCTGGCGGCATACGACCATTCGGTCGAGGCGCTCGCCAGCCTGGGAGCAGAGATCGTCGATGTCGCGCTGCCTGCGCGGTTCGGCGACCTTGGTGCGGTCAACGGGCGCATCATGTCAGCCGAGGCCTATGCGGCACTCGCAGAACTGGTGGACGACAACGCCCAGCCGCTAGACCAGGACGTACGGCCGCGCGTGCGTGCCGGTGCTGCGATCTCATCGCGGGATTACCTGCTGGCGCTTGCCGAGCGGGAGCGGATGAAGGCGTCATTCAACACTGCTATCGAGGGCGTTGATGCACTGCTGACACCGACCGCGGTTGCACCCGCTCCACCAGTAGCTGCGATCGATCAAAACACGACACCGGCGATATTCACGCGCTGGGTCAACTTCCTCGACCTTTGTGCAGCGGCAGTACCAAATGGCTTCACCGCGGGTGGGTTGCCCAGTTCGCTGCAGATCGTATGCCGGGCCTATGCCGAACCGCTGGCCTTGCGAATTGGCTATGCATATCAGGTCGCGCACGACTGGCACCTGCGGGTTCCTCCGATGGCAGCATGAGCCAAGTTGCCCATCTGAGCTGCCAGTATCCGACGCGGCGTCGCACTCTGCAGATCAGTTCACGACCAAGAACTTTCAAAGGGGGAACGCTATGCGGCGCCGCATGCTGATGAAGTCTGCCGCTGTCACTTTACTTGCGGCGCGTGGCTCCGGAGCAACGAGCCTTGCGGCGCCTGCTGTCGCGCAGCCGGCCAACACGGCGACGCTTCGGTTCGTGCCACAGGCGAACCTTACACTGCTGGACCCGGTGCTCACCACGGCGACAGTGACCAGCAACCACGGCTACTACGTGTTCGATACGCTCTATTCGGTGGGCCCGGACGGCATCTCACACCCGCAGATGGCCGAAGGCCACACGATCTCTGATGACAGGCTGACGTGGCACATCAGGCTGCGCGAGGGATTGGTCTTTCACGACGGCAGTCCGGTACGAGCGATCGATTGCATCGCAAGTATCCAGCGCTGGGCCGTGCGTGATCCGTTCGGCCAGTTGCTTGCTGCCGCAGTCGAAAGCTATTCCGCTGCGGACGACAGAACGCTGGTGATCAAATTCATCCAGCCGTTTCCGCTGCTAGCCATGGCCCTCGGCAAGGCCAACTCGTCAGTCCCGTTCATCATGCCGGAACGACTGGCCAGAACAGCGGCGGACAAGCCGGTGACGGAGATGATTGGCTCTGGCCCTTACCGGTTTGTTGCCAACGAGTACGTCAATGGCAGCCGGGTCGTCTATGAGAAGTTCGACAAATACGTCTCACGTGCGGAACCGGCGATCTGGGGAACCGGCGCCAAGCAGGCATATTTCCCCCGGATCGTCTGGCATATCATTCCTGACGCCGCGACCGCGGGTGCGGCGCTGCAGAACAATGAGATCGACTGGTGGGAACAGCCGCTTGCCGATCTGCTGCCGAAGCTTGCTGCCGACAAGAATCTCGCACTGCAGATCGACCAGCCCTGGGGCCGCATCTCGTGGCTGATCCTGAATCAGGCGCAACCGCCATTCAATGACGTGCGCCTTCGTCGTGCGGTGATGATGGCTGCGCGTCAGGACGACTACATGCGGGCCACGTTCGGCGACGACCAATCGTTGTGGCGTGTCAGCAAGGATGTGTTCCCGTTCGGCACGCCCTACTACAGCGGCGCGGACGGTGACGCGATGAAGGGCGACCTCTCGCTGGCGGCAAAAATGCTGCAGGAGGCGGGATATGCCGGCCAGAAAGTCGCGGTGATGAACCCGACCGATTTCGCCGCAATTCATCCGCTCGGACTCGTCACCGCCGATATCCTGAAGCAGATCGGCATGAACATCGAACTGCAGGAAACCGATTGGGGCACTGTGGTACAGCGGCGGGCGAGCATGGAACCGGTGGAAAAGGGTGGGTGGAGCGCTTTCCACACCTTTGCATCGTCGGCGACTGCCAGCAGTCCCGCAACTCATCCGCTGATCACCGGCCGCGGGGGAAAGGGTTGGTTCGGCTGGTGGGACAACGCAGACGCACGTGCACTGACAGCGCAGTGGCTGTCCACGCCGGACGATGTGGGACAGGAAAAAGTGGCCAAAACCCTGTCGCATGTCGCGATGACCGATGTGGCAACCGTGCCGGTGGGACAGTGGTACGGGAAAACCGCGTTCCGCCGCAGCATCACTGGCGTGTTGCAAGGTGTCTCACCATACCCTTGGAACGTGCGGCCTGCGTAGCTGTTGAGTGCACTCGCCGATCATGCGGCTCGATCCCGGTCATCTGCAGTGCGACCATCTTTCGCCAGGTTTGCAGCCAGGCGCGGCGAGGTTAAGCTGCTCGAAGCTCCATGGAGGAAACAGCCATGATCGACATGCACGCGCACTGGAAACCCGGTGAATTGGCGGACGCCCTGCGCGCTCGCAGCAAAGAGCCACGCATCGCGCGCAATGAGCACGGCGTTGAGGTGTTGAAGTCAGGGCGCATGGGCGAAGAACCACTCGCCAAGGCGTTCGACGAGGTTGACGGTCATTTGGCCCGCATGGATCGCCAGGGCGTCGAGACGAGCGTGCTATCGCTGCTCGGTTCGTTCTGCTGGATCGAGGCACAGCCGCCGGAAGTGGCCGTGCCGCTGTGTCGGCGCGTCAACGACGGATTTTCGGCAATTTGCCAGAAGCATCCTGGCCGCTTCGCCGCTTACGCTGCGCTGCCGCTGACAGACATGTCCACTGCCGCGGCCGAACTTGAGCGCGCGCTCGCTCTGCCGGGCATGATCGGTGCACAACTGCCGGGCAATTACTTCCTGACGCGCAAGGATGCCGAATTGGTGCGTCCTCTGCTGGAAGTCGCCAACCGTCATCATGCGGCTTTGCTGATCCACCATGGCCCGCGCCCCGGCGATGCTTTCCCCAAGGTGGCGGGCGAGACCGACAACGCGCGTCGCCGCAACGGCACGTTGGACATGCAGGCGAGTTTGTCGTCGGTGATGGTGACGCTATCGCTAACCGACTTGCTGGAGCCGTATCCCGACCTGTCGATCCAGGTGCACAATCTAGGCGGCAACATTCCTTTCGAGATCGAGCGCATGGACCACCGGAGCCTGCTCGATACACCGGACGAGGAGTTGCCTTCGTCGCGCTTCCGCAAATCGAAGGTTTACGTCGATTGCAACTCGTTCGGCTCCCGCGCCATCGAGGCAGCGGTGAGCCTGTATGGCGCCGACAGGATCGTGTGCGGCACAGATGGCAGCGCATTTGGTGTTGACTGGACCCGAAAGGCGCTCACCGATGCGCAGATCGGCGAGGAAGCACGAGAGCAGATCCTGCACGGGAACGCGACCGCGATAATGGCGCGGGTCGGCAAGGATCTGCAACGGCAGAGTGTGGCGGCCTGAACCACAGTCCGCCATGGAATTGTTGATAGCAGTCCGTCACGAACTCGTGGCGGACCTCGCCTCACCCAGTCGTAGGTCCCGCCCGACCTTCTGCTAGAGATCCTGCAGTCTCAGCGCTACCGCGATGCCGTGCTTGTTCGCGCGTCTTGGCAGACAACTTCCGCTTGGCATTCGCCACAGTTAATTCCCAGGCGTTCAGCAATGCGGTCGCAACGCAGCCCGATATCTGTTCCCATGCCGGGAATGGTTATCGGACTTGTGCTGATGCTTGCACCAAAATTCGCGACGACCGCAGTCTGAGCGGCGGTATCCGCACAAATCGGCGGAACACCCATCGGTAACCACGGTGCTGGCCCCTCTCGTCCTGCGCTTGGTATTCCCACTGATACTTGACCGGCCTGGTCAGGCATCTGGCAGAGTGAACACGGCGCAGCGCGCCGCGATGCCGCGGAGCATGTGCTCGCCAAGCGGCACCACCGGCGTGGTGGTTTCGGCCGCGACAGCGCCGGAAATCAGCACCGACCGGCCCAGGGGGCGGCATAGCCCTTCCAACCGGCTGACCAGGTTCACCGCTGGCCCGATGGCGGTGAAGTCCAGCCGGTCGGCCGCACCGATATTGCCCCACAGGATCTCGCCGATGATGCAGCGCTGCGCCGAAGGGCAGAGGCGGCAGCCCCTTTGCCTGCCTCGTCGCATCCAGATGGTTCATGCCAGCGCGCGCGGCAGTGACCGCGCGCAGCCCCGCCTCGCAGGCGTCGGCCGGCGACCCAGTGACCGGGAAGATCGCCAATACGCCGTCGCCGATGAATTTCAGCACCTCGCCGCCGAAGGCGTGCACCGCGCCGGCCACGCGGTCGAACCAGGCGTCGAGCGTGGCAATCATCGCCGCGGGCTCCGTCGCCTCGGAGAGCGCGGTGAAGCCGCGCAGATCGGCACAGAACAGTGCGGCGCGAATGGTTTCGCCGGTTCCACGGCGCAACGCACCAGCCTGCACCCGCGCGGCGCTGCGCCTGCCGAGATAAGCCTCGAGCAGCGCTGTCAGCGCCGACCGGGCAGCCAGCGCGGCCAAAGGCGCCACTGCGAAGCGCGCGACTTGATGCAACCGGCTTGACTCCGCGGAACTGAAAGCGCTCGCTCCGGACCAGTTCAGCACCGGGCTGTCGCGCTCTGGGCCTACGTCCAGCACTGGGCCAAGCTTGGCCAGCCAGTCGCGTCCGGCGCGGTCGAGCGGACCTCCCGCGAAGCCGAGTGCCTCGATCACACTCCCCGTGTCAGGTCGCCACAGCCAGGTGCGGCGGGCAATGATCGGGTGTGGGACTGCCAATGTCAGGGCGCCGCCGGCAAGCGGCAGGCCGTCTGCCACCAGCCGGCTGCCAAGGTCCGCCAGGAACTGGTCAGGACCAGCCGAGTCGCCGGCCTCGTCCACCAGCCAGGCGAGGGGCGCGGGCAAATCCATGCTGCGATCATGCCGCTCCGGCCCGCGGCCTGTCACCAGCCCTGGCGCGGGTCTAACCTTGGGCGGGCAACCATAAGGCAGGACCGATGCAAGAGACCCTAATCGTCCGGCGCGAGACACGTGTCCCCGCGCCGCCCGCCGCGGTTTTCGCCCTGCTGACCGATCCGGACAATATCCTGCGCTGGATGGGAACCGAGGCACAGATCGACGCCCAGCCGGGCGGGCTCTACCTGGTCAATGTCACCGGCGCCCGCTGCGCCCGCGGCACGTTCCGCGAGGTCGTGCCGGTACATCGCCTAGCCTACAGCTTCGGTTGGGACGACAGCGAGGAGGTGCCGCCGGGGTCGAGCCTGGTCGAGATCGACCTTCTCGAGCAGCCGGACGGCACGTTGCTGCGCATGACACACACCGGCCTGCCCACTGCCGAGCAGTGCGCCAGTCATGCCGATGGCTGGGCCCATTACCTGGGCCGATTGACCGTGGTTGCGGCGGGGCGCGACCCAGGTCCGGACCCGAGGCACGGCCACACCGGCAGGACCTGACGGCGTTTCTTCCGAGCCACCTCATCAAAGCTGGAGTGAACGCAGACAATGACCGCCTGGACCGAGACCTATCGCGGCGCGGTGCCGCCGTGGCAGTGCGATGTGACCGAGCATTTCACCGTCGCCTATTACTTCGACCGCCTGGAAGAGGCTGACGCCAATCTTGCCGACGAACTTGGCCTAGGAGATCTGTTGCGGCGTGATGATCTGCTTCGCCGGATCGACGCCCATTTCGCGCGCGAACTCCGCGCCGGTGCTAGCTTTCATGTCGAGAGCGCTGCCTTGAGCGTGGATAACGCTTTGCGCCTGGGGCATCGATTTGTTGATACGACCAACGGCGAGGTGGTGACCTGGTTCGAAGAACACTGGCATCTAGCGGCGCCACTGACGCCGCAACAGCGCGCCCTGATCGAAGCGCAAATTGCCGTCTGGAACGGTCCGGTCGCTGAAACAAGGCCCGAGCCAACCACGACCGACGGCTTCATTCCCACTGCCCGAGGCCGAGTCAAGACCTCCGATATCGACGCCGCCGGCCATTTTGCACTAGGCGCCATCGTGCATCGCTTTTCCAATGCCTCTGGTCAGCTCGACGCTGCAATCGGTATGGACGCCGACTTCATGCAACAGCAGCGGCGTGGTTTCTCGACATTTGAGTTGATCCTGCATGTTTCTGGTGCATTGCGGCTCGACGCGCCTTACCTGGTCGAAAGCGGAATAGCGCATCTCGGCAATTCATCACTGCGCAAGATCCATCGCATGACGGACCCGCGGACCGAGGCTGAACTCGCTCGGCTCAGCCAATTCGGTGTCAATCTCGATCTCGATGCGCGCCGCCCTGCTGCTTGGCCGGACGATCTGCGTCAGCGCGCCAGCGCGCTGCTCGTACCGGTCGGCTGAAGTCTGCGTCACGCGGGATGCTGCAGCCATTGGATAAGTCGCGTCGCTGTTTGGTATCGTCTGCAAGTACCGTCATAAGGCCGCACGCACCAAGCTGACCGTTGCTCCAACCGGAACAGCGCGAAGCATCGGCGAGGTATGGCCTATTCAGGGGAGGACCAGGCTATGGCGACATCAGCAAAGATCGCAGTTATCACCGGAGCCGGCAGCGGCATCGGACGGGCAACCGCACTCGCGCTGTACGCGGACGGGTTCTCGGTTGTGCTGGCCGGTCGTCGTCGCGAAATGCTGGAGGAGACCGCGGCGATCGCCAAGGCAACACCGCCGCGCATGCTTGTGGCACCGACCGACGTTACCGACCCAACCTCGATTGCGTCGCTGTTCGACACTGTCAATGCGACCTACGGCCGAATCGATCTTCTCTTCAATAATGCCGGAACAAGCACTCGCAACATCCCCATCGAGGATCTGACCTTTGAGCAATGGTCGAATGTCGTTGCGGTCAATCTGACTGGCTCTTTCCTGTGTGCGCAGCATGCGTTCCGTATAATGAAGGGTCAGCGGCCGCGCGGCGGACGTATTATCAATAACGGCTCAGTATCAGCGCATGTGCCGCGACGGAACTCGACAGCCTATGTGGCGACCAAGCATGGACTGACCGGACTGACCCGGTCATTGTCACTCGACGGTCGCGAATACGACATCGCCTGTGGCCAGATAGACATTGGCAATGCCGCAACGACGCGTAATGAAGACACCGCACGAGGTCGCCTGCAAGCCAGCGGCAAGGTCGAGCCGGAAGCGCGGATCGACGTGAACGATGTTGCCCGCGGCGTCACCTATATGGCCAGCCTGCCCCTGGAAGCGAATGTCCAATTTATGACCGTGATGGCAACAAAGATGCCCTATATTGGCCGCGGCTGATGAGACTTAAGACTTTAGGACGATGTGACGTGTAAGGCGCAGGGCAGACTGCGGAATAGAATGAAAGGCCCGGTTCGCGTCAACATCGTCCACAACCGTGGCTGCTCTCGAAGTCGCATGGCAGTAGATCTCTGCTCTCGGCTCTAACCCGTAGCCACGCCTATTGTTGTTCGCTCGCGGTCAGCGATGTCCGATGCTGGCTCCGTCCCGAGAATTTCGTCGCCGGCCCGCAGTTCCCGGTCAGCATTTTGTTCAACCATGACGGCGCCTACAAATTCCACTACGGCGACGATATGCGCGAGGTTGACGGTAGCCATCGTGGCGCCTGGCGCAGGGGCACCAAGATAGTGCTTCGGCTGCCAGGCGGTATCCACGTCATCGGGGACGCCAGCGTGGTCCAAGAGGACGTCGAGCAGAACCGTGCCGTCCGCAGACTGATTCAGCGCAATGATCGATGAGATCCTCAGCACATCTCCCGTCGTGGTCAGCAGGCCGAATTTGCCTCGCAGCCCGATCATTCGCGTGGTGAACCAGGAGGGAAGCGCGTTTGCCGCCTGATCCGGTTCGGTGATCCGTGTCCAGCTCAACTGCCCCGCCCTAGAAACCGATCTTGCGCGACAATGCCTCGCGATCTTCCGCACTCGCCGCCGGCGCGTAAGGCTGCCCGGTCGAAAGATCGAAGATCTCAATCGCGCAGTCTGCATTATCCGCCATCATGGCCCGCGCACGTAGTTCCGCCTCTTCGGATGTCTCGTACCGAGCCGCCGCACGCCCACCGATACGCAACTCGTATGCCATCTTGCAATCACCTCGGCGCTTTACCGGGTCACCTAAACTACGTCGCGACGAAGTGGTTGCATCGGCGACAATGAACTTCGTCAGCACAGTGTGACCACGCCCGTGGGGCCCCTGGAGGAAAATTTCCTCTCCGTCTATGAAGCAATTCACTGCAACGTCTGACCTGCCCTGCCACCGTCCCCGCCAGCGCGGGCTTGCAGGAGATATCGATGCTTCCGCTGCTGATGCTATGGGTGCCCTGCTATTCACGGTAATAGGCTATGCGCTCCTCAATCCAGATCCAGGATCCCAAGATGGATTCGATGAGGACGCGGGCGCTTGAGCGCGATACAGCTTTAGGTTGAGCAGCTCTGGGGTCAGGGCCAGAATTAGGGCAAGGTTTGGCCGCTGCGGCAATGGATAGCAGCCAGTGCCCGGGGCTGTGCGCGCCCAACCTGCTCCTGCTTATGGATTATACGGTGCGCGCTATAAGCGGCGCTTGCCAAAACCGCCGATCGGAAATAATCGAGCCAACGTGAGTGGCAGGGCACGGTGTCGCTCGCTAAAGTTACTGAGTTGCAACAGGACGGATCGATGCTCGCGACGAGAGATGGAAATTTCGCGGCAGACACCTCGCACGCCGATAATCCAAAGGAAATCTTCACTGAATGGCAGCCGAGACATTCGGTGCTTTGGGGACGTCAACCCCTATGCCTCGGTCATCAACTCCATGAGCATCCGCTGTTCTCGCGCGCCAGCCTAGCTTCGTTGATAGAGCAGTATCCCGCCAGCAACTATATGCTTGTGAAGGTTGGTCCGCCGGGGCACGAGAGGGAATGGCGAGAGGGTGACTTTGGGTCATTGTCCGGCGAGGAAGTCATCACCGCAATCGAAAATGGTAGCATGTGGCTCAACCTGCTGCGTGTGAATGAGGTGGACAGCCGGTTCGGCGCGTTGCTGGATGACCTGTTCGCCGAACTCGAGGCGCACCTTCCGTCCTACCAAACCTTCAAACGAATTTGCGGCATTCTTATCTCTTCGCCGCAAGCTCAGGTGTATTATCATTTCGATACGTCTGGGCAGAGCCTTTGGCAGATTGCCGGCAGCAAACGGGTCTACGTTTACCCCGCATCATCACCCTTTCTCGCACGCGATGAGCTCGAGGCTGTTTGTCTGTACAACAATGAGACAAACATCCGTTTCGAGGATTGGTACGACGATTACGCCTCTGTCTTCACCATTGGCCCCGGGCAGATGCTGAGCTGGCCATTAAATGCGCCGCATCGCGTAGAGAACCTTGGTTTTAGCGTTTCCATGACCGTTGAATACCAGATGCGGGACATTCAGCGAAAAGTGAGGGTAAACGGGGCCAACTGTATCCTTCGCGAACAGCTGGGCATCCATCCCACAAACCGGACAAGTGGACCGGGCTTTTGGGCCAAGACGGCGCTGCTGGGTGCTGCAAAGCTCAGTGGTGTCGTTGAAGCGAAAAGGCGTGGTCGACGACCAATTACCTTTCGTTTGCACCCGGACATCCCTGGCGACATCATTGAGGTGACTTGACAACGATCCGGCGAGACGACACACGCCAAGTCGCATCACGCGCGATTTGGACGCAAGCGATCTCGCATCAGGGAGCTGCACCGGCATGGGTGAGATTGCGGGCCATAAGCTGGTGCCAGCGCGCGTTTCCTGCGAGATTGTCACATCGTCCGATCGCTTACGACACCTCGAATCTGACTGGCATCGCCTGTGGGAGGCAGGTGAGCGCAATATATTTCAGAGCTATCATTGGGTAGAGGCATGGTGGTCCACCAGAACGACTGCCAGCCACCTATTCGTCGCGCTTGCGTGGGACGAGCAGAAGCTAGTCGCGATACTACCCTTCGCAATTCGCCGGTGGTCCGGAACACGCATCCTGGAATGGGCGGCACAGTCGGTCAGCGACTACTGCGACGCGATAGCTGAGCACCCTGAGATCGTGCGGCTCCTTTGGAGCGAGGTCAGGAAGGCTGGTGGGTTCGACATCATTCGATTGAAAAATGTCCATCCCGACTCATTGATCTCCAGAGGGCTCGCCGATGTGATGGAGTGCCGCCAAGAGATAGGCGAAGTCTGCCTTAACCTGACGAGCGACTGGACCGATGGGGACCACTGGTTCCGCAACTTGAACAAGAAGAAACGCAATAATTGGTCCCGCGGAAAGCGGATGTTGTCGCAGGACGCGCGGCTGGCCTTTCTGGCAGAGTACCTCAAACGCCCGAACCGCAACTGCTTGAGCAACTGGTCGCGATGAAGCGGGCGAGCATGGCCGCGAACGGCATCAAATCGTCCAGCGATGTGGCAATGCTCACTGAACTAACCCGGGCTCTGGAGAAGATTGAAGCACTCCGGGTATTTCTTGTAACCCGCGATGAAAGTGTTGTTGCTGCATCGATCAATGTGGTGCAGGGCAAGGCCCTGCTGGCCTATTTCGCAGTCTACGATGCTGCATTCGCCCGTGCGTCGCCAGGCATTCTGCTCATGACCGAATATACAAGATGGGCTTTCGACAGTGGGCTGACGAAGGTGGATTACCTCCGCGGAGAGGAGGGCTTCAAATTTGAGTTCGCCAACGATGCGGTCCAGCTGAATAGCTATATCGGGGCAGAAACCTATTTGGGTCATGCGGCATTGACGCTTCACCGGCTCTGGCAGTCGTCGTATCGACTGGTCGCGTCCCGACAGATGCCGAACCATCCGGAAATCGGCAGCGCCTATGCCACAAAGGCAGGAAACCTTCGAAACACGCCCGCACGCTCCGGAGCTTCACCAGTTACCGAGACGATTGACTGACCGTACCGCCTGGCATCCGATTTGACCCCAGTAGCCGAAGAGCGCTGGATGGCGAGCGGGAGTACACAGGAATGACCCAAGAAAGCTTCCGCGCAGCAGGCTACGCTTGGCGGCTGCACTGCGGCCGCTCGGTCATCGAACAGTCGCTCAAGGACGCGGTCGATCGGGCCGCTTCGAAACGGGCCTTTGTTGTGTGCTCACCATCGGTGAACCGACGCACCGACACGGTGCGTCGGATCGAGGCTGCGCTCGGCAATCGCTATGCAGGCGTATTCGATGGCATCGAGAAGGACTCTACGTACGCTTCAGTATGCGCTGCAACCCAGGCTGCCCGTCAATCCTCGGCCGACCTGCTGATAGCCGTCGGCGGCGGCAGTGTCATCGTGGCGACCCGTGCTGCAGCGATTTTCCTTGCCGAGTCTGGTGATCCATTCGACCTAATGACGCAGTATCCAGAAGGGAAACCGGCGCATAGCCCGCGTCTATTGGCGCCGAAGCCGCCGATCATCAACATACCGACCACACCGACCAGCGCCATGAACCGTGCCGGCACTGGTCTTAAGAACCCGGATCTCGACCAGCGGATGGAATACTTCGATCCGAAGACGCGGCCGCAGGCAATTTTCCTCGACCATGGCGCTTTGCTCAGCGCGCCAAGGGAACTGTTGCGCTCCACCGCGACGACGGTATTTGCGGGTACGGTCGGCGCAATGTCTCAGGCCGAGATCAATCCGCTGGCCGAGAGTGATCGCAACCAAGCATTTCAGCTGGCGTATCGCGCCTATTCACGGCTGACCGATGAACCTGAGGACGCGTCGCTGCGCGTCGATCTCTGCATTGCCGCGTTTCTGCAGAACCGTGCCGAGGACGATGGCTTCCATCGCGCGCGGGGCGGCGCTTTCGCCGGCGATTACGCGGTCTCAACCGCGCTGCACGTGCGATATCCCCATGTCGGGCAGGGTGAATCAACTTCGGTCGTACATGCATCGAAGATACGGCTCTCCGAAACGGTGGACATGCAGTCCGCGCGGCAGATCACGACGGCCTTGGGTGTCTGGCGCGATGGAATGGTTGCGCGGATGGCTGCGCTTGCCGTTGCCGACACGCTCGAGTCGCTCTACGCGCGCGTCGGTGTCCCGACGCGACTACGCCAGCTCGCTATTCCACGCGAGGACCTGGGAGCGATCGCCGGTGAGACGGTGAAGAACTTCAACGCCAATGCTGGCGTGCGCTCGCCGGCGGAACGGATCGAGGATGCTATGCGCTTGCTTGAGGCGGCCTACTGAGCCTTACGTCCCCCGCAAACGCCCGCGCTCCTCGATCTCTGCCGCAGCGATCGCCTTGATAAGCGCGGCACTCAGTTCTTTGGCTGAATCCAGTGTTAACTCGACCGCCACGCGAGCCGCAGGACCGAGTGCCGCATTCACGAAATCGATGGTGATGGCCTCCTCCAGCAAGGCATGGTGAGGGTGGTCGTAAGACACCACAGAGTGGGTCAAATCGAACCACCCGTCACTGCCTTTGCCGGCACCGTTCGCGCCGACGATCTCGACGATCGAGGTGCACATGCCTGTGCTTATGCAGCCATGTGCTTTTGCAGGAAGGCAAACACCTTCTTCCAGCCGTCCAACGCCTGCTCAATGCGATACATCGGCCGGTCGTAATAGAAGAACCCGTGCCCGGCGCCGTCGTAGCGGTGGAATTCGTATTGCTTGCCGTGCTTCTTCAGTTCCGCTTCGTGCTGGTCCACCTGCTCCGGCGTCGGCGCGCGGTCCTCGTTGCCAAACAGGCCGAGCAGCGGGCATGACAGATCCTTCGTGTACTCGATCGGCGCCACCGGCTGTTTTGGATTCAGCTCCTCTTTGCTCATCACCACGCGACCGCCCCAAAGGTCGCAAGCCGCGTTGATGCTCTTGGTCTTGCAGGCGTAGAGAAATGTCTGTCGACCGCCCGAGCAGGTGCCAAGCACCGCAACCTTGCCGTTCAGCCAGGGTTGCGCGCGCAGCCACTGCACCGCGCCTTCCGTGTCGCCAACCACCTGATCATCAGGAACGCCGCCCTCGGCGCGCACCTTGGCAGCCACATCGTCGGCTTTGCCGTCGCCGGCGCGGTGATAGAGGTTGTGGCTGATTGCAGCATAGCCGTGATGGGCAAACTTCCGTGTCGCCTCGCGATACCATTCATCCCAGCCAGGCGCATGGTGGATCAGCACCACGCCGGGGAAGCGACCTGCACCCAATGGCCGTGCGACATAGGCCGAGATCGGCTCGCCTTTATGGCCGGTGATCGAAATGGTCTCTGCGAGCATGCCTTCGTAAGCCATGATCCTCTCCCTTGTTGCTGTTCGTGCTTCAGTGAAAGAAGCGACCAGAATCAATGACAATGGTCTGGCCAGTCATGGTGTCGGTGCGGCACATGGTGACCACCATGTCGGCGCAGTCGTCCTTGTCGGCTGCCTTTTTCAGAAGCGAGCCGGATGAGGAACGTTCAATCTGCTCAGGTCGCAGATTGGAGGTCGCGCGTGTACCTTCCAACAGGCCGGGCGCGACACAGTTTACCAGCGTCTCCGGCGCCAGCGCGACCGCCATGCACCGTGTCAGATGGATCAAGCCAGCCTTCGACACCGCGTAGGCGATGGACGATCCTGTCGGACCGAGCCCGGCAACGGAGGCGATGTTGACGATGCGGCCACGTCCCTGTGCCTTCATGATGGGCGCAACGGCCTTGGTCAGCCGCATCGGCCCCGTCAGGTTCACCGCCATGATCTTATCCCACACGTCCATCGTAAGATTGTCGAGGTCGGGGAAGGGAATCGATTTGTTGTAGGCGGCGTCATTGACAAGGATATCGAGGCTACCGAGACGGCGGCTTACGTCGCCGACCAGTCGCTCGATTGCCGCGCCATCGGTGATATCGCAGGCGAACGCGGCCGCATTGATCTGATAACTGGATGTGAGCGTGCGTGCGACCTCCTCGGCTTGGTCGCGGCTCTGCGCGTACATCACCGCAATGTGCGCGCCCTCCTTGGCCAGCGCGTGACAGATGCGCTGGCCAAGCCCGCCGTTGCCGCCGGTTATCAGCGCAACGCTGCCTCTGAGGTCCATGTGGTCTCTCCCCAACTCGTGGCCGCTGGCTACTTTGTTGCCTAAATCGTCAAGCAGGCAACCTCTCGCGGCAGCAGACGTGAGACCATCCATAGCGCCTGAGCGGTCATCATGCGACCGTATTACTCAAGCTCAGGGAGGATCCCACATGCGCATTGTCGCCCTGGAGGAGCATTACACCGTTCCTCGCATCGTGTCCGGTATTCCGTCCGACGTCATTGTTCGCCGTGGCTTTCCTGGCCCGGACGTCGTCTGGTCGCAGACCATCAAACGCGACGAATTGGCTGAACTCGGCGAGGCGCGGCTCGCCGACATGGACCAAAGCGGCATCAGTGTGCAGGTGCTCTCGGTGGCCGGCCCTGGCGCCGACCTCGTGGCGGGCCAGCGAGGCGCCGCCATGGCATGCGCCTACAACGACGCGCTGGCTGAGGCCTGCACCCGTCATCCCGATCGCTATCGCGGGTTCGCGCATCTGCCGATGCTGGCGCCGCAACAAGCTGCGGACGAACTGGAGCGCGCAGTCAGGCAGCTTGGTTTCTGTGGTGCGCTCGTGAACGGCGCAACCGACGGACGCTTTCTCGACGATGCAGCGTTCGAGCCAATGCTTGCACGTGCCGAAGCGCTCGACGTGCCGATCTACCTGCACCCCGGCATACCGGTCGCCGCTGTGCGCAACGCCTACTATGACGGACTGCCAGGCAACTTCAGCTTTTCACTCGCGCTCCCGACCTGGGGCTGGCACTACGATACCGCGATCCATGTTCTGCGTCTCGCGCTCAGCGGCACTCTGGACCGACATCCAAAGCTCAAGATTATTGTCGGTCATATGGGCGAGGCGTTGCCGTTCATGTTGGACCGCATCGACGAAACCACGGCAGCAGAAGCGAAAGTGCGGCTGCGTCGATCGGTGCGCGAGACGATACTTGACCAGGTGTGGATCACCACCAGTGGGTTCTTCACACTGCCGCCGTTCATGGCCGCACTGCTGTCATTCGGCATAGATCGCATCATGTTCTCGGTCGACTATCCGTTCGCGTCGAACGCCCGTGCGCGCGCCTTCCTGGACGCGTTGCCGGTGTCGCCCGCCGATCGGGCCAAGATCGCGCACGGCACCGCAGACAGATTGTTGCGTCTGGCAGGCTGATGCGATGCAGCTGCCGCGCTACGTGCCCTCCACCTCCGTCGTCAACTCGATATTGCCACGCGTGGCATGGCTGTAGGGGCAGATCTTCTCGTGCGTCTCCTCGACCAGCGCCCGAGCCTCTGCCGTGGGCAGCGTCGGGACTTTGACGTGCATCCTGACGGCGATGCCGAACCCGCCGCCCTCGCGCGGTCCTACTGAGGTGTCGCACGTCACGGTGCTGCCCGACACATTCTTCTTGTGCTGGTGTGCAACGAATTCCAGCGCGCCGCCGAAGCACGCCGCATAGCCAGCCGAGAACAGATGTTCAGGCGTCGTTGTGTTCGGCAGACCAGGCCCGCCCATTTCTTTGCGCACCGAAAGGTTGACGCTGACGGAGTGGTCGGTCGTCTCCGAATGCCCGTTGCGGCCACCCGTGTTGATCGCGGTTGCGGTCACCAGTGGCTTGATCGTGTATGCAGCCATCTTCACCTCCGAGGTTTGGCTTCGCCTACGCAGCGGGAAGAACTCTATGCCCAGGCCGTCACCCTGAACGCAGAGACTCAATGGGTAACTCTCCGGTGCATCATGTTGCTATAACCCGTGCATGGCCCCCGAACCCTGCGCCAACCCTCAGTTGCTCGGCCATGAAGCTGCCGAGACCGTGCTGCTTGAGGCGATGCGTTCAGGTCGTATCCACCATGCGTGGCTGATCACCGGGCCCGACGGCGTCGGCAAGGCGACGCTGGCGTACCGCTTCGCTCGCCGGTTGCTGGCGGGTATGCCATCAGACAATTCCCTAGCACTCGACCCTCAACATCCGGTGTTCCGCCGCGTCGCTGCCCGCGCGCATGCCGACCTGCACACAGTCGAGCGCGGGTACGACGAAAAGCGCCGGCGGATGCGCACACAGATCGCGGTCGAGGACGTGCGCGGGATCAGCGCCTTCATGAGCCTGACGCCGGCCGAAGGCGGCTGGCGCGTCGCGATCGTCGACGGCGCCGAGGAGATGAACCAGTCCTCGGCCAACGCGCTGCTGAAGATTCTGGAGGAGCCACCGCAACGGGCCATCTTGCTCCTGGTGTGCGCCGCACCCGGACGGCTGCTGCCGACAATTCGCAGCCGCTGTCGACGCCTCCGCCTGGACCCACTGCCTCTGGATCCGATGGAGCGGCTATTGGCGGACTACCTGCCCGGCCTGTCGGGCGACGACAGGGGGAGACTGGTGACGCTGGCTGAAGGCTCGCTCGGCCGCGCGCTGCTGCTGGCTCATGAGGAGGGACTGGCGATTGCCGGACTGGTCAACGAAGTGCTCGGCGCACTGCCTAGTCTGAAGCCACAGCGCACCTACACCGTGGCCGATACTCTGGCGCGCGGCGATACCGCCTTTTCGAATTTCATGGACCTGCTGCGCGCGGGCGTTGCTGCGGCAGTACGCGATGTGGCGCGAGGGAGGGGGGATGAGGAACAGTCGAGACTTGTCGCGCTGCGTCCCCTTGATGCCTGGGGCGACGTGTGGCACGCGCTGACAAAGCTGCAGGACGAGACGGAGCGCTTCAACCTGGACAAGCGCCAAGCCATCGTGGCCGGCCTCGGCCTGCTCAGCGGAACGATGGCATGAACAAGCGCTACTACGTCACCACGCCGATCTTCTACGTCAACGGGCCGCCGCATCTCGGTCATGCCTATATCTCCATCGCCGCCGATGTAATGGCACGTTGGAAACGGCTCGACGGTTTCGACGTGTTCTTTCTGACCGGCACCGATGAGCACGGTCAGAAGGTGGAGCAGGCGGCCGGCGCGGCCGGGATGGACCCACAATCCTTTACCGACAAGATTTCCGCTGACTTCCGTGACATGTCGGAGAAGATGGGCGTGTCGTTCGACCAGTGGTTCCGCACCACGGAGGAACGGCACAAGGTGTCCTGCGCCGAGCTTTGGCGGCGTATCGAGGCCGCGGGGGACATCTACCTCGGCCACTACGAAGGCTGGTATGCCGTTCGGGATGAGGCTTTTTACGACGAAGAAGAGCTGACCGCCCGGCCGGACGGCAGCAAAGTGGCGCCAAGTGGTGCACCGGTAGAGTGGGTGAGGGAGCCCTCGTATTTCTTTCGTCTGTCAGCCTTCCAGGACAAACTCCTGAAGCTGTACCGAAGAACGGCCCGACTTCATCCTCCCCGGGAGCCGACGCAACGAGGTGGCGAGCTTCGTCCGGGGAGGGTTGCGCGATCTGTCGATCAGCCGCACCACGTTCCGCTGGGGCATTCCGGTGCCGGGCGCTCCCGACCACGTCATGTATGTCTGGCTGGACGCGTTGAACAACTATGTCACGGCCTGCGGCTTCCCTGACGAGACGGCGCCGGATTGGCGGTTCTGGCCAGCCGATGTGCACATGGTTGGCAAGGACATCATCCGGTTCCACGCGGTTTATTGGCCTGCGTTCCTGATGTCAGCCGGGCTGCCGCTCCCACATCGCATTTCGTCAAGCGGCTGGTGGGTGGCCGAGGGCGAGAAAATGAGCAAGTCGGTCGGCAATGTCATCGAGGCGCGCGAGCTGGCGGCGACCTATGGATTGGATCAGGTCCGCTACTTTCTGCTGCGGGAGAAGCCGTTCGGCGGCGACGGCAGCATAAGTCACCCGGCCATTGTGACACGAACGAACGTCGACCTGGCGAACGACCTTGGTAACCTGGCGCAACGAACGCTGTCGCTTATCGCGCGAAACTGCGAGGGCAGGCTGCCGGGGAGGGGGGCCGCCACCGAAGCCGACGCTGCGCTGTTGAGCGCGGCAGAAGCCCTGCCCGGGAGGCTGCGCGAGCATCTGGACCGACAGGTGTTCCACGAGGGGTTGGAAGAGGTCTGGAAAGTGATCCGCGCTGCGAATGCCTATATCGACCACGAGGCGCCCTGGGCGTTGCGGCGGACAGACACCGTCCGGATGGAGGCAGTGCTACGCGTGCTGGCGGATGCATTGCGCGTCATAGCGACGGTGTTGCAGCCATTCATGCCGGACAGCATGGCACGCATGCTGGATCAGCTCGGAGTGCCGGCGGCGGCGCGTCGAGTCGCCGACCTTGCGACACCTTTGCCGGGAGGCTGTGCGTTGCCGGCACCGCAAGGAGTGTTCCCACGTTACGTCGAAGCTGTTGCATAATACCCTGATGCTGATCGATTCGCATTGCCACCTGGACTACTACACCGAGGCTGAAAGGCCGAGCGTGCTGGCGCGCGCCGCGGCGGCCGGCGTGAGTGAGATGGTCACCATCGGGACCACGCTGTCGCAGTCGCAACGCCTGCCGGCGATAGTCGCTGCGCAGCAGGACCTCTGGTGCACGGTCGGCATCCATCCGCACCACGCGGCAGAGGAGCCTGTGCCCGAACCTCAGGAACTCGCTGCTCTGACGGACCACCCCAAGGTGATTGGAATTGGCGAGTCGGGGTTGGATTACTTCTATGATCGCTCGCCACGGGACGTGCAGCAGGCCGCGTTCCGCGCGCATATCCGGGCCGCGAGCCTGGCCGATATCCCTCTCGTCATCCATGCGCGAGAGGCCGACGAGGACATCGCCACAATCTTGCAGGATGAACGTGATAGCGGTCGCCACTGCAGGTTCGTCCTGCACTGTTTCAGCTCCTCGCGGATGCTGGCCGAAACGGCCGTGACGATGGGCGGCTACATCAGCTTCTCAGGTATCCTGACCTTTCCAAAATCCAGCGAACTTCGAGAGATAGCCCGCGATCTCCCGGCGGACCGTCTGCTCGTGGAAACCGATGCACCCTACCTTGCCCCCGTACCTTTTCGCGGCAAGCGAAACGAACCGGCTTACGTTGCACACACCGCCAGGGTTCTCGCAGAGGTGCGTCGGCTACCGTCGGAGGACTTGGCGCAGCTTACGACGGAGAACTTCCGCCGCCTGTTCCGCAAGACGGCCTAGACCTAGATGCGGGTCACTCTGCTTGGGACCGGAGGTTCAGCCGGTGTGCCCTTGATCGGGGGTGCGGACGGCCGCGGCGACTGGGGTGTCTGTGACCCCACCGAACCGCGCAACCAGCGCACGCGCGCCAGCATAGTGGTCGAAAGCGAAGCTGGTTCGCGGCTGCTGGTCGATACCGGCCCCGACATGCGTGCCCAGCTGCTGGCCTGCCGCGTGCCAGGCGTTGACGCGGTGCTGTATACGCACGCGCACGCCGATCACATTACCGGGCTGGACGATGTGCGGATCCTCAACCGGATCGCCGGGCGACCCCTGGACGCATTCGGTACCAAGGCAACGCTGGACGAACTCGGGCGCCGGTTCGGTTACGCATTCCGGCCCTGGCAGCCGCCAGGATTCTTCCGACCTGTCATGGTGCCGCGCGAGGTGACCGCTGGCGAGACCGTCAGTATCGCCGGCATGCAGGTCCAATTGATCGATCAGGACCATGGGTTCTCGCACTCGCTAGGCCTGCGCATCAACGCGTTCGGTTATTCGACCGACGTCGCCAACCTCGATGAGACGGCGCTGGATCTGCTGCGCGATGTCGATACGTGGATAGTCGGCTGCTTTCTGCGCCACGAGGTACACAAGACCCACGCCAACCTGGAGCAGGTGTTGGACTGGGCGAAGCGCCTGCGGCCGCGCCGAACCGTGCTGACCCATATGGGAACCGACATGGACTGGGCGTGGCTGCGGGCGAATCTGCCGGCCGGCGTAGAGCCTGGCTACGACGGGATGCAGATCGAGTTAACATAATATATCTTATGCGGCAGGACAGTGTCAGTGAACTCACCACACCATACGGCCGAAACTGAACTCCGCCGCCTGCTCGACGTCATGGCGGCGCTGCGTGATCCCGATCACGGCTGCCCGTGGGACCAGCAGCAAAGCTTCTCCACCATAGCGCCTTACACGATCGAGGAGGCTTACGAGGTTGCTGATGCGATCGCCCGGGGCAACCTGGACGACCTGCAGGACGAACTCGGTGATCTGCTGTTTCAGGTCGTCTACCACGCACGCATGGCTGAGGAAGCCGGCCGTTTCGACTTCGCGGCCGTGGCGCAGACCATTGCTGACAAGATGGTTCGCCGCCATCCGCACGTGTTTGGCAGTTCGGCCTTGCGATCCGCCGACGCGCAAAGCGCAAACTGGGAAGCTCAGAAGCATGCTGAACGCGCGCGGCGATCGGAAAACGGGACTTTGGCTGGGGTTCCCACCGGCCTGCCTGCGCTTACGCAAGCGGCGAAGCTGACAGCGCGTGCGGCTCGAGTTGGCTTCGATTGGCCCGATGCCGAGGGGGTGTTGCTCAAGCTGGACGAAGAGCTTGCGGAGCTCCGGGCAGAACTGCCGGATGCGAAGCACGAGCGCCTGGAGGATGAGGTTGGGGACCTCTTGTTTGTGCTGGCTAACCTCGCTCGCAAACTGGATCTGGACCCGGAAGCCTGCCTGCGCCACGCTAACCTGAAGTTCTACGATAGGTTCAACAAAATGGAACAGGCAATTGCTTCGGAGGGAAATGTGCTGACTGAAATGCCGCTTGAGAAGATGGAGAAAGAGTGGCAGAATATAAAGAAAAATCTTTAGGTTATCAGCATAATCTTATACGAAGTACAAGGTCCGGCGCTCGCCGGGCGGAATGAGCATCAGCCCTGGCTTGTCAGTGAACTCGCCGTCGAAGTCCGCCGGGCTGGCTGTGCCGTGCCAAGGTTCAATGCAGACGAAGTCGCCGCCTTCCCTCGCCCAGATGCCAAGCTGAGTAAATCCTTCCCACGATACCTCGACCGCCGCTGTACTGGGCGCACTATAGCGGACCGAGTGGCTGACCGGATCGGACAGGATCAGCGCATCCGCGGCAAACAACGCCGGCTCGAGGTGCAGCGTGCTGCCTACGGTCGACGCCTCCGGCTCCCCGCGCAGCAGTCCCTGATCTAGCCGCCGGACTGGGCCCGTCTCCGGCTTAGCGAATTCGAGAACATGCGCCGACTTGGCTATCCCATCGGCCATGGGCCAGATGAAAGCCGGATGCGCACCGAGCGATGCCGGGAGCACGGCGCGGTTGGGATTGGAAATAGTGAAGCTCTGCTCCAGCGTGTCGTCGTCCAGGCTGAACGCGACCTCGAGGCGGAAGGCAAAGGGGTAGACGGCTCGCGTCTCGGCATCCTCGTGCAGCACCAGCCGACAGCCAGACGCCGTGCGGTTGAGCCATGCGAACCGTCGGTCGCGAGCAAACCCGTGTTGCGTCAGCCGGTACGTCTTGCCCCCATGACGCAACGTGTCGTTCTTCAGGCGGCCGACGATGGGGAAGAGAACGGGCGCGTGACGTGGCCAGACCGGCGCCGCCTGCCAGAGCATCTCCTCGCCGGCAGCATTGCACAGAGAGCACAATTCCGCTCCATCCGCCTTCACAGTGGCGGAAAGAGTACCATTCGACAGCACATGTCGATCCATCATAGCAACGCTACCCAACGGTTTCAGGCGCCGCTGGAGCTGGATGCACCGGCGCCGGCATGTTGCCGCGTGTTCATGCGGCTCCGTCACCGAACCATAGGCCTGACCGGGACCGAGTCCACTCCCCTACCATTCGTGAACTTCTGGGATGCAGCCTGATCAGAAGTTGCTCGGGCTCTTTGTGGCGAGCTCAGCACGTATCGCCGCCTCAAGTTCTCGCATGCGGAAGGGCTTGCTCAGAAAACGTCGACCGACTTGCTGTGAAACGAAGTAGCCGGAGATCAGAATAACCTTCAGGTCGCGTTGGCGTCGGGTCGCTATATCGACCAATTCGATACCCGACATGTCGGGCATGCGGATATCGCTGATGATCATCCGAACGTCAGGATGACGTGGCAGCAGGTCCAGAGCTTCGCGGCCGCCGCTGGCCTGTACAACGTTGAAACCAGAGCTTTCAAGAAACTCGGCAACAACGATCCTCACCTCTGGATCATCGTCGACAATCAACAGTTTTGGTCGGTCCGTCACTGTCCGCTCCAGGCGAAGCAGTCTCACTATCTGTTGCGAAGTCCAAAGTCATTCCCCTGCAAGCTTCGACGAAATTCCGACTTCCATCAGAGCTCGCGCGGCATCACCCAATTACCGCATCACTGTAAGTGAATAGCATCGTAAGGTTTGCCATCCCATGCTGCCGGGCGGTTCGCTCACCGATATTGGATCAAAAATGTGAGAACATCGTATAGGTCCTTCAAAGCTCGGCAAGCTCGACGTTGTGCGTAAAACGTGTAATGAACTTTTAACGGAACTCTTCTCCGATGAGGATTGGCAACAATGAACCCAGCGTCGCGGCAAGGTCCCCTCGCCCGCTTCAAGGTGGTCGATCTGTCACGCGTCCGCGCCGGCCCAACAGCGGTACGTCAGCTTGCCGACTGGGGCGCCGATGTGATCAAGGTCGAATTGCCCGAGGGCGATGCCGGGATGGGAGGCGAACGTCACGGTCCCGATTTTCAGAACCTGCACCGCAACAAGCGCAGCATGACACTGAATCTAAAGTCGCGGGAAGGCGTAGATATCCTAAAGCGCCTCGTAAGCAACGCAGACGTTCTGGTCGAAAATTACCGGCCCGACGTGAAATTCCGCCTTGGAATTGACTATACGTCACTGCAATCGATCAATCCTCGTTTGATCTATGCCAGCATTTCAGGTTTCGGACAGGATGGACCGTATCGCGATCGCCCTGGATTCGATCAGATCGCACAAGGAATGGGCGGGTTGATGTCGATCACCGGTCTGCCCGGTCAGGGGCCCCTGCGTGTCGGCATTCCGGTTGCTGATCTAACAGCAGGCATCTTCTGCGCGATGGGCATTCTGATCGCGCTGCTCGAGCGGGAACAATCAGGCACTGGCCAATGGGTGCAGAGCAACCTGCTCGCTGCACAGATCGCCATGCTGGATTTCCAGGCGGCGCGCTGGACCATCGGCCATGAGGTCCCAAGGCAGGCCGGCAATGATCATCCGACCTCTATTCCGACCGGCGTATTCCAGACAGCAGACGGATACATGAACATCGGCGCTGCTGGTGAAGCGATCTATCAGCGCTTCTGCAAGGTGATCGAGGCGCCCGAGCTGGCGACTGATCCAGCCTTTGCAACAAATGCCGCTCGTTCAGAAAATCGTGGCCGGCTGAACGCGGCAATCAGCGCGATCACTCGCAAGCGTACGACTGCGGCATGGATCGAACTTCTGAACGAGGCCGGTGTGCCATGTGGGCCAATCTATCGGATGAACGAGGTGTTTGCCGATCCGCAGGTGAAACACCTCAACATCTCGCGCCATGTGCAGCACAAGGTGTTGGGTGACGTGGAAGTTGTGGGCCAGGCGGTCGAGTTGTCGCGCACACCTTGGAGCGTGCGTAGCGCGTCGCCTGAGCCAGGCGAGCATACGGACGAGATACTGCATGACCTCGGCTTCGATCACACCGCGATCGCAGCACTTCGCGAGCGTAAGGTGGTGTAGCTGCTAGGCCTCGATCCGCTGCAGCGCCGCTTCCAGGCGCGCGATGTCGGTCTTGATTGCGCTGAGGCGTTCGCGGTTCTCTTCCACCACCTCTTCCGGTGCGCGGCGCACGAAGTCGGCGTTGTCGAGCTTCTGCCCGATTTTGCGTGCCTCACCGGCGGCTTTGTCACGCTCGCGCGTCAGCCGCGTGCGCTCCGCCCCGACGTCGATCGCATCCGCCAGCGGCAGCACCACGGTTGCTTCGTCCAGCATGAGCTGAGCGGATCCTTTCGGCATCTCGCCAGCCAGTTGATCCACCTCCGATACGCGCGCAAGGCGACGGATCGCATCTATCCATTGCTGAGAGCGCGCCAATGTGTGTGATGCTGCGTCCCGCAACAGGATCGGCGTAAGCCTGCCGGGCGGCACATTCATTTCGGTCCGCACCGATCGCACTTCGGAAATCAACCGCACGACCCAGTCGAGTTCGGCACGGGCTGCCGGGGCATCGGCCACACTCACGGCCGTTGGCCAGGGTGCGCGGATGAGGCTGAACGGCTCGCCGTAGCCGAAGCGATCCCATAACTCCTCGGTCACGAATGGCATCACCGGGTGTAGCAGACGCAGAATGGTGCCGAGTACATGCGCCGCGGTCTGGCGTACCTCTACTTCTGCCAACGCCGGCTTGGCGAACTCCACGAACCAGTCGCAGAACGTGTCCCAGGTGAAGCGGTAACAAATGGCGGCATATTCATCGAGGCGATAGGCCTCGAGCGCCGCCGTCGCTTCCTCGATCGCGCGGTTCGCTGCATCGAGGATCCAGCGCGTCAACGGCAGGAACGCACGCGCGGGATCGAACGAGGGGTCCCCGCGGATATCGTTCACCTCGCAGAACCGCGCCGCGTTCCACAGCTTGGTGACGAAGCGTCGATAGTTTTCGACGCGGGCCGGTCCAAGTTTCACGTCGCGTCCGAGACCGGTCAGGGCACAAATAGTGAAGCGCAAAGCATCCGCACCGTATTTATCGATCAGCTCCAGCGGATCGATGCTGTTGCCTTTCGACTTCGACATCTTCTGTCCGCGTTCATCACGCACCAGCCCGTGGATGTAGACTGTGCGGAAGGGCACGTCGTCCATGAAGTGGATGCCCTGCATCATCATGCGCGCGACCCAGAAAAAGATGATATCGAACCCGGTCACCAGCACATCGCCAGGGTAATAGCGGGCCAACTCCTTGGTGCTTTCCGGCCAACCCAGCGTCGAGAATGGCCACAGTGCGGAACTGAACCAGGTGTCCAGCACGTCCTCGTCCCGCGTGAGTGCAACATCGGCTTTTTTGTAATGGTCGCGTGCGGCGGACTTCGCCTCCGTTTCGCTCTCCGCAACGAATTCGTGCCCGTCGGGACCATACCAGCAGGGGATCTGATGCCCCCACCAGAGCTGCCGCGAGATGCACCAGGGCTGAATGTCACGCATCCAGGCGAAAAACGTATTTTCCCACTGCTTCGGCACAAATACAGTCTTGCCGGTCTCCACGGCTTGGATCGCTGGCTGCGCGAGTACCTTGGCATTGCAGTACCACTGCGTCGTCAGCATCGGCTCCAGTGGCACGCCGCCGCGGTCGCCGTGCGGTACCTGATGCGTGTTCGGCTCGACCTTCTCCAGCAGGCCAAACCGCTCGAGTTCGGCCACGATCGCCTTGCGCGCCGCATTGCGGTCCATGCCTTCCAGCGAGCGCGTGAACGCCGGGTCCGCCGCCCCCTCGACTGGCCGCAGCACATCAGCGATCTCCGATATTACTACGTGCGCCTGGCGGTCGAGGATGGAGGGCATTGGCAATTCGTGCCGCCTGCCAACCTCGAAATCGTTGAAGTCATGCGCCGGTGTGATCTTCACCGCGCCGGTGCCCTTCTCAGGGTCCGAATAGTCGTCCGCCACGATTGGCAGACGACGACCGACCAGCGGCAGGACCGCGTGCCTGCCAATCAAATCTTGGAAGCGCGCATCGGCAGGATGTACCGCCACCGCAGTGTCACCCAGCATCGTCTCCGGCCGCGTTGTCGCCACAGTAATGAAGCGGCCTGCCTCACCATTGATCGGATAGCGGATGTACCAGAGCGAACCCTTTACCTCGACGCTCTCCACCTCGAGATCAGAGATGGCCGTCTGCAGCTTCGGATCCCAGTTCACCAACCGTTCGTCGCGATAAATCAGCCCTTCGCGATATAACGTGACGAACACCTTGCGCACCGCGTCGGACAGGCCATCGTCCATGGTAAAGCGCTCGCGCGGCCAATCGAGCGAGGCACCCAGCCGCCGTAGCTGCTGCGTTATCGTGCCGCCGGACTCCGCCTTCCACTGCCATACGCGTTCAACGAATTTGTCGCGACCGAGGTCGCGCCGATCGATGCCTTGCTCTGCGAGCAGCCGCTCCACCACCATCTGGGTCGCGATCCCGGCGTGATCGGTTCCTGGTTGCCACAGCACGTCCCTGCCCTGCATGCGTCGCCAGCGAATCAGCGTGTCCTGTACGGTGAACGTCAGCGCGTGCCCGGTGTGCAGGCTGCCTGTGACGTTGGGGGGCGGGATCATGATCGTATAGGGTTTGGCGTTCGAATTGGGATCGCTGGCGAATGCAGCTGCCCGCTCCCAGCCCTCGTAGAGGCGCGGTTCGATCTCGGAAGGATTATAGGTCTTGTCCAGCATCTTGCTCTCCTGCGGCCTCACGCGGACGCCGCAGGAGGCCGACGATGGCGTATGGGGCTAGGGTACGACGCGGCCTACAACGCGCTCGATCTCGGCTCGCACCAGTCGCTCGACCAGCGCCGGCAGATTGGCATCGAGCCAGGACTTCAGCAGCGGCCGCAACTCCTCGCGCACGATGTCCTCGACCGTGGGACCGCCGCCGCGCACCTGGACCGCCCGGTCCGTCAATGTGCGAACCAGGCTGCTGACCGAGACTGCGGCCGCGGCCGCAGCTTCCGGGGCCACCAACCCGGATGGCGCCTCAGGCAGCGCAGCAGCCGGAGAAGGCTCAGCCGGCAAAGAGTCAGCCGCCAAAGAGTCAGCCGGCAAAGAGTTGGTGGGCAAAGGCTCCGCTTCATGCACTGGGTCGGATACCATCATGCTCGGGTCCAAAACCAGCACGCCACTATCCGCCCCCTCACCCTGCGGCTGCTCTTGCGCAGATTGCGCGCCTGCCCCGGTTGGGGCCTCGTCCTCGCTCAGAATGCGCCGGATCGAGGCAAGTATGTCCTCCATCGACGGATCGCTGCCGCCGGGAGATGAACCTGGGGGTGTCTGTGCGCCGCTCATCGCCTCTCACCGGCCCGGCTGGTCTTTGGCGTAATCGCCCAGCCCGGCCCACTTGTCCTTCACCGCATTATAATACGCCGTATCGTCGTACAGTGGCACCGGCAGATGAAGGTCGCGCGCAGTCAGCCGTCCGAGTGCCGATGCCACCCCGTACGAAGCGGTCACGACCTGCGCCAGGTTCTGTACCAACGTCGTGCGTGAATTCAGCAGCGCCTGCTGTGCGTTCAGCACGTCGAGCGTGGTGCGGCTACCGACAATCGCCTCGCGCTCGACCCCTTCCAGGGCGACCCCGTTGGCGCGGATCGCCTCGCGTGTGCTGTCGGCGGAAGCCTTCGCCGCCACAAGCGTCTCCCACGCCTGCACGGCATTCTGCACCGCCGTGCGGCGCGCATCATCGACCTGTTGCGTCGTCTGCTGCGAGGTCTGACGCGCCTGGCGCACGGCCGAGTACTCGGAGCCCCCCTGATAGATCGGCACGGAAAGCTGCAGCACACCCTGATATCCGTTCGAGTAAAAGCTGCGACCCGCCGCGTTGGTCGACTGGATGATCTGGCCTTGAAAGCTCACCTGCGGCATCAGCTGCGAGAATGCGACATCGACCGCATCCTTCGCCGCCGCGTCGTTGAACAAGGCGGCGACCACCACTGGGTTGTTGTTAGCCGCAACGCCGATGGCCAGCTGCTCGGTCTTTACCGGCAGTGCGAGCGGTTGCGGCTCGACGAGGTCTGCCGGAGGATAGAAGCCCACCACCTGCTGAAACGTTCCCCGCGCCGTCGCAAGCTGGCCCTCGGCCGTCTCCCGCTGCGCGGTGGCGCCGGCCAGGGCCGCCTCAGCCTGAGCGACGTCCGTACGGGTTATCTCGCCTACCCGGAAGCGGTCATTCGTGGCCTGCAGCTGTTTGGCCAGCACCTGTTCGTTGTTGATGTTCAGCGCCAGCAATTGCTGGGCCTGAATCACGCCGACATACGCGTTGACCGACGTTGGTGAAGCTGGTCTGCTCCTGTGCAATAAGGTTCGCGCGCTCCGCCATCACCTGGTTCTTGGCGCGGTTCAGGTTGGCCTGGGTTCTGCCGCCGGTGTAAAGCGGCTGGGTCAAAGTCGCCTGTGCGGTGCCGATCTGCCTGTCGGTCCGTGCCTTGAGCCATCCCCCTGAACTGTTCGTGAACTGGCGGCTGATGCCGTCGCCGTAACCCAGGGTGCCAGCCATAACCACGGTCGGGCGCCAGCCGGAAAGTGCCTGGGGGACGTTCTCGTCCGTGGAGCGTAGCCTGGCCCGCTCCGCCAGGAGCGCCGGCTGGCTCGCATACGTGGCGGCAAGTGCTTCAGCCAACGTACGCGGAATTTTGGGCTGCGCAGGCATCGTCGCGGTCACTGTCTGAGTGATGCTCAGCTGAGTGGCCGGTTCGGCCTCGTGCTTGACGCGCGCCGGCTTGTGGGTCGGCTTTTGCGCCGGCGCCTGGCCGAATGCGGGCAGTGATGCGATCGCACCGAGGCTGAGCAGCCAGCCTAGCCTTGCAACCATGCCCGCTCCTTTTCCCCCGCAATGTCCGAGCCGCGCCCTATAGTTTACGCCAGTTCCTTAGAACACGAAACCGGGAGATTGCGTGAAACAGGGGATCGGTGGGGTGGCACAGTCGAAAATTGGCTGGGTGCGCAGCCCAGCGGGCGTCGCCTCGGCGAGCACCGCCTGACCCAATCTTGCGCTGCCGGCGCATATGGTGACGAGCCGCCCACTTTGCTGGTGCAGTTGATCGCCAATCGCCTGTGGTATTTCTTGCACGGCACCCTCAATCAGGATCACGTCATAGGGCGCAGCAGGCGGCCAACCGGCTGTCATCGGGCCAGCGACCAGGCTGACCGACGGCGCCAGTTCCGCAAGCACGCGATGGGCGATCGCCTGCAGCGAGAGGTCATCCTCCAGGGCGGTAACGCGCGCACCGCAGGCTGCCAGCAGTGCGGCGCCGTATCCAGTTCCGGCGGCCACCACCAAGGCGCGCTCCCCCGCCGCAGCGGCGGTGAGCTGTGCCAGCCGCGCAATCACCATCGGCTCGATCAGATAGCGGCCCCCGCCCAGCGGCACGTCCTCGTCAACATAAGCCCGCGCGGCAAGCTGTGGGGGCAGAAAGCGCTCGCGCGGGATCCGCCGCATGGCGGCGATTATGCGTGGATCCACCACCTTGTTGGGGCGGACCTGGCTGTCCACCATGCAGTTGCGCGCTTCCGCGAAGTTCAGAACAGGGTGGTCCATGCGTGGGGGTCTCGATGGAGCGGTGACCGTGGTTATAGGGGTCAGGCTCGCGTGACGCCAACCCGGCATTACACTGCCGGAACAGCAAACGCCCCGCCGGTTACAGCGGGGCGCGACGTCACTTCCCTAAACTTGGCTTGGACCCGGAGTGCTACTCGTCGGTAACGGGATTGTCCAGGCCGATTTCGCGCTGCAGTGCGGAAGGACCCTTGAACTCGAATCAGGCCCTTGCTACGTTGTGCATCGCAGCAATGCGGTCCCTGACCGCGCTGTCTGCTTTCTTGGACGTTTCCTCCCTAAACTTGGCGGCACCCTTGGGTGCCGCCTTTTCTTTCCGGAGCCGAGGAGCACGGCAGCCTCGCGCAGGGGTGCCGGATCAACCCCGGCAAACCCATGGCGCCGATACACCGGCGATGCACGACCTGTCCGATCGCCGGTGAAACCGGTCGACACCATAGCCATGCCAACAATCCATGGGAACGGAACGCGTGGCCCAATCCTACTTGGCGCGATCCTCATTGCGCTGCCCGATCGGGTTCTTCATCTTCATCGAGCTGAGGCATAGCCGCGAGAGGTCGAATCTATCTCTTCATTGCTATCGGCCGGATCAGCAAGTGCCTCGTCCGACTCCCGATTGCTCCCGGCAAAATGTCGGGAATAAGCACCTAGTCGCGGCGGTACTTCATGAAGAAATGGAGCAGAAACCAGATTGGTATAATTAACGCAAGAAACCAGATGTTTGAGTCTGGCATTATATGCTGTCTCACGACGTCCGAGATGCTCACGACAGCCATCGAAATGCCGATGATCGCAATTCCGGTTAGTTTGCCTTCCCGGCGGGAAACCGGATCCGTGGATTGCTCCAGCCGATCCGTGACCTGAGTGTCCTGCGGCTTCATGATCAACATGTCTGCTCTCGCCCCGATTTCGCGAAAGCTACAATGCCCGGCAGATGCGCTTTGCCCCCTTCCGCTCGCGTCGTTGGCGCGGCTCTATTGGATGACGGGCAGACACAACTTGCCAAAGACCTGCTCGCGATTATGCGACAGCATTCCACATCTCACTTACAAAAGCGTTAAACGAAACTCACAGGACCGTTATCAACTCGTTATTTTTACAGCTAATTCGCAGCTCGTTCGGCGACCAACCTTCCTGTGTTGCGGCCTCAGGTAAGAATTTGAATACAGCAGGCACCAGCATCGGATCTTCGTATGAGGTCGGCATCGACATCCGTCTTGTGCCATCGACATACGTCTAGTGCCAGCGTCCCTCAACGCTGGCCGCGACCATACCAGAATGCGAAGATTGTCCGGATCCCCCATATGCGGGCCGATCCAAAATAGGAGCCAGTCATGATCGAAAAGGCCAATCTTGCCGAAAAGCTTGAGCGGTTCACCGATTACTTTGCACCAAGAACGGTTGGTCAGTTCAACGGCCACGACGTGATGGTGGCCAAGCTCAGCGGCCCATTCATCTGGCACAAACACGACGATACGGATGACTTCTTCCTGGTACTCCGGGGAACCCTGGACATCGAGTTGCGCGATCGCACAGTCACGCTGGGCGCCGGCGAGATGTGCGTCGTTCCCAAGGGTGTGGAACACCGGCCGGTTGCCCGAGATGAGGTGCACCTGCTTCTCATCGAACCGACTGGCACCCCCAACACGGGCGATGTGCGCACGGCTGCACCCCGGCAGACGATTTGAACAAGCCCGATGCCATGATCGGTGGTCAGGATGACGGCTGGCTAAGTGATGGGGCACCTCTGCGCTCATGCCTGATCGGCTTGTAATGTGCGGAGATTGGCCAGGATCGGGCCTCGCCCTTGGCTTATTGCATTACGCTCGGTGTGATACTTAGCGGACGTGCGCTGCGGAGGGGGACCAGCCGATGTTCATCGCCGTCAGACGGTACCAGGTGCGACGAGGCTCGACAGCCGAATGGGCGAAACGTGTTCAGGATGGTTTCGTGCCCATGATGCGTGCGGCGGAAGGGTTCCGGGGATATTATCTGGCCGGCAGCGGCCCCGACACGCTGATCACCATCAGCATGTTCGACAGTGCCGATCAAGCCTTGATCTCCAATGAAAAGGCCGCCGACTGGGTTAGAAACAATGTTCTGGAGTTCACCAGGGGCGTTCCAGAGGTCATGGTTGGCGATGTTCTGATCGCCGAGGTCCAGTAGATTGGGTGTGGCATCAGGCCGGTGTGCAGGTAGCAAACTTTCCGAATGGAATACCGTGACTTTCGCCGCGTCTTTCACCAAGCTGACTGTCCCGAAACCGGGTTCGGGGCGACACGAGCGAAGCTGAAGGGGGAATCCATGTTCCGAACGTCACTTCTGGCCGCGGTTTTCACAACCGGCTGCCTGTCGGCCGCCTTAGCGGCCACAATCGACTATCGTGCCACGATGAACGGCAAGTCCGAGGTGCCGCCGACAAACTCGGCCGGCTCCGGCGACGTGCTCGCAACGCTGAACACCGACACCAAGCAGCTTAACTATACGATGACGTATATGGGCCTGACCGGTCCTGCGACGGCGGCACATTTCCACGGACCCGCCGATGCTGGGCAGAATGCTGGCGTGGCGGTGCCTATCGGCAACAATCCACCGAGCCCATCAAAGGGCACGGTAACGCTGACCGACGCGCAGATGAAGGATCTGGAAGCCGGCAAATGGTACGCGAACGTGCACACCGCGGACAATAAGGGTGGCGAGATCCGCGGTCAGTTGGTCCGGGCGAAGTAAACCCAGAAAAGCGAGGGGTTGGCTAAGCTGCCACCCCTCTCGCCTGCAGACGCCGCAATGCGCGATCTATCCACTGCGCCGTGAGCTTTTCCTGCACCCCGTTCTGCGCCAGCCGCTCGTGCAGCGCTGAAAAGTCCACACAGTCCAGCGCCTGATCCTGGTTGAAGCAGGAGAACACAACGGTCCGCTCACCGGTTGCAGGATCGATGTGCGGCTGCAGACACTGCGCACAGACTTCCTTCATCATGCACTGCATCGGTGAGTTGATCGAGCCAACTGCCAGATGGCCAGGCTTCATCAGGGGCGCCAGCACGCCGCGGCGCGCGGCGCCAACCGCCTGCATCATCCGATCCGAACCGATGACGATCAGGTGGTCTGCCTGCGCCAGGCCGACCTCGGCGCCGCAGGCCACCATCGCCTGCACGATGTTGCCGACGAAGCTGCGGTCCTGCGACCGCGTCGGCGCGAAACCCGGCGCCTCGTCGCAACACCACACGATGACATCGGCTGCACGCTCGATCTCCGCCACCTTATAGCGGTCGCGCATCTGCTTGTAGCCGGCGAAGTAGATCACCCGCGATCCCGCGGCGCGTAGTGCGGCGCCGATCGAGAACAGCACAGCGTTGCCCAACCCGCCGCCGACCAGGGCCACAGTCTTGCCGCGGAAGATCTCCGTCGGAGATCCGGTCGGCCCCATCAGCACCACCGGTTCGCCCGGCTTCAACAGAGCGCAAATATCCGAGCTGCCGCCCATTTCCAGCACGATCACCGACACGAGCCCTTGCTCCGGGTCGGTCCAGGCGCCGGTCATGGCCAGGCCTTCCATCGCCAGCACTGTGCTCGCTGCACCAGCCTCGGCAATACGTGGAGCCAGCATCTCGTAGTTCTGCAGGCGATAGAACTGGCCCGGCTGGAACGCCCGTGCCTGCGCCGGCGCATGCACCACAACCTCGACAATCGTGGGCGTCAATCGATTGACCGCGTGTACCGTGGGCAGCAGCTGCTGCCGACAGCGCGCGATCATGTCCGGACCACTGATCGGTGTGGCGTCCTGCGCGGCGAGCGTCTGCGACACCGTCGGGTAACCGCGCTTGGCGCCGCCCATCGCCTTCACGACGTTGCCGAAAAAACTTGGATGCAGATCCCCGAAGAAACTGATGAACCGGCCATTGTCCGAGCGGTGCATCAACACGTGCGTCGCTTCCGGCTTGGCCAAGCCGCGCACCACTGTCACCGGCGCGCCAGTTAATCGATTGCCTCAAAGTATTTGCCGTCGAGGCGGACACGGCCGTCTTCACGCGCCAGCACGGTATTTGGCTGGGTGCCGGCGGCGACCAGAACGGCACGCGCAGGCAACACGGCTTCTGAGCCATCCGCACGCGACACGCGGAGGCCTGCGGCATGGCCAAACTCGTCCATTTCGACTGCGCGTGGCGTCAGACCTTCCGCAAAGCGGACCGCCTCTTCCATCGCCTTTGCCACTTCTTCGTGGTTCAGGGTGTAGGACGGACTGTCGATCAGCCGGCGGCGATAGGCGATCGTTACGCCGCCCCAGGCATTGAGGAGCGGGGCGAACCTAGGCGCCCTGCCCTCTTGCGACGCCGCAGCGCGTTCCGAGATGATCGCCGTTGCATGCGCCAAAAACTCATCGGCAATTGCGGCTTCTTCAGCGTTCCACGCGACACGCACGGCCGCTTCACCGCGCTCCGCCACCAATATGCGATAGCGCGCCGCAAATTTCTCGACCTGGCGGACGTAGTAGGCGAGGCTCTCGGTCGCGGTGTCGATGGCGGTAAGGCCACCGCCGATGACGACGACTGGCAAACGCAGTTGCAGATTGGCGATCGATGACTGCTTCGCCGCGCCGGTCAACTGCAATGCCATCAGGAAATCCGACGCAGCGCGCACGCCACGCGCCAGTCCATTGGGAATGTCGAGCACGGTCGGCTTGCCGGCACCCATGCACAGCGCGATGTGATCGAAGCCCATCGCCCAGGCGTCATCTATTCCCAGCGTCGCGCCACCGCCAAAGCGCGTGCCGCCGAAATGTGCGAACTGGGGCCGACGCTCCAGCAGCAGGCGCACCAGCTTCAGGTAATTCTTGTTCCACCGCACCGTGATGCCGTACTCGGCGACGCCGCCGAAGCCTGCCATCACACGGTCGTCCAGGTTCTCGAACAAGTCTTCCGCATCGCGCACCGGCGCGGTGGGATCGAACCCGAGCGGCTCGATCTTCAGGCCGTCAATCGCGACCACCGTGTGGCCGTCGTTCATCAGGTGATGTGCCAAGGTGAAGCCGGCGGGGCCGAGACCGACAATCAGCACCTTGCGCCCAGTATCGGGGCGCGGCAGCGGACGACGAAGGTCGAGCGGGTTCCAGCGGGTCAGCAGTGCGTAGATCTCAAGTCCCCAGGGCAGGCCGAGTACGTCTTTCAGGACGCGGGTCTCCGCCTGCGGGATATCCACTGGATCCTGGCGCTGGTAGATGCACGACTTCATGCAGTCATTGCAGATGCGATGACCAGTGGCCGCCATCATTGGGTTGTCGATGGCAATGATCGCAAATGCGCCGATTGCGCTGCCCTGCGCGCGCAGGGTGTGCATTTCGCTGATCTTCTCGTCGAGCGGACATCCCGCAAGGGTCACGCCGAACGGCGACTTCTGAAACTGTCCGGTCTTGCGGTCCTTCAGGCCGTGGCGGCAGGAATCCTTGCCCTGGGTGTGACACCAAATGCAGTAGTTGATCTGATCCAGCGCCTGCTGCTGGTCCATTCCGGCGTCGGTCAGTGCGAAAGCGTCGCGCGCGCGCCAGTGGTGTTCTGGCAGATGCAGCATCGTCACGCCATCGCGCTCGATCGTTTCAACCGGAACCAGATGATTGTAGTCGAGCCGATGCGGCACACGGAACAGAGTATTGCCTGGATGCGCTGCGTGCCCCGCTTCAGTCAGTGTTGCCCATGAGGCATAGCGCATCGCCAGATCGAGCGCCTCGGCATCACTGCCGTTCTCCCAGGTCGCAATCTGGTCGGCGAAGCGGCGCTCGGTCAGCGGGCTGCCGAGTAATGCTTCGATGGCTGCGCGCAACGCGGAGCCGTCGAATGCCGAAGGGTCGGGGTATTTCTTGACTGCCTGGCGTTGAACAAACAGTCGCTTGCAGGCGTGGATCGGATCGAGCTCGTGCGTCTGGCGGGCGAGCGCCAATGTCTCTGCCTCGACCCCAAACAAGGCGGCCACAAAGACATCCAGATGCGGCGCCAGCGCAACGACGAGAGCGCTTTCATCCGCAACGGACATCGATTCCGGATCTGCCCGCGCCGCCATCAACCGCCCGTGCAGGGCTGTGTCCTCGGCTGCGAGCCGGTCGAGAAAGACGTGGTCCAACCGGACCAGTCCCCCGCGCTCGCCGAGTTCGGCAAAGTTGATGCCGAAGCCCAAGGTCACTGCATGGGCGGTCACTGCATCGGCAGCAGGCACGGCATCCATCGTGAGTTCAACCTATCTTTCGCAACAGGTGGAGCAAACTAGTCCGCTCCTCAGGCGATAGCGGCGCCAGCGCCGCCTCGTGCGTCTGCAGGGCGCATGCCACGACATCCGTGATGAGCGCAACGCCTGCCTCGGTCGGCTCCAACACCGCGGTCCGGCGATCCAGCGGGTCACAGCTCCGGCGGATCAGTCCACGCGCGATCAACCGGCGGACCACCCCCTGGATCGTCGCGGGATCCATCGCCGCTTGGCGTCCCAGCAGATTTTGCGTCACGCGCCGCAACTGCACCGTCTTCAACAGGGCGGTGAACTGAGTGGGCGTGAGGTCGACATGCGTCATCGCTGCCGTGAACAGCGCCACGTGGCGCTGATGCGCACGGCGGAGCAGGAACCCAACGTGATCCTCGACGTGGAAATCGGCCAGCGTTTCGCTCACGACTTCCGACATATCCAACAGCATTTTATTTGTAAGCGAATGATCGGGTTCTGGATGCCGAGCGTCAAGCGCCGTCCGTCCGCTCATCCGCCATGGCTGGGTTGTGCGGCAAGGGGAACCGAAACTCGGATGCGCACGGTCTTCCCGGCGAGCAGCGGCATCGCCGAGATGCCCCAATCCGCGCGGACAATGTGGCCCTCGGCAACCACTTCATTCAGTCGCCAATCGAGCGACAGCGAGCAGTGATGGCTCACGCCGTGCATGGCAAGCGTGCCGCCGATTTCGTGGCCGGTACAGCGACCAGCGAACTGCAACAGGGGGAAGTTGGCCGCATCCATGAAATCCGGCCCGGTTACCACAGGCAGAACCTCCCGGTCGTCGGTCTGCAAGCTGGCCACCTCGACGCGGAGCTCCACCCGACAGGATGTTCTGTCGTCGGGGTCGAAGCTCAGCCAGCCATCGAAGCGAGTGAATTTGCCATCGATTGGCAGCAAGCCCAGCTTGTAGGCACGGAAGCCGACCTCGCCAGATGGCGGGGCGATCTCGATCCGCTGCGATGTTGCTTCGGCTTGGCAGGCGAAGACCACGAGCAAAGCCAGGGTCGCTGAGCTGTACCGCATCGAGGTCAGATGGGCCGCCCAGTCGGTTTGGCCAGAGCGGGCATTACCGTTGCGTTCACCAAGCTTCGGTACACATCAGGTTCCGCAACACGTGGCCGTCGAACCTGTCCAAGACCTCCGCAGCGCCAATCGCCCGCGTGCGCACCTTCGCCTTTTCCGGCATCGAGGCGGTTCCGGTGGAGGTCCAGGTGCAGATCTCCAGCGGCAGTCCCGCGCTGCTGCTGGTGGGACTTCCCGATAAGGCGGTGGGCGAGGCGCGAGAACGCATGCGTGCAGCGATGAGCGCCATGGGCCTCGGGCTGCCGCCACGCCGGGTGCTGATCAATCTGGCTCCCGCGGATCTGCTGAAAGAGGGCAGCCATTTCGACCTCCCTATCACGCTCGGTGTGCTGGCCGCCATGGAGGTCCTCCCGCGCGAGGATCTCTACGGCTATGCTGCATTGGGCGAGTTGTCGCTGGACGGGACGCTGAATCCGGTCGCGGGCGTACTGCCCGCAGCAATCGGCGCCTCTACAATGGACTTGGGCCTGATCTGCCCGGCCGGCCAGGGCGGCGAAGCGGCGTGGGCCGGCCGGATCGAGGTGTTGGCCGCGACGGATCTGCTGTCGCTGATCAACCACTTCCGCGGCACCCAGGTGCTGACCCCACCGGAAACCGCCGGCATCGCGCAAGCAGCCCGCGTCCCCGATCTGTGCGACGTCAAGGGGATGGAGAGCGCGAAGCGGGCGGTGGAGATAGCCGCGGCCGGCGGGCACAACTTGCTGATGATTGGCCCACCTGGCTCGGGCAAATCGATGCTTGCAGCCCGTCTGCCCGGCCTGTTGCCTGATCTGTCACCCAAGGAGGCGCTAGAGGTCAGCATGATCCACAGCGTGGCGGGCATGTTGGAGGGCGGGAGACTGGTGATGCGTCCGCCATTTCGGGAGCCGCACCACTCGGCGTCGCAGGCGGCTCTCACGGGTGGCGGGCAGCGCGCGCGGCCGGGTGAGATCAGCCTGGCACATCGCGGCGTATTGTTTCTGGACGAATTGCCAGAATTCCCGAAGCAGGCGCTGGAGTTTTTGCGCCAACCGATGGAGACCGGCCGAACGACAGTCGCGCGGGCGGCCGCGCACATCACCTACCCTGCGCGGTTCCAGATGGTGGCTGCGATGAACCCATGCCGGTGTGGCTATCGGGGCGACGCATCACGTGAGTGCGGCCGGGCTCCGCGTTGCGCCGAAGACTACCAGAATCGGATCAGCGGGCCGGTGATCGATCGCATCGACCTGACGGTCGAAGTACAGCCCGCCACCGCGGCAGAGCTGGCCCGCGCGCCGGCCGGCGAGCCAAGTGAGGCAGTGGCCACGCGGGTGGCCCGGGCTCGCGAGGCGCAGCAGCTGCGCTACGGCGAAGGCAGCAACGCGGAAGCCGACAGCACCGGTGTCGAGTTGACGCCTGATGCGCACACCCTGGCCGAGCAGGCGATGGACAAGCTTCGTCTATCGCCGCGCGGGTATACACGCGTACTGCGGGTGGGGCGCACGATCGCCGATTTGGCGGCTGCCAAGGTGGTGCAGCGCGTGCACGTGGCTGAGGCATTGGCATTCCGGCACCGGCTGCCCGGCAGGCGAGGCTAGTTCTCCAGCCGGAACGCGTCCGCGATCCGTCTGACGGTACCGGTCGAGTCGACCACCATCAGGTCGAAGCGCATTCCTTCCCGCGCCCACTCCGGATGCTCCGCGAGCGCGATGTCCGCTGCAGCGATCAGGCGCGCACGTTGACGGGCGCCCAGTGCCAGCGCGGCATCCGCGAGCGTTCGCCGTGCCTTCACCTCGATGATCGCCAGCAGGTCCGGCTGTGCCGCTATGATGTCGATCTCACCGGCCTCGGTGCGAAATCGTCGCGCGAGCACGGTCCAGCCATGACGGACGAGTGCGAGGCACGCTGCCGTTTCTGCATCGATGCCTCGGACATACGTACTGGAGTTTTGACGAGGGCGCGGCAACACGCGGAGAATTTTGGCGCCACTCGGCTAACGTGGCGTAAGCACACTACTGAATTTCGAAGGATCTTCCTGGCCCTGTCACCAGTGCAACTGGGTCACTGGCCTTCGCCGCTGATGATTTCGACGCTTCCACCTCGGGCGGCATGGCTTCTCCTTCAGCCACTGCACTTTGCTGGGTGGGCGGCGGACGTCGGCGACTATTCCGCTGTTTCCAAACGGATTACCGCTTCTCTATAGCGGCCCGCACTCGCTTGCGCTGCTGGGAAGATGCCACGCTCGTCGATCCAGGTTTGGGTGCGTTCGTATATACCTAGGGTGTAAGGCTCAAACACGAACCGTTCACCCGGTCCAAAGCGCCGCACATCTACCAGCGCCTTGTGCCGTTCAGGTAGCTCAGCCGCATAATACCGCGTATAGGGTTGATGCGAGATGTCGATGTCGGCCTGTGCGCGCCTCAAGGCCCGGAAATACTTGCGTACATCGTCGAGCTCAACGCCTTGCGGTATCAAGGCCGCAATCATGAAGGTGGCATCGACGATTTTGCGATAACCGAGTTGTTCTACCAGGTAGTATTGCGCACCAAACACGGTCGCAGCTGCCGCAGTGCCGTCCAGCAGGTGATCAACCCGATCCATCGGCGACCCACCGAATGTCAGCTTGATTCGATCGCCGGGGAGGAAGGCTTCCAGCGCCTGTATCGTCGTATAGTGACTGCCGGACTGATAACCGACATGCACCGGAACATCAGCGAGATCCTCCGGTGTATTGATCGACGAATCCGCGGGAACGAAGATGGCGCATGGGGTGATTGTGTAGCACTCGCCCCACAATCGGCCGAAGGTTGCCGAGGCCGCCTTGTTCACCGTCCAGTGGCAGGCGCAACTGACCGACGCCTCCCGGCCTTGTTCATAGGTCTGATAGGCGCCATGGCGCTGATCCGAAGCTATAGGCGGCGTCTGATCCCGAACATGATCCCGGGAAAGCAGCCCATGCGATGAAAGGGTGTAGTCCGTCAGACCTTCCGCCGCGAAGTAACCTTTTTCCTCAGCCACCCACTCCTGCAAGCGGCCATGAGTATGAATGATGAATGTCGTCATGGGACGGTGGTTCTCCGACACCTACGCACTTGCGCTTGGACTAACGTGCCCCTGAACAACGTGTACGACGTTTCCGGGCGTCCCAACTCATTCCAGGTAGGGTCAATGGGCTGGGTTATGAACCGGGATTATACTGGAGTGGGTCAGACTGAGCGTTTGGTGTCAACTGATGCCGTCGGGCCGATGGGGGTCCGGGCGCAACTCGGGCACGGTCAGTCCTCCAGCGCGTATGGAGCGCGCGCGTCGGGTAATGACGGCGACGACAAGGACCCTTTGATGTCTCTCCAGAACATTGGCCATAAGCTGCGGCGGGTCGGTCGCTCGGATCAGTATCGATACTTCGCGGCCTAAACCAAATCGACGGTGGGTTCGCAACCCGTTTGTCCGCCACTCGCCCCATGCTAGAGGTCGCCGCCATCACCAGCCCATGGGCTTGTCATGAACGAACAGCGACCCGCCGCCAGTCTGCAGCGGTTCTTTGGTGCCTCCCTCGCTGAAACGGATCCGGAGCTTGCCGGGACTATCAGCGACGAATTGATCCGGCAACAGGACGGAATAGAGCTGATCGCCAGCGAGAATGTGGTTTCCGCCGCCGTGTTGGAAGCCCAAGGGTCAGTCCTGACCAACAAATATGCCGAGGGGTATCCCGGCCGCCGTTACTATGGCGGCTGCGTCTATGTCGATGTAGCCGAACAGCTTGCCATGGACCGGGCAAAGAAGCTGTTTTCCTGCGGGTTCGCGAACGTCCAACCGCACTCGGGTGCCCAGGCCAACCAGGCGGTGTTTCTCGCCCTGTTGCGACCTGGTGACACGATCCTGGGGATGAGCCTCGCGGCCGGCGGCCATCTGACTCACGGAGCAGCGCCTAATCTGTCCGGCAAGTGGTTTCATGCGCTGCAATACGGTGTCCGCAAGGAAGATGGGCTGCTGGACTATGATGAACTGGGGCGGCTGGCGCGGGCTGGAAAACCCAAGCTGATCATCGCCGGCGGATCGGCGTATCCGCGGTTCATCGACTTCGCCCGGATCCGGCGCGTTGCCGACGAGGTCGGGGCGTATTTCGTGGTGGATATGGCGCACTTCGCCGGGCTGGTGGCCGCAGATCTGTATCCCAATCCCTTGCCACATGCGCACGTGGTAACGACGACCACCCACAAGACGCTGCGGGGGCCGCGCGGCGGCATGATCCTGGCGAATGATGCCGAGATTGGCCGCCGGATCAATTCCGCCGTATTCCCCGGGCTTCAGGGCGGCCCCTTGATGCACGTGATCGCCGGCAAGGCTGCGGCGTTCGGCGAAGCGTTGCGGCCGGAGTTCCGCACTTACCAAAAGGCGGTCGTGGACAACGCCAAGGTGCTGGCCGAGACGCTCGTCCAGCAGGGGCTCGCGATCGTCACGGGCGGCACCGACAGCCACCTTATGCTGGTCGATCTTCGCCCAAAGCGCGTCACCGGGAAGGCAGCCGAACGCAGCCTGGAGCGGGCCCGGATCACCACCAACAAGAACGCCATCCCATTCGATCCCGCAAAGCCGGCGGTCACCTCGGGTATTCGGTTGGGGTCGCCAGCCGCCACTACGCGCGGCTTTGGTGCCGCTGAGTTCCGCGCGGTTGGGCTGATGATCAATGAGGTGCTGGACGGACTGTCGCGCTCCACTGATGGGTCGAATGACGCGGTGGAAGCAGCGGTCGGCGCCCGTGTCCAGGCGCTTTGTGCCCGTTTCCCGCTATACCGCGCGAGTTAGCCGCCGATGCGCTGCCCGTTCTGCGGCCACGAGGACACCCAGGTGAAGGACAGCCGGCCCAGCGAGGACGGTGGCGCGATCCGACGCCGCCGGTTCTGCGCCAATTGCGGCCAGCGCTTCACCACGATCGAGCGAACCCAGTTGCGCGAACTGACGGTGGTGAAGGCCGATAGCCGTCGTGTGCCATTCGACCGTGACAAGATGGCGCGGTCGATCCGTGTCGCTCTACGCAAGCGGCCGATCCAGGAAGAGCGAATAGAGCGCATCGTCAATGGCATCGTGCGTCAGCTTGAGGCGTCGGGAGAAAGCGACATCCCCTCGAAGCAGATCGGCGAACTGGTAATGGACACCCTCAAGGAATTGGATTCCGTTGCTTATGTCCGGTTTGCCAGCGTTTATCGGAATTTTCGTGAAGCCAAGGACTTCGAGGACTTTATTGGCTCACTAGGCGAGAGCCCCTAGCCCTGCGATGGCCGAAGCGCCGGAAGACATCGCCCATATGCGATCCGCCCTGGCACTTGCCCGACGTGGGGTGGGCAACACGTGGCCCAATCCCTCGGTCGGCTGCGTGCTGGTGAACGGCGGACGCGTTGTCGGACGGGCGGTCACCGCCCCAGGCGGACGTCCGCACGCCGAGCCAGCCGCGTTGGAGGTGGCTGGGACTGCGGCGCGCGGTGCCACCGCCTATGTCACGCTGGAACCTTGCTGCCATTGGGGCCGTACACCACCGTGCACCGATGCGTTGTTGGCAGCGGGGGTCGCTCGCGTAGTGGTCGCGACCAGAGACCCCGATCCTCGGGTAGATGGCGCAGGGATTGCCAGGCTTCGGGCGGCTGGCATCTTGGTCGATGAGGGGGTGCTGCGCGCCGAGGCGGACGAAGTCGCGGCGGGATTTCGGTCGCGGGTGCGCCACGGCCGTCCGTTGGTCACACTTAAGCTCGCCTCGACACTCGACGGCCGCATTGCAACCCAGGCCGGTGAGAGCCGGTGGATCACCGGTGAGGCGGCGCGCCGGGCGGCACATGCGCTGCGTGGACGACACGACGCGGTCATGGTCGGCGTGGGAACCGTGTTGGCCGATGATCCGGAGCTGACCTGCCGGCTGCCACGCTATCGGTCCGTGCCGGTGGTCCGTGTCGTCGCTGACAGCCACCTTCGGACGCCACTCACATCAACCCTGATAGCAACGTCGCAAAAGGCGCCGACCTGGGTGCTGATCCGTGAGGGCTGCAACCGTGATCGCAGGCGCGCCTTCTCCGATATCGGCGTCAGGCTGATCGAAGTTCGCGGGACAGAGGCGGGTCTGGACATCTCTGCTGCGTTGGGTGCGCTGGGGGCGGCGGGCTTGACACATATTCTGGCGGAAGGCGGCGCCCAGCTCGCGGCGTCGCTGCTGCGTGCGGACCTGGTTGATCGCATTGCATGGTTCCATGCGCCGGCAGTCATGGGCAGCGATGCCTGGCCGGCGGTGCAGGCATTCGGGATCGAGCATCTTGCGGCAATGCCTCGGTTTGCGCGGGTGGGGGAGACCTCGTTGGGCGATGATGTGCTGAGCGAGTTGGTTAGGAAGGACGTGGTGTGACGACTTTGATCGAGGCTGCGCGTGGCCCCCTCCCCCCCCCTCCCGGAAGCGGAGAGGGAACTTCTGATGTTCACGGGGATCGTCACTGCACTTGGCAGCGTCCGCGCCATCACGGCCCTGGGTGAAGCTGCGGATATGCGGCTGACGATCGCAGCACCTTGGCCTGATACTGCAGCAATCCCGGTTGGCGCATCGATCGGTTGTTCCGGCTGCTGCCTGACCGCGGTCGAAGTCGGCGACGGGTGGTTCGCGGCGGACGCGTCCGCGGAGACGCTAAGCAGGACAATACTCGGACGATGGCAGGTCGGCACTTCGGTCAACCTGGAACGCTCGCTGCGCCTCGGCGACGAACTGGGCGGACACTTGGTTTCGGGTCATGTCGATGGAATTGGCGAAGTGGTGTCGGCGGCGCCCGAGCACGGGTCCGTCCGCTTCGTCTTCCGCGTCCCCCGCGAGTTGGCGCGCTTCATTGCAGTCAAAGGCAGTATCGCCGTGGACGGGGTGTCGTTGACGGTGAACGAGGTTACGGACGACACTTTCGGGGTGAACGTTATTCCGCATACCGCTTCAGTCACCGGCTTTGGCTCGCTTCGCCCTGGCGATGCGGTGAATCTGGAGATCGACATGCTGGCCCGCTACGTCGCGCGGCTGGCGGAGTTCAAGTAATGCAGCAGAACCTGAAGATTGCCGAGCTGTCGCAGTACCTTTCATCCGCCGAGGAACTTATCGAGGAAGCCCGCAACGGCCGCATGTTCATTCTGGTCGATGATGAGGATCGCGAGAATGAAGGCGACTTGGTGGTGCCGGCGCAGTTCGCCACGCCAGATGCGATCAACTTCATGGCCCGCCATGCGCGTGGGCTGATCTGCCTTGCCCTGACCCGCCAGCGTGTCGAGCAACTCGGCCTGCCGTTGATGAGCGCGCATAATGGCACGCGACATCAGACCGCTTTCACCATCTCGATCGAGGCACGTGAGGGCGTTACCACCGGCATCTCCGCTCATGATCGTGCCCGCACGATTGCGGTGGCGATCAACCCGGAATGCGGCCGCGACGACATCGTCACACCGGGGCACATTTTCCCGCTGATGGCGCGCCAGGGCGGCACACTGGTGCGCGCCGGGCATACCGAGGCGTCGGTCGACATCGCCCGCAAGGCCGGCCTCTCCCCCGCCGCAGTGATCTGCGAGATCATGAACGACGATGGCACCATGGCGCGGTTGCCGGACCTCGTGGCTTTCGCGCAACGCCACAATCTAAAGCTTGGCTCGATCGCAGACCTGATCGGCTACCGCCGGCTAACTGAACGTCTGGTGAAGCGTGTGGCCGATGGCACCTTCAACCACATTGCCGGCGGCGAGTGGCGTGCGGTCGTGTACGCCAACACGGTGGAGTACCAGGAGCATCTCGCGCTGGTAAAAGGCGACGTGGCCGGCATGGATCCAGTTATGGTGCGCATGCACGCCGTCGACCTGCTGGACGACATGACTGGCGGACCGCATTGGATCAACGTGCACAATGCGATGCACATGATTGGCCGTGAGGGTCGCGGCGTCGTCGTGTTGATCCGCGAGCATCGCAAAACTGCGCTGGCCGAACGCGTAAGCCAGCTCGCCGTGGGCAGCCCACGGCCGCCGCGCGCGCTACGCGATTACGGTATCGGCGCCCAGATTCTGCTCGACCTTGGCGTCAAGAACATGGTGCTGCTATCCAACGTCCGCCGCACCATCGTGGGCCTGGAGGGCTATGGGCTGAACATCGTGGCCCACAAGCCGATCCCGAACATTGTCGGTGAAGGCTACACCGGATGATGGCCTGGTCCAGCCAGGCCATGACGAGAGAAGGCCGGGCTGACGCCCGGAACCACGCATGAGCACTGAGGATGCTCCGCTTCCTGCCGCTCCCCAAGTCACCGGCCCATCGCCGCATCTGCTGATTGTTCGCGCACCCTATTATCGTGTCGTCGTAGACGGGCTGACCAATGGCGCAACGCGTATCTTGCGCGAGGCTGGCGGCACATTCGAGCAACTCGACGTCGCCGGCGCATTTGAATTGCCGCAGGCGATCCGCCTGGCCGTGCGCGGCAAGCAGCGCTTCGACGGGTTCGTTGCACTCGGTTGCATTGTGCGCGGAGAGACTGACCACTACGAGTTCATCTGTCGTGCCACCATGGAAGGGATGATGCAGGTGGCGCTGCAATTCGGTCTTGCACTCGGCACCGGATTGCTTACCTGCGACACCTTGGCGCAGGCAGAGGCACGGTCGGGTATGGATGGTCACAACAAGGGGGCAGAGGCTGCGGCTGCGGCTCTCCTGCAGATCAACGCGGCGCGACACCTCGGCGCAAACTGATGGCGCGATCGCCGCGCAGGGCGCGGACGGCCTCGCGTCTAGCCGCGGTGCAGGCTTTGTTCCAGAGCGAACAGGCACAGGACAACGCCGAGACGGTTATTGACCAGTTTGTTCGACACCGTCTTGGAGAACTTCCGGGCACCGGTGGCTTCGAGGACGGCCGCGTGCCTGATGCCGAGGTTCCGTTGTTCGCCCGCATCGTGCGCGCCGCGGTGGCGCAACAGGACACGATCGACGACATGCTGGCGGATGCCTTGCCGGCAGATTGGCCACTCTTGCGGATCGATCCCGTGCTGCGTGCGGTGATGCGTGCCGGCGCAGCAGAGCTGGGGATGCCAGGCGCGGCACCGGCCAAAGTTGTCATCAACGAATATCTGGACGTGGCTCGTGGGTTCTTCACCGGTGGTGAACCGGGGATGGCGAATGCGGTACTGGATCGTCTGGCACGATTGCTGCGCCCAGGGGAATTTGACTCGTAGTACCGTCTCCTCTGTCATCGCTGCCGCGATGCAATGAGGACGTGGGACGACATGACCGATCCCTTTATCGGCAGTGGTGATTATCGGTATCGGTTCCAGCGCGACTGGGCGAAGCCGCCGCGCTGGTGGAACTTTGGCCACGCGAACCTCCCCGGTCCGCCGCGCACCAGCGTCAAGGGGGCGGCCGCTGCCAATGGCGACATCTACGTGCTCAGCCGCAGCGCTCACCCGGTCATGGTGTTCGACGCTGAAGGTCGATTCGTCACCTCGTGGGGCGAAGGCGAATTCTCCAACTTCGTGCATGGCCTGACGATCGATCCCGCCGGCAAGGTGTGGATCACGGATACCGGCCTGCACACCGTGACCCAGCATGAGCCGGATGGCACGCTGCTGCGGACACTGGGCGTCCGCGGCATGGCGATGCCGACGCTGTACGGCAGTCCGTTCAACATGCCGACCGGGGTGGCATTCACCGCGACCGACGAGCTCTTTGTGTCGGACGGGTATGGCAATCGACGCGTACATTGTTTCTCAGCAGCAGGCGAGTTGAAGCACTCCTGGGGCGAGCCGGGCACCGGTCCCGGCCAGTTCGCGCTGGTGCACTTCATTACAGCCGATGCCAAGGACCAGCTGTATGTCTGCGACCGGGAGAGTAACCGCATTCAGATCTTTGCATCCACGGGTGAAGTGCTGGCGCAGTGGACCGGCTTCGATATGCCGAGCGATCTCGCCTTCGGTCGCGAGGCGATCTATGTCGCTGCGGCTGATGGCGTCTCGATCTGGACAATGGATCGACGAAAGCTGGCGCATTTCGGCCGTGACGAGCCGACGCTGGGCGCATTCAATGTCCATGGCATCTGGCTCGACGCTGAAGAGAATATCTATCTTGCTCAGTTCGACCGTGCGGTCAGCAAGCTGACCCGCGCCTGATCACCACACCATCCTCCGAGCCGTCTCCGTCTTGCGTCCGTGCGGCAGCGTGCGCGATTCCCATTCGGTCACGGGCATGAAGCGCGGTGCCAGGAAATGGTAGCTGCGGTTGAGCAGCAACAATATACCTTCGTCATAGCCTATACCCGCCACATCCCAGTCGGTCAGCAGTGCATGCCACGCGCGTTGCGTACGATATAGCCAGTCCCGGTTGGATCGAATGAAGAATTCGCTGGCTATCGGCATTGCGCAATGCCGACATCACTTCGCCCGTCTGCGCATCCAACTCGTCGAAGCGATGGCTGATCTGCTTGAAAGCAATGTTTGTCAGCCGCCGGACCTGAGTCAGCGTCTCAAGATGAGAGGCGTCACCATGATAGTTCTGTGCCATGCGGTTCAGCTTGTCCGACATCCCCTTCACCCGACGGAGCAGCCGGTCGCGTAACGCTTCTATGTAGGCCAGTTCCTGAGCCAGCTCCTCCACCAGTTGGATGACTGCCTCTCGCGAGGGCATGCCGAGTGCCTCCGCCGCCTTGGCAAACGCCTGCTGCACCTGCGCCTTGCGCGCCGGATCGTCTGCCACCTGGAGGAGCGATTCAGCATCCAGCGCGGGTGTTTCGGCACCCGTGCCAGAATTCAGCCACGCCACTAATTGCCATTGCAGGCGTGCCTTGGAGATTTCCAGGTGCACAAGGTCCGGTTCCCAACTCGCCTGGCCGCTGAGAACTTCGGTCGGAAGCGCGTCGCCAACGCGCAGAAGAGAGATGAAATCAAGCGACTGGTCAATTAAACCGAGCATACGCCCGTCATCGGAGTCGTCGGCGATTGCGAACTCCCGTTGCAGCGACCGCAACGGGATGGCCGCTTCTCGGTCACCCAATTTGACCACCATGACAGGAGAGCCGTCGGATTCTGCCCGGCGGAACAACGGGTCGGCGAATGATGCGAATAGCCGATGCTGGAGGATGCAGTGCTCCGGCGCGGCGATCGAGTGCGAATCAGAGGTCATGACCGAGGTCCCGGTCCTCTCCGCTAACATCCCACCACAGTTCGGTGAAGGGACCGTAAGCGGCAGGAAACTTGCGGCTTTGCGTGATCCGCGCCATGAGCGGTCCATGCGATCAGGCAACCGAACGCCCGGATGACCCCGCTCGCGTGGTTCTTGGGACTGCTTCTGCCGGCCTGCGCCGCCTCCGGTGCGGCCGGGCTGCCGGCCCCGGCACTGATGACCATGGACCACATCGTGCGGCCGGCCAGCCCGAACACCGCCCTCGCTGCCCCTGCCGGCAGCCAACCTGCACCCGACCTTGTCACGCCGCGTTTCCCGCTGCCGGCACCGCGCCTCTACCAGCTGCTTGTTGCGGTTGCCCAGGAGCAGCCGCGGACGTTTCTCGCGGCGCAGTATGTCGGCGATCGTCAGGCGCATTTCGTTGCGCGCAGCGCCGTGCTCAACTTCCCCGATCTGATCACTGCCCAGGTCGCTGAGGCGGGTCCGGATGCCAGCACGCTCGTACTGTATTCACGCAGCCTGTACGGATATTCAGACTTCGGCGTGAACCGGAAGCGGTTGAGCACGTGGCTTGCCGCTATCACGAGCAAAATCAACCATTCCGTCGAAAGATAGGCTGCTATGCGAGGTATCCGACAATTCCTGCGTGACGCCTGGCGTCTGGCGAAGCCCTACTATACCTCAGACGAGAAGTGGTCGGCCTGGGGCCTGCTGATCACCATCCTGGCGCTGCGCCTGTTGTTGGTCGGCATGACGGTGATCCTGAGCTTTTGGAACCGGGAGTTCTTCAACTCGCTGCAGGACAAGAACTTTGCCGCCTTTTTCGAACTGCTGTTCGTCTATCGCTCCACGCCGAGTGGCTTCATGCCCGGGTTCTGCGAGATCGCCGCGGTATATATCCTGGTCGCCGTCTATTTCACCTATCTCTCGCAGTGGCTGCAGATCCGCTGGCGTCGTTGGCTGACGGTAAAGCTTCTCGATGAGTGGCTTGCCGATCGTGCATATTACCGGATCAGTCTGACAACGGACCGCGCCGCCATTGGGACCGACAACCCTGACCAGCGGATCGCCGAGGACATCCGCGACTACGTTGATAACACGCTGACACTGGGCATCAGCCTGCTGGCGAATATCGTCACGCTGGTCAGCTTTCTTGGGATCCTGTGGTCACTGTCGGGGACGATCGAGTTGTTCGGCATCCCGGTGCCCGGCTACATGGTCTGGGTGGCGCTGATATATGCGATCGTAGGCACGTGGTTGACCCACCTGGTTGGCCGGCCGCTCGCAGCCTTACGCTTTCGGCAACAGCGCGTGGAAGCCGACTTCCGCTACAGCCTCGTGCGTGTGCGTGAGAACATGGAAGGCATTGCACTGTATTCCGGTGAAGCGGAGGAGAAAGACATCCTTGGTCACCGGTTCGGAGCGGTGATCGGCAACTGGTGGGCGATCATGCAGCGGACCAAGCTGCTGAACGCACTGACTGCGGGATATGAGCAGGTCGCGGTGGTGTTTCCCTTCATCGTCGCAGCGCCACGGTTCTTTTCCGGCGAGATTCCGTTGGGTGGCTTGACCCAGACCGCCGGCGCATTTGGCCGGGTGCAGGATGCGCTGTCGTGGTTCATCTCGCGGTATCCCGACCTGGCACAATGGCATGCGATTGTTGAACGACTGACCACGTTTCACCGTGCGGTCGTGGCGGCGCGAGCCGCATTCGGCACGGGCCTGACACTGGCCGATCCAGGGCAACGGTCGGTAGCGATGCGGGACGCAACAGTAGAACTGCCGAATGGCATGAAATTGCTAGAGAACGCCGATCTCGTCTTGGAACCAGGCCATTCCGTGGTGATCTCGGGACGATCCGGTTCCGGCAAATCGACGCTGTTTCGCGCGCTGGCCGGCATCTGGCCATTTGGCCATGGCCGTGTGCAGCGGCCTGTCGAGCGCTGCCTGTTCCTGCCGCAACATCCCTACATTCCACTTGGTACGCTGCGTCACGTGGTCACGTATCCGTACCCGGCCACGGCCTTCAGCCGGGAGGAGGTTGCGCAGGCACTCGAGGACACGGGACTGGGCCAATTCGCGTCGCGGCTGGATCATGACGAGCATTGGGCACAGCAGCTCTCGGGTGGCGAACAGCAGCGTCTGGCGCTGGCACGTGCCTTGTTGATCAAGCCGGACTGGCTGTTCCTGGATGAGGCCACCGCCAGTCTCGATCCGGAGGCCGAATCCACACTTTACGGCACCCTGAAGACAAAATTGCCGAACACCACGCTGGTTTCCATCGCGCATCGCCCATCGGTGGCTGCGTTCCACGAACGGCACCTGGTGCTGGAGCGTGCGGAGGGTCGTCCGGGACATTTCGTGCAAGCCGAGCTGGAAGCCGCCAATGGAGGCGGAAGCTGAGCTGAACCAGGGGGACGAAACTCGTCGAATCAATGCCGGGCATATCTCCTTGTGGCAGACGTCACCAACAGCGCCGCAGACATCCGATATGTGCTATAGCGATATGGTCTGGGTCGGGAGGGAACTCATCATGCGTAGCCACACGACAGTCGTCGCCGTCGCGCTGCTGACCGCCGGAATCTTTGCAGCAAGCGCGTCGGCGCAGAATGTTCCAAGTCCCGACCAGATCATCAAATCGCTGACCCCCACCGGGCCATCTGGCCCTACACGGGGCATTCGCCTGCAGCCAACGACTGGCAACGCCGGCTCGACAGCAGGCCAACCGATCGCGCCCAGGCAGGCGCCGGCCATCAGTCTCAACGTGCAGTTCGCGACCGGGTCAGCAGAACTGACCCCGGAGGCGGCGCAGGTGCTGGACAACCTGGGCAAGGCACTCAGTGACCAGACGCTGGCACGCTATCGCTTCCACATCGAGGGTCACACTGACACCGTGGGGACGCGTCCGTACAATAAGGAGCTGTCGGACCGTCGCGCGACAGCCGTGGTCGACTATCTGGCGACCAACTTCCACGTGGATCGCAGCCGCATGGAGGCAGTCGGCATGGGAGAGGATGGCCTGCTCGTGCCGACGCCCGATCAAACCCCGGAACAGCGGAACCGACGCGTTCAGGTAGTCAACGTTGGCAGCTGAGGTCCCGCGATTTCGAAAGGCCCAGTGCAGCGCGTACACTGATCACTCGTGATGCACGTCCGGGGGGTAAACCGCTCGCGGCCGGATCAACGTCCCGTCGCGCCACTGTTCCAAGGCATGGGCGATCCAGCCGACCGTGCGCGCTACGGCGAACGTGGCAAATGCGGCCCCCACCGGCAAATCCAACTGCTGCTCCAGGACCAACAGCGCGAAGTCGATGTTTGGAGCGACGCCAGTCATAGCCTGCATTGCTTCAACGAGCCGCTGCGCGCGCGGTGAAGGCGGCAGGCGTTGCAGGATCGCGCGGGCGCGGGGATCGCCGTTCGGATAGAGCGGATGGCCGAAGGCGGGAATGCGTTCGCCGCGTGCGAGCCTGATTGCGATCGAGGCCGCAGGATCTGCCGCCACGGCTGGATCAGCCAAAAGATGGCGCACCTCGTTCGTCATGCCGCCATGCAGTGGGCCGACCAGCGCCGCAAGGCCCGCCAGGATGCATGCCCCTAGGGGCGCACGGGTGGACGCTACAACACGCGTCGCATACGTCGACGCGTTCAACTCGTGGTCGGCGGTCAAAACCAGCGCACGGCGGATCAAGTCAGCTGCGTCAGTGTCCACGCCCCATGCCGATGCCAGCCGTTCGTGCATGCGTCGGGCCGACGGCTGAACCTCGGTGCCGACCAGTCCGGCGGCGGACCAGGCCATCCGGTCCAGCACCCGCATCGCATCGGGCAGAACGCTGTCTACGCGTCCCGTCCAAAGTCCTGCCATGGCAAGGTCCGCCATCGCCGCAATGCAGGACTCTGCGGCGCCGGTCGGCGCCTGCGCGTACGGCCATGTGGCACGGGACCGAGGCTCCGGCAGCCTGTCCACCTGCCACAGCAAGACGGCCACCTCTTCGAGGGTCGCGCGTTCAGCCAGCGCAATGGCGTCGTGCCCGCGATATTCCAGCCGGCCATTTTCGATACGGGTGATGGAAGAAACGAGGATCGGCTCGCCCCAGCTGATCGTCGAGGCCGCGACTGCGCGGCGGCTGCGTCCGCTGCGCTTGCGCTGGGCCAGCCGGCGCACATCGACTGCGTCATACAGGCTGCGGCGCGGGTCATCCGGCGCCACGACCGTGCCGATGCGATTGCGACTGACGTAAGCGTACAGCGTCGGACGCGAGACGCCGAGTTGGGCGACCGCTTCCTCGGCCGTCAGCCAGCGTGCAGGCGGTGCGGTCTCATCATCTGCCATGTTGACTATCTTGATCAAGATTGACGACGCAGGCTGGACATATATCGTCACGCCGTCAACCAGCCAAGGAGGGCGCAGAATGCCACGCGGCGAAACAAGCACCGTTGCCGATGGGCTCGAGAACGTGGTGGCAGCAGAGACCGTGCTGAGCCATGTCGATGGCGAGGCTGGCGCGCTGATCCTGCGTGGGTATTACCTACAGGACATTGCCGGGCGACGCAGCTTCGAGTGGCTGATGGGTCTGTTGTGGCAGGGCTTCGTCCCTTGCCCATTGGATGAGCCTACGCTGCGTCGGAAGTTGGGGGCGGCACGCGTGCGCGCCTTTGCGCAGATGGCGGATCTGCTGCACGTTGCAGGCCGCCTACCGCCGCTCGCAGCGGTGCGCCTCTTGCTGGCGGGTGTGCCGGATGACGTCGAGGACGCACCGTTGCTGCTCACTGCGACTGTGGCGGTCGGCTTGGCCGCAGTGCTGCGCATCCGCAGCGGCAAGCATCCGGTCCCGCCTGATCCCTCGAGTGGTCACGCGGCGGACTTTCTCCGCATGCTTAAGGACAAGGCACCGCCGGCCGACGAGGCTGCAGCGCTCGACACCTATTTGGTGAGCGCTGCCGATCATGGGCTGAACGCTTCGACCTTTGCCGCACGGGTCGCGGCATCGACACGTGCGAGCCTGACCGATGCGGTCACGGCCGCGCTGTGCGCGCTGAAGGGGCCGCTGCACGGTGGTGCGCCGGGACCGGTCTCGACATGTTGGATGCGATCGGGCCCGCGGAAATTGCCGAGGCCTGGCTCGACGCGGCGGTGATGCGGGGTGATCGGCTGATGGGGTTCGGGCATCGCGTGTATCGCGTCCAGGATCCAAGGAGCGATGTGGTGAAGTCGGTCGTCGAGCGGCTCAATCACGATATCGGCCGACTGCGCTATGCGGAGGCGGTGGAGAAGGCGGCTTTGGCGGTATTGGTGCGGCGCAAGCCCAATCGTTCGCTGCAAACCAATTTGGAGTTTTACACGGCGCTATTGTTGGAGGCGCTCGGGTTGCCACGCGATGCGTTCACCGGCGTGTTCGCCGTCGCGCGCGTGGTCGGGTGGATCGCGCATGCGCTCGAACAGCAAGCCGGAGGACGATTGATCCGGCCGCAATCGGCGTATGCGGGACCGACGCCACGGCACGGGGACGCGAGCTGAGGAGCAGGACTTACCGCCGTTCGGCGAAGGCATATTCGGCGGAAATGTCCTTCCCGGTGTAATCCTTCAGCATGGCAGCGGAAACGACGCTGATCACCGCACATGCAGAAATATACACGGCAATCGCCACCCAGGTGTGATAGCTGGCGAACAGGGCGGTGGCTATCAGCGGCGCGGGGCCGCCGGCGATGATGGACGCCAGCTGATAGCCGATCGATGCACCAGAGTAACGCAGCCGGCCAGTGAAGCTTTCTGCAATCAGGGCCGCTTGCGGGCCATACATGATGTCGTGCGGGATCAGCGAAAGCACGATTGCAGCGAAGATCCAGAATGGCACCAGAGTATCGAGCATCATGAAGTAGACCCAGCCGAATAAGCCGGTCAGCACGGCGCCAAGGATGTAAACCCGCCTGCGCCCAAATCGGTCCGAAAGGTGCCCGGCAATCGGGATCGAGAAGAACGACACGATCGAGGCGACCAGAACAGCGGCAAGCAGCAGGTCGCGCGACACCTTCAGCGTGCCGGTCCCATAGGCGAAGATGAATGCAGTGAAGATGTAGAAGGGCGCCTGTTCGGCCATGCGCGCGAACGCACTGAGGAAGACCTCCTTCGCCTGCAGTCGAAACACCTCGGCAAGCGGCGTGCGCTCGATGCGATCCTCTTCGATCAGACGGCGGAAGGTTGGAGTCTCCAGGATGCCCAACCGTATCCAGAGGCCGATGCCGACGAGCACGATGCTGATCAGGAATGGCACGCGCCAGCCCCAGGTTATGAATGCGTCGCCGGATAATGAGCTGACCACCAACACTGCAAGGTTGGCCAGGAACAGTCCGGCGGGCACGCCGAATTGCGGCCACGACGCGACAAATCCTCGGTGATGACTGGTGCGGGCCCATTCCATCGACAGCAGCACCGAGCCGCCCCATTCGCCGCCGACACCGACACCCTGGACGAAGCGCAACAAGGTCAGGAGAACCGCACCCCAGATGCCGATGCTGTCATAGGTCGGCACGACGCCGACCAGGAACGTGGCGATGCCCATCAGCATCAGGGTGGCGATCAGAGCCGATTTGCGTCCCAGTCTGTCGCCCCAATGGCCAAAGATCGCCGCACCGATCGGACGTGCGGCAAAGCCGACAGCGTAGATCGCAAATGCCTCCAACGTGCCGACAAGCGGATCGGAGTGCGGGAAATACAGCTTGGCGAACACCAGGCCTGTGACGGTGCTGTACAGGAAGAAATCATACCATTCGATGGTCGTGCCAATCGTGCTCGCGATCACGGCGCGGCGAAGTTGCGCGGCGTGCTCCTGATGCGACAGCGCCTGGTCCGAGCTGAAGGACATTGTGTTGCCTCCGAACACCTGGGTCGAGGGCGCACCAGAAGCAGGGGATCGCGGCAGAACAAGGACCGGCGAAGCGTCGCAGGTGCAAATTATTGCGACTGAGGTCCTGCCATCACGGCAAGCACTGCAGCGCCATACCGCTGCAATTTTGAGGCGCCAACACCTTTGATCTGGCCCAATTCTTCGATGCAGCCAGGCCGCACCGCAGCGATCTCACGCAACACCGTATCGTGAAAGATTACATAGGGCGGTATCCCCTGTGCCTTCGCCTCGCCCGAACGCCATAACCGGAGCGCATCGAACACCGTGTTGGCTTCCGAACCGACGGCGATGACGGCGGTTGCAGCACGCTCCGGGCGCACCACGATCGGGCGGCGCCGTGCGTCTTCTCGCAACATGATGTGACCTTCGCCGCGCAGGATCGGGCGCGCCTTCTCTTCCACCAGAAACAGGCCGCCATGGCCGGCGGTATCCACATCCAACGCACCATGCGCAATCAGCTGGCGGATCAGCCCGCGCCAATACGGCGGCGGATGATCGGCTCCAACGCCAAACGTTGGCAGCCGGTCGTGTGCATGGCGAAGCACACCTTCCGTTGCCTCGCCGCGTAGCACGGCGATGATGTGCAGTGCGCCGAAGACCTGGTCCGTCCGATATACAGCGGACAGCACCTTTTGCGCCTCTATCGTCGCATCCACCATACGCGGTGGCGCAGCACAATTGTCGCAGTGGCCACAAGGTTGCGACAGATCGTCGCCGAAGCAGCCGAGCAGAGCCTGCGTGCGGCAGCTTGCCACTTCGGTGAACGCGATCATCTCCTCGAGCTTGGTGCGCATGACGCGCCGTTGGCTTTCAGGCGCGGCAGATTGCGCCAGCCAGTGGCGCGCCTGCGCGATGTCCTGCCCGCCGTAGAGCAGCAGCGTTTCGGCGGGATCGCCATCACGTCCCACACGGCCGATCTGCTGATAGTAGGCTTCGGGGCTATCCGGCATGTCGAGATGCACGACGAAGCGCACATCGGGTCGGTCGATGCCCATACCAAATGCGATCGTCGCCACCACGACAACCGGTTCGCCCGAACGAAATCGTGCCAGTGCGCCGCGCTTCGTCTCCGCCTCCAGGCCGGCATGAAAGGCAAGCGCCGGAATCCCTTTAGCCGCGAGCCGCGCCGCCACGCGCTCGGTTTTTGCACGCGTGCCGCAATAGACGATGCCGCAAACGCCGGTGTGGCGAGTGAGCAGATCGAGAAGCTGCGCCGTTTCGCTGACCTTTGGCGCTGCGCCAATATGGAGATTGGGCCGGTGGAAACTGGCGATGAACGTCTGCGCGGCCGGCATTTTCAGCGAACGCAGAATGTCGACCCGAGTGCGCGGATCCGCAGTGGCCGTCAGCGCCAAGCGCGGGACTGCGGGGAACTGATCCGCGAGGCACGCCAGCCCGCGATATTCCGGGCGGAACTCGTGTCCCCAATGAGAGACACAATGCGCTTCATCGATGGCAAACAGCGCCAGCCGCAATCGCGACAGCCGTTCCAACATGCCGTTCGCCAGCAGCCGTTCCGGCGAGATGTAGAGCAGATCAAGCTGCTGCTCGACCAGATCACGCATCACACTGCGCGCTTCTGCGAGGTCCAGATCGGAATGCAGTGCGCCGGCCGCTACGCCGAGTTGGCGCAGCGCTGCCACCTGGTCGTCCATAAGCGCGATCAGCGGCGAGATCACCACTGCGGTGCCCGGCCGGCACAACGCGGGGACCTGGAAGCAGATGCTCTTGCCCCCGCCCGTGGGCGCGAGCACCAGCGCGTCGCCGCCGGCCACCACATGACGAACTACCTCTTCCTGCTGGCCGCGGAATCCCGGGAAACCAAATACGCGGCGCAAGACGGAAGCTGGATCATCCCATCCGTCGGCCTGCAGCAGCGATTGCAGCATGACTTCAGCGTCGGTCGACGCTGATCTCCACGCGGCGACTTTCTTGTGCGGTCAAGGCAAACGGCACAGGCCCATGGCCGCGCTGTTTGATGCGCATTGCAGCAAGACCATCCGAAACCATTTGATCCACGACGATCTGCGCGCGCAGGTCAGCCAACAAAATGTTCGCCTGCCGGCTGCCGACAGTGCTGGCGAACCCGTTCACATGCGCGACGTATGCCGGGTGCGCCTTCACCCAGTCGGCTGCCTGACTGATCACCGATTGCGCCGAGTCATCGAGCGCGGCTGACCACTCCTGAAAGAACACGACAAATCTCTGAGTTGGCGGATCGGCCGCGCGCAGCGTTCCGGCCGCAGCGATCAAAAGCAGGAACGCCAGTCCGAGGCGGTGCATTGCCAATTCCCTTCTTGGGCGAGAGCAGCATTTTCCTGCCGGGCGGTTAACCCGCCGTCAACCGTACTTGCGAACTTCGGCGAACGCGCGGCGACGGATGGTGGGCCACGACCTCATCCGGCCGCCGCCACCGCCTTGCCGGCCGCGAGGCGCCAGATACGATCAAGCCTTTCTACGCCAGTAAGTCGATGCGTGATCAGAATAACGCTTCTCCCCTCGGCGACGTCGTTCAGTGTGCTCAGAAACGCACGCTCGGTCTCGGCATCCAGCCCGGCGCAGGGTTCGTCCAGGATCAGAATCGGTGCCGGCGACAGCAGGGCGCGCGCCAAGACCAACCGTCGCGCCTGGCCCCCAGAGAACCGGGCACCACCCTCCCCCACCCAGGTGTCCAGTCCGTTGGGCAAGGCGCGCACCATCTCGCCAATTCGCGCCGCGTCCAGCGCCGCCCATAGCGCATTGCTATCTGCATCTGGTCGGGCCAGCAGCAGGTTTGCGCGGATCGTATCATCGAACAGATGCGTCGCCTGCGAGAGCCACGCGATTTGCCGCCGGACATCCGCTGCCGCAAGCGATGACAGATCGACATTGCCAATCAGCACCCTGCCCTGCTGCGGCGCAGCCACCTTCAATGCCAGCGCGGCGAGCGACGATTTGCCAGCGCCCGATGCTCCCAACAAGGCGACGCGTGCTCCTTGCGGCACTTCGAGGCTCAGTCCATCGAATACGAGTGGGCGCTCAGGCAGCCAGCGGAAGTGCACAGTCTCAAAGCGTAATGCAGATCCGGCAGGAACCGTGGCCACGTGCGCTGGATCGGGTACTGGCACTGGGGCCTCGGCAGCCTCTAGCACGCGGTGCGCTGCTGCCGCAGCATGACCAGCGAGGACGCCGGCGCGGGGCAGACCACCGGTGGCCTCGAACGCAGCAACGAGTAGAAACAGAGCGATCACCGATGCCACCGGCTGCACACCCGCCGTGATCAAAACCAGGAGGAGCGCACCCTGGCCGCACAACAGCGCGGCTGCATTGGCAACTGATGATTTGCTGGCAAGCTCACGTTGAGCTGCCAACAACGTCGCCTCGCGTGCCTGGACCGTTGCTAGCATCCGACCTTCGGCACCGAAAGCGCGAACCTCACGCAATCCCGTCAGCGCATCGAGTGCCGCGATTCGCAAGGCTCCTGTTGCGTCCGCCAGGGCTATACCGGTTTGCGTCGCGATCCGCGCACCGATCCACGGCATGACGAACGCGGCAACGGCGAACAGAAGCCCGACGCCGATGGCCAATGGAATACTGTAAACTCCGATTTGTACGACGATGACGGGCAACAGCAGCACGGCCCCGATGAGCGGCACGAGGATGCGCAGGTAGATCCCATCGAGAAATTCGATATCGGCAACCAAGCGGGAGAGAACGTCGCCCGCCTGACGGAAGCCCAGACCACCCGCCGTGCTGCGCGCGATCCCGCGAAAGAACCATATTCTGAGGTCCGCCAGCGCGCGGAAGGTGGCGTCGTGCGTCAACAAGCGCTCGAAGTAGCGCAGCAGCACACGCGCCATGCCGAATACGCGGAGCGCCATTGGGGCAACCAGGACCCCGGTCGCGACTGCCAGAGCGACCATCGTGCCACCCAATGCCATCATGCCGATGCCAGCGAGCAATGCGGCAAGTGATACGAGGATCCCGGCGACGAGCCAGATTGCACGGCCGCGCCATAGCCCGAGGATGCGCAGAACGTCGCTCATGCCGCGCCACGCGCCGCAATGGCCTGGCCATCGCGGATATCGAGCCTGCGGCCGGCAAAGCCATGCGCAGCCGAGGAGTGGCTGGCCAGGATCACGGTGCGACCCAGCGCCAGGCGGCGAAGACTATCCAGCACCTCGGCTTCGGTTGCCGGATCGAGATGTGCAGTCGGCTCGTCGAGCAGCAGAAGTGGGGCGTTCTTCAGGAAGGCGCGGGCGATGGCCACGCGCTGCGCCTGACCACCAGACAGTCCGTACCCGCCTTCACCCACGATGGTGTCGAGCCCATCGGGTAGAGCGGCAGCGAATTCCTTGACGCGCGCGTTCTCTGCCGAGGTCTCTATTTCCTCTTCGGTCGCCTCGGGACGCGCGAAACGGATGTTGTCGCGTATCGTGCCCGCGAACAGTAGAGGCCGCTGACCGATCCAACCGGTCAGCCGCGCCAGCGCCTGCGGCACAAGATCGGCGATGTCGGCGCCGTTGATCGTCACCCGTCCACGATCCGGTCGTATGAAGCCCAGGAGCATCTCGATGACGGTGGACTTGCCCGCGCCCGAGGGGCCCGCCAGAACCATGGTCTCACCTGCCGGCACGCGAAATGACAATCCATTCAGCGCCGGACCACGCGCGGGATCCCAGGCGAAATGGACGTTCTCGAACGCCACCGCTATGCCGCGGGCGGCCACTGTCCGGACATCGCGCGGTGGCGCCGTCGCGGGCAATGGCGGCAGCTCTGCCAACGCGTCAGCGGCGCCGCTTGCGTGCAAGCGATCCTGATAGGCCGTGGCAAACGCACGCAGCGGAGCGAAGAATTCAGGAACCAGCAGGAGCACGAACAGTGCGACGGCAGGATGTGCAAGGCGCCCTGCGAGCAACTGCTCGGCCATATGCAGGACGAGCAAAACGAACGCTGCCGCTGCCGCGAGATCGAGTGCAGCAGAGGACAGGAAGGCAACGCGGAGCACGCGCATCGTCCGTCGGCGCAGTTCATCGGCGGCGGCGGCAAGTGAGGTCGCTTCCGCTTCGGCCTGGCCGTACAGCACGATCGTGGCAATGCCCCGGACCCGGTCGAGGAAACGCGCCTGCAAGCGGGCCAAAGCGAGAAACTGACTCCGCGAGGCTGCGGCGGCCCCGATGCCCGCGAATGCCATGGCCGCTGGCACCAGCAAGCCACAGAGCAGCATGACGAGAGCAGAAATCGGGCTGGCCAGGAGCGCCGCTATCGCAACCAGGGCGGGACCGGCGATGGCAAGTGCGGCAGCAGGCAGCCAGCGGGCATAAAGGCCTTCCAGCGCCTCGATACGTTCCACCACCGTCGTTGTGAGCTCCCCGGTATGCTGCGCTCGGAGCAGCGCAGGCCCGGCATGGAGTAAGCGAGAGAGTGCATCCGTTCGGAGCCGCCGCCGTGCCACAGCGCCGAGGTTGAAGGCAGCCCCATCATTGACGGCCACAATGCCGGCCCGAAGCAGAGCCAAAGTCCCAAAGCCGGCAAGCAGCGGAAGTGGGTTATCCGGGCGATTGGTCAGGGCGCCGGCGAGCAGGCTCGCCGCACACCAAGCCTGGCCTACCGCCATGGCGATGCCGAGTAGTCCAAGCGCCACAACTGGCCGGGCTGCGCGGTTGCCGGCACGCTGCTCGCCCCGCAGCCACGCGTGCGCAGCCGCCTTGCTTTGCTCGTCCGATCGCATTCGGCCCCGCTTAGCTCAGACCGGGCGGGTTGGACAGACTGGCTTGCTTAAATGTTGGAAATCCCACGGGTCAGCCGCCCAGGTAGAATTGCCGGATCAGCTCGTTGTCATTCAGCTCCGTGGCGGAGTTCCCGGTGAATTCGATTCGCCCGTGCACAATAACGTAGCCCCGATCGGCGATCCGAACGGCCTGGGTAAAATTCTGCTCTGCCATCAGCACTGTGAGCTGGTAGCTCTCCTTCAACTCCTTGATCTTGTCGATCGTCCGCGCAACCAGCAGCGGCGCCAGCCCGACAGACGGCTCGTCGATGAGCAGGATACGGGGTGCCGACATCAGCGCACGTGCAAGCGCGAGCATCTGCTGCTCTCCGCCGCTCATACTGCCCGCGAGTTGCCGGCGGCGCTCCCTTAGCCGCGGGAAGGTTTCGAAGCAGAACTCGAGGTTGCGCGAGATACTGGCACGAGCCGGCCGGCGGAACGCGCCCAACAGCAGGTTCTCGGTGACCGAGAGCTTGGGAAACAGTCGTCGCCCCTCCGGAACGAAGGCAATTCCAAGCTCAACGATCGCCTCGGTGGAGCGTCCGATCAGTTCATGTCGTGTGCCGTCGATCTCGGCAATGACGTTGCCGCCTGATGGCCGCACAATTCCCATGACGCATTTGAGCAGCGTGCTCTTGCCGTTGCCGTTGGTGCCAAGGAGGGCCACCGTCTCACCGGCCCCAACGGTCAGGGAAACATCATGCAGCACCCTGACCGAGCCATAGCCGGCGTCGAGGCCTGAGATCCTGAGGCTACTCGCCAAGATAGGCCCGCACGACATCGGGGTCGCGCACCACCTCGGTCGGATCGCCATCGGCAATCTTGCGACCTGCGACCAGCACGACAAGGCGCTGCGAGAAATGCATGACTGCGCGCATGATGTGCTCGATCAGGATGACCGTAACCCCCTGCTCATTGAGCCGGATCAGCAGCGACAGAATGTCGTCCACTTCGGCATGCGAGAGTCCGGCCATCGCTTCATCGGCAATCAGCAGGCGCGGGTCCGCGGCCATGGCACGTGCGAGTTCCAGCTTGCGCATCTCGATCTGCGTCAGATCGCGTGGCAGACGATCGGACTTGTTCGCCAGTCCGACCATGTGCAGCAACTCGATGCATCGTGCGTCGATCGGTTGTGCGCCGTGGCGGCCGCTGTAGAGCAGCGGTACCCGCAGGTTATCGGCGAGCGAAAGGGTATTGAATGGCCGCGGCAGTTGGAAACTGCGCGCCAGACCCAGGCGGGTGCGTTCATGCGCGGACAGCCCGTCCAGTATCTGGCCGGCAAAGCGGACGCTCCCCATCTCGTGGCGCAGCGTGCCGCACATGCAGTTGACCAGTGTGCTCTTGCCGGAACCATTGGGTCCAATGAGACCCACGCGCTCCCTCTCGGCAACTGCCAGTTCGATCGACTCCAGGGCCACGAAACCGCCAAATCTTTTGCCCAACCCGGACACCTGGAGCAGTGTATCGGCTGTCATACTCAAGACCTGCCAGCGAAGAGCCGGCGTAGGCGCTCGCGCGCATCGTGCAGCAGGCCGAGGATGCCGCTAGGCGCGATGATGACGAATGCCACCAGCATCAGACCAACGATCAGCAAGTTGAGCGCCGAAGATATGGTTACAGTTGCAACCTGTTGCAGGGTGCCCAGAAGGATTGCACCAATCACCGGACCGAGCCAGGTCGATGTGCCTCCTACCAACGGCATTGCCACGCCGTTGACCGCATAGGCGAGGCTGAAACCGGATGCCGGGTCGAGGTAGGTGACGTAGTAAGGCAGCGGGGCACCCGCCATGCCCATGAACGCGCCCGACATTGTGGTTGCCAGCAATTTCAGTCGCAGCGTTGGTACGCCTGAAGCTTCCGCTGCTGTCTCATCATCACGGATGGTGGCGAAGCCGTACCCCAGGCGAGAGCGCTCGATCGTCCGCGCCGTCGCCAGAACAATCACCACGAGTTCCAGCATGACCAGAAAAAGATATTGGATATAGTCGATGCCCAACAGCGGCACCGTCGGCGGCCGTACGATGTAGGCGCCGCGCGAGCCACCCACAAAGTTCCAGTTGGTAATCAGGGTCTGGACCACCACCGCCAAAGCCAGCGTTGCAATGGAGAAGAACGCGCCCCGCAGTCGCAAAGTTAGATAGCCGGTGCCGAGACCAACGAGGCCGGAGACCAGCCCACCGGCCAACATCATGATTGGGATTGGCAGGGCGGTCAGCTTATGGAGCGCCACCGTAGTGTAGGCACCCAGGGCGAAAAATGCCGCTGTGCCGAAGTTCACGTACCCGGTGTAGCCACCGAGGATATTCCATGCCGTCGCCAGGGCGATGTACTGCAGCACCACGTAACCGGCAAAGAACAGATAGGCGTTGCCGATCAGCCAGGCGGCCCCAAACGCCGCGGCGCCCGTCAGAATCAGCAGGAGAACGAATTTTCCACCGTTCACGTGGTCAGCGGCCAAAGATGCCGGCGGGGTGTACCGCCAGCGTGATCAGCAAGAAGCCAAATGCCACCGCAGGTGCCCAAGACGGGCCGTAGAACGTCGCTGTTAGGTTCTCGACGATACCCAAGGTCATCGCTGCGACCAGTGTGCCGGCGAAGCTGCCCATGCCACCCAGGACGCAGATCGCGAATACCCGCCCAATATAGTCGCGACCGATTGAGGGTTCTACTGGCTGGATCACGATCAACACGGCGCCGGCGAGCGATGCGGTAGCGATCGATAACCCGAATGCAATGCGCTTGATGCGTACCGGGTTTGCTGCCATTAACCGCAAAGCCAACTGATCTTGCGCGACGGCCTGGATCGCGCGTCCCAAGAAAGTGCGCGACAGGAACACCTGCAGTCCGCCCACCATCGCCAATGCAACCAGACAAGGGATCAGCAGGCGAAGCGGCAGGTCAACCGCGCCGATATGCAGGGTGGGACCGATATACGGTGCCTCGACCAGGCGGTAATCGACACCGAACACCAATACGAGGATGACTTCCGTGATAAACAATAGGCCAAAGAAGAAGGCCAGGCCACGCAATGCCTCATCGCCGCGTCGTTCAAAGGCAAGGTAGTAGACCTGATAGACTGCTACACCAAGCAGATAGAACGCTGGCAGTGCGATGACCGCGGCAAGGATCGGGTCCATGCCGAACGTCGCATTGGCGATGTAGGCGATGTAGGAGCCCAGAATGATGAAGGCTGGATGCGCGATGTTCACAATATCCAGCATGCCGAACGAAATCGACACGCCGATCGTCACGGCAGCGTAGAAGCCGCCGAGCAACACTCCGGAGACTACAGCGTTGCCCAGAAGATCGAAGGACGTTTCCATTGCTTCCGCAGTCTGACCAATGCGCCCGGTCTTGGCTAGAGTATTCAGGCGCGGCGTGCGGCATCCAGTGAGATAACATTGGAATGCGCGCCGCGGACCGCCCTGGCAATCTGCGTCGCCAATTCGTCTTGCAGGAATGGCTTTGACAGCCGGAGCAGCCGTGGATCTTCTGCGTTCGGCAGTTCTGCGTAGCCACTGGCCAGGATGATTGGCAGGTCAGGCAGGAGCTGCCTGATTTGCGATGCGAGTTCGGTACCGGTCATGCCGGGCATTGCATGATCGGTAACAATCACATCGACATTGGTCCCAAGGTTCAGCAAATCGAGGGCTCGCGCACCAGACAGGGCTTCGAACACAATATGCCCGAGATCCTCCAGCATTGCCGCTGTGCTCGCGACCACAAGCGGATCGTCGTCAACCACCAGAACGCGGCACGGGCGGCCGAGAGCGCCGGTGATCACCGTCCCGGGGCCGGCATTGGTCTGTTCCGTTGCCTCAGACACCGGGAGCCACAGTTCCACAATCGTGCCATCCCCTGGCTTACTGGTTATACGCATCGCGCCGCCCGACTGCGCCGCGACACCATGCACCATGGAAAGTCCAAGGCCAGTGCCTTTGCCAGCTCCTTTTGTGGTGAAGAACGGCTCCGCAGCCCGCCTTAGCGTCGCCTCGTCCATACCAACGCCCGTATCAGATACCGTCAGGCAGACGTATTGGCCTGGCGCCAGTTCCCTTGGGGCATCCGGCCCGGCGGAAATACAGCTGCCGCCGATAGCCAATCGACCGCCAAACGGCATGGCGTCCCGCGCGTTCAAAGCCAGGTTCAAAAGCGCAAGCTCAAGCTGGTTCGGATCGACCCGGGCCGCTGGCAGCTGCGGTCGATATGCAGTGACGATCTGGATCGTTGAACCCAGAGTTCGCCGCAGCATCTCGCCCATCCCGTCGATAAGGGTGGGTACATCAACCGTCTCAGGTTTCAGCTCCTGGCGGCGAGCGAAAGCAAGCATACGCTTGGTCAGTGTTGCGCCTCGATCAGCACCCTGCATGGCGCCATCGACCAGCCGGTGCAGCCGCGGATCCTCCGGCAAGCGTTTGCGCAATAGTTGCAAGTTACCCAGGATTACCATAAGCAAGTTGTTGAAGTCGTGCGCAACTCCACCGGTGAGTTGGCCTATACTCTCCTGTTTCTGCATCTCGTGCACTTGCGCCAGCGCAGCTTCGCGCTCACGCGTGCGCTCTTCGACGCGCTGCTCCAACTCCGCATTGGCGCGAGCCAACTCGGCGGTGCGTTCCGCGACCCGACCTTCGAGGTCGAGGTTCAGTTGTTCCAGTTGTCGGGTCTTCCGGTAGAGATCAGCGAACACCCGCACCTTGGCCCGCAACAGCTCCGGGACGACTGGCACTGGAAGGTAATCGACAGCACCCGCTTCGTAACCACGCAGCAGATCCAGCTCGCTCATCTGAATTGCCGAGACGAAGATGATGGCCGTAAGTCGGAAGCGCGGGTGTTCCCGGATCATCGCCGCCAGCTCGAAGCCATCGAGGTCCGGCATCACGACATCGACCAGCACCACGGCGATCTCTTGGCGCAAAAGCTGGGCGAGCGCTTCATTGGCCGAATTGGCCTTTATGAGGTTCTCGCCAAGATCGGAGAGTATGACCTCGTAGCTCATGAGCTTGGCCGGCTGGTCGTCGACCAGCAGGATGTTGACTTTATCGCCCGGGCTCACCTCAGCGTTCCTTCAGCGATGAAGCCAGATCCGGAGCGCCGACAGCAGCTGCTCGACGTTCACCGGCTTGGCAAGATAATCCGAAGCGCCCGCTTCCAGGCACTTCTCTCGGTCGCCCTTCATGGCCTTGGCGGTCAACGCTATGATCGGCAAACGACGGAACGCCGGATTGGCGCGAATGACCTCCATTGTTTCGTAGCCATCCATCTCGGGCATCATGATGTCCATCAGCACAATGGCGACACCCGGGGTGGATTCCAGAATCTGGACTGCCTCGCTGCCGGTGGTCGCCGTCAGCACGTCCATGCCACGCCGCTCCAGCACCGAGCTGAGCGCAAAGATGTTGCGGGCATCGTCATCGACCAGAAGCACCTTTTGCCCGAACAGGCTGTCATCAGAGCTGTGCAGCTGTTCCAGCATCCGCTGCTTCTCGCTCGGCAGATCAGACACCACGCGATGCAGGAACAGCGCCGTCTCGTCGAGCAGACGCTCGGGCGACTCGACGCCTTTGACGACCACACTCCGAGCCATGGTGTGGAGCCTTGCATCTTCGTCTGTTGACAGCTCACGACCTGTGAATACGACGACAGGCACATTGGCAAGGTCATCGTCGTCACGAATACGCTCCAAAACCTCGAAGCCGGACATATCGGGCAGTCGGAGGTCGAGCACCACACAATCAGCCGGCATCTCACGCAATTTGGCGATCGCCTCCCCCCCCGTTTCCACCGAGACGATGTCTATGTCATCGTGCCCCAGCAGTTCAGTAATCGATAGACGTTCAGCTGCGTTGTCCTCCACGATCAGCAGCTTCTTACGGCGCGGCTTCACGTAATCGGTTATCTTCCCGAGCGCCTCTTGCAGACCTTCGGTGGTGGTCGGTTTGGTCATGAACGAGAAGGCGCCACGCGCCAGACCGTGCTGGCGATCCTCATCCAGCGTCACGATTTGCACCGGGATGTGACGCGTCGCCGGGTTCTGCTTCAATTGGCTCAGTACTGTCCAACCCAACATATCGGGCAGGAAGACGTCCAGCGACACCGCTGTCGGCTGATACTCACGTGCAAGCGTCAGCGCATCTGCCCCCCGCATGGCCACCAACACCTTCAGGCCGTGATCGTGCGCCAGATCGACCAGAACGCGCGCGTAGTGCGGATCATCTTCCACGATCAGCAGCACCGTGTCACCCTGCTCGATCGCATGACGGTCGTCCATAACCGGTTCCAGTGGACGCTCGATCAGCCGTACCGGCGTCGGCAATGCCGTCTCCACGCGAGCGGCAGGCTGGACACTACCACCACGGTTCGTGATTGCGGCACCGATATAGACCAGCGGCAGGTACAGCGTGAACGTACTGCCGACACCTGGCTTGCTGCGCAACTGGATCTCGCCGCCGAGCAGGTTGGAAAGTTCACGGCTGATAGCAAGGCCCAACCCAGTGCCCCCGTACTTGCGGCTGGTAGAGGCATCGGCCTGCTGGAACGCTTCGAAGATGAAGCGTTGCTTTTCGGGAGGAATGCCAATACCGGTATCGCTTACCTCGAAGGCTACCACAGTCGGCGCATGGTCGAGCACCGGGTGTCCCACTGTCCAGCCGTCGGTGACCGCGTTGATACTCAGCTGGACACCACCTTGCTCAGTGAATTTGAACGCATTGGACAGCAGGTTCTTCAGCACTTGCTGCAGTCGCTTATTGTCAGTTGTGATTGCTCGCAACGTAGGATCGACCTGGATGTTGAACGAAAGGTTGCGGCTTTCTGCCTCATGCCGGAACGGCCGCGTCACAGTATCTTGCAGACCCAGGACGAGAAGTTCCTCCGCGTCTACCGACATTGTGCCTGACTCGATCTTCGACAGATCCAGGATGTCGCTGATCAGGTTCAGCAGGTCGGTACCAGCCCCGTGAATAGTGCGTGCAAATTCGGTCTGGCGTGCCGTCAGATTGCCGTCTGGATTATCAGCAAGCTGTTGCCCTAAGATGAGAATGGAGTTCAGCGGTGTGCGCAACTCGTGCGACATATTTGCCAAGAACTCGGACTTGTACTTTGACGTCAGGGCCAGTTCAGCCGCCTGCTCCTCCAACGCGCGGCGTGCCTGCTCGATTTCCTGGTTCTTGCGCTCCACTTCGACATTCTGCTCTGCCAGCTGCTGTGCCTTCTGTTCCAACTGCTCATTCGTTTGTTGCAGCTCGCGCTGACGGGTCTGCAGCTCGGTGGCAAGCTGCTGCGACTGTTCCAGCAACGCCTCGGTCTGCATCGTCGCCTCGATCGAATTGAGCACGATGCCGATACCGGCAGTCAGTTGTTCAAGAAACGAAATCTGCAGTTCGGTAAATGAACCGACCGACCCCAGTTCGATCACCGCCTTCACCTGACCTTCGTATAACACCGGCAGCACGACGACGTTGTTCGGCGTTGTCCTGAATAGGCCGGAGCGAATCGGTGCTGCATTGACTGGCAAGCTGGTGATCAGCATGCGGCGACCATCGACTGCACATTGGCCGATAAGCCCTTGTCCCATCCGCAGGTTATCAATGTGGCCGGCTGCCACATCATCGGCGTAGGCGGCAAGCAGCTTGAGGCTTGGAGTGCCTTCCTGATCGACCCGGTAGATGACACCATTCTGTGCTTCGACCAGAGGCGCGAGCTCCGACAGCAGCATCCTTCCCACAGTGGCCAGGTCCCGCTGGCCCTGCAGCATATTGGTGAATCGTGCGAGATTGGTCTTCAGCCAGTCCTGCTCGGTGTTGCGATCGGTGGTCAGTCGCAAGTTGCCGATCATAGTGTTGATGTTGTCTTTCAGCTCTGCGACCTCGCCACGTGCCTCGACCTGGATGGAGCGGGTTAGGTCACCCTTGGTCACCGCGGTGGCAACCTCTGCAATGGCGCGCACCTGAGTCGTCAGGTTTGCAGCGAGAAGATTCACGTTACCGGTCAGGTCTTTCCAGGTGCCGGTCGCACCGGGCACGTTCGCCTGTCCACCTAACCGACCTTCCACACCAACTTCGCGGGCAACCGTGGTTACCTCGTCCGCAAAGGTGGCAAGGGTGTTGGTCATATTATTGATGGTCTCGGCAAGCGCGGCGACCTCGCCCTTCGACGCCATGGCCAGGTTCTGTTTCAGATCGCCGTTGGCCACCGCAGTGACAACCTTGACGATACCGCGCACCTGTTCAGTGAGGTTGGCGGCCATGACGTTGACGGTGTCGGTGAGGTCCTTCCAGGTGCCGGCGACGCCGGGGACCGCTGCCTGGCCACCGAGCTTGCCGTCGGTGCCCACCTCGCGTGCTACACGTGTCACCTCGGAGGCAAATGCGTTCAGCTGATCAACCATCGTGTTGATGGTGTTCTTCAGCTCCAGGATTTCGCCTTTCACGTCGACTGTGATCTTGCGCGACAGATCACCACGGGCGACTGCGGTAGTGACCTCCGCGATATTGCGGACTTGTGTCGACAGGTTGGCCGCCAACAGGTTGACGTTGTCCGTCAGGTCCTTCCAGGTGCCGCCAACTCCGGGCACCACGGCCTGGCCTCCGAGCCGACCTTCGGTACCGACCTCGCGCGCAACACGAGTAACCTCGCCCGCGAAGGATCGGAGCTGATCGACCATCGTGTTCAGCGTTTCCTTCAGCAGCAGGATCTCGCCGCGCACGTCCACAGTGATCTTCTTCGACAGATCACCACTGGCGATGGCTGTGGCCACTTCGGCGATGTTGCGCACTTGGCCAGTAAGGTTTGATGCCATGAAATTGACGTTGTCGGTCAGGTCCTTCCACGTTCCGGCAACGCCCGGCACCGCTGCTTGGCCACCGAGCTTACCTTCGGTACCCACTTCGCGTGCCACACGGGTCACCTCTGAGGCGAACGCGTTCAACTGATCGACCATCGTGTTGATGGTGTTCTTCAGCTCCAGGATTTCGCCCTTCACATCAACGGTGATCTTGCGCCCCAGATCGCCACGGGCGACCGCGGTCGTCACCTCAGCGATATTACGAACCTGTGCGGTCAGGTTGCCTGCCATCGAATTCACGCTGTCTGTAAGGTCCTTCCACGTCCCCGCAACGCCTGGCACGTTCGCTTGACCACCCAGCTTGCCTTCTGTTCCGACCTCGCGCGCTACGCGCGTTACCTCGCCGGCGAAGCGGTTCAGCTGATCGACCATCGTGTTCAGCGTTTCTTTCAGCTGAAGGATTTCGCCGCGCACATCGACGGTGATCTTGCGCGACAGATCGCCATTGGCGATCGCCGTGGCGACCTCGGCGATGTTGCGCACCTGGCCTGTCAGATTCGACGCCATTGAATTCACGTTGTAGGTCAGGTCCTTCCAGGTGCCGGCGACGCCTGGCACGTTCGCCTGCCCGCCCAATCTCCCTTCGGTGCCGACCTCGCGCGCCACGCGTGACACTTCGCCGGCGAACGCGTTGAGCTGATCGACCATCGTGTTGATGGTTTCCTTCAGCTGCAGAATCTCACCCGACACGTTGACCGTAATCTTTTTCGAGAGATCGCCCTGCGCCACCGCCGTCGCGACTTCCGCGATATTGCGCACCTGCCCGGTCAGGTTGGACGCCATCGAGTTCACACTGTCGGTCAGATCCTTCCAGGTACCGGCAACGCCCGATACTTGCGCCTGTCCCCCCAGCCGCCCTTCGGTGCCGACTTCTCGCGCCACCCGTGTCACCTCGCCAGCGAAGCGGTTCAACTGATCGACCATGGTATTTATGGTCTCCTTCAGCTGGAGAATTTCACCCGACACGTTCACCGTGATCTTCTTTGATAAGTCCCCGTTGGCGATTGCGGTGGAGACCTCGGCGATGTTGCGCACCTGCGCGGTTAGGTTGGAAGCCATGGAATTCACTGATTCAGTGAGGTCCTTCCAAGTGCCGGCCACACCTAGGACATTTGCCTGGCCGCCCAGTCGACCTTCGGTGCCGACTTCGCGCGCCACGCGTGTCACTTCGCCGGCAAAGGCGTTGAGCTGATCGACCATCGTGTTGATGGTTTCCTTCAGCTGCAGAATTTCGCCTGACACGTTGACAGTGATCTTCTTCGACAGATCACCACCTGCAATCGCAGTCGCCACCTCAGCGATGTTGCGCACTTGCGCGGTGAGATTCTCGGCCATGGAGTTAACGTTGTCGGTCAGGTCTTTCCAGGTGCCGCCAACTCCAGGCACCACTGCCTGTCCGCCAAGTTTGCCGTCGGTGCCGACCTCGCGCGCCACGCGCGTTACCTCCGAGGCGAACGCATTGAGCTGATCGACCATCGTGTTGATGGTGTCCTTGAGCTCCAGGATTTCGCCACGCACATCTACGGTGATCTTGCGAGACAAATCGCCGCGCGCCACTGCAGTCGTCACCTGGGCGATGTTGCGAACCTGATCGGTCAGATTGCCACACATCGCATTCACGCTGTCCGTGAGATCCTTCCAGGTGCCGGCAACACCCGGCACTACCGCCTGCCCGCCCAATTTGCCTTCCGTGCCCACTTCGCGCGCGACCCGGGTCACCTCGGATGCGAATGAGCGCAACTGATCGACCATCGTGTTGATGGCTTCCTTGAGCTGCAGGATCTCGCCGCGCACATCCACCGTAATCTTTTTGGACAGATCACCATTGGCAACCGCGATGGTCACATCGGCGATGTTACGAACTTGTGCCGTCAGGTTCGACGCCATCGAATTGACGCTCTCCGTGAGGTCCTTCCACACCCCCGTCACCTCACGAACCTGTGCTTGGCCACCTAGTTTTCCATCGGTGCCGACTTCGCGTGCCACGCGAGTCACTTCGGAGGTGAACACGGAAAGCTGCTTGATCATCGTGTTGACGATCGTGGCCAGCCGCAGGAACTCGCCCTGCAGCGGTCGGCCATCGACATCGAGCCGCACGGTCTGCAACAGGTCTCCTTGCGCCACGGCGGTGATGGCGTGGGTCACCGCCGCAGTCGGCCAGAGCAGGTCGTCGATCAGGTCGTTGACCGATGACTCCATCGCCGCCCATGCGCCTGACTGCACTCCGAATTTGACCCGGCTGCGCGTCTTCCCCTCGCGCCCGACAACCTGGCCGACGTGGGCCAGTTCTGAGGCCATACGCTGGTTCGCGGCGATGATTTCATTGAAGGTATCAGCGATCTTTCCCGCAAGGCCAGTCCGGTCGCTAGGCAGACGTACCGAGAAGTCACCAATCCGCATCGCCTGCAAGGCGTGCAGCAACTCGTGCATATCCTCTGTGTGGCGGCTCGAACGATCGTCGCTGTCGATATCCCCAGCGGGATCCTGGGCCCGGCGATCGATCGCAGGATGGTCGAGCTGCGTCTGGTCGTTCATGAGATGCTCCTGGTCGGCGGCTCTAACGAGGGCGAGCGATAAGCCCGCCCTTCTCGGGATTCGTGCACCGATCTCCGTGCGCAACTTTATTTTTCCGTCAGTTACAACTCCACCTACAGAACGTGTGGGCACAAGTTCGTGAACGACCGGAAGAATACGGCAAGGCTCACAAGCTGGGCTTGCTGTGCGCCACACAATGCATCGGCCACTGCCGCGACGCTTGGATTGCCCAGCGCGTTATTTGCCTCCGGGCTGGGTGAAGGGCACACTTTGCAATTGAGCCGGATGGGAGTGATGCAGGCTCTCGCCTGAAAGCTTTGGCCGCTCGGTACGGTTCTGAACGAGGAGGCTTATATGCCTGACGAACTGCATGACATCCTCCGCAACCGCGTGAAGGAGAAGCTCAGTCGGGATGAAGTCGTCTCGTCGATGACGGTTCGGTTGTGCCGATCAATCGAGATCGCACGTATCGCCGCCACTGCCGGTTTCGATACCATCTACGTGGACGTTGAGCACAACACGCTGTCCATAGATGCCGTCTGTCAGATCTGCGTTTCGGCCATGCAGTGCGGAATCACACCGCTGGTGCGGGTGCCAGCCAATTCGCCGGAGTTCATTTGCCGCCTGCTGGACGGCGGTGCGATGGGAGTGATCGCGCCGCATGTTCGCTCGGCCGAGGAAGCGCGCGAGGTGGTACGCTTCGCCAAATTCACGCCGCAGGGCGAACGCGGAGCAGGTGGCGCGCTGCCGCATTATCACTACCGCAGCTTCCCTTCCGCTGCAGTGAACCAAGCCATGAATGATGCCACCATGGTTGTCGTGATGATGGAAACCGTTGCAGCACTGGAGCACGTGGAAGAGATCGCGGCTGTCGATGGCGTCGACCTGATGCTGGTGGGCACCAATGATCTTTGCAACGAGATGGGCATCAGTGGCCAGTTCGACCACCCGAACGTACGCGATGCCTATCTGCGCTCTATCGCCGCCTGCCGGAAGCACGGCAAGCATGTCGGTGTCGGTGGATTGGCATCGCGGCCTGATCTGATGGCCGAGTATGTGGGCCAGGGCGCCCGATACGTGTCCACCGGCACCGACCTGTCGTTCCTGCTTGCTGCCGCAGCCGACAAGGCAAAGTTTGTTCGAGAGATCAGGTAAGGTCCTGCACGCAGGTCTCGATCAACGGTTCGATCGACCCAAACACGCGGGCGCCTGCCGCAGTTAGGCGCTGGGTCTTGGAAATGAGCGAACCGGCTTCACCGAGCACCAGTGCACCAGCATGGCCCATTGACACGCCCTCTTTCGCCTCGCGACCAGCAATCAGTGCATAGACCGGCTTGCGCCCAGAAAAGCGCTGCAGCAGCGCGGCACATTCTTCCTCTTCATTGCCGCCGACTTCGCCCACCAGAATGATCGCACGCGTGCGTGAATCGGCGAAGAACAACGGTAGCAGATCGGCGAACCGCACTCCCTTCACCTGATCGCCACCAACCCCAACCCAGATGCTTTGTCCAAACCCGGCCTGCACCAGACGATAGCCACACTCGTAGGACAGCGTACCACTCTTCGACATGATGCCGAACGGACCAGGGCGAAGGCAGACGTCAGGCAGAAAACCCAGCTTGATCTCGCCCGGGATCGCCAATCCAGGCGTTGAGCCGCCGATCCAGATCGCACCGGCGCGGCGCACAGCTCGCCCGATCCTCATCGCATCGTGCAGCGGGATGCCTTCGGCGACCGTGACAATCAGACGGATACCGGCGGCGAGCGCCTCCTCGACGGCGCGCAGTGTTTCCATCGGCGGCGCCATTGCAACCGAGACGACAGCACCGGTTGCCAACACTGCGGCGCGGCAGTTCGCAAATACGGGGACGCCAGCGGCTTCCTGTATATCGGTCCGACTGGACGTGCCACCAACGATGTTGGTGCCATAGGCGCGCATCAGCGCCGCATGCGTTCGACCCATCCGGCCGGTGATGCCTTGCACGATCACAGGCGTATTGCGTGAGAGCGAGGCGATCATGCGCGTCGTTTTTCGGCGATGGCAGCGATACTGCTCAAGGCCTCTTCGAGATCTTCAGTAACCATCATCTCAGGGTGACGCTCCGCAAGGATCCGTCGTGCTTCGGCCGCTGCGCGTCCCACAAGACGTGCCACCACAGGAACCTGCAGAGCAGGGGTCTGTTCGAGGCCTGTTGCCAGCAAGTCGGCGAACTCCCCGAGATCCGTGATGCCGGCAAACACGCTCACCAGGACTGCGCGCAATGATGGCCGTTCAGTGATCCATTCCAGCACGCGCATAACGCGCGCCGGACTGCCGCGCATCTGGCCCGTGCGAATGTCACAGAAGTTCAACGGCTTCATGCCGCGCGCCGCGAGTTCGTCGATGAGCATCATCGACAGTCCAGCGCCGGTCGTCACCAGTCCGATTTCGCCTTCGGGATCGATCTCGACGTAGTCGAACCCCTCCGTCAGCTTGCGGTTGGCGTCTGCATAGGTCTGGGGCCGTGCTTCAAGCAACGCGGCAATGCGCGGCTGACGCTCGACTGCACTCAGATCGACCACCAGCTTCGCGTCACCCGCAACACACCCATCATTCGATACGAACAGCGGGTTGATCTCTGCCAACGCTAATTCGCGCTGGAGCAGCATGTCGGTGAGCCTTCGGCCGGTTGCGATGATGTGGTCGCGCCAATCCGCTGCCTCGTCGGCAACCAGGTCCGCCAATACCTCGACCGCACTGGCCGGATGCGGCGGACAGAGCCGGGTCTGGGTGGCATGCGACTGCTCGATGTCGACGCCGCCCTGCGTGGCATAGATCACCCGCAGACCATAGCTTGCGGGATCGACCATGATGGCGAGATATCGCTCCGCCCCGGTTACTGCCTGCTCAATCAGACAGGTATCCACCTGGTGCCCCTTGAGCCGGCGCCCCAACAGGCGCTTTACCGTGGCAGCGACCTCTTGCGGCGCATCGCAGCGCACGATTCCGCCAGCCTTGCCGCGTCCGCCCACCGGCACCTGTGCCTTCACCATCCAGGGACCTTTGCCGGGCTGAGCTGCCCGGAGATCATTGTCCCGGCCGGAGCCAACAGTCAGATCGGTCGCCAATATGGCGGGTGGAACAGCCACCCCATGCTCCGCCAGCAACGCCTTGCCATCTGCTTCAATCAGCAGCACGTCAGAATGTTCCCGAGGCCGAGAATGCCCTGATCGAAATCCAGGTCGCCGACGATCTTGCGGCCCATCAGGTCGCGCAGCGTTTCCGACGTGCCACCGCCGATCGTGCCGTAGCGAGCGCCGCGGTAGAGCCGCGATACCGGATACTCGTCCGTGAAACCGAACCCGCCATGAAGTTGCACAGCCTCGGATGTGACACGCAGCGACATCTCGTTGCAGAACACCTTCGCAGCAGCTGCCATAAACGGATCAGGAAACGGATTGGCCGTCAGGCAGGCGCGATAGAGAATGCCGCGCGCCGCCTCAATGTCCTTGAACATATCAGCGAGCTTCCAGCGAATACCCTGATGATCGGAAATCGGTTTGCCGAATACCGTTCGCTCCCGCACGTAGTTCACGGCCTCGTCGAATGCGCCTTCCGCCAAGCCCAGCGAAATGCTCGGATTGAGGCAACGTTGGGTGTTGAATGCAGTCAGTAGCTTGCGAAATCCGTCCTCCCTTATCACCAGATTTTCCAGCGGTAGCTCACAATCGTTGAACTGGATTTCGAACAGGTTCTCGCCACCCATGGTGTGATAGGTGCCGGTGACCTCGAACCCCTTGGTACCCGCTTCCAGCAACACGCAGCCAATCCCCTCGCGCCCTGGCTTTCCATCAATCCGAGTGAACACAATGAACACGCCGGCCTCGGGCGCTCGGCTGATCAGTGTCTTGGTACCCTTAAGGATGACACGATCGCCCACGATGCGCGCGTTGGTGCGATAATTGGCCACGTCGGTGCCGGCGTGCGGCTCTGTCATGCAGACCGCCAGCATGCAGTCCCCGCTCACGACGCGGGGCAGAACGCGTTCGCGGATCGCCGCAGGCGCATAACGGGCGATGACCCGCGTCTGCACGCCGGCCTCGCCCAGCACAGCCATTGCCGTGACATAACAGGCCTTGGCGATCTCCTCGAGGATCAGCGCAGTGTCGAGGATCGGTAGGCCCAGGCCGCCATACTCCTCGGGCACCGACATGCCGAGTACGCCCAGCGAGGCGAGCTGCTTCATGTTCTCCCAAGGGAACGTGCCGTCCATCCACCGTCCGGCCTTCGGCTTGAACTCGGATTGCGCCAACTCGCGCACCGAGGCGACCATCTGCCGCTGTTCGGCACTGATATGAAAGTCCATGCTCTGCGATCCCTGTGTGCCGCTGCAAGCTTAGCCGCCACCCCCCCTTTGGCAATCACGGCGGGGATGCTACCCATCGGTAGCATTATCGATTGGAACGTGTATGCCAGACGCTGGAGTGGCGCCGGCCGGGACGGCCGCGCGCAAATTCGCCTCAATCGAAGGCGTGGAACAGAGCCTCGCCTCGGTCGGCTATATTCCAAGCCGACAGATCGCCACCGCGGTGTATCTCGCCCAGCACCTGGAGAAGCCGATCTTGGTGGAAGGCCCAGCGGGCGTCGGCAAAACCGAACTGGCGAAATCAGTGTCGGCGTGCCTCGAGCTGCCGCTGATCCGCATGCAGTGCTACGAGGGCCTGGACGAGGCAAAGGCGCTGTATGAGTGGAAATACGGCAAGCAGCTTCTTTATACCCAGATCCTGAAGGACAAGATCGGCGATGTCCTTGGCGGCGAAGAGACGTTGCCATCCGCTCTCAGCAAGTTGCACGAGTTTGGCGACATTTTCTTCTCAGAGCAGTTTCTAGAGCCTCGGCCATTGCTGCGCGCCTTACAGCAGCCTGGAGGATCGGTGCTGCTGATCGACGAGATCGATAAGTCGGACCAGGAGTTTGAGGCGTTCCTTCTGGAGATTCTGTCAGACTATCAGGTCACCATACCGGAGATCGGCAGCATCCACGCGATCAGGACGCCCATCGGTCCTGCTGACTTCCAACAGCACACGCGATCTTGGCGATGCGCTGAAGCGGCGATGTCTGCATCTGCATATCGGCTTTCCGGATGCGAAGCTGGAAGGGAGGATCATCCAGGCACGCGTGCCGGGGATCGAGACGCATCTGCGGCGCGAACTGGTCGCATTCGTGCAGCAGCTGCGCTCGCTGGACCTGAAGAAGGCGCCATCGGTCAGTGAGACAATAGACTGGGCGCGTGTTTTGGTATTGCTGCATACGGCCTCTTTGGACTCCGAACTCGTGCAAGAGACGTTGAATGTACTGTTGAAGTTCGAGGCGGACATCGAAGTGGCGAATAAGCAGATCGCCACGTTGACGCAGAAGGCGAAGCAGGAGGCCGGTCTGCCAATATGAGCGAAGCGCCTGCTTCCGAGCCACTGCGGCAGTTCCTGCAGGCTGCCCGCAGCGCAGGCATCCGTGTCTCCGCGGCAGAAGGGATCGACGCCGCGCGAGCCCTGCAGCTGGTGGGCTACGGCGATCGCACCGTGCTCAAGGATTCTCTGTCCTTGGTACTGGCGAAGACGCCGGACGAAAAATACCTGTTCGATGAGTGCTTCGACCTCTATTTCCGGCGTGACGACCTCACTCGCAACGATGCGACAGATACCGCCGCCGAGGTTCGCGTCACGCAGGGTGGGTTCGGTGGCGACGGTCTTGGCGGTGGCGCGGGGCGCTCACTCGCGCAGATGCTGATGGACGATGACCGCGCTGCGCTGGCCGCATCGATGGAAGAGGCCGCCCGGGATTCTGGTATCCAGAACATTCGGTTCTTCACCCAGCGCAATCTCTATGCGCGGCGGATTCTGGATCGCATGGGACTTCGCCAGGCAGAGCGGGATATGGAGGCGCTTCGCAAGGACGGCGATCAGGCGACTGCGGATCATCTGGAGAACCGCATCGGGGCACTGCGTGACCAGGCGCGCGACCTGGTGGAGCGCAATTTGCTGCTGTTTGCTCGCGGCGAAACGGAAAAGTTTCGCGAGGAACTGCTGAAGTCCGCACGGCTTACCAACCTGGAGCGGAGAGATCTCGAAAGGATGCGCGCATTGGTGCGTGCGATGGCAAAGCGGCTTGCCACGCGCTATGCCAAGACGCGGCGGCGGCGTCTCCGGGGCCACCTCGATGTGCGGCGTACTCTCCGTAAGAACATGGGATGGGGTGGCATACCGTTCGTCACGGTCTGGAAGCAGAAGCGCATCGAAAAGCCAAGGGTCATGGTGCTGTGCGATGTATCCGGTTCGGTCGCAGCAATGGCGCAGTTCCTGCTGATGTTCCTTTATGCACTGAACGAGGCATTGAAGGATATCCGCTCATTCGCCTTCGCCGGCAGTCTGATCGAGGTGAGTGACATTCTTGAGGCCGAGCCAATCGAAGGAGCAATCGCCAAGATTATGCAGGCGATCGGTTTCGGATCGTCGAATTACGGCAACTCGCTGGCGGATTTCGAGGATGGATGGGAGCGTTACGTCAGCAGCAAGACGACGATCATCATTCTCGGTGATGCACGCGGCAACCGGACTGATCCTCGCACCGACATTGTGCAACGCCTGTCGCAGCGGTCGAAGCGTATCATCTGGCTGAATCCGGAATTCCGCGCCGCCTGGGGCACCGGTGACTCAGATATGTTCCGCTATGCGCCCTACTGCAATGTCGTTACAGTGTGCAACACGCTACGTCATCTGGAACGGGTCGTGACGGACCTTTTGAAGGATGCCACGTGATCCTATGTCGCTGCGGCGATGGCCGCGCATAGTTCGTCCACCATGCGGCCGATCAACGCCTCGTCCTCGCCTTCCGCCATCACACGGATCAGCGGCTCGGTGCCACTCTCGCGGATCAGCAGTCGGCCTGCTCCGTTCAGTGCTGATTCAGCTTCAGCGATGGCATGCTTGATACTCGTGTTGCGCAGCGGAGAGGGGCCAGCAAAGCGCACATTCTTAAGTAACTGCGGCAGTGGTGTGAACATCCGGCAGACTTCGCGCGCTGAGCGATTCTGCTGGACGATGACAGCCAACACCTGAAGCGCCGCAAGCAGTCCATCGCCTGTGGTGGCAAAGTCGGACAGGATCACGTGACCGGATTGCTCGCCGCCAAGGTTCATTCCAAGTTCGCGCATGCGCGCAGCAACGTAGCGATCGCCGACCCTGGTGCGATGCAGGGCCAATCCCTTGGCCTGCAGAAAGCGCTCTAGGCCGAGGTTGGACATCACCGTGGCGACGAGCCCTTCCGCTTTGAGCCGGCCACAGGTTGCCCACGATTGAGCGATCAGCGCCAGAATCTGATCGCCGTCGATCAACTCACCGCGTTCATCCGCCATAAGCAGGCGGTCGGCATCGCCATCAAGCGCAATTCCCAGGTCCGCGCCATGCTCGACGACCTGTTCGCAGAGATGGCCCGGCACCGTTGAACCGCAGCCGCGATTGATGTTGAACCCATCCGGTGACACGCCCAGAGGTATGACGGTGGCGCCCAGTTCCCACAGCACCGTCGGCGCCACGCGGTAGGCTGCACCGTGCGCGCAGTCCACCACGATCTTCAGATCATTGAGCCGCAATCCACGGGGGAAGCTGCCTTTGGCTGCCTCGATATAGCGACCACCAGCGTCATCCAGCCTTGCGGCACGACCGAGGGATGCGGGCGCGGCCATGCGTGAGCGCATGTCGCTCGCCATACAGGCCTCGATCTCGGCTTCCGTTTCATCGCTGAGCTTGAAGCCATCCGGGCCGAACAGTTTGATCCCGTTGTCTTCGAACGGATTATGCGACGCCGAGATCATCACGCCGAGGTCCGCCCGAAGGCTTCGTGTCAGCATCGCGATCGCCGGGGTCGGCAACGGTCCCACCAGCCTCACGTCCATGCCCGCACCGATAAAGCCAGCCGTGAGCGCAGGCTCCAACATGTAGCCGGAAAGGCGCGTGTCCTTGCCGATAACCACAAGGTGCCGATGGCTGCCACGCGTGAACAGCAAGCCAGCAGCCTGGCCAAGCCGCAGCGCGGTCTCGGGCGTCATCGGATCCGTATTTGCGGTGCCGCGGATCCCGTCGGTGCCGAACAACTGCCTCTTGGGTGTCATAATGCCTCTGACATATGGACCAGCCGGGATGTCACACGCGATACCCCTTAGGTGGGAAGGAGTTTGCAGATCCAGCTAAAGCATATACCAGAAACTATTAAGACTTACACCGTTTCTTGGCCGTTACGGCCACAGAGGATCGCGGCCGCGACAGGGATTTTGTCTTAAGTGATGAACATGGAAGGCCCAAGACGGGACGGTGCCGGGAATCGCCCCGGCAGCCTCAGCCCGGCTGCGGCGCTGGTCCCAAGCCGCCCGCTGGTGGGGACGGTGCCACGGGTCGACCAGCAGTTGGCACCGACGCCCGACGGCTCTCCGGCGCCGGCTCATCCACTACCTTGCGGATCACTGGCTCGCCACGCAAAACGGTGCGGATTTCGTCGCCCGTAAGCGTTTCGTGCTCCAGCAGGCCACGCGCCAAGCGGTGCAACTCCTCGATATTCTCCGTCAGGATGCGCTTTGCCTTGGCATAGGCGCGATCAATGATTTCCTTGATCTCCGCGTCGATTTCGCGCGCCGTCGCCTCTGAGACATTCTTGTTCTGCGTTACCGAATGCCCCAGGAATACTTCCTGGCTGTTGTCACCGTAGGCGATCATGCCAAGTTTGTCGCTCATGCCCCATTCGGTGATCATCCGCCGCGCCTGATCGGTCGCCATCTTGATGTCGCCAGCCGCGCCGTTCGACACCTTGTCAGGTCCAAAGATCGTTTCCTCGGCGGCGCGGCCGCCCATCGCCATCGTCAGTTCCGCAAGCAGCTTCGACTTGCTCTTCGAGTAGCGATCGCCCTCCGGCAGGCTCATGACCAGGCCGAGAGCCCGGCCGCGCGGGATGATGGTAGCTTTGTGCACCGGATCGCATTCCGGCTCGTGCATGGCGCACAGCGCGTGGCCACCCTCATGGTAGGCGGTCATCCGCTTCTCAGCCTCGGACATCACTAGCGACCGGCGCTCGGTGCCCATCATCACCTTGTCCTTGGCCGCCTCGAACTCCGCCATCGCCACCACGCGCTTGCCGATCCGCGCCGCGAGCAGCGCCGCCTCATTCACCAGGTTGGCGAGATCGGCGCCAGAGAACCCAGGCGTGCCGCGGGCGATCACCTTGGGGTCAACATCGGACGCCAGCGGTACCTTACGCATGTGCACACGGAGGATCTTCTCGCGCCCGTTCACATCAGGGTTGGGCACCACGACCTGGCGGTCGAACCGACCGGGACGCAGCAGGGCGGGGTCGAGCACGTCGGGGCGGTTGGTCGCGGCGATCAGGATGACGCCTTCGTTGCTTTCGAAGCCGTCCATCTCGACCAGCATCTGGTTCAGCGTCTGCTCTCTCTCGTCGTTGCCGCCGCCCAGGCCGGCGCCACGATGCCGCCCGACGGCGTCGATCTCGTCGATGAAGATGATACAGGGCGCGTTCTTCTTGCCCTGCTCGAACATGTCTCGCACGCGGGACGCGCCGACGCCGACGAACATTTCCACGAAGTCGGATCCGGAAATGGTGAAGAACGGCACGTTCGCCTCGCCCGCGATTGCGCGGGCCAGCAAGGTCTTGCCGGTGCCCGGCGGGCCCACCAGCAGAACGCCCTTGGGGATCTTGCCGCCGAGGCGCTGGAATTTCTGCGGGTCCTTCAGGAACTCGACGATCTCCTGCAGTTCGCCCTTCGCTTCGTCGATGCCGGCGACGTCATCGAACGTCACCCGTCCCTGCTTCTCGGTCAGCATACGGGCGCGCGACTTGCCGAACCCCATCGCCCGGCCACCGCCCGCCTGCATCTGGCGCATGAAGAATACCCAGACCCCGATCAGCAACAGCATCGGGAACCATGAGAGAAGGTAGTGCAGCAGCGGATTGACGTCCGAGTCCTCGGGCTTCGCAATAACCCGCACGCCCTTGTCCGTGAGCCGGCCGACCAGCGAGGCGTCCTCGGGAGTATAAGTCTGGAACGTCCGCCCGTCCGTGAGTTGGCCCGAGACCGTGCGCCCCTGGATCACGACGTCGCGGACGCGTCCGTTGTTCACCTCGTTGATGAAGTCGGAATAGGCGACCTGAGTGGCCGCGTTGTGAGTCGCGCCAGGCTGGAAGAGGTTGAATAGGACCACCAGCAGGAGGGCTATGATGACCCACAATGCCAAGTTGCGGCCGAAGTTGCTCATATGTTTTTGCTCACGTCCAAGCGACCCTACCATGCCGGCCGGATGCCACCGAAAGGTAAACCTGCCGCACGGACTTACACCAACATAGGGTGTTGCGGTCCGTCATGCATCCCCAAACGGAAACGACGGTGGCGCGGCCGCTCGGAGAGGGCAGAATAGCAGAGACAGGTGCTCACACGTCTCGGCATCGGGGAAATCCAGGTGGGGGACAGCATGGACTGTAGAACCTAGACGGACGGCAGGGAGAGTCCGGAGTACGGCTGAAGGCAGACGCGAAAGTTGCCGGACCCGGACGGCGTCTTCGCCTAAGCTACCGAGCATCGCTCCAGTCGGCACAGAGGCGTTGCCCCGGAGACGGAATCGCCCATCCCAAATGGTATTGGGCTGCGCCGGAACCGGTGAAGCCATTGCCGCCGCCTCGCGAACCACCAGCAACCCTGGCCCCAGTCGACCCGCCGGCAACAGCCGCACTCCCGCCAACGTTGCTGGCCCCGGTGCCGCGGCGAGGGTGGTGACCCGCCGCGAAGGCGGGGGGTAGGCCGCGCCCGACAGGGACTGCAACAATGCAGCAAGGACGTCTGTCGGCACCGGCCGACCTGAGAGGATGGCAAACCCCTCCGGTCGTATCACGACCTCGTCAGCCAGTCCTTCAGCGGCTGTGATCGCGCGTGCGGAGCGGTGCTGCGCCGCCGCTGTGGCTGTCACGCGCAGAGCACCCGTAGCCGCACCGATGCCGCCCTGGTCGCGGCGCAACAAGCGCAATCGCGGCCGCAAGGCCGCCGCACTCTTGTTGGAGGGATCTTCAATCCACTCGACGCCCTCGGCGGCGAGCGTGGCCAGGAGCCGCGCCGGCGGGAACGCCAGGAGTGGGCGCACCAGGCGGAGCCAGGTCAACTCGACAAGTGGGAGCATTCCGGCCATGCCAATCGGGCCACTGTCGGACAGCGATCGTATCAGCACGGTTTCCGCCTGATCCGCGGCATGATGCCCCAGCACTAGGTGCAGGATACCTGCTTCCCTGCAGGCCGCCTCGAGCACCCGAAATCGCGCTACTCGCGCCCGTTCAGCCAAGGCGGGGCCTCGTAGAAGGCCATCTATCGGCAATAGCCGGGCTTGAATGCCGCGCGCGGTGAGCCGGGCCGCCGCTAGGGCGGCCTCATGGCGTGATTCGGGTCGCAACCCATGATCCGCGACCAGCGCCAGCAGCGAACCGCCATTGTCCCGAGCCCATCGATCCGCGAGCAACGCAAGCGCCATACTGTCCGGACCGCCGGACACGCCAGCCGCCAAGCGTGGTGCCGGACCGAACGGACCTAGCGGCGCCATGGACGCAGCGAACTCCGCAATCGTGACCGGCAGTGACAAGATCAGCTTACCGGCAGCCCGCGCGCTGCCCCGAGGCCGTCACTGCGTCGCGCTGGTCCGGCCGAAGCGTCGGGTACTCGGAGCGCAGCTTGGTGAGAGAGTCGCACGCGGCTTTCTTTTCGTTGATGGCGATAAGGGCATTCGCCAGACCGAGGAGGGCGTCAGGCGCATGCGTCCCTTTCCTCGCACGATTGTAGGTGTCGTCATAGGCGATGGCCGCCTGCGAATATTGGTGCTGGCCCATCAGCGCCTGGGCCAGCAAGAACTGAGCGTCATAGGCCCTGGGAGAGGTGCGACTGCCCGTCAGCACCTCACGGGCCGACTGTTCTGCGGCGGTGTAATCGCGCCGAGACAACGCAGCATTCCCCTCTTGGAGGGATAGCTCCGGTGTCCGGCGGACAGCTGGCGCGCCAGGAACCGGAGGCGGCCCCGCAGGCGCCAGATTGGCAGGTGGCGGGGCCGGGGCCGTGGGTGCTCGGGCGCCGGGGGAGCTTTGGGGCTGGAACGCCATGTCATCGATCCGCTTGCCCAGATCGGCGCCCTGGCGCTGGACTTGGTTCTGTGTCTCGTCAACGCGCCCACGAAGTTGCCGGACCTGCTCTTCCAGTGCGTCCACGCGCGACAGAAGTTGAGCGACCAGATCACCGCTCCCTCCGGCTGGAGGGGAATAAGGGGTCGGCGCCCGGCTGGGCGGAATGTTGCCCCCTCTTGCACCCTGGTCCTGCAATAACTGGACCTGGCGTCGCAGTTCCAGAATTTGATTCTGCAACGCGATCCCTTCGCGACTTTCGACCTGAGCGCGGGCCGATCCCGCTGGCGCCAAGAGAACAAGCAGCAAAATCAGACCTGCCGCTCGTGACTTGAGCATCGGAACTCTCCCGGCCTGAATGCGAGGGACTTGAACGAACGCGCGTTGTGGTGCTGAAGCCAGGCAGTCATACGGCGCCCGCAGGACAAACGAAACCGGCGACCCTTGGCCGCCGGTTTATGGTCTGCATAAGCCGATATCTGCGCCTTCAGCGAACCGACGTAATCGTATTGCGGTTCTGCGCCCAAGCCTGCTCGTCGTCACCCAGCGCGGTGGGGCGATCTTTGCCGTAGCTAATTGTGGTCATGCGGGAACCCGCAACGCCCCGCGCAACCAGGTAGTCACGGCTGGAATTCGCACGTCTCTGGCCAAGCGCGAGGTTGTACTCCTCGGTGCCTCGATCGTCAGTGTTGCCCGCGACCTGAACGTTCACCTGCGGGTACTTCCCGAGCCAGGTGGCTTGCCGATCAAGGGTTGCTCGCGCGTCAGGCTTCAGGTTCGAGCGGTCGAAGTCAAAGAAGACGCGGTCCCCGACATTTGCAACCAAGTCTTCCTGACTGCCAGGGACCGGACCAGCGGTAGTTGCTGCCCCCGTACCGGTTGAGGCGTTCTCATTCTTGTTCGCGCACGCCGCCAGTAGGGCAACGGCTGCCAGAGCGCCAATCATCTTGCTGTTCATGTTGTTTTTTCCTGGCTTAGGGTTGGCATCCGGCAGATACACCGAACCGATACTGGGGTAAATCCATTCCGGTACTGGACGCGGTTAGCGGCTCGCGCCGTAACTGGTCAAGGGAACGAGAGCGCCACTGGACGTTGCGCCGATGCATCATGCTGCCAGCGGCGACCAAGCCGGATCGGAGGCGTCGGTTGGGGTTGTCACCAACCGCTCGTTGAAACCAGTGATGTCCACCGAGACCAGCCGAGACGAGAAGCCAGATCCACGGTTGTCACGTGCGGCTGATTGTCGCCAAAACATCAACACGCGGCCGTTCGGCGCAAATGTAGGACCTTCAACTGAGAAACCTTCCGACAGCAGGCGCTCACCGGAGCCATCGGGATGCATGACCCCGATGGAGAAGTTACCTGCATCCCCGCCGAAGCGGGTGAAAGCGATCAGATCGCCGCGCGGGGACCACACAGGTGTGGCGTAGCGGCCGGAGCCAAAGCTGATCCGCCTCGCCCCGCCACCTCCAGCAGCCATCACGTAAAGTTGTTGGTCCCCTCCCCGATCCGAGTTGAAGACGATCTGACTCCCATCGGGGCTGTAACAGGGGCTGACGTCGATGGATCCCGAGTCGGTAAGGCGTCTCGAGGCGTGACTCCCAAGATCGACACTGATGATGTCGGAGCCGGTCGAAGTGGAAACAGACATGACCACGCTGTTGCCGTCAGGGGCAAACCGAGGGGCGAACGTCATGCCGGGGAAATCCCCGAGCGCCCGCTGCTGTCCAGAGCTCAGATTGAACAGGTAGACGCGAGGCTTATTATTCGCGTAGCTCATGAAAGCGATTTCGTCCCGCCTCGGATGGAAGCGCGGTGTCAGCACCATCCACGAGCCGTCCGTGAGATAGCGGTTGTTCTCGCTATCCTGATCCATAATTGCCAAGCGTTTGGTCTGCCGGCCCCGCGGGCCGGTCGCCGCTATGTAAACGATGCGGGTATCGAAGTAGCCCTTCTCGCCCAACAGGCGTTCATAGATAACGTCGGCTATGATGTGGGCGATGCGCCGCCAATTTGCCTGGGTCGTCGTGTAGGCTGTCCCCTGTAGTTGCGATTGAGGCAGCACATCCCATAGCCGAAAGTCGAGGCGCACCTGGGCGCCGCCTTGCGCCTCTGCCCGTCCCGTCACCAGCGCCTGTGCGCCGATGGCCTTCCAGTTCTGGAAGTTTGGCATGTCGCCCTGCCCGCTGGAGGCCTGGATGTATGCCTGCTGTGCGATCGGGCGGAACAAACCGGAATGCGCGAGGTCATTGGTGACCACGTTCGCGATGTCCTGACCAAGTTGTGCAGAAGCACCATCGCTGCCGGTGAAGCTCGGGATTGCGATCGGAATAGGATCGGCACGTGCGCGGTTGACATCAATGACAGCAGTGCGGCCTCCACCGCTCGGCTGCCCATTGACGACACGAGTGCCGGCGATCAGGGCAGCGGATCCCGCAGCCCCCGCCATCAGCGAGCGTCGGCTCAGCGGCACGAAGGACAGTCGGTTCATCTCGGATGGTTCCCTCAAGCAAAATCGCTTATGGTCGGAATCTGAACGTGAACGTGCGCACCTGTCCTAGCATCGCCCCCGGCAGCGGCAGGTTGGCACAATTCGGATCCATGACGGCTCGCACGGCCCGCTCAGAGAACACGCGTAACCGTATGTTGCTGCCGACACGACCGGCATCCTCTGGTGCTACGACCGCGCGGCGAACAACACCGCTCCCGTCGGTCGTTACCGTCAGCAGCACTTCCATCTTGTCGAGGTCGAGCATTCCTGGATCGGTGGACCAGCAACGGCGGACAAAGTCGCCAATTGCGCCGCGCTGCGCGGCCGTCAGTCCCGAGGTGTCGTCACTGTTCGGGTTGCCACCACCGTTGGGTGCCCCACCGGATTGCGGATTATAGCGTGTCCTTGGCGGCTGGGACTGGCGCTGCAGCGTGCGCAGTTTCTCCAGCGTGTTGTCGAGAGCCATGCTTTCCGGAGCTGGGTTCTTGGTCGGATTTGGCTGCGACGTCGTGCTCTGCGGGCTCGGCGTCGGTACTGGTGGCGGGGGCACTGGAAGGGGCGGCGTCGGCAACTGCTGTTGCGCCTGGGGCGCGGGCGGTGCCGCAGGTGGGGCAATCGAGGGTGCCGGTGCCGGCGTTGGCGGGGGCACCGGCAAGGGTGGCGTCGGCAGTGCCAAGGCGGTTGACTGCGATGGAGCCGGCGGCGGTGGGGGTGGCGGCGGCGGCGCTGCCTCTACTGGCTGCGGCTTGGGGGACTGTTGTGCTGCAGGAGCCGCGGTAACGTCTGGGACATTCGCCGGCGCTGGCACAGATGCAGGCGCGGGTGCATGGACCGACTGCTCGGCGGTCCCGTCGAACACCATGGCGACGCCCACTTCCTGCTGCTCGTCTGGCGGGAGTTCGCGCGTCTCCAATCCGACGAGCAGCACAAGCAGGACGGCAAGGTGCGCCCCAGTAGAGATAACTGCACCGCGACGAAGCGCAGGGTTGGCGCCGCCGAACCGGCTCACTCGGGTATTGGGAGCGTGCAGAACGCGTTGCAGCACGCGCTTCGCCTCACCCGGCTTTCTGGCCCGCGGAGGCTGGCTTCGCCGGTTGCAGCGTTGGCTGCTCGGCCAGCAGCGCAACCTTGGTGAAGCCGCCCTGCGTGATGGTCCCCATCACCTCCATGATGCGGCCGTACGCCAGGTCTTTGTCACCGCGCACGAAGATCCGCCGATCCTGATCGTTCTGTGCGATCGCCTGCAACTTCGACACCAGTTCCGGCAGCTGAACCTCCTGGTCCTGGAGGAAGATTTTGCCCGCGGCATCGATGCTGACCGTCAGCGGCTGGCTGTCAGTGTTCAGAGGCTTCGCATCTGTCTTGGGCAGATCGACCGAAACGCCGGACGTCATCAGCGGCGCGGTGACCATGAAGATAATGAGCAGCACCAACATGACGTCGACGAGTGGTGTGACATTGATTTCGGACAGTGGCCGATAGCGGCCGCGTCCGCTGCTCCTGCCATTTAATCCAACGGCCATGACTTAGGCTCGCTCCTCGCTCTGTCGCGACAGGATGGCGCTGAACTCTGCTCCAAAGCCTTCGAGGCGCGATGCGAAGCGAGCCAGGTCGTTGCTGATCTTGTTATAGGCGAGCACCGCAGGGATCGCGGCGACAAGCCCGATGGCGGTGGCGAACAAGGCCTCGGCGATGCCAGGAGCAACAACCGCGAGGTTGGTATTGTGCATGGCGGCGATCGCGGAGAACGAATGCATGATGCCCCAGACAGTACCCGAACAGACCAATAAACGGAGCTGTCGCGCCGACGGAAGCGAGAAAGATCATCCACCGCTCGAGCCGATCCATTTCGCGTTGAACGGTCACTGTGATGGCGCGATCGATCCGTTCGCGGACAGAGGTGCGGCTGATGTCGGCTCCCGCGACGCGGACTGATCGGCGCCACTCGCCCATCGCGGCACCAAAAACTGCAGCCATCGGATGTGCCGGGGTTGCCGCCTCATGCTCGAACAGATCCTCGAGGCTTCCGCCGGACCAGAAGCGGTCCTCGAAATCCGTCAGCCTCGCGATTGACCTTGCGCAGGCTCGCCCATTTCTCGAACACGACGGCCCACACCCACACGCTGGCCGCGAGCAAACCGATCATGACGACTTTCACGACGATGTCGGCCTCCATGAAGAGGCCCCAAAGCGACAGGTCAACGCTTGGCGTCGCCAGATTCGCCGCATCGACAGCTCGATCCACCTGCTACCCCCTATCCTGCGCCGCCGCGGCGCACATATGGCTCAGAACTCGCCGCCAGGGCGGCGGAATACGGCCCGGCTTTCCTTCCCCCGGCCCGACGCAAGCAAGACGCACGGTCAGAACCGCGCATGGTCCTTCTGGCCCTCGCACCTCCTGCCGCAGGGTTAAAGTTGCGCCGCCAACCGCGCGGGGTTCGGTGACCACAACCAGCGAATCGTCGAGACGGGCTGGACGGACATAATCCACTTCGATGTGGCGCACCACGAACATCAAGACGAACCGTTTGAGCAGGTCGGCATGCGGGATTCCCGCCTCGCGCAGCGCCTCGGTGCGAGCGCGTTCGGCGTATCGCAAATAGGTGGCGTGATAGACGACACCACCGGCGTCCGTGTCCTCGTAGTAAACGCGCACGGCATAGCGGTGCCTGCCATCCGGCGACGTGGAGGGCGGATGTCCATTCATTCACGAAGCAGATCCAGTTGGTCGGGCTGTCGCGGGGGGATTGGAAGCTGCAAGTGTCGCCAGCCCGGCTCACCCAACATCCGGCCTCGGCTGGTGCGGAGTACGAGACCCTCCTGGATCAGGAACGGCTCGATCACATCCTCCAGCGTATCGCGGGCTTCCGCCAACGCGGCCGCCAAAGTGTCGATCCCGACTGGCCCCCCGGCATGATGCTCGGCAATCCTGCGGAGATAGCGGCGGTCCATGGCATCGAGGCCGAGTGCGTCGACCTCCAGCCGGTTCAACGCGACATCGGCGAGGTCGCGGTCGATCTGTGATGCACCCGCCACCGCAGCGAAGTCGCGCACCCTGCGCAACAAGCGTCCGGCGATCCGAGGTGTGCCTCGCGAACGACGAGCGATTTCACCCGCGCCATCCGAAGTCAGTGGTACTCCCAATTTGCTGGAGCCGCGACGCACGATCAATTCCAGTTCGGCCGGGGTGTAAAACACTAGGCGCAAGGGAATACCGAACCGATCGCGCAGCGGGGTCGCGAGCAGGCCTGCCCGCGTCGTGGCGCCGATCAGGGTGAAAGGTGGGAGATCGATGCGGACCGACCGTGCCGCCGGTCCTTCCCCGATGATCAGATCGAGCTGGAAATCCTCCATGGCAGGGTAGAGCACTTCCTCGATTGCAGGTTGCAATCGATGGATTTCGTCAATGAACAGCACGTCCGTGGGCTGGAGATTTGTCAGGATTGCGGCGAGGTCGCCGGCGCGCTGGATAACCGGGCCTGAGGTCGCGCGGAATCCGACGCCAAGTTCCCGGGCGATGATCTGCGCGAGAGTGGTCTTTCCTAGGCCCGGCGGCCCGTGCAGCAGGACGTGGTCCAATGCCTCGCCTCGGGCGAGGGCGGCCTGAATGAATACGGCAAGGTTTTCGCGGGTCGCCTGTTGGCCGACAAAGTCATCAAGTGATTGCGGACGAAGACTGGCCTCCGCCGCATCCTGCTCATTGCGAACGGGAGAGATCGTTCGGCTGTTCTCCTCCCGCGCTGGTTCCGGGGTGGCCGGTTTGGCGCTGGCGCCTGTGCGATACGGGTGCGACCGCTCATCCGGTCGTCCTCTGCGCCAGTTCCTTCAAGCTGTCGCGCAGCACGGCATCCAGCGTTGCGGCATCGCCAGCCCGGTCGACAACGTGGCCTACGACGGACTGCACTTCCTGCCGGCGATAACCGAGGTTGAGCAGGGCTGAAATGGTGTCCTCAGCCATCTGAGACGCTGGGGCCGGCACACTGCTGAAAGCAGGTGCAGTGGGCATTGCGCCGACCTTGTCACGCAATTCGGTGAGCAGCCTGATCGCGAGGCGTGTGCCGACCCCCGGAACGCGGGTCAGACTGGCACGATCGCCAGCGGCGATCGCCGCTGTCAGGTCGCGCGGCGACAGGACTGAAAGCACCGAAAGTGCCACCCTCCCGCCGACCCCCTGTACCGTGGTCAACAGTCGGAACCAGTCCCGCTCGGCCGACTCGACAAAGCCATACAGCAGAATGGCGTCATCACGCACGTGCGTCTCCACCAAAACCCGGGCCACCGTGGGTGGCACAGGCAGCGCCGACAAAGTGCGTGTAGAGGCGTGGACCAGATAGCCAACGCCGTTGACATCGATGATGCAGCGGCCGTCCTCGAGCGCGTCGACGCGACCGGTAAGCTGGGCGATCAAGCGCTTCTCTTGGTGAGATGCCACGCCGCGTTGCTGGCGCGGTGATGTGCGTGACAGATGGCAACCGCGAGGGCATCGGCAGCGTCGGAGCGACGGATGGCCGCACCTGGGAGCAGACGTTGCACCATCATCTGCACCTGGGCCTTGTCGGCGCCACCCGTACCCACCACCGCCATCTTCACCGATTTTGCGGCGTACTCGGTTACAGGCACGCCTGACAACGCGGGGGCCAGAAGCGCCACGCCACGCGCGTAACCCAACTTCAACGTCGCCGTGCCATTGCGATTGACGTATGTCTCTTCAACGGCAGCCTCCTGAGGGCGATACTGCGCAAGGATCAAAGCCAGCGCGTCGTGGAGCGCCTTCAGCCGTTCCGGCACAGTCATCGCGCTGTCCGTGGCGATCACCCCGTCCGCGAGGTGATGCAACCTGTTCCCCTCAGCCTCGATTATACCCCAGCCTGTGAAGCGCAGGCCGGGATCGATCCCGAGCAGCCGTATCATGCGCGAATCGCATCCTGTTCATGGCCGGTGCTGGTATACGACAGGCGGGCGGCAAAGGGAGTGGCCGATGAGCGATGAGCTGGTTTTCTATACGAATCCAATGTCACGTGGCCGGGTCGTCCGGTGGATGCTGGAGGAGGTCGGACAGCCGTATCGCACCGAGCTGCTGGACTACGGAACGTCGATGAAGTCGCCTGAGTATCTGGCGATCAATCCGATGGGGAAGGTGCCGGCACTGCGTCACGGCGATACAGTGGTCACAGAGACAGGGGCGATCTGCGCCTATCTCGCGGATGCATTTCCCGCGAAGGGACTGGCGCCGCCGGCAGGCAGTCCGCTGCGTGGGCCGTATTATCGATGGCTGTTCTTTGGCGCTGGCCCGCTCGAGGCGGCATGGACCAATCAGGCGCTAGGCTTCGTCGTTCCGCCGGATCGCGAAAGAATGGCCGGATACGGAAATTTCAACGCTGTCCTGCATGCGCTGGACGGTGTCCTGACGCGCAGCCCTCACCTGGTTGGCGACAGCTTCACCGCTGCGGATCTCTATATTGGCGCCAATCTGGGCTTCGGGCTCCAGTTCGGCATGATCGACAAGCGACCGGTGTTCGTAAACTACGTTGGTCGCCTGAGCTCCCGTCCCGCCGCCGTGCGCGCGAAGGAAATCGATGACGCACTAATGCCAAAAGAGCAGACCTGATTTACGCTGACAGCTTCTGCATGACGGCGTCCGGTATGTCGAAATTTGCATAGACATTCTGCACGTCGTCGCTGTCCTCAAGGGCATCGAGCAGCTTCAGCACCGAGGTTGCGCGTTCCTCGTCGAGCGTCACAGTGGTGCCGGGACGCCAGTCCACCCTGGCAGCCTCCGGGGCACCGAAGCGAGTTTCGAGGGCGTCGCGTGCGGCAAAGAAGTCCTCGGCAGCGGTGGTTATTTCGTGGCCGTCAGCGTCGCTCTCAACATTGTCCGCGCCTGCCTCGATCGCCGCCTCCAACATGTCGTCGGCGGATCCGGCTGACGCCGGATACCGAATGACTTCGACGCGGCTGAACAGGAAACTTACCGAATTCGTCTCGCCCAATGTGCCGCCCTGCTTGGCAAAAGCCGAGCGGATATCGGATGCGGTGCGATTGCGGTTGTCCGTCAACGCTTCAACGATGATGGCAACTCCGGCGGGGCCATAGCCCTCATAACGAACCTCGGCATAATCGTCGCCGCCGCTCCCGCCGGTCGCCTTCTTGATAGCGCGATCGACGGTATCCTTCGGCATGTTCGCCTGTCGCGCGGCGACCATGGCGGCGCGAAGTCGGGGGTTGAAGGCCGGATCGGGTAAGCCTTGCCGCGCGGCGACCGTGATCTCGCGGATCAACTTGGCAAATTGCCGGCCCCGACGGGCATCCTGGGCACCCTTCCGGTGCATGATATTCTTGAACTGAGAGTGTCCAGCCATTGCTCGCTAGTATGTGAAGGAGATGTTTCTGCTAGGTCACAGCCTACACTGTGACCGAACGAGGAGGCGAGAGTTGAGCGACGCACCCGGCTGGCCAGGCATACCACCGCGTTGGACTTCGAGCGCCAAAAGTGGCGTCGGAACCGCGCTCTCGCCGGTCAGTCGCGTATGGTTCACCCTCAGCCACGGGATTCTCGATGAGATCTATTACCCTCGTGTCGATCAGGCGTGCACGCGTGACTTCGGATTTATCGTTACCGACGGCGAGGACTTCTTCGCCGAAGAGAAACGTGACTGCACATTCGAGATCTTCGGACTAGAGGACGGCGTGCCGGCCTTTCGGCTGGTCAACACGCATGTCGGTGGACGGTTCCGCATCCACAAGGACATTTTGTCCGACCAGCGGGCGGACGTGGTGATCCAGCGCGTGCGTCTCGAGGTGCTCGATGGGCCGCCGCTCAGGCTGTTTGCCTTGCTCGCACCGCATCTGGTCAATGGCGGTGCGCACAACACGGCCTGGATCGGCGATTATAAAGGCCACCGGCTGCTGTTCGCCGAAGGAGCCGGGACGAGACTCGCCCTCGGCTGCTCCCGCGCGTTGGTCGCCCATTCGGTAGGATTTGTGGGGACATCTGACGGCTGGCAGATGCTTCACCGAACAGGATACCTAACCGAGGAATACGATAAGGCAGCAGACGGCAATGTCGCTCTGACCGCGGAGATCGAGGCTCCCGAGGAGGAATTCCGACTTGCCCTGGGCTTCGGCCGCAGCGCCCCGGAGGCCGCATTCCGCGTCCGAGCAAGCTTGCAGACGCCACTGGACCGGCAGATGGAGGAGTATGCCACCGGCTGGCGCGCGTGGCAGGCACAGCTGCGCTCGCTCGACCGCAAAGTGGGTGGGCATAACGTCTACCGCGTCAGCACGGCGGTGTTGCGCTGCCATGAAAGCCCCACGTTCCCCGGCGGCCTGATTGCCAGCCTTTCAATCCCCTGGGGCAGCAGCAAGGGCGACGATGATCTTGGTGGGTATCACCTGGTCTGGCCACGGGACCTTGCCCAGACGGCCGGCGCTTTCCTCGCCTGCGGTGCGTTCGACGAGGTGTTGCGCATCGTGCGCTACCTGCGTGCCGTTCAAGAAGACGACGGGAGTTGGCCGCAGAATTGCTGGTTGGACGGCACGCCATACTGGCACGGTGTCCAACTCGACGAATGCGCGTTCCCCATGCTGCTGTTGGATATGGCGTGGCGTGAGGGTGCGATTCAGCGGCCGGTGCTGCCGGCCTATTGGCCAATGGTGTCGCGAGCCGCAGGCTTCGTCATCAGCCACGGACCGCGCACCGGGCAGGACCGTTGGGAAGAAAATGCGGGATACACGCCGTTCACCTTGGCCGTTCAGATTGCCGCCTTGCTTGCCGCAGCGGAACTGGCGGAGACCTGCGATATCGACGATGTCGCCGCATACCTGCGCGACACAGCCGATGCCTGGAACGAGCAGATAGAGGACTGGGTCTACGTCACGGACACCCGCCTCGCACGGGAAGTCGGAGTTTCCGGATACTATGTGCGCATCGCGCCCGACGTACCGGGTGAAGCGCGGGCGGAGCTGCGAGGGATCGTCGAAGTCCGCAACCGTTTCGGCGAAGCGTGTCATGTTGCCACGGATGAACTGATCAGCACTGATGCGCTGGCGCTGGTGCGGTTTGGACTGCGTGCGGCGAACGATCCTCGCATCGTTGATACGGTGAAGGTCATCGATCACGTGCTGCGCGTCGATCTGCCCTACGGACCGGGATGGCGGCGGTACAATGGCGATGGCTACGGTGAATACGATGATGGCCGTCCCTATGACGGCACGGGAATTGGCCGCCCGTGGCCGCTGCTCGCTGGCGAGCGAGCGCATTACGAATTGGCGGCTGGCCGGCGCGCCGAGGCAGCGAGACTACTGGAGACGCTGGAGGCAGGGGCCAGCCCAGGACGGTTACTGCCGGAGCAAGTGTGGGATGGACGGACTATCCCGGAGCTGGAGTTGTTCCCAGGAAAACCGAGCGGCTCGGCGATGCCGTTGGTCTGGGCACACGCCGAACACATCAAGCTGCTTCGGTCTTTGGCCGATGGCGTAGTGTTCGACCGGCCGCCGCAGACCGCGAGACGCTATTTGCGCGAGAAGCATGTACCGCGTTGCCGACCGTGGCGTCCTGATTGGCGGACACCTTCGGTCCCTGTCGGCAGGGCTCTACGGCTCGATCTCCCGGAACCCGCACTCGTCCATTGGAGTTCAGATGGCTGGGAAACCCGCCAGGACGTCGTCACGTGCGACACCGGTCTTGGCATTCATACTGCGGACCTGCCGACGGATGGCCTGGTGCCCGGGCATGTATTGACGTTCACCTGGAAGAACATGGTCAGCGGCGAGTGGATCGGCATGGATCACACCGTCACCATTGCCGGACCCTGCTGAGGCTTCTTGCGCAACAGGAAGCGCTGGTGCCCCTCCAGCACCAATTCCCGCCGCTGATTGTGCACTGTGCTGCGCAGGCCAACCACGCCAGTGGTCCGATTGGGCGACAGCTCATCGACTTCCAGCGTTGGGTAGACCGTGTCGCCGGCGAACACAGGCTTGAGAAAACGGCTGGACTGCTCGAGAAAACCGACCAGCGAGTCTTCGGTCACGAACGGAAACAACCCGGCTCCCGGCGCAGTCTGGATCAATGTCTGGAAGCCATGCGCCAGCATGCCAGGAAGGCCGTGCGCGCGGCAGTACTCGACATTGTAATGGATCGGGTGGTTGTCTCCGCTGGCGGCCTGAAACGCCAGGAACAGCGCTTCGGTCATCGTGCGGCTCGGTAACACGAACTGCTCGCCGACCCGGAAGTCGTCGAACCAGCGCTGCTCTGGGATCATGCGATGCGAGCGGGGATCGAACTCACTCATAGCGCTCCGGCCGAATGCAGTGCGCTGATTTCGTTCGAGCTGAACCCGAGCTCCGCCAGGACCGCATCGGTGTGCTCGCCGAGCGCTGGAACTGATCCCATTGCTGCCTCTGCATCGGTGAAGCTGAATGGCGGCAGCAAGGCGCGCACGGATCCGTTTGGCGTCTCAACTTCGCGCCAGCGATCACGCGCAGCGAACTGCACGTGGTCCCAGACGTCGGCGGGTTCGTTCAGACGACCGTTGGCGATCCCGGCAGCATCCAGTTTCTTTACCACGTCGAGCGATGCTTTATCGGCGAGGTAGTCCTCGATCAGTGCAGTCAGTTCCACGCGGCGTTCCCGGCGCGCATTGTTGTTATGGAAGCGTGGATCGGCTGCGAGCTGCGGCATCTCCAAGACCTTCGTACAGAAGGTGACCCATTCTCTCTCATTCTGTACACCGAAGATCACCAAACCGTCCTTGGTGCAGTGTGTGCCATAGGGGGTCAATGCTGGATGGCTCGTGGGCAGCCGCGGCGTCGTCGATCCGCCATATGCCTTCCTGTAGAGCGGGTAGGTCATCCACTCGGCCACCGCATCAAGCATGGCAATCTTCACATTGGCTCCCTTGCCGGTCGTGCCTCGGCGCACCAGGGCAGCCAGAGGACCCGGACAGCGCATACATGCCGGTCGCTATATCGGCAGCCGAGATACCAACGCGCGACGGAGTTTCCTCTGTGCCGGTGACGCTGATCAGCCCGGCCTCGGCCTGGATCAGCAGATCATACGCCTTCTTGTCGGCGAATGGTCCGGCCTCGCCATAGCCAGAGATATCACAGACGACCAGCTTCGGATGACGAGGCGCGAGGTCGGGATGACTGAGGCCAAGGCGCGCCGCCGCACCGGGTGCCAGATTCTGCACCAACACATCTGCACGCCCGAGAAGGCGGTCCAAAACCTTGGCCGCTTCGGCGTGCTTCATGTCCAGGGTGATGCTGCGTTTGCCGCGATTGAGCCAGACAAAAAAGCTAGACTGACCATGAACAAAACTGTCGTAGTGACGGGCGAAGTCTCCCTCACCCGGCCGCTCCACCTTGATGATATCGGCACCAAGGTCCGCCATGTGGCGCGTGCAGATCGGTGCCGCGACCGCATGTTCAAGCGCCACAACACGGATGCCTTCGAGTGGAAGCACGACTTTCCTGTCTCCTGATCCGAGCCACGAGGAAAGCGCCCTGGCTCGGGGCTGTCAAAGTCCGATCTGGGCGACATCGGACAACGCGGTCGCAATGCCGGGAGCAGCCGCAAGCAGCGGCCGGCCGGCAGCAGCACCGTCGTTCGCGAGGAAGTTGCTGACTGTGGCGCCGCCCTCAGCGAGGATGGTCAGAGCGGCCGCGGCATCCCAAAGGTTGATGTGCAACTCGACATAGGCATCGAGACGTCCTGCAGCGACTTCCGCGAGGCCCAGCGCGCCAGAGCCGCTCAGGCGAGGCATTGCCCCTGCAGCGAGGATGCGATCAGTGAGGGCTATGAATTCGTCTCGTGGACGTCGCGTTGACCAGCCGAGTTCGATCGTGGCTTGTGTCAGATCAGCGGTATCGGTGGCGTGAATTGCAGTGCCGTTGAGCGTCGCCCCAAGGCCGACACAGGCCGCGAACGTCTCCTCGAGCGCAGGCGCAACGATGACCCCGATGACCGGCAGATTTCCGTCCAAACAGCCAAGAGAGACACAAAAGCGGTGGCCGCCGCGCATGAAGTTGGCTGTGCCATCAATTGGATCGACAACCCATCTGAGACTGCCGGATCGCACATGCCCGCCCTCTTCACCCTGAAACCCGTCCGCGGGAAAGTCGCGCGCAAGGCGGTCCGACAACAGCCGCTCGACTGCTCCATCGGCCTCGGTCACCCAGTCCTGGGCACCCTTCAGCGTCGCTGAGATAATGCCGCGTCCTGTCCGCATGCGTAAGGCGAGAGATGCTGCCTCGGTCGCGAACCTGACCGCGGACTTAAATCGGTCGGCAAGTGCTGTCATCGAATTCCCGCCCGCATGAAGCTTTGCACGAACTGCCGCTGAAACAACAGGAATGCAACCAAGAGAGGCATACTCGTCATGAGCGTGGCTGCGGTCACTATTGACCAATCGATGCCCTGATCGGTTGTGGCGAACACGGCCAGCCCAACGGTGAGCGGCCGGGTGGTCACCGAATTGGAAATCACCAGAGGCCAGAGGAAGTTATTCCAGTGATAGCTGACCAATACCAGTCCATAAGCGATGTAGGTCGGCCTCGCCAACGGGACGTAGACACGCCAGAGCCTGTCCAGCAGCGAACAGCCTTCCAGCCGAGCAGCATCATCCAGAGGCTGTGGCACGGTCAAGAAAGTTTGCCGCAGCAGAAATATGCCGAAAGCTGAACCAAGATATGGCAGGGCGATTGCAGGGATGGTATCGGCCAGATGCAGGTTCACCACGGTTCTGTAGTTCTCTACCAGCAGCACATCCGGCGCGACCATGAGCTGTACCAAGACAATGGCGAACAGCGCGTCACGGCCAGGGAACACCATACGCGCAAATGCGAAGGCGGCCAGAGTGCAGACTACAAACTGAGCCGCAAGGATCAGCGTGACCAACATCACCGTGTTGATCAGGTAACGGGCAAAAGGCGCCGCCTGCCACGCTGCCTCCAGGTTGGCGAGAGTGAGGGGCGCAAACGGATCGAACCGCGTCGCGTAGAAGGCCGGATGAAAGGCCGTCCATACGGCATAAAGCAGCGGCAGCATCCAGACCAAGCCGAGTAGCCAGGCTCCCAGCGTCTCCAGCGCACGGTTCGACAGTGGGTGAGAAGTATCCATCAGCGATAGTGTACGCGCCGACCTAGCACGCCGAACTGGAATGCCGCGGTCAGCGCCATGATAATCAGCAACACGACGGTCGCCGAGGCCGCCGTCGCGGTGTCCCAGAAGCGAAATCCGGTCTCGTAAACATAGAACAGCAGCAGAGTGGTCGCGTTGTCCGGTCCGCCGCGCGTCATTACGATTATGTGGTCAATGACGCGAAAGGCATTGATCACCGCGTTGACCAAGACGAATAGCGTTGTCGGCATCAGCAACGGCAGGGTGACTCGGCGTAAGAAGTTCCAGCGCGACGAGCCTTCCAGTGCGGCGGCCTCGCGCAGATCTGGCGGCATCGTCTGCAATGCCGCCAGGTAGAAGATCATGAAGAATCCGGCTTCCTTCCAAACCGCGACGATCACCATCGCCGGCAGCGCGGTGGAGGCATCACCCAACCAATTATGTCTGCCGCCCCCAAACAATGCGATCATGCTGTCGAACAGCCCGTAATCGGGCGTGTAGAAGAATGTCCAGATGTTGGCCACGGCAATCATCGGCAGCATGGTGGGCAGGAAGTAGGCCATCCGCATCATTGCCCGGCCGGGCAGTGATTCGTTGACCGCGAGTGCCATCAGCAGCGCGAGGACGAGCGACGTCGGAATGGTGGCAACGGCGTACCAGACGTTGTTGCGCAGCGCCTGCCAGAATACCGGGTCCTCCATCAGGTCCTGGTAGTTGGCCAGCCCCACAAAGGGAGCAGGCCGACTGCCGTGTTGGGTGGCGAAGAGACTGTCGATCAGCGTTGCGGCCGTCGGCCAATAGGTGAATGCCGTCAGCAGGACCAAAGCCGGCAGCACGAGCAGATAAGCATAGATAGTCTCGCGCCGCATGTCGGGTCGCTGCTTCAGGTTCGCTTGTAAGGTTTCAGGATGCGATCCGACTCGGACTGCGCGCCAGCCATTGCCTGCGCCGGTGTCTTGCTGCCGTTGAGACAGGCCTGGATGTTGTCCGTCAGAACCTTGTATACACGCTGGTTCTCATGCACCGACAGTTCTCCCGTCGCCATCGGCAGAAAGGTGCGCCCTATGCCTGCGGCCGGCACTTTCGCAATGTAATCCTTCATGACCTGAGTCTCGTACGCTGCCGGACTGGTGGCGATATAGCCGGTATGGGTTGACCAATCCGCGGCGCGCTCGGGCGCACTGATCCATCGGGCAAAACGCAGACTCGCAGTCCGCTCGGCCGGACTGGCACTCTTGAAGAAATACATATTGGCGCCACCGACGACGGTATGCGGCGAGTTCTTGCCAGCCAAGCCTGCCATGCCGAGTGGGAACTTTGCCTTGTCGAGGAAGTTGGACAATCCGCCTGTCGTGAACTGAATGATCGCCGTATTGCCTTCCAAGAAGTCCGGGGACAGTTGTGGCCAGTTGGAGATCCCCTCTGGTGTTGCATGATGGTCCACAGCGAGGCTGCGCCAGAACGCCATCGCCTCGATGGTCTTCGGCTGACTGAAATAGACCTCGGTTCCCGCTGTATTCATCAACATCTGCTCGGCCTGATTGGCGAATGCGCCAAAAGTCCACTGGGCGTTGCCGAGATCGCCGGCCATCTTTACACCCCATCTGGTCACCCGACCGGATGAGTTGCGTTTGGTCAGCTTCTCCGCGGCAGCGGCGAGATCAGCCCAGGTGGTAGGGAACTTGTCGGGATTCAGACCTGCGTCCGCGAATGCGTCCTTGTTGTAGTAGAACACCGCCGTCGAACGCTGGAAGGGCACCGACCAAGTCTTTCCCTCGGCGTGACTGTTCGCCATGAACACAGGGTAAAACTGGTCGAGCCACCGCTTCGCATCCGCGTCCAAGCCGATATCGTCCAGTGCAACCAGTATGTCCTGATCGACCAGGCTGTGTATCTCGGATGCCCATAGTACCGAGAACTGGGGGCCGGCGCCGGACTTGATCGCTGTCAGCGCTTTAATCAGCGTCTGACTATAGTCGCCAGCATAGACAGGTTCGACGGCTATGCCGGTCTCCTGCTGGAAGCCCTTGCAGTAGCCATCGATGATGGTTGCAATCGGTCCTCCCACAGCCACCGGATAATAGAAGGTCAGTTTCTGCACGCTTTGCGCGCGCAGGATGGCTGGCGCGGCAAGAACGCCCGCGGTAGCAGCAAGCAGCGACCTTCGTTGCAGCATTGTCGGCCCCTTATTGTCATTCAGTTGCCAAGCCCGTGGACCAGTCGTGTCACTGGTTGATCGCATACCCCGGCAGATCTGGCGACGCCGGTCGCCGCATCGAAAAGCTGGACCGGCTGATCAGTGGTGAAGTGCACTTCCGCACCGCGGACAATATCGATGCGACCTGGTAGTCGTGCAAGCAGACGGGCTTCACCTACGATGCAGGTCAAGATCGTATCTGCGCCCAGATATTCGGTGAGCTCTACGCGAGTCGGAATGCCGCGTTCAGCCAGTCTGAGGCTCTCCGGCCGGATGCCACCAATCAGTTCGCCGGCGGCTGCAGGCGAGAGAACCGGTCCCTTGGTGCCCCGCACAACCATGCCGTCCGCGGTCCGATCGAGCGGAAGCAGATTCATCGGTGGCGTTCCCAAGAAGCTCGCGGCGAAACTGGTTGCAGGATGCGCATAGATATCCGCTGGAGACGCGTCCTGCTCAACACGACCGCTGCGCAGGAGCACGATCTGATCCGCCATCGCCATGGCCTCGGTCTGGTCATGGGTCACATACAGCATGGTGATGCCCAGCCGGCGCTGGAGTGCAAGGATCTCGCGGCGCATGTCAGCGCGGAGCTGGGCATCCAGGTTGGACAGCGGTTCATCCATCAGACAGACCGGCGCCTCGGCCACGATTGCTCGCCCCAGTGCCACACGCTGTTGCTGGCCGCCTGAAAGCTGACCAGGCTTGCGCTGAAGGAGGTGAGCAATGTCGAGAATTTCCACCGCTCGCTTCAGTCTGCGTGTCCGTTCGGGCGCTGCGACCCTACGCGCTTTCAGGCCGAACATGATGTTCTCGGCAACATTCAGATGTGGAAACAGCGCATAAGACTGGAACACCATCGACACACCGCGTGCGGCGGGCGGCACATTCGTGACATCGCGGCCGGCGATCTCCACGCGACCTGCCGTTGCTATTTCCAACCCGGCGACGATACGCAAGCAGGTTGTCTTGCCACACCCGGAAGGGCCCAGCAGGACAGCGAAGCGGCCAGGCTCGACGACGATCGATACGCGATCCAGCGCTGCGACTGATCCCCAGTGTCGGCTGACACTGACCAACCGAACCGATGCGCCGGCTGAATGGGATGGTTCCGGCCTGACGGCGGCAAACATGCAGCAGAACTCACGGTTTGAGCGGGTCAATCTGCACAGCGAACAACGACCAGGGCAAGCAGCATGGCATAACTGGCTGTGGCGTTTGGGTGAACCAGCATTGATCTTCGCCGCGCTGCTTGGAATTGTGGCGGCATGTCCATTCTCTCGGGCCATGCAAAAGTCGCGGGGATTGCTGGTTGGCCCGTTACCTACTCGCGCTCGCCTCGGTTGCATGGATTCTGGCTGCAGCGTCACGGCATCGACGGCGCGTATATTCCCCTGCCAATCCGTCCCGGCCATCTTCCGACTGCGGCGCGTGGACTGCTGACGGCAGGGTTCGCCGGTGCCAACGTCACCATCCCGCACAAGCTCGCCGCATTCGAAATCTGTGACACGGTCGACGATACGGCTCGGCGCGCCGGCGCGGTAAACACCCTGGTTTTTCGGGATGGCAAAATCGCCGGCAGCAACACCGATGGCTACGGTTTCGTGGCCAACCTGCAGGCGCATGACGTCGACCCGGTTGCTGGGCCGGCATTGCTGCTGGGTGCTGGAGGTTCGGCGCGCGCGGTTGCCGCCGCATTGCTGGATGCCGGAGCGGCAGTCACAATTTCCAATCGCACCCGTGTGCGCGCTGAGACTTTGGCGCGTGATCTGCCGGGGCTGCGGGTCGTGGATTGGAACACAAGGAACGCCGCCCTGCGGGATCATGCCCTTGTCGTCAACACTACGCCGCTTGGAATGGTCGGCCATGAGCCGCTCGAGCTGGACCTTTCTGGCGCTCCCGTCTCACTTGTTGTTGCGGACAATGTCTACGTACCGCTCGAAACTTCGTTGCTGGCAGCGGCCCGTGCTCGAGGGCTTCGCTGCGTCGGGGGCCTGGGCATGCTGCTGCATCAGGCGGTCCCAGGCTTTCAGGCGTGGTTCGGGGTAATGCCAGACGTGGACGAGGAACTGCGACGTTTCGTCGCGGCTGATCTGCTGTCCTGATGGTCATCCTCGGCCTGACCGGCGGGATTGGAATGGGCAAGTCCACGGCCGCCGCCGCGTTTCGCCGGGCCCACATACCGGTATTCGATGCCGATGCTGCCGTGCACCGGATGCAGGCCCGCGGCGGACGAGCGGTGCGGGCGATCGGCGCTGCCTTCCCGGGGACTGTGCGGGATGGATCGGTAGATCGCGCGGCATTGCGGGAAGCTGTACTCGGCGACTCTCAGGCACTCTCGCGGTTGGAGGGCATTCTGCATCCGATGGTGCGCGAAGAGGAGCACGCGTTTGTCGCACAATCGAGACGCCGAAGGTGTCGCGCTGTTGTTCTTGATATCCCGCTCCTGCTGGAGACCGGCGGCGATCGGCGGGTTGACCGCGTCATTGTCGTGACTGCGCCCCGAGCAGTGCAGATTAACCGGATACGGGCGCGCCGGAGAATGAGCGACTCGGATATCCGGGCTGTAATAGCGCGGCAGATGCCGGACGCAGAGAAGCGCCGTCGCGCTGACGTCGTCATCCGCACCGGGTTGTCGCGGCATGCGTCCCTGAAGGCGCTGAACCGCGTCATAAGGGAGGTTCGCGGTGACACGTGCCGTTCTGTTCGACACTGAAACCACGGGTCTCGAGCCACAATTGGGGCACCGTGTGATCGAGGTCGCCGCCGTGGAACTGATGAACGACCTACCGACGGGCAAGCACTTCCATAAATTGGTACACCCAGAGCGTGACGTGCCCGAGGACGCTACCAGGAATTCATGGCTTCACTCTGGCCGATCTCGTCGACAAGCCGCGCTTCGCGGACATTGTCGATGACCTGATGGAGTTCTTTGCCGACGCAAAGCTGATCGCACATAACGCGCCGTTCGATTTTGCGTTCTTAGACCTCGAATTCGGCCTGCTCGGGTTACCTCCGCTGTCCGCCCATCGCATGATCGATACCCTCTCGCTGGCGAAGGTTCGGTTTCCAGGGATGCCGAACAGTCTCGATGCACTATGTCGACGTTTTGCCATCGATCTTAGTGCGCGAACGACACACAATGCCTTGCTCGATTGCAGGCTGCTGGCGGATGTCTACCTGGAGCTTACCGGCGGCAGGCAGCGCGGTTTGTCCCTCACAACGGCAAAAACCGCGATCGAACGGGTCGTGTATACATACGAAGGCAACCGCATCCCGCGATCGATCATCCCTACAGCCGACGAGTTAGCCGCACACGCGGCTTTCCTGAGCAGGCTGCAGGATCCCGTCTGGTTAAACGACTGAACGCTCGAGCGGTCTCAGGCGACCGCCGATGTACCTGGTTGGCTCTGCGCCTGGGCCCGGCGGGCCTGCCACAACGCCACGAAGTCGATGGGCTGCAGCAACACCGGAGGGAATCCTCCGTCGCGCGTCACGTCAGACAGTATGTTGCGCGCGAATGGGAACAGAATGCGTGGACACTCGACCAGCAGCACCGGCTCGACCGCATTGTCCGGCAAACCACTTAGGGTGAACACCCCGGCATAGGTGAGTTCGGCCACGAACACTGTTGGCGGCACGGCAGCCGCCTGGCCATTACCCGACGGCGAAGCGGCCTCGTGGGCTTCGGCCCGAATCATGATCGCGACTTCGTAGACGCTCTGGCCCTCCTGAACCCGACGCGCCTGAACATCGAGGTTGATGTTCACCTGAGGCTGCGCACGGAGTTGCGTGTAAATCTGTGGCGCGCCGGGCACCTCGAACGAGAGGTCCTTAACGTACTGTATATTGACCACCAATGGCGGCGTTTGTTGCTGGCCCTGCTGGGGCGCTGCGGTCGTCTCGGACATTAGCATCTCCGTGTCGTTGCGGATGTGGTCCGTCGGGTCAGCCTGTCGGGGCCCGGTAGCACGTATGGCATCGATGGCGCCAACAGTTCTGGCGCTGCCCTCAGGCACGCCACGTGAGCTGCTCTGGTGCAGGACCGTTCGGGTCACACCGCAGCCATTCACCATTCATTACGCTCTTGCCGGTCATGCAGAGAATAAAGCCCCAATGACTGATCACAAGGCGTGTCGGCCCAATCGGGCAAGGCGGCCATCTCGGCACGAAACAGCGCTGCACGACCTATCACCGAGTTGGCCGGCTCTTCGATTGGTGGCCACCAGACTTCGTCGATTGCCGAAAAGTCATGCTCCGGCCAGGAGCGCTCCAGCTCTGTTCGGGGGCTGCCCACGTCGCAGGCGAAGGCGAATCGCTCACGCACCACTGGATTGACCAGGAGCTTGAGCCGCAGCGACCGAGCAATCGGAGCCGCCGTTTGCAGCGCGCGTGTGTAAGGCGAGACGATGATCCGGGTGATCCGTTCGCCAGCCAGACGACGTGCCGCCTCGAATGCCTGCGAATGGCCGAGCTCGGTCAGGCGCGGATCCACAATCCCCGGGTCACGGCGTGTCGCGGTGAAGTGCAGATTGAACTCGCTTTGGCCGTGCCGCAACAGGATCATCGCCGGGGGCAATACAGGTCGAGATCAGGGGCGGCAACCCGGCGGGGTGTGAGAAAAATTTGTCTCTACGTCGACTCGCGCTTATCTGTTGCCCCTGAGGAGAGATGTGATGGGTGCGGGCGGTTTTCCGGTTGACCTCATTCTGTTCGGGATGATCGCGGCATTCCTGGTGCTGCGGCTGCGCAGCATCCTTGGCCGGCGCACCGGCTTTGAGCGCCAAACTCCCCCATACCAGCCGCAGCCCGAACCTGCCCCGGCGGGGCCCGTCATCGAAGGGCAAGCCGAGCCGCAGGCGCCGGCTGCGGCCCGCAATATCCCTGAGCCAGATAGCGCGGTCGGACAGACGCTTGCGCGTATGCGATCCATCGATCAGGACTTCGACCCATCGACGTTCCTTGATGGAGCGGAAAAGGCCTTCCGGATGATCGTGGCCGCTTTCGCCGCCGGCGACCGTGCAACACTGCAGAACCTGCTGTCGCGGGACACCTACAATGCCTTCGAGCAGGCGATCAGTTCGCGGGAATCCGCCGGCCAGAAACAGGTGAGCGCAATACACACCATCCACAGCGCCACCATTGAGGACGCGGAACTGCGGGGCACCGGCGCGTCAGTCACGGTGCGTTTCGTGTCCGACCAGACGAGCCTGACGCAGGACAAGGAAGGGCACCCTGTCATGGGCACCGATGCCGTGACTGAGATCACCGACATCTGGACCTTCGAGCGAGATCTCGCAACGCGTGATCCGGTATGGCACCTGGTTGCCGCCCGCAGCGCGTAACCTGACCTGCAAGCAGCATGAAGGTACATGCGGCTGGCTCGTGCCTGGTGACTCCCTGAGATGCCCCCCTCTCGGCCTCGTGTGGCGCTGTTCGTCACCTGCCTCGTCGACCTACATCGTCCGACGATTGCGTTCGCCGCAATCCGGCTTCTGCAGGGAGCAGGTTGCCAGGTCGAGGTACCGCGCGCCCAGACTTGCTGCGGCCAGGTTGCCTACAACTCCGGAGACAGGACGACGGCCCGGGACCTAAGCATTACAATCCTCGATGCGTTTGGCGGCTACGACTACGTAGTCGTGCCTTCCGGGTCCTGCGGCAGCATGCTCAAACTTCATTTGCCGCTGCTCTTCGACAACGACCCCAATCTCCGGTCACGCGCCAACTCTCTCGCCGAGAGGACGTTCGAGCTCGTCAGCTTCCTCAGCGACGTTATGGGGGTTGAGCAGCTGCCCACCCGCCATGCTGGTGGTTCGGTCACCTACCACGATAGCTGCTCAGGCCTACGCGAGCTAGGCATCAAGGAGCAGCCACGCAGATTGCTGAACGCAGTCGGCGCCTCGGTCCGCGAGATGCCCGATGCGGACGTTTGCTGTGGCTTTGGCGGCACGTTTTGCGTCAAGTATCCGGACATTTCTATCCGAATGACGTCAGATAAGGTTCGCAGCATTGTCTCGACCGGTGCGGAGACCGTCGCGGCCGGAGATCTGGGATGTTTGCTAAATATTGCTGGGCGGCTGCAGCGGGAAGGCCATCATGTGCAGACGCGGCACGTCGCTGAGTTGCTCGCGGGGATGACCAGGGACGTCCGAGCGATCGGGGAGCCTTCGCAGTAGTGTGCCTGCCTCCTAAAACTGATCAGGCGCCCTGCTGGCTAGTGGCCGCGCAGGATTTGACTCAGGAACAGCTTCAGTCGGTCAGTTTGCGGATCCCCAAACATCCGCTCCGGGGAGCCAATTTCGACAATTTCGCCGCGGTCCATGAATACGACCCGATCCGCCACCTGGCGCGCAAACCCCATTTCGTGGGTCACGCACATCATGGTCATACCTGATTCGGCCAATTCAATCATGACATCTAGCACTTCCTTGATCATTTCCGGATCGAGCGCAGAAGTCGGTTCATCGAACAGCATGATCTTCGGCCGCATGCAGAGTGCTCGTGCGATGGCAACGCGTTGCTGTTGCCCACCCGAGAGTTGGCCTGGGTATTTTCTTGCCTGCTCTGGAATCTTGACGCGGGTCAGATAGCTCATGGCCAACTCCTCGGCCTCGGCCTTCGGCATTCTGCGGACCCAGATCGGCGCGAGTGTACAGTTCTCCAAGATCGTCAGATGAGGAAAGAGATTGAATGATTGGAATACCATGCCGACTTCGCGACGGATCGTATCAAGCGCGCGCAGATCGTCGGTCAGTTCGATTCCGTCGACGATGATCTTACCTTCCTGGTGTGTCTCTAGTCGATTGATGCAACGGATCATTGTCGATTTACCCGAGCCGGACGGTCCGCAAACGACAACACGCTCCTTCTCCGCCACATTAAGCGAAACATCACGAAGCACGTGGAGGGAACCAAACCACTTGTTCACCTTGTCCATAACAATGATCGGCGGAGCGTTGGTATTCGCAAGGTGGGCGATGACATGGTCCACGGTGATAGGCTGGCTCATTGCGGCTCTCTGTTCAGCAGGCGAGCGGATATTCCGACGCGCGACCGCATTTAAGAACTTCTCATGCGAAGCAAATTGGTGTGCAGAGGCAGGACTGTGCGGTCCGCAGCGGGGGATTGCAATGGCCGCTCAGCCGTTCCTAGTCTTCGGGGAGGCCTGCGCGTCGCAGCCCCTCCGCGTAAAGGTTCTGGTCGATTAAACGCGTCATAGGTGACCGCTCGAGGGCGCTCCTGACACAAAAGCCTGGCTCCAGTTCGAGCAGTCGCGCCATCACGCGGGCGGCCTCCCCCACGCGCCCAAGTTGTCCGAGCGTAGCCAGGTATCCCTTATAGGTCGAGGTGAAGCTTGGATTCAGCTCCATAGCCCGACGCCCGGACGAGAGCGCCTTCTCAAATTCGCCGCACAGGAAGTATGGCATCATCAGCGCCATGTCGAAGAAGAAGGCATGTGGATCGTGCGGCGCAAGAGTTTGCGCCCGAGAGATCTGCTTAATGGCCTCTTCGTGCAGGCCGAGATAGCATTGCGCGAGACCGGAGTAGCACCAGGCGAGCGGCAAACCCGGATTCAGCGAGAGCGCCCGCTCGTGCAGAGCACGCGCTTCCTCGGGCCGGCGATCTAAAAATGCCCGTGCGTGGCCGACCAACGATAGGGCCCGGGCATCGCCCGGATCGAGTGTGACAGCCCGCTCTGCCAGTTGCTTGGCACGAAGCGTAGCTGCCGATGGATCGGGCGCCCAAGCCTGCCCAACCAATAGCACATTCCAATAGGCGCACCAAGCATGTGCCGCTGCATTCCCAGGATCCAGTTCGATCGCCGAAGCCAGCAATTCGCCAGCAGCTTGGAACCCAGAAGGCTCTAATCGATAGATCGAGGGGATGGCACGCAATGTTAGATCGAATGAGGTCAAAGAGATCAGCGGCTTGGCACCACGACGCTCACCTTCGCGAAGCAGCATTTGTGGATCGATCTGTGCGGCCGTCTCCGCGGCAATTGCGTTCTGCAGGCTCAGTAGATCGGTAACCTCAACATCGTGGCTGCGGGCCCAGACGACATTGTTGCCAGAATGGAGGTCGAGCAGCCGGATGATAACGCGTACTCGGTTGCTGCCGCACTGAAGCGTGGCGTCCAGCATGTAATCGGCGTCAGGAACCTGCGATCCTTCACCCTGTGCTGCACTCACGCTGCAGGCGATCCAGCGGAATCGGGAGATGGCAACCGACAGTTCCTCAGCCAGGCCGGGCATGAGGCCAACTGAGGTATTGCTGCCCAACACTCGCAACGGAAGTACGCGCAAGCGGACCCGTGGATCGGTGGTTGCCGATGTGGCAGAAGCTACGGCGGGATTATTGGATTCCGAGGCTCCACTTAGCAGTTCGGACGTTTCCCGAGATGGCAACAAGCCAGCGTCGGCCAATGTGCTCAGGCATCGCTCGTATGCGAGCCGTGCCGCCGTACGATCACGCAGCTCTAGGTTGGCGCGAATCAAAGCCTGCCAGCCGCCTTCGTGTGTTCGTTCGATTGCCAGCAGCTGCTCCGCGCCATCGCGCCGGTCATTGGCATTCTGCGCCGCAGCTAGCGCCGCTTCGGCAAGTTGAATGCCTCGATGCAGTATCTGCCGACGTTCTTCCGCCAACCAGACATCGAATGCCGGATCGAGCCCGTCAAGGTCTTCCAGCAAAGGGGCTCGAAACATCCTTAGGTCAATCGGCTGTCCTGCGGCGGTTGACACAAGCATGCGGGTGTCGAGCCATAGGCGATCATCGAGCAGCGCCAATTGATCGCGGGTCGTTCGCAAGAGAGATACTGCGTCAGCACCCAGTGCTTGCTGCAGCTCGTATACCGACTGGCGAAGTGACCCTCGGCCTTGCTCTATAGCGCGACCGCTCCACAGCAACCGGGTCAGTCTGGTGCGGAGGACCGGCTTGGGGGCGGCCAACGCCAACACCGCCAGCACAGCTCTGGTTTTGCGCGATCTCGGCAGGATGTTCCGACCTGCCTCGTCCTCGGCTTGCATTTGCCCGCACAGCGTAAGACGCAGCAGCGGGCCGGGGGCAACCGGACCTTCGACCTCACCCACCTGTCGGGAATGCAGTAAGCTAATTACCGAACCCTTCGCCACTGTTGTGTTCTACAACCATAAGTTGATCATAATTTGGAAAATGCTAGCAAAACGCGCATTTGAATGCAAGCTTGCCCCGCGGAGGGGACAGTTCGGCGTGTGAGGGCACTTCGCGTATAGTTGGCTTCTGGATTGCAGTGCGGAGGGTGACAGGTAATCGATGGCATCACAGCAGAACCTGGCGATCTCGCTTCCACGCGTTGCGATTGCGGCTTGGCTGCGACCAACGATGGGCCTCTTGCTCTGCATCGCAATCGCTGCTGTGGCCACTGTGGCCGCAACCTACGCACCGGTCGTTGGCGCCCCAGTGATCGCCATCGCGCTCGGCGTCGTGATCACCAATACTCTTCGGGGACCGCTGCAGATCAGTAAGCTGGGTATCGGGGATGTCAGCAAGTTATGCCTCAAGGGAGGCATAATTCTGCTGGGAGCCAGCCTTGATCTTGGCGTAATACTTCGTACAGGAGCCGCCTCGCTTCCGGTATTGCTCACGACCATTGCTGTTGGACTGGCCTGCGCACTCCTGCTCGGCCGAGCAATCAATGTTCATTGGCGGATGCGGTGCCTGATCGGCATCGGCACGACGATTTGTGGGGCATCCGCCATAGCCGCTTTGGCACCAGTTGTGCGGGCTAAGGCGGAAGACATCGCCTATTCGATCTCGGTGATTTTTTTCTTCAACATGCTCGCCGTCTTCATTTTCCCGGCCATTGGCCATTTCATGGGGATGACGGACCCAGGCTTCGGATTGTGGGCTGGGACAGCCGTTAATGATACATCAGCTGTTGTGGCAGCGGGGTTCGCCTACAGTGCGGACGCCGGTACGATCGCGACGATCGTTAAGCTCACGCGCACCACGTTGATCATCCCATTGGTCGTAGGGTTCGGACTGCTGATGCCGTGGTTCGAACCGAGCCCGGAGCAACAGAGCAATTCGCTGGCGCAGCGCGTTTACCAAGCCGTACCGGTTTTCATTATTCTATTCGTATTGGCCTCGTTCCTCGAACACTTTGGGCCTACTGGGAGACTGGGCGCCCAAAGTACAAATTGTTGGACGCTGGGTAATGGTGGTGGCGCTCGCGGCAGTCGGACTACAAGGCCATTGGCGTGCCTTCACTGGCGCGGGAGCCCGCCCCTTGTTGCTGGGCCTTGCCACCTGGATCGCGGTTGCTCTGGCTAGCCTTGCGATTCAAGTCTGGGCCAATACGCTGTGGATATGAAAATTTTCCTTGACATGCCGACCGGTTTCCCGTAACGAGGTCGCGTCAACGGGCGTAGTCTGTCCGTCATCCTGAAAACGCAAGCCGGCCACATCGCCTATTCGCGGCGCTGACCGGCATCTATGCGTGGCGAGCAGATACGCCGGTTGGCATCCAGCCAGAAGAGGAGACCTCAGAATGAAGCCATCCACTTTCCCGCAACCAGCGACACCGGCCGCATCCGCCTCGGCGCTGGCTGTCGGCTGCCATCGACGAAGCCCTCTCGCTGATCTCGGCCAGATCTCGAAGCGCCTCACCGGCGGGGTCGCCGGTGAGGCGCGGCCGTGTTCAAGGTACGAACCTGCAGGCGGAGCCGTGTACCATGACCCGCTCGAACTCGCCGATAGTGCACTTCTACCGGCTGATCGACGAAGCGCGACTACCACAGCGGGCCGATCGGTCAGCGGCAGGCACTCTACCTACACGGGCCTACCGTTATTGTGAGGCGGTTACCAGTGCGTCCGGTTTTGGCTGGTGGATCTTCCCGCCGACAGATCTGCAATTCATGTGGGACGGTTACGACGTCTTTTGGCAATGCACCGGGTGGGAGGATTGGTTGCCGCTGATGCCGACAGCGCAGTTCCCCGACTTCTCGTCTCGCTTTGACCAGGTCGCCCCCACTTCGCTGAACGGCTGCTCACCGCCCTTCCTGTCAGCGCTGCCAGAACCGGGAACCGTTCAGATCTGGACCGGGCTGATGGCGCGCACAGCGCCGGAGTGGAGCCTGCTGGTCCGCGCGCCGGCAAATCTGCCTTCGCCAGGCGGCTACACGATGTATGAGGGCATCGTAGAGACCGACCGATGGTTCGGCCCACTGTTCACCAATCTCCGCTTCACACGAAGCCATTCGCCGGTTCGGTTACGGCAGGACTTTCCTTTCGCTCAGGTACAACCGCTACCCCGCCTCGCCTATGCTGATACTACACTTGGCGCCACGGTGACGACTGCTGAAATGGAAAGCCTGGAAGCGAGCGACTGGAATGCCTACAAGGCGACCATTGCGGACCCGAATGACAATCCTGATCGGAGCTTCGGCGACTACGCCGTGAGGACTCGCAAACGGTCCCGCACGGGCTGTCCCCTCCACAACACGGCTGGCTGATTATGTTGTCATAGCGGCATCAGCCTCATGCAGCCCCGCTTGCGACCAGCTCGAAAAAGAAAATCCACCACCGCGCCAACTCCCAGCATCCTTGGCCACTTGACCACTGAGGTCAGCTGCCAAATCTCTTCCACGGCCTCGATGGCGCCGAAGAACGCCGGGTCGTCATTGGTGATCAGCAGGACCGGCAGGTCCCGGTCATAGGCGGCGACGGTCATCAGGACATGGCAGCCATCCTGACCAGCACTTTCCATAGCCGCGATCACAGCCATCGGGCGACGCTCGGTCAACAGCGCGCCAAGATCGTCATGGCTGGGCATTCGCTCGACCACAACGTCGAGGCAGTCACAAACAGCACGCAATGCAGTCGAATATTCCTCGTCGTCTTCGACCACGACGACAACCGGCTCGCGGCTTGCTTGACTGGACGGGGCTCCGCCATCTTGAGCGGCGGCAGCAAACACCTCGATCGACTGCTCCATGTAGGTCATCGCGCCCCTCGGATCTCCGAAACTGACAGGGCAGTGTGACTCCGCCGAGATGGCCGTTAAACTAGTGCAACGGTTAGTTCGCCGTTAACCTCCGCCATTTTAGCGTCAAAGACCATCGAACAGCACAGCGAACACCCGCTGAAAGACGCAGCACGCCGTCCATCCAGTAGCCGGTGGGCCCAGCGGAAGATGCCCTCTGGCAGCTGTTTTCATCCCAGCACCAGCTCGCTTTCATCCCAAGCGTCACCCCCGAGGCTTAAACGACATAGTCGCTCGGTATTTGGGTAGGCGACGGGGTCAATCTCCAAGCCGCTGGGGTGCCGAAGGCCGGGGATTGAGGCCGGCGGGTAAATCAGGATCACAGTGGACGCTGCCGCGTGGTCTGATCGCTGCAACATCGCCAGAACATCTTTATGATTTCGTCAGTCCCCTCACCTCGCCGCGGGTCGGCGGGTTCCCAGGACCGACCGGATAATGGTCTCGTTTCTATATAGTAACTGACCTGCGCAACGCTGCACCAGCCGCATGTCCCGGAATATTTCGGTCGGTATTACGACTGCAACTGCTCGAGTAGCTCCCTTGACGTCCGCCACGGTGCGGTCTCAACGCAGGCGCACTGTTGGTCTGACCGCTCTCCTTCATCGCCATACGAAGCCCCGGAGAAACAGCTCCAGTGCTGGCGCTGTCGGTTATTCAGTCGCAACTACTGAGAGCGGTGGCGGGCGTAATCACAGGGAACATAATGCCGGCGCTGTGCGCGTTGTCGGTTGGCGTGAATTGTTGCCAGCCCGGCGACCGCAATCCGGTAAGCGCCACCCCGATTAGGCCGACGACCAGATTCCGGCACTGGTTCGGTCGAGAGCGCCACCGGGTGGATGGAGCGCCACCAGGCAAGCTGGGCTAATCGTCGGATGCGATGGAATGAACGCCGCGGAGCTTTGGCTCACCGACGCATCACCGTTAACCATTTGATTACCACTGGCGAAGAAGGGTTGGTGGGAAAATCACTTGCACGCGCAAAACGCGCATTGAGCTAGTCTGCTATCAATGACCGCGATCAGGGCCAACGAGACGACGACGGCATTGCCTGAACCTCTGATCATCGCTCATGTGTCGCGCTTCACCATTCTGGGTATGATCAATAGTTGTGTGACCTTGTCCGGGCACTACGTCGCACCAAACGACCGCCGACAAACGCGGAAGGGAATTGAACGATGCCGAGCCCCCCGTTGCAGTCGGCCTCGGATCTGGATCAGGAATTTGTCGACAACGTCGTTGGCAAGCACACCGGACGTCCCGGTGCGTTGCTGGCAATCCTGCAACAAGTGCAGAACCGTCATCCGCGCAAGTATCTGCCGCTGGAAACGTTGGAGTACATCGCCGCCAGGACGCGCATTCCGCTCGCCCGGATTTACAGCGTCGCCACCTTTTTTGCGTTGTTCAATCTCGAGCCGCAGGGTCGGAACACGATCTCGGTGTGCCGCGGCACTGCGTGCCACACAAGAGGTTCGCGTGATCTGTTCGTGAAATTGCTGATGTATTACGGATTCAGAACGGAAGGCGATGCCGAAACCGACCAGCTCGTTGTTACCACCGCCGATGGGAATATGACGCTCCGTACCGTCGCCTGCTTCGGCCAGTGCGCGCTCGCGCCGGTCATCGAGGTGAACCACGCGATTTTCGGCCACATGAATGAACCGACATTGCAGCGCGAACTCGACGCGCTGGCGCAGCAGGAGCCCAGAACGTAAATGCCGATTTGCGACGACAGCACCTTCGACGCGGTTCGTCACGCGGGGATCGCCAAACTGCAACCAGGGCGACCCCGTATCGCCATTGGCATGGGTACCTGCGGCACGGGCAACGGTGCCGAGGGTGTGTTCCACGCGTTCGACGAGGCAATCGGCCGGCGCGGGCTCGACGTGCAACTCGTGCAGACCGGGTGCTTCGGCTTCTGTGCCGAGGAGCCGCTGGTAAATGTGTCGGTCCCGGGCCAGCCTTTGGTGATCCTGCATCGCGTGCGGCCGGACCAGGTCGGCCAGATACTTGACGGAATGACCGGGCGAGCGCTCGCAGAAAACCTGATCCTCTGCAAAGTCGAGCAGTGGGACCACATCACCGCCCGCCTCGACTATGGCAGCGGGTACGCATCAGTTCTGCCGTGGGACGAGGTGCCGTTCTTCAAGGGCCAGCAGAAAATCGTCTTGCGCAACTGCGGCCTGATCGCTCCTGACGACATCGAGGAATACATCGCCATCGGCGGCTATGCCTCACTGCGCAAGGTTCTGCGTGACTCGACGCCGGAGCAGGTGAACGAAGAGCTCAAGGCCGCCAGGCTACGCGGCCGCGGCGGCGCCGGCTTTTCCACCGGCATCAAGTTCGAATACCTGCGCAAGGCCGCAGGCGAACGAAAATACCTGATCTGCAACGCAGACGAAGGCGATCCCGGCGCGTACATGAACCGCAACGAACTGGAGAGCGATCCGCACTCGCTGCTCGAAGGTATGGCGATCGGCGGTTATGTGACCGGCGCCAGGCACGGGATCATCTATGTGCGCGCCGAGTACCCGCTCGCGGTGCACAGACTGAACGTCGCCATCGCTCAGGCCAGGGACTATGGCCTACTCGGCCATAATATTCTGGGCTGCGGCTTCGACTTCGATATCGAGTTGACTGAGGGCGCCGGTGCCTTTGTCTGCGGCGAGGAGACCGCGCTGATCAGTTCGCTCGAAGGCCGTTCCGGGCGGTCGCGCCCGCGTCCGCCTTACCCGGCCGAACGTGGCCTGTTTGGCCATCCGACTAACATCAACAACGTCGAGACCTGGTTCAACATCCCGCCCATTATCACCAAAGGCCCTGCGTGGTTCAGGGGCATCGGCAGCGACGCCAGCGCTGGCACCAAGGTGTTCTCGCTTGTCGGCAAGGTAACGAACACCGGCCTCGTGGAAATGCCGCTGGGCACGCCGCTCAGTCGCTTCGTCTATGACGTCGGTGGCGGCAGCATGTACGGCCATGCCGTCAAGGCCGTGCAAACTGGCGGCCCTTCCGGTGGCTGCATCCCGCACAACATGCTCGACACCCCGGTTGACTACGAGGAGCTGGGAAAACTCGGCTCGATCATGGGCTCGGGCGGCATGGTCGTGATGGACGAAGACAACTGCATGGTCGACGTCGCGCGCTATTTCATCGAGTTCACCCGCGCCGAATCCTGTGGCCGCTGCACGCCGTGTCGCGTCGGTCTGGACAAGGCGCTGCGCACGCTTGACCCGCATCACCAAAGGACAGGGGCGCGAGGAGGATCTCGCTGAACTGGACGAACTCGGCCGTATGATCCGCGACACCTCGCTCTGTGGGCTGGGTCAATCGGCACCAAATTCGGTGCTGACCGCGCTGCGCCATTTCCGCCACGAGTTCGAGGACCATATCCGCGCCAAGCGTTGCCGCGCCGGCGTCTGCGGCGATCTCGCCTTGGCGCCGTGCGAGAACAGTTGCCCGATTCACATGAACATTCCGCGCTTTCTTCAGCTCTACAAGGAGGACCGGCTGGAGGACGCGTTTGAATCGGTGATCATGGACAACCCGCTGCCGGCCTCCACTGGTCGCGTCTGTCAGCATCCATGCGAAAGCCGCTGCCGGCGGCAGACGATCGATGAGCCAATCAACATGCGCGAGGTGCATCGGGTCATCGCCGATCATGTGCTGCTCTCCGATCGGTTCGACGCAATGGTGGCCAAGGTCGTTGCCAAGCGGAAACCCGCGACCGGCAAGCGGATCGCGGTGGTTGGCGCCGGCCCGGCGGGACTGACAGCTTCGTTCTATCTCGCACTGCTGGGTCACGAGGTCGTCGTGCATGAATCGCACGCCGAGCCAGGCGGCATGCTGCGCTACGCGTTGCCCGGCTACCGGCTGCCGCGCAACGTGCTGGACCGCGAGGTCGAAATCATCCGCCGCCTAGGTGTGCAGTTCGTGTTGAACTCCCGCATCGGCGCCGACATTTCGCTCGCCGACCTGGAAGACCGCTTCGACGCGGTGTTTTTGTCACTCGGCACCTGGAAAGAGACGCAGGTCCGCCTGCCCGGCAACGACCTCGTCGGTGTGTTCGGCTCGCTGCATTTCCTGGAGGGCGAGGCGCATGACAGGCCGACCGATCTCGGCGACGCCGCCGTCATCATCGGCGGCGGCAATTCAGCGATCGACTGCGCGCGCACGGTGATCCGCAAGGGTCTCTCCGCAACGGTGATTTATCGGCGCGAGCGCAAGGACATGCCAGCGATCGCCGAAGAGGTGGACGCCGCCGAGGAGGAAGGCGTGAAGTTCATCTTCCTTGCCTCGCCGCATCGCATCGTCGGCGAACGCGGCGCGGTCAAGCGCAATCGAGGTGACCAAGACACGCCTCGGCGCCTTCGATACATCGGGACGGCGGCGCCCGATCGACACCGGTGAGGTGCAGGTTGTGCCGTGCAGCGCCGTCATCCTGGCAGTCGGCGAAGTCCGCGGACGGCGAACTCGCCACCACCTCGGGGCTCGCGACCAAGTCGAGCGGCATGCTGGACATCGATCGCTACGACCTGACTACGAGCCGCGACAACGTCTATGCCGGCGGCGACTACGTGGCCGGCGCGTCCAACGTCGTCACCGCGATGTCGTACGGCAAGGAGGCGGCGCGCAGCATCGATCGCCATCTCACCGGCGAACCGCGCTTCGAGACCGATCTTTCCCACCTTTCACTACGATCAGGCGCCGCCGGAACCCAGCCCGTGCGCGCGCCATCACGCCCACTTCCTGCCGGCTGCAGTGCGCGCCAAGACGTTCGACGAGGCGGTCTCGGCGCTACGTCCGGACGAGGCGCATGCGGAGGCAAGCCGCTGCCTGCGCTGCGACATTCGTGAAACCGTCGCGCACGCCGTCCCGCGCGGCTAGAAAGGACCAGCCGTGCCGCAGCAAATCTCCGTCCGTATCGACAACGAGCTATACACCGCGACCGACGGTCAGACGATCCTGCAGGTGGCGGCGGACAATGGCCGCTCGATCCCCACGCTCTGCTATCTGGAAGGCCTGAGCGCACCGGGGTCCTGCCGCCTGTGCTTGGTCGAGGTGGCCGGTGTCGGCCGCCTGCTGCCGGCCTGCACCACGCCGGCGCGCAGCGGCATGTCGGTTACCACCAATTCCGAATCACTGGCGCACAACCGGCTGATGGCGCTTGAGCTGCTGTTCATCGAGCGCAACCATGTCTGCTCGGTCTGCGTCTCCAACGGCCATTGCGAACTGCAGTCGATGGCGCAGACACTTGGCATGACCCATGTCCATCTGCCGTATAACTTTCCCCGCCTGCCGGTGGACATGTCGCATCCTCGCTTCGTGCTGGACCACAATCGCTGCATCCTCTGCTCGCGCTGCGTGCGGGTCTGCGACGAGATCGAGGGAGCGCAGGTCTGGGACATCTCGGCGCGCGGCATCAATTCGATGTTGGTCGCCGAACTCAATCGGCCATGGGGCGAAGCGCCGTCCTGCACCAGTTGCGGCAAGTGCGTTCAGGTCTGCCCAACCGGCGCGCTGGTGGAGAAGGGCCAGGCAGTTGAGGAAATGACCAAGCGCAACCGCATTGTCACCGACCTGGCTGTCAAGCGAGGTGCGCGCACATGAGGAAACCGAGGCTGGCCACGATGTGGCTGGACGGCTGCTCCGGCTGCCATATGTCGCTGCTCGACGTCGACGAAGGCCTGCTGACGATCGCCGCGAAGGCCGAGTTGGTTTACAGCCCGCTGGTCGATGCGCGCGAGTATCCCCACGATGTCGATGTGGCGATCGTCGAAGGCGCGGTCAGCAGTGACGAGGATCTGGAGAAGATAAGGTTGGTGCGCGAGCGTACGCGCATTCTGGTGGCTCTTGGCGACTGTGCGATCACCACAAATGTCACCGGTCTGCGCAATCCGCTGCCGCTGAAGTCGATCTTCGATCGCGTTTACATCGAAGGCTCGGATGTGGAGAAGGTGCATCCGACTGAAGGACTGCCCATGTTGCTGAAGCATGCGATTCCGCTGCATGATGTCGTGAAGGTGGACCTGCATGTGCCCGGCTGCCCGCCGTCGGCGCCGTTGATCCTGCATGTTCTGACCGAGCTTCTCGACGGGCGCATGCCTGATCTCAGAGGCCGGCGCTTTGGCTAACGGCAAGACCATTGAACATTGCGACAAGGGCAGTTGGCCGGATCAGACTCGTCATTCCCGCGAAAGCGGGAATCCAGCCCCTCGCCAAACACTGTCGGATGGGCTGAATCCCCGCTCACGCAGGCATGACGCCGGCCAGCACCTCGTTCCAGCGGGCGTCAGGAGCAGATCATGAAAACGATCGTCATCGATCCGGTCACCCGCATCGAGGGTCACTCGAAGATCACCATCCATCTCGATGATGCAGGGCGCGTCACCGACACGCAGTTCCATGTCACCCAATTGCGCGGCTTCGAAAAATTCTGCGAAGGTCGGCCGTTTTACGAAATGCCGTCGATCACCGAGCGCATCTGCGGCATCTGCCCGATCAGCCACCTGCTCACCTCGGCCAAGGCATGTGAAGCCATCATGTGCGTGCGCGTGCCGCCGACTGCCGTCAAGCTGCGGCAGATCATGCATTGCGGCCAGGTTATCCAGTCGCATGCGCTGAGCTTCTTCCACCTGTCCTCGCCCGATCTGCTGCTCGGCTTCGACTTCGACCCGGCGCGCCGCAACATCATGGGCGTGATCGAGGCGCATCCGCAGCTTGCGAAGGACGGCATCGCGCTGCGCCGGTTCGGGCAAAAAGCGATCGAGGGCCTTGCCGGCGAGCGTATCCATCCGTCCTGGACAGTGCCCGGCGGCGTCAACGCGCCATTGGAGGTCGCGCACCGCGACCGATACTGGCAGCGCTGCCAGAAGCCAAGGCCATCACCCAGCGCACTTTGTCGCTGTATAAGAGCATCGTTGATCGCTTCAGCGAAGAGATCGAATACTTCGGCAATGCTCCCACCATGTACTCCGGGCTGATCGACGCAAGCGGCAATCTCGAACTCTACGATGGCCATCTTCGCTTCATCGATGCCACCGGCAACTTGGTGGTCGATCGAATGGAGGCGGAAGACTTCGAAAACTACGTCGGCGAAGCGACGGTGCCGCATTCCTTCCTGAAGGCGCCGTACTTCAAACCGGCTGGCTATCCTGATGGCGTGTTCCGCGTCGGCCCGCTGGCGCGGCTGAATGTCGTCGCGCGCTGCGGCACCGAGGCTGGCGGACGCCGAGTTCACTGAATACCACCAGCGCTACGGCAAGGTGGTGCAGAGCTCGTTCCACTACCACCATGCGAGGCTGATCGAGATCCTCTACTGCATCGAGCGGATGGAGCAGCTGCTGCAGGACCCGGCGATCCTGGACCGGCATGTGCGCGCCCATGCCGGGGTGAATGCGCTGGAAGGTGTCGGCATGTCCGAGGCGCCGCGCGGCACGTTGATCCACCACTACAAGGTCAACGAGGATGGCGCGATCACCTGGGCCAACCTGATCATCGCCACCGGCAACAACAACCTGGCGATCGGCCGCAGCATCAATCAGGTCAGCCGGCACTTCGTCGACGGCAACAAGCTGCAGGACGGCATGCTCAATCGGGTGCAGGCTGTGCTGCGCGCCTACGATCCGTGCCTGAGCTGCTCGACCCACGCGACGGGCCAGTATCCGGTGGAAGTTCAGCTGATCGATGCGGATGGCTCGGTGTTGGACTCAGTGCGGAACTGAGCAGATCCCGCACCGCCGCGGTCACGTGCGGCAGCGCTGCCGCGACTGCGGGGGAGAGCGCCTCGCCGAATTCGAATGATGCGGCGCCCACCTCTATAAGAAAGGCCCGAGGCGATTTACCAAACAAGTTGCGGGCCACGGCAATGAGCGCGCGTGGGTCTGCACTGTGAGCAAATGGTGACGTCGTCGCAGCGGCTGCCAGTTCGGAAGTCGTGACACTGCCGGGCTCCGCTCCAGCCGCAGCATCGATGAACACCACCAAATCAACGCAAGCAAGGCGCTCTGCCAGTTCCGGTGTCAGCTGATGGCAGGCCAGCGTCTCCACTGCCAGCCTCTCATCGTCATGGCCGGGCTCGGCCTGGCCATCCACGACTTTCTCACAAGCAAGCAGCGACGAAACGGCCCGGACTACCAGCTGCCCGACGGCGTCGTCGCCGCGTAGCGGATTGCCGTAGCCGACGATGAGGGCCTTTGTCGCTGTTGCTACTCCGCCGCCGCCTTCATCCCGCCAGCCGCAGCATCCAGCGCCTGCGACAGATCGCCGATGATGTCGTCGATGTGCTCAATGCCAATCGACAGTCGGATGTAGCCCGGCGTCACTCCCGTCGCGAGCTGCTCGCTCAGGCGAGAGCTGCGAGTGCGTCGTGCTCGCCGGATGAATCGCGAGCGAGCGCGAATCACCGATATTCGCCACGTGATAGAACATCTGCAACGCATCGATGAACGCACGCCCCGCCTCAATACCCCCGGCAAGCTCGAAGCCGAGCAGGCCACTATGCCCATGCGGCAGGTACTTCGCTGTGCGTTCTGCGGCCACGCCCGAATGGAACGCCGGGTGGATGACCCGCGTCACTTCCTTGCGCCCCTTAAGATACTGCGCGACCGCCAGCGTGTTCTTGCTGTGCTCGCGCATGCGCAGCGGCATGCTCTCCAGGCCTTGCAGGAACAGGAACGCATTGAACGGGCTCATCGCCGCGCCCAGGTCGCGCAGCAGCACGACGCGCATGCGCAGGATGTAGGCGATCGGCCCCAGTGGCTTCGCCGCCTCGGCCCACACCGCCCCATGATAGCTCGGATCCGGCGTGTTCAGCAGCGGCTGGCGTTCCTTGTGCTGATCCCATGGGAAGTTGCCGCCATCGATCACCACGCCGCCGATCGAGGTGCCATGGCCGCCGATGTACTTGGTGGTCGAGTACATCACCACCGCCGCGCCATGATCGAACGGACGCACCAAGGTCGGTGCTGCGGTGTTGTCCATGATCAGCGGAATGCCGAACTTGCGGCCGATCGCCGCAACTTCGGCGATCGGGAAGGCGATCAGCTTCGGATTGGGCAGCGTCTCGGCATAATAGGCGCGCGTCCGATCGTCGGTGGCGCGGGCGAACGCCTCGGGATCGCTCGGGGTCGACGAAGCGCGCCTCGATGCCCTGGTCCTTCAGCGTATTGGCGAACAGGTTCCAGGTGCCGCCGTAGAGGTCGGTGGAGCTGACGATGTTGTCGCCGGCTCGCGCCAGGTTCTGCACCGAAAACGCCGACGCCGCCTGGCCCGACGCAAGAGCGAGCGCCCCTACCCCGCCTTCGACTGCGGCGATGCGCTTTTCGAACGCATCCTGCGTCGGGTTCATGATGCGAGTGTAGATGTTGCCCAGTTCCTTCAGGCCGAACAGATTGGCCGCGTGCTCGGCGCTGTCGAACTGGTAGGACGTGGTCTGGTAGATCGGCACGGCGACAGCATTGGTCGCCGGGTCGCTGCGCCACCCGGCGTGCAGCACCAGCGTTTCCGGATGCTTCGTCTGGTTGGACATGGTCCGCTCCCTTTGGTCGCGGTGACTATAACCGACGACGGCCTGGAAGCTAGGCGGCGCGCTGGCGCAGGATCTGCTGGCCCTTGCGCAGTGCCTCGGCTATCGTCTCAGCCGGCATTGCGCCGGAAAACAGCCCGTAGCCGTCCAGGAAAAAGGACGGCACGCCGTTTACACCGGCTTCGCGCGCCGCGCGGTCCGCCGCCAACATCTCGTTCGCCGCCGTCTCGCCGGCCAGGAAATCGGCCACCGTCGTGCGGTCCAAGCCACCCTCGACTGCACAATCTGCCAGCACGTCGCGATCGCCGATATCGCGACCCTGGGTGAAATAGGCTTTGAACACGGCCTCCATCACCGCGTCCTGAACCCCCTCGCGTCCGGCAAACCAGATCAGGCGGTGCGCATCCAGGGTGTTCGGCGTGCGCAGCATCAGGTCCTGGCGCAACTGCAGTCCCACCGCCGCGGCCGCGTTCGCCACTCGCTCGTCCAGTTCGTGCGCCCTCTCGGCACTGCCGAACTTCTGCGCGCGATACGCCATGCGATCGCGGCCTTCCTTCGGCATGTCCGGATTGAGCTGGAATGGATTCCAGTGCACCGAGAAGTGGAGTTCCTCCTTCTCGAGCGCCGCCAAGGCCCGCTCGAGCTGACGCTTGCCGATATAGCACCACGGACAGATCGCGTCCGAGACAATGTCGATGCGCAGTCCGGCCAGCGTCTCGCCCATGGTCCAACTCCCGCTTTGTCCGCAACATGGGCGCCCCCACACGGCTTGCCAAGCTCTCGATCGGGCTCCCTCCTCCGCGCGGACGCCCGCCCATTTTTATCCAGGGCCGGCCCTCAGGCATTCAGACGTCCGCTCCGCCTGGACCTCCAACGTCCCTTCGCGCTCCGCAATTGTTCGGTGCAGTGCGGTCCTGCAGCATTGGGCCATGGCTGCCGACTTGCGTTGGTGTCGCGCCAGGAACAACCCCCAGCCGTTCCGGGTCATCGACCTCCGAGATCCAGGCATTGAGGAGTGTGTATGCGACGGCGAGCACCGTCGGACCAAGAAAAATACCCAGGAGGCCAGTTGCGATAAGTCCACCGATGACGCCGGCGAGGATAAGCAGCAGCGGTAGGTCGGCTCCCTTGCGGATTAGGATTGGACGCAGAACGTTGTCCAGCGTCATGGCCGGGACAGTGAAAGCGAGCAGAACGGTCGCCCAGACCGTGTCCCCAACAAAATACATCCAGACTACGGCCGGGATCAGCACGAGGGCGGGTCCCACCTGGGCCAGACACAGCAAGAACATCAGCGCTGACAGCAACGGCGCAAACGGAACGCCGGCGACGGCAAGGCCAATGCCACCCAGCACGCTCTGGGCGATCGCTGTCACCACCACGCCGAGAGCCACGGCCCGGATGGCCTGACCGGCGAGGCGGACGACCATTTCCCCTCGATCGCCACTTAGTCTGCGGCCGAAACGCAAGGCGAGGGCTGCGGCCTTCTCGCCATTCGCGTACAGCACGGCGGCTATCGCCACTATGAGCAGAAGCTGAAGGATCACGGAGCCCAAGCTGCCTGCAGCAGAGGCAAACCATCGCGTCAGTTCGCCCGCGTAGGGGGTCAGCAGCGGCGCCAGCTCGCGTGCGCCTTCCGAAGTGATCCGGGCCCAGGCCTGGGCGAGTGGGGCTCCGACGAGTGGCACGCCCGCCAGCCAGTCTGGCGGCGGTGGAACGCGCAAGGACAGAATGGTCCGCACGAGTTCGGCGATTTCATCCACATTTGCGACAACCGTGGTGACTGCCAGCCAGAACGGCACAATCAGGACCAGCAGCAACAACAGGCACATGACGAGCACAGCGAGGCCTCGGCGATGACCGACGTGGCGCTGAACCCATGTCATCAGAGGCCAGGTGGCAATCACCAACGTAATGGCCCACACGATTGCCGGCAGAAAGGGCTGCATCACCCAGAAACTGGCGGCAATGAGCCCACCGATGAACAGCATCGCCAGAGTTGTGCGGGTGATGTCCGTTTGTGATTGCGGCATGCTGCGCGCCTTCCCGAGTTCTGCCTGACGTCTCCTGATCGAGATCATCGGCGAAACTACGCTGTGTTGCGACTCTCGCTCTGCGCTCGGCTATCGCAGCGAAGGCAGCGCGCTCGATTGTTTATGCGTCGCGTCAGGAGGGCGGATGTTCTTTGTGGCGCTGCTGCATCAAGGATACCAGGTGCACGCGGGATTCGAATGCGCCCATCATGCGCGTCGCCGCCTCATGGAACATACTGTTCGCCACATGGTCGAGCAGGTGACTCTTGAACTGGAAGTCGATGACGAAATCCACTTTGGTCTGTTGGCCAATCGGCGTGAAAGTCCAAGAATTTGTCAGATGCTCCAATGGTCCCTCGATGGCGCGCACCAGTACCTGCCTTGGTCGATCCAAGGTAACCTGGCTGGTAAAGCTTTCCTGAAATGGACCGAAACCGATGTTGAGGTCGGCGATGATCTCCTGCTGATCCTCGCGGCGGATGTTGGCACCACTGCACCACGGCACGAACGACGGGTACTGCTTCACGTCCGCGACCACGGAGAAAAGCTCGTCGATCGGATAGGCAAGCGTCTTCTGCTCCTCGTGCCGTGGCATAGCGTCTCCTTCAAGTCTCCTCGCGCCGGCAACAAGCAGGCCCGATATCAGGGCACCTCGCGGTAAAACTTTGGCCGTTGGCGTACCGGGTCCAGCAGCGACCAGTCGCCCTGTTCTACCTCGTGGCCCTTGGGGAATGGCGGTCGCGGCTCCATGCCAAGTGAGCGCATAACGCGGTCATCGCGATAGTAGCATTGCAAAATCATGCTCGTCAGGCTCTTCAAGGCCTCGCTGCGCTGATCGCGTAATTGCGCCACCGTCCTTTGGCGAAGCGGCGGGTCGAGATCGGCAAAGCCTTCCAGCTCGCACAGCAAGGTCATCACGTGATGCTCGTCGCGGCCGAAGCTGCCCAGGATGTCGGCGAAGATCGCATCGTCGGCAGCGCTCGGCACACCGTACTCAGTGCTGGCAGGAATCATCATCTCGGCAATGCAGTGCAAGATTCGGCGCTGATCGTCCGACAACATGGCAGGCCTCAATCGAACAGAGTGGCCAGGCGGCTCTTGATGTTGTCGGCAACATAAAGTGCCAGCGCCTGGATAGTGCGTGTCGGATTTACGCCAGCCGAGGTGACGAAGATGCTGCCATCGACGATGAACAGGTTCTTCACATCGTGGCTGCGGCCCCATTCGTTCACCACGGAGCGCTGCGGATCGGTGCCCATGCGCGCGGTGCCCATCAGGTGCCAGCCACCGTCGGTGAGCGGTGCTTCGTACCATACATCGTGCGCGCCGGCAGCCCGCAGGATCTCACTGGCACGCTCGACCGCGTGGTCGAGCATGCTGCGGCTGTTCTCGCTTAGCTTGTAGTCGATCTTCGGCGCCGGGATGCCATGGCAGTCCTTCAGCTCCGGATCAAGCGTGACGCGATTGTGCTCCTCCGGCAGATCCTCGCAGATCGCCACCATGCCAGTGCGATGGCAGAACAGTCGGCGATAGGCGCGATGGTGGTCCTCGCCCCAAGGCAAACGGCCGATCTGCATGCTGTGGACAGCGGCCATCACCGGGTTCTGGCCGCGCGAGAATTCGAACGTGTAGCCGCGCACGAAGCCACGCGAGGCGTCGGTCTCGTAGAACTCCTGGCTCCAGATGCAGTTGCCGGGACCGCGATAGCCGTCCAGCTCCTCGTCGAACCAACCGGCGATACGCGCATAGGGGTGGAACATCAAATTCTTGCCGACTAGGCCGGACGAATTCGCCAGCCCATTGGAATTCAGCAGGATGCGCGCTGTGCCGATGGCGTTGCAGGCGAGGATCACGACGTGGGCCGGCTGGAACTGCTCCTTGCCATCCGCATCGTAGTAGATGACGCCGCTCGCCATCCCATCATTGGTGCGCGTGATCTCGCGCACCCGGCAGCGCGTGCGAAGTTCCACGCCGGCGCGAATGGCCGCAGGCCAATAGGTGACGTCGGTGCTCGCCTTGGCGCCTTGCGCGCAGCCCGAGGTGCAGTGCCCGAGGTTGATGCAACGAGCGCGGCCCTCGTAATCCTCGGATGCAATGGCGCTGTCCGAAGGCCACCAGTGCCAGCCGAGTCTGTTGAGCCCGCGCGCCAGCGTGGCGCCCGATTTACCCAGGGGGAGCGGCTGCATCATTGGTTCGTGCGGCGGATAGGCGGGATCGCCGGCCATGCCAGAGACGCCCATCATGCGGTCGTTCTCGTCGTAATACGGCGCGAGCGTCGCATAATCGATCGGCCAGTCATCGGCGACACCATCCAGTGTGCGGACACGGAAGTCAGACGGATGGAACCGGGGGAAGTGACCGGCGTAGAGCACGGTGCCGCCGCCGACTCCGTTGAAGTTGGCGACCTTGATCGGTGAATTCGCATCGTTGACCGGATAATCAGTGTCGCGCGCGCGGCGGTTCGGGCTGTAGTGAAAGTCGTTGAGCTGACGTGCCTCCCAGTCGCGGCCCGAGGAAGGGTATTCAGACGGCTTCATCCAGTCGCCCTGTTCCAGGCACAGGATGTGCATCTTGGTCTCGGCAAAACTCCAGGCCACGGCTGCGCCAGAGGCGCCGGAGCCAATGATAAGTACGTCTACGGGTTGGCTGGGCATTAGTATGCCTCACGTCACTGCGGCGTCGGCAGTCGATGGTGCTCAGAAAATATTGTCAATGGTGCGACAGACCAAGGGCCAGTCACACTCCACCCTACGAAAACAGGAACACCGCCGCCGCCACGGTGCAAGTCCAATGATGCTCTCGTCCGCATTCCGCAGCGGCGGTGACCGACGTGCTGTCGATGATCAGGTTGCTGTGCTCATAGATCTGCCTTCGCTCGTTCCACGCGGCATCGGGATCGAAATCCAGACCAAGTGTCGAGGCCAGCATGGTCGCAGCGAGGTCCTCCGCCTCCTCGCCACTCGTCGCCACCGCGGCTTTGCCGTAGCCATGTACTTCGGAAATGTATCCATACATATCTGGATCCGCGGGCCTGGCCAGCCCGATACTCGCATAGACATGCCGCCCAAACTCGTTGGTCTCTGAACGGGCCAGGACGCAGAAGGTGATGTCGCCAGGCCTCAGCAATTCCACACCCGCTTCGCGGGAGATGACTTCACACCGAGGCGGCAGGATGGACGATACATCAACCAGGTTCTGCTGCTCGATGTCCGCGTCGCGCAACGCGAACTCGAATGCCGCAAGGGCGTGCCGATGCACGCCGACACCCTTGGTGAGGAAGACGCGCTTGGGTGTTGGAAACATGGCGATGCGTCCCGTCAGTTTGGCAAGTCAGACCATGGACGCTCGTGTAGGAGTTCCGCGGGCGCGACGGAAGCCCGACCAGGAATATGTCATTGGCCGGCCATCGAGACCGGAGTGGCGTGTGTCAATCTCTGTGGCCGAGATTGTGGCGAGCACCGACCGGCAATCCACTCACCGGCGCAGCGCTTGCCATGCCACGCCGGCGCCGATTAGCTGGACCGTGCCGCCTAGCGCCATTGCGATGCGCAACCCCGACGCGCCCGATCCTGCCAGGGCGAAAGCCGAGCCAAGTACAGCCACGCCCAGCGTCGCGCCGATCATGCGGGCGACGTTGATCAGCGACGCCGCGTTGCCGGAGCGGGCGGCAGGCACCGCCGCCACTGCGACGCCAAATAGCGGCCCGGTGTTGAGGCCCATGCCGACCCCGGTCACCACCAGTCCTGTCTCGGCAAGAGAAATCGGCATCCCCGCATGAGTCAATGCGATAAGATATAGGCCCAGGCCGATCATTGCGGTGCCGCCGCCGATCATGGTGCGCGCGCCGACACGCTCAGCCAATCGTCCGGAGTAATTCGACAATCCAAAGAACACGGCTGCCATTGGCAACAGGCCCAGGCCAGCACTGCCGGCGGCGAGCGTGCCATTCGCCTGCCACGAAAGCGGCACCAGGAACAGCACTCCATACATTCCGAATGTCATCGCGGCGGTCGCGATCAACACGCCGACGAAGCGGCCTCGGCTGAACAGGTCCAACGGCACCAAGGCCGCAGAACCACGGCGCCGTTCGGTGAGCAGGAACAGCAGCAATGCGGTGATCGCCGCCAACAGCGCCACCGCACTGACAGCGCGATCACGCCCGGCCTCGATGCCAGCGAGCGCTACGCCGACGAGTGTGACTGCACCCCAGATCTGCCCCAGCGCATCGAACCGCCGGCCGGCAGGGTCGCGAGATTCGGCGACGATCCGCAGGGCGCAACCGAACGCTACCAAGCCCAATGGGACAGCAATAAGGAAGACACTGCGCCAGCCGAATAAGTCGACCAGTGCGCCGCCTGCCGTAGGGCCAACCACAAACGAGAGCCCATTGCAGGCAGCCCAAACGCCTAGGGCGCGATTGCGGGATCGCTCGTCGGTCCACGCAACGCGGATAATCGCGAGCGAGGCAGGCAGCAACAATGCTGCTCCCGCGCCGGCAACAGCTCGCGCGGCGATCAACATCGCCACGTTCGGCCCCGCGGCGCACAGCAGCGACCCGCCGGTGAAGACCGCAGTACCATACAGAAACAGCCTTCGCCGGCCGTAGAGATCGGCCAGAAGCCCGCCGGTCAGCAGCAGAGCTGCGTAGGCAATATTGTAGGCATCAAGAACCCATTGCAGGCCCATGACGCCGGCGTGGAGTGCCTCGCTGATCGCGCGGGTTGCGAGATTGACAACGGACGTATCCACTTGGACGAGGAGGACAGCCAGGCACATTGTCATCAACAGAAACCGGCTGCCGGACCTCGTATCGGACTGTTCTGTACAGCGAGGCGTGAGAACCCGCATAATGCTCCATCATCGACAGTGATTGACTTTTGCTCAGGTAATGCGTGTTTGCTGACAGCGTTATGTCAGGAGCGATCATCTGCCGGGTGCGGTTGCTTCGGTCTAAGCCGAAGCGTTGCAGTCCGGTAAATCGACGCACTTTCCGCGGCCAAGACCTGCGACTAGACTGCGCCCCCTAGCCAAGGAGACAAGTCATGGCACCGCCTCCGCCGTTCGGCGCAAACTCGGCCGCCGCCCGCGATATCGCCAACGTAATGCATCCATATACGGACCTGCAGGCGCACCAGCAGGTGGGGCCTATGGTGGTCACGCGCGGCAAGGGCGTGCGGGTGTGGGACGACACCGGCAAGGACTACATCGAAAGCGTCGCCGGCCTGTGGTGCGCTTCTCTCGGCTTCGACAACGAGCGGCTGGTCCAGGCGGCGGTGAATCAGATGCGCAAGCTGCCTTTCTACCACGCCTTCACTGCCAAGTCGCACGAGCCGCTGATCGACCTCTCCGAGATGTTGATCCAGCGCGCGCCAGTGCCGATGAGCAAGGTGTTCTTTGCCAACTCCGGTTCAGAGGCGAACGACAGCGCCATCAAGATGATCTGGTATTTCAACAACGCGGTCGGCCGGCCGGACAAGAAGAAGATCATCGGGCGAATCAAGGGCTATCACGGCATTACATTGGCCTCGGCATCCCTCACCGGCATCCCGCACAACCACCGTGCCTTCGATGTTCCGCTGGACCGGTTCGTCCACACGGTAAACCCGCACTACTATCACGGCGCCAACCCGGGCGAGAGCGAGGAGGCATTTGCAACGCGCTGCGCCGAGGAACTGGAGAAGCTGATCCTGGCGGAAGGTCCCGATACCGTCGCGGCGATGTGGGCCGAGCCGGTGATGGGTGCGGGTGGTGTGATCGTGCCGCCGCGCACCTACTTCGAGAAGATCCAGGCGGTGCTGCAAAAGTACGACGTGCTGTTCGTTGCCGACGAGGTGATCTGCGGCTTCTGGCGCACCGGCAACTACTGGGGCTCCCAGACGCTGAACATGCAGCCTGATATCCTGACCTGCGCCAAGGCGCTGTCTTCGTCGTATCTGCCGATCAGCGCCGTGATGGTCAACGATCGGGTGTTCCAGGGGCTGGCGAAGGAGAGCCACGAGATCGGCACGTTCGGCCACGGCTTCACCTACTCCGGCCATCCGGTACCGGCCGCGGTGGCGATCGAAACGTTGAAGATCTACGACGAGATGAATATCGGTGAACATGTCCGCAGTGTTGGCGCGCATATGCAACAGGAGTTGCGGCGGCGGTTCGCCGATCATCCGCTGGTCGGTGATGTGCGCGGTGTCGGCCTGATCAGCGCGATCGAGCTGGTGGCGGACAAGGACAAGCACCAGAACTTCGAGCCCGCGGCGAAAATTGGCGGCCGGTTCACCAAGCTGATCGAAGAAAACGGGGTCATCGGCCGCACTGTGCCGGGCGACATCCTGTGCTTCAGTCCCCCATTGATTATCACCGAGGCCGAAGTCGACGAGATGCTGGACCGCGTCGGCCGAGCGCTCGATGAACTGACGGTGCAGTTACGACGCGAGCAGATCGCCGTAGTGCGATAGCAGCGGCGATGCGCCCACTGGCAGTGGCGTTGGCGCTGCTGCTGGCGGGCGGCGCCGTTGCACAACCTGCGCTCGACACCTTCGATGCCTTGCGCGCGAGCGCGGACATCACCAACCAATTGGCGCGTCGCGATGTGGACGGCGCGGCGCAAGCGGCAGCTTCTCTGATGGAAGGCGCCACGGCCGCCAAGATGAAGGACGTGTTCCAACTCGTGCGCGGCTTGGGGCAAGGACAGTATGCGGACCTGGTCTATGCGCGTGACTACGGCCGGGCGGAAAAGGACATCATCTACAAGATCGACTTCGAAAAGGCCTACTTGTTCGTGCGGTTTCTTTACCACGTGGACAACGGCGTGTGGCGCCTGATCCACATAAACCTGAAGACCGAGAACGATGAGCCATTGCCGAAGGAATGGACACACATCTATCCGAGGTGAGATTACCCGGTAAGCAGCAGAGGCGCCTTCCCGTCATCTCGCGACGATCATGGCCTGCGTCACCGCGGTCCCCTCGGGCGACCGGCAAAGCGGTCGACCAATCGCAGAACAGCACCTCAAGCACGTAATAGCACTTCTTGCCAGCCGCTTCGGTGCTTGGTGCAGAGGTGAAGGATGCGTGCTCAGCCGGCGCGATACCATAACCAGGGGCTGCGCCTCGGCTGGTGATGCCGCGTGTCCGTTCACGACGTAGCCGCTGGCAAGGCCCGAACTGCTGAGCAGACCGAGACCAGCGTCAGGGCGACGGTGATAAGGATCTGCTTCATGGCCTGCTCCATTCGCTTCAGCGATTGCTGACGCGAGGGACTATGCCGAGCAGGCAACGGAAACTCGCTGCACCGCTTCCATGAAACGTTTCACACCAGCTCGGTGGAGCGTGCGGCAAGACCGAAATGTTTCAGTGCGTCACTCGGTGGTGGCTTGCCATCTGTCCGCGTCCCACACGGGCTGGAGAGAGCACCAAATGGACACTCTGATCCTGATCATAGGCGTATTGCTGGTCGCGGTTATCGGCCGTGCGCTTCTCGATCCTTGGCCATCCGCAACGCGCGATGGGTCCGACTCGAAACGCGACCACCTGATGGAAGACATCGCACGGTCGTTCTTCTAATTCGCAGGGTCATCGCCGAGGCTCTTGGCGCGTCGCCGGGCATCAGGGAGGTGTCGGGAACGGACCGGGAATCTCAATGTTGGAGTTGCTGGTCGGGGCGGCGGGATTCGAACCCACGACCTCCTGTACCCAAAACAGGCGCGCTGACCAGGCTGCGCCACGCCCCGAGATGACAGATGCCGCTAGCATAACGCGCTAGCCGCAGTAAACCGGTCTACAAGACAGATCACTTCCAAGGATCAGCACTATGGCCGGGGTCGGTTGCCTCATTCCCTTTCTGCTGCTGTTGGTCGGCGGCGGCATCGGTGGCGCGATGGGTGGAACAAAGGATGCCATCTGGGGCGCCGGTGCCGGGTTCGTCGTCGGGCTGCTGGCTGCCGTGCTGGCGCTCCGGCTTTTCGAGCGGGCGCGCGACGGCCTGCAAGAGTGACCCTATGGCGCGTTGCCGAAGAGCCGCTGCTGCACCTTGTCGCCGACGCGGATGTTCAGCCGGGCAGTCGTGCCCGCGGCGAGTTCGAGCGTTGCGCGGACTGGGCCCCGGCTATCGATCACCGCCAGGCTCTGTGGAACTGTGTTCTCGGCGATCGACCGGATCGTGCCGTCAGCGTTGATGAAGACCATGTCGAGCGATGCGATGGTGTTGCGCATCCACATCTGAGAGTTGCGCGGGGTCCCCCAGTCGAACAGCATGCCGCCATCCGGTGGGACGCTCGGTCGGAACATCAGGCCGACCGTCTGCTGATCCGGCGTCGTCGCCATCTCCACCATGAACGCGTGCTGCGTGCCATCGCGCGTCGTGATCACCAGCCGCTCCTTCGGCAGCTCCGGCTGCGGCCCGGTTGGACTGGGACCCTGGGCACGCGCAGCGATGGGTGCCAGCGTCGTCAGCCAAAGAAAGTGGCGGCGGTTCATGCGGCGTCTTCTCACTGGCGCTGCGGCATTCCCTCGGGGATCACTGTCTTCACGATGCTTGCGTCCAGTGCTTCGTAATCGTGATAGCCGATCGCCGCATAGAGCTCAGCTCGCGTCTGCATGCTTTCCAGCATCGCCTGCGTGCCACCGTCGCGTCGGATTGCCGTATACAGGTCGGCCTGCGCCTTGTTGGCGACGCGCAGCGAGCTGACCGGCCAGATCACCATCTTGTAGCCCATGTCCTGGAATTCCGCCGCGGTGAAGAACGGCGTCCGGCCGAACTCGGTCATGTTAGCCAGCAGAGGCGCATCGACGCGCGAGGCGAAGGTGCGGAACATTTCGGCGGTGGTCAGCGCCTCGGGAAAGATCGCATCAGCCCCGGCATCCAGATACAGCTTGGCGCGCGCCACGGCACCGTCCATGCCCTCACTCCCCGCGGCGTCGGTGCGGGCGATGATGAAGAGGTGGCGTCGCGCGTGTCGCGCAGCGGCGATCTTGGCAGCCATGTCGTGCGCGTCGGCCAGTTTCTTGTCGTTGAGGTGGCCGCATTTCTTCGGCAGCAACTGGTCCTCGATATGCACTGCGGCGGCACCGGCATCCTCGAAGCTGCGCACCATGTGCATGACGTTCAGCGCCTCGCCGTAGCCGGTGTCGCCGTCCACCAGCAGTGGCAGACCGGTTGCGCGTACGATCTGGCGGATGAAGAAGCAGACCTCGTCCACGGTGATCATGCCGAGATCAGGAATGCCCATGGATGCAGTCATCGCCGCTCCAGAGAGATAGAGCGCTTCAAACCCCGCCGCCTTGGCCTGCAAGCCAGCCATGCCGTTATGCGCCCCCGGCATCTGCAGAATGCCAGGCTGCGCCAGCAGCGCCCGGAAGCGCTCCCCGGCGGGTACGGTCTGCAGGTCCGCAGCAACCAGATAGGTCATGAGCGATCTCCAGGCATGGCGCGGTGATCGCTTAGCTCAAGGCAGAGCCGAAGGACAGGCTGCCGCCCTACCCGGAGAAGAAGATGAGGCTGACCCAGCCAAGAACCGGCAGCAGCAGACCCATCGCCATCAGCAGGAAGCCAAAGAAGCTGGGCATCCGCACACCTCGATGCGCGGCAATGGCACGCAGCATCATGTTCGGCGCGTTGCCGATGTAGGTGAGGCCGCCAAAGAAGACGGCGCCTGCCGAAATTGCCGCGAGCGTCGTTGCGTCGGCGTCGGACAACGCCGATGGCTGGATCCCCGCGGTGCGAAAGAACACCAAGTAGGTCGGCGCATTGTCGAGAAAGGCCGAGAGGATGCCGGTGAGCCAGAAATACGCCATCGGCCAGTTCTGCCCGTCGCTGCCCCGGGTCAGCCGCAGAACTGCGACAAGCGGGCCGTCCACACCGGCCTCCAACATCCGCTCCACTGGAGCGATGGTGATAAAGATGGCAGCGAACAGGATCGCAACCTCGATCATCGGATGCCAGGAGAAGTCGTTCGCCTGCCGTACAGCGCGTGCTGTTGACGCTGACGAGATGACTGTGAGAAGCAGCAGCAAGCTCGTCGACCCAAGCTCTGCTGCCTGTATCGACTGGCCCAGTAGGTTCAGGCTACGTGATGGCATGAGCCCCTGCGCCAGCACAATCACGACAACAAGCAGGATCAGGACGACATTGCCCCAGCCACGAAAACGAAGTCGGTCAGGCGGAGGCGCTCGCGGTTCGTCAGCCGCAAGGTGGCGGTCCAGCAGATAGAAGGCCACCAGCAACAAACCCGCCACGATGAGCAGCGGCGCTGCGAGGTGCCGCGCGGGCCAGAAGAATGGCACGCCGTGCAGCAGCCCCAGGTACAAGGGTGGATTGCCCAGGGGCGTCAGCGCTCCCGACGCATTGGCAACCAGAACGATGAGAAACAGCACAAGATGCACCTTGCGGCGCCGATGTGCGTTGGCGCGCAGCAGCGGATGTATCAGCACCATTGAGGCGCCGGTGGTGCCCATCACCAGCCCCAGAACCATACCAACCACCAGCAGGCTGGTGTTGCCCGCCGGTGTACCCGCGAAGCCACCGCGCAGCAGAATGCCACCGGCGGCAGTGTACAGCGCCAGCATCAGGGCCATGAATGGTAGGTAATCGATGACCATGGCGCGCCACGCGGCCGCCGCCGCCGAGGCTGGTCCGGCTGCCAATGCCTCCAGAGCAACCAGCGCCGCAATCCAGAAGGCGGCGACGACCGCCATCCGTCGATGCCAGAAACGCGGGGCAATGACAGGCAACGCCGCCATCGACGCGAGCATCCCAACAAACGGAAGCCCGCTTACCAGAGCAGGGGCGCTTGATTGCATGCCTCTGACCCTGCAAGTAACGTCCGACGCGCACAACGGGATTCAGTCCGTATGGATATGACAGGCGAACGGCGCATCGAAGCGTCGCGCGAGACTGTCTGGCAGGCACTCAACGACCCGGTGGTGCTCAAGGCGAGCATCCCCGGCTGCGAGTTGCTGGAGAAACTGTCGGACACCGACATGAAGGCAATCGCATCGGTGAAGATCGGGCCAATCGCCGCCCGGTTCAACGGTGCCGTTCACCTTTCCGATATTGATCCCCCTCACGGCTATACCATCGGAGGCGAAGGCCAAGGGGGTGTGGCCGGGTTTGCCAAGGGAGGCGCGAAGGTACGCCTTGAGCCGGCCGGCGAAGCCACGTTGCTGCAATACGAGGTGCACGCGCAGGTCGGCGGCAGGATCGCGCAACTCGGCGCGCGACTGGTCGATGCGACGGCAAAGCAGATGGCTGACTCGTTCTTTGACCGGTTCAGCGCCCAGGTCGCGCCGCGCCAGCCAGAACCAGAGACCGAGCAGGTTTTCCCAGCGGCCCCCAGCGAGGAGGTGGCGCACCCTGTGCTGCCGATGCGCCCACAGCCTTCGGCGGTCAGCATGTTCTCGCTGATCCCACCCGAACCAATGGGCTTGCCACTTGCCGCATGGATCGGCGGCGCGATTTATCTGCTCATGCTCATTCTGATCCTCGGAAGCATGGTGTAGTGGCCGATCTGCCTATGGCCGTCGCCGACACCGCGCGTTTGCTCGCCGACCAGGGATACATCGCCGACCAGGAGCTGGCCACGACGGTGCATCTGTCGCTGTCCATGCGTCGCCCGCTATTCCTTGAAGGTGAGCCTGGTACGGGAAAGACCGAGATCGCCAAGGTGCTGGCCGCGGGTCTTGGCCGGCGACTTGTGCGGCTGCAGTGCTACGATGGCATGGACCTATCCGCCGCCGCCTATGAGTGGGACCATGCCCGTCAGCTTATGGCCATTCGACTGGCAGAAGCGTCCGGACGGACCGATCCGAACGAGCTGACCAACGACATCTATACCCGGAAATACCTTCTCGCCCGCCCGCTTCTCGCGGCCATCGACCCGGACCTGCAACCCGCCGTGCTGCTGATCGACGAATTGGATCGTGCCGACGAACCCTTTGAAGCCTTCCTGCTGGAACTACTTGCCGACTTTCAGATCACCGTGCCGGAATTCGGCACAGTCCGCGCGAAGACCCTGCCGGCCGTGGTCATCACGTCCAACCGCACCCGGGAGGTGCATGACGCCATTCGCCGGCGGTGTCTGTATCACTGGGTAGACTACCCGGACGCAGCGCGGGAGCGCGCAATCCTCGAGGCAAAGGCCCCTGCGGTGCCCGAGCGCCTATCGGCGCAGGTGGTCGCCTTCGTGCAGCGATTGCGTGGGGAGGATCTGTTCAAGCTCCCCGGCGTCGCCGAAACGATCGATTGGGCCCAGGCGCTGACCTACCTTAACCAGAAGGAGCTGGCCCCGGCCGCGGTGGACGAGACGCTGGGCGTTTTGCTGAAATATCAGGATGATATTGCCAAGGTTCGAGGCGCAGAGGCCGCGCGGTTGGTGAACGAGGTGCAGCAGGCGGCAGAGTGACCGAAAGTGCCTCCTCCGAGTGGCGGGTGCGGATCACCCGCGAAGCCCTGCGCGATGGCACGTTGTTGGCGCTCGCTCGGGCCGCGATGCCACCCGGCACACTCGTGCTGTCCGACGCCGAAATCGAGGCAGACCTGGACCGGACGCTGGCGCGTCATCCACACGGAGCTGACGTCTGGTTGTTCGGCTACGGCTCCCTGATGTGGAACCCCGCGATCCACTTCGTCGAGCGCCGCGCGGGTGTGGTGCGCGGCTGGCACCGTCGCTATTGCCTCTGGTTGCACGGCGGACGCGGGTCGCCGGACAACCCAGGACTGATGCTGGCACTGGAGCGGGGTGGAAGCTGCGGCGGGGTTCTGTTCCGCATCTCAGCCGCCGAAGCGCGGTCCGAGCTACTGCTCGCGTGGCGCCGGGAGCTGTTTACCGGCGCCTATCATTCCCGCTGGGTCACTGCGCGAACGGCCGATGGCCCGGTGCAGGCCGTCACCTTTGTGGCCAACCGGGCCCACCTGCGCTACGCGGGCCGGCTCGACGAGGCGTCGGTCGCCATGCGGCTTGCCTCCGCCGCTGGTTCGCTGGGCAGCTGTGTCCAATACCTCGCGGCGACCCTGGATACGCTGCATTCGATGGGGCTGCGCGACCGCTCTCTCGAGCGACTGCAGCGCCTAGTCGCGACGTCGGCTGAATGAGTGCGATTTCCCCTACCCTGGCAGCGAACGTGATGCACTTCGCGCACCTGCTGCGCCGGACTGGACTGCCAGTGGGGCCGGCCGAAAGCCTGGCTGGCCAGCAGGCTCTGTCATTGGTCGATATCGGCAATCGCCAGCAGGTGCGGACCGCGCTGCGCACGGCGATGGTCCACCGCCACGAGCACTACGACGTATTCGACCAGGCCTTTGCCCTTTTCTGGCGCGACCCCACCGCCGCCGAACAGGCAGTAGCCATGGCGTTGCTCGAGGCACAGAAAGAGAAGCACCCCGAACGCCCGCCGCCCGGCAGCCGTCGCGTCGCCGAAGCCATGGCGAAGCCGCGTGAGACCCGGCAGCGCCCGCAAGACGGGCCGCCGGTGATGGATGCGGTGCTGACCGTCTCCGATCGCGAACGCCTGCAGCAGATGGACTTCGAGGCAATGAGCGCCGAGGAGATCGCCGAAGCAAAGCGGGAGATACGCCGCCTGGCACTGCCGCTCGACGCGCGCCGGACACGCCGACTCCGCTCCGATCCACAAGGGCCCGTCACCGATCTGCGCCGCACGATTCGCCAGAGCCTGCGGCAAGGCGGCGAGATTGTGACGATCGCGCGCAACCGCCAGGTCAAGCGACCTCCGCCACTCGTCGTGCTCTGCGACATTTCCGGATCGATGTCGCGCTATGCTCAGATCCTGCTGCATTTTCTGCATGCGGTTACCAACGATCGCGACCGGGTCTCCGTCTTCCTGTTCGGAACACGCCTGTCCAACGTGACCCGGCAGCTCCGCCATCGTGATCCTGAGGCCGCGTTCCAGATGGTCTCGCACGTGGTCCCCGACTGGTCTGGCGGCACGCGGATCGGCGAGGCGCTCGAGACATTCAATCGCCATTGGGCCAGGCGCGTGTTGGCGCAGGGCGCCGTCGTGCTGCTGATCACCGACGGGCTGGATCGCGATGGCGCGCGCGGCCTGGCGGAGAACATGGACCGGCTGCACCGGTCCTGTCGCCGGCTGATCTGGCTCAATCCACTGTTGCGCTGGACTGGGTTCGAGCCAAAATCACAGGGCATACGTGCGATGCTGCCGCACGTGGACGATTTCCGCCCCGTGCACAATTTGGCCAGCTTGCGCGCGCTGGTCGATCTCCTGTCCGGTCCCACGCCGACGCGCACGCACTTGGCGACTGGGGCCGAGCTTGAAAGGATGGCGTCATGACCATTGCAGAAACCGAAGACGTGATGAGCACTGCTGCCCTCTGGCGCGCCGCCGGCGAGCAGGTAGCCGTGGCGACCGTGACCGAGACCTGGGGCAGTTCGCCTCGCCCGGCGGGCAGCCAGATGGCAGTGACCAAGTCAGGCAAGATGGCGGGATCGGTGTCGGGTGGCTGCATCGAAGGCGCGGTGGCCGATGCGGCAATGAAGACGATCGACACCGGCTCGCCGCAACTGCTGGACTTCGGCGTAACGCACGAACGGGCCTGGGAAGTCGGCCTGGCATGCGGCGGCAAGGTCAAGGTGTTCGTGGAGAGACTGTCGTGACAGCAATTTCCACACTCCCCCTCCCCTCGCGGGAGGGGGTCGGGGGAGGGGCCACCGCATATGACGCCCGAAATCCTCGCAGCACTCGAAGTCGCTAAACGCAACAAGCACCCAATCGTGCTGGCGACGCGGCTGCCCGACGGTGAACAACGCCTGCTGCCTGAGCCCGCAGCGCCGGCTGCCTTGAATGCTGCCGCCGAGCAGGTGCTGGCCTCCGACCAAAGCGGCACAGTGAAGATCGAGGGCACCGACTGGTTCCTGCACGCCCACAATCCGCCATTGCGCTTGATCGTCGTGGGTGCGGTGCATATCGCTCAGGCGTTGGTGCCGTTTGCCACCCAGTGCGGCTTCGCAGTGACCGTAGTGGACCCTCGCCGCTCCTTTGCCTCCGATGAGCGCTTCCCCAACGTCATCGTCTCGACGCGCGTGGCCCGACGAGGCGATGGATGAGCTGAAGCCCAACTCCCGCACCGCTGTCGTCACGCTGACGCATGATCCGAAGCTGGACGACCCGGCCTTGGATCGCGCACTGAAGTCGGCTGCCTTCTACATCGGCTCGCTTGGCTCTCGGCGCACCCATGCGGCGCGGCTGAAGCGTCTGCGCGAGTTGGGTCATGGCGAAGCAGCTTTGGCACGCATCCAAGGCCCCGTTGGCCTCAACATCGAGGCGGTCACCGCACCGGAAATTGCTTTATCCATCATCGCCGAGCTGGTGGCCGTGCGCCGCGGGGCACAATTGCCGCAAAAACAGTCGCTTGCTGCATGAAATTTGGGGCAGTCCCGCTCGACGAAGCGCGCGGTGCCATCATGGCGCATTCGCAACGCGTGGGCGAGCGGGTCATCCGCAAAGGGTCGGTACTGGACGAGGGGGCGCTGGTCGCCTTGCGTGAGGCGGGGCGTGCCCAGGTCATCGTCGCGCGGCTGGAGCCTGGCGATGTGCCGGAGGACATCGCCGCCGACAGGTTGGCCCAGCCGCTGATATCGCCCCTGCTTGCGCGCACGCGCGCTGCAACTGGCCGCGTGAACCTTGCTGCCGAGGTACCGGGCTGTTGCGCACCGATGCCAAGATGGTCAATCGGCTCAACACGATCGATGAATCGATCACCATCGGGACCTTGCCGGACTATGCCATCGTGGCGCCGAAGGACCTGGTGGCAACCGTAAAGATCATTCCCTTCTCGGTTCCGGGCAATGTGCTGGCGGTGGCCGAGGCCCTGATCCGCCAGGCGGGTTCGCCGCTGACGTTGCATCCGTTCCACCATCTGAAGGTTGGCCTCGTCGTCACCGAACTGCCCGGATTGAAGGACAGCGTGACGGAGAAGACGATCGCTGCGACGGAACACCGGGTGACTCAGCTCACTGGCTCACTGTTGCCGGCACTGCGTACGCCGCACGAGGAAGAGCCGATCGGCCACGCCCTTGAGGCGCTGATCACGCAAGGTGCCGACCTGCTGCTGGTGGTGGGCGCTTCGGCCGTCGTGGACCGGCGAGACGTTGGGCCCGCAGGCATCGTGCGCGCCGGAGGCGAAATCCTGCACTTCGGCATGCCTGTCGATCCGGGAAATCTGATCTGCCTCGGACGCATCGGCGACAGGCCGGCGCTCGTGCTGCCGGGCTGCGCGCGCAGCCCGAAGCTGAACGGCATCGACTTCGTTCTGACCCGGCTGTTCGCCGGTCTGGCGGTTGGCCCGACCGATATCATGCACATGGGCGTGGGCGGTTTGCTGAAGGAGATCGATACAAGGCCGCTGCCACGCGAGAAGGCACCTGCGACGCCACGCAGCGGCGCGGCACCACGCAGCGCCCCAACCATCGCCGCAATCGTGATGGCAGCAGGTCGATCGCGCAGAATGGCGCCACACAACAAACTCCTGGTTGCCGACCGCACTGGCAAGCCGATGATCGCGCGGGTCGTCGATAATGTGCTGTCATCCAATACACGCCCTGTGCTTGTGGTGACCGGGCACCAGGCGGAGCAGATCGAGCATGCACTGGGTGGCCGCCCGGTACGATATGTGCATGCGGCGGACTACGCGGAGGGCCTGTCGGCCAGCCTGAAGGCCGGCATTGCAGCGGTCCCGGAAGAGTGCTCCGCTGTGTTGGTCTGCCTCGGCGATATGCCGCTGGTCACCGGCCGGATGATCGATCGGCTGCTCGCTGCCTATGACCCCGATGAAGGGCGGCAAATCGTGCTGCCGACGTTCCGCGGCAAGCAGGGCAACCCGATGCTGTGGGATCGACGGTTCTTTGCCGAAATCCTGCAGATCAGCGGTGATTCCGGCGCCCGCTTTCTGCTCGGCAAGCATATAGAGGCGGTGGCAGAGGTGGAGATGGCCGATGACGCCGTCCTGCGCGACTTCGACACGACAGAATCGCTGAACAGCCTGCCGCAGCGCCTGCGACCGGCGCCGATCAGCTAAGCGTATGCCGATCTGCGAGGTCGATCCCTGGCGCTTCCAGTATTTCGAGCACGTCGACTGTCCGCCGCATATACGAATCTCCACGGAGGATTCCGACTCCTGGGAGTGGTTCCCGGAACACCGATGGATCTACGACAAGCTGGCGGTTGCCCTGTCGCAGGGCCTGCAGGCCGCGCCGCACGGTGTGATGCCGCCGTCGTACCCGGTGTTTTCGAAGCCAATCATGAATCTGCGCGGAATGGGGATCGGCAGCCAGGTGATCGGCTCCGAGCAGGCGTACCGCGCAGCACTGACCGCGGGACATTTCTGGTGCACTTTGCTGACCGGGCCGCATGTCAGCACGGACGTCGCTTTGGTGGACGGCGTAGCGCGCTGGTGGCGACACACGACCGGCGCGGCTAGCTCGGGCGGTACGTTCGATCACTGGCTGATCCACGCTGAACCAATGCCGGAGATCGAGGACTGGTGTGGTACCTGGTCGCGCAAGCACCTGCGCGGCTATACCGGCATGGCCAACTTCGAGACAATCGGCGGCCGCATCATCGAGGCGCATTTGCGGTTCGCCGACCAATGGCCTGACCTTTATGGGCACGGCTGGGTGGACGCGGTGGTGCGTCTGCACGTTACCGGCGAGTGGGTTTATCCCGATAGCGACCGGGTCGACGGCTACAGCGTCGTGCTGTTTGGCCCCCATGGGCCGCGTTATCGCCATCCGCCCGCCTCACTCGTGGAAGAGGTGCGGAATATGCTGGACGTCTCGAGCGTCCAGATCACCTTCCACGAGGACAAGGAGCCCAACCATCACGCGATGCCGCCAGGCGGTTTCCGGCTTGCGATCGTCAACGCGCGAACACTGGAAGCCGGGCAAGCCGGGCGGGAACGACTGCGACACAGCTTCCTGGGATAGTCCCACACGACCATTGGATTGCGTTGCACCGTCGATGCGCATCGCCATATGCAGTGTTGTTGCGCTGCACAAAGACGAGGAGTTCGGAATGCCGTTGAGCCCGCCGCAGGAGCGCGAACTGCTTCACTCGCGCGATATCGTCCTGCGTGGCTACCAGCGTGCGGACGGCCTCTATGACATCGAAGCACAGCTGACCGATGCCAAGAGCTACGGCTTCGCCAACCACGATCGGGGGCATGTCCAGGCTGGCGAACCCATCCATGGTATGTGGTTGCGGCTGACGGTCGACGCACAGCGCAACATCATCGCCTGCGAGGCCGCCAGCGATTACACGCCCTATGGGATTTGCCCGACGGCCGCGCCGAACTTTGCTCGGCTCGCTGGGTTGCGTATCAAACCAGGCTTCTTGAAAGAGGCTGCCAAGCGCATCGGTGGCACGCATGGCTGCACGCACCTGCGCGAACTGCTGCAGCAGATGGCCACAACGGCCTATCAGACGATCGACCCCGCCCGTGCGAAGCGAGAAGCGGATGCCGCTGGTGAAGCCGATGTACCCGGCAGCGACAAATTGGACGCGCGGATCAGCGACAAGATGGGTGGGGCGCCGGCCATCCTGAACACCTGCGTTGCCTACGGCAGTGGGAGCCCGGTGGTACGGCGGCGATGGCCGCACCTTTATACCGGGCCAGCCGAACCGGAATTTGCCGCAGCCGACTAGATGCTATGCCGTGGCGCCACCGTCGACCGGCAGCGCCACGCCGGTGACATAGGACGCCTCGTCCGAAATCAGGAATAGCGCTGCATTGGCGATTTCCTCCGGCCGTGCCGGCCGCCCCATTGGTACCTGGCCCCCACGCTTCATCACTAAGGTCTCCGGCGTTTCCCCCGGCGGAAGCTGGCTGTCGGGACGCGCCACGAACACGCGCAGCATTGGCGTATCCGTGGGACCGGGGCAGACCGCATTCACCCGGATCTTCTCCCGTGCATATCGCTTGGCCAGGCCGTGTACCAGGCCGACCACGCCGAACTTCGCGATATTGTACACCGGACTGAACTGTGATCCGGTCAGGCCAGAGGTTGACGCAGTATACAGCAGGGCGCCCCCACCGCGGGCGCGCAGTTCCGGGATCGCTGCCTCGGTAGTGACCAGGACGGTTCGCACGTTCAGGTCCATCGCCAGCTCGAAGTCTTTCCAGTCGATGCCCTCGATCGCTGCGGGCCCTGGATGGCCGACATGGTTCCAAACGAAATCAAGGCCTCCGAATGTATTGGCGGTGCGGCGCACGATTTCGCGTGCAAACACATCCTGCCGCAGGTCACCAGCGATGGCGATCGCCTTGCCCCCGGCGTCGGCGATCTGCCTGGCAACCGCGCTGGCACCCGCCTCGTCGAGATCGACGACCCCGACTGCGGCACCCTCCTGCGCAAAACGCAATGCGCCGGCGCGGCCCATGCCGGACGCCGCCGCGGTAACGATACCGATCTTGTTTGCCAGACGCATGATAGCCTCCCCTCAACGTTGCGCGTTCAGCCAACCCATCATGATGCGATTGAACGTGTCGGGATGCTCGACATTGGGGAAATGCCGCGCGTTTGCGATCTCCTCATAGCGACCGCCCGGCACCAGGCTTGCGATGCGACGATTGCCCTCTGGCGGCGTTCCCGCATCGTCCGCGCCACACACAACGAGCACCGGCAGTTTCACTGACGGCAGCCGCGCGATGAAGTCGAAGTTGCGGATCGCGGCAACGCAACCGAGATAGCCGGCCGGTGTGGTGCCGATAATTGTGTCGCGGATCTGCTTGTAGCGGCCTGGATTGCGCGCCTTGAACGCCTCGGTCAGCCAACGCTCGATGGTGGGATCAGCCAACGGCGCCAACGAATTCGCATTCCGGACGGTGTCCACACGCTGCTGCCACACATCGTCGGCACCGCCGGGAGTGGACGGCAGCGTATCGCACCACATTGCTGACAGCAGCCGGTTGCCGTGCTCCAGCGCAAATGCCTGCCCCAGCATGCCACCGATCGACAGGCCGATGAAATGCACGCGAGCGATCGAAAGCCCGTCGAGCGCAACTGCGACATCACCTGCGAGGTCGCTCATTGTGTAATCGCCGGGCATGGGACCGCTGCCGCCATGGCCGCGCATATCCAGCGACAGCACGCGGAACCCGGCAGACAGCAGCGGAGGCACCTGCTCGGCCCACATGCCGCCGTCCGATGCCAGCGAATGCGTCATACAGATGACGGGTCCGTTCTCCGGTCCCAGCAGATCATATGCGATCGAGCGATCTTTCAGCGGCAACAGCATGACCGTCCTCCCAGTATTGCGGCAGTGCTCAGCCGGTTTCCATTGGCAGTGCCGGATCCTTCGCCCATTCCGACAGCGACGCGTCGTACAGCTTCACGTCGCGATGCCCGAGCATGATGAGCGCAAGCGCGTCAGCGCTCGCGGCAATGCCGCCGCCGCAATAGTTGATCACCTGGCGGTCCATCGCGCCCACCGCATCGAAGCGTTTGCGCAGCTCCTCTGCCGGCAGGAACGTATTGCTGTCCGGATCGAGCAGATGCGCTGCCGGCAGATTGACGCTGCCCGCGATGCGTCCGGGGCGGCCATAGCTGTTGCCGCCATCGCCGGTGTGCTGCTGCGGCTGCAACGCGTTGATCGTGCAGATCGCGCCATCGCCAATGGCGCGCAGCACGTCGTCCTTGCCGACCATCAGGTTGCGCACCTGCCGTACAGTGAAATCGCCCGGCGGGCGTGATCGCGCGGGCCCCTTCTCTATCGCCCGCCCCTCACGCTGCCACTTCTGCCAGCCGCCATTCAGCACGGCGGCGTTGTCGTGACCGAACTCGTGCAGCAGGAACCAGAACCGCGTCGCCCACCACACGTTGGCGGTGCTGTAGCTGATAATGCGCGTCCCGCTATTGAGGCCAAAGCGACGCATCGCGGCTGCGAACTCCTCAGGCGACTGGCGCATGAAGCGCAGGCTCTGCGATGTGTCGGAGACATCACTCAGCATATCGACGAACTGCGCGCCTGGAATGTGGCCCTGTTCGAAGTCCTCGCGGCCTGGCTTGACCTGATATGTGATCTTCGGGTCAGGGATCAGGTGAGTTGTGCAGTCGAATACCAGCACGTCAGGATCATTTAGGTGCTGTGCCAACCACTCCGTCTCGACCAGATATTCGGGGTGCACGAACCCGTTCATGGATGCAGCTCCGCCAGTTCGATCAGAATATTTCCGGTGGAGGCCGGGTCGATGAACGCGATGCGCGCCCCACCGTGGCCGATCCGCGCAGTCTCATCCCGCAGCTTCACACCCTTGGCCTTCAGTTCCGCCAGAGCACTGTCGATATCCTCGACCTCGAAGCAGATGTGGAACAGCCCCTCGCCCTTTTCGGCGATCCATTTGTTCACGCCGGAGTCAGGTGCCTCGCTTTCCAGGAGTTCGATATACGTCTGTCCCACGGGCAACATGGCCAGCCGCGTCGCACCGATCTGCTCCTCGTATTCCAGCGGGATGCCGAACGTGTTCTGCAGCATGTCCATCGACTGCTTCAGCGAGTTCACCGCGATGGCGATGTGCTCCACGCGTTTGATCTTCATTGATACTCCTCCTAAAGCTTGGCTAATCAGGCGGGCGCGAACACGTCCTCATGCGCAGCACTCACAGCGGTCGCCGGAGGTGCAGCGAACAGCGCATCACGCTGCAGCACCGGCGCCACACGATCCGCGAACAGCCGCATGTTCAGCTCACCCTCCTCATGCGGCATGCCGCCGTAGGAAAAGTCGGCGATAACATGGTCGGTCCCGGTCAGCGACTGCAATTCGGCGATCTGCTGGATGCATTCGTCAGGCGTGCCGACGATCTGGATTTTCACGTAGAATTCTGTCGCCTTCTGCCGCGCTGATTCCTCCTTCATCTTGGCATACGTCTTCGTCATCTTTCCGTACGCCTCGTAGCCCTTCACATTCGCCAGATGTCCGTCAGAGAAGTGGTAGTGATTGTCGATGGAATCCCACTTCCGGCCCAGATAGCGCATCGCACGCTCATGCGCCTCGTCGCGGCTCTCGGCGCATGAAACATTGGTCAGGATGACGGGCGGTGGCGGCACATGCCCGACCGCTGCGGCGATCTGGCGGAAGTTCTCGATATCGGCGGCTGCCTTCGGCCACTCATTTTGCATGATCACCATCATGCCGAAGCCGAGCTTGGCCATGATCTCGGCTGACTTAGGTGTGACTGCGGAGACGAAGAAGCGGCGTTCGGGATGCGAGATCGGTCGTGGCCGGATCGATGTTCGCGGGATCTGATAGAACTGCCCCTGCCACTCGAACTCCGGTTCGCTCAGCGCCAGGCGGATCAGCTGCGCGGCTTCGACGAAGCGCGGACGCGCCTCCTCCATCGGTATGCGGAAGCCCGCATATTCCACGCTGGCTGCACCGCGACCGAAGCCGAACAGGCAACGCCCGCCGCATAATACATCCAGCAATGCGATGCTCTCGGCGACGCGGATCGGGTCATGCCAGGGCAGCACGATCACAGCTGTACCCAGGTGCACGCGTTTGGTACGGCCTGCGAAATAGCTCAGCAGCTGCGCGGGCGCCGGTGACATCGAGTAGCCGGTGAAGTGGTGCTCCAACGCGAAGATAGAGTTGAAGCCCAGTGGCTCGGCAAGATCGCCCAGTTCGAGATGTTCCTTGTAGACAGCAACATCCGACCGTCCCGCCTGAGCCAGGATGCTCAACGAAACGCCGACCTTCATGAACGCCTCCTGTGCGATTGGATCGAGTGTGTCAGGATGCACGGACAAGGTCGAGGGGGCGCATGGCGCAGCCGACGGATACGTTGCCAGATCTGCTGCGCAGTGGTCTCGACGTGGTGTTCGTCGGCATCAATCCGTCGCTCTATTCGGTCGCTCAGGGCCACTACTTCGCCAGACGCAGCAACCGCTTCTGGCCGTGCTTTTCACGCTCTGTCCTCAGTGCGACGGCGCGGTGCGCTCTTTGTCTCGCGCGGCTTGAGCCGCAGCACGATCGTGCGCTGATGGACCACGGCTTCGGCTTCACCGATGTGGCCAAGCGCGCCAGTGCGCGCGCCAGCGAATTGCCGCTATCCGAACTTGCCGCGGGCGTGGCCGATCTGGTGGGAAAACTCGAGCACCATAGACCGCGCATCGCTTGCTTTCATGGCATTACCGGCTATCGGCATGTCATGAGCGCGCTGGACCCGACCGCCGCTCCGCCTGCGCTTGGTATCCAGACGCTGCGCATCGGCGAGACGCACTGCTTTCTTGCCCCAAGCCCAAGTGGGGCCAATGCGCACTTCACCCCTGCCGATCAGACAGGCTGGTATGATCGGCTTGCCGCATTTGCTCATTCCCTCGGCGCTCCCTAACCTTCCTGCCGAGCGAATGTCCAACTGGTGAGTGAGCGATGCATCATTTCGGTGTGCTGATTCCGTCGACCAACACGACAGTTGAGATCGAGTACAGCCGCCTGCTGCCTGCCAGTTTGCAGGTTCATGTCGGTCGGCTGCTGACCAGCGGCACGGGGCCGTTCGCGCCCAGCAAGGACGACGACATCGACTATCAGGCGAAGCTGCTCGGCACCGCCAAGGTCGAGGTAATCAGTCTGGCACAGACCTCAGCCAGCCTGTTCGCCGACGACTACGACGCGAACGTGACACAACGCATGAGCGCAGCCGCGAATTGCCCGGCGATCACATCGGCGCAGGCGATCGGCCAGTCGGTGCAGGCGCTCGGAGCACGACGCATCGCGCTGGTATCGCCGTATTCGCCACCGGTCATCGAACGCGCGAAGCGGTACTACGAAGATAAGTTCGGGCTTGAAGTGGTGGCGCTGGAAGGTTTCGCAGCGACAGATTGACCAACTCACCAAGCGTGTGCTCGACGAGGTGCGTATCGAGCCAACGTGCCGTCGGCTAATGACCGTGCAAGGTGTCGGGCCATTCACCGCCCTGGCGTTCCGCGCCACGATCGATCGGCCTGATCGCTTTCGCAGATCACGCGATGTCGGTGCGCACCTGGGCTTGACGCCCAGACGCTACCAATCCGGCGAGACCGATGTGCAGAGCCGCATCAGCCGGTGCGGCGATGAGCTCGCTCGAACCGCGCTATACGAAGCCGCCCATTCGCTGTTGATCCGCAGCACCAAATGGTCGGCTTTGAGGGCCTGGGGCATGAATGTCGCCAAACGCCGCGGCTTGGCGCGCGCACGTGTGGCGGTCGCCCGTAAGCTGGCGGTCATCTTGCACAGGATATGGGCTCACTGCACCGAGTTCCGTTGGACCAAGCAAACCGCAGCGTCGTACCCGCTGCATGACAAGAGAGTTCCACTTTCCGCCTGACGAGGCGGAACCGCGTCTTCCCTTGGGACGATGGCGAGGCGATCTCTTACATGATCGGCAAGCTCGGACCGGAGAATGCGCGCGACGCCTTCAGCGCGCATCAACCGGCCGGAGATCGAGGTCCTGGTGGTTCCCGGCGGCAACTTTCCGACCATGCCGTTCATCCCCGACTGGGAGCGCGAGTTTGGCAAGCCGGTGATCACCACGAACCAAGCGGCGCTGTGGGCGATGATGCGCATCATGGGTGTGCGCGAACCGCTGCCAGGGCTGGGACGCCTGCTGTCACAAATGCCCTGAGCGCGGGATGTCTCCACGAAGGTTACTTGCCCTCGTGGAGACGGACTGAAGTTAGGCTTTGATGTAGCGATGGAAGAATGCGGCTGCGGGCTCGAACGATCCCGGCCCCTGCTTCTTCGCATTGTCGATGTACAGCAGATCGATCTCGCCGCCCGCCTTGCGATAGTTGTTGACGAAACGCTGCGGCTCATGTTCCGGACCGGCGTAGTCCGGGTCATGATAGTCATGCACGACATCCGGCTGACCTTGGATCCAGATCGCCGGCGGCGTCAGCACCTTCTCGCCCTTCTCCAGGATCGCGATCGGATTGCCCTCGGCCATCGCCGCCTCGGTCTTCCAATACGTATCATGCCGTTGCGGAATGCTGCCCACCCATGCCGGCGGATTGGCCAAATCCCGCGCCTTCAGCGCATGGCGATAGCGGGACAGCGGATTGATCACCGGCCACAGCATCGCCACTGCCCGAACCGTCGCATCGACTGCAGGTGCGGATGACGGCAACTGGATCGCGGCATAGCGGGGATCATTCGGCCGCATCGCTGACAGCATGCCGAGGTGACCACCGCTCGACTGGCCCGCGATGCCCACGAGGTCGGCGCGCGTGTTCAACTCTGACGCATGGGCCTTCACCCAACGGATGGCATAGTTGATGTCCGCAAGCGACGTCGGATAGCCATCTGCTGCGTGACGGAAATCGATCGCCATAACAGCTAGCCCGGCGCGGGCGAAGCCCTCGCCGTAGATCTGGCATTCGTTCAGATCGCCATTGCACCAAGCCCCGCCATGCACCTCGACAATCGCCGGGAACGGCCCCTTCCCCTGTGGCTTGAACAGCCGCGCCATGAACTTCCGGTCGCCGTGGCGGAGATATTCGACGTCCTGCGTGGTGTATTCGTAACTTGCCATTGGACTCCTCCTGCTCCCCGTCATGGCCGGCCTGGTGCCGGCCATCGGTAGCGGCACATTGTCGCCGTCGGGGTCACGAACCCTTAGCCTGCGGCAGATCGAGCCGCACCGCAACGGCGGCGGAGGCGATCACCGCCACGTCGCTCGAGGTCTCGTCCGGCACATCGAGGCCACCCTTCACCACCTTAACGGTCACTTCGCCATGCGGCAGCGACGCCTTCACGGCGGCCGCATCCACCTTGTCGGGCTGCTGCACACCGATCGTCACCTCCACCTGCATCTTGCGCGAGTCCAATCCGAAGCTGCGGATCAGGCTGAGCGAACTGTGGTGTAGGGCATCCTGCACCGCCCGCAGTGCCGCCTTGGTATAGTCCCCGCCATGCAGGTCGTTGCCGGTGCCCATCTCCAGGATCACGCGTTTTGCCATGGCCAGCCTCCCTCAGACATCCAGCCGCACGACGGCGGCGGCATTGGCGATCACGGTCGAATTGGTGCCGGCGTCGTTCGGGATCTCCAGCCCACCCTCCACGACATTCACGGTGCCGGTGCCGTGCGGCAGTACCGCCAGCACCTGCGTCTTGTCGACCAAGCCGGGCTTGGGCACACCGATGGTGACCTCGACCCGCATCGCGTCTACATGCAGGCCGATGGCATCGGCGACGCTCAGCGAATTGTGCCACAGCGCATCGCGTAAGGCGCGTACCGCCGCTTTTGTATAGTCCGCGCCGCGGATGTCGGTGCCCATGCCGATCTGCAGTACCATGCGTTTCCACGCCATTCGTTCTCTCCTGAGGTCAGACCGATGTGGGGGCAACGCCCGCCCGCGCCGTCAGCGCTTCGCGCGCGGCGTCGATAAACGCCGCATCACGTGGCAGCACGACGGCCGCCGAACGCACCCGATGCGTGGCTGGATCGGTGCCCGGTGGCGGTTCACCTTTCTGCAGCGCCTGCACAGCGCGCATCAGCCGTTGCCGCGCCATGATGATGCCGTTGTCCGTCGAGAGCAGATGTTCACGGGAGCGATCCATGATCGGCCCCATGCTCTCCTGCAGCGATGCGTCCTGCATCGCGATACCGGCGACACCGCTATAGGTGGTGCCAGATTTTTGCGCCGTGCGATCCATCAGGTAGTCGTTGTCGCGATTGGCAACCGGAATGTAGGTGCCGGGAATGGCGCGCGTGTGGATGCCCTTGCCGTCACGCATGGCCTGCAGTTCTGCCGTGGTCAGCGCCCGCGTCGGATGGTAGTCGAAGCTCCACGCCCAGCAGTTCTGGTCGTCGATTGGAATCCAGAAATGGCCGTGCACCGGATGGTTGCCGCGCGGCGGAATCATAGTGAATGACGGCATACACCACGGCGTGATGCGCCAGTAGTAGGCATCCTCTGCATTGCGCCGAGCACCAATGAATAGGCCAGCCGGCTGATCGGTTACCTCGAATATGGGCGCAGCATCACCCAAGTTGTACTGGTTGCCGCGCGAACCCACCATCAACGGGTCGCTGCGAAACGCATCGCGGTGCAGCCACGAAACATGGCTGGAGTCGATACCGCCCTCCATTGCCTGCAGCCAGTTGCAGTACTGCAGCCGCTTCGACGTGTAGGTCTGCTCCGGCGGCACCGTCGCGAACTCGAATTCCGGCATTCCCGGTTGGTGCTCCGCCGGCCCCATATAGGTCCACAGCACGCCACCGCGCTCGACCAGGGGATACGCGCGCAGCTTGATCATCGCACGGAAGCCGCTGCGCTCGGGCTCCGACGGGATCTCCACGCATTGGCCGGTCACATCGTATTTCCAGCCATGATACGGACAGCGCAGGCCGCATTCCTCGTTGCGGCCAAACCATAGCGACACGCCACGGTGCGCGCAGAATTCATCCATCAGGCCATAGCGGCCGTCAGTGTCGCGGAACGCGATGAGCTTCTCGGACAACAGCTGCACGCGGACCGGCGGACAGTCGTTCTCCGGCAGTTCCTCGGACAGCAGGGCGGGAATCCAGTATCGGCGGAACATCGCGCCCATCGGCGTGTCCGGGCCGGTCAGTGTGAGCAGATCGTTCTGTTCCTTGCGCAGCATCGCCATATCCTCCGCGCCTCTCCGGCGCACGCTAGCCCCTTGCATGGCAAGCGCCTAGCGTGCGGTTTCGACGAGGCGAGGTCCGACATGCGTCACTCAGGCGGCTGCCACTGTGGCAACATCAGCGTGCAATTGAGCCTGTCGCGCGCGCCGGATCAGATGCCGCTGCGGTCATGCTCATGCTCGTTCTGCCGCGCGCATAGTACGCGCACATTGTCCGACCGTGATGGCCAAGCGGAAATCACCGTCGCCGACTGGGCGTTGGTCGAAAAGTATCGGTTCGGATCGCGCACTGCCGACTACGTATTGTGCCGCCGCTGCGGGGTCTATATCGGTGCGGTCTGCGAGACCAATTCGGGCATGCGTGCAGTCATCAATACCAACTGTCTCGACGACCGCGCCGCCTTCACCCAGGCACCGGCCGCGCCGGACTACGACGGAGAGGCGACGGAGGCACGCTTGGCGCGGCGCGCCACGAACTGGATGCCTGTCACCGTGCGCTGAGCGCGATCCGCGCAATCGTCGCAGTGATGCGCCAGCCGGCGCGAATACTGCCGCCCAGCGTGCCGGCTACCTTGGAACTGCCGCCCGCACGGCACCGATACGGCACCGGCAATTCCAGAATCCGCAGCCCGCTGCGCGCCGCCTTCATCTGCATCTCGATGTTCCATCCATAAGTCCTCTCGCGCATGTCGAGTTGCGCCAGCGCCTCGCGACTGATCGCGCGAAACGCGCACAGGTCGGAATAGCGGATGCTATACAGCAGCGACATCAGCCATCCCGCGAGTCGCCCTGCCAGTACCTGGTGCCAGCTCATCGATCCGGGTTCGCGTTGCCCGCGCACGCGCGAACCAATGACAAAGTCATGCGTGCCGGCGCGGATTGGCGCCACCAGCATGTCGGCCAGGTCGGCACGATCGGCACCATCGCCATCGAGGAACAGAAGGATGCTGCAGGCCTCACCGGCCGCCGCGACACCCGCCGCACAAGCGCGGCCGTAGCCGCGTTCCCGCAAGACGACGGCGCGCGCACCCGCGGCCTCCGCGATGGCGACAGTCGCATCGCGACTGGAGCTGTCCGCGACGATGATTTCGTCCACCACGGTGCGCGGCAACATGGCGATCGTGCCGGCAATCGTCTCCGCCTCGTTCAGCGTTGGGATGATCGCTGTGACTGTCAGGGAATCAGAGGCTCCATCGCAACCCGCAGCCCGCGCAGGGCCGCGGCGGCGTCTCGCTCAACAGCGCCGAGCGAAAATCGCGATAGGCTGCGCCATTCCAGATTTCGCGCAGTGTCTGTTGGGTCGCATCTCCCAGCGTGTAGCTGTCGTAGCCACGCGCGGAGAACGGCGCCATACAGCACGGCAAGGCACGCCCATGCGCCGTGAAATACATGAGAGACCAGGGACGCCGGCAGGCGGACCAAGGTTGCGTCTCGTCCTGCCGCTTGAGGCTGAGACCGGGCTCGGTGGCACCGGACGCATCCAGCTCGACGCCGAGATCGCGCGCCAAGGCAGTGGCCTCTTCGATTGCGCGTGATTCATCAGTACGCAACGTCTCGAACAGCGATGATTCCGGTCGCGCCAGGCCATAGCCAGCCACGTCGTACACCAGGCGTTGCAGATGGACCTCTCGCACACCCATCGAGGAAGCGAGCCGCACGAAGTCGGGCAGCTGGTCAATCGTCTCCTTCAATCCCGTCAGCCAAAGGGAAACTCGCGGCAACGTCGCACCGATTGTATGCTGGAACTCAGTGAACTGCCTTACATTGCGCACGATACGATCAAAAAAATTCTTGCCGCGCACCAGGAGAAACGACTTCGCATCCGCCGCATCCAGGGACACCCGCAGTTCATCCAGCCCCGTATCGATGATGGCCTGATTTTTCTTCGGGGAAAGCAATGTGCCATTGGTGTTGAACAGAACGTATACACCGCGATCCTTCAGAAACCGAATCATACGCGGCAGCGACCGCACCAACATCGGTTCCCCAACGCCATGCAGCACGACACGACCGACATCTGGCACCTGATCGACAATGGAGGTGAACAGCTCCCAACTCATGTCCGCCGGCGGTTCCAGCGTCTCGAACGTGCGCGGACAGGTTTCGCACAGCAGATTGCAGCGGTTCGTCACTTCCAGGTACAGACAAACTGGTGGCGCGCTCGCCTCAGTCTCGCGCGTCTGCACGGCCTCGAAGTAGCGCCGCGGATCCTTCAGCGCAGCAGCGGTCATCAAACGCTCCGTATAACGGGTGAAGGCACAGCCAAGCGGACGGCGTAGCCGCGGTAAAGTTCATAGGCCGCAAGGACAATTGCGGGTCCATAGACAATGCCCGGGACCGCCAGATACTCGAACGATCCGTGCGCCAGCAGAGGCGCGGCAGCCAGTAGCCACAGCACACTCGGTTGCGGCACGAGGCATGCGAATGGCGCGAGCCAGGCCAGATACCAGGGATAGTGTGGAGAAAGCCCGACCAACATCACTGATCCCAGGATCAGCGCCTGACGTGCCTGCTGCAGCACTCTGCTGTCAGGCGCTGACGACCGCTCTGCGATGAAGGCAAAGCGTACGGCCAGTGCACCAAGCACGGCCAGTACCAGCGCGAAATAGGCATAGGCAATCCATGCCGGCAGCGCCAGAAAACTCCCTAGCAGTTCCAACAGGAATACACCGTGCCCGTTGGCGATTCCCTCCTCCGCGAAGTAGCCCGGCAGAAAGCCAAACACCTGATCGCCAATCGAGACATACGGCACATACAGTGCGACCACCGTCAACGTGAACGCCAGTGGCAGCCGCCAATTCCATGGTCGCCAGTAGGCCGGCAGGATCACCACGGGAAGAAACTTGGTAAGCGTAGCCGTGGCAAGCACGGCGCCCGTCCAAGCCCACCGACTGCGTACCGCCAGCAGCAGCGCCAAAGCCAACAACCCAGCCACCGCTGCATCTATATGTGCGTTGCCGGCAAACTCCCAGACCGGTAGCGGCAACCAGGCGTAGATCACCAACTCGGCGGGATCGCGCCCGACGATGCGGAGTAACATCATGAGAACACCGATGGCGAGCGCATCGAACCCGGCCATGACCAGCTTCATTCCAAACACACCAGGCGTCACCACAGCAGCTGCCGCAAATATCGCCTGAGCAGCCGGTGGATAGACGGTGTGAGCGTAGTCGGCACGATTGATGTGCGGATACACCGCATCTTCACGCAGGAAGGCAAGTTCGTCTGCGGCCGGCACATAGCGGTACGGGTTGACGCCGGCCACCTGAGCGCGGCCATCCCAGACATAACGGTACACGTCAGATGACAGAATGGGCGGAGCAAGCAGCGTCAGTACTCGCATGGCGATCGCGACGCCAAGCACGAGCCAGAGTGTGCCGCGGGGTAGCCGATGCCTGCGTACAATGAACACCGCCACCAGCCACAACGCACCGGCAACACACAGGCTGACCTCAAACGTGGCCAGATGCGTCGCATCGGCCAACCCCACAGGCCGCCAGTCCAGCAGCGCCAGCCCCGCCGCAACCAACACCACGAGCAGGACGCCAATCGCCGCCAGTATCGCAACACGGCGCCCGGCACCCGTCATTGCGCCGCGACGTTCATGTACTCGACCAATAGGCCCTCCCCGATCAATGCCATCGTCGCTGGTGCTGCATAAGGCTGCAGCCCATTTGGTTGCCGCTCCGCTCCTACCAGCAACCGAGTGAGCGATCCCATATCATCGACATCGAACCAGGTCGGCAGCGTCACTACATCCAGCCGAAGCGCAGTCGCCCTTGCACGCGTGGCAGCAGCAACGCTATCCGTGCTCCAGGCGATGGCAGCAAACAGATGCGCGTGCGGTCGCTTCATGCCAATCAGGTAGTAGCCACCATCGTCCGCGGGTCCAAGCACGACACGCTCCCCGGGAGCCAACAGCGTGAGCGCCGCCTCGATCACTAGCGAGGTTGGCAGTGTCGGACTATCGGAGTTAACCAGACACACCGCACCATAGCCACGGGCGAACAACGCCTGCGTCGCATGCAAGAGCGACCGGCCGAAACCCGAGACACCGGGAGGCATCGGCGGGGAACCATCCGCCAGCACAAGCGATGTCCCATCCGCAAGGTGGCCGTCGAAGGCTCGCTCCTCACCTGCAGGCGCATACGCCAAACAGCCATGAATGGGCGCCGCCCGCGCGGCCAAGGCAATGTTCTCCGTAATGTCTCGCAGGAAAGCCGCACTAAGCTGTGCGGCCTGATCGGGCTGCAGCGGCGGACACAGCCGCGTCTTCGCCCGGCCGGCCCGCGGCGCCTTTGCCATCACGGCGATGGCACAGGTGTTCCGCAGATCCATTAGATGCCGCTGAACCAGTTGTAGCCGCGATCGGTCCAGTATCCGCGCGGCTGCTTGTCTGTGACATATATCGCCGTCACAAACTTAGGGTTCTTGAAACCGAGCTTCGTTGGGATACGGATCTTGAATGGGTATCCATATTTGGTGGGCAATATCTCGTCAGATAGTCGAAACGCCATAATCGTCTGCGGATGCAGAGCTGTGGGCATATCGATGCCTTCGTAGTAGCCATCTGCACATTCGAACCCAACATAGCGCGCACTGGTGTCGGCGCCGGTCCGTTCCAGAAACGTGCGAAGTGGCGTTCCGCTCCACTTACCGATCATGCTCCACCCTTCGACGCACACGTGGCGAGTGACCTGGCTGACCTGTGGCAGAGCGTAAAGCTCCTCCACTGTCCAGGGCCGCTTGTTCTTGATGCGACCGGCAAGTTGCAGGCGATAATCGGCAGGATTAAGGCGGGGCGCCTTGTCCGGCGCGTACCACGCGTTGTAGCGAAAGTCCTTCACCGCCATCGTCTCGGGAAACGTCGGTGCCAGACGCGAGCGGTTGAACAGCGCGGCCTGCACCTGATCGTTCCACCGTGAGAAACGCGCCAGCACGTTTTGTACGGCGTCATGATCGCTCAGGTCGCAACCCCCCAGCAGAGTCAGTGCGCCAAGCGAAAAACCGGAACGCAATGCCTCTCGCCTGATCATTGTCATCGAACTGACCCCGATAGGGCCGGAGGACGCGGTTCGGTGGCGCGACCCAGAACCATCGCCTGCAGTGTCCGTGGTACAAGCAAGGTGAGCGCCACGTGCACTATCAGGAAAAGTACGATTCCGGCCATCACGATAAAGTGCACCAGGCGCGCGCCTTGAAAGCCATCAAACAACAACTCCAGCGGGTAAGTCTGCACCGGTTTCCAGATTGCGAGACCGGACAGGATCATCAACGCGACCAGTGCTAGCACGCCGACATAGGCAGCCTTCTGGACGGCGTTGTACTCGCCCAGCCTGTGCTGCAGCCTAAGTGTTACGGCGGCGACCAAGTCGCGCCAAATAGACTTCGGCTCGATCGGCAGAAATTCGCGACGAAAATGGCCCGTTACAAACCCACAGGCGACGAACAGCAGATAGCTGACTGCCAACGTCCACATGGTGGCGAAATGCCAGGCGATCGCGGATGCGACGCCAGGATCTCCATGCCGTGCCAACGACGTCTGCACATCACCGCCCAGCGTTACCCACTCCGGGAAGCTGATAAAGGCGAAGATCGGGCTTGCATTGTAAATGCGCCAGCCGCTGCCGATCATTATCAAAATCGACAACGCCATGACCCAGTGCAGGATGCGGCGCGACAGCGGATGGCGCTGTTCATCGTACTGCATCATCACGTCAGCACCTCCAGCCCGCCATCGGAAAGCAGACGCACTGCCGCTTGCGTGGCAAGGAACGCGAGAAAGCCTCCAGGATTTGGCCGATCTGCCAGCCGCGTGATACAGGCGCGATAGACAACAGGGGCCCATACATCCCGGGGCACCGGCTGGACAACCTCCAGACCATGGGCACGAACGTCCGTCATGTGCAGCAGGCCTGCCTGCGCCGATCCGTTGGCAATCAGGAACGCCACCTCGTCGCTATCGACCGCCCCCAACACGCGCCTCGGCTTCAAGCCAAGCCTAGTCAGAACCGCAGGTCCATCGATATCTGCAGCTGGTGTTGGATCGGTAACTGCAAGCGTCTGGTCAAGCACTGATCCACCAGGCAAAGCCGGCAATAACAAGCGGATTCCGCCAGCGCGCAGCAGCGACATCAGCAATCAGGCCCTGCTGTGTCGCCTGATCAAGCACCGGCGTTTGAGTGACCAGGATATCGTTCTGAATGTTGCGCTCGAGCTGCGGCAGAATCAGGCCGGGACCGGTCGGAAACACGAATACATGCGCCGAGCTCTGCGCCGTGTATGCTGCTCCTAACGTTCGCAGCAACGGTGCAAGCGTCGTATCACAGGTCAATGCCAGATCGATCGTGTCAGCACGAGCCTGCGCCACAGCCGCTGCCAATCCCAGCAACGGCAGGGCGCGACGTCCTATGACCAGCCCAGTCATTCACATAACCCAGGACAATGTGCCAGAGGCCTGCGGACGGCGCCGCTGGCTCAGCAGCACGTCGCCCCCTAGAACACGCCCTGGCGGCTCGATCACGAACCAGGCCTGAATCATGACCAGGAACATGTAAGTCCACGGCCATTCGCCTTCGGCTGAGTATAGCCCAAGCCAAAGGTTGATCCCCATCAGCAGGCCGAGAGTTGCGCCGGCGCGCGAGAACAACCCGAGCAGCAATGAGACCCCGATCAGCAGTTCCACCAGGTAGACGAGTGGTCCAAACACTCCGAGATTGGGCAGTACAACATCGCGCACCAACGCGCCCTGCAACGCTATCGCGGCGTGGTCTGCTTCCTGTTGCATCCAGTATTGCAGGCCGCCGAAATTTGGCGGGATCTTCCACAGCGTCTGCTGCCACCACATCGAACCCATCAGCACGCGCAGTCCCCAGATGCCAAGATTGCGCGCCGCTCGCTGTTCTGGCTGCTGTCGCCAAACCAGTATCGCAATGGCGATGCTGGCCAGCAGGAGCAGCCAGAACACTGGCGTGAACCAGCCCGCCTGGGTCAGGAAGTGGGCGGCATCGTCCAGTGGATTGGGCCGCATGACAAAACTCCCTCGTGACTCGGCGATCTGATGGATGGTCTCGTGACACCCTCAGACGTTACAACCATCCTGCGGCGCATTGGGGAACAGATGAAGGAACGGGCCTACGACGCTCCGTCGGTGTTTCGGCCGGAGAACCTGCTGCGCGAGGCGCGTCGTCAGCGCGGACTGCCGGATGAGCCAGTCCCGGCCGTCTGCGTTCTGGACCCCGACGGCGATATCGTTCGTGGTCTGCGCAGTGCCGGACTGTCGAGGCGTGCCACGGGTTGGGCCTGCTACCATACCGAGATGGACGCGACGGAACATGGCGGCATTCCCCTGGGAATTGTCGGCCTTGCCGTAGGTGCACCGTTCGCCGTGCTGGTGGCAGAGCAGCTCTTTGTTTCCGGTTGCCGGTTGCTGATCAGCGTCACCTCGGCCGGCCAAATAGTGTCGGTGGGGGCCACGCCGTACTTCGTCCTGATCGAGCGAGCGATCCGCGACGAAGGCACCAGTCAGCACTATCTGCCACCATCATGCCTTGCCGAGGGCGACCCGACACTGCTCGGTCGGGCGTGGCCAGCGCTGCAGCAATTGCGGGTTCCTGTGCACCGCGGCATGGCATGGACCACCGATGCCCCGTACCGGGAAACCGAGCAAGCCATCGAAGTTGCTCGCCAACATGGCGCATTGGCCGTCGAAATGGAGGCTGCGGCACTGTACGCATTCGCCCAGGCCCGCGGGCGTCCCGTGCTTTGCTTCGCGCACGTCACCAACCAGATGGCAGTTGCTGAGGGCGATTTCGAAAAGGGCGAAGCAGACGGTGCACGCGATTCGCTCGACGTCATTGTCGCCGCAGCGCGGGGCTGTGGTTTTCCGAAACGAGGAGAACAGTCATGCTGACCCTGTACTTTGCACCCGGTGCCAGCTCGATGGCGCCGCACATTGCGCTGCATGAGATCGGCACACCATTCGAAAGCCGGCCGCTCTCACTCGGCAAGAAGGAGAACCGCGCTCCGGTGTTCCTGGCGATCAACCCGGAAGGCAAGGTGCCGACCCTGCTGATCGACGGCAGGCCGCTGACCGAGGTTGCCGCCATTCTGTTCTACCTAGGGCGGCGGTTTCCGGAAGCAGGCCTGTTGCCAGTCAAAGATATCGAGGCCGAGGCGCAGGTGGTGTCCTGGATGTCGTTCATTGCCGCCACCGTGCATCCGGCACGTCGGCAAGGACCAGAGCACGCGCGAGCGGTCTACCGCATTGCTGACCAGCGCCTTGGCGGCCAGGAATGGGCGGTCGGACAATATTCGATTGCCGACATTCATCTGTTTCGCCTGTTCTGGCGTTTTCGCGGCTGGCTCAATCCAGGTCCTGAAGAGTTTCCCAACCTCTCGGCACACTACGAACGAATGATGACGCGGCCAGCGGTTATGAGGACGATCGAGATCGAGTCGACGATCGGCTATCAGTTGCCCGCGTAGCGATCAGAACGCAGCACAGACCGGGTGGACGACAGTGCCAACCACGATCTGCGCGAACCACTGACGATATTCGTCCTTGATATGGGCAATGGCTGACTGAGTAGCAGGCGTATCGGGCACCGCGACGATGACCAGCTGACTGCGCTGCCGGCTGATCTTATGCGTCTCCGGATGCATCCACTGCCCCTCCGCGTCAAGCTCCGTGAAGCCCGACGGCAGGTCGGGCGTGATGACTTCCGCGGCGAACTTGGCCCAAGCCTCGTCCGAGACATTGGAGCGGCCGAAAAACAATTGGTATTCCACCATTGGCGTGCCGCCGAAGCGGTTGCAGGTCTGGGCCATGCATCCGCCCAGCAACAGGATGGATGACAGTGCGGCCGCACGCATCACACGCGTCGCGCACCCCAAAATAGCGGAAAGCCATCGGGTATGCCCTCGACCGTGTTCTGCCACGCCATCGGCTGATACCAGATGCCAACCGGCAGATGGGGCACATCAATCCAGCACTGGCGCTGGATGTCCGCTGCGATCTGCTTCTGCGCAGCGAGGTCGGGTGCATCGACCCAGGCCGCGCGCAGCTCCTCGATGCGCGGGCTTTTGGTCCAACCGAACCACGCCGTCTCGCCCGTTGTCTTCAGGAAATGCAGCAAGGGGGTCTGCATGTCGAGGCCGTTCGCCGTAGTGAACAGCGCGCTCCAGCCCCCCTTGTCCACCGGTTGCTTATTCTCCCGCCGCACAATTGCCGTGCCCCAATCCACCGCCTGAATGTCGAGATTGAAGCCGCAATCGGTGAGCATGCCGGCACCCACATCGGCCATCGCCTTCCGGTAGTGCGGATCATTGGGCGCCAGCAGCACCGTCCGTTCGTTATTGTAACCCGCCTCCTTGATCGCGGCCTTCACCTTTGCCTTGTCGCGCGGCCCGGTCAGCACTTCCATGCCGGCGTCGGTTGCCATGTCCGTGCCTGGCGTGAAGATGCCGACGGCATCGCGCCACATGCTGTGGTCGTCACCAGCGATTGCGATCATGTAGTCTGACTGCACCACTGCACCTAGCAGCGCACGCCGTATCTCAGCGTTGTTGAACGGCGGCTGCAGGTTGTTCATTTTCATGAAGCCGAGCGTGCCGTTGTGATCCTTGATCTCTACGCGCACATGGCCGGAGCGCTTCAGTAACGGCAACAGATCGGGGGTCGGCAGTTCCCACCAGTCCATCTCGCCCGACTGCATCGCCGCGGCTGACGTGGCATCGTCGGGGCTGGTGTGCCACTCGACCCGTTCGAAATGAACAACCTTGCCGCCAGCGGTCCAGCCTGTGCTCTGTTCATCGCGCGGCACGTAGCGATCGAATTTTGTATAGACGGCGAGCGAGCCGGATACCCACTCATCCGCCTTGAACCGGAAGGGGCCGCTGCCGACAACCTCCTTGACCGGCTTGAACGGATCGCTGGACGCAAGGCGCTCCGGCATCATCGCGCACATGGGGGTGGAGATTTTGCCCAGCGCATAGGGCAGGATGCGGAACGGCTTCTTCAGCCGGAACTGGATGGTCCTGTCGTCGATCGCGGCCAGTTCGTCGGTGCGCGCCATCAGCAGGCCGCCGATACCATCACGCGCTGCCCAGCGCCGGAGCGAGGCGACGCAATCGCGGGCCAGCACCTTCTCGCCGTCATGCCAGAGCAGGCCATCGCGCAGAGTGAGCCTCCAACGCTTGCCGTCGTCCTCGACGGCCACACGGTCCACCATCTGCGGCTGGATCTGATAGTGGCTGTCCATGCCGAACAGCGTGTCAAACACCATCATTCCATGGTTCCGCGCCGTGTAGACGGTGGTGACGATGGGGTCGACGATAGTAAGGTCGGACTGGGGAATGAACTTCAAAGGTGCATTTTCTGCGCTGCGTGATATCGCGGGAGCCGCCAGGGCACCCGCAATTCCCGCCAGAAATGGACGACGGCGGATCATCGGGTCGAGTTTCCTCCGGTCAGGTATTGCTCCGGAGTTTCAGCACCGCGCGGCCAACTGTAAAGCATCCGTTCTCAGGCATCGCCTTTGAACCGCCGATCGATTTCCTGCATCAGCGTCTCTATTTCGGTGTCCGCTTCCAGATCGTGTGCCGTTTGCCGCCGCTCGACCTGCAACTTCCGTGCGATGTCGCTGGTCAGCTGCAGCAAACTGGTCACCTCTCGCTCCGCCATCAGATTGATCTGCAGGTCCAGGTGTGCGCGGCGGTCGGAAAGATTAACTCATTCGGTTCTGCTTGATCAGCACGAAGGTCGCGAGCAACACGCCCTCCATGGAAACGATCATGCAAAGCAGCTGAAATGGATAAGGATCAAACGCCGGGATAATGCGCACCAGACCAGTATTCACTACAGCCCAGAAACCACGCCAGATGCATTGCGACGAACCAGATTGTTCCGGTGAAGTCGGCGATGCTGTCGGAAAGGGTGTCGGCCCAGGTTCGCTGCCGCATGGCAGCATCTTCCAGCCTCAGGATCGCCTCGATATTCTCGGCGACTGCTCCGCCGGATTAGGTGCTGCCCCGCGCGGTTGGCTCATCTCCTCTTACGCGACGGCAGGCTGGGTGTTTGCTGTCGGTCACCCTGATCGGTGAACCGGCTAGGAAATTCGCCGTAGTTCTCCTGGATCTCTGCTTCCTCTGCGTGCGTGGGTTCAGTCATCGGGTTGGGTAACAGTGTCGCGTCGGCATTCTCTTCCATGCCGATAAGTTCTTTTGCCCTTTCCCAGAATTCGGCATCACGACCTTCTGGGCGACCGCCCTCTTCCCATAGGTGGTAGGCCCGCTCCCTGATGCGTGCCTCTCGCTCTGGCGTCATATCAAGCGGATTGCTGGGCACGCTCATCTCCACCCTGGCGAAGTCACCGGTCCGGCGACCGGTGGCGGCATATCGCGCGGTCCAGGTGGCGCAGTTGGTGGAATATCCGGACCGGGTCCTGGCGTGGTGGTGTCCGGACCAATAGGTGGCTGAATATCGGGACCAGGCGCGGGCGGGACGATGTCAGGCCCCGGGCGGGGCGGCTGCTCCGGTCCGGGCGTAGGCGGCGGCTGCGGATTGGGCTGCGGCCGCTCGGGCGTTTGGTTCCAGGTCATACGCCGTGAAGGCGATCGCGATGCCTTCAGTTCCATGACTTACGCCGCAGAGCGAACACGATCTTCTGAACTGCGTCCTCGTCCCGCGTTGTGACCGCAGCACGGCTCCGCCGTTGTGAGCCAGGGCCCAGGGGCATAGCCGGCAGCAAAGACGCCGGCTGCCATGGCTGAATGTGCAGCAGCAACAAGCTGCTGCCGCCGCAACAAAAGACCGCTCTGCCGATCATGCGGTGATCCACCAGCAGGCGAACAGCAGATCCCGCTGCAGAAGGTGACCGCAGAGTGGCCGGTCGGCACAGATCCAGTCGTGCATATCGCCAAGATCCGCGAGCTGTTCGACAGCGGCGTCAGCAACGTCAACATTCACTCTGGCCATCGAGATCAGCGGCAGGTCGTCGGGTTCTACGGTCGCAACGTGCTGCCCAAACTCGGATTGCCTGCTTGAAGCGCGCTACAGATCTATGCTGCCGCGCAGGACTGGCACACAGCCGCCCTCGATCGTTGCCAAAACAGGCCCCTCCGCCGTCTTGCGGGCGGAGGCGATAATCTGGCTCGGGCGTCCCATCTCAATGCCCTGCAGGATCTCATACGAAAGATCGGCATTCTCACCCGGCGCGAGCGACGTAAGCAGCGCAGCCAGGGCAGCGTTGGCACTGCCGGTCGCCGGGTCTTCCAGTACGCCGCCGAGTGGAGCAAACATCCGTGCGGCAAGCCGCGTCGCATCACCACCGCGCCGCGCATAAAGAAGCAGGGAGAACCGCGTTGCCATTTCCGGGAAACGCTCTGCCGCTTCACGAAAGGCACCAATATCCGGACTGGCGCGCGACAACGCCGCCTCGCTGGTCAACTCGGCGATGACGAACGGTGTTCCCACCGAAGCGACAAGCGGTGTGTGGGCCCTTGTGACAATCTCCTCCTCAGTCAGGCTGGCACAAGCCGCGACAGTATCTTCCGGGATGCTGATGTCGATCGACAGTGCACGTGGCGCAGCGATGCGCACCGATGTCACAGATCCCGCGTGGTCGCGTTGCACGTGTACCCGCACCAAGCCGGCAAGTTCCTCGAACACGTAATGCTCGGGTGGTTTGGCGTCGCGAACCGCCAGCACGTATCCGGTCCCTACATTGGGATGGCCGGCGAACGGCAGCTCGGCGCGCGGTGTGAAGATGCGCACCTTCGCGTGATGCTGCGGGTTGTCCGGCGGCAGCACGAACGTGGTCTCCGACAGATTGAACTCCATGGCCAGCGCCTGCATCTGCTCGTCACTCAATCCGTGCGCATCGGGGAATACAGCCAACGGATTGCCGCCGAAGCGCCGGTCGGTGAACACATCGACGGTCACGAACTCATACGTCGGCATCGCGGACCTCGCTGCTAATCATCCTCGTCATCGTCATCGATCCGGCGCGGATCGAGCATGCGCCAGTCGCGATCCTCTGCCGCCGCGGGGTGGTCGACGAAATCGCCGAGTTCGTTTGCGCTGCGCCAGCCGGCGTCACCGGCGTCAATCACCTCTACGTCCTCGCCGTAGGCAAACCAGCTTTCCAGTACTTCCTTCGCAGTCATGCCAGGAACGCGACAACGCTCCACCGAGTCCCGCACATACCGTCGAGCGAAGGCATTCGCCTGCATCAGTGTTTCAAATCCGCCGACCTCTTCCACGATGTTGTCCTGCGCGCCCCCCGACAAGTCGAGGATCCGCACACGCCAGCCTCCATCGGGGGCGAAAAGACCGCTCATCCAAGCAAGCTAGGCAGGGGAGGCGCAGGAATCAACCAAGATCGGCCTATGCCTTCACGCCGCCTGACGTCAGGCCTGCGACGTAATGTTCCACAAAGAACGAATAGATGATCGCGACCGGGATCGACCCAAGGAGTGCAGCCGCCATCAACTGGCCCCAGTAGAACACATCGCCTCGAACCAATTCGGCAATCGCGCCGACCGGAACCGTCCGCACATCGGTCTTGGTAAGGAAGATCAGCGCATAAAGAAATTCGTTCTGCGCCAGCGTGAAGGCAAAAATACCGGCCGAGATAAATCCTGGGATACACAGCGGTAGGAAAATGCGAAACATAGTCTGCAGCCGGGTGGCGCCATCGATCCGTGCGGCATCTTCCAGTTCGTGCGGCACCGATTTGAAGTAGCCCATCAGCAGCCAGGCACAGAACGGCACCAGAAGCGTTGGATAGGTAAGTATGACCGAGGTTAGCGTATCGCCAAGACCCAGACGGTTGATAATGTCCGCCAACGGAATGAACAACAATGGCTGAGGCACCAGATACGTTGCCGCCACCGCGAACGAGATCAATGCCGCCCCTGGAAACTTCATGCGGGCGAGCGGATACGCGAGCATCACCCCGAAGATCAACGAGATGGCGGTCGAAACCACCGCCACCAGCATCGTATTGTAGGTCCAGAGAAGAAAACTGGTCTCACTGAGCAGATTGACGAAATGTTCAAGCGTGGGGTGATAGACGACCAGCGGCATGATCTTGCGGCTGTACAGCTCGCTGTTGGGCTTTAGCGAGGTGATCGCCATCCAATAGAACGGAAATAGAGTAAATATCATGAAGAAGGCGAGTGGCAGCCACAGCTTCAGCGATCGAGCTCGAAAGCCGCGCTTCTCAACGATCATGTTTTCTCGCCCCGCATGTACCAGGCCATGCCGGCGATCAACAATGCCAGCGGAGGCAACATCGACAGCGCGATCGATGCGCCCAGACCGAACTGGCCGCCGCTCATTGCAACGTCGAATGCGTATGTAGCAAACAGCTGTGTGGCGTTGGCAGGGCCACCACGGGTCAGCACATACACCAACTGGAAGTCCGAGAAGGTGAAGATCACCGAGAACATCGTCACGATGAAGATCACCGGTTTCAGCAGTGGCACGGTTACGTAGCGAAATCGCGCGAAGGTAGACGCACCATCGATCGTCGCGGCCTCATACAGCTCCGGTGAAATTGTCTGCAGGCCGGCGAGCAGCGTGATTGCGTAGAACGGCAGGCCACGCCACGTGTTGACCATGATCAGCGAGAACATCGCCCAATACGGATTGCCCAGCCATGACGGTCCCGGATTGGCGATCCCCCAATGGACCAAGAACCAGTTGATCACGCTGAATGAAGGATCAAGGATCCACATCCAGGCGATGGTCGAAAGCACCGTCGGCACGATGAACGGCAGCAGCATCACTGCACGGATCAGGTTCTTGAACCTGAACTCCTGGTTCATCACCAGCGCGAGCGCCAGTCCACCGACCATCTTCAGCGCCGTCGCGGCAAACGTGTAGAGGAACGTGTTCTGTGCCACTCGCCAGAACACCGGGTCGTGCAGATTGGTGACGAAGTTGGCCAGTCCCACGAATACCCCGGCCTTGGCGACCGGACGGTCCTCCAGACTTAGCCAGATGCCATATATAAACGGATATCCCACCAGCGCCGCCAGAAACAGCGCCGGCGGGATGACCATCAGCCAGCTGAAGACGCCCTCGCGCTCAGTCCAGCGGCGCAGGCTGAACGCGGGGCGAGGACGCAGCGTCGGGCGCGGCAGAGCTTGTGTGTGCGCCGAGGCCATCAGGCCTGCTTGTAGATCTGCTGCAACTGCGCCTTTGCGTCGGCAATCACATCCTTGGTCGGCTTGCCGGTGCATGCCTTGGCAAACATGTCGACGACCACGTATTTCGCGACACTCTCCGATGATTGGCGGCTGACGGGCGCCGGCCAGCCAGGCAGGTGCGAGGTCTTCAGGGAGTCGCGGTACGGGAGGTTGCGCTCCTCGACATGCCACAGCGGCGCATCGTCATAGGCCTTCAGGTAGGGTGCGTAATAGCTGTCGGCAGAAGCGTACCAACGCTCGACCTGCTTCGGATCCATCAGCCAGACCAGGAAGTCCTTCGACTCCTTCTGATTAGGCGAGAAATTGTAAATCGCGTGGCTCCAGGGCGCGAGGATGTGGAATCGCCCCTTCGGGCCCTGCGGATTGAGCGACTGCTGCGTCACCTTGGCGATATCCGGAAACTGCTTCTTGGCAAACCACAGGATGCTCTCCGCATTGTTGGTGCACGAGATCTGTTCGCTCATCCAGGCCTTGTTGTTGCTGACATCGGTCCAGCCAAGACAGTCTTCCAGGACCGCGTCTTGGAACAGTTTACGGCAATAGTCCACCGCACGTGCCGTCTCGTCAGAGTCGATCACTATCGTCTTGCCGTCCGGCTCCACCTCGCGCGCGCCGAATGACCACAGCAGTGGGTACAGCCACCCATGGTTGTCACCGAACCCATGACCCAGCTCGAGGCCAAAAGGATGGCCCGCCTTCTTCAGCTTCGTTCCAGCCTCCAGAAAGGCGTCCCATGTGTCCGGGAACTCCTTGATGCCAGCTTCTTCGAACCAGTCACTGCGCCAGTTCATGATCTGGCCAACGTTGCCGAATGGGATCGCCTTCCATTTGCCGTTCACGATGACGGCTTCCTTCGCGGAATCGTACCAGCCGCCGTTCTTCTTCCCAATCTCCTCGGCAATGTCGCTGACATCGACCAGCTTTTCGTCGAACAGGAAGGGCCAGTTGAAAAACGTCAATGTCATGTCCGGCCCGTTGCCGGTCTCCGCGGCGGTTGCCATGCGGGTTTGCAGACTGCCGACGCTGATCAACTGATAGTCGACCGTGATCCCGGTGGCCTTCGCATATTCAGGGACGAGCGTCTTCTTAAAAAAGTCGTCGTAGGTTTGGATGAACGAACTTTCGTGCATGAAGCTGAGGTTCTTGGTCGCGGAATGACCGGTTCTGGCGCCCAACAATGCGCCCGCGCCACCGATGCCCGCGACCTTGAGGACATCGCGGCGCGACGCCTTCCGAACGATATTGGCCATCCTGATCTCCCTGCCGACCCGGGGTATTGTGTGCAGCGGCACCCCGGCGAGCCGTCGGCTGACGTTAGGTTGGGCAAATCCGATGAGTCAACGTCGCGAACGATCGCACTTTCAGCTGGTTGACTTTCTTGCTCCATTCTTTCGCAGCAGGAACTCACGCCCTACTTTGACCAGTGGCACCCCATCATATTGGACGATATCCGCGGTCGCATACGTCTCGTGCCAAGCATCCGGAATGAAGCTGCCGGTGCCCACGAGGTTGATCGGCGCCTTAGCGTCCGCCATCACGCGGCACTTCTCCACGCCGAAGCCTGATGATGCAACGATACGCACATTGGGGTAGCCGGCATCGTCCAGCGCCTCGCGCATGCGCCAGATCGCGGCCGCCGAAACGCCGGTGCCAACCAGGAACCGTAGTTCCGTCTCGCTGCGATATCGCCGGATGGCGCCGGGCGCATGCCGCTCCAGCACCGCGTAACTCTCCGCCGGATCAAGGGTTTCCATGAAGCGGCCGCCATGCGTGTCCAGGCGAAATGACAGCCGGCCAGCGGTCGCCAGGTCGGGAAAGCGCGCGCAAACCGCGAGGGAATCGGTGATCTCGTGACCAAAGTAGTCGCAGAGAACCGTCATCGGCTCGTCGGGAAATGTCTCGCGGAACATCTCTGCCGCACGCAGCGTCGACCCGGCATAGCCGATCAGCGAATGTGGCATCGTACCGAAGCCGCGCGGCGTGCCGTACCAATGCGCGGTGGCATCATTGGCATTGCCGAGGAACCCTTTGGCGCCTTCACGCCGCGCCGCCTCGCTGCCCACCGAGGCGGCGTAGCCCATCATGTCCTGCATCTCGGCGCCGGCGCAGTGCCGCGCCTCCATGGCAAGGAAGCCAACCTCCGGCAAGGCAAGGCACATTTGATAGGCGTTGTGCGCCGCCACCGAGGCGGGACCGATCTTCTGCAGCAGAATTGTCTCAAGGTCCGACAGCTGCTCAAGGCTGCCGTCGATATAGGCGAGCGGTTCGCCTGCGCCGACCCACGCACCCTCGGGATACATCAGTTCAATTTCAAGCTTGGTCCTCCGCGTGTGCGCCACGGTTTCCAGCCAGTCCACCATCAGCCGCGGCGCTGATATCACTGGACGGCGCATGAATACTGCGTAGGTCACGCACTTGTCGCCGAACCGAGCGACAATGCGCCGCGTGCGGTTGAAGTAGCTGTCCGTCCGTGCGGCGATATCGGCCGCGAGGTCAGACTCTGGGGCCACGCCTACTGCGCCGCCACCTGAACCACCCCGCTCGGTGCTCGACGCTGCTTCAATTCCTCCGCGACCAGGAACGCCAGTTCCAGCGATTGCTCCGCGTTGAGCCGAGGATCGCAGAACGTCTCATACCGCTCGGTTAAGTCGGCTTCGGTCAGGCGGTGCGCACCGCCGGTACATTCGGTGACGTCCTGGCCCGTCATCTCCACATGCACGCCACCGGCCCAAGTGCCCTCCGCAGCGTGGATATCAAAGAAGCTGCGTACTTCTGAGAGGATCTGGTCGAAGTTGCGCGTCTTCAGCTTGGCGACGGTTGAAACCGTGTTGCCGTGCATCGGATCGCACAGCCACACCACCTTTGCGCCAGCGCGCTCAACAGCGCGCAGCAGGGGCGGCAATCGCGCACCGACCTTGTCGTGACCCATACGGCTGATCAGCGTGATGCGTCCGGGTGCGTTCGCCGGATTCAGTCGCTCCAGGATCCGCAACAGGTCATCCGGTTCCTGCGTGGGCCCGATCTTCATGCCGAGTGGATTCTCGACCCCGCGCAGGAACTCAACATGCGCGCCCTCCAGCTGTCGCGTACGGTCACCAATCCACAGGAAATGTGCCGAGCAGCCGTACCAGTCGCCGGTCGTGGAATTGATCCGGGTCAACGCCTGCTCGTACGGCAGCAGCAACGATTCATGGCTGATGTAGAAGTCGGTCTCGCGCATATCGCGCGTCGTCGTACTCGTCATCCCGCACGCCGCCATGAATGACAACGTCTCATCGATCCGATGCGCCAGGTCCTGATATCTTGCCGCGAGTGGCGAACGGGCGGCAAATTCCAGGTTCCAACGATGCACCTCGTGCAGGTCCGCGTAGCCGCCCGAGGCAAACGCGCGCAGCAGGTTCAGCGTGCTGGCTGACTGGAAGTATCCGAACTCCATCCGCGCCGGATCAGGTGTGCGCGCCTCGGACGAAAACTCCGGCCCGTTGATGATGTCGCCGCGATACGATGGAAGCGTGACGTCGCCCTGTGTCTCGCTGTCCGATGACCGTGGTTTGGCAAACTGCCCCGCCACTCGACCCATTTTCACCACGGGCAGGGACGCGCCGAACGTCAGCACCACCGCCATCTGCAGCAGCACACGAAACGTGTCGCGGATAATGTTAGCGGTAAAGTCGGAAAAACTCTCGGCGCAGTCGCCGCCTTGCAGCACAAACGCCTTACCCTCGGCTGCCAGTGCTAGGTGCGCCTTCAGGCGACGCGCCTCGCCGGCAAACACCAGCGGCGGATAGCGGCCAATGCGCGCTTCCATCGACGCAAGCTTCTCTGGGTCCGGATAGCTCGGCACCTGTCGGATCGGGCAGGCGCGCCAGGAATTTGGCGACCAGGTGCGGACTGGCATGGTATCGGGCATATCGGGTCTCCTCGGGCGCCGTTATCTCCTGCTTTGGCCGCGAAGGCTACACCGGAGCCGCGACGTGGCAGGCCACCTCACGACCTGGCTCGGTGGGGCGCGGCTGTGGCGCGACCTCGGAACACTTTGGCAGGGCTAGCGGGCAGCGAGAGACAAACTTGCAGCCACTCGGCGTCGCCACCGCCCCTTGGCTGCCGGGCCGTTCGTCGAGCCAGGTCCGCTCAGTGCTCACCTGCGGGACCGAAGCGATCAGCTGTTGCGTGTAAGGGTGCTTGGGCGCCTTCACCACCAGTTCGACATCACCAGCTTCGACCAGCACCGAGCGATACAGCACGATGATGCTGTCGGCGACCTGGTATGCCGTCGCGAGATCATGCGTGATGTAGATGATCGAAATGCCACGTTCCTGATTGAGCTGGCGCAGCGACCCAAGGATCGTCGCGCGCAACGACGCGTCCACCATCGACACCGGCTCGTCCGCCACGATCAGGTGCGGCCGGAGCAGCAGCGCGCGCGCCACCATCACCCGCTGACGCTGCCCGCCGCTGAGTTGGTGCGGGTAGCGCCCAAGTATCTCTTCGGGGCGAAGGCCCACGGCACGCAAGGCATCCTCGATCAGACTGCGCGCCTCGCTTCGCCTCTGCGCCAGGCGGAATTTGCGTACTGGCGTCGTCAGGACGTGGTCCACGCGATAGAACGGGTTGTACACGCCGTACGGGTCCTGGAAGATCGCTTGAATGTCGCGGCGGAAATTGCGGCGCTGTTCCGCTGACAGGCTGTGCAGATCCTGCCCATGATACATCACCTGGCCCGCGCTCGGCGCGACCAGCCCAAGCAACAGGCGCGCAAGTGTGGTCTTGCCACTGCCGCTCTCGCCGACGATGGCGATGATCCGAGGACGCTCAACCTCGAGCGTCAGCGAAAAGTCCTGCAACGCGATAATGCCATCATGACCTACCAAGCCTGCGCCATAAGCCTTGGTGACATGCCGGGCCTCCAGCAACGCCGTCATGGATGGCATCCGGCTATCATGCGAGATGACACGCTGCCTGGACGCCTTCGCCAACGTCGCGCAGCTCCGGTCGCTCGGCCGAGCAACGCGCGACAGAGCGCGGACAACGCGGATGAAAGGCGCAGCCGGGCGGAAGCTCACGCAGCAAAGGTGCCAGGCCAGGTATCCCCTGCATCGTGCCCTTCCGTTCCAGTGACGGAAGGCTGGCAATCAGCATCTGCGTGTACGGATGTCGGGGCGCGGTGATGATCTCACCGATCGGCGCGATCTCCACCAGCCGCCCCGCGTACATCACGCCAAGCCGATCGACGAACTGCGCCATCAGGCCCATGTCGTGGCCGATCAGCACCACAGCTGCGCCGAGTTCCTGCTGGACGCGGGCCAACGTCGCCATGACCTGGCGCTGGACCACAACATCGAGTGCGCTGGTCGGCTCATCGGCGATGATCACCTTGGGCTGCAGGCAGATCGCGATGGCAATGCAGGCGCGCTGCTTCATCCCGCCGGAGAGTTCATGCGGATACATGTCCGCGACCTCGGGCGCCAATCCGACATGGCCCAGCAGCTCCCGCACGCGCTGTTTGAAGTCGCGTTTCGGCAGGTTGGTGCCATGGTCGTCCAACGCATCGGCGATCTGTGCACTGATGCGCAGCACGGGGTTCAGTGCGTTCATCGAGCCCTGCGGCACCAGCGCGATCCCGGCCAGCCGCAGCCGCCGCATCGCGTCATCTGACAGCGACAACAGCCTGGTGTCTTCCAGCCACACCTCGCCGCCGTCGATATGCCCCGGCGGCCGGATCATGCGCAGAATGGCCAAGGCCATGGTGGATTTGCCTGAACCAGATTTGCCCGCCAGCCCGAACCGTTCATGCGGTCGCAGGCTAAACGACACATCGTCAACCGCTCGCACCGCCCCGAGTGGGTGGTCGTACGCAACGCGCAGACGTTCGACGCGCAGAACAGGCTGATTCATGCTGCCTGGCGCAGGCGTGGATTGGCGATCTCATCCAATCCGACCGTCAGGAAGAACAGACCGAGGAAGACGATCAGGATGATGACGATCGGTGCCACCCACCACCACCACCACCCATTCAAGATGGCCGCATTGAAATTGATCCAGTAGAGCGTCATCCCCAGCGTCGGCGACTCCAGCGGCCCCAAGCCCAATACCTCCAGTCCGACCGATGCCAGAATCGCAGCAGACACTGCGCCCACCAGCGTGGCAGCGAGATAGGGCAACAGGTTCGGCATCATCTCGCGCAGAATGATCTCCGGGCCATTCATGCCATTCAGCCGCGCCACTTCCACATAGCCACGCTCGCGCAACGTAAGCACCTGCGCGCGGATGGTGCGCGTCGGGTTCAACCACGCGAGCGAGGCAACGACCAGCGCCATCTCATTCACGGTGAGCCCGCCACGCACCGAGACCGCGATGATGATCAACACCAGAAGCCCAGGCACGGTCAGTCCGATATCGGCGACCCCGCGGATTACTGTGTCGATGAAACCGCGGTAATAACCAGCGATGAATGCCAGCACAGTGCCAATCCCAACGCCCAGGAAACCGGCGATGAAGCCGATCTTCAGCGTGAGCGGCGTGCCGGCAACCATTGCCGCAAGCAGATCCCGCCCCTGCCGGTCCGTGCCGAACAGATGATCCCAGGACGGCGGTTGCAACGCACGCACCGAGAGCGGGCGCGCAAGGTCGGTGTCGACCGTCAGATTACCGATCACGATGAACAGTGCGAGCAGCGACAGCAGCAAGATACCGATAGTCAGCGACACATTACGGCGCAGATAACTCGGTACCTGTACCCAATGCTGGCCGCCAGGAAAGGCGTCCGACAGCCTCAGATGCTTGCCCTGTGGCATTCTGTTGGTTTCCGGAATTATCCACGGCTTGCACACCTTCAGCCCTGTCGATGTCCAGTCAGCCCAATCGGCTGATGGGAAGCTTGCGCGGTCGCACGCCAGCCGCCAAGGTTCTACTGGTTGAAGCTGCAGCCTGGAATGGCGCCCGACCAAGCGGGACATCAATTAGTAGTCTTTCCGCATCCCCAGTGTCGGGAAGACAAGGCCCCTGCCCTTGATCCACTCGAAACTCGTGAAATCCATATCGTCCATTATGATGACCCGCGACGTCAGGCCGATTTTCGCGCTGACCGAGTTGGTCAATGCCGTTGCGGTACGAACCGCCATTTCATGATTTGTGAAAGTCTCGACGAGTTCCCATTGTCCATCCGAGAAGAACCGATAGACGGAGAGATCACCAGCCATCGGATCGGGTTAGCCCTCGATTGCCGGCGGTAAGGACGGAAAACCTAGCCGTCCTGGATGCCGGCACCAGCGAGCCTTCTTGCGACCTTCGGGCCAGCATGGTCGCCACAGGATGGCGATCTCTCCCGTGCCTTCCTGGTCCGTCATGAGTGACAATCTATCGCCCTTCGCGATTCGCGTGCACCTCAAAAGGGCAGTTCAACCAATTTCTGCTGGCGGGAATTGCCACTGCACGGGCGGCCCTTTGCTGGTCAGTCTGCGCGTGCGCGCGGACTATCTGCCAGTTGGGACCGAGACGCCCCGCCCTCGCGAGAGCCAGACGTCGTCGAGGACGATCCGATCAGGAAGATTGCCAGGAAGAGGATCAGCAGTCCGAGCGACACGCCGACAAACCTCTCGATTCCGGGCAGGATGCTCTCCGGCGGCCCCGATCCCTGGACCAGCGTGATGATAAATACGACGCCGGCCTGGGTTCCGACGTAGATCGCGTCATGCGTGCCGTGCTGCATATAGGCGAACAGCCATACGCCGGCAGCGAGCGCGATCAGCCACGGCAACACGCCACTGAAGCTGAACGCAAGCAATGCCAGCGCCAGTAGGCCTCCCAAGAGGCAGCCAAGGAATCTGTGCAGGCCTCGCTCGACAACACGACGGTGCGTCACGTGCAGGTCGGTCATCACGGGCGTAGCGAGAACCGCCACAACTGTGATCGCCATCTGTGAGGCACCAGGCAAATCGAATGTGCTCCAGGCGACTGGAAGCAGTGCAACCGTCACACCGGATCGGATCGCATGCATCACGATTGGAAGGCCGCTCCCCAGCAAGTCCGACCAGCCACGGACCGGCGCGTCGGCAGGTGTCTCGCCGATCAGCACCTTCGCGACAACCATTGCAGGGCATGCGCCGATCACCACCTCAATGATCCGATCGATGCCCAAAGAAAAGGCGCCGACTGGATTGGGCAGCGAACTCAGCAGCACCATGCCGAAGGTGATGCACACAAATAACCAAGCGTAGCCCCATGCGCTCACATTGAAGCCGATGCTGCCCATAAGCGTGACAATAAACAGGACGAGACAACAGGCGACCGGATCGTAGGACAGCCAACCGATCATCATGATGGCGAGGAACGCTCCGATGATGGTGCCCAGGATCCGTCGCAGCCCGCGCCCGATCGACTGAGGATTGGTCGTCATGTAGGCGCTGATCGCAGCCCACCATACTTCCTGCAAATGCATCGCACAGCCGATGAGCACCGCGAGCACAACAGCGAGCGTGGTCGCGGTGGCAGCACGCGTCGCCTGCCCTCGGCTATCGATCGCCGCGCAGGCTGCCAGGAGTGTTCTGAATGCGTGAACCGCGTTTCTGCGGCGAATCTCAGGCTATCTGCAGTCTCTTGCAAGAATCCGCGATGCTTCGGCGCCTAGGGAAAGATGGTGACGCGCGCATCGGCACCCATGAAGAGCAGGTTGTCCGGGGGGCGGTCCACCAATATCAGGGTCACGGGGAAACGCCGCTGCAAACGGATCCAGTCCGTCGTCGGCGCCACGTAGGGCAGCAGGCCGGCCGGCGCGCGGGTGCGGCTGATCCCGCGGGCGATGCCCTCTATACGCGCGCGATAGACGTGCCAGGGGTGGGAATCAAGCCAGACCCAGGCGGTACCTCCCACTTCGAAGTGGCGGATGTAGCTCTGCTTATAGTTGGCAATGATGCGAAACGCATTCGCGTCGACGATGCCGATCAAAGGATCATTGGCCTGTGCGGTGTCGCCATCCCGCACTGTCAGGTTGTTGATCGTCCCATCTACCGGCGCGTAGAGCTTCGTCTGTGACAGTCGCCATTCCGCAGTTGCCAGTTCGGCCTGCGCCTGACCGATGGCTGCATCGTGCATCGCCAACATCCGCTGCGCCCCTGCCACCGCTGCGTCGGCCGCATCGGCGTCGGCGCGCGCACGCCGCAAAACCTCGTTCGCTGTGTCCAGCTCCTGTATAGATGCGGTCTGGTCGGTGGCCAGTCGCGCGATACGTTGTTGATTCACGTCGGCAAGATTACGTTTGGCCACTGCTGCGGTTGAGGCATCTTGTGCCGCGGCGATGCTATCGCTGTCCGCCTGGGCCTGGGCGTTTGCCGCCGCCAACTCTGCCTTGCGCGCATCAACCGCGAGCTGGAACGGCACCGGATCGATGGATACCAGCAGATCGCCCCTATGGACCTGCTGGTTGTCCTGGACATGCACGGCGGCGATTTGCCCGGTAACCTGTGGCGAGAACGCGATCAGGTCTGACCGCACATAAGCATCGTCGGTATAGGCGACGAACGTCGTCAGCATCTCCCACCCGACAAACATCACCAGGACGATGCCGCCAACCAGAAGCAACCTGCGTGACGTGGACAGCCGGGCAGCGCCGCCCTGTGTGGTGGGCGATTCGCGGACCACCGTTCCGCTTGTCATTTCGGCCGCTCCGCGCTGACCATGTTTCCAGTTAATCAGGCGCAAAACTAACGACTGGCATAGGCCAATCCCCTGCCACTCTCGCCGGTGGAGCAATTCTCTCAGCATATCCAATTGCCGACAAGCTGAAGGCCCCGCGCTGCCTCTCAGCCAACAATGGTGGGAGCGCACGACCCGCAACCGTGCCTCTTCTATGTATGACCCCGAACGCCCTGAGCAGGCGCTGGCGGATTACGACAAGGCAATCGGGTTGCGACCAGATCAAACCGAGCCATCCGGATCGGCGGGGCGGAAGCCCAGCAGCTCGGCGAAGCGCTCGGCATAGCGCGGCCACACCTCCGGATTCACCAGCCGCGGCGGCACGCCGCCGTCGAATATGGTCAGCCACTGCAGGGCAGTCGCCTCGCACATCTCGGTCATGGTCTCGACGGTCATGCCGGCGATGTGCGGGCTGGCAATGACGTTGTCCATATTGAGCAGCGGATGAGCCGGATCGGGGGGCTCCTTCAGGAACACGTCCAGTCCGGCGCCGGCGATCCGCCCTTCGCGCAGCGCCGCCTCCAGCGCTGCCTCGTCGTGGATGCCGCCGCGCGCGGTGTTGATGAAATACGCGGTCGGCTTCATCGCGGCGAACTGCGCGGCGCCGAACATGCCGAAGGTCTCGGCGCTGCGCGGGCAGTGCACCGTGACGTAGTCCGAGCGGCGCAGCAGTTCGTCGAGTTCCACCTTCTCGGCGCCGCGCGCGGCGATCTCCTCCGCGGTGAGATACGGGTCGTAGGCGAGCACCGTGTTGTTGAACAGCACGCCGCACAGTTCGGCGACGCGGCGGCCGATATGGCCGATGCCGACGATGCCGACGGTCTTGTTGCGCAGGTTGTTGCCGGCATAGGCGCGGCGATCGAGGTTCGGGCGTGCGCTTCATCGCGCGTTCGGACAGCGCGATCTTCTTGGTCAGCGACAGCATCATGCCGAGGGCATGCTCGGCCACCGGCTCCCAGTTGGTGCCGGACTGGTTCACCACGATGACGCCGGCCGCGGTGCAGGCATCGACGTCGATCATGTCGTAGCCGGCGCCGGTGGAGCTGACCGCCAGCATGTTCGGGCAGCGCGCCAGCAGCTCCGCGTCGGCAAACCACGGCTCGCGCAGTTCGCCGCGCGGCTGCACCTGATAGCCGTGCGCCTGCGCGATCTCGGTCCAGTTGTCGGCTTCGGGCGCGTCGTAGTCGAGGCCGCACCAGGTCGATGTCGTCGCGCCGGCCGATGATCGCATTGGCGATCGGGTCCATGAAGCTGTCGAAATACACCAGGCGCTTCAGGTTCACTGCCATTATCCCGTCTCCCCCTTTGCGGGCATCTGACCGCTGGCCTAGCATTTCCAGCATGGATGAAGAACCCGCACCGAAACGTGGCCTGGCCCGCAACACCGCCAATTACGGCGACCGCGACTTTGCGCTGTATCTGCGCCGGTCGTTCGCCAAGTCGATGGGCTACTCGCAGGCGATGCTGGACCGACCGGTGGTCGGCATCGTCGATACCGGCTCGGGCTTCAACAACTGCCATCGCACCGTCCCTGAACTGATCGAGGCGGTGAAGCGCGGAGTGCTGGCCGCGGGCGGGCTGCCCCTGCCATTCCCCACCGTCTCGCTGTGCGAGCCGTCGCTGTTCCCGACCTCGATGCACTATCGCAACCTGGCCGCGCTCGACACCGAGGCGATGCTGACCGCGCAGCCGATGGATGCGGCGGTGCTGATCGGCGGCTGCGACAAGACCGTGCCGGCGCAATTGATGGCTGCCGCCTCGGCCGACATTCCTGCCGTGCAACTGGTCACCGGGCCGATGCTGGCCACGCCTTTCCAGGGCGAGCGGCTGTCCGCATGCACTGATTGCCGCCGCTACTGGGCAGCGTATCGCGCCGGGCGCGTCACCGCCGAACGGATCGGCGAGATCGAAGGCCGGCTGGCGACCACGGCTGGCACCTGCGGCGTGATGGGGACCGCGTCGACCATGGCCTGCATCGCCGAGACCTTGGGAATGGTGCCGCTGGGCCAGGGCTCTATTCCGGCGGTGCACGCCGACCGGCTGCGCGCGGCCGAGGAAGCGGGAGCGCTGGCGGTGAAGCTGATCTCTGCGCCGATCCGGCCGTCGGAGATCATCACGGCTGCTTCGGTCCAGAACGCGCTGCGCGTGCTGCTGGCGCTGGGCGGGTCAACCAATGCCCTGATCCACCTGACGGCGATCGCTGGACGGCGGGGCGTGCGCGTCGACCTGCACCGGCTGAACGAGCTATCGGATACAACGCCGGTGCTGGTCGATCTGAAGCCGACCGGCGAAGGCTATATGGAGGATTTCCATGCCGCCGGCGGCATGCCTGCGCTGCTGTGGGAATTGCGCGATCTGCTGCATCTGCAGACGCGTGACGTGACGGGCCTGACGCTTGAGCAACGATTGCGCGAACCTGCATTTGTCGATCGCCGCTACATCCGCGCGCGTGCCGAGCCCGTGTCACCGGTCGGTGGTCTGGTGGCGCTGTTCGGCTCGTTGGCACCGCGTGGCGCGATCTTGAAGCGCAGCGCGGCAACGCCGTCGCTGTTCGAGACCGAGGCACGGGCAGTGGTCTTCGACGGCCTGGAGGATCTGGCAAATCGGATCGATGATCCGACGCTGGACGTCACCGAACACGACATCCTGGTGCTGAAGAATGCCGGCTCACTCACGCCGGCCGGGATGCCGGAGGCAGGCTATTTGCCGATCCCGCAGAAACTGGCACGCGCCGGGGTGAAGGACATGGTGCGGATGAGCGACTGCCGGATGTCAGGCACCGCGTTCGGAACTATCGTGCTGCATATTACGCCGGAAGCGGCCGCAGGTGGTCCGCTCGGCTTGGTGGAGAGCGGCGATCGGATACGCCTGTCGGTGCAGCGGCGTAGTTTGGATCTGCTGGTGGATGCGGCGACACTGGAGCGACGTCGCGCCTTGTGGCGTCCGCCAGCGCGGCCGGCGCGCGGATGGGATCGGATCGTCGCCGACCAGGTTCTGCAGGCTGACGAAGGTTGCGATCTGCGTGTATTGCAATCGACAGGATAGACTGACTGCGATCGCGGCTTGGTGCGCCGGCAACCAAGCCCGAACCGGCGGCTCGGCAACGGCTGGAATTCAGTCGTCACCGAGCTCGCCGGGGCCGCCAGATTTAGGCAAGGTCAAAGCGATCCAGGTTCATCACCTTGTTCCAGGCCGCTACGAAATCCCGCACAAACCGTTCCGGAGAATCGCTCTGACCGTAGACCTCGGCGAACGCGCGGAGCTGCGAGTGAGAACCGAAAATCAGGTCGACGGGCGTGCCGGTCCACTTGAGCTCGTCGGTCTTCCGGTCGCGCCCCTCGTAGTCTCCGTCAAAGCCTGACGGCTGCCATTTCGTTCTCATATCGAGTAGATTGACAAAAAAGTCGTTGGTGAGTGTCTCCGGCCGCTTGGTGAATACGCCGTGCCTGGAGCCCCCGGCGTTGGCACCGAGCACGCGCAGCCCGCCCACGAGGACGGTCATCTCAGGCGCCGTCAGAGTGAGCAATTGCGCCTTATTTACCAATTCCTCCTCGGGCGCCATCAGCTGCCTGCCGCTGAGGTAGTTGCGGAATCCGTCAGCAGCGGGTTCGAGCACGGCGAAGGACTCGACATCGGTCTGGTCCTGCGACGCATCCATGCGACCTGGCGTGAAAGGAACCTCCACGTCGTGCCCAGCCGCCTTCGCGGCCTTCTCGACACCGGCGTTGCCGCCGAGAACAATGAGGTCGGCGAGCGAAACCTTCTTGCTGCCCGTCGCCGATGCATTGAACTCCTTCTGAATCGCCTCAAGCTTCTGCAGCACCGTCGCCGAGCTGCTGCGGCTGATTGACGTCCCAATCCTTCTGCGGCGCGAGGCGAACGCGCGCGCCATTGGCTCCGCCGCGCTTATCGGAGCCGCGGAACGTCGAGGCTGATGCCCAGGCGGTTGAGACAAGCTGAGAGACCGACAGGCCTGAGGCGAGGATCTTCGCCTTCAGAGCCGCGATGTCCTGCTTATCGATCAGCGCATGATCGAGTGCGGGGACCGGGTCCTGCCAGATCAGCGTCTCCTTCGGAACCAGCGGGCCAAGATAACGGACGACCGGGCCCATATCGCGATGCGTCAGCTTGAACCATGCCCGCGCGAACGCGTCGGCGAACTGATCCGGATGCTCGTAGAAGCGCCGGGATATCTTCTCGTAGGCCGGGTCAGACCGCAGCGACAGGTCGGTCGTCAACATGGTCGGCACACGCTTCTTCGACGGATCGAAAGGATCCGGAATCGTGGGTTCGGCGCCTCTTTGCCGTCCACTGGTAAGCGCCGGCTGGGCTCTTCGTCAGCTCCCATTCGTACTCGAACAGGTTGGCGAAGAAATGATTGCTCCATTTCGTTGGTGTCTGCGACCAGATGACTTCCGGACCGCCGGTGATGGCATCGGCACCGACGCCCGTCCCATACTTGCTTTTCCAGCCGAGACCCTGGTCCTCGACGCCGCTGCCTTCCGGCTCGGGGCCGACAAGTGACGGGTCGCCGGCGCCGTGGGTCTTGCCGAAGGTATGGCCGCCGGCAATCAGAGCGACGGTCTCCTCGTCATTCATCGCCATGCGGTAGAACGTTTCGCGAATGTCTTTGGCCGCAGCAACCGGGTCGGGCTTTCCATTCGGCCCTTCCGGATTGACGTAGATCAGCCCCATCTGCACCGCTGCGAGGGGGTTCTGAAGCTGGCGCTCGCCGCTGTAACGTTCATCCCCCAGCCAGGTCCCCTCGGGACCCCAGTAGAGCTCCTCGGGCTCCCAAGCATCCTTGCGCCCGCCGCCGAAACCGAAGGTTTTGAAGCCCATGGACTCCAGGGCAACGTTGCCGGCAAGGATCATCAGGTCGCCCCAGGAGATCTTCTGGCCGTACTTCTGCTTGATCGGCCACAACAGCCGGCGCGCCTTGTCCAGATTGGCATTGTCCGGCCAGCTACCGAGTGGCGCGAAGCGCTGCTGGCCGGTGCCTGCGCCCCCGCGGCCATCCGCAATCCGGTAGGTGCCAGCAGCGTGCCATGCCATGCGGATCATCAGACCGCCATAGTGACCAAAATCGGCCGGCCACCACTCCTGCGAGTTCGTCATCAGCGCATGCAGATCCTTGATCACGGCATTCAGATCGAGGCTCTTGAAGGCTTTGGCGTAATCGAAGTCCTCGCCCAGCGGATTGGACAGGCTGGACTGCTTGTGGAGAACGTCAATGTTCAGCTGGTTCGGCCACCAGTCCCGGTTGGTTCTCCCGCCTGAATGGATGACGGGGCACTTGCCCACGCTCGTGTCAGTCTTTGCGTCCACAGTACTCTCCCGCTTAATCGCTGTAGGTACGTATTCGTGATAGATAACGATCCAGCCGCCGGTTCGGCTTCATGATTGGCGCGATGCACATCAGCCGCGGGCCTCATTCGGGTGACCCGGATCGCGTAAGTTGAAGGCAAGCCCTTCCGGTTGTCGGCAACAGACCCGCTGGCGCTGATCGTCAGATGTTGGTTGTGCGCGTTGGCTCGCTCCGGCGGCTTGACTTTGTGCTCCGTTAGCCGAAGCTCAGTGATAGACGCAAGCCCCGTAAGCTAATCGGTTCGATAGGCAATGACTATGATACGGACGGCGCTGACCCGATGAACCTTCGTGACCTGCGCTACTTGCTGGCGGTCGCCGAACACGAGCATTTCGGCCGCGCCGCCGAAGCCTGCGAGGTCAGCCAGCCGACGCTGTCCGTCCAGATCCGCAAGCTAGAGGCGTTGATGGGCATCGCGCTGTTCGAGCGCACCAGTCGGGCGGTAGTACCGACGCCCGCCTGCGAGCAACTGATCGGCCACGTCCGCGGCGCGGTGGCCGAGATGGACGCCATCCTTGCTGTGGCCAGCAGCATGCGTGACCCGCTGGCCGGGCGGATTCGGCTCGGCATCATTCCGACATTGGCACCCTATCTGCTGCCTCTGGTGTTTGCGCCGCTGCGCGAGGCGCTGCCCGCACTGGAGGTGGAGCCGTGGGAAGACCAGACCGCGTTGTTGCTGAAGCGGCTGCACGCGCACGAGCTGGACGCCGCTCTCCTGGCGACTGAGGTGATCGGCCTGGATCTCGAAAGCCGGGCGCTCTTCTCTGAGCCATTTTTTGCGGCGCTACCACCGGAGCATCCACTCGCTGGGCGGGCCGTGGTGGCGGAGGCCGACCTCGCGCAGGACATCCTGGTCCTGGCGGACGGGCATTGCCTGCGGGATCAAGCGCTGGAGGCATGCGGGCATGACGGTGCACTGAACGGCACGTTGCGCGCGACGAGCCTCGCGACGCTGCTCAACATGGTGGCCGCCGGCTATGGGACAACACTGATCCCGGCGCTCGCGGCCGGCGCGGCACAAGATACCGGAATTGTGCTCCGGCCGCTGGCGACGCACACGGGGCGGACTGTGCGGATCGCCTGGCGCGCCCGATTCCCCCGGCGTGCGGCCTTGGACAAGGTGGGTGACGTCATTGCCGCACGCCTGCGCGGTTTCGCGGAGGGAGCAGCCGCGGGAACGATTTAGCTAAAATGTGCCATAAAGGGGGGACAAACGCATGCGCGCACTCGTTATCTTTGCCACGACAGCGATGATCTTTGCGGGATGCAGCGAGCCCGATGACCTCGCACGCAGTGCTACCATTGCGCGGCCTGCCAAAGTTTCTGACAGCGGCCAGGAACCAGCGCCCATCGTCCACGTCATGGATTTCCACTCACCGGATAGTTCGAGGGGCAATGTATGCCCCCCAAACAGCGGCAGCTTCGGTTCCTCCGGCGGTTTCGACGCTGTCACCAAAGGAGCGACAAGCGACTTCTGCTTGTAGGAGGAGGACTACGGAACGACGCCCCATACGCTTCTCACGATGGATGCAAAGGATCTTGGCCCATCCCGCATCCCGGCCAGGTAGCTTGACTTAACGAGGCGATGGATTTCATCGCCGTTCTGTCGGCATGACTTTCATCCGTTGAGCCATGGTGTTGGGCCCTGTGCACAGGCTGGCCCAGTAGTCATCGAAGGACTCAAAGTCGAAGCTGATAACGATCGGCAATTCACTCACTGCTGTCATCCCGAGATCCGTCCACAGGCGGGCCATACCATTGGGCCAGAACAGCGGCCGAGAGCGACGATAGTCGCGAATCAGCCGCATCTCATCGTCGAGTGTCGCACCAATTTCATCAATATGTTCCGCGGCCGAAAAGCCACCTCAAAGTCAAAGGTAGCACACGCAACGACGACACGAACTTCGTCGTCACAAAGCGCTGGTCAGCGCGCTTCTTTGGCAGCAACTACTCGCCAAGATAGTCGCGGCAAGCTCAGCTCTGCCAGGGGGGCCCCTTCAACTCCACCGTGTTGCCCTCGGGATCCGGCACATAGATAGACGGGCCCTGTCCTTTTGCTCCGTAGCGGGACTTTATCGGGCCCGGCTCACAGCCATTCTGCTTCAAGTGCGCGATGATTGCCTCGCCGTCGAATGGCTCAACCTGTAGACAGAAATGGTCCATGTTGCGGCCTTCCCGTCCGGGTGCGGCCCCGCCCTTCTGCCCAGCTGCGCCATCCACCGGCACCAGATCGATCAGCGCCGCCCCTGCGCGCAACTGCCAGAGCCCGATATTCTCCTGTACCTTCTCCAATGTACAGCCCAGCACGTCGATGTAGAAATGCATCATGGCCTGCAGATTGCTGACCCGCAGCACCAAATGATCCAGTTGCCTGATCCCCAGCATCATCGCTCTCCTTTACTGTTTTCCACCAAGCATCTGCTTGACGTTCATTTTTGCACCGTTGCCCATCGTCACATCGCCGGGTGTCATGTCGGCTGGGCAGGGTCCAACCCATTTTCCATCTTGGGTGATCTTCATTTCACCGCGCCCAGGCATCGGCGGTTCCATCCTCGTATCAGCTTCCGTGCGATAAGCGGTATCCGCGGTGAACCTGGTCACGGCATGCGTGGTCATCCGCGTCTCGCCCATCTTGCAGGCGGAATTGATTGTGACCGTGCTGCCGCTGCGCTTGATGGTGGGTTTGTCGCACGTGCCCCGCGCGGCGCTCATTCCCATTTTGTACATCTCGGCGTCAGTGCCGCTGTCGATACACATCCGCATTTGCTGTGGCCCGGGCGCGGCTGGCATCGTCATGTCGATCTGCCAGAGGCCGGGTTTGCGTGGCGGAAGGTCCTGTGCACGCACCGCGCCGCAGGTCGCAGCCCCGAGCAGTGCGAGCACAGTCGGGCAAATGACGATCGATTTCATGTTCCAGCTCCACCGGCATTCCGTGACCAGTCCAAGGCATCACGGAGTAGCATCAGCAAGCTTTGCCGATCCAGCCTTCCAGCCCCGGGGACCAGCTATGGACGCAGCAACGAGCGAGCTAACGGAGGGCCATCTGCTTGCCGGCAAGGTGCGCTATGCGCAACCGCGTCACGGCTTCAGAAGCAGCCTGGAACCTGTTCTGCTTGCAGCAGCCATTCCGGCGCAACGCGATCAGCGGGTGCTGGAAGGCGGTAGCGGCGCAGGGGCCACGCTCCTATGCCTCACCGCCCGGGTGGGCAAAATCCGCGGGCTCGGCGTCGAGAAAGATCCGCGCCTGGTTGAGATCGCTCGGCGCAACGCCGCGATTAACGACTGGCCTCACCTGGATTTCCGCGCAGCCGATCTAACGGCGGTGGCTCAGTGTGGCCTGTTCGATCACGCCTGCGCCAACCCGCCCTACCACATCGCCTCCGGCACTACGTCGCCAATTGGCTCGCGCCGGACCGCGAAAGAGGCCGAAGCCGGCACTATGGCGAGTTGGTCAGCAGCGCTCGCACGCTCCCTGCGACCACGTGGCACCCTCACCTTCATTGTGCCTCCGGCCGCATTGCCTGCCGCCATGGCGGGTTTTGCCGCCGCCGGCTGCGCACCGACCGCTGCGCTGCCATTCTGGCCCAAGGAGGGCGGCCCGGCGAAGCTCTTGCTTCTTCGAGGTGTGAAGGGCAGCCGTACGCCCTTCCGCCTGTGCGCCGGGAAAGTGTTGCACACAGCGGGCGGCGACTTCACCTCGGAGGCGCACCAAATCCTCCGCGAAGGCGCCCCTCTGGAACTCTAGAATTCGTCGCCGATATGCGGGTGGCGGAGGTGCCACAGTCGCTCATGCGCCGCCACAAGGCTCTCCATGTTGCGCCGCCGCGTGCCGTCGGGAGTAAGAGGACGCCGCGTCAGCATCATCTCCAAGATATGCAGCAACTGCTCCGCAACCTCGAAATCTGACTGGTCGCAGGCATGATGAAACGCGATCAAAATTTTATCCGAAAGCCGGCGAGTATAGCGCGGTGTGCCGCCAGGGCTGATGTCACGGCCGCTGAGCCCCTCGGCCTGATTCACGGTGTCTGCTGTCGTGATGCCCATGGAGGTCCGTCCTGTCTGTCTGCGTGCAACGGCGGTCAACATAGCCTGTGCACCATCCGACAAGTTTTGCACGTCATTAATGCGCAACCTCAGCGTTATAGCTATCTTGTCTAAAGAATGATCTTCACTGATCACTTAACCCCCGCAGGTCACCGCTAGCTCCATCAACATTGGGCACATTTGTACGAAGAACAGGTGAATTGGCAAAAATTACGACAAACGTCAACCCGGCCCCACAACCACCGCGGAAGTCATGTCGGCGAATGCCTCTTCCCACGTGCCGGTCGTCGAGGCCTTGCTGGACTCGGTGGCACGATTCTCGAAAAAGTTGGTGTGCTCGACGGCGTTCAGCATGTCGTCCAGCCACGGCAGCGGATTTCTGGCGACGTGGTAGAGCTGATTTAGCCCGAGCTGCAGCAGTCGTCGGTCGGCGATATAGCGGATGTATTCCTTCACTTCTCGCGCCGTCAGGCCCTGCACCGGCCCCTGCTCGAAAGCGAGGTCAATGAACGCATCCTCGTGGTCAACGATCGTCGCGCACGTCAGATAAATGTCGCGCTTCAGCGCCTCCCCCCAAAGGGCAGGGTTCTCCTGCACGAAGGTCCGAAACAACCGGATAATCGAGTTGCAGTGCAGCGTCTCGTCGCGCACCGACCAAGAGATGATCTGGCCCATGCCCTTCATTTTCCCGAATTCGAGGGAAGTTCAGCAGGATTGCGAATGACGCAAACAGTTGGAGCCCCTCGGTGAAGGCGCCGAAGGCTGCGAGCGTCTTGGCGACCTCGAAGCGCGAGTTGACCGTGAAGCTCTGCATAAAATCGAATTTGTCCTTCATCTCCTTGTATTTTAGGAAAGCCTGGTATTCGAGCTCCGGCATTCCGATCGTATCCAGCAGATGGCTGTAGGCGGCGATGTGCACGGTCTCGATGTTAGAGAATGCCGACAACATCATCAGCACCTCGGTCGGCTTGAAGACCCGCGCATAATGTTTCATGTAGCAGTTGTTCACCTCGACATCCGCCTGGGTGAAAAAGCGGAAGATCTGGGTGAGCAGGTTGCGTTCGCTTGCGCTCAGGTGGCGATGCCAGTCCTTGACATCGTCGGCCAGCGGCACTTCCTCAGGCAGCCAGTGAACCCGCTGCTGGGTCAGCCACGCCTCGTAGGCCCAAGGATAACGGAACGGCTTGTAGACTGGGTTTTCGGTCAGCAGATCGAACCGCACCGGATGTTCGTCAACCGGATGAATGGTGCTGTCCATGCCTGCCCCCGTCTTCAGCTGAAGCAATCTTGCCATATCTTGTACTGCGATACCACATTCCATACTATATGTCGCGGGCCAATCGCCAATGAAAGAAACAGACCCTAAGCGGCTGATCCGCGAGCGGGCGCTAGCGATTGGCTTCGACGCGCTCGGGTTCTGCCAGGCCGCGCTTGGCGTGGAGGCCCGCGAGCGCCTCGCTGCCTTCTTGGAGGCTGGTCAGCACGGAGATATGGGCTGGCTCGCCTCTCGCACCAATGCGCGCACCGACCCTTGCTCGCTGTGGCCGGATGCGCGGAGCGTGATTGCAACTGCCGTGTCCTATGCACCGGAGCGCGACCCGTTGGCGACGTTGGGAATGGCGGACCGCGGCAGCATCTCGGTATATGCCCGAAACCGTGATTACCACGATGTCGTCAAGGGCATGCTGAAGCACCTCGCCCAGTTCATCGCCAGCCGCTTCGGCGCTGGAGTTAAGGTATTCGTCGACACTGCGCCGGTGATGGAGAAGCCGTTGGCGCAACAGGCCGGTGTCGGTTGGCAGGGCAAGCACACCAATCTCGTCTCGCGTGCTTATGGGTCCTGGCTGTTCCTGGGCGAGGTCTATACGACGCTCGAGATCGAGCCGGGCAAAGCCGAAACGGACCACTGCGGTACCTGCAGCCGGTGCATCAGCGTCTGTCCGACAAACGCATTCCCGGCACCCTACCGGCTCGATGCGACGCGCTGCATCTCCTATCTCACGATCGAGCATCGCGGTCCGATTCCCGAGGAACTGAGGCCACTAATAGGCAATCGGATCTATGGCTGCGATGACTGCCTGGCTGTCTGCCCTTGGAACCGATTCGCTCGACCGACCGCACACGAAAAGTTGCGCGCGCAGGTGGGTCTAGAGGCGCCGCGACTTGCCGAGCTCGCTGCCTTGGATGACCCTGGCTTCCGAGCGATGTTCGGCGGCTCTCCGATCAAGCGTCTCGGACGCGATCGATTCGTCCGCAACGTGCTGATTGCCATCGGGAATTCGGCGGAGTGCTCGCTGCGCCCGGTGGCCGCCCGGCTGACCACAGATCCCAACCCGGTGGTGGCCGATGCAGCCCGCTGGGCTTACGACCGGCTTGGGAAGTTGGTCTTACGCTGAAAACATAAGGGCTACTTCGGCCGAAATCAGATCGGTTGCGCAAGTTCGTGGCACGTCTGCTCGCATATCGGCTATAACGCTGCATTGACGATCGGCTCACTGTGCCGCGGGGTGCAAAGTGCAGCAGGCGACGGAACAACTTGGCGGTGCTGGGCGCGACGTCGAGCCTAGTGCCGCTCGCGCCACAAACCCAACACAGGCCACCGAATCGCGAGGAGGCGTCGCCTGAGCGCATTGATCAAGCGTAGCTTTTCGCTCGCCGGTCACCGCACCAGCGTGGCGTTGGAACAGGAGTTCTGGACCGCACTCATGCATATTGCCGCTTCCCGCCAGCAGACCCTGACCGCCCTGGTTGCCGCGACTGATGCTCAGCGGGATGCGGCGCGCCCTTTGGCCTCCGCCCTGCGCGTCCTCGCTCTGCGGGAATTCTTCCAGCCCGTGTTAATACCTTCATAAACCAGAGGTTGCATCTTCTCAGAAGATACACACAGGCTTGGGGAACCCCATGATGATCGGGGAACATGTCGGAAGTGCCCATGAAGCGGCGGTTAGTGAACTGGTCCTGTCCGATCGTCTGATCGCGCTGGCGCAAGATGCCGATCGGGCCGGCTATACCGACACGGCAGAGCACCTGCTGACTTTGGCATGCAGCGTATTCGATGAGGCGGCTAAGCGGCCGCATTAGATTGGTCGACGTGACCGCGGCCGATGGTCCGACAATCGCTTCGGACGCCGACCTATTAAACGGATGGTGGGCGCGACAGGGATTGAACCTGTGGCCCCTGCCATGTCAAGGCAGTGCTCTCCCGCTGAGCTACGCGCCCATCCCCGCGCAAAAATACTCGGCTGATCCCCCTTCGGCAAGCCAAGGGTGGTGACAGCGCGCTCCGCACCAGCTTCAATCAGCACCAATGGACGTGCCCGTCGCAGCTTCGCTTGCTCCGCCTGATCCGGTCGTGGTGCTGCGTCCGGTCCTCCAGACGGTTCCCCTGGTCTTTGCCTCACCCCACTCGGGCCGGCTGTATCCCGATGAATTGCTGGCCGCTTCCAGGCTCGACAGCCTCAGCCTGCGGCGCAGCGAGGACAGCTTCGTCGACGAATTGTTTGCCGCTGCTCCCGATCACGGCGCCCCATTGCTCTTCGCGACATTTCCCCGTGCCTGGTGTGACGTAAATCGGGAGCCGTGGGAGCTCGACCCGTCGATGTTCTTCGATCGCCTGCCCTCCTGGGTAAACACGACCAGTGCACGAGTAGGCGCCGGACTTGGCACGATCGCGCGGGTCGTCGCCTCGGGCGAAGTAATCTATCGTAACAAACTGTCGTTCACCGACGCCGAAAGGCGAATCCGTGCCTGTTGGCAACCATTCCACGGCGTGCTGGGCGGGCTCATCGCCAATACCTGCGCCGAGTTCGGCCATTGCCTGCTGATCGATTGTCATTCGATGCCCACACACGGGCAAATGTCGCGCACGAGCGCGAGATGCGTCGATTTCGTACTCGGCGATGCGCACGGCACCGCGTGCGCACCCCATGTGACCAGGCGGGTAGAGTCGCTGCTGGTGGAACTCGGGTATTCGGTAAGGCGCAATGACCCTTACGCCGGCGGCTATATTACCCGGCATTACGGTCGGCCACGCGAGGGCGTGCACGCCCTGCAGATCGAAATTGCCCGCGAACTCTACATGGACGAGGGTCGGATCGAGCGGTCAGCAGGCTTCGCAACCGTGCAACAGAGCATTACTCGGCTTATTGCCGGGCTGGCGGACGAAGGGCGTCAGTTCGACGGCGCCTGAAAAAAATGGCGGCGCACGCGGCGCCGCCAAGTTTAGGGAGGAAACGTCCAAGAAAGCAGACAGCGCGGTCAGGGACCGCATTGCTGCAATGCACAATCTAGGTCTTTGATCATTCGTCTGCAAGCGATTTTTTGCGCCGCAGCATTTTTGCCGCTGCGATGGACTTGGCAACCAACTACTAAGGCTTCGCGCTTACCATCCGCCCATGTGGCGCTCCTGCCTCGCAGCCGCGCTGGCACTAGGGCTTGCAACGCCGGCGCACAGCCAGACCACGTCGCCTGTGGCATCCACCGACGGCTTGCTTTGTCGTTCTGCCGTTGCAGCTGCCGAGAGAAGTAGCGGAATACCCGCCAATCTGCTGGCCGCAATAGCCCGCGTCGAAAGCGGGCGAAGAGATCCGGTCTCAGGCGCGGTACATCCCTGGCCGTGGAGCGTGAACGCTGAAGGCCAGGGCTTCTTATATGATTCGAAGGCACAGGCGGTCGCTGCAGTGCGAACGATGCAGGCGCGCGGCATGCAATCGATCGATGTCGGGTGCGCGCAGATCAATCTGATGCACCACCCCGATGCCTTTCCGAACCTGGAGGCGGCGTTCGACCCTATCGCGAATGCCCGCTATGCGGCGCAGTTTCTAAAGGAATTGTATGCGCAAACCGGCGACTGGAACAAAGCGACTGCGATGTACCACTCCGCGACGCCGGGCATCGGCGCCGAGTACCAGCAAAAAGTTGCGGCAATTTGGCCCGAGGAGCAGCGGTTGGCGGGGCTGATCGCCCCGACACCATTGGCCCAGGCCTGGGCGGCCACGATGAGCGCGCCAGCGCCGCTCGGTTTCATGCGCGTGATGCGGGTGCAGTCACCTGGGCTGGCACAAGGGCAGCACATGATAATGCTGCCGACTGTCGGAGGCGTGGCCCCCCCAGGGCGCGGCCTGGACTCGTATAGGGCTGTGCCGATCGGCCTCGCCTTCCAGCCACCGCTCCGACGGGGTGGCTGACAGGCCTTAGAGGCAAAACTCCGCGCGAATGGCCGCCGAGTGCTCCCCCAGTGCCGGTACCGGGCCGAGCGGGCGCGCCCCGTCGGAAAAGAGAACAGGCGGCGCTGCGAGGGAAATCGGGCCATTCGGCGTCGCAACCCTCGCACGTCGCAGTGCGGGGTGGTGCGAGAAGTCTGCGACATCGTTCACGAAGCCGAACGCCGTGTTGGCAACACGCAATTTCTCGGCGGCCTGGGTCCGCGACAGGCGGCCGAAAGCATCGGCGACGTAAGCATCCACCATGGCGCGATTGGCGACCCGAATCACATTCGTCTGGAATCCGTCGCGCTGCGGCAACTCCGGCTCGTCGAGAAATCTGGCGCAGAATTCCACCCACTCACGCTCATTCTGTATGGAGATCAACACCATCGCACCGTCCGCGGTGGCGAAGGCGCCATATGGACAAATGGATGGGTGCGCCATGCCTAGGCGTTCCGGTGTTTTTCCGGTGCCTTCGAAGAACAGCAGCGGCACGTTCATCCAGTCCGCCATGCCGTCGAACAGGCTGACTTTCAGGCTTTCGCCGCGCCCGTTGATGCCCCGCCCGATCAGCGCCTCCAACACGCCGGCATGGGCGGCCATACCGCAGGCGATGTCGCAGGCGGAGACACCGACCCGTCCGGGACCAGCGGGATGCCCGGTGATCATCGCGAGACCGGATTCCGCCTGCACCAGCAGGTCGTACGCCTTCATGGTGGCGTACTCGCCGGTATCACCGTAGCCGCTGATGTCGACTGTGATCAGCCGCGGATAGCGTGCACGAAGTTGGTTCGAGCCCAGGCCCGCACGCGCTGCCGCACCCGGCGCGAGGTTCTGGATAAAGACATCGGCACGCGCAAGGATCCTATGCAGTAATGCTGCGTCGTCTCGATCTTTGATGTCGGCGACGAGGCTCTGCTTGCCGCGGTTGAGCCAGACGAAATAGCTGGACAGCCCATGCGCAGCCTTGTCGTAGCCACGGGCGAAGTCGCCCTCGGCGCGCTCGACCTTGATCACGCGTGCACCTGCATCGGCAAGGCGCGAACTGCAGTAGGGCGCGGCGACCGCCTGTTCGAGCGAGACGACCAGCAGACCTTGCAGCGGCCTATGCATCAATAGCTCCGTGGCAGCCCCAGCACGTGCTCCGCCACATACGACAGGATCAGATTGGTGCTGATCGGTGCCACCTGGTACAGCCGCGTCTCGCGATACTTGCGTTCTACGTCGTACTCCTCGGCGAAGCCAAAGCCACCATGCGTCTGCAGGCATGCCTCTGCCGCGGCCCAGGACGCATCGGCCCCAAGCAGCTTGGCCATGTTGGCTTCCTCGCCCGGCGTCAGGCCGGCTTCAAACTTCGCACACCCCTCCCGGATCATCAGTTCCGCGGCGCGCATCTGCGCATAGGCGCGGGCAAGCGGGAATTGAATGCCCTGGTTCTGCCCGATGGGCCGACCGAACACCACGCGGTCGCGGGCATAGTCAGTCGCCTTCTTCAGGAACCAGCGGGCATCGCCGATGCATTCGGCCGAAATCAGCAGACGCTCGGCGTTCATCCCATCGAGGATATAGCGGAAGCCTTTGCCCTCCTCGCCGACCAGATTCTCCGCGGGCACCTGGAGGTTATCGAAGAATATCTCGGTCGAGTTGTGATTCATCATGGTGCGCAGCGGCCGGATGGTCATGCCGCGACCGACCGAGGCACGCATATCGACGATGAAGGTGGAGAGCCCATCGGTGCGCCGCTTGACCTGATCGCGCGCCGTGGTGCGGGCGAGCAACAGCATCAGGTCCGAGTGTTCCGCCCGGCTGGTCCACACTTTCTGTCCGTTGACAACGTAATGATCGCCCTCGCGTTTCGCGAAGGTGCGCAGCGAGGTGGTATCGGTGCCGCTGGTCGGCTCCGTCACACCGAATGCCTGCAGGCGTAGTTCGCCGGTGGCGATCTTCGACAGATACTGCTGCTTCTGCTGCGCCGAGCCGTGCCGCAGGATAGTGCCCATGATGTACATCTGGGCGTGACAGGCCGCACCATTGCAGCCCTCCGCGTGGATCGTCTCCAGGATTGCCGCCGCAGCCGACAGCGGCAGGCCGGCGCCACCGTACTCCTCGGGGATCAGCGCGGCGAGATAGCCTGCTTCGGTCAGCGCCTGCACGAACGCGATTGGATAGGCCCGTTCGCGGTCCAAGTCGCGCCAGTATTCGCCCGGAAAGCGAGCGCAGAGCTTGGCGACCTCCACCCGGATTTCGGCGTGCGGATCCGTGGCAATGGGCTGGTCCATGGCGCGTCTCCCAGGGTCGCCCGGGTTGCTTAGGCGCGTGATCTCGGGTGCGCAAGCGACCCCCGGATGCGTCAGCAGCGTCTCAGTTGGGTTCGCGGTGAGATGTCGTTCCGATCACTGACGCCATCCAGTCCACCACGTTATCGAGCAGCACGTCCCGTACCCCGGCATCGGTGTGGCCGCTGCGTGCCGGCACGTGGAATGAATGGTCGGCGTCCGGAAGCAACAGGAGCCGCCCCCCGCCGCCAAGTCGCTTTGCCACTTGCGCGATCAGGGCCTGGTCCGCCAGCGCATCCCTCGTGCCTTGGAGAAACAGCATGGGAACATGCACATCGGATAGGTGCCGTGCGCGCTCTTTACTAGGCTTACCGGCTGGGTGGAGAGGGAAGCCGAAAAACACCAATCCGCGGACCTGAGGCAATGGCGACGCGGCCTGAGCGAGCGAGGTCATGCGACCACCAAATGACTTGCCGCCGGCGAAGAGAGGGCATTGGGGCAGGCACATAGCGGCTTCATCGACTGCAGCCCGCACGGTCCGCTGCGCCAACTCTGGTCGGTCTGGCCGCCGCGAACCCTGCTCCATGTATGGAAACTGATAGCGCAACGACGCGACGCCGCGGCGGTGGAGACCAGCAGCGAGCGCGGCCATGAAAGGGTGCAACATCCCCGCCCCTGCTCCGTGTGCCAGCACAAGACAGGCCGACGGCTGGGCGGGCGCTAGCAGCAGTGCGGAGACACTCGGACCGTCACCGACCCTGATGGCTAGCTTTTGCGGAGGGTGGTCCATGCTGGCTCCGGAAGGAGAGTTGCGGCGTGTGGACGGGGGGACGACATCGGGTCCGTCTGGCAATAACATGCGCCAAGACCCTCGCAGCAGGAGCAACAGGGATGATCGAACTCTACGGCATGGGTAGCCCGAACGTGGTGAAGATCTACATCGCGCTCGAAGAACTCGGCCTCCCCTACTCAGTCCATCCGGTCGATGTGTTCAGCGGCAAGCAGTTCGACGCGAACTTTCTCAAGCTCAATCCGATGGCGAAGGTGCCGGTCATCACCGACAGCGACGGCCCTGGCGGCAAGCCGATCACGCTGTTTGAGTTGGGCGCCATCCTGCTCTACCTCGCGGAGAAGAGCGGAAGCTTCTGCCCAAGGAGATTGCGGCCAAGTACCAGGCAATCGAGTGGATGATGGTGCAGATGACCACACTGGGCCCGATGTTCGGCCAGCACGTGCACTTCATGCGGTTCGCGCCGAAAGGCAACGACTACTCGCAAAGCCGCTACACCACCCAGGTACACCGCGCGCTGGAGGTGATGGACCAGCGGCTGGCGGAGAAGTCCTGGTTGGGTGGCACTGAATACAGCATCGCGGACATTGCCTCCTACCCGTGGGCGCGCAACATTCCCGCACTGCTCGGTGCGCCAGCCGCGGAAAAATACAAGAATGTCATGCGCTGGGTCGGCGTGATCGACGAACGACCGGCGGTCAAGAAGGCGCTTGCCGCGGTCGACGACGTCCGGGCAAAGACGACCCAGTTCGATAAAGCGCAGCCGAACGACCTTGACCGACTGTTCGGTCGCGGCCAGCACGCCGCGGCCTGATGCGCGCAGTCGAATGACGGCAGCACCCTGGCAGGCGCAGGTCTATGCCGCGCTGAAGCGCGCGCGCGTCCGGCAGATCGGCTACGTGCCCGACGCGGGCCATGCGCACCTGATCGAGGCGGCTCAGGCCGATCCGGAGATGCGCGCCGTCGTTCTCACCACAGAGGAGGAGGGCATCGCGCTAGCCGCCGGTGCCTGGCTCGGCGGCGATCGCGCCGCGCTACTGATGCAATCCTCCGGCGTCGGCAATTGCATCAACATGTTGTCGCTGCCGGTCAACTGCCGGATGCCGTTCTTGACCCTGGTGACAATGCGGGGCGAGTGGGCGGAATTCAATCCCTGGCAGGTGCCGATGGGCGCCGCCGCGCCGGCCGTGCTGGCGGCGGCGGGGGTGCATGTTCGCCGCGCTGACAGTCCTCTCGATGTCGCCGAGGTCGTTGCCGCCTCGGCGGCCCTGGCATTCGACAGCGCGGTGCCGGTCGCCGTTCTTTTTTCCCAGCGACTGATCGGGGCCAAGGTGTTCGAGAAATGAGAGACGACGGCACCCTTGATCGTCGCGCCGTCGCCGCCGCGCTGCTAGCGACCCTGGAGACCTATTGGTCGTTACGGGGCTGGGAGCGCCCAGCTACGACGCCGCGGCCGCCGGCGACCGCGCCCGCAATTTCTACTTGTGGGGGGCGATGGGTGGCGCGGCCATGGTCGGGCTCGGGGTGGCGCTGGCACAGCCGCGACATCGCGTTCTGGTGCTGACCGGTGACGGGGAGATGCTGATGGGAATGGGCTCGCTCGCCACCATCGCCGCTGCCGCGCCGGGGAACCTTGCGATCGTGGTGCTGGATAATGCACGCTTCGGCGAGACCGGGTCGCAGCACAGCCACACCGGCCTGACCACCGATCTCGCAGCGGTAGCCGGTGCCTGCGGCTGGCCATCCATCGCTCTGGTACGTGATATGGACGAGGTGGAAGCACTCCGACCGCGCCTGCGACAGGAGATGCTGTTCGCCGTGATACGCATCTCACCCGAGGAGCGGCCGCGTCATCTGCCACCAAGAGATGGTGCCTATCTTAAAGATCGCTTCCGCAAGTCGCTTGGGGTTGCAGCCGATTAACCTACGGTTGCTGTTGCAGAGTGTATCATCCGTTTGTTGCACGATTTGACGCTGGCAGTCCGGACCGAATTCGCTGAGAATATAGGATTGGGAAAAGGCGGCTTCGGTAACGGGTTCCGCCGTGGGCGAGGCTGGCCAAAGGGGCGCAAATTTTGTTGGAACGAGGTCTCAATAGAGACGGCGGCGGTCGTTGGTTTATCCGCGAATTTGTCATCCTGTTCGTCGTCTGCTCCATCCTAGCCTCGACCCCATTATCGAAGGCTCAACAGGCTTCATCCCAACCAAGCACAGCGGTCCCGGTTAGCGTGACAAAGGTGGAAAGCAAGGACGTTCCGGTATGGCTGAGCGGGCTGGGCACCGTACAACCTCTCAACACAGTAACGGTGCGGGCCCGTGTCGACGGAACTTTGATGCAGGTGCCGGTGACCGAGGGTCAGGTTGTCAAGCAGGGCACGCTGCTCGCCGTGATCGATCCGCGGCCATACCAGGCAGTGCTCGATCAGGCGATCGCGAAGAAGGCGCAGAACGAGGCGCAGCTTTCGAATGCAAAGCTCGATCTTCAGCGGTACTCCTCGCTGGCACGCCAGGACTTCGCGTCGCACCAACAGGTCGACACGCAGAAGATGCAGGTCGATAATTTTACTGCAGCCCTGAAGGGCGATGAGGCGACGATCGAAGCGGCGCAGCTCAACCTCAGCTACTGCTATATTCTTGCGCCGTTCGAAGGTCGGCTGGGGCTACGCACGGTTGATCCGGGAAACCTCGTGCATGCGACGGACGCCAACGGGATCATGACAATCGCCCAGATCCGTCCGATCGCCGTAGTGTTCACGCTGCCACAGCGAGAGCTGCCCGGCATTGTCGAGGAGATGGCAGGGGGCGCGGTCACGGTCACCGCCTGGTCAGGGGCGCAAGGTCAGGAGCTCGCGCGCGGCACGTTGTTGACACCGGACAACGCCATCGACACGACCACCGGCACGATCCGGCTGAAGGCGACGTTCCCGAACGATGACAACAAGCTCTGGCCGGGTCAGTTTGTGGATGCCAGGTTGCTGCTGCGTACCGAGCGTCAGGTCGTCGCCGTTCCGACACGGGCTGTGCAACACGGGCTGACGGATGTCTATGTCTACGTCGTCAAGCCCGACTCAACGGTGCACCGTCAGCCGATCGAGGCGGTGGACCGCGGACCGACGATGGTGATCACCAAGGGTCTGGAGCCAGGCCAGACCATAGTGACTCGACGGGCAATCCAGGCTGCAGGAAGGTATGCTGGTTGCCGCGACCACCGCCCCCGGTCAGGCAGGCGGCTGAACCGGCATGAGCATTTCCACCCCGTTCATCCGGCGACCCGTCGCTACCTCGTTGATCATGGCTGCCTTGGTGCTGGTCGGCATTGCAGCATATCCGCTGTTGCCGGTTGCCCCGCTGCCACGTGTCGACTTTCCCACGATCGTGGTCAACGGGAAGCTTCCGGGCGCAAGTCCAGAGACCATGGCAGCGACGGTGGCGCAGCCGCTGGAGACGCAGATTGCGCAGATTCCCGGCGTTGCGCAGCTCACCTCGATCAGCGTGCTGGGCCTGAGCAGCATTACCGTGCAGTTCGAACTGGACCGCAATATCGATGCTGCCGCCGGCGACATCCAGGCCGCTATCAACGCCGCCAGTGCGCAGCTGCCGAAGATCATGCCGGGGCCGCCGACCTATTATAAGTCGAATCCATCCGACGCTCCGATCATGATTTTAGCGGCACAGTCGGAGGCCATGCCGCTGATCGAGACCGATGACTACGCCGAGAACGTGCTGTCTCAGCAGATCTCTCAAATCGCCGGCGTATCGCAAGTGATTATCGGCGGCCAGCAGAAGCGAGCCGTCCGCGTCGAGGTCGATCCCGACAAGATAGCGGCCATGGGCCTGACGCTTGAGGACGTGCGAACCTTATTGGTGACCTCCACGGCGAATGCACCCAAGGGCAACATCGACGGCCAGTATCAGGCGTTCACCATATACAACAACGACCAGCTGACCCGTGCAGGGGAATACAACAACGTTGTCCTCGCGTACCGCAACGGCGCCGCCGTACGTGTGCGCGATATCGGCCGGGCAATCGACGGGCCAGAGAACCGACTGATTGCTGCCTGGCAGAACGGTAAGCGCGGCATTCTGGTGATCATCTTCAAGCAACCCGGCGCGAACGTCATCGATACGGTGGAGCGGATCAAGCAGGCTCTGCCCCGGCTCGAAGCGGTGATCCCACCATCGATCCACGTCACGACTATAGTGGATCGCACGCAGACCATCCGCGCCTCGGTCGCCGATGTGCAGTTCACGCTTATGTTGGCGATCTGCCTGGTTGTGATGGTGATCTTCGTATTCCTGCGAAACATCTGGGCGACGATCATTCCCAGCGCTACGGTCCCTGTTTCGCTGATCTGTACCTTCGGCGCGATGTATGTTTTGGGCTTCAGCCTGGACAATTTGTCGCTGATGGCGCTGACGCTGGCGGTCGGGTTCGTGATCGACGACGCAATTGTCATGCTCGAGAACATCTTCCGACATGTGGAAGCTGGCATGAAACCGATGGAGGCGGCGATCAAGGGCGCCGGCGAGATCGGCTTCACCATCGTATCTATCAGCTTTTCACTGGTGGCGGTGTTCATCCCCCTATTGTTCATGGGCGGTATTGTCGGCCGGTTGTTCCGTGAGTTCGCCGTAACGGTGACCGTGGCCGTCCTCGTCTCGGCCTTTGTCTGCCTGACGCTCACGCCAATGATGTGCTCGCGGTTCCTGCATCACGATGCCGGTCGGCATGGACTGATGTACCGGGCAATCGAGAGCTTCTTCAGTGGCTTGGTTGCGTTCTATCGTCGCACTCTGGATATAGCTCTACGCCACAACTTCATCACGTTGCTGGTGTTCCTGGGCACCGTCAGCCTCAGCATTTATCTTTACGTTGTTATCCCGAAGGGCTTCTTCCCACCGCAGGACAATGGTCTCGTGCTGGGGATAACCGAAGCCGCGCAAGACATCTCCTTTAAGGAGATGACTAAAGTGCAGCAGCGCCTTGCTGAGGTGATCGCGCAGGACCCCGACACAGCATCTTACGTCTCATCGATGGGTGGAGGATTCGGTGGGCAGCCAAACAACGTGGGACGGCTGTTCATCGCCCTCAAGCCCCTGGGTCAACGCGTCGGCGGTTCGCTGCAGGATTACATCAACCGCCTGCGGCCTAAGATAGCCAAGGTGCAGGGTGGCAAGCTGTTCCTGCAGCCTATCCCGGATGTCCGCGTTGGTGCCCGCTTGGCGAAGACAGAGTACCAATTCACGCTGCAGGACGCGGACCTTGCCGAGCTGTATGAATGGGCTCCGAAGATCCTCACCAGGTTGCAATCGTTGCCAATGTTGCGGGACGTGACCAGCGATCAGCAGAACGGCGGCACCACCGCTACGCTGGTGATTGACCGGGATGCCGCCGCGCGCTTCGGCATCCAACCCCAGGTGATCGACGATGTACTGTATGACGCGTTTGGGCAACGGCAGATCGCTCAGTATTTCTCGCAGGTGAGCTCTTATCACCTGGTCATGGAAGTGCCGCCCGACTTGGCGGGGAATCCGGAGACCCTGAGCAAGCTGTATGTGAAATCGTCCAACGGGCAGGCGGTGCCGCTATCCAGCTTTGTCCACTGGAGCACAGTGCCGGTCCAACCGCTGTCGATCAGCCACCAAAGCCAATTCCCGGCGGTGACGATCTCGTTCAACCTGGCGCCAGGCGCGGCACTCGGTCAGGCGGTGGACGCAGTTGCTGACGCGATGCGGCAGATGGGCGTGCCAGTAACGCTGAACGGTGCATTCCAGGGTACAGCGCAGGCATTTCAGAGTTCGCTGTCCACTCAGCCTTACCTGATCGCCGCGGCGCTGATCAGTGTGTACATCATTCTTGGCATCCTGTACCAGAGCTACATCCTGCCACTGACGATCCTGTCCACCCTCCCGTCGGCTGGGGTGGGAGCACTGCTGGCGCTCCTTCTGGTCCACCAGGAATTGTCGGTGATCGCCCTGATTGGCGTGATCCTGCTGATCGGCATCGTCAAGAAGAACGGCATCATGATGGTGGACTTCGCGATTACCGCGGAGCGACGCGATGGATTCTTACCCCACGAAGCAATCCGTCAGGCCTGCCTGCTGCGCTTCCGACCAATCCTGATGACCACCATGGCAGCGATGCTCACCGGGCTGCCGTTGATGCTGGGGCATGGCGCAGGCTCCGAACTGCGACGCCCACTGGGCTACGCCATGGTGGGTGGCTTGGCGTTCAGCCAGGTACTGACCCTGTACACGACACCGATCATCTATCTGTATCTGGACCGGCTGCAGCGCCTGATAGCCCGCAAACAGCACCCGCTGCCGCGGCTCGCCGAAAAGATGGGTTCGGCAGCGGCGGATTAAGTCGCGTATAGGAAGCCTCTCGCGATTGCGGCCATCGCCGAGATACGCGCGCTGACCGGCGTCAGGTGCTTACTGCGATATGCTCGGGGTCAGGAGATTAATCTCGCCGCTGCGGAGTTTGTCCGCCGACCGACCGCCACGCGCGCCCATCCCGCTGCAATAGTGCATCTGCTGCGCGCGGGCCATCAGCGCCAGCCGCATAGTTCGGGAAATGAGAAGGCGGTGATGCGGCCCATGCATCCAAGACCGGCTGCACGATGCGCCACGTCTCCTCCACCATGTCAGCGCGCTGGAACAGCGTCTGATCGCCAATCATGCAATCATAAATCAACGTCTCGTAGCCGACATTCGGTTCACGCGGGAACCAGTCGCGATAGCTGAAGTCCATCTGGACCGCGGCGAGATCAACCGCGGGACCTGGCCGCTTGACTTCGAATTGCAGGGAGATGCCTTCGTTCGGCTGGATGCGAATCACCAGCCAATTGGGTGGCAACTCGTCCACGTGCGTGTCCTCGAATGGTGCGTAAGGTGCGTGCTTGAAGCGGATGGCGATCTCGGAATAGCGGCGTGACATCCGCTTTCCCGTCCGCAGGTAGAACGGCACGCCCGCCCAACGCCAGTTATCGATCTTCAGGCGCAGCGCTACATAAGTTTCGGTGTTGGAGCCGCGGGCCACGCCGGGCTCTTCGTGATATGCTGGCGCCGGCTGGTCAAGCACCGCGCCCGGTCCATACTGGCCGCGCACAGCATCCTCTTCAGTCAGCGGCGCCATCGTCGCGAACACGTCAGCCTTGCGGTTGCGCACCGAGCGTGCGTCGAAGCCGCCGGGCGGTTCCATCGCCACCATTGCCAGCAACTGGAACACGTGGTTGGGCACCATGTCGCGAAGCGCACCGGTTGCCTCATAGAACTTTGCACGGTGCTCCACACCTACCGTCTCGGCGACAGTGATCTGCACATGATCGATCCGGTCACGGTTCCAGATCGGCTCGAACAGCCCATTCGCAAAGCGAAAGGCCATGATGTTCTGCACTGTCTCCTTGCCGAGGAAATGGTCGATGCGGAAGATCTGTTCCTCGCGAAGGTCGCGTCGGATCCGCGTGTTCAATTCGCGCGCCGAGTCGATGCTGTGGCCAAACGGCTTCTCGATCACCACGCGGCGCCAACGCTGTGGCACCCCGTCGCGCAACTCTTCATCCAACAGGCCGGCGTGGCCAAGCTGCTCCACAAGAGGTCCGAAGAAGCGGTCGGCGACCGCAAGGTAGAACAGACAGTTTCCGCCGGTCTGGCAGTCACGTGAAATATCATGCAGGTGCAGCCGCAGTTTTTCGAAAAGGCCTCGATCGCTGAAATCGCCCTGGACATATGACATCTTCGCAGTCAGGCGCTGCCACACGGTCTCGTCCACAGCGTCAATGCTGTTTTCGCTGTTCGGATTGTTGACGAAACCTTCCAACATCGTCCGCAGGCTCTTGCGCCAATCGTCAACGCTCTGCCCGACGATATCCACGCCGATAACGCCAAACTGTTGCGGAATAAGTCCGGTGCGACAGAGATTGTAAAGCGCGGGAAACAGCAGTCGATGGGTCAGGTCACCACTGGCACCGAAGATCACCATTGCGCAGGGTCCCGGCGGCTGTGGTTGCCGCCGCGGTGGCGCATGGACCAGAACGGGACTTTGAGAGGGTACCGGGTCGGTCATACGGCAGCTTACCCGACCCAGAGCAAACCCACCAAGTCAGGCCGCATCAGGCGCTGCTATCAATAGTTCGGACCGCATTTCGCTCACCTGCCGTAGACCAAGCATCGCCATGTCGCGATCCAGTTCTTTCGACAGGAGAGAAATTGCGTGCTGGACACCCGCCTTGCCAGCGACCGCTGCAGCAAACAGGAATGGTCGACCGATGAAGACGCATTCCGCACCCAACGCCATTGCCTTCAGGATATCGGTGCCGCGCCGGAACCCGCTGTCGATCATCACGGTCATGCCGCGCGCCTCGACAATCGCCGCTGAGAGGACCTGGATAGGCGAAGCGGCATAGTCGAGTTGGCGTCCCCCATGGTTGGAGAGAATGACTCCATCCACGCCATGCTCCCGTGCGAGCGCGACATCGGCAGGTGAGAGCAAGCCCTTGAGCACGAAAGGGCCCTTCCAGAGCTTGCGCATCATTCGCACGTGCTCCCACGACAGCGCGTCATGCGCGGCGATACCTTGCACTTTGGTGGAGAACAGACCCGGTCCTCCATCAGGCTCAAGGTTGACGATATGCGGATAACCGCGCCGCAGCAGCGTCCTCCCCAGCACGCCAGCCATCCAGCGAGGGTGTGTGGCGATATCCCAGCTGAGACGCGGGTTGGGTCGGATGGGAAAACCGAAGCCGGCGCGCGCATCGGCCTCACGGTTCGAACCGATCGGCACGTCTGTCGTAAGTGCCAGTACCGGAATGCCAGCACGCGTTAGCCGCTCCACCATGCCCCCGATTGCGCTCGCGCTCGATGATTGGTAGGCCGCGAACCAGGCGTTTGGGTTGATCCGCGCGATTTCCTCCAGTGGGATGATCGAGTTCGCACTGAGGATGAAAGGCACATTTGCCTCGGCGGCGGCACGCGCCATCACGGCATGGCCATTATAGGCGACCAATGCGCTACCGCCCATCGGAGCGATGCCGAAAGGCGATGCGTAGCGATGGCCGAACACAGTGGTGGCCGCGTCGCGCTTGGTCACGCCGACAAGATTGCGCGTAACAAACCGCCAGCCGTCGAACACAGCGCGATTTGTCCGCAGCGTCGTCTCGGTTTCCGAGCCATGCGCCACATAGCCATAAATCGCCCGCGGCAACCGTTGCCGTGCTGCGCGATCAAAGTCATCCAGATCCAGGATCTGGTTCAGTTTTGCAAGCTGCCTTGCAGATCGCCTCGGCAGAAGCGACACGGATCACTCGCGCGGGTCGATCAACGCCAATCCGCTCTCTGGGTCGTGCCGCTTATGCAAATGGGCCGGATGCTCGGTCAGTATAACTTCGAGGGTCGGTCGCACATGTGCCTCAAGCAGGTGTCCCGCCAAGGCCGTCGCATCCCGACGACCCAGCACGACATGTACATGCACCGAGCGCTCATCGTTCTGGGACAGCGCGATGTCACCGATGAACGCGGCGACCTCTACCTGCTCGTTCACGGGAATTCGTCGATACTCCTTTCGCTCCCAATCGAAGTAGCCGAGCACGGCTCCGCTGAACGCGCCGATCGCGGTAAGCTGGGCAGCTTTGAGCTTCTCGCGATCGGCAAAAGCTTTGAGCTGGCCTGCGACTTCCTCTCCGGTCTCTAGCACCACGACGTAGGTACGCTGACCATCCGATGACTGGTGGATGAGCTTCGTACGCATGGAAAACTCCTCGCTCTCCGGGCTGAACTGCCTCAGGGGCGTTTCGGTTCCAGCGAGTGGACGGCGCGTAACCTTGTTCGCGCCTTTGCGATCAGCACGTGCTAGATGCGGTCGTAATGTTTGGTTCGCCAGGCGACCCGGTGATTGACCCGCTGCCTAAGGACAACTTTGCGTGTAGTCGCCTGCCGGTTTGGCCTGGATTGAACTGCTCACGCGGACGAGCCGGCAGCCGTTACAGCTCTTCGACCTGATCGACACCCGGGACCACCTTCAAGGCCTGCGCCAACCTCGGGGTGACGTTGAAACCACCAGGAAGCGCAATCTCGACGCTCTGCGTGGTGCCAAGTCTGGGCACTAAAATGACCCGCCCCTTGCCTCGTCCCTCGCGTCCCAGCAAATCGCGAATGTGAGGAACCGAGGCGGTCTCGCGCAGCCAGATACGCATGGCCGCGCCAGCGTTGGCAGCCGCCTGATCGAGCGAGGTCACATCCTGCGCGGTGATTCGTAGTGCTTCGCCATCCAGACGCAGGTCGGCGGTGATCAGAACACGAGCCCCGTCCGCCAATATGTCGCGGGCGCGCGCCAGAACCTCAGCGAACAGCGTCACTTCGCATGAACCGGACGTATCGCTGATCTTCACCCAGGCCATGCGGTTGCCGGTGCGCGTCACCCGCTCTTTCTGCGCTGTGACCATACCGGCCAGACGGACACGTGTGATGCCCGAGTGGGCACTCACTTCGACCTGCGCGCAGGGCGTGATGCCCAGCCGGCGCAGTGCCTTGGCGTAACCATCCAACGGATGTGCTGTGAGATGGAAACCGATTGCCTCCGCCTCGAAGTTGAGCCGCTCCATCGGCGACCAGTCCGGCATCTCGGGCAGCCGCAGCGCTTCGTGTGAAACGCTGGCGGATCCGCCGAACAAGGCAATCTGGCCGGTTTCCTTTTCTTCGGTGGCCGCCTGAGCACGGCGTAACAGGGACTCGGCACCCAGAAAAAGACGAGCCCGGTTGCTCTCCAGCGTGTCGAAGGCGCCGGCACGGATCAGGTTCTCGAGCTGCATCCGGTTGAGTTGACGCGGATCGATCCTCTCGGCGAAGTCCGCAAGGTCGGCAAAAGGCTGTGGGCCTCGCGCCTCGGCCAACGACTGCATGGCGGCGAAGCCAACCTTTTTTACGGCGGCAAGTGCATAGCGGATCGCAAGCTTGTCGTCGTCGGTGCGCTGCACCGTGAAGTCGGCCCCGGAGTTGTTGATGTCGGGCGGCAGGATGCAGATGCTGGAGCGCACCGCCTCCTCACGCAGCGCAGCCAGACGGTCGGTGTTGCCAAGCGCCAAACTCATGCACGCGGCGATGAACACCTCCGCGTGGTTCGCCTTCATCCACGCTGTCTGATAGGCGACCAGTGCGTAGGCCGCCGCGTGCGATTTGTTGAAGCCATAATCAGCGAACTTCGCCATCAGTTCGAAGACTTCATCCGCCTTGGCCTGTGGAATACCACGTCCTGTCGCACCTTGCACGAAGGTCTCGCGTTGCGCCTCCATCTCCACGCGGATCTTCTTGCCCATCGCGCGACGCAGCAGATCGGCGGCTCCGAGGCTGTAGCCCGCCATGGTCTGGGCAATCTGCATTACCTGTTCCTGGTAGACCATGATGCCATACGTCTCGGCCAGGATGTCGTGGATCTCGGTGTGCGGTGCCTCCCAATTCTCCCCGTGCTTGCGCCTGCAGTAGTCCGGGATGTTGGCCATCGGCCCTGGCCGATACAGCGCCACTGCAGCAATCAAGTCATCGAACCTATCAGGGCGCATCTGGCGCAGCACGTCGCGCATGCCCTGACCTTCCAGCTGGAACACTCCGCCCGCATCGCCACGTGCCAGCATCTCATACGTCTTGGTGTCGTCGAGCGGCAGGCGGTCGAGATCCACCTCAATGCCAAGTCCATGCAGCATCGTCACAGCGCGTTGCAAGATGGTCAGCGTGGTGAGGCCAAGGAAGTCGAACTTGACCAGGCCCGCCTGCTCAACGTGCTTCATTGAGTACCTGCGTGACCAAATAGTCAGAGCGCGGATCGCGGTACAGCGGCACCAGTTCGATCAAGGGGCGGTCGCCGATGACCACACCAGCGGCGTGGGTGCTGGCATGGCGGTACAGGCCTTCGATCTGCAGCGCGATCTCCAGCAGCCGCCCGACGGCTTCATCCTCATCGCGCATCATGCGCAGCCGCGGTTCGCCGGTAATCGCCTGCTGCAAGCTCACCGGATGCGCTGGATTGTTCGGAATTAGTTCGGCAACCTTGTTGACCTGGCCGAACGGCAGGCCAAGAACGCGGCCGACATCGCGCACGGCGGCACGCGCCTGCAGCTTGCCGAAAGTAATGATCTGCGCGACGCGGTCGCCACCATATTCGTGGCGCACATAGTCAATTACCGCATCGCGGCCTTCCTGGCAGAAGTCGATGTCGAAGTCCGGCATCGACACACGTTCCGGATTAAGGAAGCGCTCGAACAGCAGGTTAAAGCGGATCGGATCGAGGTCCGTGATGGTAAGTGCCCACGCGGCCACCGAGCCCGCGCCCGACCCACGTCCGGGCCCAACCGGAATGCCCTGCGCCTTGGCCCACTGGATAAAGTCGGCGACGATCAGGAAGTAACCGGCGAAACCCATCTCGATGATCACGCCGAGTTCGTAATCGAGGCGTTCCCGATAGCGGGTACGGGTCGCGGCATCTGCGCCAATCGCATCCATGCGGCGCTCGAGGCCCTCGATCGCCATGGTGCGGACGGTCTCTTCCTCGGTGCTGCCGGCGTGCACCTTAGGAGAGACTGGCAGCAGCGGCTTGCGCGTTTCCATCATCACCGCACAGCGCCGCGCGATGGCAAGCGTGTTGTCGCAGGCTTCCGGCAGATCGGCGAACAGCATGCGCATATCGGGCGCCGGCTTGAACCAGTGCTCCGGCGTGACGCGACGACGCTCGGGTTCAGACAGCAGTCGGCCCTCGGCGATCGCCAGCAGCGCGTCGTGCGCTTCGTACATATCGGGAGCGGCGAAGTAGCAGTCGTTCGTGGCGACCAACGGGACGCCGGCGCTGTCAGCGAGCGAAATCAGACCCGGTTCCAGAGCACGCTGGCTATCGATGTTATGTCGATGCAGTTCGACCGCGACGCGATCCGGGAACACGTCGCACAGCTGAGCGAGCAGACGCTGCGCCTCTTGCTTCTGACCCTCGGCCAAAAGGCGCGCCAGCGGACCGGTAGAGCCGCCGGTCAGCAGAATCAGTCCTTCGGCATGCGACGCGAGGGCCGCGAAGGGTAGCTGCGGCTTGAGACCCGGGTCGGTATCGAGAAAGGCGTGCGATGACAGCCGCTGAAGATTGTGGAGCCCGATCGCGTTCTGCGCCAGCAGAACGAGGGGCTCCGGCGCCAAGCGAGGGTTATCAGAACGGGTCAGTGCGACCTGGCAGCCGATGATTGGCTGGATGCCTTTCGCAGCACAGGCCTGGCTGAATTCGAGGGCGCCGAACAGGTTGGCGGTATCGGTGATCGCCACTGCCGGCATGCTCGCCTCGCGCGCCAGAGCGGGGATCTTGTCGGCCTTTATGGCGCCCTCGCTCAGCGAGTAGGCGGAATGCACGCGAAGGTGGATGAAATCAGCCTGGGGCATCAGCTTCAATCTAACCGTCTCGCCGATTCCCACCAATGCGCTTGGGGCCGGCCGATCTATCAAACAGCAAATTGGCTCTTGTTGTGAAAAGTGTGTTGCCAAGCATTGCAACCTGCGGATGCTGTCCCACGCTACGAATCGGGGAGGGCAGGCATGAGCCAGACGTCCAGCACATCGCCCGCGACAACCAGCGATCCGGTCAGCAACGTGCTAAAGTGGATCCTGCTGGCTGTCGCAGTGGTCACATTCGCTCTGTTGGGCTGGGCCACTTTCCTCACCTACGAACGTGCTCCACCGCAGCCTGAACGCTTCGTGGACACCGGTGGCGCCCTGCTGATGTCGGCGGACGACATCCTGGCGGGCAAGGCCGGATTCCAGAAAGCGGATCTGATGGATTTCGGCAGCCTGTACGGCATGGGGTCGTACTACGGCCAGGACTATACGGCATGGGCACTTATCCGGCTTGCGGGACTGGTCGAGGCGCGGGTTGCGCAGGCGCAGTTCGGCAAAACGTTCGAGCAGTTGCCACCGGACCAGCAGGCCGCAGTGCGCAACACAATGCGCGAGCAGTTGCAGCACATAGATCTGACGCGGGAGACAGTGCGCCTGCCGGACGCGCTGGCAACCGCCATCGTCACACTGCGTGGGGACATTGCGAAGGAACTGGCAGCGACCGATCTGGACACCGGATGGACGCCCGCCCATAGCCTCAACCCGGCTGCCGCAGCGCATACTGCCGAGTTCCTAATATACTCGGCGCTGACGACCGTCGCGCGTCGCCCGAACGTCAGCTGGTCGTGGACAGAGAACTGGCCCTACGAGCCGGAGGTTGGCAACACCCCGACGACCAACACCTTCATCTGGACCTGGGCGAGCTTCTGCTTCACCTTTTTGGCCTTCGGTGTCGTGCTGTTCATCTACGAGTTCTGGCTGAACAAGCCAGACGATGCGCCGATGGATCCAGGTACTGGCTCGGTTTGGCCCGCTGACCGACAGCCAGCGCAGGGTGGGCAAGTATTTCCTCGTGGTGGCTATCGTGCTGCTGCTGCAGATCGCCGCCGGCACCATCATGGCACATGCATATTACGACCGGCGGAGCTTTTACGGCATCGCGCTGCAGAACGTTTTGCCGTTCAACTTCCTGCGCGACGTGCACATTCAGTCGCCGATCGTGTGGATCGGCGTGTCCTGGATCGGCGCCGGCCTGTTCCTGGCACCGGCAATCGCCGGTGGACGCGAGGCTCGCGGACAAGGTTTCCTGGTGGACCTGCTGTTCTGGGTCACGCTGGTCATCGTTGCCGGCGCGCTGATCGGGAACTGGCTTGGCATCATGGGATACATCGATGGCGGCTGGTTCTGGTTCGGCAATCAGGGCCTGTCGTACATCCAACTCGGTAGATTTTGGCAAATCGGCTTCTTTATCGGCCTGGTGTTGTGGAGCTTACTGGTGTTCCGAGCGCTATGGCCCACTCCGGTGATGCTCTGGCAGGCCACCCGACAGTTCTGGACGGGCCGCATCAGGTTGGAGCACCTGATCTGGGCCGCCACGATCAATATCGCCGTCCTCTATGTGTTCGGCATGATCCCCCTGACCGGCATCGAAAAGTCCTTCACGCTCACCGATTTCTGGCGCTGGTGGGTCGTGCATCTATGGGTCGAGCAGTCGTTCGAATTCTTCGCCGCCAGCATGAGTGCGTATCTGCTGATGGCGGTTGGCTTAGTGTCGCGCAAGCTCGCCGAACGCGCGGTGTATTTCGAGCTTATCCTGATTTTCCTAGGCGGCGTCATCGGCACCGGCCATCACCTTTACTGGGCCGGTGGCCCAAGCATGTGGGTGCCGATGGGCAGCATGTTTTCCTTCATCGAGGTGCTGCCACTGGTGCTGCTGATTATCGAGGCGATCGGTCAGTACCAGCTTATCCGATACACCAGGCGTTCAACTACCGGCTCGCATATACCTACATCATAGGTGCGGCGTTCTGGAATTTCGTCGGCGCCGGCGTGTTCGGTGGCGGAACGCTGAACGCGCCACTGATCAATTATTATGAGCATGGCACGTTTCTTACCCTGAACCATGCCCATACCGCGCTGTTCGGTGCGTTCGGGCTGCTGGCCATTGGGCTGGTGTATTTCTGCCTGCGCTACGCCGCCGCGGAACGCGCACAGTTCGACGAACGCCTAGGGCTCTGGGCATTCTGGTTGTACAACGCTGGCCTAGGTACCTGTGGATCGCGCTCAACTTCTTCCCGATCGGTTGGCCGCAGCTCAACGCAGTGTTCGAGCACGGTCTCGCCTATGCTCGCAGCATCCGGTTCTACGAAACCACATTGGTGTGGCAATGGCTGCGACTGCCGGGCGACGTCGTGTTCGCCGTGGCGGCTGTGCTGATGGCGTGGGACTTCCTGTTGAAACTGGGGCCGATGTATCCACGGTTCGTCGAGCAGATCACGCGACGGCCGATCGCGCGTATGCAACCGGGACCAGGTGAATGACTACGCCGCCAGCACCTCTATAGCGCGACCACCCTCCCCTCGCGCAGCGTCACCGTGCGGTCCATTCGCGCGGCCAGATCGGGATTATGCGTGGCAATCAGCGCAGCAAGATTCTCGCGACGCACTGTCGTAAGCAATTCCTCAAACACCACACCGGCGGTATCGACATCCAGGTTACCAGTAGGTTCGTCGGCCAAGAGGACCTGCGGCGCATTGGCGAGTGCGCGGGCGATCGCCACCCGTTGCTGCTCGCCACCGGACAGCTTTCCTGGCAGATGCCCCGAGCGCGGCGCCAGCCCAAACGATGACAGCAGCGACATAGCCCGTTCGCCCGCGGCCTTGCGGGATTTCCCCGCTATCATCTGCGGCAGCACGACATTTTCCAATGCCGTGAATTCGCCAAGCAGATGGTGGAACTGATAGACGAAGCCGATCGTGTCGCGGCGGATCGCGGTGCGCGCCGCGTCAGGCAGAACACCGGCATCGACGCCATCGACGAACACCGAACCGCCATCCGGCATTTCCAAGAGACCCGCGAGGTGCAGCAGTGTCGATTTGCCGGCGCCCGACGGCGCAACAAGGGCGACAATCTCGCCGCCACGCAGCGAAAGATCGGCGCCACGCAGCACCGCAAGCTCTCCAGCCTCGGTGCGATACGTTCTGCGCACATCGCGCAAGACGAGAGGGCTACTCATGCCGCAGCGCCTCGACCGGATCGGTTCGGGCGGCACGCCAACTCGGATACAGTGTCGCAAGCAGTGACAGCACGAGAGCCATCAGCACCACCTGCGCCACTTCGTGCCAGTCGAGCCGTGCCGGCAGATGTGTGAGATAGTAGACCTCGGGATTGAATACCGACGTCCCGGTGATGGCCTCCACCCAATGCTGGATGGTGTCGATTTTCCAGCAGAACACCACGCCGATGATGAAACCGATCAACGTCCCAGTGAAGCCGACCGAGGCGCCGCACATCAGGAAAATGCGCATCACCGCACTGCGGCCAGCACCAAGCGTGCGCAACACCGCGATATCGCGGGTCTTATCCTTCACCATCATGATCAGCGAACTGATGACATTGAACGCGGCCACCAGGATGATCAGCGTCAGGATCAGGAACATGACATTCTGTTCCACCTGCACCGCGGCAAAGAAGCTGTTGTTGCTCTGGGTCCAATCGATGATCTGCACATTGTCGGCGCGCAGTGACACGGCCATGGTGCGATGTACCGAGTAGACGTCGTTGTGGTCCTTGAGGCCTACCTCGATCTGGGTGACCGCGTCTGGTTTCTGGAAATAGGTCTGCGCCGCAGCAAGTGGCAGAAATACGTAGGCGCTGTCGTACTCGTTCTCGCCAACCTGGAAGATCGCCACGACATTATAGGCACGGATGCGCGGCACTGTACCGAACGCCGTTGCCGCTCCTTGCGGCGAGATCAGCGTGAGCTGCGAGCCGACATTCAGAGCAAAGCGACGCGCAAGACCCACGCCGACGGCAATGGCATCCTCACCCTGGAAATTGTCGAGACTGCCAGCCAATATATGATCGCTGACCGCATGCAGCGACTTCAGGTCATCCTGACGGATGCCGCGCACAAAGCCGCCGGACGACTGGCCCTGACCCCCGCTCAGCAGCACCTGGCCATCCACAACGGGACTCGCCGAGACCACGTCCGGGATCTTGCGAATACGTTCGGCGACGTCGTCATAGTGAGCAAGTTGTCCCGCGGGACCGTAGACGCCAAGGTCACCATTGAAGCCAAGGATGCGGGAGAGCAGGTCCACCTTGAACCCGCCCATCACGCTCATCACGATGATCAGCGTGGCGACCCCGAGAGCGATACCGATCAGCGAGAAAATCGCGATGACGGAGACGAAGCGTTCGCCACGTCGGGCACGCAGATAGCGCCCGGCAACAGCGCGTTCGAAGGGTCCGAACATAGTCCCCCTGTCAACCGCGCGCTAACGGAGATCCAGCGGTTGGGTCCTCGTTTTCGTCACGGTGGCCCACGATTGTCAGCGCGTCGTCGGGTGACACTTCCCGGCGCTCGCCGGTGGCACGTCGCTTCAGTTCCACCTTCCCGGCCGCCGCCCCGCGTGGGCCGACGATGATCTGCCAGGGATGACCCATCAGATCGGCGTCGGCAAATTTTTCTCCCGCCCGCGTGTCTCGGTCATCGTAAAGCGCCGTTCGGCCAAGCTTGCTGTATAACGATTTGCACATGGTGTCGCAGACGGTATCGCCACGGCGTAGGTTAAGAATTGCCGCCTTGAACGGTGCGACGCTGTCCGGCCAGATGATACCAGCCTCGTCGTGGCTTGCCTCGATCACGGCCCCGACCAGCCGGGAGACACCCACGCCGTAGCTGCCCATTTCGGGATGCACGTGCTTGCCATCCGCTCCAGCCACAGTTGCATTCAGCGGCCGCGTATAATTTGTGCCGAAATAAAAGATGTGGCCCACTTCGATACCGCGCCCTTCTCGTCGCCGCGCAGACTCCACCTTATTCCACTTTGCCGGATCGTGTTTTTCGTCGGTGGCAGCATACATCGACGTCATCAGGTCGAAGAATGCCTGAAGGTCATGCGCATTGTAGTCGTATCTGGCGTTCACCCAGTCGATGTCCTCGAAACCCGCGTCGTAATACACTTGGCTCTCGCCGGTGGACGCGAGGATGATGAACTCGTGGCTGAGATTACCGCCGATCGGACCGCTTTCGGCTTCCATCGGAATCGCCTTCAACCCCATGCGCTGAAACGTCCGCATGTAGGCCAGCATCATGGTGCGATAGCTGACCACTGCACCGGCATAGTCCATATCGAACGAGTAGGCGTCCTTCATCAGGAATTCGCGGCCGCGCATCACGCCGAACCGCGGCCGCACTTCGTCACGGAACTTCCACTGTATATGATAAAGTATCTGCGGCAGCTCGCGGTACGAGTGCACCGACTGGCGGAATAGGTCGGTGATCACCTCCTCGTTGGTCGGCCCGTACAGCATATCGCGGTCGTGCCGGTCGCGAATGCGCAGCATCTCCTTCCCGTAGTCGTCATAGCGCCCGCTTTCCCGCCACAGCTCTGCCGATTGGATTGTCGGCATCAGTACTTCCTGCGCACCCGCGGCGTCCTGCTCCTCGCGCACGATGCGCTCGATGTTTCGAAGCACGCGGTAGCCTAGCGGCAGCCAGGCGTAGATACCGGCGGAGGTCTGCCGCACTAGGCCGGCACGAAGCATCAATCGGTGCGACGCAATCTGCGCCTCGGCCGGCGTCTCCTTCATTGTCGGGATGAAGCTGCGGGACAGGCGCATCGATTGGCAGGTCCATGTTGGGGGTTGCAAGGCGCGACCCTAACTGGCGGTGACGGCGCCCGCCAGTGCTCGACCCTTGTTGATCCGGAAAATAATTGTGCGCCGCACAATGCACATCGTGAAACAAACCGCCATATTTTCGCGCAGCGGGCGCACAAAAAATGGTGACTTTTCGTGTATTAACCGTTAACAAGGCGCCGGCCCGGGAAGCCGAGGGCTTGGGCCAAGTTTGGGGAGGAAACGCCGCCACACGGCAGGTTGGAGGACGCGGCGCCTTCCCCGCCGTGCTGGCTGGCGTCAATCCGCTGGCGCGGCAAACCAGCCGTGGCGGAAGCTGATGTAAGGGCTGGTGATCAACAGCCACGCGCCAAACCAGACAACACACGCAATTAAAGTGGTCAGAATGACCTTCATCCTCAGTCGCGGGTGCTCCGGTGCGCCGCGCCATCCAGTCTGCTGATCGGGTTCGTGAACCGGATGCGTGCCGATCGGCAAAACGGCAAAGAGCACGGTCCACCAGATCAGCACATACAGGACGAGACCGGTGAACCAGTTCATACCCGCAGCACGTGGACGTCGACCAGCGGGCGCTTTTGCAACCGACGCCCCAGTGCGCGACGCAATGCCGATCGCGCTGCGTCGAGAAATGCGGCTTCGTCACGCCCCAACGATGGCGGCAGTTCTTCAATGGCGTCGGTGAATTCGCCGCTCACCCGATCCATTTCCAAATCGTCGTTCTCGAACAGTCCAGGGGCGGAGATCCGAGGCGCGCCGCGCAGCCTGCCTTGCGTGTCGAGTGCGAGGCTCGCCAGCACCACCCCGTTGAACAACATCCGGCGCCGTGCGGACATAACACCGCCGCCAAGCGGCGTCAGGCGCGTCCCATCCAGCACGAGCTTGTCGACCGGAGCGCTGTCTACGACCTGCGCCGGTCCCGGTGCGAGGCTCAAGATGTCACCGTCCTCCAGCAGGATCGGCTTCGCACCCGCTTCCTGCGCCAATGCGGCGTGCGCGGACAAATGCCGCCACTCGCCGTGGGTCGGCACCGCGTAGCGCGGCTTCACCAGATCGGTAGAGCCGCCGCAGCTCATCACGCGCTGGATGCCCCGAGACATGCACCAGATGATCGACATCGGTCATCAGCGTGACGCCGCGTCGTACCAGATTGTCCTGAACCGTTCCGATCGCTCGCTCATTGCCGGGGATCATTCGCGATGAGAACACCACAGTGTCGCCCTCACCGAGAGCCACGCGTGGGTGCGTATCCATCGCGATTCGGGACAAGGCGCTGCGCGGCTCACCCTGACTGCCGGTGACCAACATCAGGATGTTGTCGTCCGGCACGTCGTCCACATCATCCTCGGTAAGGAACGGGGGAAGATCGCGCAGATAGCCACACTCCCGCGCCGCGGCATCGATGTTGCGCAACGACCGGCCGACCAGCGCGACGCTGCGGCCGGCCTCATGAGCGGCGATCGCCACGGATTCCAGTCGCGCAACGTTTGATGCGAAACAGGTGACCGCAACCCGACCGCGCACGCCTCGCAGCAGCGCAGTCAGACTCTGCCGCACCTCGGCCTCGCTGCCCGAATGGCCCTCCACCATCGCGTTGGTGGAATCGCAGATCATGGCGAGCACGCCGCGCTCACCCAACGCCGCGAATGCAGCCTCATCGGTTCGAGGGCCAAGCAAGGGTTCGGGGTCAAGCTTCCAGTCGCCGGTGTGCAGCAGCAGCCCGTGCGGCGTGTCGATCACCAGCGCCTGCGCTTCCGGGATCGAGTGCGTGACACGCAGGAACTGCAGGCGGAACGGCGCGAGGTCGATTGCCCCACCAGGCGGAATGACGTGCAGTTTTACCTGGTTCAGCAACTGCGCTTCCGCGAGCTTGCGCCGCAGCACTGCGGCAGCGAACGGCGTCGCATACACGGCACAGCGGAACTGCGGCCACAGCCAGGCTACGGCGCCCAGGTGATCCTCGTGCGCATGGGTCAGCACCAGACCGGCCAGACGATCACGCCGCGCCGCTGCGTAGCCCGGGTCCGGCATCATCACCTCGACCTCGGGATGCGCCGCACCTCCGAAGCCAATGCCGCAGTCCACCGCCAGCCATCTGTCGTCGCAGCGGTAAAGGTTCAGGTTCATGCCGATCTCGCCCGTCCCGCCCAGAGGCAGGAAGGCCAGACCAGCGGCCTCAGTATCCATTATTCTTTGTCAGTCCTGTTCGATCAGTCTCTTGTCAGCGCGCAATGTGGGGACTGGGTTCCGCTCTGCCAGCATTCGCAGGCCATCGAGGGTGAGATCCGGGTCGATCTGTTCGATCACCATCGTGCCTTCGGCGAGGAGGGAAGCAAGGCCGCCGGTGGCAACCACCTTCATGGGACCGCCGTATTCCGCCTTGATGCGGGCGACCAGACCCTCGACCATCGCGACATAACCCCAGTAGACGCCAGACTGCATCGCCGGCACCGTTTGCCGGCCGATCACCGCCTGCGGCCGCGCGATGCCGATGCGAGGCAGCTGTGCGGCGGCTTGGTGCAGCGCTTCCAGCGAAAGGTTGATACCGGGGCAGATCACGCCACCGAGATACGCGCCGTCCTTGTCGACCACGTCGAATGTCGTGGCGGTGCCGAAATCCACGATGATCAGCGGCCCGGTGAAGCGCTGGTGTGCCGCGAGCGTGTTGAGCAGGCGGTCTGCGCCGACCTCTGCCGGATTGTTCACGCGGATATCAAAGCCCCAGTCGAGCGTAGAGCGCGCAACCAAGGGCTCGATACTGAACCAGTCGCGGCACATCCGCCGGAGGTGGTAAAGCGCAGCGGGGACCACTGTGCCGATCACCGCCGCGGATATATCCTCGCACTTAAGGCCCGCGTGCTCGATCAGGCTCATCAGCCAGACGCCATACTCGTCGCAGGTGCGCTGGGCCTCGGTGCGGATACGCCAGGTGCCGCGCCATGATGTTCCGTCGCGCACTGCGAACACGACGTTGGTGTTGCCGCAGTCTATGACCAGGAGCATGGGTGCGCATCCTTCATCCGAACAGCACCTTCGCTGCCGCCTGGGCTGCGCCAACGAACGGCGCCGGGAAAATGAAGAAGAATGCGGTGAACAGCCCGGTCGCTGCCGCAACAAAGGACAATGAGGCCGGGCGGGGATCGAACGGCGCCTCGGGTTCGTCGAAATACATCAGCTTCACGATCCGCAGGTAATAGTAGGAGCCCACCACCGAGGTCAGCACGCCGATGACGGCGAGCGTCCACAGGCCCCCCTGAACCGCGGCAAGGAATACGTAAAGCTTGCCGAAAAAACCTGCCAGCGGTGGTACACCGGCCATCGAGAACATGAAGATTGCCATGCCCAGCGCAAGCGCGGGATCGGTCGCAGACAGGCCGTTCAGGTCAGTGATGAGCTCCAGCGGGCGGCCTCGACGCTGCATCGCGATGATGCAGGCGAATGTGCCCGCACTCATGAACACATAGACGATCAGATAGATCAGCACACCACGCACACCTTCCGGCGTGCCAACCGCCAGCCCGATCAATGCGTATCCCATGTGCCCGATCGAGGAATACGCCATCAGCCGCTTGATATTGGTCTGCCCGATCGCCGCCAGCGCACCCAGGATCATCGAGGCCACGGAGACGATGATGATGAGCGTCTGCCACGCGATCAGCTGGTGGCCGAATGGCGTTGCCATCGTGCGCAGCAGCAACGCGAATGCGGCAACCTTCGGCGCGGTGGAGAAGAAAGCGGTTACCGGTGTCGGCGCACCCTCGTAGACATCCGGTGTCCACATGTGGAATGGAACCGCGGAGATCTTGAACGCGAGGCCAACAAGAACGAACACAATCCCGACGACCAGTCCGGGCGAGGCGCTCTGCGGCAGCGTCAAGGTTCTGGCCAGCGCGGCAAAATCCATCGTGCCGGAGAAACCATATACCAAAGATACGCCGTAGAGCAGCAGCCCGGATGCCAGCGCACTGAGCACAAAATACTTGAGCCCCGCTTCGGACGAGCGAAGGTCGTCGCGGGCAAACGCCGCCAGAACGTAGAGGCCCAGGGACTGAAGCTCTAGCCCCAGATACAGCGTCATGAGGTTGGACGCCGACGCCATCACCAGCATACCAACCACGGACAGCAGCAGCAGGACGGGAAATTCGAACCGCGCGATGTGGTTGTGGCGATTGTAGTCGAGCGAGAGGATCAGCGAGAGCGCAGCACCTGCCAGGATGAGGATCTTCACCAGACTGGAAAAGGCGTCAGCGACGAACTGACCGTGATAGCCGATGCCGTACCCGGTCGTTAGCACCAGCAAAGCTGCGAGCAGGAAGCCGCCCAGCGCGAACATACTGGACAGGAAGAAGCTGTCGTCCTGTCGCAGCACGCCGAAGATCAGGATCGCCATGGCGACCAGCGACAGGACGATTTCGGGAAGAGCGAGAACCCAGTGCATCAGCGCGCCTCTGCCATCTTGGCAGCCGGCGTCATCGCGGCTGTATGTTGCTGCACCATGGATTCGATCGAACCGTCCCAGAAGCTGCTGAAGCTGGTCGGAGAGATACCCATCCACAGGGTAATCAAGATCAGCGGCACGAAGATCGCGATCTCACGCGGGGACAGATCAAGGATCGACAGCAGATCCGGCTTGGTGAGCCGCCCGAAGATCACTCGACGGTAGAGATACAGCATATAGGCAACGCCCAGGATCATGCCCATGGCGCCCAGCAGGGCCAGCCAGAAATTGACCTGCAGCGCACCGACGATGACGAGGAACTCGCCGACGAAGCCAGACGTGCCTGGCAGGCCGCACGAGGCCAGGGTGAAGATCATGAAGGTCAGAGTGTACAGCGGCATCCGGTCGGCGAGACCGCCGTAGCGCGCGATCTCGCGCGTGTGCATTCGGTCGTAGACTACGCCCACGACGAGGAACAGCGCGGCGGATACGATGCCGTGCGACAGCATCTGGAACATCGCGCCCTGGATGCCCTGCACATTGAAGGTGAAGATGCCGATGGTAACCACGCCCATATGTGCGACGGACGAGTAGGCGATCAGCTTCTTCATGTCCTCCTGCGCCAGCGCCACGAGCGACGTGTAAATCACCGCGACGACCGACAGCGTGTAGATCAGCGGCGCAAAATGCGCGGACGCCTGCGGCAGCATCGGCACAGAGAATCGCAGGAACCCATAGCCGCCCATTTTCAGCAGCACCCCGGCCAGGATTACCGAACCAGCCGTGGGTGCCTCGACATGCGCGTCGGGCAGCCAGGTGTGCACCGGCCACATCGGCACCTTCACGGCGAACGATGCAAGAAAGGCGAGAAACAGCCAGTTCTGCATTCCCGCCGGCATCGGTGTCTTCAGCAGCGTGGGAATGTCGGTGGTGCCAGCCTGGAACCACATGGCCAGCAAAGCCAGCAGCATCAGTACGGAACCGGTGAACGTGTAGAGAAAGAACTTGAAGGCCGAATAGACGCGTCTCGGGCCACCCCAAACCCCGATGATGACGAACATCGGGATCAGCACGCCTTCAAAGAAGACGTAGAACACCACGAAGTCGAGCGCGCTGAACATGCCGACCATCATTGTCTCGAGCAACAGGAAGGTCATCATGTATTCGCGCACTGCACGCCGGACGGAATCCCAACTCGCCAGGATGCAGATCGGCGTCAGAAGGGTGGAGAGCAGCACGAACATCACTGAGATGCCGTCCACACCCATCTTGTAGCCAACGCCGTATTCCGGCAGCCAGGGGACTTGCTCGATGAACTGGAAGCCCGGCTCACCGGGATCAAACTTCACCCACAGCACGAGCGACAGCACCAGCACAATCAGGCTGGTCCACAGCGCAGTCCAGCGCGCGTTCGATGCGACCGTCGCTTCGTCGCCGCGCACCGACATAATGATCAGGCAGCCAACCAGCGGCAGCCAGGTGATCAACGACAGGACGGGAAAGCCGGCGGCGTTCATCGCGACACCAGGAAGATGCCGACCAGCAGCACGACGCCTATCAGCATGACAAACGCATAGACGGCAAGCGAACCGGTCTGGATCTTCACTGCTTGGCGCGATCCGTCCACTGTGAGTTCGGCCAAGCCGTTCGGCACGCCATCGATCAGCGTCGCATCGCCCGTCTGCCAGAGCACACGCGACAGCCGGATGGCCGGCTGCACGAAGATCGCATCATACAATTCATCGAAATACCATTTGTTGAGCAAGAACAGATAAATACCTCGGAACTGCGTGGCGAGACGCATCGGCAGCAACGGGAACGCCATGTACATCAGATAGGCGAGCGCGATGCCGGCCAAACCCATGACCAGCGGCGCCATTTCCGCCCATGCCGGCACGCTCTCCAGCGCCGCGAGGATGTGATTATCCGGCGCGTTGAAGATGCTGCCATTCCAAAATGCCTGCCAGTCCTCGCCGATGAACCACGGGTACAGCAGCTTGCCAGCGATCAGCGCCCCGACAGCAAGCACCAGCAGCGGCCCGACCATTACCCACGGACTTTCATGTACATGTTCCAGCACGTGGTGATCGACGCGTGATCGGCCATGGAAGGTCATGATCAGCAGACGCCACGAGTAGAACGCTGTCAGGAACGCCGCCAGCACCGTGCAGATGAAGCCGTACATGCCGATGCCAGTGCCAGAGGCAAAAGCCGCGGCGATGATCGCGTCTTTCGAATAGTATCCGGCGAATGGTGGTATGCCGGACAGCGCCAGACTGCCGATCCACATGACCGTGCAGGTCCAGGGGATCATCCGGGCCAGGCCTCCCATCTTCCGCATGTCCTGTTCATCGGACATGGCGTGGATCACCGAACCCGCGCTTAGGAACAACAGCGCCTTGAAGAACGCGTGGGTCATCAGGTGGAAGATCGACACCTGGAACGCGCCGACACCGGCCGCGGTGAACATGTAGCCCAGCTGCGAGCAGGTGGAATAGGCGATCACCCGCTTGATGTCGTTCTGTACGCAGCCGATCGTGGCCGCGAACAGCGCCGTGGTTGCGCCCACCAAGGTGACCATGCCGAGTGCGAAGGGCGCAAACTCATAAAGCGGCGACATGCGCGCCACCAGGAACACGCCGGCTGTCACCATGGTCGCCGCGTGGATCAGCGCGGACACCGGTGTGGGACCTTCCATCGCATCGGGAAGCCAGACATGCAGGCCGATCTGCGCCGACTTGCCCATCGCGCCGATGAACAGCAGCACGCCGATCACTTCAAACGCAGGGAAGGTACCGCCCAGCACCGAGTAGGTATCCGCCTGATGCTGCGGGATTGCGGGAAAGATGGTGGAGAATTCGATCGAGCCGAATTTAAAGAACACCAGCGCAACACCGACCGCAAAGGCGAGATCGCCTATGCGGTTGACGATGAAGGCTTTGATGGCGGCGGCGTTGGCAGATGGGCGGTCGTACCAGTAGCCTATCAGCAAATACGAACAGAGACCCACGCCTTCCCAACCGAAGAAAAGCTGCAGCAGGTTATCCGCTGTCACCAGCATCAGCATCGAGAAGGTGAACAGCGAAAGGTAGGAGAAGAACCGGTAGCGCGGGTAGGTATCATGCCCCAAGTAGCCGATCGAATAGAGGTGGATCAGCATGGACACGAAGGTGACCATGGCGACCATGGCCGCGGACAGCGTGTCGTAACGCAGCTGCCAGGTGACGTGGAAACGGCCTGCCTCGATCCAGTTCGCAATATAGAGTGACCCGGTGTCAACGTCGCCGGAGACAAGCTGGAAACAGGCCAGTGGACCGAGCGCCGCGGCGACAAGCATGCACAGAATTGACACCGCCTGCGCGGCGCGATCGCCAATCGAGCGGCCAAGCAGGCCGGACACCAACGAACCGAACAGCGGCGCAAAGACCGCGACGGCGTAAATCATGCGGTCCCCCTCCGGAGACCTGGAGCTGCGAGCACTGGTTCAGCCCTTCATCAGGTTGACGTCCTCGACCTGGATCGAGCCGCGATTGCGGAAATAGATGACCACGATCGCCAATCCGATTGCGGCTTCCGCCGCAGCAACGGTCAGCACGAACATCGCGAACACCTGGCCGACCAGATCGCCGAGTGCGGCGGAGAACGCCACCAGGTTCAGGTTCACCGCAAGCAGCATCAGCTCGATCGACATCAGAATAATGATGACATTCTTGCGGTTGAGAAAAATGCCGAAGATCGCCAGCACCAGCAGGATCGCAGACACGACCAAGTAATGGCCAAGCCCAACTTCAGTGGCCATGGTGCGCTTCCTCGACCGGCTCTGGTTCCGCTCGCTTCGGCCGGAAAATGCCGATCTCCTTCACGCCGGCCCCGACTGTGACGGTGACCAGTTCCAACGTCTCGGCCGCGGTGCGGTCGGTCTGCGCGCGGATGCTCTGATGACGCGAGGTCTTGCGGTCACGCAGCGTCAGCACGATGGCGCCGATCATTGCCACCAACAGCAGCACGCCGGCAGCCTGAAACAGGAAGATGTAGTCGGTGTAGAGCAATCGACCCAATGCAGCCGTATTGGAGACGTTTGCCGGTGCGGGCGAGAACCGCAAAACCGGCGCCTGCGGCGCGAATTGCCAGCCACCAAGGACAAACAGGAGTTCGACGAACAACACTGCACCGACCGTGGCACCAACCGGCAGGTAGCGCTGGAAGCCACTGCGCAATTCCGCGAAGTCGATGTCCAGCATCATCACGACGAACAGGAACAGCACTGCGACCGCGCCGACATAGACGATGACCAGGATCAGCGCGAGGAACTCGGCACCGGCGATCAAGAACAGCACCGCCGCATTGAAGAACGACAGGATGAGGAACAGCACCGAATGCACGGGATTGCGCGAACTCACGACCAGAGCGGCGGAGGCGAGCAGGATGATCGAGCAGACGTAAAAGGCGATGTTGGCGATCATCGATACGGCGCATCCAGCTCCAGCCGGCGCGCAATTTCCGGTTCCCAACGGTCGCCGTTCGCCAGCAACTTCGCCTTGTCGTAGAGCAGCTCCTCGCGCGTCTCGGTGGCGAACTCGAAGTTCGGACCTTCAACGATGGCGTCTACCGGGCAGGCCTCCTCACACAGGCCGCAGTAGATGCATTTCGTCATGTCGATGTCATAGCGCGTGGTACGGCGGGATCCGTCCTCGCGCGGTTCGGCTTCGATGGTGATGGCCTGGGCTGGGCAGATCGCCTCGCACAGCTTGCAGGCGATGCAGCGCTCCTCGCCATTGGGGTAACGGCGCAGCGCATGCTCGCCTTTGAACCGCGGGCTGAGCGGCCCTTTTTCGTAGGGATAGTTGATCGTCACCTTCGGCTTGAAGAAATAGCGCAGCGTCAGTCCGAGCCCGGCGACGAGTTCGCCGAGCAGCATGCTGCGTGCGGTGCGGTCGAGGAAGGCCATTTGGTCAAGGTCCTTCAAGCATTGGGCAGCCACCCGAACACCATCAGCGCCGCCGCGGTCAATGTCAGCCACAGCAGCGACAGTGGCAGGAACACTTTCCAGCCGAGCCGCATCAATTGATCATAGCGATAGCGCGGAAAGGTGGCACGGACCCACAGGAAGACAAACAGGCAGAAGCAAACTTTAAGGATAAACCACAACACACCCAGCTGCGGCAGAATGCCGAATGGACCGAGCCAGCCGCCCAGGAACAGGATCGTGGTCATCCCGCTCATCAGAATCATGTTGGCGTATTCGCCGAGGAAGAACAGCGCGAACGCCATAGCACTGTACTCGACAAAGAAACCGGCGACGATCTCGCTCTCACCTTCCGGCAGATCGAACGGCGAACGGTTGGTCTCCGCCAGTGCCGAGACGAAGAACACGATGAACATCGGAAACAGCGGCAGGCAGAACCATACGTGGCGCTGCGCGAGCACGATGTCGGTCAGGTTCAGACTGCCGACGCAGAGCAACACAGAGACAAGGACGAAGCCCATCGATACTTCGTAGCTCACCATCTGCGCCGCGCTGCGCAGGGCACCAAGAAATGCGTATTTAGAATTGGAAGCCCACCCGGCGATGATGATGCCATAGACCCCAAGGGAGCTGATCGCGAACAGATACAGTATCCCGACATTGATGTCGGCAATGGCCCAACCGGCATTCACCGGGATCACCGCCCAGGCGATCATCGCCAGGCCGAAGGTGAGCATTGGCGCCATCAGAAACAGCAACCGGTTGGCGCCCGCCGGGATGATCGTCTCCTTCATGATCATCTTCAGCGCATCGGCGAATGGCTGCAGCAGGCCAAATGGACCAACAACGTTGGGCCCTTTGCGAAGCTGCATCGCCGCCAGCACCTTGCGCTCGGCATAGGTCAGGTAGGCAACGCCGATCAGCAGAGGCACCAGCAGAGCCAACGCCTCGGCAAAGGTCAGGATCAGTAGACCGATATAGGTGTCGTAGAAGAACGACTGCATCGCGCTACTCGGCCGCCGCGACCAGCGGCGTAGTCGCGAATGTCGCAGAGCAGGCGGCCATGGTGGGACTGGCGCGGCTTATCGGATCGGTCTGATAGTAGTTGGCAATGGCCGGCACAAATGGTGTATCCGACAGCGCCATAGGATCGCCGGCCGGACCTGCCTGGTCCATCGCACCGAAACGTGGCAAGAAGCCGATGCGGCCGAATACCGGATTCACCAGCTCCAGCCGTTTGCGGAGGGCGTCAATCGTATTGTACGGCAGCGTATGACCGATGACTTCACTGAATGCACGCAGGATCTTCCAGTCCTCACGCGCATCGCCGGGCGGGTAGACTGCGAGCAGGCCGCGCTGCACCCGGCCCTCGGTGTTGACATAGGTCCCCGGCTTCTCGGTGTAGGCAGCACCCGGCAGGATCACGTCCGCCCGCGCCGCCCCGGCGTCGCCATGGTGGCCCTGATAGATAACGAACGTCCGGTCGCCGATGCGCGCAGTGTCGAACTCGTCTGCGCCCAGCAACCACAGCACGTCGACGCCGCCGTCAAGCATCTGCGCCATCGACTTCCCATCGGCACCAGGAACAAAGCCTAGATCCAGTGCGCCAACCCGCGACGCGGCGGTGTGCAGCACATTGAACCCGTGCCACTCGGCGGTCAGCGCACCAATGGACGCAGCAAGCCTCCATGCAGCGGCGAGCACTGCGGCACCATCTGGACGCGCCAATGCCCCCTGACCGACGATCACCATAGGCTTCTTTGCATCACGCAGCTTGCCGGCAAACTCTTCGTTCAGCGCATTCAGCACCACCGGTCCATGCCCTAGTTGCTGAACACGATAGGTCAGATCGGTTTCGGTACCGATCAGCCCGATCGGGATGTTGCCATGCAGCCAATGCTTGCGAATGCGCGCATTCAGCACCGGCGCCTCGCGGCGAGGATTGGTGCCGATCAACAGGATCGCATCAGCTTCCTCGATACCGGCGATCGTGGTGTTGAAGGTATAAAAGTCACGACGCGACGCATTCAGGTGAGCACCGTCCTGGCGGCAATCCAGATTGACGGAACCGAGCGACGCCATCAGCTCCTTGAGCGCCAGCATGCTCTCCACGTCGCACAGATCGCCGGCGATGGCACCGATCCGATCACCTGGCAGACCGTGCAGTTTCTCGGCGATGGCGGCGAACGCTTCGGACCAGGTGGCTTCGATCAGCTTGCCGTCGCGTCGCACCCATGGGCGATCGAGGCGCCGGCGGCGCAGGCCGTCGAGTGCGAAGCGTGACTTGTCTGCCAGCCACTCCTCGTTCACGTCCTCATTGGTTCGCGGCAGGATGCGCAACACTTCAGGACCTCGCGCATCGACCCGGATGTTGGTGCCGACTGCGTCCAGCACATCGATACTGTCGACCTTCGTCAGCTCCCACGGCCGCGCAACAAAGGCATATGGCTTCGAGGTCAGCGCACCGACCGGGCAGAGATCGATGATGTTGCCGGAGAGTTCGGAACCGAGAGCCTTCTCGACATAGGTGCCGACCTCCATGTGCTCGCCGCGCGAGGTAGCGCCGAGATCAGGGACGCCGGCAACTTCCGTGATGAAACGGATACAGCGCGTGCAATGGATGCAGCGCGTCATCACCGTCTTCACCAATGGCCCTAGATTCTTGTCCTTAACCGCGCGCTTGTTCTCGGCATAGCGCGAGTGATCCATGCCGTAGCCCATGGCCTGGTCCTGCAGATCGCACTCACCACCCTGATCGCAGATCGGGCAATCGAGGGGATGGTTGATCAGCAGGAATTCCATCACGCCGCGACGGCCATTGCGTACCATCGGCAAGTCGGTGTGCACCACCATTCCGTCGGCAACCGGATAGGTGCACGAGGAAATCGGCTTCGGCGGTGCCTTCTCGATCTCGACCAGACACATGCGGCAGTTGCCGGCGATGGACAGACGGTCGTGATAGCAGAAGCGAGGGATCTCTTTGCCAGCGGCTTCGCAGGCCTGGAGCACAGATGAGCCGTTCGGGACTTCGACCTCGATGCCGTCGACGGTGACTTTGGCCATGCGACTACTCCGCCGCCATGCGCATCGGGGAACGTGCCTTGTACGCAGCGATGCGCTGTTCCATCTCAGGACGGAAATGGCGGATCAAACCCTGAATCGGCCACGCAGCGGCATCACCCAGCGCACAGATCGTGTGACCCTCGACCTGCCGCGTGACCTGGTCCAGCGTGTCGATCTCGGCGACCTCCGCCCTGCCCGCCACCATGCGCGTCATCACGCGCCACATCCACCCGGTGCCTTCGCGACACGGCGTGCACTGACCGCAGCTTTCATGCATGTAGAATTTGGACAGACGCGCGATCGCCTTGATGATGTCGGTGGACTTGTCCATCACGATCACCGCCGCGGTACCGAGACCGGTCTTCGCATCGCGCAACGAGTCAAAGTCCATCAGAACATCGTCACAGACACTCTTCGAAATCACCGGCACCGACGCGCCGCCCGGAATTACCGCCAGCAGATTGTCCCAGCCACCACGCACCCCGCCCGCATATCGCTCGATCAATTCACGCAGCGGAATGCCCAGCTCTTCTTCGACATTACACGGCTTGTTCACGTGCCCAGAAATGCAGAAGACCTTTTGCCCGGAATTCCTCGGCCGCCCCAGCGAATTGAACCATGCCGCACCGCGCCGCATGATCGTTGGCGCGACGGCGATGCTTTCGACGTTGTTTACCGTGGAAGGACAGCCATAGAGCCCCACGGCAGCCGGGAACGGCGGCTTCAGCCGCGGCAGACCCTTCTTGCCCTCCAGGCTCTCAAGCAGCCCAGTCTCCTCGCCGCATATATACGCGCCCGCGCCACGATGCAGGAACACGTCAAACGAATAACCGAAGCCACAGGCATCCTTACCGATCAGCCCTGCCGCATACGCCTCGTCGATCGCTCCCTGCAGCACCTTCGCCTCGTTGGCGAACTCACCGCGGATATAGATATACGCAGCACACGCGCCCATCGCGAAGCCGGCGACCAGGCAGCCCTCGACCAGCTTGTGTGGATCGTGGCGCATGATGTCGCGATCCTTGCAGGTGCCAGGCTCGCTCTCATCCGCGTTCACCACCAGATAGCATGGCCGGTCGGACTGCTTCGGCATGAACGACCATTTCAGCCCGGTAGGGAATCCCGCGCCACCACGACCGCGCAAGCCCGAAGCCTTAACCTCCTCAACGATTGCGTCGCGACCCTTCTCCAGGATCGCCTTCGTCGCATCCCAGTCACCACGCGCCCGCGCGCCCTTAAGAAAAGGGTCGTGCAGGCCATAGAGGTTAGTGAAGATGCGGTCCTTGTCCTGCAACATGGATCAACTCTCGAACTGCAGCGTCGTCAGTGTGGTAGGACCGCCTTCCGGTGCGGATGTTTGGCGGGCTTTCATTGAACCAGGCTTGGGCGGTTCGCTGCGGCGCAGCGCCTCGAGCAACTGTTTTGTACTGTCAGCGTCCAGATCTTCATAGAAGTCGTCGTTGACCTGGATGATCGGCGCGTTCACGCAAGCGCCCAGGCATTCGACCTCGGTCATCGTGAACACGCCATCGGCGCTGGTTTCGCCCCACCCCTCGATACCCGTCGCCGCACGGCAGGCCGCCACCACCTCGTCCGAACCGCGCAGCCAGCATGGCGTCGTGGTGCAGACCTGAAGATGGTACGTGCCAATCGGCTTCAGGTTGAACATGAGGTAGAACGTGGCGACCTCGTAGACACGGATCGGCGCCATGTCCAAGCGGCGTGCGACTTCGTCCATCCCGGCGACCGGCACCCAGGCGCTCCCGGTTTGTCTTTGCATCTGATTTTGTACTAGGTACAGCATCGGGAGCACTGCGCTCGCCTGCCTCCCCGGCGGATACTTCGCGAGAATGCCCGGAATCGCCGCTTCACTCTCCCCATCGAAAGCGAAACTCGACGGCTGGAAGCTGTCCCGCACCGGTTCCGGGTTTGTCTGTGTGCTTTCGCCCATTTTCTATCTGTCGATCTCGCCGAACACGATGTCGAGCGACCCGATGATCGCCACGGTGTCAGCCAGCATGTGGCGCTTGGCCATCACATCGATGGCCTGAAGGAACGCGAAGCCGGTGGAGCGTATTTTGCAGCGGTATGGACGATTGGTTCCATCCGCAACCAGATAGACCCCGAATTCACCCTTGGGGCTCTCCACCACCGTGTAGGTGGCGCCGGGCGGCACATGGTACCCTTCAGTGAAGAGCTTAAAGTGATGGATCAGCGCTTCCATCGAGCGCTTCATTTCCGACCGATGCGGCGGGGAGAATTTGTGGTCCTGCACCTTCACAGGACCCGGCGGCATTTTATCCAGGCACTGGCGAATGATCTTCACGCTCTCGCGCATCTCGGCGAGTCGCACCAGATAACGGTCGTAGCAATCGCCATTCCGCCCGACCGGAATCTGAAACTCGACCTCGGCATACTTGTCGTAAGGCTGTGACCGGCGCAAATCCCACGGGACGCCGCTCGCCCGCACGCACGGGCCGGAGAACCCCCAGGCCAGCGCCTGCTCGGCGTTCATTACCCCAATATCTACCGTCCGCTGCTTCCAGATCCGATTGGCGGTCAACAGCTCTTCCAGGTCATCGATAAACTTCGGAAATACCACCGCCCATTCGCCGATACGCTCTTCCAACCCCGCTGGAAGATCGCGCGATACACCGCCCGGACGAAAATAGTTGGCATGCAGCCGCGCGCCCGACGCTGCTTCATGAAATTCCATCAGCTTTTCACGTTCCTCGAACCCCCACAGGCTCGGGGTGATGGCACCAACGTCCAGCGCGTAGGTCGTCACGTTCAACAAGTGATTCAATACGCGGGTGATCTCGGCGAACAGCACGCGGATCCATTGCGCGCGCTCGGGCGCCTGGATATCGAGCAGCTTCTCAACCGCCAGCGCGAAGGCATGCTCTTCGCACATCGGCGAGACGTAATCGAGCCGATCAAAATACGGTACGACCTGCATGTAGGTGCGGTACTCGATCAGCTTCTCGGTGCCCCGGTGCAGCAGGCCGATATGCGGATCGGCGCGCTCCACCACTTCGCCGTCCATCTCCAGGATCAGTCGCAGCACACCATGCGCGGCCGGGTGCTGCGGCCCGAAATTTATGGCGTGGCTGTCGATCTCGACAAGCTTGGTGGCGGTCGGGCGTGCTTCGGCGTCGCTCATGTCTTCGGTTCCGGCTGTGGCGGCACTTCAGCGAGTCGCGCCGCATGCACTTTCTCATCGCCGGGCAGCGTGGTGATTGCTTCCCAGGGGGACAGGAAGTCGAAATGCCGCCAGTCCTGCGTCATGCGAACCGGTTCGTAGACCACTGCCTTCCGGTCCTCGTCGTAGCGGGCTTCCACATAACCGGTCAGCGGAAAATCCTTCCGCATCGGATGCCCTTCAAACCCGTAATCCGTCAGGATCCGACGCAGATCAGGTTGGCCAGAGAACACGATGCCGAACAGGTCCCACGCTTCACGTTCCCACCATGTCGCCACAGGCCACACCGTATAAACCGAGGGCACTGGTGTGCTCTCGTCCGTCGTGACAATGACCCGAAGTCGTTGGTTCAGCGACACCGACAGAAGATTGTAGACGACGTCGAACCGCTCGGCGCGTTCGGGCCAGTCGACACCGCAGATGTCCATCACCTGCTCGAATGCAAGGCGTGGATCGTCGCGCAATGTCAGCATCAACGGCAGTAGCGAATCCCGCTCGGCTTCAGCGACGACTTCGCCTTTTTCTAGCCGCGCACCAAGTACGCTTGGCAGCGTCCCAACAACGTCGGTGAGTTCAGTCACGCAAGATAGTCCCAGTGCGCCGGATCTTCTTCTGCAACTGCATGATCCCATAGACCAGCGCCTCCGCTGTCGGCGGGCACCCCGGCACATACACATCGACCGGGACGATGCGATCACAGCCGCGCACCACAGAATAAGAGAAGTGGTAATAGCCGCCGCCGTTGGCGCAGCTTCCCATGCTGATGACCCAGCGCGGCTCCGGCATCTGGTCGTAAACCTTGCGCAGCGCCGGTGCCATCTTGTTGGTCAGCGTACCGGCCACGATCATAACGTCACTCTGTCGAGGCGAGGCACGTGGAATGGTGCCAAAGCGATCAAGATCGTAGCGCGGCATATAGGCGTGGATCATCTCGACCGCGCAGCAGGCCAACCCAAAAGTCATCGGCCACAGCGAACCAGTACGTGCCCAGTTCACCACCTTGTCGATATTGGCAACGATAAAACCCTTGTCGGCGATTTCGCCGGTAATCCCTTTCACCACCGCATCCTGTTCCGGCCCAGGCGACAGCGCCTCCCGGTTCCAAGCGATCGCAGTGCTTCCGCTCATCGTCCCACTCCTAAGCGAATAGTGGTGCTCATTCCCACTCCAGCGCCCCCTTGCACCACTCGTAGACAAAGCCAACCGTGAGCACGGCAAGGAAGCCGATCATCGACAGGAAACCGAACCAGCCGATATCCTTGAGGGATACTGCCCAAGGAAATAGGAAGGCGACCTCGAGATCGAAGATGATGAAAAGAATCGCCACCAGATAAAAACGCACATCGAAGCGGCGGCGCGCGTCATCGAACGGTTCAAAGCCACACTCGTAGGCTGATACCTTCTCGGGATAAGGCTTCTGCCGTGCAGCCAGGAGCGAGCCTCCGACCATTGCCAGCGCGATAGCCCCGGCAATGACCATGAACACCAGGATTGGCAGGTATCCGTAGAGCACTGGCTGCATGACAATGTCCGATCGAACAGAGGCGGGCCCCGCGCATCGCGATGCGGGCTCTGGCCCTCAAGGCCGTGCCATATCAGACACCCCGACGCAAGACGTGCCGGAGATTAACCCCAACCGTGCTGCACCGCCATAGGGGAGCAAACTCTGGCGCGAGTGACGGGGCTCGAACCCGCGACCTTCGGCGTGACAGGCCGACGCTCTAACCAACTGAGCTACACCCGCGCAACAGGGCGCGCACGACTTAGGCTCCGACGCAGGCCGGGTCAAGCGCCACATCTGGTGGGCGGTGACGGATTCGAACCGCCGACCCTCTCGGTGTAAACGAGACGCTCTACCGCTGAGCTAACCGCCCGCCGACGTTATTGCACCGCATCCTTCAGGCCCTTGCCAGCCTTGAAGCGGACTGTGGTCGAAGCCGGAATCGGCATCTCTTCGCCGGTCCGAGGATTGCGACCAGTGCCCGCTTTGCGCTCTGCCGTCTGGAACGTGCCGAAGCCCACGAGCCGCACCTCTTCCTTGTTCTTGAGCGCGCCCTCGATCGCCCCGAATACCGCATCGACCACTTCCGTCGCCTTCGTACGCGGCAGATCGGTCTGATCGGCGACAGCAGCGATGAGATCCATCTTGTTCACTGGCTCATTCCCTCTCGATGCGGTGATGCAGGCAGAATCGGACGGGCCGGCGAATGCCGGCGGGGGCGGCAAACTAAAGGCGGGATTTCCGTGCCGTCAATGCACCAGGGTCAGTGGCTGGTTAAGCCACCGACCCTGACAAACAACCTGGCAAATCAGTGCGGCAATGACGCTGCCGGCTGTGCGGGCGGAGGTGGGGTGACCGGCTCCGCCGGTTCTTCCCACTCAATCGCCTCAGGCCGGTGAGCCAAAGCCTGAGCAATGACCTCGTCGACATCCGCCACTGGGACAAGTTTCAAGTGCTTCTTCACGTTGTCCGGGATCTCCGCCAGATCCTTCTCGTTCTCCTTCGGGATGAAGACGGTAGTGATACCGGCGCGCAGCGCCGCCAGCAGCTTCTCCTTTAAGCCGCCAATCGGCAGCACCCTGCCACGCAGCGTGATCTCACCGGTCATTGCAACGTCGCGCCGCACCGGAATTCCGGTGAGCACCGAGACGATTGATGTCGCCATAGCCACACCCGCCGATGGGCCATCTTTCGGCGTGGCACCCTCGGGCACGTGCACATGGATATCTCGTCTCTCGAACAATGTGGGCTTAATGCCGAACTTCGTCGAGCGCGACCGCACATAGCTGAGTGCCGCCGACACGCTCTCCTGCATCACATCGCCCAGCTTGCCGGTCTGTTTCACGTTGCCCTTGCCCGGCAACATCACGCTTTCAATCGTCAGGATTTCGCCACCAACCTCGGTCCAGGCCAGACCCGTGACCACACCGACCATGTCCTCGGCTTCCGTCTCGCCGAAGCGGAACTTCCGAACACCCGCGTATTTCTCCACGTTCTTGCGGGTGATCACCACCTTCTTGGTCTTCTTGGTGACGATCTCCTTCACCGCTTTGCGGGCCAGGTTGGCGATCTCGCGCTCCATGTTCCGCACGCCCGCCTCGCGGGTGTAATAGCGGATCAGGTCGCGCAGAGCATCGTCCGAAATGTGCCACTCGTCGGACTTCAGCCCATGCGCCTCGGATTGCTTGCTGATGAGGTGCCGCTTGGCGATCTCCACCTTCTCATCCTCAGTGTATCCGGGGATGCGGATGATCTCCATGCGGTCCATCAGCGGCTGCGGCATGCGCAAGCTGTTGGCCGTGGTGACGAACATCACGTCCGATAGGTCGTAATCGACCTCCAGGTAATGGTCATTGAAGGTAGAGTTCTGCTCGGGGTCCAGTACCTCCAACAGCGCCGAAGAAGGATCGCCGCGCCAATCCGCACCCAGCTTGTCGACCTCGTCAAGCAGGAACAGCGGGTTGGACGTCTTCGCCTTCTTCATACCCTGGATGACCTTGCCGGGCATGGAGCCGATATAAGTGCGCCGGTGGCCGCGAACCTCCGCCTCGTCGCGCACGCCGCCCAGCGACATACGCACGAAGTTGCGGCCCGTGGCCCTGGCAATCGACTTGCCCAACGAGGTCTTGCCGACGCCAGGCGGTCCGACCAGGCACAGGATTGGCCCACGCACTTTCGGGCTCCGCGCCTGCACGGCGAGGTACTCGATGATGCGCTCCTTGACCTTCTCCAGACCATAGTGGTCGTCGTCCAGCACCTTCTCGGCCGCGACCACATCGTTGCGGATCTTGCTGCGTTTCTTCCACGGTATCGATAGCATCCAGTCGAGGTAGTTGCGCACCACCGTGGACTCGGCGCTCATTGGGCTCATGGTCTTGAGCTTCTTCAGCTCCGCCATGGCCTTGTCGCGCGCTTCCTTCGACAGCTTCGTCTTCTTTATCTTGGCTTCGAGCTCGGCGTTCTCGTCCTTGCCGTCCTCGCCCTCACCGAGCTCCTTCTGGATCGCCTTCAGCTGCTCGTTCAGGTAATACTCGCGCTGTGTCTTCTCCATCTGCCGCTTCACGCGGCTGCGGATGCGCTTTTCCACCTGCAGCACGCCGATCTCGGACTCCATGTGCCCGAACACGCGCTCCAGCCGCTCGCCGACCTTGGCGATCTCCAGCAGCTCCTGCTTCTCGGCGATCTTGAGGTTCAGGTGACTTGCTACAGTATCGGCAAGCTTGGATGGCTCCTCGATCTGATTGAGTGAGACCAGTACCTCCGGTGCGATCTTCTTGTTCAGCTTGATGTACTGCTCGAACTGCGACACGACGGTGCGGCCGAGGGCCTCCAGCTCCTTTGCATCGGCGGCCTGATCCGGCATCGCCTCGACGAACGCCTCGAAGTAGCTGTCTGTGTCACGGAAGCCCGTGATTTTTGCCCGACGGCCACCTTCGACCAGCACCTTCACGGTGCCGTCTGGCAGCTTTAGCAGCTGCAGGATCGTCGAGACGGTGCCGACGCGGTAAATGTCGTCGGCTGACGGATCGTCCTGCGCGGCATTCTTCTGAGCCACCAGCAGGATCTGTTTGTCGTCCTTCATGACTGCTTCGAGCGCACGTACGGATTTCTCGCGGCCAACGAACAGGGGCACGATCATGTGGGGAAACACGACGATGTCCCGTAGCGGAAGGACCGCCAGCACATCCCCCGTTGCCGGGGCAGGCTGGGGCTCGTTCGGCTGACCCTGCGGTTCTGGCACAGGCCGATCAGCTTCATCCATGGTTGACCTCCTTATGGACAGTCTGCGCCCAACCCGCCCGACTTATCTACGATCCTGCGGCACGGAAGGCGCCCGGCGGTGGTTCCGCCTGTCATGATCGCATATCGGCCGCCCGGCTATGCGGCGCAAGGCCTTGAAATTTTCAGTCGCGATTTCGCGAGCCGCGGCCTGCCCGGCACTCAAGCCGAGCTTTCGGCCCGCTCCTTGCCGTAGAGATAGAGCGGGTTGGATCGCGACTCGGCGACTTCGCGGTTGATGACCACCTCCTCCACTCCGTCGAGACCAGGAAGATCGAACATGGTCGCCAGCAGAATCGCCTCCATGATCGAACGCAGGCCGCGTGCACCTGTCCGCCGGGCAATCGCCCGCGTCGCGACGGAATGCAGCGCGTCCTCGGTGAAGGAGAGCTTCACGCCCTCCATCTCAAACAGCCTGCCGTATTGCTTGACCAGGGCATTCTTCGGCTTGGTCAGGATTTCCATCAAGGCGCCTTCGTCGAGGTCCTCGAGCGTTGCCACCACAGGCAGGCGGCCGATGAACTCGGGGATCAGGCCAAACTTCAACAGATCCTCGGGCTCCACCTCCCGCAGGATCATCCCGGTCCGCCGCTCGTCGGACGAACGGACTTCGGCGCCATAGCCGATACCGGACCCCTTGCCGCGTGCGGCGATAATCTTCTCGAGCCCGGAGAAGGCGCCGCCGCAGATGAACAGAATATTCGTGGTGTCGACCTGCAGGAACTCCTGCTGCGGATGCTTCCGCCCGCCCTGCGGCGGCACCGACGCAACAGTGCCTTCCATAATCTTCAGCAGCGCCTGCTGCACCCCCTCGCCGCTCACGTCCCGGGTGATGGATGGGTTATCAGACTTGCGCGAGATCTTATCGACTTCGTCGATGTAAACGATGCCGCGCTGGGCCCGCTCGACGTTATAGTCAGCGGACTGCAGCAATTTTAGGATAATATTCTCAACATCCTCGCCGACGTACCCCGCCTCGGTCAAGGTTGTCGCGTCGGCCATGGTGAAAGGCACGTCCAGGATCCGCGCCAGGGTCTGCGCCAGCAGCGTCTTGCCCGACCCGGTTGGGCCGACCAGCAGGATGTTGGATTTGGCTATCTCGATGTCGTTGTTCTTCTGACCGTGCGCCAGCCGCTTGTAGTGGTTGTGCACGGCGACAGACAGCACGCGCTTGGCATGATCCTGGCCGATGACGTAGTCGTCCAGCACCTTGCAGATCTCGCGTGGCGTCGGCACGCCGTCGCGCGACTTGACCAAATGCGTCTTATGCTCCTCACGGATGATATCCATGCAGAGCTCGACGCACTCATCGCAAATGAACACCGTCGGGCCGGCAATAAGCTTGCGGACCTCGTGCTGGGACTTGCCGCAGAATGAGCAATAGAGGGTGTTCTTCGAATCGCCGGATTTGCTCATGCGTACTCCTGCCCGGACTCGCGGGGAGCCAGGGGTCGACTTTACCCCCCGTCGCCCGGGAGGGACAAGAACCACGAATGCCCCCCTTGCGCGACAGCGGCGGGGTCAGCGCGGCAAAACTAGGTATCACGTTTCCCCCTCCTCGCCGGGAGAGGGAAGGATCAGCCCCGGGTGCTGATGTCCTCCGGAGTGGGCCGGTTCTCGACCACTTCGTCAACCAGCCCGAAGTCGCGGCTCTCCTCCGCCGACATATAGGTATCGCGTTCGAGTTTACGTTCGATTGCCTCAAGCGGCTGGCCAGTGTGGCGGACGTAGATCTCGTTCAGCCGCTTGCGCAGGGTGAGGATTTCGCGCGCCTGGATCTCTATATCGGTCGCCTGACCCTGGGCGCCACCTGATGGCTGATGCACCATAATGCGGGCATTCGGCAAGGCAAAGCGTTTCGCCTTGGCGCCCGCACACAGCAGCAGGCTGCCCATCGAGGCGGCTTGACCGATGCAGACTGTCGAGACTGGGCTACGAATATACTGCATCGTGTCGTAGATCGCGAGCCCGGCCGAGACCACACCGCCAGGGCTGTTGATATAGAAGGCGATGTCCTTGTTCGGGTTCTCCGACTCAAGGAACAGCAGTTGTGCGCAGATCAGCGCGCTGACCTGGTCATAGACCGCACCGGTAAGGAAGATGATCCGCTCTTTCAGCAGGCGCGAATAGATGTCGTAGGCGCGTTCGCCTCGGGCGGTCTGCTCCACCACCATCGGCACCAGATTATTGGCATAGACCTCAACGGGATCGCGATCCTGCATGGGGCACCTGTCAGTCCAAGGGGACACATAGATAAGCGGAACGGAACCGGACTCCAACCAGACATTTGGCTGACCGGCTCTCTCGACGATCAGGCGGTCTCGCCGGCCTCGGGCGTTGGCGGCGGTTCAGCGGCAGGCGCCGGCGTCGCTGGCTCGGCCGCCAATTCCTCCGGTGTTGCAGCCTTTTCCTCCACTTTGGCCAGCTCCAGGACGAAGTCGATCACCTTGTCCTCGAAGATCGGCCCGCGCAGCGTCTCCGCTGCCCGCGGGTTCTGCCGGAAGAACTCGAAAATCTGCTGTTCTTGACCGCGGTAGCGCATCGCCTCGGTGCGCATCGCCCGGGTCATTTCGTCCTGCGTCACGGCGATGTTGTTGACCCGGCCGATGTCCGCCAGCAGCAACCCCAGCCGGACGCGCCTTTCCGCAATCGCGCGATATTCCGACTTCAGCGTCTCCTCGTCCTTATCCTTGTCGTCATCATCCAGCCGATCGGCCTTGCGGTCCGCCTCAAGCCGCTGCCAGATCTGGCTGAACTCCTGCTCCACCATGCCTTCGGGTGACGGGAACTGCACCATGTCGGCGAGAGCATCGAGCAGTTGCCGCTTCAGCCGCAGGCGCGAAAGCTGATCGTACTCTGATTGGATGCGCTGGGTGACCGTGTTGCGCATCTCGGCCAGGTCCTCGAAGGCCAACTTCTTCGCCAGCTCGTCATCGGCGGCCGGCACCATCGGGCGGCTCAGCGCCTTGGCACTCACCTCGAACGTCGCCGCCTTTCCCGCCAGCGTCGGCACGCCGTACTCGGCAGGGAAGCTAACCTCGATGGTCCGGCGCTCCTCCGGCCTCATTCCCTCAAGCTGTTCACTGAAGCCCGGGATGAACCCGCCGCCGATCTCGACCTCGATGCCGTTCCCGGTTCCACCAGGGAATTCGGCCCCGTCGATCCGTCCGATGTAATCGACCGTCAGCACCTCGCCCTTGGCCGCGCCGCGCTCGCCCAATTCCTCCTGTGGGATCGGCGCCAGCGTGCGGTTTCGCTGCGCGATATCCGCAAGCGCTTTGTCCACCGTCTCCGGTGCCGTTTCCGCCTTCAGCCGGGTCAGCGTGATAGCGCCGAAATCGGGCAGCGCGATCTCCGGCAGCAATTCCAGTTCGACTTTGAACTCCAGATCCTGGTCGCCGGAACTGTCCAGATTGACGACGTCGACCTTCGGCTGAAGGGCCGGACGCAGGCCTCGGTCTGTGAGAACTTGCTGGGTCGCCTCGCTGACCGACTGCTCCAGGATTTCGGCGTTCACCGCAGTGCCGTAGCGTTGCTTCACCACCGTTGGCGGGACCTTGCCAGGGCGGAACCCCGGCAGCCGCAGGGTCTTGCCGAGGCTGGCGAACCGCGCCGCCCGCTTGCTCTCAATGTCCGCCGCCGATACCACCACGGTATAGGCGCGTCTCAGCCCTTCGGAGAGGGTCTCGGTCACCTGCATCGGCCAATCCTGTCATTGTACGCCCGCAGCATGGTGCGGGCGGAGGGACTTGAACCCCCACGGCTTGCGCCACCAGAACCTAAATCTGGCGTGTCTGCCAGTTCCACCACGCCCGCGCCCGGCTTCTGGGCTCTGAGTAAGGGCGGGCGTTTAGCCCAGCCTTCTCGAAGCCACAAGCAAGCGCCTTCCCCTTTGACCCACCGTCGCGTCGGTGCCAAGGTCCGCGCCGTTCCGCCGGGACGCCGCGCAAGATTTTGCGCATTGTTGACTTTCTTGATGACCTCAGCCCCATGCCAAGCAGACGGCTATCATGCTAAGTTGGTTTCAACCGGTATCATTTCGCAGGTGCATGCATGGCGCAGGCTAGTCGCAGCAAGGCGAAGTCAAAGCCTCGAACCCGTTCCAGCAACGGCTCGCACGAGACAGCCACACCTGCACGTGACTACAGCATTGCTGCGGTCGGACGCGCGCTCGACCTGCTGGAGGCTCTCTCTCGGATCGGACCTGCCCCACTTGCGGCGCTTGCCACCCAGGCCCGGTGTACCCGAACGGCAGGGTTCCGCCTGTTGCGGACCTTGGAGGCGCGGGGCTTCGCCATCCAGGATGAAGCGCGTGGGATGTGGCGGCTCGGCGCCCGCTGGGGCGTCCTTGGCCGGGCAGCAGCCGAGCAAGGCGCCCTTGAAGCGACTGCCATGCCGTTCCTAGCGGCGCTCGGCAAGACGGCCGGCGAGAACGTCTATCTCCGGGTACGCGACGGCTTGGAGAGTGAGACTGTAGCAATCTACCAGGCCGACCCGGCGCTTCGCCTCTACAGCGAGGTTGGCAAGCGTCAGCCGCTCCATGCCGGATCCAGCCGATTGCTCCTGGCTCATGCGCCAGAGGCGGTCCAAACACAGGTCCTGGCGCAACGCCTGCCACGCTTCACCCCGGCCACCCGCACCGATGCCGCCTGGATTGCCGCCGATCTCCAGCGCATTCGCGCCCGCGGCTATCTTTTGACCACAGATGAGGTTGTCGCCGGAGCCGCGACAGTCGCCGCTCCTGTTCGCGACGCCTCCGGTCAGGTGGTTGCCGTGCTCTCAGTCAGCGCCCCGACGATGCGAATGCGCCCTCCCCGACCGCGGGCCCTGCTGCCTATGGTGCTGGATGCGGCGGCAAAGCTCTCGCGCACCCTTGGAGCGACCGTCGGCGACACCGCCAGCCGCCTGACAGAAGCAGCCCGCCGAACGGCCACAAGCGCTAGTTCCAGCCGTGACACGACCGCAGCGCCTGCACTTGCTGCCACTGGGCCGCACTCGATCTTCCGCTGAAGCGTAGATCAGATCTCCTCCTTCGGCTTAAGGACACCTGAGTAGGTCAGCAGGGCGAGCGAAGTCACCAGCTTTCCGATAAAAGAGTAAATCGCCCAAAGCACCTGCCATACCGTGGCGTCGGCGCGCGCGTCGACCCAGCACTTATCGGTCTGATGCAGCGCCATCACCGGCACCATCATGTCCATCGCGTAAAACAGCGGCTGGATGTCGGTGGCACCGCAGGGTGGGGCGTTCGCTGTAGGTTGTCCCTTTTCGGCGTGAAGGAACACGGGGGAGTCGGCAACCTCGGTCATCGTGTAGGAATAATTGATGACCAGAACGTCGGCCTTTTTCCATGCCCACCAGACACCGGCCGTGCCGATGGCGAGCAGCACCGCGACGGTGGCAGTTGCGCGCACCGGCGAGAGGCCGAAGCCGTAACACACCCCCCAGACCCATCGCAGCACGCGCGTGAGGCGGTTCGAAGACGGCATCGCCCATTGCTCGACGATCGCCACCTCCCGAGCCGCATGGTAGTGCCCTTGCGCGCGCAGAACCTTCGCCAAATGCCGGTACGGCTGGGGGTGGAACTCGCCCTCGCTTCTCTGCTGGCGCTGCACCCAGGCTAGACGTTGTCGTATCGGTGCCCGTTGTGCGCGCAGCATTCGGTGCGCCAGGCGAACCGCCCATGACGCAGAATGGCCGTAACCGAGGCGCGCCACCCAGCGCCCGAAGGCCGACAGTGCGACTGTGATGCCGCTCGTCTCGTCGGCCGGCAGATGGCCGAACCGGTCGTAGACGAAGCCGTCGAGGTTGAGATTGCAGAATGTGCCCTTCCGGTCGCGTCCGACACCCCAGCCGGCGGGAAACCCCACGTCATCAAGAGTGCCGGCCCTTGCGCCGCCAAGATCGATCGCGAGTACCACTTCGGCCGTCAGATCGCGCGCCATCAACGCCGCGCCAATCCGCGCGTGTGACAACCGCATCTGCGGCAGCACGTCGATACCGGCCCGATAGGTGTGGCATTGTCCCTTCAAACTTACTGCCCGCGGAAACCGCAGCCCATCCCAGATAAGACTGCCGCCGGTCCTCAGGTTCTCGCAGTTCACTCGGCCCAGGATCTTGGTGCCGAATAGTTTGACGTCACCGGCGACGTTTAAATTGGTCGCCACCAGAGCGCCAGCTACGGACCGGCCTGGCGCGGCCGTCGAAGGACCGATAAAGATCGCAGACGAGCAGTCCAGATCACGGCCAACCTTGGTGCCCCATAAGCTGACATAGCCGAGGCTGGTGAACCCCTCGTTCAGCAGGACGTCGCCGGCAATCTCGACGTTGGTCAGTCGCAAAGTCTCGCGCGAGCCAGTCTCCGGCCAGTTCTCCAACAAGGCGCCGCAACATTCCACGTTGCTGCCGACGATGGCGCCAAGCAGACTGACACCGCCGGTTGCGGTGAACCCGTGGCGCATCAGAACAGCCCCGCCGATCTCGGCGTTTTCCGCCGCCAGCGCCACCCCGGTCCCGTCTGCCACGGCATTCGCCAACGTGCCAGCATCGCATTCCAGATTGCCGCCGATCCGCGTGCCGATCAGACTGACCGCACCGAAGGCCGCAAACCCGTTCCGCAACAGGTACGGCACCCCCGATCGACGCGTGATCCGCCGCCAGTGCAATCCCGCTCCCGCTGGGAGTGGCGTTCGAAAGGCTCGCGCCATCACACTCCAGGCTGCTGCCGATGCGCGTGCCGCGCAGGCTGATGGCCCCCTCGGCGGCAAATCCGTTGCGCAACAGGACCGAGCCGCCAATCTCCGCGGTATCGGCGGCAAGCACGACGCTCTGGCCGTCGTCGCTCCGATTGATCAGACGCGCCCCGTTCATATCGAGCGTCCCGGCAATGCGGGCACCCATTAGCCAGATGACACCTGCAGCGACGAAGCCATCGCCCAGGATGACCACACCATCGACCCGAGCGGCCTGGGCGCCGATCGCATCTCCCTCCCCAGCACCGATCCGTGCCCCGCGCGCAACCAGGTCTCCCGTGACGTGCGCGGTATCCAACGACACGCCACCAATTGCGGTGAACTCACCCATCAGGTCGATGCTGCCGCGGATTTCCGCGCCAGACAGCCGCAGTGCATAGCGCGCATCACGGTGTCCGATGCCTGGGCGCGGTGATGGGATCGACAGACGCGCGCCGCGGCAGAGCAGGTCGCCATCGATAACCACGCCATGCGCATCGATCCAGGCGGCTTCGGCGAAAGGAGACACGCCGGAAACATCCATCGCACCATCGACCCGCAGACCGCGTGCAGTCACCGCGCCGATCCGGCTGCCTCGGAGTGACAGGCGTGCAAGCCGCGCATTGCTGCAGTCGATGCCTTCGGCGATTGCACAGCATTCGAGCGTGAGTGAGGGGACACCGGCACCGCTGGGTCCGGCACACTCCGCGAGATCAAGCCGTCCGTCGATGGTTGCTCCGCAAACGCGTACGCCTGGTAGCCGGATCGGCCATGGCTCCGGAGCAACCAACAAGCCGAGTAGCAGATGACGCAAGAATGCGGCTCGCAGAACCGCTGTATGGTACGTCTCGAACACCGCGATCTCGCCGCGCGCAGTGCGAGCGACCACCTCGGCTTCTGCATCCAGTAAAACGGCCGGATCGAAAGTCAGTGCGCGCTGTTCATCGGGCATTCGACCGGGACGCTAGCGACCCCCTGCGGTTTGAGTAAAGCCGCGAATGCAGCCGGGAACGCCGCACGAGAGGCTGCCTCGCGCCCGATCTTTGCATCAGCCGCCGCATCACCGCTGGTGGCGTGAGACAGATCGAGCGTGTCGAGTTCACCTGCCTGCGTGGGCTCAATCGCCGTGTCGCTGTAGGTTCAGCGGTCGGACGCCTGCGGCATTTTTTGCGCTTTACTGCGCGATAGTGCCTCGTTTTTGGCTGCGGTCTCTGCCGCGCAGCACCCGCAAGTTCGTGAAACGCCCTGCTCCCGAGGAACTATCCGGCTGTCACGCCAACGCTTCGCGACCTGCTTCGAGAAATTTCTGTCGCCGGCGGCCCTTCAACGTAGCGCCGTCAAGGCCGAGCAACGGCTGCAGCGCCGTACTCACGGCGTTACCCACGGCATCGATCGTCGCAGCCGTGTCCCGCTGGGCCCCGCCCACTGGCTCAAGGATCACCTCGTCCACCAGTTCCAGACGCCTCAGGTCGTCCGCCGTGAGCCGCAAGGCTTCTGCAGCATTGGCTGCCTGCCCCGCATCGCGCCAGAGTATGGACGCACAGCCTTCGGGTGAAATGACCGAATAAATCGCGTGCTCGAGCATCAAGACGCGGTCGCCTGCGGCGAGCGCAATCGCGCCGCCTGAGCCCCCCTCACCGATAATCGTGGGTACCAACGGTACCGGCGCCTCCAGGCACGCCTCGATCGAGCGCGCAATGGCCTCCGCCTGGCCATGTGCCTCGGCGTCCACCCCCGGGAACGCGCCGGAGGTGTCCACGAAACTCAGCACGGGCAGCCCAAAGCGGCCTGCAAGTTCAATGAGTCGCCGGGCTTTGCGATAGCCCTCAGGACGTGCCATCCCAAAATTATGCTTAACTCGACTCTCGGTGTCGGCGCCTTTCTCGGTTCCCAACACCATGACCGAGCGTCCACGGAACCGTCCCATCCCACCCAGCACCGCCGCATCGTCGGCAAACGCCCGATCACCAGCCAGCGGCGTAAAGTCACTGATCAGCGCGCGAATGTAGTCCATTGCCTTGGGCCGGTCCGGATGACGCGCAACAAGTGTCTTCTGCCATGGCGTCAGCTTGGCATATGTCGCGCGGAGCTGTCGGTCGGCGACAGCGGTCAGTCGCGAGACCTCTTCGGCAATGTTGATCCCGTTCGGCTCCGACATGCGCCGAAGCTCCTCGATCTTGCCCTCCAGTTCGGCGATCGGTTTTTCGAAGTCGAGGTAGTGGCGCATAGGGCGCCGGCTTTAGCACAATTCCCCAGCCCGCAAAGCTACAGAGGCAGAATGTTGCTCACCCGATGGGATAAAGCCTATCCTGCAACCTGCGGTTCTCGCCGGGTGAAATTGAGAATGCGATATTTACCAATCATCGAAACCGTGGGACCCGACGTCACTCCCTCGGACCCTACCCACTATCTGCGCCTGGCAGACCTCGCGATGCTTTACGGCAGCCGGGATGAAGCCGAGGCAATGATTACGATGACCTATCTTGCCTTCGATCTGATGCTCACCGGATCCTGAGGGATCATAAATTGGAAAGGCGTGTGGCCGGAAAGAAGTAACTGAGCGGAACGTCGAGGACTTCGCTCAAGCGTATCAGATGGGCGGACGGCACGCGCTCCACCGCCCGCTCATACGCCGCTATCTGAACGGCCTCTACACCGAGTTCTACTGCAAGGTTCTCCTCACTGAGCCCCAGTGCGCGCCTTTTGCCCCTAATCCGCCGACCTACGTGTTGATCGACCGGCGTCGAGATGCTTCGTGGCAAGTGCGTTAATTGGCTGTCAAGCATGCGTCAACACTCCCGCTGCCGCTCATAGCCGAGGAAAGCCGGGGACGCCAGAGATTTGCTTGGAGCCAATTCCTGTGCGCAATAAATAGGCAGAACACCCGCTATCGTAAGCCGGCTGTCCGTTTGCCGGCGCGCAAGAACTCGTCTGCGAGCGACGGATCGTCGCAGAGCCGCGCCAAAACGACCGCGCCGACCATAGCGGCCAGCACCTCAAATGCCCGCTGCCGCCGCCTTCCCGGCAGACAGCGCGTGAGTACGTCCAGCATACGCCGGATCGAGGCGGTTATGGCCGGGCGCGCATCACGCCGGCGCGCCACGTCCGGGCCGAGCGTCGCCAACACGCAGCTTCGCTCCATCGCCGCGACATGGGCAGGGTCCAGATAACTCTCCACGATCCGAGCGAGGGCCGCGGGCGGCATTTCCTCCTCGCTTATTTGCTCCCAGCGGGCAGCCGAATGCGCAAGCGAGGTTGCTGACACCTCCGCAACCAGCGCCTCCTTTGACGCGAAATGCGAATAGAAGCCGCCGTGCGTCAACCCGGCAGCATGCATGATCGCGTCCACACCGACCGCATCGATACCTTGGCTCCGGAACAATCGACTGGCCGCAGCAAGGATCCGATCGCGCGTTTCCGCCTTGCGCTCATGTGTCGTCCGCATCCGTCCCATCCTTTTTGTGCATGACGATCGTCATGTATCTTCTTGACTATGGTATGACGATCGTCATGCTAATAGCAAGCGCTCAGGAGGAGAAGCATGGGGCCGCATCGCCTTGCCCGGCTGCTGGCCGGTCGGGTTCATTATGCCTGGGTCGTCGTCGGCCTCATGTTCACCGTTATCCTGGCAACAGTGGGGGTGCGCGCCGCGCCGGGCGTGCTGATCGTGCCGCTGGAGCAGGAATTCGGCTGGAGCGCTGGGACGATTTCCGGCGCGATCTCACTCAACATCCTGCTGGGCGGCCTGGTCGGCCCATTCGGGGCGGCGCTGATCCAGCGGATCGGCATGCGAAGCACGGTCCTGTGCTCGCTCTCACTCCTCGCGATTGGCGCGTCTGGCGCGGCCTTGGCCACCACTCCGTGGGAGCTCTATGCGACCTGGGGGGTGCTGGTCGGCATTGGCTCGGGTGCTGGCATGGTTGGCATGGCAACCGCGGTCGCCAACCGGTGGTTCGTCGCGCGTCGCGGCCTTGTCGTTGGCCTGCTGACGGCAAGCAATGCGAGTGGCCAGCTTGTCTTCCTTCCTTTGCTGGCAAGCCTCGCTCAGCACTTCGGATGGCAAAGCGTGCCATGGCTGGTGGCAATAGTGATCCTGACGCTGATCCCGCTCGTTGCGCTGGTACTGGCAGAGAGCCCCGGCAGCATCGGGTTGGGCCCTTATGGTACGGCGGCCGCGCCGCCCACAACCACCAGCACCGCCAACCCGGTGGTTGTCGCGCTTTCGGGCCTGGGGCGTGGCATGCGCTCGCCCGATTTTTGGTTGCTGTTCCTCAGCTTCGCAATCTGCGGCTTTTCGACCAATGGTCTGGTCGCGACGCACCTCATTTCATATTGCATGGATCACGGTATTCCGGAACTGAGTGCCGCCAGCGTACTCGCGGCGATGGGTGTGTTCGACTTGATTGGGACAACAGCATCGGGCTGGCTCACCGACCGCTACAATGCGCGCATCCTGTTGTTCTGGTACTATGGGTTGCGAGGGCTGTCGCTGATGGTGCTGCCGTTCAGTGATTTCGACGTGGTCAGCCTGTCATTGTTCGCAGCGTTCTATGGCCTTGACTGGGTTGCCACGGTGCCCCCAACGGTCGCGCTGACGACGGAGGTGTTCGGCAAACGCGATGCACCGGTGATCGTGTCTTGGATCTTCTGCGGTCATCAGATCGGCGGTGCTGTTGCCGCACTCGGTGCCGGCGTGATGCGTGCCGAGACCGGCAGTTACCTGAGTGCATTCGTCGCCAGCGGCGCGGCATGCCTCATCGCCTCGCTCCTGGTATTGCGCATCGCTAGGCGGCCAGTGCTCGCACTGGCGGAGTGAGCAAAGCCCGGCTAGGGCCGGATGATCGTGCCCGGCCCGGCCTCGGTGAACAATTCCAGCAGGCACGCGTGTGGTACACGTCCATCGAGAATCACGGCTCCCTTGGCACCATTGCGCACGGCATCAACGCAATTTTCCACCTTGGGAATCATGCCGCCTGTGATCATGCCGCCGCTGACGCCTTCCTCGACATCGGCAATTGTCAGTTCGGCAATCAACTGTCCGTCCCGGTCGAGGACGCCGGGAACATCAGTTAACATCAACAGCCGGGTCGCCTTCAGCGCGGCCGCTATCGCTCCCGCCACAGTGTCAGCGTTGATATTATAGGTTTGGCCGTTCTCGCCCACGCCCACCGGCGCAATCACCGGCACCAATCCTCCGCCGGTCAGCGCATGGATCACGCGTACATCGACATGCTCCGGCTCACCGACGAACCCGAGGTCCAACACTCGCTCGATGTTGCTGTCGGGATCCTTCTTGGTGCGAGCCAGTTTGCGCGCGCGGATCATGGCGCCATCTTTGCCGGAGACGCCGACTGCAAGCGCCCCGGCGCGCGTGATCAGGCTGGCAACTTGTTTGTTGACGGTGCCGGCCAGCACCATCTCTACCACTTCCACCATCGCCGCATCGGTCACGCGTAGGCCATCAACGAAGGTGGACTGGATCGCCAGCCGCTTCAGCATGGCATTGATCTGCGGCCCGCCGCCGTGCACGACCACAGGATTGATCCCCACCTGCTTCAGCAAGGCGATGTCGCTGCCGAATTGCTCTGCGAGGTGTTCCTCGCCCATTGCATGCCCACCGTACTTCACCACGATCGTGGCGCCGGCGTAGCGACGCAGATATGGCAACGCCTGGGCCAGCACGAGGGCACGCTCGGTGGCCGCCCGGAGGTCGCTCGATGTCGCTCTTGTCATGCGCGGCGTGTACCGGACACCGGCCTGAAGGGTCAAGCACGTGCTCCGCTGCTCACAGACTCCGATGCCATGCCACTCTCGGTCAAAGCTGGCAACGTGAAATGGAAATCGGCACCGCCCTCCAGTGAATTGGTCAGCCACATCTGGCCGCCATGTGCCTCGATGATGCTGCGGCAGATCGACAAGCCGACCCCCATGCCCGAGGGCTTTGTCGTGATGAATGGTTGGAACAGCTTCTCGCGCACCTGTTCAGGCAGGCCGGGACCACTGTCGGCCACGCTGATCTCCACCAATCCGTCGGCAGACCGCATCGTCCTGATCGTCAGATCGCGGCGGCGGCTGTCGTGCATCGCCTCCACCGCATTGCGGACCAGATTCAGCAGCACCTGTTGAATCTGCACCTTGTCAATGAGCACTGAAGGCAGATCCGGCGCGAAAGCCGTTGCCAGATGCACCCCGCGTCCCTCTGACCCGAGCAAAGCCAGCGCCACTGCTTCTTCGACTATCTGGCGAACGTCTTCCGCCTCATGTTGAACATCGGCCTTCCTGACAAACTGCCGCAGTCGCTGAATCACCTGGCTTGCGCGGGTGACCTGATCACTCGCCTTCTGCAGTGCCTCGTCGCATTTCTCAGTTGCCCCGACAAGCAGCAGGCGACGACTGGCGCGGACATAGCTGCCTACGGCGGTCAGCGGCTGGTTAACCTCATGCGCCAGCGCCGAGACCATCTGGCCAAGTTCGGTCAGTCGCGACACATGGATCAGTTCAGCCTGCAGCTCATGCAGCCGCCGCTCTTGGAGATTGGTCTCCAGCGCAAACGACCGCGCCAACCGCGTATAGACCGCGCCCGTCTCGACCAGCAGTATCAGCAGCACGAGGCCCGCAGCGAGTAGCCCATAGAGGCGGCCGGCATAAAACCCGAAATCGAAACGGCCAGCATTGAGCATCGCGCTCAGCCCGATGTCGAACAGCCAAGCTGACATGACCACCATGAGCCAGACATCGAGCACTGAATATGGCTGCCGTTTCCACAACAACAGCAGCGCCACCAGGGTGATCGTGCAGACGGTGCCGGTCGCAATCGGCAGGACCGGAGTGTAGCCGTCACCTCGCATGACCTGGGGCAGCAGGTTGTGACCAACGGTGACGAGCAGGGCCGCACCCCAGACCAACGCGACAACGACAACGATGCCTGCGGCAATTGATAAGCCGAAATGGCGTATCGGCCGACTGCCGCGCAGCACCGAATAGCCAATCACGGCAAGTGGGAAACCAGCATGCCACATCATGTACAGCCAGGCAGTCGTTTGTGCGCCGCCGCCGATCAGCCCCGCCGGTCCGAACAGGCGCGGAAAGCTGAGCGCATGCGGGATACTGATAAGCCCGGTGAACAGGTAGCCGCTCGCCAGCACCAGCAACGATGCCGCACCAAGGATGGCAAACTGCGCAAACAGCAAAATCGCGGTGATCAGATCGATCACCAAGAACGCGCCCTGGTAACTTGGTATAAACGCCCACACCTCGGGCAGCTTTACCTGGGCGAATGGCGCGCACAGCAGGAAGGCGCCAAGTGAGACCAACGCAACCCGGCCGGCAAATCGGCATTCCTGTTCCGATGCCGGCAAGGAAGAGAGGAACACCGACCGCTCAGCGCTCGGCTCGTCCGGGTTAACCAATCGACGCCCTCGCCGCATTTGGCGCGAAGCAATACTGCCACAGCGAACGAATCGCCAACACCAGGATGCGGCATCGACGGATCGCTGTATCATGCGGCAAATCGCGGGAGGGCTGTCATGCTGGACTTGCAGGGAAAGACGGCGATTGTAACTGGCGCCGCATCCGGTATTGGTTTTGGCATTGCCAAGGCGCTGGCCGGTGCCGGAATGAACCTGGTGCTGGCCGACCTGCAGCCCGACCGGCTGACCGCGGCACGTCAGTCCATCGAAGCACTCGGCGCCAAGGCGGTCGGCGTCACGGTTGACGTCTCCGACCCCGCGTCGGTCGCCGCTGCGGGGCGCGCTGCCGAGGACACGTTCGGCAAGCTGCATGTCGCAGTGAACAACGCCGGGGTCGCAATGCACGGCACCCCGCTGGAGCAGGTCGGCATCGAGGAATGGAACTGGGTCATCGGCGTCAACGTGCTGGGCGTCATCAACGGTATCCGCACCTTCGTCCCGCTGATCCGGCGCCATGGCGACGGCGGGCACGTGGTGAACACCGCATCGATCTCCGGCTTTTTCATTCGTCGCGGCCGCAACCAGGGCGCCTACTCGATGACCAAATACGCCGTGGTCGCCCTATCCGAGGCGCTGGAGCAGGAGGTCGGGGATGTCGGCATCGGCGTCTCGGTCCTGTGTCCTGGCGCGGTGGACACCAGCATCTTCGCCTCGTCGGTCACGCGACCCGATCGTTTCGGCGGCCCGTATGCGCGTCCGCAGCAGGAGGCCATGCGAGGTGCCATGGGCCATGGACTGCCGCCCGAATTGGTCGGTCAGCGTGTACTCCAGGCGATCCGAGACCGGGAATTCTATATCCTGACGCACGCCAGTGAACGTGCCGCCATCAAGGCACGGCACGAGCGCATCGAGGCGGCGTTCGATCGCGCCGAAGCATGGGAGAAGACACGATGACCGAACTCAGCCCACTCGATAGCGCCGTTCTGCCGAACGGAGTCCGCTCGCGGTTCGTGCCCGACATCAACGGACTGCGCGTGCACCTGCTCGAAGCCGGAGCGCCGGACCGGCCGTGCGTGCTGTTGCTGCACGGGTTTCCAGAGCTCGCGTATTCCTGGCGCAAGATCATGCCGCCGCTGGCCGATGCCGGTTATCATGTCATCGCACCCGACCTGCGCGGTTACGGCCGCACTACCGGCTGGCATGCAGACTACGATTCCGAGGCGGATCTACGATCGTTCCGGCTGTTGAATGCGGTGCGAGATCAGCTCGGTCTCCTGCAAGCGCTCGATGTCCATTCGGTCGCTGCAGTAGTCGGGCACGACTTCGGCTCTCCGGTGGCCGCCTGGTGCGCGCTCGTGCGGCCGGACGTGTTCCGTTCGGTCGTCTTGATGAGCGCGCCGTTCGAAGGGCCGCCCGATCTGCCGGCGCGTTCGCCGACTGTGCGCGAGGACGTGCATGCTGCGATCGCGAAGCTGCCGCGACCACGCAAGCATTATCAATGGTACTACTCGACGCGGCCCGCCAACGACGACATGTGGCATTGCCGGCAGGGCGTGCACGCATTCCTGCGCGCCTATTACCACCACAAGAGCGCTGACTGGCGGCAGAACGAGCCCTTCCGCCTGGCCGGGTGGACCGCTGAAGAATTGGCGAAGATGCCGACCTACTACGTCATGGATCTGCACGAGACGATGCCGGAGACGGTGGCGCACGTAATGCCCTCGGCGGCAGAGATCGCCGCTTGCCGATGGCTCCCGGACACTGAACTTGCTGTCTACGCCGCGGAATACCAGCGCAACGGCTTTGGCGGTGGTCTGCAATGGTATCGACGCGGCACAACGGGGCTCGACACCGCCGAGCTGCAGTTGTTCGCGGGACGCACGATCGACGCCCCTTCAATGTTCATCGCCGGCAAGAGCGACTGGGGCACCTATCAACGGCCCGGCGCCTTCGAACGGATGCAGGAACACGCCTGCACCCAAATGCGTGGCTGCCATCTGATCCAGGGTGCCGGCCATTGGGTCCAGCAGGAACAGGCCGACAAGGTCAACGAGTTGCTGCTCGGTTTCCTGCATGAGCTAAGGCACTGAACCCCCTCGGGGAGGGGGGCTAGGCCCCTAAGGGCGCCGGAAGAATGCGTCCGCTGCGCTGCGATGACCCTGCTTGCGCGCGATATCGGCCTCCACGCGCTCAATTTCCGCCGTCAGTTCGGCGATGTAATCGCGCAGTTCCTCGATACCCAGATTGTCCAGTACCAGCTTTTCCAGCCGCGTGCGCTTGCGAACTGGACCTTCTTCCTCATCCATCATCGCGTGTTCACCCTCTCCCGCAGCAACCCAGCATATTCCTGATGCCTATACTTGACCCACCCCAGACCGGGCGTCATATCCGGCCGTTATGACATTACCATTGATGCCGAAGGCCACCGCCGTGTGGCTGATCGAGAAGACCGCGCTCACCTTCACGCAGATAGCAGAGTTCTGCGGCATGCACCCGCTCGAGGTGCAGGCGATCGCCGACGGCGAGGTTGCGCAGGGTATCGTCGGCTACGATCCGGTCGGCAATGGGCAGCTGACGGCAGACGAGATTCGTCGCGCAGAACAAGACCCTGAGGCACGGCTGCAACTCGCGCCGACCGCACTGCCGCAGCCGAAGCGCCTGCGCGGCTCCCGCTATACACCAGTGGCCAAGCGGAACGATCGCCCCGATGCGATTGCCTTTCTGCTGCGCAACTACCCCCAGCTCAGCGAGGCGCACGTCTCGAAACTGCTTGGCACCACCAAGGATACCATCCAGAAGGTGCGCGAACGCACGCACTGGAACAGCGCTAATATCAAGCCACGTGACCCCGTGATCCTCGGTCTGTGCAGCCAGACGGATTTGAACGCTGCGATCGTGCAAGCGAACGATCGGCTGGAACGGGAGGGCCGAGCCGTCCCGCCACCGCCGGTCCCCGAACCTGACGAGGCCGCCTGACGGCTTATTCCACCTGCGTGCGCAGGCGTTCGATCTCTTCCTTGACGTGCAGCTTCTCGATCTTCAACCGGTTCAGCGTCTCGCTGTCCGGCATTGGCCGTTGGTCCTCCTCGGCAATGCGCGTTTCGAGCGCAGCATGGCGCTCCTTCAGCGATTCGAGACGGCTCTGCAAGGTCATCGATGAACCTCCGCTAGAAAACGGCCTGCGGCCAAATGGTAACCCGACTGACATAGTGAGGGCCATGACGATTGTGCCACCTGGGATTTGCGCCCCCTGTATGGTATAAAAGCTGAATGCTGACAGACCGGGACTCGCTGCTGCGCAAGCTGCACGAACTCCGCAGCGAGCATCGTGACCTCGACACGGTGATAGCGCGCCTGGCCGAACAGGGCGCCTTGGATCAGCTGCATCTTCAACGGCTTAAGAAGCGCAAGTTGATGCTGAAGGATGAGATCGCCTGGCTGGAAAGCCGGCTGATCCCGGACAGCATCGCCTGATGCCACCTCTTGTCGGCATCATCATGGGCAGCCAGTCGGACTGGGCGACGCTTCGCCACGCCGTCGAAACACTGGACCGCTTGGCCGTACCACATGAGGCGAGGATCGTCTCCGCTCACCGCACACCAGACAGACTGCGCGACTATGCAATGACAGCACGGCAACGGGGGCTGAAGGTGATCATCGCGGGCGCCGGCGGCGCGGCTCACCTGCCCGGAATGTGTGCCGCCTGGACGCCTCTGCCGGTCCTGGGAGTGCCGGTGGAATCTCACAGTCTCAAGGGTATGGATAGCCTTCTGTCGATCGTGCAGATGCCGGCCGGTGTTCCCGTCGGCACCGTGGCGATCGGCCGTGCCGGTGCGGTCAACGCCGCACTTCTTGCGGCGGCGATCCTCGCTACCAGTGACCCGGCATTGGCGGCCCGGCTGGACGCGCTTCGCGAGCAGCAGACCAGTGACGTGGCCGACGCTCCTGCATGACGCTGCTGCTGCCGCCGAACGCAACCATCGGGCTGGTTGGCGGGGGACAGTTGGGCCGGATGTCGGCCATGGCGGCGGCGCGATTGGGTTACCGCTGCCATATCCTCACCCGCGAGCACGACAGCCCGGCCAGTCAGGTCGCGGCGGCCGCGACGATCAGCGACTATCAGGAGCCGCAAGGCCTGCGCCGCTTTGCCGCCGCGGTTGATGTCATCAGCTTCGAGTTCGAAAACGTCAGTGCAGAAGGTCTTGATCTTCTTGCATCATTGAAGCCGGTGCGCCCCTCCCCAGCGATCCTCCGTACCAGCCAGGACCGGGTGGCAGAGAAGACCTTCCTTAATCGGATCGGTGTGCCGACCGCGCCATGGGCGGCGATCGAAGACCGCGATAGCATGGCGATGGCGGTAGCCCAGGTTGGCCTGCCTGCCGTGCTGAAGACCACGCGGCTAGGTTATGACGGCAAGGGCCAGGCAACACTGCGCCACCGCGACGACATTGCCGCTGCGTTCGCAGCTCTATCACCTAAGCCATTGATCTTGGAAGGTTTCATCGACTTCGCTCAGGAAATCAGCGTGGTCGTCGCGCGCGGTGAGGACGGCAGTTACGCCGCGTTTGATACGGTAGAGAACCGGCACCGCAACCACATTCTCGACGTGACGCTCGCGCCGGCGCGCATCGCCGAACCGGTTGATCGGCAGGCCCAGGCAATTGCGCGCAAAATCGCCGATGCTCTGGATCTGGTCGGGCTGCTCGCGGTGGAGATGTTCGTCGGTCGTGACGGACACGTTCTGGTCAACGAGATCGCGCCGCGGCCGCACAATTCCGGCCATTGGACCATCGACGCCTGCCCCGCCGGCCAGTTCGAGATGCACATCCGCGCCATTGCCGGCCTGCCACTGCCGACGGCCGTGCGTCACTCGGATGCGGTTATGAAGAACCTGATCGGGCCGGAGGAGACGGCGCTGTGGTCGGCCATCCTGGCCGAGCCAGGGCTGATCCCACACCTTTATGGCAAGGTGGAAGCGCGGCCCGGGCGCAAGATGGGCCACGTCACCCGGCTATTTCCGCGCGGATCATTGCCGGGAGACTTCGGTATCACGGCTGCGCTTGGGCGAGCGGCGCCGAACCTTGCAGCACCTTGATCGCCTCCTCAACGCAGCGTCCGAACACTGAAGACCGAAGACTGAAGATCTGTTCGACTGTGAATATGTCACGGTAAGCTCATCGCGGCCGCAGTGGCCCGTTTCACTGAATGAGCCCCGCGGGCTCCAGTCGCCCTCCTGGCTGCGCGGGCAGCCGCTCTATTGGTCCAGGCTGTCGCGGAGCGAGTTCGGATCGTCTCTTTGTGCCTGTGCGGCTTTGATGAGTTCCTGCTTCACTCGATCGAGTTCCTCTTCCGTCAGGTCCTCCAGACTGATCAGGCGGTTGCGTGCTCGCTCCGTGACACGGATCAGCTCGTCGATTTTCAGCTGCAGAGCTTCAGTGTCCCGATTTTGCGTGTTCTGGATCAGGAAGACCATCAGAAAGGTGACGATCGTCGTGCCGGTGTTGATGATCAATTGCCATGTGTCTGAGAACTCAAAGATCGGCCCGGTGACCCCCCAGAGCAGGACGATGCCAAGGGCAAGAGCGAAGGTAGAAGCCCGACCCGTCTGCTTGGCCGTATGGTGCGCGGCCTTGTTGAACAAAGCGCTGATTGTACTCGCCATCGGCACCACCTTTAGAAAACCAGATCGTTGGTTCCCCTCACCGCTTCACCACATCGCGCGGCCATGCTCTGCTGTTCTTCGCCAACCGTATCGGCATAAGTTGTGGTGAGTTGGGCGCGGCCTAGACGGCATCCCATGACGTGGTGCACAACCAATCAGCTGGGGCGATCTGGTCATAGGCCACGATCCTGATAGCCACGACGTCGCTTGCGTCCGGCGCGACGGGCAAGCGCGTTGATGGCTGCGCCGTGATCGGGGTGCGGATCCAACCGGCGTCGGCCTTCAGTGCCGATGCGGCCCCATTGCCGCAGCAGCAGCGCGCGACCCGGCCCAGGCCTCCATACTGTAAAAGCGCCACTCGTTGCATCGGGACGGATTCGGATCAGCGAAGCGGCATCAGGGAACAGGGGTAGCTGGATCGCCACCGGACAAGCTGACGCAGAGTCGTGCGCGTTTGGGCATGGTATGGGGAAAGTGTATCACAATCGCATAGAACCGGCATCAGCAGGTGAATTTCGCTGCTGCTGTTGCACTGTTATTTCTCGACCGATCAAGGCAGCGAGGTTGAGAGAGATCGGGAACCGGGCATGGGGTCAGCCGCCGTCAAGGCCACAATCGCAACTTGCGGTTGCAGATCGCGCGGCTATAATGATGACGCAAACACGAACGGGACGGCGTCATGGCTATACATATCAAAGGCGCGACTATCGACTCGATCACTGAAGATACGGGCAGTTCCCGGACCGACTTTATCACCTCCGATCGGACATTGACACTGGCGGGGAGCATAACTGAAACCAGCGGAACCGGTGCGGCTGGTAGCCTCGATATCTTCCTTGTCGGAGGCGCATTCGGAACGGGCAAAGGCACATTGGTGGGAAGCGTCTCCGTCTCGGATACCGGCAGCTGGACCTTCAATCTCGCGACTTCGAGCAATGTCGATGCTCAGAGCTTGGCGGACGGCACTTACACAATTCGGCTTGCTGACCCCGAGACGCAGAACACAGGCTTGGCCACGCAAACACTCAGCATCGACACAACGGGACCAGACGCACCGGTGATCACCTCGGTCACTGACGACGTAGCGCCGGGAACCGGGATCGTACCCATCGGCGACAGCACCAACGATACCACGCCAACCGTGAACACCACGGCCGTGGTCGACGAATCCGTGACCATCTTCGGCGGAAAAACCCAACTCGGCACGGTGATCGCGAACGATGGCGGAGCGTCGACATTCACCACTCCGACACTGCCGTCAGTCGGAGTGCTTAATTTCACGGCGATCGCGACAGATGTAGCCGGCAACGTCAGCCCAGCGTCAGACGCCTACACGATCATCGAGGATCCCAGCGCTGTCTGCTACGTCGCCGGCACCCGCATCCTTACCGTGACTGGCGAGCAGCGGATTGAAAACTTGGCGCCCGGCGACCTCATCCTGGCGCACACCGGCGATGAACTGACCGCGCGCCCGGTTAGGTGGCTCGGCCGACGACGGATTGATCTAACCGCGCATCCGCGCCCCGAGACGGCAGCCCCGATCCGCATCCGGCGCGGCGCAATCGCCAACAACACACCGCATAGCGATCTGCTCGTGTCGCCGGATCATGCGATCTTTATTGACGGCAAGCTGATCTGTGCTCGCCAGTTGATCAACGGCACCACAATTTGGCAGGAGAAGGGCCTCACTTCGGTGGAGTATTTCCATCTCGAGCTGGACATGCATTCCATCGTGCTTGCCGAAGGACTAACATCGGAGAGTTATCTCAACACCACCGGCACCCGCCGCTTCTTTGGCAACGCGAACGAGCCGGTTGCGCTGCATCCGGAACTGACGGACGGAACGGACTATCCGTCGCGTGAAGCAGGATCGTGCAAACCGTTCGTGTGGGATGAGGAAAACGTACGTCCGGTGTGGCAGCGCTTGGCAGAACGTGCCGCGGCTCTCGGTCACCCCGTGCCAAACGCCGATGTGACTACCGACCCAGCGCTGCACATCGTGGTCAAGGGCCAGAAGTTGCAGCCGCTGTCTGCGGAGAACGGTCTATATACCTTCCTACTGCCAGCCGGCACGACCGAAGTCACTCTGGTTTCGCGTGCCGGCAAGCTCACGGATACCCGGCCCTGGGTGGAGGATCGCCGCTGCTTTGGGGTGTACGTCGAGCGTATATTGCTGCGTGGACCAGGCGGAATTCGGCAGGTTCCGCTTGATCACCCGCAGATGTCGCGCGGCTGGTGGGCTGTCGAGCGATATGGAACGGTGCTGCGCAGGTGGACGGACGGCAATGCGGCCCTGTCTCTGCCTGCAGTGGGCAGTCCCGTAGTCCTGGAAATCCGTGCCAGCGCAGGAGGCATGGCCTACGTCACGAGTGCCGATCGACAGCACGCCGCTTGACATGGGACCGGCCGCGGCCGGAATCCCAGATAACTCAGATGGCTGAGGCCACGGTCCAGGTAATTTCGGAGACCCAAGCCTCATGCCATCACCCAACGAAACGCTCATTCCCACTCTGCAACCTGCTGCACGATGGGTCGAGTTTGATGGGGAGTGGTATCGGAAGACGTATTCGATCAGCTTCACCATCGACGACCCGCTTGCAGATTATCTGACTGAAGGCCAGCAGCTCGGCCGCTCACCGAACGTATTCTTCGACGAAGCATTCTACCTTCGGCGCTACCCGGATGTTGCAGCGGCGGTGCGCAAAGGGGCGTATCGATCAGGATTCGACCATTACTGTCGCGACGGTCTGCTGACGTACGCGCCTCATTGGCTATTTGACCCGGAGTTTTACGGATTCGCAATTAGTCAGCGCGCCGACAGAGGGTGCGTACATCAATGGTTACGATCATTTCCTGCGCGTAGGGTGTGGCGATGGAATAATGGGCCATCCATTGTTCGATCCGAAATTCTACCGCCTCGCTGCCGGATGGCGGGAGAATACAACGAAGGCGGTCGAGCGAGTATGCGGTACTTTGTCTACCAGATCCACGAACAGCGATCGGATTTGGAGACTTCGCTCTATTTCGACAGTGCATGGTACTGCGCCAACTATGCGTCCGCGGCGCAGGCCATTGCTGCCGGAGAATTTCTGTGTGCACTGCACCACTATCTTTGCAACGACAGCCCAACTGCATTCGACCCATTGGCTGATTTTTCAGAAGCTGATTACCTCAACCGTTATCCGGATGTCGCTGACGCCGTAACGAAGGGCATATTTCCGAACGGCTACATGCATTTCTTACAATCCGGGGTATTCGAACTGCGCAATCCATCGCGCCATATCGATCTTCGCTCCTATTGGGAGCACAACGATGCTGTTCGTCGGGCAGTACGTTCGGGGATCGTGCGTGACGCCTTTGCGCACGTGCTCACGGCGGGGCGGCGCATGGCCATGCACGCCGACAGGCGCCTGTCCAGAACTTCCCCGAACAGGAAGCCCGTGCGCTATTCGCGGCGCAGGCCCGAGACTTACTGCCGCTGTACGGACGCCGGCCGATCGATTTCACTGTCACCGGGCCGCCGGTCTGCAGCGTGATCATGGTTTTGCGGAATGACCTTCCCCTGGCGTTGCAGGCGATCGCCTCGCTGCGGCAAAATCACGCGGGCACTATCGAACTGATATTGGTTGATCCAGGCTCCGTGGCCGATGTGCGGCAGGTCGAACGCTACGTCATCGGCGCGACTCTGCTGCAATTCAGGGACGATATCGGGTTTGTGGCGGCCAACAACGTTGCGCTCGGGTCTGCGACCGCCGACCGGTTGCTGTACCTTGCCAGCGATGTGCGGCTTGACGCTGGCGCTGTTGCCGCAGCGCTGGCGCGCCTTGATGGCGATCCAGATATCGGTGCCGTTGGGGGCAAGATTATCGGCAGTGACGCGGTACTGCATGAGGCCGGTGGCATCGTTTGGTGTAACGGCGCGACCGCTGGCTATATGAATGGCGCCACGTCGCTATGCCCGGAAGCGGGATTCGTGCGCGACGTGGACTTTTGCTCTTTGGCCTGCCTCATGGTGCGCACTGGGCTGCTGCGTCGGCTCGGTGGTCTGGACACCGCTATGGTGCCCGATCGCCTGGCAGCTGCCGAGCTTGGCTTGCGAATTCGTCAGACTGGCTATCGTGTGGTCTATGATCCTTCAGTGGTGCTGCATCGGTATGCGACGGCTGACACGATTGATCTCGACAATCTGCAGGACCAACACAAAGGCCAAGAGATTGCCCTGTTCGATAAGCATTCGGCAACGCTGCGCATGCAGCACGCCGCCTGTTTGGCAGATTTACCGTTTGCCCGTATGGCCGACCGCAGCCACCGACGCGTCCTGTTCATTGAGGATACGGTCCCGCTTCGCATGCATGGCACAAGCTATCTGCGCGCCAACGATATCATCAGGATTATGGCCGGGCTCGAGTATCAGGTGACAGTATTCCCGATGGAGACAGCCGAAGCGGACTCCGCCGCGGTCGCTGCTGATTTCCCGGATACGGTGGAGGTCATGCATGATCGCTCACAAAGTGACTTCCATGCTTTCTTAGCGAGCCGTTCAGGCTACTACGACGCGATCTGGGTGTCGCGCACGACGAATCTGGACCGCATTCGTCCGGTGCTTGACGACTCTGCGCTGGTGCCGGACCGCACGCGAATCATCCTCGACACCGCAGGACTCGCAGTGATGCAGGAGATGTTACGCATTTGGGGGCAGCAAGAAAAGGAGCCGCTGTTGGACGCGCTGAGACGCGAATTTCGCAACGCGCCTTGTTGCCACGAAGTGTTGGCCGTCAACGAGCAGGAGGCGGGTCTGCTCACCGATATCGGCCTGAACAGCGTGCGTGTACTCGGTACCATGCGCGACGTGGCGCCGACGCTTCGGCCGTGGCAGGAACGATCGGGCTTACTGTTTTTGGGCGACCTGCGTCGTGCCAAGTCGCCGGACCTTGATGCGCTGTACTGGTTCGTCGACGAGGTGTTGCCGCTGATCGAGTCAGAGCTGAGCTACGAGACGCAGCTGACCGTGGTAGGCCACCCGTCGCCCTGGGTGACGCTAGAGCGGATTGCTGATAATTCGCGGGTAGTGCTGGTGCCGCCGCCGGTCAACGTCGCGCCGCTCTACGATAGTCACCGTATCGTGGTGGCACCCACATGCTTCGCAACGGGCACCTCGTATACGCTATACGAGGCAGCCTCTTTTGGCGTCCCCGTGGTGGCAACGTCGTTGCTATCCGAGCGGATGGGCTGGACAGATGACAGCGAATTGTTGGCGGCCGACCCAGACGACCCGTCCGGTTTCGCCGTCAAGGTGGTTACGCTGTACCGCTCCGAGGCTCTATGGAACCGGCTACGCCAAGCGGCCATAGCACGGCTGCAGCGGGACAACGGCAGAGATGCATACGCCCAGAAGATCCGCGCGGTGCTGCCAGCGCACGACCAATAGACGATCCGCCTATGACGACCCAGGGGCTCGCCGACTGACGCCATCAATCCAGCGGGCACGATCGAGACCGGCCATTACCTTCTGCAGCTTGTCCCCGCCGGGGCTGGGCTCAGCCCGGAGCGGCCACGGAATTGGAACCGTCGCGGAGCTGAGACGTTTTCCAGGCACAAAGCCATTGTTCCCGGAGTTCCTATGTACATCAGGTCATCGCTTGCAGTGCTGCTGATCTGTGGGGCGGTGGCGCCAGCAGGCGCTCAAAACAATACCAGCCATGTGCCTAACTCTGTGCCGCTGTCGACGGAACGTGCACGCTCCTATGCCTTACTTAATCAAAGCGACCGCACCATTGTCTCGGCGCATGCGCGGATGACCAACGGTGATGAACGCGACCTGACCTGGGATCAGCCAATCCGGCCACGTCAGGGACGCAATGTTGCCTTCTCGAGCGCCGCTTGCCTGGCTGAGTTGACGGTCAAGTTTCAATCCGGACAGACCATGCAGAGCGGTTCGCCCGACTGCCGGCAGACCCATATAACCGTGACCGATGACGCCATCCAAATCGGCAGTAGCGCTTCCGAGCGGTCGCCTGTGCAGTAGCGCACTTTTGCGTTCTCGGCTGTCCGGGGCACCGACGTCGGTAGATGCCGGACATAAGCGCTGCTCGGCCGATCGTAACCAGAATAAGCAAGCTTCTTTGAAAGGATCAGAAAATGGGCCGAGGAATTCTTCTGTGGCTGCTCGGGGTTCCGATCCCGATCATCATCATTCTGGCGCTTCTCTGGCATTGAGCGGAGGCAGGCCCAATGGCAATTGCGAATGAAGCCGTCGGTCCCGCTGTCATGGTCGGCGAAGGCGGTTCCGGATCCGAATTGGCCGTCTCTTGGGCGGCAATCATAGCCGGGGCGGTCGCTGCTGCCGCTATAACCCTGCTGCTCGTAGCCTTGGGATCTGGGATCGGGCTGTCGTCGGTGTCGGCTTGGTCTTCGGCCAACCCGACCGCATCGACATTCACCTTGCTCGCGGCCGTGTGGCTCATCATCGTGCAATGGCTGTCTTCGGCCACGGGTGGCTATATGGCCGGACGGCTGCGCAAGAAATGGACCGGGCTCCGTAACGACGAGGTGTTCTTTCGTGATACCGCGCACGGCTTCCTGGCCTGGGCGCTCGCTTCCGTGTTGGTTGCTGCCCTAGCGTCTTCGGCAGTGTCATCGGCGATCAGCACCAGCGCGCGGGCGATCTCCAGCGTCGGTGGGGGTGCGGTTTCCGGTGCTGCGCAAGCGGCGGGCGCCAGCCAGCCAGATCCATCGGGGTATTTCATCGACGCACTGTTTAGGAAGGATCAGCCAGACGCCAGCGGCGCGCCCCAGGACGCGCACATGGAGGCCAGTCGGATCATTGCGAAGGCGGCCTACAACGGCAGCCTCGAGCCAAGCGACCGGACATATCTAGCGAAATTGGTCGCAGCCCGAACGGGAATTTCCCAGCAAGACGCCGAAAAGCGCATTGATGACATCGCAGCGCAGATCAAGGCGTCCGAGGACAAGGCCAAGCAAGCGGCGGATGTCGCCCGCAAAGCATCGGCATCAGCTTCGTTCTTTCTTTTCTTCTCCATGTTGATCGGTGCCTTCATCGCCTCAGCCGCTGGCGCGCTTGGCGGGCGTCTCCGGGACGAGTAAGCGCGTCGTTGGTCGAAGCCGTGACGAAGTCCTGGGCGTATGGAGTGTCGTTGTAGCGGCACTCCGTCTCCGGGTGAACTGCGGCGCGACTTACTCGATCCGGCAGCGATCCCAGTCCGGCAAAGCCGACATACCGTTCTCCTAACTGTTGAAGGAACGCAGAGCGAGAAGTCGCCTTTTATCGCACTGCCTTCAATAACGGAGAGGACCATCATGGCGGAACATATTGTCGCGGTATTTGACAGCGAGAGTGCCGCGGACGCCGCAGCCCAGGATTTGGAGCAGGCGGGCATTTCCACATCGGCAGTGCGGCGTTACCGACCGACAGCAACCGATGCCTTAAACGACAGCTCCGGCTCGGTTTCGCAGCCCCCGAGCACTTCTAGCGGTGGCGGCTTCTGGTCATGGCTTCTGGGAGAAGAACCAGCGCAGGAAACAACGCGTTCGCTATCTCGGGATGAGCAAGTTTATGAGCGCCAGGCGCAAGCCGGGAAGACGGTGCTCAGTGTGTTGGTAGAGGATGATTCCAGGATCCACCAGACCGTGACCCTTCTCACTGCTCACCATCCGATCGAGATGGAAGAGCGGACGGAAGAGTTGGACGCGGCGTCCTCTTCGAGAACGGGCTCAGAGCACTCTTCCACTACCGGGATCGGAGGATCGACGGCGGAGAGCGCCGGCGCCGCCGCTGAGGCAAGGCCCCGGTCCGGAACTGAAGAAGTTATCCCGTTGGCCGAGGAAAATCTCGAGATCGGCAAGCGCACGATCGATCGGGGGACGACGCGGGTAAGGCGCTATGTGGTGGAGAGGCCTGTCGAGCGGGAGGTGACGTTGCACGGTGAGCGCGTGACAATCGACCGCCGACGTCCGGTCGAGACATCTGTTCCTGGGCGTGCCTTTGAGGAGCGCACGGTCGAGGTGCACGAGAGCGAAGAGGTGCCAGTCGTAGAGAAGACTGCGCAGGTGGTTGAGGAGGTGGCGATTCGAAAGGAAGAAACGGAGCGGACCGAGAAGGTGCGAGACAACGTTCGCCGCGAGGAAGTAGAGGTAACAGACAACAACGGCAGACCGACGCCGGCCTAGCGAAGGAACGTGTTCTCTGCCCGGGGAATCACTCACCCGGGCAGAGGCGTCTCTGCTTAAGTCAATCAAGACAGAAGGGGGAGCTCATTTTGCAATTCTGCTCCGACTGCTCGGGCGCGGGTGTACCGGTGTCCAGCAGCGAAGAACACCAGCCGGGCGCCGCTCTCTCGTTTCACGAACTGCGGCGTGCGATCGATGCTTTCTGACCGGCCCGATGGCAGATAGCCTGCGCGCCGTGGAATGCAAAGCACCCTCGCCCGGCGACAGGTCGGCAAGCATATCCACGGCTTCTGTTGCGGAAGTGGATGTCTCGCACGTTCTCGGCACGCCAGACGTCCCTATTCGGTCGCGCCTCTCTACCTGTAGCAACTCGTCAAGTTTGGCTCTGAATGGCTTGCGTATCGCGATGCTCCGCCCGTTGGATGAAGAGCGTCATCAACCAGGTGGCGACGGTGGCAATCGCGTGCCAATCAAAAGCTTTGCAGACTAAGGACCAGCCAAGCACAGACGCAGCAGAGCAGAACTACAAAAGCGGCCGGATGGGCCATGAGCACACCGAGTTGAGTAAGCGTGGGAGCGAAGTAGTGGACCATCTCGGATCTCCGAACTGTGCATTCGGAGGGTCAAAGCAGCTCAGCCTCAGAGTGGTTCCGGTGCGTTCGAAGGGGACAAGCACGCGCCGGGAGATCAGACTGGACTTGCATCAAATCGCCATTCCCCGTGTAGCAACCGCTCCGACATTTCAAGGGTTTGTTTGGCCGCTAGCGCAAGAGGATAGGATGGCAGCACGACGAGTGGAAGTGGCGCGCCAGCTACGCGGGGCGCTCCCACCTACTCGTGTTCCGAGGTTCCGGCCTGGGAGATGCAGGATACTGGCGTCGAATTGATGCTTATTACAGTGCCGTTGAGGGGAGAGGAAGGCCAACTTAGACCTTCGGCGCTTCCGACAGCTTTGCCGCTTGATCTTCCCGCGCAAGATGATGGAAATTGCCGCGCGTGTGAAACAGGCGGTTCGCTTGAGCGCAGCCAAGAAACGGTGCACGCGGTTATAGGTCTCGTTCGAATGAGACCAGTTACCGGCATTCCCGAGGACGCGGGTCCTGGTCGAGCGGTCGACCATCTCCACCTTCGAGAATGGCTGTCGCGTGGCGGGAAACGAATGTAGGGCCACAGATACAACCATGCCCGCCAGGATCGAGGATTACGCGCTGATTGGAGATTGCGAGACGGCTGCATTGATCGGGCGCGACGGTTCGCTCGACTGGTTGTGCTGGCCACGTTTCGACAGCCCCGCCTGTTTCGCTGCCTTGTTGGGCGGCCCCGAGCACGGCCGGTGGCTGATAGCGCCGGCATCCAATGTCGTCGAGGTGAGCCGCGCCTATCGCACCGATACCCTGATACTCGAAACCCGCTTCGTGACGCCGGAAGGCACTGTGCTGCTGACCGATTTCATGCCGCTGCGCGGGACAAACTCCGACGTGATCCGTCGGGTTACGGGCCTGCAGGGCCGGGTGTCGATGCGCATGGAACTTATAGTCCGCGCCGATTACGGACGCACTGTGCCATGGGTGACCCGGATCGAGGGTGGAGGCCTGCGCGCCATCGCAGGGCCTCACATGTTGGTTATGCAAACGGACGCAGTGCTCCGGGGCGAAGATCTGTCTACCGTTGGTGAGTTCAGCGTCACCGCCGGTGAGACGGTGGACTTCACGCTCACCTACGGACAGTCGCACCTGCCGGTGCCTCCAAGGATCGATCCAGACGAAGCCCTGGCAGATACGGAAACATTCTGGCGGGAGTGGGCCGGAAGTTGCACGATACAGGGGCCGTTCAGAGAGCCAGCCCTGCGCTCGCTGATAACCCTGAAGGCACTCACTTATCGGCCGACCGGCGGTATCGTAGCAGCGGCGACAACCTCGTTGCCGGAGCGGATCGGCGGGGCGCGCAATTGGGACTATCGGTTCTGTTGGTTGCGTGATGCCACCTTCACCCTGCTGTCGCTGATGGAAGGGGGCTACTACGACGAGGCTCGCGAGTGGCGCAACTGGCTCGTGCGTGCCGTCGCCGGCAGCCCGGCACAGATGCAGATCATGTACGGCCTGGCAGGCGAACGCGATCTCACCGAGCGCAGTCTGCCGTGGCTGCCTGGGTATGAGGGGTCAAAACCTGTTCGCGTCGGTAACGCTGCGGCTGATCAACTGCAACTCGATGTCTTCGGCGAAGTGTCTGATGCCCTGCACACCGCACGGAAGGGCTCACTTGCACCGAACGAAGCTGCTTGGCACCTGGAGTGTGCTCTTCTCGAACACCTCGAGCAGGTCTGGAACTTGCCGGACGAGGGTCTGTGGGAGGTGCGTGGGCACCGACGCTGCTTCACCCATTCCAAGGTTATGGCGTGGGTGGCGTTCGATCGTGCGGTAAAGGCGGTTGAGGGTTTCGGTTTGGACGGTCCTGTCGAACGATGGCGCGCACTGCGTGACGAGGTTCATCGGGAAGTTTGCAGCCGGGCGTTCGATGCGGAACTGGGTAGCTTCGTGCAATACTTCGGCAGCCGCGAGTTGGATGCAAGCTTATTGCTCATGCCGTTGGTGGGCTTTCTTCCGCCCAATGATGAGCGCATTCGCGGCACTGTGGCGGCTGTCCAACGGCGCTTGTCAGTGGACGGGCTGCTATTGCGCTATGACACAGGTACTTCCGAGGACGGCCTGCCCCCAGGTGAGGGCGTGTTCCTCGCCTGCAGCTTCTGGTTGGCCGACAATTTGGTGCTCCAGGGACGTCATGCGGAGGCGCGGAGGGTGTTCGAACGCTTGCTCGCATTACGCAACGACGTCGGGCTAATGGCTGAAGAATATGACCCGCGGGCACGCCGATTTCTTGGCAACTTCCCGCAAGCGTTTTCGCACGTCGCCTTGATCAATACCGCACTGAACTTGACGCGCGCTGCAGGGGAAACTCCTGCGCATCAGCGCGGCAAAGAAGGATCGATGCCAAGTTGAGCGACGTTCAGCCATAGGCGAAAAGGGAGGCATACCGACCTGGCACCAGACAACGCCCAGAGGCGGGATGCGGCACAAGTGCCAGCTGAAGGCCACTGGCCACACGGCTAAGCCCGCTCATACTGCGATCCAATAAAACAGTTGACGGCACCCACCCCTGACCCTTGGTCTGCACCGAGAGCGACTATGCGCTCGAACCGCTTGCCGGCGCATGATCGGCTCGGTAACAATCCGGCTCATGCGGCGTCGCCGGCTGCGAGGCCTGTATGGAGAGAGCAGCCGCCACGTCATGAGAGACAATATCAGGGAGAATTGAACGTGAAGCAGAAAGCAGCAGACGAATACATCCCGATTGATCACGGGCCATGGGCGCCATTTCCAGACGCATTATCGGCGGGCGGCATCCGCTGGAAACTTCTTCACATCTCGCCTGAGGCAGGTACCTGGACGGCCATATTCGAGTGCCCTGCGGGTTCATCATTCAGCGCGCACATCCATACCGGCCCCGGAGAATACTTCCTCTACAAGGGCAAGATGGAAGTGCGCGGCGGCGCTGAGAAAGGCGGCGATACAGCCATCGCTCCTGGATACGGCTTTGAGGCGTCCGGCGCGCGCCACGATTACACCCACTTTCCTATCGACAGCGCGTTTTACATGACTTTCTCAGGCCCAATTGCCTTCATCCAACCCGATGGCACGCCGGTTGCGCTGGTAGGATGGGGCGAGGCCCAGGGTGCCTGGCAAGCCCACCTCCAGTCCGGCCAAAGCGCGGCATGAGCGGTTCCTGACGAGCACGGGCTTCGTGCGATTCGCTCAGCTTTAGTGTAGGGCCGGTCAGTGCAGACAGTCGCTGAGCGGCGTTGCGGCTCACTGTTGGCACGGTCAGAGATACGACCGCGCGGTGTCTTCCATCAGCTGTCCGCGTTCCTCGTCAGTGCGCCCGCGCGAAGCAGGATCGGGCAGCACCGACCTGATTACAGCGATCAGCAAGACTGCTAAAGCAATGAACCGGGAAGGCATTGTGCCTCATTGGGCGATCCCGCGCGCTCGAGCGGCTGCAATGGCCTGCTGTTGCGCTGCCAGCATTTGAGCTCTTTGCTGATACATCTGTTGCACCGCTTGGGCCCGTTCTTGCAAAGCTTGGGCCTGCGCAGCTTGAGCTGCAGCCCGTTGCTGTTGCTGGGCGGCCTGAGCCTGAGCAGCCAATGCAGCCCGCTGTTGGGCTGCCTGTTGCAGCTGCGCAACAGCCTGAGTTTGTGCGGCCTGGGTCGCTGCCTTCTGCTGCTGAAGCTGCTGCCACGCTTGGGCTCGGGCCTGTGCTTCGTTCCCGCCCCGGTCGTGATCCCAGCCCCGGTGTCGATGATACCAGTAGGGGTCCCGATCCTTGCCGCTAACCCAATAGCCGCCTCCGCCGATAAATTCATCTGATCCGACGTAGCCAGGGCCAAGGTAACCCGGTGCATACCCATATGCCGGGTAGGTCGAGCCGGCATATCCTGCGCCCTCGTAAGAATTATAGTCTCCCGCAAAGTCCCGTCGGCTGCTCGGCGCAGCCGAAAAGCAGGGTCGACAAGCCCAAAAGCACAGCCGGTCCGATGCGCACCTTCTTCCTCACAAACTGGGGGTTTTACGGGCTCCTCGGAGTAAATATATGGAACGATCCTGTCGAAAAAAAGGAAGGCAGCCGGCCGCTGAACACTGCTTGCGGCAGTCCTGCGCGGCGTCACAGCACGTGGGCGCGTTTGATGCGGCCCTTCGCCCGGCCGTGCTTTTCAGCCGATCATCAGGAGGGCATGGTGTATAAAGCTGCATCGGCGGCACGCCGGGCGCGTTGACCTAAATCAAAATCGATAAACTCGCGGCAAGAGAGGAGTTATCAACGATTCTGCTGTGCCCAGTACGGTAGTCGCATGACCGATCCGCCACGGTGGCGAAGGACACGCGATGCGCTTGCGCGAGCCCCATTGCACTCCGGGGATCAGAGCGGGATGCAGGCGGGTCCTATCTCGGTCTGCACATGCTGGCTGGCGGACCAGCCGTGTGGTTCGTAGCGCTTCTGCTGGTATCCCTGACCAGGCACGTAGGCAGCGATCCACTTCCGCTCGCTACGCTGCTCGCTGCGCGGTATGTCTGACCCGCTAGTCTTCGAGCCATCCTTGTAGACAAACTCGGAGCCGTCCCAGCCAACGATGCAAGGTGGCTTATCGTCCTTCTCGAGCACGGCGCATACCCGGTCGAGAAACGACATAGAGCCCTGTACCTGGCGTATGGTGGGCGGAGTTGCAGGCCACCAAGACCAGCTTGTCCATTTTGGCAACGCCGACGCTCTTGTGCAGCACGCGAACGAAAGCCTGCGCGGTCACATCCTGATCCATCTGTTGCGCATACCTCTGGCTTTGCAATGCGTCGAACAGCGCCGGCATCGAGTTCGAAGTCGCAATGAAACACCGCGTAGACCCCGATGCTGCCGCCCGTTACAAAGCCACCGGAGCAATAGTCCAGCCGCTTTTCACAGGTGAAGTCGTGCATATCGCCGCTCATGAAAGCCTGGACTACCTTTCCTTTCTTGCTCGGTCCCGGGCCGCCAAGGGTCTTGACCACATAGGTCTCGGTGCTCTTGCACTTAAGAGAATACTTCGCGAACAGCCACTTACCGGAGTTATAGACTTCTCCGTCTTCCAATCGGATGTCGCTCTTGTTGGGGAACATCACGATGTACAGATTGTCCACCTTCATGTGTAGACCCCTCCCTAAGGTGTCGATCACACAGCAGCCGGGTCGGGACCGCCATGAACAACGTTAGCCTGTGGCGTAGTAGTCGCGATACCTAGTGCGCACCGCCTACTGGTACCAAGCAAAGCGTTGTCGGTTTGGGCTGGGTTGCAGCACCGTTCGGCGGCGGACGGCATCATAAGCCGCAATATGCAATGGAAGCGAGTGCCCATAGGCTTGCAATGCCGCACGCGCCTGCGCCTTGCAATCCGTTCATGGGTCTCTTCCGGGCCGAAGGCAACTCGGCCGGCAATGAAGAGGTCGTCTCGGCCCCATTCGCCTTGATTCCCTCCGAGTGATTTTGGGGATCGTAGACGTCCGGCGCGACATAAGCTTCGCTTTTCGGCATACCTCCCCGTTGATGGCACGGCACCATACACCGTCTCGGCCAGCCGCATCGGCGGAGATGCGCAGAACCGGCCTGCTGCCCGGCGTCGCCTCGGCGCTCTCGTTCAGCGCTGCCGATGTGCTCGGGAAAATCGTCTTCAACGACGGGATGGACGTGCTCTCGTTCGCCACTGCGCGAGGCATGCTGACGATACTATTCTTTTGGTTCTGGCTACGTCATGCGCCTCCATCGCGCCCACACACCAATCGGGAGCGGGTCGTGTCGTTGGCCATTGGCGTGATGTTTGCCGCCAATACGTTCGGCCTATTGCTGGCAATCCGGTTGCTGCCGCTGTCCATCGCCATACTGACCTATTTCGTATATCCGTTGCTCACCGGACTCGCAGGGGCAGCCACTGGAATCGACCGGGTCGGGTTGCGCGGCCTACTAGCGGCCCTAGTTGCCTTGATAGGTCTGGCAATGATGCTGGGCGCACGTCTGGGTGACGTGGACGTGCTCGGCATCGCGAGTGCGCTGGGCGCCGCGGTGATCCGCGTGGTAACTCTGCTGATCACGCGCCGCAGCCTGCATGCCACGGACGCGCGGTTGAACACCTGGTATTCGCTAGCGCCATCGGGCCTGGTCTTTCTTCTGGCATCGGTGCTGACGCAAACGTGGAATGCGCCGGAAAGCCTGGGCGGTTGGAGCGCCTTCGCCGGCATGACCTTGACCAGCACGCTCTCGATGCTGCTGATCTTCGTATCGGTCACCCGCGTCGGTCCATTTCGCACGGCGCTGATCATGAATTTGGAACCTCTGGTCTCCACGCTGGCCAGTATGGCTCTGCTGGGTGAGGTTCTGACGCCGGTGCAGACCGTCGGAGGCGTTCTGATGCTGGCAGCCCTGTTTGCCTTTCAAACGCGCCGCTAGCGTTGCGACGCTCGCGGTGTTTCACGTTGGCCGTCGCATGGACGCGAGCCATATCCCAGGCCTACTGCTCAGACGATCGCTGCTGAGGCTTACGCAACCATCCGGTGTGGGTTTCGACTTCAATTGCATCGGCGTCGATCGTGGCAAGTGTTTTGGCCTCGCTCAGGACCTCGACGATCTCGGCATAACTGCGCCCGAATGCATCATTGAACCCTATAACCGTCACGGTTGCGGTGTCGCCCAGAAGCGGCAGTCCCTTGGACAATTGCCGCAGGTTGATTGCACCGGCAAGATACTCCGCAGCCCGATTATCGACGAACCCAGTTTCGCCACGGACATGCTCGATGGCCCCAAGAAGGCAGCGTTTGCCGTCTCCGGTGCAATATGTGCGCCTCGCCCATCTGACACCACCTTCGAAGAAGGATTCGATCATCCCCAGAACGATCATTGATTGCGTGGCAACCAGTGTTTTGCTTGCACCGTCGAATGGCATCAGGCCTCCCCTTCTCGTCTGGAATCTGCGGGGCTGGGTTACTACGTCGTCTCCATGTGCGGCCGCTACGCAAGTTTCCTCCCCGCCGAGGCCATCGCGCGGATTTTCGGCACGGTCAACCCACTGCCGAATCTGGCACCAACGTGGAACATGGCACCAACCATGGACGCGCCGGTTGTCCGACTGCACCCGAAGAACGATGGGCGCCACCTCGACGTCCTGAAGTGGGGCCTGGTGCCCTATTTTACCAAGGATCTGAAGAAGGCACGGAAGCCGATCAACGCCAGGTCGGAGAGCATCGCCAGATCGGGGATGTTCAAGGATGCCTTCGCCCGGCGCAGGTGCCTGGTCCCTGCTCCGATCTACTACGAATGGCGCGACGATCCGGACGGCAAGACGCCCTTTGCCGTGGCGCGCATCGATGGCGATCCGGTGGCCTTTGCCGGCATTTGGGAGAAATGGAAATCCCCAGAGAATGAGGAGCTCCAGACATTCGCGACCATCACCACAAACGCAAACCGCCAGCTGTCTGCGATCCAGGACCGGATGCCCGTGATCGTCGAGCGTCAGGATTGGCCGCTCTGGCTCGGCGAGATTGACGGCGATCCTGCTTCGCTTCTCCGTCCGGCTCCGGAAGACGTCCTGCGACTATGGCAGGTCGGCAAGGCGGTCGGGAATGTCAAAAATGACGGAGCTGAGCTGATCGAGCCGGCCGAGCCCGCGATGACCGCTGCCATCGATCTGCAGGACTTGCGCCGCTGCTGATCCGCAGTCTCTATACGGGTTGTCCCGCGTCAGGACGGAACGCGGCGACAGCGCCCGGCGAGCGAAGCATCTTGTCGACGTCGCCCGCATGCAGTTCTTCGGCCTGGACCATCTGCCGAGCATATTCCTCGAGCATGACCGACCTGCCCTCTACGACGGTCAGGAGCTCCCTGTAGAGCGCAAGGGCTCGCGCCTCGGCCTCGAGCGACTCTCGCAGGATGGTGCCGATGTCTGTCCGATGCGTGTCGAGCAGCGGTCCGATCGCGAGTGACGGATACTCGCCAAGATGCGTGATCATCTCTCCGGCCTGCTGCGCATGGGTCAGTAATTCGGCGGCCTGCTCGCGCAACCAGGCGACGATAGGAATGCGATTGAAGCCGAAGACCAACAGCGAATAGTGCGTGTATCGCACGACACCGGCCAGTTCGGCCTCCAAAATACGGTTTAGCAGTTCGACTGCCTTGGACCTGTCGATCTCCGCCATCGTTTCCTCCGCAAAGCTGGCAAGGTGAACGCACCAGGGGCCGTTTGGCTCCATTGCGTGACAGACCGAATTCGCTGCTTTCCGGCTGGCTCGCCGCAACTCATCCCGTTCTTGGGGCTGATTGCCGGCCAGGTTCACCCGTCAGACACCGAATCAAACAGCGAACGCCCGAAACCTTCCCCGGCCGGTCACCTCGCGGGCGACCCCCCTGCCCTGCATCTCGCGCAGCAGTGCGGTCGCGGTCTGCGGCGCGATCCGGAGTTTCACCGCGAGCTCCTTCGGGGTCACCAGCGGCGCGCGCAGCAGCGCCTCGAGGGCCGCTGGCAAGCGCGAGCGGCGGTCGACACCGGCGAGGTCTCCCCTCCCCCTGTCCGCAGAGGCCTGCAGCCGGTCGAGGTCGCGCAGGCCCATGCGCGCGCTCTCGGCGATGAGGTGCAGGCCCGCGGCCGGCCAGGCGATCGACACTCCCCAGCCGGCGATCCGATCGGCCGCTTCCGAGCGGAGTGTGGGTAGCGCCGCACGGTCGCTGAACCCCACGGCGGGGTAGGCACTCCAGAACGGCACGAACACGTGGCGCACCGGCGCCAATCGGGCCAGGCGACCGAAGGAGGCGAGCAGCGCGAGGGCCGGTTCGGGCGGGTCGGTGATCGCAGCCTGCATCCACGCTTGAGCGGCAAGCGCGCCGGCGAGCAGCGGCGGCCGGGGTACGCTGCCCTCGCCGCGCCGCGCTCCGTAACGCCGCCGGACGGGCGGCGCCGGTGCATGCGCGCTCCACCAGACGCCCAGGGTGTCCCGATCGATCGTGGCACCGAGGCCGGCCAGGCTATCGGCGGTCGCGGCGGCACTGGCAAAGGGATGCGGGCCGCCGCCAGGCAGCCGGCACAGCACGCGGGCGAAGCCCAGTGCGTCGGCAATCGCCTGGTCGGCAGCTGGCAGAGCGTCGAGCGGCGGGTCCTCCCAGCCGCGGCGGCCCGCCGGCTGAGCAATGGTCTGCGGCAGTGCGCGGGCACCGGCGCCGAGGGCTGCGAGGGCCGCCGGAGCGGTGAGGCCGGCGGCGCGGAGGGCGAGGTCGAGCGGGTGCACCCAGGACTGTGCGTGGGCCAGCCAGCCGGCGGCCTCGGTGAGCGCCAAGCGGGCGAGCAGGCCGACGCGGAGCGTCTCGTCGCTGGCGGCTACCCGCGCGTCGAGCCGGCCAACGGCATCGGCAGCATCGGCGAGCGTGGCGAGAAGGAGGTCGACGTCGGCGCCGTCAACGGCGCGACGTGACAGCGATGGGGGCCGGCGATCCGCGTCGGTCTCGTCCGGGGTGTCCTCCCAGACCGGCCGTAACGGTTGATCGGCCTCACCCTGATCGGCATATGGCAGGTCGGACGCCATGGCAGTGTCCCCAAATTATTGTTGGAGTTGGCAAAGACTGCCGGAGCCGATCAGATTCGTCATAGATCGGTTCGCCACTTTGTGTTTTCACCGCCGCAAGGGCATCAGGAACGATCAGGCTTGCGCCGACTCGGGTACGAAACGGCCTTCCGATAGGGGCCAAGTGCTGGTCATTGGAGGGGGAGCTACGCTCGTTGGCTGGGGTCGAACCGAAAAAAAGCCGTCAAAACGTTTGCACCTGACGCGTCCGCGCGCGAGATGATCAGCCCCTTCGCCGTTCTCGTGCCTCTTGAGCCGAGAGCGACAATGAAGTTGTGGGCTGGGCTATAAGCCGCTTCAGACCGATTGGCTCGCCTGTGTCCTCGCAATAGCCGTATGTTCCATTCTCAAGTCGCGCAAGCGCTCGCTCCGTTTGTCGCAACAGCATCTGGACCCGCTCGCGGTTTTGGATCTCGAATTCCCGTTCGGAATCGGCGCTGGCGTGGTCGGTCTGGTCCCCGTCATAGCTCAGATCATTGGCATCTGGTGAAGGGATTGCCTCAAGCTCCCGCCGAAGGTCTTCACGTGCTTTCTCCAACCTTCGACGAAAATACTCGACCTGCGTCGGATTCAAGAACTCCTCGTCTGCCGAGGGTTGGTAACCAGGCGGAAGGTCGGTAGCCATTTCTTACCTCCCAGCTAGCGATTGCATCATGAAAACCATGATGCGCCAGCTCGCTGCAGCAGCCAATGCCCCATCCGGCTCCAGCTTTCAGCCTCAGCGAGGTAACGGCGAGCAGGCCGCCCCGGCTGCACGCCCCAACACAATCATGCGTCGAGCCGCGACTCCGGCACCGGCGACCTCGCCCGCCAAATGCCGCAATATCGGATGCGACACCACGGCATGAGTCGCGGCATTTACCGCGATCTCTGTCGCGGCCACCGATGCCGCAGCCAGAGCGGTTTTCTGGAGCAATGCCACCGTTCCCAGAACGCCTGGGCGCATGCCATACAAAACTGCGACCTGCCGTATCAGGCGCACACCACACCAGCCAACGGTCAGCACATCCAGGGCCGGCGAAGGCGTTGCGGCAACTATTGCAACACTCTGGAGCGCCGCACTCCGACCAAGCATGTCGGTCGCTTCTTGCAGTTCTTTGCCTGGTCCAGAACGCAGCAGCGCAAGTATTGCATCCGGCGTATCCGTGGCAGCGAGAGCTGGCAGGATCCCAGTGTGCTCCGGCAGCGCTTCCAACCAGCGCTGCGCTGCATGCTGGATCCGATTGATTTCACCGCTGGCGAGCTCAGCGCGGAGATGATCAACTCGGCGCAGTGCCCACAGATCGCGGAACTCCCGGCTGATGCCGAGGCCAATAAGGGCGAGTGCGACGACAAGACTCGCAAGACCTAGCCAGCCAAGTACGTTCCAGCGGTCGAATAACGAGCTTACGAGCCAAGCACCCCAGAGCACCAGGAAGCTGGCCCCGAGCACGAGCACGCCCGCCAGTGCCGGTGCGCTTCGCCGACGTACAAGTGCTGCTGCCGGCAGCAGCGGAGGCGCCGCTTCCAGACGAGGTGCCTCGTCGGCCTCCAGCAAAAGAAACGGTTCGGGCGCAGTGTCCATCAGAGTACATCCGCCAACAGAAATGCAACGAGCGTATCTAATCCAATTTGAGGAACGCCGCCGCGTCCACCCTCCGGTAGCCGCATCGGTTCGAAGTCGGGTAACGCAAGGAACCGGTGTTGCCAAAACAGGTCATCGGGAACGCTGTCTGGAACTTCGCCAGGGTAAAAGCGCGCAGGGCGGGACTCTCCGATGATCCGGCCGCGCACGGCAGAAACAGGCCGGCCGCCCAATGTTTCCACAACGTCTTCGGTACAGCGCACTGACGCTATTGAGAATACGCGAAGATGGGACGCCGGTTTGGGGCACCCGCGTGATATGCCGCATCAAGGATGTTAGGTTTCCACGCTGACGTGCAGCGATGTGATCCGCTTTGGTGGCGACAAAGGCCACGCGTTTGACTTTGCTCGGCGGCAACCTCAATCGCGCAAATGCCGCCAAATAGTCTGTCCACGCGCGCTCCCAACGCAACGCGTCGGCTGCAGCGCCAAGAGCCGATTGCGTGTCGACGAAGGCGGGCTGTCCCTGATGCAAGGGGGAAAGCAAGTCGGCCAGTATCACAAGGCAGTCGAGCTCGCCGAACATTGGCGACATCAAGTCACGCTGGACCGCGTCGAGATACGCGCTGAAGCGGGCCTGCATCGCCCTTGCGAGCGGGCTGCGGCCCGGCAACGGGAAGAACTGCATCCAGGGCGGTTGCGCACCCGGTGGGGGCATCAGGAAGCGTCCCGGCTGGAGGAAAACCAGCCCTATCTCATCGCGCATGCGACGCAGAGTCTCGGCGTAAAGCTGGTGCCCACTCGAGGACAAGGCGTCGTCCGCCCCGACCCCAGCGGGCAGACTACGCACGAAGCTCAGAAACGCCCGTGGTATGTCAGCCCTCGGCAAGGATTCCAAACGACGCAGAGTGGCCTCGGACCAGATTGCGAAGTCCTGACCAATCAATGGCAAATCGAGAAGCCACTCGCCGGGATAATCCAAGACTTCGAGGCGGCGGCGCTGCGGACCGACGGTTGCCAGAAACCCCTCGCGTGGAACGTCCACGTCAAGCGCCAGCAGCGATACCGCCGTTGTCCGCTCCGGCCAGCGCGGCGGGTCAGCAGCGAGCGCGTCCGTGTGAGGTTTGATTTGGAATCGCGGGATGTCGGACGCTTCGGCAGGCGATATGGACGCGGACAATCGCCGCCCTCGCAGCCGATCAACCACCGCCGGCAACGCCGGTCTGCCCGCTGACAACGCCAGCAGGTTGGCAGCGAGTGAAGTGATCAGCGCCGTCTTGCCCGCTCTTGCCAAGCCTGTGACGCCGATGCGCTTCGTGGTGCGCAGCATCAGCATGTCTGCGGTCAGGGCGGCAATGGCACCTAGAGCCACGGCTGTTTAACCCCGGCCGAGCAGCGCAGCATTGGTCATTAGCTGCAGGATTGATGTGGGGAGCGGCTAGGCTTGGCTCGAGGCATATGAGAACCCATCTACTGTGGCAGTTGGAAAGCAAAGATGCGCCCGTCACCTGCGCTATAGAAGCGCCCCCACCAACTGGTCCGGTCACGAGATACTTACCGGGACAAGGGTGGCTCGAGTTTCCCATTTGGCCCAGATTTGCAAATTGCTGATTTTGTCCGAACACCAGCTCTGATCGCGCGGCTGAGTCCTCTCGATTTAGTGCAATAGTGAGGCGCGATCGAGTTGCATGGTTAGCAAACAAGATGCCCGGAGGTTCGGGCTGAACACGCAGGGGCAGCCCACGCCGTCCGTCTGGGCCGCCATCCCAGCCAAAGACGAGGCAGACGAACTGGAAGGCTGCTTGATGGCGCTTGCGGCGCAGCGACATGCAGCCATTCAAGGCGTCGTCATCTGCCTGAGCAATTGCACGGACGATAGCGCCACAGTCGTCAGCCGGATTGCAGTCGCATTGCCCTTTCGCGTCGACACCATTGATGTGGCACTGCCTCCCAATCGCGCCTGCGCCGGGGTGGCTAGGCGCCTTGCAATGCATCGCGCGGCCGAACTGGCCGGCCCAGACGGTATCCTCCTTACCACAGACGCTGATGCGCGCGTGCCGCCCAATTGGGTAGCTGCCAATCTGACTGCGATCGCCGGTGGTGCGGACGCGGTGGCGGGTAGGTCAGAAATCGAACCATGCGGTGCCAGACTGATACCTCCGCAACTGCACGCAATCGACGCGCGCGAGGGCGACTACGCCAGGCTACTGGATGAAATTCGATCGCTGCTCGATCCCGATCCGGCCGATCCCTGGCCGCGCCACGATGAGCATTGCGGAGCGAGCATCGCGGTGACCGCGTCAGCGTACCGTCGCGCCGGCGGTATGCCCGCGGTGCCACTGGCGGAGGACCGCGCATTTTTCGACATGTTGCGACGGATTGATGCGCGTATTCGGCATGCACCAGAGGTGCGAGTGGTCGTGTCAGCCCGACTGCACGGAAAGGCTCCTGGCGGCATGGCGGATACGATGCGCCGACGCATTGTAAAGACGGATCCATTTCTCGATGCTCGCCTCGAACCGGCACTGGATGCGACTCGCCGCTCCCGGATTCGCGGCCAATTGCATCAGATGTGGCAGACCGGCGCCGGTGACGCCGCAGAGTTGCAGCGGATCGCGGCAAAACTCAGAACAACGAGCGAGTCCCTGACGCGCCACTTCGCGATCGTGCCGGTCGCCTGGGGCGCAGGTTTGGAAGGCGTTTCCTGCGTTCAGGAGAATGCCGAGCGAGGTTATTTCGGTGCAGGCTGGGCACGGCTTGAACAGCAATGCCCGGTGCTGCAGCGGCGCCTCGTACCGCTCGAAAATCTGCCGGTGGAGACAGCGCGCGCTGAACGTATTCGGGATTGGCTCAGGAACGCAGCAGATCCAGTCGATACGCAGCTTCACGTCGCTGCAGACTAGGAGTGAGCTGCGCTTCCGCGATAAAGATCTCCGCGGCGGTATCGCCACTGCATGGGTAATCGGTCGGCAGGATGTAATGCACCAGCAGAACAGTCCCCTGCGGTCTCAGGCTGTTGCGTGCGCGTTGTGCGGTACGCGACACGTCATCGGGCGACAGATAATACAGCACTTCTGAGAGCAAGATCAGATCGAATGTCTGTTGCGGCCATTGATCTGGCACCTGTAACCACTCGAACGCAACATGTTTGAGGTCAGCGCAACGTCGTCGCGCCTGCGCCAGAGCCGCCTCGGCAACATCGACCGCGAGGAGCCGGTCGCACCGGTTCGCCAGTAGTTGGGTCAGCACGCCGATTGAGCAGCCAACTTCAAAGGCGCTCGCGAACCGCGCTGTCGCCAAAGCCTGCAAGGTTGCTGAGTACTTGGCCTTCTCGTACGGGCTGGTGGCAAAACACCAGGGATCATTCTCCCTGGCATACAATGCATCGAAATAGGCCGCAGAAAGTGATCCGCCGGTGCTCATTGCTCAAGAAAGACCTCGTAATCCAGGTCTGCGATGGCCAGCAAATCGTGCGGCAGTTGGAAGCCTTGCGAGTCGTCGGTGATGAGACCGGAATACTGCGACGCGTGAGCTGCCAGCGCACGCCGCTTCTGTTCGTGCACCTGACTGACATCCAGGCGCGCGCCTCGGACCAGAGTGATCGGCAGAGCCTGTTCGGGTGGCAGCAGCCAACCCCAGACCGGATAGGACAGCAGACGAACACGGGCGATCTGCGCGACCGCAAAGGCAATACACGCGGTGGCCTGATGGTCGCCATGCGGGTCGTGTGTCCAACTCGTGAGAAGGTTGGCTACGCTATGATCGCGGATCGTCGCCACTACGGTTTGCACCGCAAGGTCGAAATCCGGCCCGTGCCTTGGCGCGAGCGTGTCCGGCAGGTCCAAAAAGCGGACTTGATTCTCCGGCACTCCCAGGATTTGCGCGGCCGACCGGAGCTCGGCGGCACGTAGCGCCTTCAATCGCGCCGGTGGATAGGCGGTCGAGCCGGCATGAGAACCCGCACCGTCGGTCACGGCCACAATCAGCGGCGGCCGTCCGCGTTTGCAGGCCTCAATGACAAACCCTCCACAGCCCAAAGTTTCATCGTCTGGATGCGGCGCGAGGACCAGGCTTGTACCTGGTGCAATTGCATCAAGATCGGCAAATGGCAGCTCCCGCATCTGCCTGAGGACTTCACTGGCGGGCGTCACGGCGTCTCCGGCACGGCACGCTGCATAAAGTGCGCGGCGGCCTCGGCGAGAGTTTCGTCCGGTGCAGGCTGACGCAGGTACGTCGCCAGATCGCGCAGCAACAGTTCCGCCAACTCGCCTTGGCGGAACGCGGCGAGGCCAAGGGCACGCTGCGCGATACGCAGGACATCGAGACAAGCAGTCTCTACCGCAATCCGCGCTAGATTCACCGTGCTCGCGATATCGTTTGCATCGCCATCATGCGCTTCGCCGAAGATCGCGGCGCGCCCGACCCAGAAGCGCGCCGTCTCTTGTGCAATGAGCGCCTTGCCGACCCGCTCACGCTGGTATGGGTCTCCGTGCCGCTCACGCTTGACGAGCTGGCCCCGCATCTCGGCGACCAGCGCCTCCATCCCGCCCAGGGTGACCGCGGAGGTCCGCCAGGCACCGGCGGAGAAGTCTGGCTGGCACAGGTAATCCCCGGCCGCGCCGATTTTAGCGGTCGGCCGAATCCCATCCAACTCGACCAAGCCATTGCAAGCAGACCGCATGCCCTGAGTGCCCCAGCCAGTTCGATCGGCGCACTCACGGCCGGGTGCCCTGATGATCAGCATGTGCGATTCGCCTGAAGACAGCCGCGCGGTCACCAAGGCTCGGGTCGCGTACCCGGCGCCGGAACACGGCGCCTTGCTTCCGCACAGGATCCCATTGTCTCGCAGTTGTAGGGGCGCTTGGGGTGCGTCCGTGACCCACAGGCCAAACAGATGACCATCCATCGCGTCTCGCGCGCTGGCGCGTACCTGGTCCGGAGTGCCGAACCGCACCACTAGGCGCAGCGCGTTCACATGCGCCTCATACAGTCGGCCAACGCTCAGGTTCCCCTGCCCCAGCAGCCGCAACGCCTGCACCAGGCCGGCAGCACCTTCCGGCCGCGTTCCCCAGCTCAGTCCGCCCAACTCGGGCGGAAGTGGCGCTGCCAAGGCGCCGAGGCTGCGCAGGAGGTCTATGTCCTCGGTTGGGAAATCGGCGGTTCTGTCGAGTTGGAGTGCACGCTGCTGCATCCCCGGCGTCAGCTGCGCCAATTCGGCCAGCAGGGGCCGTGGGAAGGCTTCGGCCGAATCACGGAAACCATGCGTATCCATAGAGTGCTCGAACGCTCCGCCCGCCTTTGACGTTCCGGCGTAGGTTGATGTGGAGCACCGCCATGCCATCACGTGAATACGACGTCGCTGCGCTTGATGAGATCCCAATGGGCGGGATGCTTGGGGTTACCGCGGGCTCAGAAAACGTGCTGCTAACGCGCGATAATGGCACGGCATATGCGGTGGGCGGCATCTGTCCGCATGCCGGCGGACCGCTGGCGGACGGCGTTCGTCAGGATAGTGGGGTCATCTGTCCCTGGCACAAGGCGAGATTCTGCCTGCGAACCGGTGCTCTGTTGGACCCACCGGCTGTGGATGCACTGCCTCGCTTCGCCGTGAGGGTCGCCGCAGGCCGCGTACTGGTGAGCGTCCCCGCGCTGCAAGCCAAGGCGTTGCATGCTGAACCGAGCCGGACAGACGACAACAGGTGCTTTGTGATTGTAGGAGCCGGTGCCGCTGGCGCAGTGGCGGCTCAAACGCTGCGAGAGAACGGCTTCGGCGGCCGGGTTGTGATGTTGGATCGCGATAACCGGGTTCCGTATGACCGCACGCTTCTCAGCAAGTACGCCCTCTCGGGCCAATCGGGCGGGGAGAAATCGCCGCTGCAGACGCAGGAGTGGTATCGCCGGCATGGCATCGAACGACGCACGGCGAGTGTGACCGGCGTTGATCCGCGTGCGCGGCGGATATCCTGCGCAGACGGCGCCATGCTGGACTACGATGCCGCATTGCTGGCTACGGGCGGCGTGCCGCAACGTCCATCAATCGCCGGCGCCGATCGCCGAAATGTCTTTCTGCTGAGGAGTTCGATCTGATGCAGACGCGATCCTCGCACAGGCGGAGCGCAGCCGACATGCGGTGATACTAGGCACCAGCTTTATCGGTATGGAGGTCGCAGCGAGCCTGCGCGAACGCGGACTCGAGGTCACGGTGGTCGGCAAGGAAGCGGTGCCATTCGAGAAGCAGCTGGGTGCTCCGGTGGGTATGGCTTGGCAAAAACTTCATGCGCGTCATGGTGTTAGATTTCGGACGGGCGCAACGATCACATCGTTCGACGGTGGGACTGAATTGACTGGCGTGACACTGGACAGTGGTGAGCGGATCGCGGCGGAGCTCGCCATTGTCGGGCTCGGCATCAAGCCGGCAACTGATGCCATTGCCGGCCTGCCGTGCAATGACGACGGAAGTTTGAGTGTTGATGCACAGCTGCGTGTGACGGATGGGCTGTACGCGGCAGGAGATATTGCGCGCTTCCCCAATCGTGGTGACGGCCCGCCGATCCGCGTCGAGCATTGGCGCGTGGCCGAACAGCATGGACGCCTAGCGGCGTTGGCAATGTTGGGGCATCAGGTGCGCTACGATGCTGTGCCGGTGTTTTGGACCATCCAGTACTTGAAGAGGCTTGACTATATTGGACACGCCTCGGAGTGGGATGACATCGTGCTGCATGGCGATCCGGAAAAGCCGGACCTGCTGGCTTATTACCTGAAAGATGGAGTGGTTGCTGCAGCGGCGGGTCTTGACCGTGACCGCGACACGTCAGCGCTCGTGGCATTGCTGTCGCTACGACGTGATTGGACGCCGCAAGCGCTAGGGGAGTCACCAGCGCGCTTGCTGGCCACCTTATAGGCATTCAGTTCTAGGGTGCACGAACCTCAATCCAGAGGAGCCCGCCATACCGGCGCAGCGAGGCATGGGCCAGTGGCCCCAGAGGCACATCAACGGAGCAAGCGATGACGAAAAACCTGAAGAAAGGCGACAAGGTCGATTGGAACACCAGTCAGGGCAAAACGCATGGAACGGTGATCAAGCAGCAGACATCGGAAACGCATATCAAGGGTCATAAAGTGGCTGCTTCAAAGAGCAACCCACAATATATCGTCCAGAGTGACAAATCCGGAAAGAAGGCCGCGCACAAGCCAGACGAACTGAAGAAGGGGTGACCTGCCGCGGTCGGATCGCGTGCGATCAGTGCATCGGCAAATGCGAGCCGATGAAGCCGCAGCCACCCGATATAGGGTGCGCTCCGCAGTTGCGGGGGAGCCTTGGCGCCCTCGTTGAACTCTATCGGCGCGTCACTGCGGCATCAGATCGACGTCTGCGTGCCTGTCCCTCCTTCGGAATGAGTTCGCATCGGCTTCACGCGAAGCTGAAGTCAGCCGACGTAAGACTGGTCTTGGTTACGTTGTTGAGCGTCAACGTATTGGCGCCGTCGCTGATCACGACGCCTGTGGCGGTCTGCGTGGTATTGGCCAGCACGTTCGCGAAGCTGTTCAGCACGCCGTTTCCTAGCAAGTTGATGAAATCGTGGGCTGCGCCGGTCGCGGCAAAGTCGGTGATGATGTCATGCCCGAAGGCTCCGCTGAACGAGAACGTATCCGTGCCGCCCGCTCCTATCAGAAGGTCGTTGCCCCCAGTGCTGGTCAGCGTGTCGTTGCTGCTGGTGCCGATCAGCGCCGAACCAACCGTCGCGGACCCTACGTTGCCCGCCTTGTCGGTCTGCAACGCCGTAAATGCGAGCGGGGAAGCGCCCGCGATGAAGCTCCAACTCCAGTTTCCGGCCGAACCCACCGTCGCAGTGCCGACCGCTGCCCCCCCGTTGAGTATGGTCACGGTGTCGCCGGCTTCGCCGGTTCCGCGCAGCGTCGTCGCATTGCCGCCGCTGAACGCCGGCACACCTGGCGCCGTCGTATCGATGGTCAACGCCAGCGCACTCGAGGCAGCACTGACGTTGCCCGCCGCATCCGTCGCCTTGACGGTGATGCTGTGGGTTCCGTTCCCCAGTGTTGGGGTGAGAGACCAGGTCCCCAGCGCTGTCGCCGCGGTGGTGCCGAGCACCGTCGTGCCGTCGTACACGGTCACCGTGCTGAGCGCCTCCGCCGTGCCGGCAAGGCTCGGCGTCGTGATCTTGGTGATGTTGTCCGTGCTCGAGACACCAGTGTCAGAGGTCGCCAGAAGGTCCGGAAGCGCCGGGCGCGCTGGCGCCGTCGCATCGATGGTGATCGACAACGCCGCCGATGCGGCGCTTACGTTGCCCGCCACATCCGTAGCCTTGGTGGTCATGACGTGGACCCCGTTCCCCATCGACGACGTGGTGACGGTCCAGTTCCCGTTCGCATCGGCAATGCCTGTGCCGACCTTGTTCGTGCCGTTGTAGACCGACACGGTGGTCCCAGCCTCGGCCGTGCCGGTGAAGGTCGGCGTCGTGTCGTTGGTGATGTTGTCGCCCAGCACGCCACTGTCCGAAGTCGGGCTCAGCACCGGCGCGGACGGAGTGGGGGGAACAATCGTGTCGATCATGACCGACAACGCTGCCGAGAGGACGCTGCTGTTCCCGGCCACATCCACCTGCGATGCGCTGACGTTGTGCGTTCCGTCCGTCAGCACCGCGGAGGTGATGGTGTAGACGCCGGTGGCCGATGCGCGTGCGGTGCCCAGGATGGTCGAGCCCTCGTACAGCGTGACCTGGGCTGCGGCCTCTGCCGTTCCGGTGAAGGTCGGCGTGTTGTCGTTGGTGGTGTTGTCCGTGTTCGAGAGACCCCTGTCGGTGGCCGCGGTCATATCCGGGGTCGACGGAGGCAGGGCGACCGTGTCGATCGTCACGCTCAGCGCCGCTGACGCAACGCTGGCTATGCCCGCCGCATCTGTTGCAACGGCGTTGATGCTGTGCGGACCGTCAAGCAGGGCGGATGCGGTGATCTGCCAGGTGCCGGTGGCGGTGGCCACGCTGCTGCCTATTTGCGTGGTTCCGTCGAACAGGGTTATCGCAAGGCCTGCCGTCGCGGTGCCCTTGAAGGTTGGTGCAAAAACGTTGGTGATGTTGTCGGCAGTGGACCTTCCGCTGTCCGATGTGGCGATCAGATCCGGGACCGACGGCGCAGGGGGCGGAGCCACGATCGAGACCGACAGGACGCTCGATGCAGTACTGACGTTGCCTGCCAGATCGGTCGCAGTGGCACTGATGGTGTGAACGCCAACGCTTAAGGCCGTCGCGTTGACCGACCAATTCCCGTTCTGGTCAGCCTTGCCGGTGCCGACCGACGTGGTTCCGTCGAGCAGGGTCACCAAGCTGTTTGCCTCGGCCGTGCCAGTGAAAGTCGGCGCGGTGATACTGGTGATATTATCCGTGCTCGACGTACCATTGTCGGATGTCGCGATCAGGTCCGGCGCGCTCGGCGCGGCCGGCGGCGTATTGTCGAACGTCACCACCTGAGTGGCGAGCGGGCCCAGGTTTCCGGCCAGGTCCACGACCTGGGCCTCGATCGTCCAAATGGTGGCATGGCTGGTGGCATCGATTGCGGTCCAATCCGTGCCGCTGACAGTCGGAACGATCCAGCTGGCGCCGCCGTCCATGCTGACGCGGAGGCTTTCGTCGCTGGCTAACGCCGCCGACAATTTACCCGTGACAGTCCGGCCCGCGTCCCCGTTGTTTGTAACGAAGTCGGCAGCGGCGCTGTCGTCCGTCATTGCGGCGATCGTTGCTGTCTCCGTCGGCGGGACCAGGTCGAGGACATAGGCCTGCGTCAGCGCAGCGCTGGACAAGCCGGCAGCATTCGTGGCTTTCGCGATCAGCGTATTGCTGCCGGTCAACATGGCCGACAGCGAGAAACTATCACTTCCCGTGGCGGTAGCAGTCAGCCACGTGGTGCCGCCATCGAGCGACACCTGCACAAAGTCGCCTACCGCCAGGGTCCCACTCAATTTGCCCGATATGATCTGTGCTGCAACGTTGGTGATAAAGTCGGTCGTGCTCGCACCGCTGTCTGGCGAGAAGACCACGCTGGTGACGAACTCGGTCGGCGCGGCCGGCCCGACCACGATTGACACGTCATGTTGCCCCAGCCCGGTCAGCGTGATGTCGAGTTCCTTCGCGTCAGTCGGGCTGATGCCGTAGCTCGTCACGCCAGTCCCGGTCACAACAACCTGGTCCCCCGCCTGTGGGAGAGCGACTTTGACGACGCCGTCGCCCACCACAGAGAAACTGAGGTTTTGACCGTTGCCGGTGACCGAACGGAGATCGGCTCGCATCGGCAGCTCGAAGATGTGGGTAACCGCATCCTGCGTCGTGCCGAGAGTGACGGTGTAGGTTTGCGGGTTGGCCCCGTAGGGCAGGAACAGCTCCTGCGCACTGTAGGCGTACCAGCCGGTGACGTTCTGAATGACCTGGGTGCCGCCATTGACGACATCGAGCGCCATCGCGCCGAGGTCAGGCGCCGTCGGGTCGGGTGTAACCGTCGCGATGATCGTGTTGCCGGAGGTCGTGTAGTTGATCTGCGCTTTCTCCGACGCCGCAATGCGCGAAGCCAGATCCTCCAGCGTCACGAACTCATAGTTCTTCGCATAAGCATTCGCGAGGAAGTCCGTGTACATCTGCGTGGTATACGGCGACCCCGTCGGCGAGTTGGTCGTGGTGTTCCACGCCGCGACGCCGTAATCGTGCACCGGCAACACGACGACAGGTGTGCCAGCAGCGTTGGCCGTGATTGCATTGAACTGCGCGGCCCAATCCGCCTCGGCCTGCGCGACGGTCTTACCTTCGTACTGGATCTCGGTGAAGTCGAACGTCATGTTCGGGGCGATGTAGACCGACCCCTGCTGCGTCGGATTGATGTAGCCGAACGCGCTAGGGTAGCCGGAGTTGATGCCGGTCCACCCGCCGGTGATATAGCCGGTGTAGCCGGCCCCCGAGGGGAAATACGCCATGATGTTCTGGCTGGTGGCGGCGGTCTCCGCCGCACCCGGCACGGCAGCGCCGTAGATCGTGAAAGGATGGCCAAGCGCCAAGCTGAGCTGTTGCTCGAGCGTCGTCTTGGAGGTGCCGAACTCGTAGGCGTAGGTGAAAGGATTGCCGTCGCTGCTGAGGTTGGTGCCGGTCGTCGGCTCCAGGAAGTTGGTGTTCTCCGGCGGCACGGAGAAGGTCAGCGTGGTGCCGCCCGGTATGGAAGCGATGGTCCCCTGATTGGTGCCGCCGAAACCGGCGGGTATGTAGCTGATGGTGATGGTGTTTCCGTTGACCGCGATGACCTGCGTGTTGGCCACCGCACCTCCTTCGCCGGCGGCGCCTGGCAGCGTCGTGTTCGAGCCGATACCCGTGCCGGTCAGCCACATGCCAACCGTGATGCCATAGAACGACGGCACCTGGTCGAGGGTGATCGTAGTCGCGCCCGCCGCCGTGGCGCCGACGGTGTGCGCTGTGAACCTCGTGGTGGGTGGGTTGATGAGATGGGTGTAGGAGTGCGTGCCGATCTCGCCGCCCAGCGCCAGGATCTGCTCGTAATACGGCAGGCTCTTCGCCCAGTTCGTTGTCGTCGGATCGACCTTAGAGTCGGCAGGGGGAGTTCGGGTTGTCACCGATGTCGACATAGTACGATCCGACGAAGTTGTACTGCGCCTTCCACTGCGTCAGGATCGGGAGCAGCTTGTCGTAGATGCCGGGGCCGCCGGCGGCCGGGGACACATCGGCAGGAACCTGCGCCTGGTCCATGTCCATGCGCACGGCAACGATGCCGGCATCGCGCGAGGTGTGCAGCGCGACCCCTGGAGTGGTGCCCAACACCACGCTCTGGATGACGTTCGACAACAGATTGCTGTCGCCCAGCAGAGCCTGGGAGGCGAACTCGGCATTGGTGGTGCCGCCCACCGTGGTCTCGGTGACAGCGGGTATCGTCTCGGAACCGCCAGCTAGGGTCGGATCAGTGACGCTCTGGTTGACCAGAACATCTTTTGGCGTGTTGCCCACGGGCTCGTAGTCGGTGTAGCCGACACCGGTGTAGGTCTGGACGACCTGCCCCGCGGTGTAGCTCTTCATGGCCGGGTTGGTGAGGTCGTTGGCGGTGACCGACACATTGCCGCTGTTGCCGCCGCCGACACGATTGAGACCCAGCAGCGTCTCCATGTTGACGTAGGGATTGTTGGCCAGCGGGGCGCCGGTCTGATCGTTGGTCAGGAAGTCGCCGGAGGTGATGATGGAGATATGGTAGTCATAAACCGCGCTGGTCAGCGCCGACATAATGGCTGGCAATTGCGCCGTGTTCACGTCCGTCATCGACGGGAAGATCAGCGCGTCGTAGCCGATCAGATTGTTGACATTGGTTAGTTGCGATTCATCGATGATGTCATAAGAGACGCCGGCCATCCGCGCCTGGTTCTGCGCCGCCATGAACAGATCGTCATAGGCGGTAGAAGGCGCGCCTGCGGCATCGCCCAGGCCCCTGAAGTAGTTGGCGGCGGTGGTGTCCGAATAGACGATGGCGACCTTGTGGGTCGGCGTGCGCGTCACGTCGGCGTTGGGCGCCACATAGGGTTGGTTGGTATAACTGGTGGGACCGAAAGTGCTGTTGTTGACGTCGTACAGCACATCCACTGGATTGCTCGGATTGCCGATCGAGGTCAGCGGGATCGCGAGCTCTACTTGGGTCTTATCGGCCGAATACGCGATCGAGATGTTGCTCAGAACGAGCGTCGGGGCAGTCTGGCCTGCACTGTCCTGATAGAGTGAGGCGGTGCCATCAGCGTTTATTTCCACATTATATTCGGCGCCGCCGGCGAAGCCGAAGATCTGGTAGCCCGTGGCGGCGTTGAGGTCGGTGTTGAGCCAGATCGTGGTGGTGGGCCCGATCGCCACGCCGGTCGGGGCATTCAGGTCGAAATAGAGGAAGCCGTTCTGCGCCTCCGAGTAGAGGCTGTAGCCCGTCACATCGCCGTAATCGATACGTTCCGAGGAAACCCAGTCGGAAAAGTTCCCGTCAATGGTGATGGTGGGCTTGATGATAGCCAATGTAAGCTCCTCGATTGACGCCGCAGGGCGCGGGTCTGCTGGCCTCGTGTGACTGTCCGGTTCGTGTCCTTGACAGCGAAGAGAGCTGCGTGACCCGCCCGCCAACAATTCGACAATGTATCGGTCTGGTTTGGATACAAATCCACCAAATTCTCGGCGCAAGGAAATAGTCACTTGATTGAGGGTCGTTATTCGAAAGGTGTAAGCGGCGCTTTAGCCTTGAGAGCGCCGCTCCCACATTGGTCAACGAACCCTGCCAGCAGTAGAAGTGAGCCTGCTCTGACAGGACCTCGGTAAGTCATGTGGCCTTAGCGATTCGTCACTTGCAGCCAGCAGCGAGGCCGGCTGCAGTGTCACTCCGCCAATTGAGGGATCCAGCCGCTATAATTCCAACGGATGATGCAGCCGATCCGAAGTAACAGCTAAATGACGCACTTCATTGGGAATGCAGATATGAAAGTTGCAAGCGTCTTCGTGGGCTTGCTTTTACTGTTCAGCACCGCGCACGCGCAAAGCATGCCGACCATCATTCCTCCCGGCATCACATGGTATTGGCAACTCTCTGGCAAGGTGATTGCCACCCACAACACTGCCAGTTTGTATGATATCGACCTGGAAGAAAGCTCAGCCACACTGATAAGGAGGCTGCAAGCTGCCGGACATGTTGTGATCTGCTACTTCTCAGCCGGCAGCTATGAGCCTTGGCGCAGCGACGCATCGCAGTTCCCAAAGGCGGCGATCGGCAAAAAGCTGGTGGGTTGGCCAGAGCACTACGTCGATATCCGCGATCGAAGTGTGCGACAGATCATGCAAGCGCGCATCGACAATGCCAAGGGCAAGGGCTGCAATGGATTCGAGCCTGACGTGCTGGATGCGTTCACCAATCAGTCAGGTTTTCCGATCACCAAGCAGGATGAGCGCGACTACATCCTGTTCCTGGCCAAGGAGGGACACGCGCGTAATCTGCTGGTGGCATTGAAGAACGACCCAGCTTTGGTGTCCGATGTGGTCAATTACCTGGACTTTGCGATCGCCGAGGAATGTTTCGAACAAGAGGAGTGTTCATCGTACTCGCCGTTCGTATATCAGAACAAGGCGGTTCTTGCGGCGGAGTATTCCGCCTTTTCAGCAAAAAAATGCGCCAAGGCAAAGCAGTTGGGGCTCTCGCTGGTATTCTACAATCTGGGCCTGAATGGTCGTAAATACGAGCCCTGCCCATGACCGCGGCGGCAGATGAGATGAGCTGGGCATTGCCAGGTTCCGCGGACGAATCCGAATTGAGCCTGCTCGGTATCTCAGTGCCTTCCGCCGCACTCCGCTCATCGTCTGAGATCAGAATAGCGAGTAGCCGCCGTCGATAACGAACGTATCTCCTGTGTGATACCGCGACGCCGAGCTCATCAGGTACACCGCGATACCGCCGAAGTCGTCGCCTTTGCCCCAGCGGCGCATCGGTATCCGCGGCATGACCTTGCCGTGGAACGTCTCGTTCATCGTCAGCCGCTGCGTCATGTCGGTTTCGATCCACCCCGGCAGGATCGCGTGGGCCCGCACGCCATGGCGCGCGAACTCGACCGCCATCGCCCGCACCATCGAGATCATACCACCCTTGGTGGCGGCGTAATGCTCGCTGCGCGGAGCCCCCTCGATCGCTGCCAGCGACGCAGTGCCCACCAGCACGCCATCCCCGCCCCTCTCGACCATGTGCCGCGCCGCCGCGCGGAACGTGTAGAACGCACCGTCCAGGTTGACCCGCAGCACGCGGTGCCACAGTTCGCTGCTCATCTCCAGGAACGACTTCGCCCCGCCGCCGCCGATACCGGCGTTGGCGAAGCAGCCATCGACCCGCCCGAACGCCTTCAAAGTCTCGGCGAAAGCCGCCTCCACCGCCGTCTCGTCCCCGACATCGCATTGCAGCGCCACTACGCGCCGCCCTGTTCTGGCCAGAGCCGCCTGAGCCTCGGCGTTCTTGGCCGCGTTGGTGCCCCAGATCGCCACGTCCGCGCCCGCGTTCGCGACCGCCTGGGCGATGCCGAAGCCAATGCCGCGATTGCCCCCGGTCACCAGCGCCACCTTGCCGCTCAGGTCAAACGGTCCGTACGCCATCTCTGCCCCCTCTCTGCTACGGGTGGTCTAGCACCGGTGCCACGCATCGGCACTGCCCGCGCGCGGTCACGGCGTTAGTGTCGAATCAGGAGGAGCCCCATGTCTGTGATCCAGCGCCCCAGCGTCTGCACCTTCGACTGCCCCGACACCTGCAGCCTCAGCGTGACGGTGGAGGACGGGAGCATCACCAAGGTGCGCGGCTCCGAGGCCGCGCCGTTCACCGCCGGCGTCATCTGCAACAAGGTGGCGCGCGACATGGCGGCATTTGTGCACGGCCCGCAGCGCATCCTGCATCCGTTGCGCCGCACCGGCGCCAAAGGCTCCGGGGGCTTCGAGCGCATCTCCTGGGATGCTGCCCTCGACGAAATCCACATGCGCACCAGCGGGGTGATCGATCGCTGGGGACCGCAGGCCGTGACGCCGCTGAACTACGCCGGCCCGCACGGCATGCTCGCCGGTGAAAGCATGTCGGCACGGTTCTTCTACAAGTTGGGCGCGAGCCAGCTCTATCGCCGCTCGATGTGTGGCGGGGTGCGCAGCGAAGCCTGGGCCGGCACCTATGGCGCGGTGCCTGGCTGCCCGCCGGAGCTTGCCGCGGATGCCGCGCTCAACGTGGTGTGGGGCAACAACGCCACCGTCACCAACCTGCATCTGGTCCGCCGCATCCGCCAATCGAAGCGCAAGGGCGGTCGGCTGATCGTCGTCGATCCGCTGCGCACCAAGATCGCCGAACAGGCTGACCTGCATCTTGCGCCACTGCCTGGCACCGATGTCTTGCTGGCCTGGGCGTTGGCCGCGGAGCTTGAGCGCACGGGCGCCGTCGATCAGGCATTCATCGAGCAGCACGTGTCGGGCTTCGAAGACTTCATGGCGCTTGCCCGCGCGTGGCCCGCATCGCGCGCCGCCGCGGCATGCGGGCTGCAGGAGGAACAGATCGTCACGTGCGCGCGATGGCTCGCCGAAGCCGACCCACTGGTGTTCGCGCCGGGCAATGGACTGGAGCGCGGTCGCAACGGCGGCAGCTCTATCCGCGCGCTGATCGCGCTGCCGGCGCTGTTGGGCAAGCTGAACAAACGCAGCGGCATCGTCCTTGGTGCCAGCAATGCCTTTCCCAAGACGATGGCGCGGCTGCAGCGCCCCGATCTCGCGCCTGACGGCATGCGTACGCTCAACCTGCTGGATATTGGTCACTACCTGGCGGACGATTCAATCGAGCCGCCGCTGCGTGCAGTGTTCATCTACAACCACAATCCGGTCGTAGTGCATCCCGACCAGAACCGTATGCGCCGCGGTCTCGCACGCGAGGACGTGTTCGCTGTCGGCATCGACGTGGCGATGACGGAGAGCATGGATTACTGCGACGTTATCCTGCCCGCGGCGACTCACTTTGAGTACGCGGACCTCTATGCGTCCTACGGTCATCATTGGTTGCAACGCGCGGAAGCGGTGATTCCGCCGGTGGGCAAATCGCTGCCGAACACCGAGATATTCCGCCGCCTCGCCGCGCGCTTTGGCTTCGATGATCCGGCCTTCCAGGCCACCGATGCCGACCTGATGGATGCAGCTGTCGATCTCGGCGACGTCCGTGGCAGCGAGATTCCCACCGACAGCGCACTGCAGATGAAAAGCAAGGATGGCAGGCCGCTGGTGCTATTCGACAATGTCTTCCCAGCTACACCCTCCGGTCGCATCGAGCTGCGCTCGAAATCGTTGGCGCAGCGCTGGGGTCAGACAGCATTGCTACCTACTTGGCGCGCGCGCACCGGCGACCATCCACTGATGCTGATCTCGCCCGCATCTGACCGGCAGATCAGTTCCACCTTGGGCTTCGCCGCAGCAAAACCGCGGCTGATGATGCATCCGCACGACGCCGCGGCGCGTGGCCTCGCCGATGGCACCGATGTAAAGGTCTGCAACGAGCGCGGCGAGGTTATCTTGCCACTCGAGATTACCGATGCAGTGCCGCCCGGTGTCGTCGCCAGCGAAAAGGGCGCCTGGCTCGCCACCAGCCCCACCGGCCAAACCATCTCCGCGCTGGTCTCTGCCGACATGCGCGCGGACCTGGCCGAGGGCGCTTGCTTTAATGATACGTTGGTCGAAGTGAGGCGAGCATAGCACATCCACGACAACGGGATCCGGATAGGTATGCGGTGGATACGATGCGGCTCCCCCATCAACAAACTGCCGGAAGAGGTGCCACTAGCCCCGGAACTTGGCCAAAGTGAGCTGAGGTGAAGATCGCGTTCACCGATCCGGTGATCGTCGGCAAACTTGGTTACCACGGTCGTGCCGTGGACCACGAAGACAAGTGCATGATGGGCACGGTTGAGGTGGTCGCCTGACGTGAGTGCTAACGCGGCAGGCTACTCGTTCCCATCAGGTATTCGTCGACCGCCCGCGCGCACTGACGGCCCTCGCGGATCGCCCATACCACAAGCGACTGTCCGCGGCGCATATCGCCAGCAGCGAATACCTTATCGACCGAAGCGTGATAGTCCGAGGTGTTTGCCAGCACATTGCCGCGCGGATCGAGCGCCACGCGCGACTGCTCGATCATCCCTGGCCTGCGCGGCCCGAGGAAACCCATCGCCAACAAAACAAGATCTGCCTTGAGCTCGAACTGACTGCCCGGCACATCCTGCATCGTACCGTTCACCCATTCGACGCGCACGCACTCCAGCGCTTCCACCTTGCCTGAGAGGCCGATTGCGCGCCTGGTCAGCACCGCCCAATCACGATCGGCGCCTTCTTCATGCGCATGTGACGTACGCAACTTTAGCGGCCAGTCCGGCCAGGTCAGCGCCTTGTTCTCGCGCTCCGGCGGTCTCTGCAGGATTTCCAACTGGGTAACCGACGCCGCACCCTGTCGCACCGAAGTGCCGATGCAGTCCGATCCGGTGTCGCCACCGCCGATCACCACCACATGCTTGCCTTTCGCGGTGATCGTGCCGCGTCCCATCGTAGCGCGCGCCTCGTCATCGCCGGCACCACGCTTGTTCTGTTGAGTCAGGAAGTCCATGGCGAAGTGCACGCCATCGAGCCCACGCCCCTGCACTTCCAGATCGCGCGGCCATTCGGCGCCACCCGCCATCACCACTGCGTCGAAGTCGCGCAGCAGCGCGTCCGTCGGCAAGTTCACACCGATTTCGATGCCGGTGCGGAAGCCCACGCCTTCAGCCGTCATCTGATCGATGCGGCGATCAATCAGGTGCTTCTCCATCTTGAAATTGGGGATGCCGTAGCGGAGCAGACCGCCGATCCGATCGCTCTTCTCGAACAGCGTCACAGTATGGCCGGCGCGCGCGAGCTGCTGTGCGCAGGCAAGGCCCGCCGGCCCGGAGCCCACGACAGCAACGCGCTTGCCGGTACGATGCGATGGCGGGTGAGGCACGATCCAGCCTTCCTCCCACGCGCGATCGACAATGGCGCACTCGATCGTCTTGATGGTGACCGGGTTGTCGTCGATGTTCAGCGTGCACGAAGCTTCGCACGGCGCCGGGCAGATGCGGCCGGTGAACTCAGGGAAGTTGTTGGTGGAATGCAGCGTGCGGATCGCCGCTTCCCACTGATGTCGGTGAACCAGATTGTTCCAGTCCGGGATTAGGTTGTTCACCGGACAACCGTTGTGACAGAACGGAATGCCGCAATCCATGCAGCGCGCCGCCTGATCCGCCAGCTCCGCATCCGACAGCGGCTTGAGGAATTCGGTCCACGTCCTGCGCCTTACTTCGAGCTTGTCATAGCCGCGGTCATGCCGCTCGATCTCGAGGAACCCAGTAACCTTGCCCATCTTTGAACCTTATTAATCGGCAGCAGCGGCCTTCGCCGCTTGGCGCTCGGCGCGCAAATCGGTCAGTGCGCGGCGAAAATCGAGCGGCATCACCTTCACGAAGCTTGCCAGCGTTCGATCCCAATCGTCCAGCAGCTCACGTGCCCGGACACTGCCGGTGTACAGCAGGTGTCGCTCGATCAGCACGCGCAGTCTCTCTGCATCAAAGCGCAACAGGTCGCCCATGCCGCTGTCGTCGACAGACAGCGCGCGCTGGCGCGGCCGTTCGGGATCATCCGCCACGTCCGGATCAGGTGGCAGGACCGGCTCTAGCTCGACCGCTGCCATGTTGCACAAACTCTCGAACCGGCGCTGCGGATCGTAGACATAGGCGACGCCGCCCGACATGCCAGCTGCAAAATTGCGCCCGGTCTCACCCAGCACCACGACGACACCGCCGGTCATGTACTCGCAGCCATGGTCGCCACAGCCCTCGACCACCGCCAGCGCGCCGGAGTTGCGCACCGCGAAGCGCTCGCCTGCGACACCTTGGAAATACGCCTCGCCGGCGATTGCGCCGTACAGCACGGTATTGCCGACGATGATGTTTTCGGTCGGCTCGCGATCGACCGGCGGATGTCGCACCACGACGCGACCGCCGGACAGCCCCTTGCCAACATAATCATTGGCATCGCCGGTCAGTTCCAGTGCGATGCCGCGCGCCAGAAACGCGCCGAAGCTGCCGCCGGCATTGCCGGTCAGGCTGATCTGGATAGTGTCCTCGGGCAGGCCCGCATGGCCATAGCGCTTCGCCACTTCGCCTGACAGCATCGCGCCCACCGTGCGATGGACGTTGCGTATATCGCGACTGATCCGCACTGGCTCGCCGCGCTGCAATGCCGGCTGCGCCTGCTCGATCAGCTCGTTATCCATCGCGCGGTCGAGGTGATGATTCTGCTTTTCGCTGTTGTAGATCGCTACACCCTCGCGCGGCGGCACTTGATACAGGATACGGCTGAGATCGACGCCCCTCGCCTTCCAGTGCTCGACCGCCTTCTTCATGTCGAGTTTTTCCACGCGGCCTACCATCTCGGTGAACCGGCGGAAGCCAAGCTTTGCCATCAACGCGCGCACTTCTTCGGCGATGAAGAAGAAGAAGTTGATCACATGCTCTGGCTGGCCGGTGAACTTCCTACGCAGCACCGGATCCTGCGTGGCAATACCAACAGGACACGTGTTGAGATGGCACTTGCGCATCATAATGCAGCCAGCCGCGATCAGCGGTGCCGTCGAGAAGCCGAACTCATCAGCCCCCAGCAACGCGCCGATCACCACGTCGCGCCCGGTGCGCAGACCACCATCGACCTGCACCGCGATCCGCCCACGCAAGCCGTTCAGCACCAGGGTCTGCTGCGTCTCTGCAAGGCCGATTTCCCAAGGCGATCCGGCATGCGTAAGCGAGGTCAGCGGTGATGCACCGGTGCCACCCTCAAAACCTGCGATTGTCACATGATCGGAACGCGCCTTGGCAACACCGGCTGCGACAGTGCCGACGCCGACCTCGGAAACGAGCTTTACCGAAATGCGCGCCCGCGGATTGGCGTTCTTCAGATCCGCGATAAGCTGCGCGAGGTCTTCGATCGAATAGATGTCGTGATGCGGCGGCGGTGAGATCAGCCCGACCCCAGGCGTCGAGTAACGGACCCGGGCGATGTTCTTGTCCACCTTGCGCCCAGGCAACTGACCGCCTTCGCCAGGTTTGGCACCCTGCGCCATTTTGATCTGCAGATCGTCGGCATTCACCAGGTACTCGATGGTGACGCCGAATCGTCCCGACGCGACCTGCTTGATCGCCGAACGCATAAGGTCGCCATTTGGCAGCGGCTTGTAGCGATCCGATTCCTCGCCGCCCTCGCCGGTGTTCGACTTGCCGCCGATGCGGTTCATCGCGATGGCGAGTGTGGTATGAGCCTCACGCGAGATCGAGCCAAAGCTCATTGCACCCGTGGCGAAGCGCTTCACAATCTCCGCAGCGGGCTCTACCTCGTCCAACGGCACCGATGTCTCGGTGAACTTGAATTCCATCAGCCCGCGCAGGGTCAACAGGCGCCTGCTCTGATCGTTGATGAGACTGGTGTAAGCAGTGAACTCCGCGGGCGAGTTGCCGCGCACCGCGTGCTGCAGCTTGCCCACCGTGTCTGGCGTCCAGGCGTGGTCCTCGCCGCGCAACCGGAACGCATAGTCGCCGCCGGCGTCCAGCATGCCGTCATACAGGGGATTGTCACTGTAGGCGTTCTGGTGCCGCTGAACCGCCTCCCGCGCGATCTCCTCGAACCCCGCGCCTTCGATCTGGCTTGCCGTACCCGTAAAGCACTTGTCCACAAACTCGCTGGACAGGCCGACCGCGTCGAAGATCTGCGCGCCGCAATAGGACTGATAGGTGGAGATGCCCATCTTGGACATCACCTTCAGGATGCCCTTGCCGACCGCTTTCAGATAGTTTTTGCGCACCTCATACGGGCTTTCCCTCAACCCGTTCTGCACCCTGATCTGCTCAAGTATCTCGAACGCGAGGTAGGGGTTGATTGCCTCTGCACCGTAGCCGGCCAGCACGCAGAAATGGTGCACTTCGCGCGCCTCGCCGGTCTCCACCACGAGCCCGGTGCTGGTACGCAGGCCACGACGGATCAGATGGTGGTGCACCGCGGCTGTCGCCAGCAGCGCCGGCATCGGAACACGCGACGCCGATACAGCACGATCCGACAGAATCAGGATGTTGTAGCCATCCAGTACAGCGTCGGTGGCAAGGCTACAGATTCGATCGACGGCGCGTGCCATGCCGGCCACGCCCTCACCGGCGGACCAGGTCGTATCAATCGTCTTGGTGCGAAATGCATCGCCCACCAGCGAGGAAATCGCGCGCACCTTTTCCAGATCGGAATTCGTCAGGATCGGCTGCGCCACCTCAAGACGGTAGTGCGATCCGGCGTGATGTCCCAGCAGGTTCGGGCGCGGCCCAATCATCGACACCAGCGACATCACCAGCGCCTCGCGAATGGAATCGATCGGCGGATTGGTGACCTGGGCGAAATTCTGTTTGAAGTAATTGTACAGCAGCTTTGGCTTGCTTGACAGCACGGCAAGCGGCGTATCGGTGCCCATCGAACCGACCGGATCATCGCCCTCCTGCGCCATCGGCTCGAGGAAGAACTGAATGTCCTCCTGAGTATAACCGAAGGCCTGCTGCTGCTTCAGCAGTGCGGTCGGGTCATTCGGTCGCGCAGGAGGCAATTCCGGCATCGGCGCCGGCGTCTCGGACGGCTCGGACAGGTCCTCCAACTGCACCTGGGTGGCCTTCAGCCAATCAGCATAAGGATGCTGTGTCGCCAGCTTCTGCTTCACCTCCGCGTCGTCGATTATGCGACCTTCCTCAAGGTCGATCAGCAACATCTTGCCGGGCTGCAGGCGCCACTTGCGGACGATGTTCTGTTCGGGCACCGGCAGCACGCCAGCCTCGGACGACATGATCACGTGGTCGTCGTCGGTAACGATGTAGCGCGCCGGCCTCAGTCCATTGCGATCCAAGGTCGCGCCAATCTGCCGACCATCGGTGAAGGCGATTGCCGCCGGACCGTCCCACGGCTCCATCAGCGCGGCGTAATACTCATAGAAGGCGCGTCGATCGGGATCCATCAGCGGGTTTTCGGCCCACGCCTCTGGGATCAGCAGCATCATCGCGTGCGCCAGCGAATAGCCGCCGGCAATCAGGATCTCCAGCGCATTGTCAATGCAGGCGGTATCCGACTGGCCCAGGCTCGGAATGATCGGCCACATCTTGTCGAGGTCTGGCCCAATCAACTCCGACGCCATCGAGTGGCGTCGCGCAAACATCCAGTTGACGTTGCCACGAACGGTGTTGATTTCGCCGTTATGCGCCAGGAAGCGATACGGGTGAGCCAGCCGCCAGGAAGGGAACGTATTGGTGGAAAAGCGCTGATGCACCAAGGCCAGCGCGGACTGCGTCAGCGGATTGAGCAGGTCTCGGTAGAACGTGCCGACCTGTGGCGCCAGCAGCAATCCTTTATAGACCACAGTACGCGTCGAAAACGACGGCATATAAAGCTGACTTAGCCCCGGCAAGCGCCGAGCATCCTCGAGCCCGCGCACATTGTTCAGCGTCTGCTTGCGGATCGTCAGGATCTTGCGCTCAAACGCATCCTGGTCCTTCACCTTCGGCCCGGCAACGACGATCGCTTGGCAAATCACCGGCATCGTCTCGATGACGCGCTTGCCCAGACCAGTGGTGTCGGTCGGCACGTCGCGCCAGCCAAGCAAGCTTTGGCCCTCGGCCGCTATGTAGTGCTCGAACAGCCTGATGGCGAACTCGCGTGCCTGCGTCTCTTGCGGCAGGAAACACATCGCAACGGCGTAGCGACCAGGAGAGGGCAGAGCCAGGTCTTGCTCTTCGGCCCAGTTGCGCAACAGCCTATCCGGCATTTGGATCAGGCAGCCGGCCCCATCCCCGACCAGCGGGTCGGCTCCGACCGCGCCGCGGTGGTCCAGGTTCACCAAGATCTGCAGCCCGCGGCGAATAATCTCGTGCGACTTTCGGCCTTTGATGTTAACCACGAAGCCTACGCCACACGAGTCGTGCTCGTTGCGTGGATCGTACAGTCCTGGTCCCATCGGGGATCCCATCATCGCACCTTCAATCGCCTCCATTGCCGCAGCTATAGTTCAACCTCCCGGCGACCGGGCCGGTCGCAAACAGGTAAGCTAGCCTGCGCTTTGCTGCGCTGCAACGCCCAGCGTCAGAATGACTCAACTCCCCGTATCCAGGCGGCCCTGGACAAGGGTGGTTCGAGTTCAGACCACACTTGGGCGCATTGCGGTCAGGTGGAGCGGGCTCGTCGTCCACGCGCCCCTTGATTGGCTCCTCGCCGCTTCGGGGTTGAGCCTGCCGGCTTGCGCCCCAGACCTATCTGCTTCGCCAATGACGAGCGCACCTTGGCATAGTTCGGGGCAACCATCGGGTAATCTGCCGGCAACCCCCAGCGCGCCCGATACTGCGCTGGTGTCATCTTGTATGCGGTCGTCAGATGCCGCTTCAGCATCTTCAGCTTCTTACCGTCCTCGAGGCAGATAATGAATTCCGGCCTGACCGACTGCTTGATCGGAACGGCCGGAGTTGGCTTGGCAGTTTCTGGCGGCGCCTGCCCGACATCGCGCAGCGTCTGATAGACCTTCTGGATCAGACTTGGGAGCGCATCGGCCTGGACGGCATTGTGTTCGACATGTGCCGCGACTATTTGCGCCGTCAGTCGCAGGACAGTGTCTGATGCCTCAGTCTCAGCCATTGTTACCGCCTCTGCTATGCTTCGATCTTCACTATAGGAATATTACCAGATTTGCCGCATGTGTTCTAGGCTTGCTGACTGCGTGCCCGCCACAATGAATGCACATCCTTTCTTGCCCGGACGAACGTGATCTGCATCAATCTGTGGGAAACAGCCGTCCAGAGGATACCCATGCGCTTTTTGTGGCTGATAGCCGGCCTTGCCACACTTGCCCAACCAGTCTTCGCTCAGCAGGGAGACGCGCTGCGTATTGGCATCAGCGACGATCCCGACCTGCTCGATCCGACCTTTTCGCGCACTTATGTCGGCACGGTTGTCATGACCGCACTGTGCGACAAGTTGTTCGACTTCGACAGCAAGTTGAACATCGTGCCTCTGCTGGCAACTGGTTACCGATGGACCGACAGCAGGACCCTATTGATCCAACTGCGACCGAATGTGCAGTTCCAGGATGGCGAGCCATTCGACGCAGCTGCTGTAAAGTACACTTTGGAACGGCACTTGAATGCGCCTGGCAGTTTTCGCCGCAGCGAGATCGGCGCGGTCGATCATGTCGAGGTGGTTGATCCGCACACAGTGCGCGTCGTGATGCGCGAGGCGTTCTCGCCTTTTGTCGCAATTCTGACCGACCGCGCCGGCATGATGCTGCCGCCGAAGGCCGCCGAAACCGCCGGAAAGGATTTCGGACAGCATCCGGTTTGCACCGGTCCGTTCCGTTTCGTGGAACGTGTGGCACAGGACCATATCACGCTTGAGCGCTTCCCAGGCTACTGGGATGCGAGCCGCATCCACTATGATCGCATCACCTATCGCATTATCCCCGACAGCAGCGTCCGGCTGGCTAATCTGCAGGCTGGCTCGCTCGATCTCACCGGGATTGCACCTCTGGATGCAGAGACGGTGAAGCGAGACCCGAAGCTCGGCCTGGTTTCGATGCCAAGCCTCGGTTACGGTGCCCTGACCATCAATATCGGCAACTTTCCAAAAGCCGAAGCGCCGTTGGGACGGGATCCCCGCGTGCGACGCGCATTCGAACTGTCGCTGGATCGCGATGCGCTAAGCCAGGTGGTGTATGCCGGCACGTACCAGCCGAACGGGCAGGCCACATCGCCTCTGAGCCCGCTCTATGTGGAGGAAGTGGCGCCCTCCAAGCGTGACGTCGCCAAGGCGCGTGCCTTGCTGAAGGAGGCTGGCATCGCAACGCCGGTATCGGTGCCGCTGATCGTCTACAACAGACCGCAGGACGTGCAGGTCGGCGAGGTCATCCAGTCGATGGCAGCCGAGGCCGGCTTCGCGGTGCAGGTTAATGCAATGGAATTCGGCACGGCACTTTCGACCGTTCAGCGCGGCGACTACGTGATGACGCTCGGCGGCTGGTCGGGACTGCTAGACACCGACAGCAACGCGTGGAGCTTCCTGCACACTGGCGGCGCCCTCAACCGCGCCGGCTATTCCAACGCAAGCGTCGATCAACTGCTTGATCGCGCGCGTATCACTGACGCACTGAGCGAACGACGCGCTGCCTATGAGGGGGTATGGCAGCAGGTCAGCAAGGACCTGCCGATCATCTACCTTTGGACGCCGCGCAATATCATTGGGCTGTCCAGCCGCATTACCGGCTTCACCCTTCTGGCGGATGGCTTGCTGCGGTTGCAGGATATGCGACCGAAGTAAAAGGAGGCTTCCCATGCGGCGCATTTGCGCATTTGGCTTCATCGCTCTGCTTGCTGTCGGCACAGCGCGGGCGGACAGTCACGCTCGTCATCTCGATGGCTGCCGACCCCACCGGACTTGATCCCGAGGCAGTGCTCAACAACACCTCGGGCTTTGTCATGGCGACGATCTACGACGGCCTAATCCGCTATAAACCGGGCACCGTGGAAGTTGAACCGGCACTTGCCGAGCGCTGGGACGTCTCGCCCGACGGACTGACCTACACCTTTCACCTGCGCAGGCAGGTCAAGTACCACGACGGCACGGCTTTCAGCGCCCAGGCGCTGATCGCTACCCTCGATCGCCAGCTGAACAAGAGCGACCCCAATTACATCTACAATACGGGGCCGGTACAGAGTTATATAGACTTCACCTATGGCTCGGTTGCGGCTTACCGCGCGATTGACGACAGCACGGTCGAAGTCAAGATGAAGGAACCGTCGGCCGCGCTGCTCGCCAGCCTGGCGATGGTGTGGAACGGGGTGGTCAGCCCGACCGCGGCAGCCAAGTATGGCAAGGAATTCCGCAACCACCCCGTCGGCACCGGACCGTTCATCTTCCGCGAATGGCGCGAGCGCGACCAGGTCGCGCTGGACGCGAACCCCGACTACTGGAAGGGCAAGCCCAAGGTCGATCACCTGGTGTTCAAGGAATATCCGGACGCGCAGGCGGCGTTGCTCGCGCTGAAGCGAGGCGATGTGCAGATCATGGGTGATGTGGCCACGCCAGTGATCCCGTCGATTCGTGCGGACCACAACCTGGTGCTGCTGACACAGCCGGGTCTGGCGGTGAACGGCATGGCGATGCCGAATGAGGTACCGCCATTCACCGACAAGCGCGTCCGGCAGGCATTGAACTATGCGGTGGACAAGAACGCCATCAACAAGGCGCTGTACAGCGGACTGGCCACCGCCATGGTTTCGCCCCTACCGGAAGCGCAGTGGGGCTTCGATAGGACGATGACCGGATATCCGTATGATCCTGCCAAAGCGAAGGAACTGCTGTCAGCAGCGGGCGTGAAGCCCGGGCTAAAGGTCGAATTGCTCGCCTACAGCACGCCCCGCGGCTACAACCCGGCCGGCCCGGATCTAGCTGTGGCATTGCAGGGCTACCTGCAGAAGGTTGGCATCGCGGCGGACGTGCGCAAGCTCGACATCGGCGCGTTCCTCGCAACGGTGCGCTCGGGCAAGTATCAGGGGCTGTTCATCACCGGGTTCAGCGGCGACAACGGCGACCCCGACAATTTCCTGAATGCGCTGTTCAACTCGAGCCAGATGCCGGTGGGCGATACCGAGCACTATAAAAACCCCGATGTTGACAAGCTGATGGACCACGCCGCACGCGAACCGGACCACGACAAGCGAGTGGCGATGTACGAGACGTTGCAGCGACAGATCACGGACGATGCACCATGGGTGTTCGTGAACTCGGTGCTCCAGGTGCGCGCGGCACGGACCGAGGTGAAGGGATTCCGGCTCAACCCAACGCAGATGTTCTTCGACATGGAGCAAGTGTCGATCGAGAAGTGATGTCGAGGCTATCGCACGCGGAGCCGTGGGTCGTATTCGTCGCGCAGTGCGTCGCCGAGTAGATTGAAACCTACCACCACCAAGAAGATCGCCAGGCCAGGAAACGTGGCGATCCACCAGGCGGTGAGGAAATAGGCATGGCCCTCCGCGAGCAGGGCGCCCCAGTCGGGTGACGGAGGCTGGGCGCCCAATCCGAGAAAAGACAGACCAGCGGTTTCCACCACCACAGCACCCGACTGCAGCGTTGCCAGCACCAGCACCGGAGTAAAGCTGTTCGGCAGCACGTGCCGCAACATGACCCGCGAGCGGCCTGCGCCGATCGCCTGTGCCGCAACGACAAAGTCGGCGGCCTGCACGCTCAGTACCTGGCCGCGCATCAGGCGTGCATATTGCGGCGTATAGATAACCCCGATCGCGATCACCGAGTTGGTCAGGCTCGGACCCAGCACTGCGACGATGATCAGCGCCAACAGCAGGTACGGAAACGCCAGCAGCACATCGACCAGCCGCATGATCAGGGCGTCCACCTTGCCGCCAAGGTATCCGGCGACCAGACCAAGCGAGCCACCCAGCACCAGCGCAAGCCCATCGGCGACGATGATCGCCAGCAGAGCAGTGCGCGTGCCGTAGAGGATTCGGCTCAGCGTGTCGCGGCCGTACTGATCCGCGCCGAACCAGTGCAGCGTCGATGGAGGGGACAGCGCACTGGAGAGGTCCTGCTCGTAAGGATCTGACGGCGCCAGCAGCGGCGCGAACAGGGTGATCAGCAGGAACAGCACGGCGATCGCCAGACCAAACCGCGCGCCGCTCCGCCGCAGCGCACGGGCAAGGATACCTGGCGTCTGGTTCACGCGTGGCTGATCCGCGGGTCCAGCGCGGCATACAGAATGTCGACGGCGAGGTTGACCAGCACGAACACCAGCGCGATGAACAGCGCACCTGCCTGCACCACGGGATAATCCCGCGAAAGAATCGAGTCGACCATTAGCCGACCCAGGCCGGGAAGCGAGTAGATCGTCTCGGTCAGCACCGCACCTGACAGCAAGAGGCCAGCCTGCAGGCCGATGACCGTTACTATTGGGATCGCCGCATTGCGCAGCACGTGGCGCAGAATGACCCGAGATTCCGCCACGCCCTTGGCCCGCGCAGTGCGCACGTGATCGGCGGTTGCGGCGGACAGCACTTCTGCTCGCGTGATCCGTGCAATCAGTGCCAGCGGCACGCTCGCCAGAGTAACCGCAGGCAACACCATGTGGCGGAGGCTGGCGAAGACCATGCTGGGGTTCGCAGACAGCAGGCTGTCGATCACACTCATGCCAGTGATGCGCGCAGGATCAAGCCCCACCGGCATCAGCCCCCCGACCGGCAGCCAATCGAGACCAGCGGCAAACAGCAGCAGCAGCATCAGGCCCAACCAGAAGATTGGCATTGAGACCCCGAACAAGGTCAGCGTCATCACCACCGCATCAAAACGTGAGCCGCGCCGCACCGCGGACAGCACGCCGATCGGGATACCAAGGAGACTGGCCAGCAGCAGGGATGCAAGCGCCAGTTGCAGCGTCACCGGGAATGCGGTGAGTACGTCATTCAGTGCCGGGTGATTGGTTTGAACCGAGATGCCGAGATCGCCGTGCACGCCTGCCAGCATAAAGCGCCCGTACTGTACCCAGACCGGCTGATTGAGACCTAGCTGCTCGCGCAACCGATGCAACTGCTCGTTGGTCGCATGCTCGCCAAGCAGCAGTTGGGCTACATCGCCCGGCAGCACGTGCATGGTCACGAACACCACCACGCTGACCCCGATCAGCACGAAAATCAGTTGAATTAGTCGGGACGCAACGTAGCGTGTCACTCACACTGTCTGTGGCCGGTTCTGTCGGACCGCATCCTTCTCCTGGGTCAGACCGAGCGCAGCACGTACGGTGTCGATCAGCGTGCGGGTGAGGAATGGCTTCATCAGCACCCAGCGCTCGCCGCTGATCCACTCGTCGTCGCCGGCAAGGAAGACCACCGGCACCGACGGCCGGCTTGCCCTCACCTTGCGCGTCAGTTCGACGCCGTTCATGTCCGGCATGGCGACGTCGACCAGCAGCAGGTGAAAGTCCAAGCCGCCATCGATCAGACGCAGCGCCACTTCCGCATTCTCTGCCATGACTGGCACGAAACCGCTGCCTGCCAGAAGCGCTTCGACGGTGTCACGGTAATCGGCTTCGTCATCGACCACCAAGACCGTGCGCTGTCGCACACCGTCTTCCGGTGGGCGCTTGGCCTGCGCTGCACGTTCGAGGCTGGATATGGCGTCGGGATCTGCTTCCGGCACTGCACGCGGAAACAGCACACTGACGGTCGTCCCATGACCTAAAGCGCTGTCGATCTGCACGCTGCCGCCGGACTGGCTCGCGACACCATAAACCTGCGAGAGGCCAAGCCCGGAACCCTGTCCGGGCGGCTTGGTGGTGAAGAAAGGCTCGAAAGCGTTGCGCTGCACCTCCTCGGTCATGCCGGTACCCGTATCGCTGACGGAGAACGCGACGTAGTCACCGCCCGGCAGGTCGACCACGGCATCGTGGTCGCCCAAGGTGGTGTTGGCGGTTGAGATGGTCAGTGTACCGCCATCAGGCATCGCGTCACGCGCATTGATCGCCAGATTGAGGATCACGTGCTCAATCTGCACCGGATCGATCAAGGCCGGCCACAGTTTTGCATAAAGCTTCGTCTCAACTTTGACCTTGCGGCCGAGCGTGGCTCGCAGCAGCCCACCCATGCCCTGGAGCACCTTGTTCAGATCCACCAGGGCAGGCGTAAGTGGCTGCCTGCGAGAGAATGCCAGCAGCCGCCGTATCAGCTCGCTCCCTCGGCTGGCCGCCTGCAGGATGACGGCCAATCGCTGCGCATGATCCGTATGAATGCGCAACTGTTCGTGCAGGATTTCGGCGTTACCCGCAATCGCCGCGAGGAGATTGTTGAAATCGTGCGCCACTCCGGCTGTCAGTCGGCCGACCGCGGCCATGGTCTGCGCCTGACGCAGCCGTTCTTCAGTCTGCCGGCGTGCCGTTACGTCGGTATACAATGTGACGAAGCCGCCGCCGGGCAGCGGATTGCGCCTGATTTCAAGCTGACGTCCGCTGGGCCGCGGTCGCTCGATGGTGCCCATCGAGGTCCCGGAGTTCAGCGACGCCATGCGCCGCGCTACCTCCGCCTCGACGTCGACCGGCCCGAATTCCCCGGCGGCAACCTGGCCGCGCAGAATATCCTCCATGGGAAGGCCGACACGCAGGATCTCTCGCGGAACGCCAGTGAATTCGGGGAAGTGCGGATTCCATGCCATCAGTCGAAGTTCGCTATCGACCATCATGATGCCGTCACTCATGCCGGTGAGCGTGGCCTCCAGGATTGCCCTCTCGTGCGCCAGCGTCTCGTTCCGGCGCTGGACGGCGATCTGCGCGCGCAGCAGCACAACCGCGAGCAGGATGATCAGGCCGGTGATGCCGCTGGTAAACACCAGCGCCGTGTGTTCCCACGTTGCTGCGTCAGCCATCGCCTCGTTGCGATCGGTGCCGACGGCGACGGTGAGCCCGTAGTCCGGCACAGTCGCGAACGCATAGATACGATCGACCGCATCCAACGGCGACACGCCCGTCCAATTACCTTCGGCACGCTTGCGCATTCCGTTGAAGATCGGGCTATTGCTGAGGTCGATCACAGAGGCTGGCTGTCCAGGGCCGGCCATCGTCCACGCTTTGCCATCCCGCATACTGACGACAGCGATCAGATCACCCGAACCGCCATTGACCCCTCGGTAGAACCGGGCAAATGAGTTGGTGTCGTACGACGCCGCGACGATGCCCGAGAAGCGGCCGTCTGGCAGGTCAAGACGGCGAACCAGATTGAGCTGCCACAGTCGTGTGACCTGGCCCTGGGTCAGTTCGCCGACGAACATCCTGCCGTCGTCCGCCGGCAACGACGCCTCATAACGGAAGTAATCGCGGTTGCTGACGTCGGTGCCGAGGATGGCCGGCCTGGTACTGGTGCGCACCCGACCTTGCGCGCTGGCAATGAAGATCTGCAGCGACACCTCGGAGATTACCACGACCTGCTTGGCGCGCTCCGTCAGATCGAAGTGATCGGGGTCGCGTTGCCATTCGTACTCGAGGATGCGCAGCGTTTGATCCAGCGACAATAGTTCGCGGTGCAACTCCTCTTCGAAAGCAAACGCTCTTTCCTGCGCTTCCGCCTGCACGCGCGCGAGCGCTTCGGCACTATGCGCGCGAATCGCATCGCGGGCGCCTATCCATGCCAATGCAATGAGAATCATCGCAGCAATAACAATCGTCACCCGGCTGAGCTGGCGAAAGGCACGGCTCTGGGCGGGCACCTTGGCGCGCCTATCGCCCCGGGAGTGACTGTTCTGGTCGATCAAAGCCTCCAATCTCGGAAGCGGGACGCCCCGGAGACGCCGCTATAACACCGTGAGGCATACTCCAATTCGCCGTGAGATGGAACGGAAAGCTCGCGAGACGCAACGAAATACCGGTTGCAGTCGCTGCCTTCCCCCTGCCGTGCTACAGGGGAGCACGCAGTAATTGGAGGCGTCCATGGCAGTTGCCAGCCAGTCGACCCGGTTCGGCCGTATATATCCGCCGGACGAAGCTTGGCTGGCGAGTGCGACCGAGGAGGTTGTTATCGAACCGACCCTGCCAATTATTGATACTCACCATCACCTTTGGCAGCGTCCCGATCATCGATACTTGTTGCACGAGTTGCTCGACGACCTTGGCCGGGCCACAACGTTGCTGCCACTGTGTTCCTGCAATGCCATGCGATGTACCGCAAGGGCGGACCCGAGGAGTTCCGGCCCGTCGGGGAAACCGAGTTCGTCGCCGGCGTAGCTGCCATGAGCGACAGCGGCGCTTATGGCACCACCAGGGTCGGCGCCGGAATTGTCGGATTTGCTGACCTGATGCTGGGCGATCGCGTCGAGCCGGTGCTGGAGGCGCACATTCGTGCGGCGGGTGGGCGGTTCCGCGGGGTCCGGCATTCCGGCAACTGGGACGCCGATCCGATCATCGGCAACGGAGCTCCAGGTCCCGACATCTATCGGCGCGGCGACTTCCGGGCGGGGCTTGCGCGATTGTCGGCGCTCGGCTTGTCGTTGGACGCATGGGTATTCTTTACGCAACTTGCGGATGTAATCGACCTTGCACGTGCTCACCCCAGCACGAATATCATCGTTGGACACGTCGGCGGGGTGCTGGGTTATGGCCCCTATGCTGGGAAGCGGGATGAGGTGTACGCTGCGTGGAAGGCGTCCATCACCGAATTGGCGAAGTGTCCCAACGTGACCATGAAACTGGGCGGAATGATGATGCGGGCCGCGCTGTACGACTACAAGGCGGCGCAGCGACCTATAAGTTCGGAGGAGCTGGCGGCCGCCTGGCGCCCATACATGGAGACCTGCATCGACCTGTTCGGTGCACGGCGATGCATGTTCGAGAGCAACTTTCCAGTGGAAAAGATGGGGATCGGCTGGGTCGCCCTGTGGAACGCCTTCAAGCGCATTGCCGCCGGCGCGTCCGACGATGAGAAGCACGCACTATTCTACGAAACGGCGAAACGGATATATCGGCTATGAGCGACACCAGTCATCAGGAACGGATCCTGGATCAATTCAGTCGGCAGGCGATGCCGTTCAGTACCGCGGCGCCCATCAAGGACGCCAACGCGCTCCGAATGATCGTTGAGGCAGCAGCACCGAAGCCCAGCGACACACTTCTGGACGTGGCATGCGGTGGTGGCATCGTGGTGTCAGCCTTTGCGCCGCACGTAAGGCACGCAACGGGCATCGACATGACCCCTGCGATGCTGGAGCGCGCGCGGCAACACGCGGCCGAGTGCGGCGTTACGAATGTCACCTGGGACCGCGGCGACGTCACGGCTCTGCCGTACGCCGACGGTGCATTCGACATTGTGGTGACGCGGTTCTCCATGCACCATTTCCTCGACCCTCTTGGCGTCATGCGCGAGATGGTGCGTGTCTGCTCCGCAGGTGGTCGGGTGGTCGTCATCGACATGTATGCCTCGGACGACCCTTCCAAAGCCGCGGAGTGGAACCGGGCAGAGAAGCTGCGCGATCCGTCGCATGTACGATGCTTGGCACTGGGTGAGCTGAGGGGACTTTTCCGATCGGCAGGATTGCCGACCCCGCGCGCCAACTTCTACGAACTGCGCGACGAGATCAGGAACCTGTTGGCTCGCTCATTTCCCAATCCGGGCGATGACGTGAAGATCATTGAGATGTTCGCTGCATCGGCCGACGACGATCGGCTAGGGATTCCGGTGCGCCGGGTTGGCGAGCGTATTGATTACGCCTATCCGATCACCATTCTGGCGGCCGAACACGCTTAAAGGCGCGGCTTGCGGCAGGGCATGATTAGCCAAGATAGGCCCGTCTGACTCGCTCATCGTCCAGCAGTTCGCGGCCGGGACCATCCAGCACGATCCGGCCGCTTTCGAGCACGTAGCCCCGATCGGCGATTCCCAGTGCCATCGGCGCGTTCTGCTCAACCAGCAGAATGGTCACGCCCTGCTGGTTGATCCGCCTGATCGTTGCGAACACCTGCTCGACCAGCATCGGTGCCAGCCCCATGCTCGGCTCGTCCATCAACAGCACACGCGGTCGCGCCATCAGCGCACGCGCTGCGGCCAGCATCTGTTGCTCGCCGCCAGACAGCGTCCCTGCAAGCTGTTTCAATCGTTCGCGCAGACGAGGAAACAGCACCAGCATCTGTTCCTTGTCGGCCACCACATCGCGCCGATCACGCCGGGTGAAGGCACCCAGTTCCAGGTTCTCACTCACCGTCAGACGACCAAAGATGCGCCGCCCTTCAGGTATATGCACCACGCCACAGGCCGCAATCTCGTGCGCACCGAGACCGGCAAGCGAGCGTCCTGCGAACCAGATGGCGCCTTGCCGCGGATGCAGAAGGCCGCTGATCGCGCGCAGCGTGGTCGATTTGCCGGCGCCATTGCCGCCGACCAAGGTGACGATTTCGCCCTCCTCGACAGCAAGCGAGATGCCTTTCAGCGCCTCGATCTTGTCGTAGAAGACATGGATGTCAGCAACCTCCAGCAGCGCCACGCTGTCACTCCACCGCTGTGGCGGCTTTGCCGAGATAGGCTTCGATCACCGCTGGATCCTGCCGCACGCGCGCTGGCAGGTCCTCGGCAATTTTCACCCCGTGGTCCAGCACCGTGACCCGATCCGACATCGACATTACCACCCGCATCTGGTGTTCGATCAGCAGAATGGTTATGCCGAACTGCGTCCGGACCTGGCGGATGAAGTCCATCATGTCCGAGGTCTCATGCGGGTTCATGCCTGCGGTAGGTTCATCCAACAGAAGCAGCCTGGGCTTCGTCGCGAGTGCGCGGCCGATTTCCAGGCGCCGCTGCTCGCCATAGGCGAGGTTGCGCGCCAGGATATCGCCGCGCCCGCGCAATCCCACGAAATGCAGCAGCCGCATCGCCTCATCATGCGCCGCCTGTTCGTCGCGCATTGTGAAGGGCGTGCGCAACACCGCGCCAAGCCAAGTGGAGCGCAGATGCAAATGCATTCCCACCAGCAGGTTCTCGATCGCCGTGATGTTTCGGAACAAGCGGATGTTCTGATAGGTCCGGCTGATTCCGGCGGCGGCGACACGGTCCGGTGTCAGGCCATCAACTCGCTCACCGGCAAACCACACTTGGCCAGAACTCGGCCGCAGATTTTGGGTGATGCAGTTGAATACCGTGGTTTTACCGGCACCGTTTGGCCCGATGACGCTGTGGATGCTGCGTTCCTCTACGGCAAGGTTCAGGTCGGCGATCGCGGTCAGGCCACCGAAGCGCATTGTCAGGTGATCGCAGCGAAGCAGTGGCTCCGTCATTGACTATCTCGGCTGCGCTGGCACGGCATCGGTACCGGCATCCAGTGCCAGTGTCTCGTCGGCCGCGTGCAGTTCCCGTTGCCGGACATCTGATGGCCACAGCCCCTCGGGCCGAAGCCGCATCATCACAATTAGCACCGCGCCATAGAACAGGTAGCGATACTCGCCGAATTCGCGCAGCAGTTCCGGAAGGCCGATCAGCACGATGGAACCGAGGACCACGCCAGGCAAACTGCCCATGCCGCCCACGATGATCAGTGCCAGGACGTTGATCGAGATCAGCAACTGAAAGCTTGATGGATAGACTGATGTGAGCATCGTCGCGAAGATCGATCCGGCCAGTCCGGCGAACGCTGCGCCAAGACCATAGGCAAGCAGCTTTGCCCTTATCAGGTTTATCCCGAGTGCCTGCGCCACGTCCTCATCGTCGCGCAAAGCCTCCCAGGCGCGTCCCAGCCGTGAGTTCTCCAGACGCCAGGCGACAAAGGCAGCCACCGCGGACGCCACGAGCGTCAGGTAGAACAGCGATACCGGGCTGCCGAGGACGAAGTTGCCAATGCGGGGCTTGGGTATTTCCAGAATGCCCTGCGCGCCGCCAAGCAGCGGTGCAGCAAAGTCAGACTGCACGATCACGCGAACGATCTCGCCCAGGCCCATTGTCGCAACCGCCAGATAGTCGCCACGCACGCCGAGTACCGGCAAGCCAAACAGCACGCCGACGACCACCGCAAGCAGTACCGATATGGGCATCGCCATCCAGAAGGGCAGCTCCGCGAGCGCATGCGCCGACCCGGCCGTCAGCAGTGCCGTGCTATAGGCGCCGACTGCGAAGAACGCGACAAAACCGAGATCCAGCAGACCGGCGAGGCCGACCTCCAGGTTCAAGCCCATGCCCATCAGAATGTAGAGACCGACCAGCATCAGCACCTGACCAACGTAAGAGCCGGCCACCGCAGGCAATACAATCAGGATCGCCAAAGCGATGCCGGCTCGGATCATGCGCTCGCGGCGGTGGTCGCCGCCGACATTGCGTTCAGCGCGCATACGCCAGACGAAGCCCAAGACCTCGCTGAACAGAGCGGCCAGGACGAATATCGTAATGGCGCCCTGAAGGCTCAGTCCTTCCCAGGTGTAGACAAAATCCCGGAAGTCGCCGACAGGTCCTTCGTATTGCTGCAGCATGAGCTGGATCAGCTCTTGAAACACGCCCGCGACCGCGACTGAGATCGCCCCCGGAAAAACCGCGCGCCGCATTATAGGGGAGCTATTTCGCAACAGCGCGCCGACGAGACCGGCAATCGCGCCGCCGCCAATCAGGATTCCGACACCAGCCGCAGGGCCAAGGCCCAATGTGAGCATGTCGAGCAGATCGTGCGACAGCGCGATGAAGACTGAATTCAGCGGCACCAGCGACATCACTGCCAACAGCGCAGCCAACGGCACACCCGTGACGGCTCCGGCCACCGCACCGAAAACCGGGCGCTGCGCCATCGCACCGGCACCGCCGGCGAGCAGCAGCAGTGCGGCTTGCCCAAGCGTCAGCGCATCGACGATGATCCAGCGCTGGTGCATCGCGAGCAGCACGCCCACGGCCGCCAGATGCACTGCGCCGGCGCCGAATGAGAGACCGATCAGTGCAGCGCGCCGCATCACGCGCGCTTTCTCGCCAGCGCCTCGCCCAGCAGGCCGTGTGGCCGGAAGATCAGCACCATAATCAGCAGGGTGAAAGCGATCAGGTCACGTAACTGATACGGCGCTGGAATACCGATCCCGTCAAGGAAGAGCGTGGGTCCGACGGATTCCACCATGCCCAGGAAGAAGCCGCCCAACATGGCACCGGGAATGTTGCCGATACCACCAAGCACCGCGGCGCCAAACGCCTTGATGCCGGGCGTAAACCCCATCAGAAAATAGACCTGCTTGTAGACGAATGCGTAGAACACTCCGGCAATGCCGGCCATCGCGCCACCGAGCACGAAGGTGAACACCACCACCTTGTTCACGTCGATGCCCATCAGTGCCGCCGCCTCGCCGTCCTCGGCCACCGCCCGCATCGCAGTGCCCATGCGCGTGCGCTGCACGACCAGGTACAGCAAGCCCATGAACAACAATGCAAGGCCGATCACCAGCACATCGATGCGCGGGACGTTGAAGCCAAGCACATGGAAGGCTGCGCGTTGCCACGGCGGATCGGGATAAGACTTCACCGCGGAACCGAACATGCCGCGGAACGTCTGCTCCAGGAAGAACGACACGCCGATCGCGCAAATCAACGGCGCCAGTCCAACGACACGGCGAAATGGCCTATATGCGATCCGTTCCGTCAAGACGGCTATACTGGTTGAGACGATAACGGCGACCAGCAGGACCGCCGCCATCGCAACCACCGGCTGGTCCTCTAGGAAGCCCGATCGGTCGAGGGGCATGGCAACGAAATAGCCGGCAAAGGCGCCGGTCATCACGATGTCGCCGTGTGCGAAGTTGATCAGCCGCAGCACGCCGTAGACCATCGTGTAGCCCAGCGCGATCTGCGCGTAGATACTGCCGATGGTCAGGCCGAACATGACGAAGTCGAACCACTGAGCCGCGTTGTAGCGACCCTTGATCAGCGTGCCGACGGTACCGATGACCACGACGGCTACGACACCGATGCGCAGCCCCCACAGAACCACATCGACCGCATTGAGTCGGGCGATGTTGCGGCTGACCACCTAAGGCGAGATCTTCTTCGGGTTCTTGCCGACGCCGAATGTCTTCGGGTCGGATGAGGTGAACTCCAGCACCGACGGCTTGAACTGCGAGCATTCGCCGTACTGATCGCAGGCGATCGGACCGCTGATGCCGTCGAATTTGATGGCAAACACCGCGTCTCGCAGTGCCTTCTTGCCGATATAGAGGTTGCCGTCCTTGTCGGTCTTGGCGACGTTCTCGATCGCCTTTATGGCCAGCATCGCGCCGTCATAGGCGTTGGCGTGGTAACCCGAGATCGGCGCCTCGTTGTAGGCCTTCTTGTACTCATCGACGAACTTGGGATAATTCTGGCCCATCGCCTCCGGCGACAGATCAGGGTAGCCGATGATGAAGCCAACGACCGCGGGACCCGCTGCCTCGATAAAGTCGGCCGACAGCAGCGAACCGCCGCCCATCAGCTTGGTCTTCTCCAGCCCCGGCGTTCCTCTGGCTTGCCGGACAATCTGCGCCGCAGCAGCGGTGAAGACGGGGAAGTAGATCAGGTCCGGCTTTTCGCTGGCGATGCGTGTCAGCAGCGGCTTCATATCGACGTCGGTCGGCGCGATCGCTTCCTGCGACAGCACCTTGCCGCCCATTTGCTTGAAGTTGTCAGCCATCACCTGTTGCAGTTGCTGCGCATATGGACTGCCATCGTGAATGGTGACCACCGACGGCGCCTTGAGGACGTTGTGTATATACGTCGCATCCGCCTTGCCCTGTTCGCTGTCGCTGAACACCGTGCGCGCAAAGCCGTCATATTCTGGTTTGCGCGTTGGGGCGGTGAGCGCGGGAGCGGTGCAGGCGGTACAGATATCGACGATCCCCTGCTGCCAGAGAATCGGCGCTCCGGGCGTGGCGGCGGACGAACAGGCAGGACCAAGCACGATCACGGTCTGCGGATTGGCCGCCAGCTTGGTAGCCGCAGTCTGGCCGCCTTCGGCATTGCAGCCATCGTCCTCCGCATTCAGCTTCAGCGGGTGGCCGAGAAGCTTGCCTCCCACGTCCTTGAACGCAATCTCAACGCCGCGTTTCTCGTCAAGGCCGAGGGCGGTGTCGGCACCGGATAAAACCCAGTAGGCGCCAATCTGAATCGGTGCGCCCTTGGCAATGCGGATGACGCCAAGATCATCAGTGACCGGGCCGACCGTCGCGGCCATTGCGGCCTGCGACGCGCAAAGCAGCGCAACGCCGGCGCTCCATTTCAGCAACGCCCCCAAGCTCACCTCCTGTTATAGCGGCTGTTCGCCGTAGCCAGAAACTGTGGGACGTGGCTGCGGATGAAGTCAACAGGTGTGGTAAGAGTGGTGTGTTACAAAGGGGCACCAGGAGCATGACCAGTCAGCTCGAACAGGAGATCGACGAGCTTTGTGCCGCAGCGCGGCAATACGACGTGCGTCACCAACGTATTCCCAATTTGATATGGCCCCACGGTGCTCGCATCGCGGTCAACTTTACCGCCGATTTCGACGCCATGCTGCTGCGCCGACTGCTGAACGAGCCGCCCATGCAGCTTGCCAAAGGTGAGTTCGGGGGACGTGTAGGCATCTGGCGGCTGATCGAGTTGTTCGACTTCGCATCGCATCAAAGCCACGATCTTCACGCCAGGCAGGATATGTGAGCTGTATCCGCAGGCACTGCGCGCGGTGACGCGCAGCGGGCACGAAATTGCCGATCACATGTGGGAACACCACGTGCCCAAGGACCCTGCCCTGGAACGTGACCACCTGCTGAAGACCGCGGCAGCGCTGGAGGCGATTGCCGGACGGCGGCCGGTGGGAACGCGAAGTTCGCATTCCTTTGAACTGCTGCGGAAGGAAGGATTTTTATACGTCTCGGAGGACTCTGCCGATCATCGGCCGTACTACGTGCGCGACGCCTCTGGCGCCAATCCGATGCTGAACCTGCCATTCCATTATGCCATCGATGACGCGATGTTCTACAGCTTCGCCTGGTTGGGCAGCGGCAACGCGGCGCAGCGGATTACCGATCCGGACCGGGTGTTCGATCTGTGGTGGGCAGCGTTCTGGCAGCAGTACCAGGTCGGGGGCTACCTCAATGTTGTCGTGCACCCGTTCGTTTCCGGCCGCGCATTGCGCATCGAGATGATGGACCGGCTGATCACAAGGATGAAGACGCTGCCGGGCGTGTGGTTTGCTACCTGTGAGGATGTGGCACGTCACTGCCTTGCGCACCACCCCGTCAAGGAGGCTGTGTAATGCCGTGGAAACAAGACTACACGATCTCGGACGAGATCGCTCTGCGCGACGACGAAGTGCGCTGGCCCGAGGGCAACCGATGCTGCTTCACCCTCACGGTGGATCTCAGCGTGGCGCGCGGCCCCGAAGGGATCCGCGCCGCAGACCTGATGCATCCGGACGCCTACTTTGCTGCCCACGACGGACTTGACCAGCTTGTTGCTCTGCTCCGTCGCTTCGACCTCAAGGCGACATTCGCCGTCCCAGGCGTCATCGCGCAGTTGCGGGCGGAACGGCTGCGTGACCTGCTGGCGGAGGGGCACGAGATCGCAGGCAATGGCCTGAAGCACGAGGACGTCAGCGGCTTGAGCGCGATCGAGGAAAAGGAACGGCTTGAGCTGGCGACCGACATATTGACACGAGCGACCGGACAGCGTCCCGCCGGCTGGTTCTGTCTGCCGCGGCAGGCGGATCCGTTTGCCGGAGGCACAATCAGCCCGCAAACAATGGATTTGCTGATTGACGCCGGTTATGAGTACATGGGGAATGGCCTGGCAGATGATCTGCCGCATTATTGGGTCACCGACTTCGCTTCGCGTCGGGCACTTCTGACTTTGCCGTATTACTACCACTTCGACGACCAGTGGTTCCTGCTGTTTCCACGCCGTGGTACGGGTCTGGAGCACGCTGACGATCTGTTCCGCAATTGGCGGGCCGAATTCAACGCGCAGTACAAGCGGGAACGGCAGTTCAGCATGGTGCTGCATCCGGGCATGGTAGGATGGGCGCACAGGCTGCAATTGCTGGAGGACTTCCTGGCTCAGGTGCGCAGGTATCCCGGGGTATGGAATCCTTCAAGTATGGAATGTGCACGATACTGGAAAGCGACCTATCCGGCCGATGAATACCTCAAGTTGGAGCCGAGCATTTGGCGCGACTATCCAGGGAGTCTCAGCTGATCGTCAGTCGAACAGCGCCAGATCGATGATATCGCCCATCCGGTTGTAGCCGGCATCGCTCGGGTGTAGATGATCGCCGCAGTCGTACAACGGCAACATGCTGGTCGGGTGTTCCGGGTCACGCACGCCCGCGTCGAAGTCGATCACCGCATCGAATGCGCCGCCGTTGCGAATCCAGGCATTGACCGACTGTCGCACCGCCTCGCGTGCAGGTGTCCAGGCGCCGACCAGAAAGGTCTCGTTCTCAAAGGGCATCAGTGTGCCGCCGAAGATTTTGATGCCTCGCGCATGGGCACGCAGCGCCATCTGCTTCAACCCAGCGATCATCTGCTCGACCGTCACCTCTTCCTCAGGCTTGGCCCAGCGGTTGCGCAAGTCGTTGGTGCCCAGCAGAACGATGACATGCGTCACACCCGGCTGCGCCAGCACGTCGCGGTCGAACCGCCGCAGTCCGCTGTCGCCGCGAATATCGTGTAGGATGCGGTTGCCGCCGAGCCCCTGGTTCATAACCCCCATGGATCGGCCGCCGCGTGCGATCAGCCGCCGGGAGAGTTGATCGGGCCACCGGCAGAATGCGTCGTGCGTGGAGATATTGGCGTCGGTGAGCGAATCGCCCAGCGCAACGATGCCGCCGGTATTTGCCGATGCCATCACGTCGATGCCGACGAAGAAGAACCAGTCGTCAGTGATGCGGCCAACCGGCATCACCGGCTCGGCAGAAAAGTCGCCAGGTGGCGAAATGTAATTTGTCTGCCGCGCATAACGTCCAGTAATCCCGAAGCTTGTCGGCAGCTCCTCAGGCAGCCAGAACGTGACCACCAGGTCAGACGACGGCGCCACTGACACTTGCACAGGATCGCTCAGCAACAGCGAACCCGCCGCAATAGTGGCCGATGTTGCTCCGCCGAATGTCAGCACCCGATCGGAGCTCGGAACTATTCCTGGGCCAGAATCGCGCAGCCCAAGATGCGCGGCACCAATAGTCAGCGGCCCGACACCATACGCATTCGACAGCCGCACGCGCAGCGTATCGCCCCCAATGCTGATGCGCGCATTCATCCGTAGTGTCTGGTTGCTTAACGCAGCGCCTTCCGCAGGAGCAGGCGCTGTCGCCCATGTTCCGACCCAATGCACTGCGCTCGTCATGGCGTAACCTCACTTGGACGGTGCCTACGCCGATTGTGCCATTCTCCCGCAGCGTGGAACAGCATCAGGCCCATGGCACAACAACGGAGCCACTTTGCCGCCCGGCCGCGCGACCGGATGCAACCACTCTGCTGTTGCCAACGGCAATGTCGAAAATGGGACACGTTCAGGTCGTAGTTCCCGCGCGAATGGCAACCGAAACTTAGCAGTGTTGCGGTTTGACAACACGCAATTTCACTCACAAGCGGAATTATCACAGTGGCGAGAAAACTACCTATGGTTGATTGCTGATCCGGACGTATGCCGGGTAGGGTCCGCCGCTTTTTTCGCGGCTGACAAGATGATGCGGGATCATTGAAGTTCACCGCGCCACTGTGATGGGAGATTGGCTTGGCAACGTTCACCTGGGTTGGTGGCACCAGCAGCGACTGGACCGATGCAACAAACTGGTCGCCACTTGGTGTCCCGAACGACGGCACCGCCGCGGCGATCGTCAACAGCCCTGCCAATGATGCGAACATCATCAATGGGGGCGCCATCACGGTGGGCAGCCTCAGCGTTGGCGGCACCGGGATTTCTGCTGGACAGGTCATCGTCGGCGGCAGCCCTGAGATCGGCCTCGGCGGTGGTGGTAGTCTGACGGCATTACAGTCTATCGTGTTGACTTCCACCGACGAGAACGGTGCTTTGATCGGTGGTTCCAACGGGGTGGTGACGACGCCAAGCATGACCGTCGCCGCTGGTGTGGCGATCGGCGGCGGTGGCACGTACGACGTCACCAATCTTGTTAACAACGGTATGATTCTGGCGGACGGTGGCCGCCCCGGCCTGGCACTCGGTCCTGTCGTAGTGCAAGGCAGCACGATTTCCGGCACAGGGAATCTCGAAATCCACAACAGCTCAACGCTGGAGATCAATGCGGCGACCTCGCAGTCTGTCACCGTCGTCGAAGACCCAGGCGACGTCGCAACTCTCATTCTGGATTCGCCGGGAACGTTCAAGGGAGCGGTGACCCTGGCGAACCCGAATTCCCAGTTGAACCTGTTCTTCAAGGGCCAGACGTCGACCGGTGTCAGCTTGCAGAGCGGCGCGCTGATCGTCGCGGGTGCAGGCGGCGCTCAGCTCGATGCAATCCCGCTGACCAGTCCCAACGCTATCACCTTTAGCGTGGTGACGTCGACAATTGCGGGCTATGGAGAAGTTTCACTCGGTCTCGACACCACTGCCCCCGCAGTGACGTCGGTAGCAGCGACCCCCTCAGATGCGATACTCGGTGCTGGCGCGCCAGTAAGCTTGGCGCTCAACTTTAGCGAGACGGTGCTGGTAGGTACATCCGGCGGCACTCCGACACTGTCTCTCAACAACGGCGGCACCGCCACGTACGTATCTGGATCGGGAACTAACGCACTGACGTTCGGCTATACCGTTGCAGGCGGTCAGGACACATCCGATTTGGCGGTAACGGCTGTCAATCTAAATGGCGCGACGGTGAAGGATCAGGCGGGCAATGCGGCGGTTCTGACCGGCGCGGCAGTCAACCCCCCTGGCATCTTGGCAATCAAACCCACCGCTGTGAGCGGCTTCGACACCACTACCGGCCAACCCGTGGCTATAGTGGCTAAAGCCTATACGGGGCCTGTTACCAATCTCCAGAACGAATATATCAACCTCACAAGCCACAATCTAAACATTGCAACGGCGACGCCCAACTGGTTCGTCCATTCAGGCAGCGGCGACGATGCCATTGCGGTCAGTAGTGGCACTAACGTGTTGGATGGTGGTACTGGATCGAACTTCCTCACGGGCGGCAGCGGGACGGATACGTTCTTCGTAGATGATCGTGCAGCAACGGCGGACATCTGGAGCACGGTCAATAATTTCCATGCAGGCGATGCAGCGACAATCTGGGGGGTCACTGCACAGGACTTCGGCCTCAATTGGATGGATGGGCAAGGCGCAGCCGGCTTCACCGGTTTGACGCTGCACGCCACGGCAGCGGGCAAACCCACGGCGTCATTGACGCTAGCCGGCTTTACCAGCTCCGATCTCAGCAATGGGCGGCTCTCGGTAAGCTTCGGCACCGATCCGGCCAGTGGCAGCGCGTACCTGTATGTCCACTCGAATAGCTAGGTAAGGCTTGGCGCTGGGATCGACCTGTTCACATAAACGCCCTGGTCATCCACGCCGCTGTCAGCGGATCTGGCGCTAATCCTGCAGGGTAATCAGAGTGCCCCTGCGAATTTTCGTGGGAACAGAAGCGGTCACTCTGGTGGATGATAGGCTGCGCGCAGGCCGCACAGCCACGCTGTGGCGGCGGGCTGACCGCGTCGGGCTGGGGGCGATCATTTACGACCGCCGCTTCAGGAACGCTGTTGCCACCCAATGGCGTCACCTCGGTTGAACCGATAAGCTCAACCGAGCCGCGACGCGCAAAGGGGAAGCAACAATGCGCTCTACCATGGCGATGCTGCTTGGGCTGCTGGTCGCCTCCGCTGCGCCAGCTAGAGCAGCCGAACCGATCACCATAGGCTTTGCTGAGGCATTGACCGGCGGGTTGGCGGTGGTGGGTAAGTCGGGTGTGCTGGCAGCTCAGATCTGGGCCGACGAGATCAATGCCAAAGGTGGCCTGCTGGGAAGGCCAGTGAAGCTGTTGTTCTACGACAACCAAAGCAGTGCCGCGAATGTACCGGGCATCTACACGAAGCTGCTCGACGTCGACCACGTCGATCTGATCGTCTCGGGCTATTCCACCAACATGACCGCCCCGGCAATGCCCGTGGCGATCGCGCACAACAAGCTGTTCGTCAGCCTATTCTGCCTCGCGGTGAACACCGAATTTCGCTTTCCGCGCTACTTCTCCATGTTGCCGACAGGGCCGGATCCGAAGCACGCCTTTTCCAGCGGCTACTTCGAACTGGCGGTTGCACAGAACCCAAGACCGCAGACGGTCGCAATCGTGGCCGCAGACGCCGAGTTTGCCAAGAACGCCTCGGATGGCGCACGCGACAACGCCAAAGCGGTCGGGCTGCGTATCGTGTACGACGCCAGCTATCCGCCAACAACCGCCGATTACACGCCTGTGGTCCGCGCAGTGCGGGCAGCAAATCCGGACGTGGTCTACGTCGCATCGTACCCGCCCGACACCGCGGGCATCCTGCGGGCCGCGAACGAAATCGGACTGAAGGCAATGCTGTTCGGCGGCGCCATGGTTGGGCTTCAGACCACTGCGCTAAAGACGCAGCTTGGGCCGCTACTCAACGGCATTGTGGTGAACGAGAACTGGCTGCCGGCGCCCACCATGCAGTTTCCCGGTGTACTCGACTTCCTCAACCGATATCAGGCCAAGGCAGTCAACGAAGGCGTCGATCCCCTGGGCTATTTCCTGCCACCGTGGGCGTATGCACGCATGCAGCTGATGGCACAAGCGATCGAAGCCACACAGAGCATCGACGATGGCAAACTCGCCGATTACTTCAAAAGCCACACGTTCAATACGATCATCGGCGACGTAACGTTCGGCAAGGATGGTGAGTGGACCGCACCGCGTGTCGTATGGACCCAGTTCCAGGGCATCAAAGGCAACGATCTGGAGCAGTTCAAGGATCCATCGAAAGAGGTCGTGCTGCTGCCACAGGAACTGCAGTCGGGAAAACTGATCTGGCCGTATTCGGCGGCCATGCAATAACCACGCCGCGTCTGGCTACTCCGATCCGGGACGCCTATCGTATTCGCGGAACGACAAGACAACGGAGACCCGCCGATGACTCACCGGCGCTATTGGGTGTATTTCCTGCTCTTTCTGTTTAACATCATTTGCTACCTTGACCGCATCAATATGTCGGTTGCTGGCCGCTCAGTCGCGCAGGAGTTCGCTCTTTCGCCTGTCGCACTTGGCTATCTGTTCTCCTCCTTCCTTTGGGCCTACGTCGTCATGATGTTGCCAAGCGGCCGCCTGGTGGACAGCCTTGGTGCTCACCGCATGGCCACGATCGGCGCCACGGTTTGGTCGATCGCGCAAATGCTCAGCGGCACGGCAACTGGTTTCGTTACCATGCTGCTGACCCGTCTCGGTCTTGGCGCGGGCGAGGCACCGACCTTCCCGGTCAGCTACCGCGCGGTGCGCGACTGGGGTCCCTACACTGAACGCGGCATCGCCGTCGGCTGCATCCAGGCCGGAACGCTGCTTGGTCCTGCACTTAGCGCGCCCCTCGTGGCGTGGCTCATCAGTGCGACATCATGGCGCATGTCGTTCTTTGTCACCGGTGCCGTGGGCCTCATCTGGGTCGTCGTGTGGAGCGCTCTTGTCTCTACGCCAGAAAAGACGCGCTGGATCCCTGAACCCGAACGTCAGCGCATCCTAAACGAACGCCACGCCGGCGAGGTAATGGCTGCGGGCGGCGTCGGCTATCGTGGCCTGCTGCGCTCGCCATCGATGTGGGGCCTCGCCATTTCACAAGGCACTGCCGTCTATTCGGTCTATCTCTATCTCAGTTGGCTGCCGAATTATCTGCAGACCGCGCGCGGACTCTCCATTGTGAAGTCCGGCCTGTTCACCTCGGTGCCCTTCCTGATCGGCGCCGCCATCATCATCCTGACCAACTGGATTGGCGGTCGGATGTTGACCCAACAGACGATGCACCAGGGCGCAAGGCGAATGGTCGTCGTAGCATGTCTGTTGCTCTGCGCACTTGGCATGGCGATCCCGTTTGTGGACTCCCTCACTCTCGTCATCATCCTGACCATCTTCCCGGTGAGTTTCGGCAATACAGCCACCGCGACCAACGCTGCGCTGTGCAACGATCTGTTGCGCTCACCAGCCGATAGCGGACGCGCTTTCGCCTTTATGGTGCTCGGCGGCAATACATTTGGCCTGCTCGCACCGATCGTGACAGGCTACATTGTCAGTGCGACCGGTAGCTTCGCCTCCGCCTTCATGCTCGCCGGAGTGCTCGCGTTGATCGGTGCAGTCGTGTCGTTCGCCATGACCCGTCACACACTGGGCGAGGAGGCACCAGTCGCCGTCGACGTGGCGCGCGCGACCGGTTGACGCCAGCGCCGCAGGCGTCAGACTTGCTGTCGATAATCGTGGGGGATTGAACATGGCAGACGTGCGCATCGTGGCAAGCAATTTTGGCTTTCCCGAGGGCCCCGTTGCCATGCCCGACGGCGCCATTATCCTGACAGAAATCGCCGGACGCTGCTGCACACGTATCGGCCCCGATAGTGCGCGCGCAAAGATCGGCAATGCAGGTGGCGGCCCGAACGGCCTCGCGCTCGGTCCGGATGGCGCGCTTTATTGCTGCAACAACGGCGGCGGCAAGTATCCAGCCGGCCATTGGATGGCAATAGGGCCGGCCGACGACTACGACGGCGGCTGCATTCAGCGAATCGATCCGAAGACAGGCGACACGCGGGTACTCTACACGCATGTCAACGGTCACAAGCTGTCTGCGCCCAACGATCTGGTGTTCGACACACACGGCGGCTTCTATTTCACCGATCTCGGCAAGCGCTTCGCCCGCACGCGCGACCACGGCGGCCTCTATTACGCATTGCCCGATGGCTCGAAGGTCGTCGAAGTAGCGTATCCGATCCTCAGCCCCAATGGATGTGGCCTGTCACCCGACGGCAAGGTCCTGTATGTCGCCGACACCGAGCCGGCCCGCCTGTGGGCGTTCGATATCGAATCGCCTGGCGTGGTGAACAAGCAGGGATGGCCGTCGCCACACGGTGGCCGCATCATCGCTGGCCTCGGAGGATTCCAACGCTTCGACAGCCTGGCCGTTGAGGCGAGCGGCAACGTCGCCGTGGCCACCCTGCATGCCGGCTGCATCACCGTCATCGCACCCAACGGCAACGTTGTGCGGCAGGTCGCCATGCCGGATGAATTCCCCACCAACATCTGCTTCGGCGGCCCCGAGCTGCGCACCGCCTATGTCACTCTGTCGGCGACCGGGCGCCTGGGAGCCCTGGACTGGGGAGAACCAGGCCTTCGCCTAAATTTCACCTGAGTGGTCGGGAACCGGAATGCCGGCTGCTCGTTATTAACGCCTCGTTAAGGAGGCATCCAGATGAGTGAGTTCACAGGCACTGCTCGCGATATGGGCGGTCGCGTGCAGCAGAAAGTGGAAGAGTACGCGGGCGACGCAAAGACCCAGGCGCAGGGGGTGTACAACCAAGCTGCTGGTCAGGCGGAGCAACAAATGGCGCGCCTGAGCGACGTAATCCGGGATCAGCCGATCACCTCTGCTCTGGTTGCCATCGGCATCGGTTATCTGCTGGGCCGTTTCACCTGACCAAGAATTGTCTGGCGTGAGCAGCCTCTGCTGCCACATTGCGATGTGACAGCAGGGGGGAGAATATAAATGCCAGCGATCCGCAAGTCGCGCGTCAGCGAGGGCTCGCCTAACCCGCGGGGCGCGACGTGGGACGGTCTGGGTGTTAACTTTGCGCTCTTTTCGGCAAACGCTACGAAAGTAGAACTGTGCCTGTTCGACGATACCGGTCGCACAGAGCTGGAACGCATCGAGCTGCCCGAGTATACGGACGAAGTTTGGCACGGGTATCTGCCTGAGGCGCGACCCGGTACCATCTACGGCTATCGCGTGCATGGTCCGCATGATCCGCGCAACGGCCATCGCTTCAACCCGCACAAGCTGCTGCTTGATCCCTACGCCAAGGCCTTTGTCGGCGCCTTGCGGTGGGACAATGCACTGTTTGGCTACACGATCGGAGCGCGCGACGGCGACCTGAGTTTCGATCGACGTGACAGTGCGCGCTACATGCCCAAGTGCCGGGTGATCGATCCAGCCTTCACTTGGGGGCGTGAGCGCCGCCCCGACGTGCCGTGGCACCGCACCCTGCTCTATGAGACCCACGTCCGCGGCTATACCAAGCAGCATCCCGCAGTGCCGGAAAACCTGCGCGGTACCTTCTCCGGTCTCGGCCGCAAAGAGGTCATCGATTATATCCGCTCACTCGGCGTTACCTCGATCGAACTCCTGCCCATCCACGCCTTTGTCAACGATCGGCATTTGCTAGAAAAGCACCTGACGAACTATTGGGGCTACAACACGATCGGCTTCTTCGCTCCTGATCCGCGTTATTCTGCTGTCCCGGCGTTTGTCTTTTCCGAATTCAAGGAGATGGTCGCACGACTACACGACGCCGGTCTCGAAGTGATTCTCGACGTTGTTTACAACCACACGGCCGAAGGCAACGAACGCGGCCCAACTCTATCGTTCCGCGGTATAGACAATGCGTCATACTACCGGCTGCTGCCCGACGAACCACGCTACTACATCAACGACACCGGTACCGGGAACACGTTCAACCTGAGCAATCCCAATGTGCTGCAGATGGTGACCGATTCTCTGCGATACTGGGTAACCGAGATGCACGTCGATGGCTTCCGCTTCGACCTCGGGACCATCCTCGCGCGCCAGCCCGACGGGTTCACGTCGGAGCACGGCTTCCTGCAAAGCTGTATGCAGGATCCGGTGTTGTCGCAGGTAAAGATGATCGCCGAGCCGTGGGATATCGGCCCAGGCGGCTATCAGGTCGGCGGCTTCCCGCCCGGATGGGCGGAATGGAATGACAAGTTCCGCGATACGGTGCGAGCGTTCTGGCGCGGCGATGAGGGCAAGCTATCGGATTTGGCAACCCGACTTGCGGCATCGGCCGACGCTTTCGCCCGGCGCGGCCGCAAGCCATGGTCGAGCATAAACTTCATAACCGCGCATGACGGCTTCACACTCAATGACCTGGTCTCGTACAACGAGAAGCACAACGAGGCTAACGGCGAGAACAATCAGGACGGCCATTCCGATAACCTGTCCTGGAACGGCGGCACCGAAGGTCCAACGGACGATCCGGAAATTCTGGCAGTGCGCAACCGGCAAAAGCGCAATTTGCTTGCGACGCTGTTGCTGGCGCAAGGCACGCCGATGATCCTGGCCGGCGACGAATTCGGCCGCAGCCAGCAAGGCAATAACAATGCCTACGCTCAGGACAACCCGCTCAGCTGGGTCGACTGGAACATACCGGAGGACGGCGCCGCGCTGATCGAGTTCGTCCGACGGATCATCGCGTTGCGCGACGCTTTCCCTATCCTGCGCCGTTCTCGCTTCCTCACCGGTGAGTACAATTCCGACCTCGATGCGCGGGACGTGCGTTGGCTCACTCCGGCGGCAGTCGACATGGAGCCGGAGCAATGGCAGGACGGCAATGCGCGCTGTCTCGGCATGCTTATGGATGGGCGAGCGCAGGCGACTGGCATCAAGCGCCCCTCAATGGATGCAACGGTGCTGCTGGTGCTGAACGCCTACCACGATGTGGTGAAATTTAAGCTTCCCGAGGTGGTCGGCGGCCAGGCTTGGCGATGTCTGCTCGATACCAACCTGCCCGATCGCATCGAAACACCACGCTTCCAGACCGGTGACGAATACGAAGTGACCGGACGATCCTTGCTTTTGTTCGCGCTGCAGCCTGACGATTCGCGCTCAGTCGCGCTTGCCCGTGCACGACAGGCGCTGCGCCAGATTACCGCAACGCCGCTACCCGCAATGGCTGAAGAGCCTGCCGAATGACCCTGTCCGATCCGCCAAAACCGCCTGGCCGCCCGCCAGACGAACCTGATCCGGACGATCCGGTGCCGATCGAAGAGCCGCCACACCCCATACCGGTGCCCCCGACTGAGCCTCCTCCCGAGCCGCTGCGCGCTTGACAGGGCTGCGGCGCGTTGGGAGATCACAGCGATGTTCCTGATCAATGATGTGCCGCAGGCAATCGATCCTGCTCTGGTCGCCCTGCTCCGTCAGGCCGAGCCCGCGACGATCGGCCACTTCCGTCATGTTGGCTTCATGGATCCGGCGGTGCGATCGCTGCTGTCTGGCCACCGCATTGCTGGCACTGCCGTCACCGTGCGCTGCTTTGGCCCTGATACCGCGATTGTCCACTATGCGTTGGGCAAGCTGCGATCAGGCGACGTGTTGGTGATCGATAGGGCGGGCGACATGCGGCACGCGGCGTGCGGCGGTGGTGTCGCGTTCGCCGCGCGCGAAGCGGGCTGCATCGGCATTATCATCGACGGAATGGCCACTGACATCGACGAGCTGCGTGACTACGGTCTGCCCGTCTGGGCGCGTGGCCTTTCCACGGTCACCGGCAAACGTCTTTTCCTGCACGGCGAATTCGCCACGGCGATTTCATGTGGCGGTGTGGCAGTGAACCCGGGCGACGCGATCCTGGCGGATGAGAACGGCGTGCTGGTCATGCCACCATCCGACATCAAAGCGTCGGCCGAGCGCGCCATTGCCATGCAGCAGGCAGAAAAGCTCTCGCTGGCCCGCATCGCGAAAGGCGAGCGACTTCCCGACATCAACGGCACCAACGCCCGTATCGCTGAGATCCTGGCGCAGCAGAACGGGTAACTCACGCGCGTCTAATATTCCAGAACACAGGGCTGCTGTTTTCGACGCGGCCGACCAGACTCTTCCGATACGCCGTTGGAATTTGGAATTGCCCCAAGGTGACTGTGGGCACCTGTTGATAATTCTCCTGCTGAATTGCCGCCGCGACCTTCTTCCGCCCTTCCTCGTCCTCCGCGTCCAGCCAGTCCTGCGTCAGCGTCTCGATTTTCGGATTGTCGTACCAGCCGAACCAACCGGCCGCGCCCTGCCCCCGGAATGGTGCACTGACCACCGGGTTGATGATGAACCCACCGGTGAACCAAGTGTGGAACACCGACCAGCCGCCCTTCTCCACTGGTTCCTTGCTCGCACGGCGTTGCACCACCGATCCCCAGTCGGTCGCCACCAGTTCGGTGTTGATGCCCAGCTTTTTGAACATATCGTAGGTGATGTCGCCGAGTGGCCCGATGGTCGCGAAGTCGGTGGGGTTGATGATCACCACCTTCTGCCCGTTGTATCCGGACTCTTCGATAAGCTTCTTCGCCGTTGCCAGGTCGCCCTGCTGCACCGGCAAATTCACCTCGGTTCCATAGGTCGTGCCGCACGGAAACTGCGATTTGCATAAGCGCCATTCGGACGGATCGTTGCCGGTGATCGCGCCCATATAATCCGCCTGATTCACGGCCGTCAGCACGGCACGGCGCATACCAACATCGTTGAATGGCGGGTGCAGATGATTGAACCGCAATCCCGCAACGTAGCCTTGCGGGTTGGAGGCGGCGAAAGCGATGTCGCTGCTTCGCTTCAGCAGAGGCACGAGATCAGCCTGCACCTGCTCGTACCAGTCAACCTCGCCATTCTGCAACGCAGCCGAGGCCGTCGCTGCATCGGGGATAATCTTCCATTCGATGCGTTCGAAGTGCGCGACTTTGCCGCCCGAGGTCCATTCCGCAGGCTCCTGCCGCGGCACATAGCCATCGAACTTTGCCCAGGCGGCACTGCTGCCGGCAACGAATTGGTCCGTCACGAACCGGTATGGGCCGGAACCAATTATCTCCGTGATCGTCTTGAACGGGTCAGTCTTCGCGACCCGCTCCGGCATCATGAATGCGATCTGCGCGTCTGGCTTGGCGATTGCCTCGATCAGCAACGGGAACGGCCGCTTCAGTGCAACTTTGATCGTGCGATCGTCCGCTGCACCCCAGGTATCGACGACCTTGGCGACCGTTTGGCCGAACGTATCGCGCGCCGCCCAGCGCACCAGGCTGGCCGCACAATCCTGCGCCCGTACCGGTTCGCCGTCGTGCCACTTCAGCCCGTCGCGCAGCCTGACCAGATAAGTCCGTCCATCGTCTGATACCGTGTAGCCTTCCGCCATCTGCGGCTTCGGCTGTTGGGCGGCATTCACTCCAAACAGCGTGTCCCAAACCATCCAGGCATGGTTGGCCGTCACGGCGGCGGTGGTGATGATCGGATCGAGCAGCGTCAGGTTGGCCTGCGGCACGAATTGCAGCACTCGCGTATTCGCCGGTTGTGCGATGGAGAAGCGCGGTAGTCCTGTCAGTCCCGTTGCTGCTGCCTTCAGCAATGTTCGCCGCCGCATGACCCGCTCCTTTTCTCCTGCTCCTCAGGATAGCCACATCGGCCAGGCATAAAAGTCGCCATTGTGCTTATCGCCGAGTTTGAGCGAGCAGCGCTGCACCGGTCAGTAGGCCTGCGCCATCTTGGCTTGCCGCTCAGCCGCTCCAGGTCAGCAGTGCCTGTGCGCAGGCATCCAGGACGGCATCGCTGTCCATGCCATACGCCCGGTAAAGATCCGGGATATCGCCGCTCTGCCCGAACCGGTCCGGCCCGAGCGGCACGACGCGGTGTCCGCGCACCGACCCCAACCAGGCATGCGTGGCGGGATGCCCGTCCAGCACCGTCACCAACGCTGCCCCAGGGGCCAGTGGCAACAGGATCCGCTCGATATGCGGCATCACCGCATGCCCTTGGCGCCGAGCGCGCAATGCCCCTATCCAGTCGGCGTGCAGGCGGTCCGGACTGGTGATCGCCAGCAGACCTGCCCCAGGCTCCTCGCTTACCAACTGGGCGAACGCTTCAGTCGCCTCTGGCGCCACCGGCCCCTGATATCCAATCGCGATGCGTGCCCCCTGTGCCGGTGGCACCACCCAGTGGGCTCCTGCGACCACCGACGGCGCATCCAGCGTGCGGGCCGGCTGTTCGAGCTGGCGTGTCGACAAACGTAACCACACGGCCGAACCATCAAGCTGCTGCATATGCTCGAAGCCGTGTCGCAGCAGGATCGCGAGCTCATCGACATGCGCCGGCTCGAAGCTCGCCAGCCGGTCGGCTGCGATGCCGATCAGCGGCGTGTTGATCGACTGGTGCTGGCCGCCTTCAGGAGCCAGCGTCAGTCCCGAAGGTGTCGACACCAGCAGGAAGCGCGCGTCCTGGTAGCAGGCGTAGATGAGGGCATCGAGCCCGCGGTTGACAAATGGATCATAGACCGTGCCGACCGGCAGCAACCTTGCGCCGGTCATCGCCGGCGTCAGCCCTGCCGCCCCCAGCAGCAGAAACAGATTCTGCTCGGCAATTCCCAGCTCGATATGCTGGCCCTTCGGGGACATGCCCCACCGCTGCGCGCTGGCAAGCTTGGCGTCGCGGAACACGTCATTGCGCGTATGTCGGTCGAAGATGCCGCGCCGGTTCACCCATGGGCCCAGATTGGTCGACACCGTCACGTCAGGCGACGTGGTGACGATGTGCTCGGCCAAGGCCTTCAGTTCCCCCTGCCCTCGCCCGATCTCAGCCAGCATGTCGCCGAACCCGGCCTGCGTGGACATCCGCCGTCCAGCAAGTTTTCCCAGCGGCAGCGCCGCGGGCACCGGCACCACGGGGGCGCCGAGCGCGCGACCTTCCGGCGTAAGCGGTGTTGCGAATGGACAGGCAGCGATGAAGCCACGCATTTCCTCTGCCGGCACGTCGAGGCCCTCGAACGGATCCCACTCGTGGCCGGGGCGGATGCCCATGGAGGCACGGAACCCCTCCATCTGCTCCTTGGTCATCAGCCCTGCGTGGTTGTCCTTATGGCCCGCGAATGGCAGGCCCATCCCCTTGATCGTGTAGGCGATGAAGCAAGTCGGCTGATCGGTCTCTCATCTCGGTCCGCAGCGTATCGATCACTGTCTCGATATCGTGGCCGCCGAGATTGGTCATCAGGGCACCTAGATCATTGTCCGACAGCGGATCGATGATCGCCCGCGCCTTCGAGCGCCCGAGATCCGCCAGCAGCGCCTGCCGCCAGGATGCACCACCCTGGAAGGTCAGCGCCGAGTAGAGCGAGTTCGGGCAGTCATCGATCCACGCCCGCAGGGCCTCACCCCCCTCCTGCGCGAACGCAGCCTCCAGCTTGCGGCCGTATTTGATGGTAACGACGTTCCAGCCCATATCGCGGAACAGGCCCTCGATGCGGCCGAACAGTCGGTCGGGCACCACCGAATCCAGACTCTGGCGATTGTAGTCGACGATCCACCAAAGATTGCGGACGTCGTGCTTCCAGCCTTCCAGCAGCGCCTCGTAGATGTTGCCTTCATCGAGTTCGGCATCACCCGCAATCGCAATATGCCGCCCGCCCGGTAACTCGCCGCGGCCAAGCCCGTGCAGCCGCACATAGTCTGCCATCAACGCCGAGAACGTGGTCATTGCGACGCCAAGGCCGACCGAGCCGGTGGAAAAATCCACTTCCGGTCCGTCCTTCACGCGCGAAGGATACGACTGCACGCCACCCAGCTGCCGCAAGCCCTGCATCTTTTCCACGGTCTGCCGGCCGAACAGGTAGTTGATCGCATGAAAAACCGGACCGGCATGCGGCTTCACCGCAATGCGGTCCTCCGGCCGCGCGATCTCGAAATACAGCGCTGTCATGATCGAGATGACCGATGCGCACGACGCCTGATGACCGCCGACCTTCAGGCCGTCCCGGTTCGGCCGGATGTGATTGGCGTGATGGATCATCCACGACGACAGCCACAGCAGCTTCTTCTCCAGCTGCTGCAGGACTTTGATCCTGTCAGCCGCCGTCGTAGGCGTCGGTGCGGCAAGTGTCAGGTTGGGATCGTTCATGCCGTTGATGTCCTCCCTGAGCCCGACGCCGTCAGGCCGTCACGCCCACCCGCGCGCTAGCCTCCTCACCGTCGTGGAAGCATTGCGCTTGCCCTCGCCGGCATAGTCCTCATGCCAGTCCTCGATCTTCTGCGGATCATACAGGTAATTGACCATCAACGTCGCGCTCTCCTTGGCGCCCTTTTCCGAGGTGTCTCCCAGCGTGTTCAATCGCTCGATGCGCGCACCGTTCGAGAGGTGGAAATGTGCCACCGGATCTCGCGCTCGCCTGCCATTGGTCTCGACCAGCAGGTAGCGCGCGCACAGCCGCAGCAGCACCGGCTCGGCCGCCTTGCGCAGACCGGCTTCCCGCCACCAGCCACGCTTGGCGACGATGGCGACCAACGCCTCGACGCCGGAGGGCGCCGACATCGCCGATATCAGGCTCGCCGACTCATCATCTGACAGCACGCGCGACTTACCTGCACTCAACTTCCCATCCAGCCAGGCGCGGAAGCCCGGGATCGGCGACAACGTGGCAAAGGTGCGGAGGTTGCGGAATTCGGCCGACAGTTCCTCCACCACACGCTTGATCAGGAAATTACCGAAGCTGATACCGGCCAGCCCACGTTGGCAGTTGCTGATCGAGTAGAAGATCGCCGTGTCAGCCTCGCGGGAATCCAGCAAGGGCGCCTTCTCGTCGAGCAAACCCTGCACGCTGCCGGCCAATCCCTTCACCAGCGCCACCTCGACGAAGATCAGCGGTTCGCCCGGCATCCGCGGGTGAAAGAAGGCATAGCAGCGGCGGTCAGAGTCCAGGCGGTTCTTGAGGTCCCGCCAGGATCGGATGGCATGCACCGCCTCGTAGTCCACCAGCCTCTCCAGCAGCGCAGCGGGGCTGTTCCAGTCGATCCGCTGCAACTCCAGGAAGCCGATATCGAACCAGGCAGCGAGCAACCCGCGCAGATCCGCCTCCAGTGCGCCCAGCATTTTGTCGTCCTTGCGGTTGCGCAGCAGGAAGGCGCGCAGATCGACCAGGAATTTCCGACCATCAGGAATGCTGGTGAACTGCGTCAGCAGACGTAGCCGTGGCGGTTCGAGCGCGCGACGCAACGCAGCCTTTGCCGTCGCTCGTTCCGCTGGATCCTCCGCCGCCTGCACTTCGGCATAGGCGGCCGCAACCGCATCCGGATCAGAATCGAAACTGGCGAGCGTCCGCAGGAACTCGCGCCGTCCCCCCTCATCCAGCCGCAGGTACGTCTCCGCCAACTTCGCGGCCCGATTGCGCGCGCTCACCTCGCCGCCCCGCGCTGCGAGGCAGGCGCGCATCTGTTCTGCGATGGACTCGTCCTCCACCCCTGCGGACATCTCACGCCACACGGTGGTGATGCGTCGGATGGCTCGGTCGAGAAGACCCGGTGTGGCGACTTCACTCATGGGTTCCGTCCTTGCGAGCCTTGACGTGAGAGATGTGTCGGTGACGCTGTCTCGACCAGGGCCGCCGCGATGGCGGGCAGCAGATCCTCGGCGACAAGACCTTGGCCGGCGATTGCCCCAGCGCGCCCGTGCAGGTAGGCCCCGGCTGCCGCGGCATCCCATGGTGGCATGCCCTGCGCGACCAGGCCGGCGATGAGCCCGGCGAGCGTGTCGCCTGAACCGGCCGTAGCCAGCCAGGGAGGCGCGGACACATTGATCGCAAGCCTACCATCCGGAGCCGCGATCATCGTATCGGCACCCTTCAGCAGCACCGCCGCACCGGTACGCGCGGCCGCCGCACGGACCGCGGCTGCGCGATCGATGCCGGGATCTCCAAACGCGCGGGCGAACTCGCCAGCATGCGGCGTCAAAACGGCGGAGCCACGCAATGCGTCAGGCGAGCCAGCGAAGGCGGAGAACACATCGGCATCAGCCACCACGCGGCGCCCAGCCGACAACAACAAAGGCAGCACTTCCTTCGCCGCATCCATCCCAAGCCCCGGTCCGCACACCCAGACCTCGCGACGCTTATCCTCCAGCAGTTCCGGCAGCGGCGCATCGCTGACCAGCACACCAGGCGAACCGACGCGATAGATGTCGCCACTACCGCGGGCGGCTATCGTCACGAGACCCGCACCGGCATGTCGCGCTGCATCGGCAGCAAGGCGCGCCGCACCGGTCATGGTCGTGCCACCCACAATGGTCACGTGGCCACGGGTATACTTGTGCGACTGCGCATCCGGCATTGGCAGGCGCCACAGCTCCAGCAGATTGACGAAGCAGTTGCGTTGGACATGGTCCCACACACCCGCGGGCATCCCGATATCAGCCAGCACGATCTGGCCGCACAGTTCACGCCCGGGCAGCAGCACATGACCGGGCTTCAGCCGAAAGAAGGTGACAGTCAGTTCCGCCTGAGGCGCAAAGCCACGAACCGCACCTGTCGTGCCATCAAGCCCACTCGGTACATCAACAGCGACAACGCGCCGTGCTGCCCGCAGCACATCAGCGACGACCCCATCCACGTCGCGTGCCAGACCGGCGCCGAATACCGCATCGACCACCAACTCTGCACGCGCTGCCGCGGACGCGGCAAACGGCACCTGGCGGACCCTTCCAAAATGATGCCGCGCCGGCGGCATCCGACCCACCGCGCGCCGGGGCGAGCGCTGCCAGCGCGATTGGCCACCCTTGCTGCTGCAACAGCCGCGCCGCGACGTAACCGTCGCCGCCATTGTTGCCTGGGCCGGCCAGTACGAGTGTCCGGCAGGGACGAACCCGGTGTTGGATCGCGCGCGCCACGGCGCGCCCGGCATTGGCCATCAGTGTCTCGCCAGGTACGCCAAGGCGCGGTGCGGCTGCGTCAGCGCGTCCCATGTCGTCCGGCGCCAACAATTCCGGTCGGCCGACGATCGTACGATACCAATCAGGGTCGAATGCCACGCGTTGACTCTGTGCGGCGACACGGCTGACCTCAAGTGGTTCTTAAGGAGGGCTGGCATGACCCAGGTGGCAGTGGTTGGGGCAGGCTTGATCGGCCGCGCCTGGTCGATCGTGTTTGCGCGTGCAGGGTTCGATGTTCTGCTCTGGGACCCGGTCGCACAGCAGGTCGAAGCAGCTCTTGCTTTTATCGGCGAACGCCTGCCCGAGTTGGAACAGGCAGGCCTGCTGAAGGAACCGCCGCAACTGGTGATCCGGCGGGTACGTTCCGCAGACACATTGGCCGAGGCAGTCGCACCGGCCGAGCACGTGCAGGAGAACGGACCGGAGCAGGTCGACGCCAAGCGGGCACTGTTTGCCGAACTCGATCGCCTGGCACGGCCCGAGACGGTCCTGGCAAGTTCGACGAGCGGCATACCGGCGAGCGCGTTCACAGAAGCACTGGCTGGACGCGACCGCTGCCTGGTCGCGCATCCGGTCAATCCGCCCTACCTGATCCCCCTCGTCGAGCTGTGCCCGGCACCGTGGACCGACCCCGCCGTCGTCTCGCGCACCCGTGCGCTGATGACCAGTGCCGGCCAGGTGCCAGCGACGGTCAAAAAGGAAATGGCAGGGTTCGCGCTGAACCGCCTACAGGGTGCGCTGCTCGCCGAAGCATTCCGGCTGATCGACGACGACGTGATCTCGCCCGCGGATCTGGATGCGTTGGTCAAGGATGGGCTTGGCCTGCGTTGGAGCTTCATGGGCCCGCTGGAAACGATCGACCTCAACGCGCCGGGCGGACTGAAGGACTACTGCGAGCGCTATGGGCCGCTCTATGCGGAACTGCAGCAGCAGATGACACCACGCCCATGGGGTCCCGCGCTGACCGACAAGCTGCAGTCGGCACGGCGAGAGGAGTTGCCCGCGAACATGCAGGCGGTGCGGCAGGAATGGCGCGACCGCCGCCTGATGGCGCTGCTCGCGCACAAGGCGACACAGCCGGAATGAGATTGCGAGCCTACCGGACATCCTATATATGTGGTCAGCTGACCTGACCAGTTGGAAAAACAATGGACGCCGAAGAAACAATCGGAGCTGCCGAGTTCAAGGCACATTGCCTTGAGATTCTCGATCAGGTGGCCGGCCGCACGGTCACACGTGTCACGATCACCAAGCGAGGTCGTCCGGTAGCGATGCTCGTGCCACCGCGCGACGAGCAAGATGCGGTGCGCCGTATTCATGGCTTTCTGCGCGGATCAGTGGTCCTGCCAAAGGGTATGGATTTGACCGCTCCGACACTGGACGAATCATTCGACGCAGCATCCGGTCGATTGCATCGATGACCGAAGCGCCGGGCGGGGTGCTCCTGGACACGTGTGCTGTCATCTGGCTAGCCAATGGTGATCGCCTGCGCCATCCGGCAACCGAAGCGATCATCGCGGCGGGGCTGTCCAGTGGTATCTTCGTCTCACCGATTTCTGCTTGGGAGGTGGGACTGCTGGCACGACCTAGTGGACGCAACAGTCCGCCATCTGAGTTCCTGCCAACCCCCAAGGCATGGTTCGCACGAGTGATGGCTGGGCCTGGCATCAGACCAGCACCTTTTACACCAGATATCGCAATCGACGCCTCGCACCTGCCCGGAGAAATTCATGGTGATCGGGCGGACCGAATGATCGTGGCTACGGCGCGTCAACTCAGCATCCCTGTAGTAACACGTGATGCTCGGATTCTCGCCTATGCACGCCGCGGCCACGTTGTAGCGATCCCTTGTTGAGCTCGCATGTTGCCTTGGTTTGCCAATCGCATCGACGCGCCACGCAGAGCAATGCGACGCCGCTGGCGCAAGTTGCTGATGCGATCATGGGCCCTGTCTCGGTGGCACTACGGCAGATACGGGATGGTGCTCGATGGTCGTCCATCGGACCCGGTCTGGTACTTTGCTTACGGTTCCAACATGCATCACAGCGCGTTTCGCAAGCGTCGTGGGATGAAGCCGACCGAGTGGCGCGTTGCGCGTGTGCCTGGATATCGACTTCGCTTCAACCTCGACGGTCGGCCGAAGGGTAAGGCCGCGCCGGCCAACATCTGCCTCGATCCTGACTGCGAACTTTGGGGCGTGCTGTACCGGATCACTCGACGCGAGCTGCTGCGGCTCGATTCGACCGAAGGCGTGCCCGGTCGGCATTACCGCCATGTCCTCGTTCCGGCCGAAGACGTCGACGGCAACATCGTCCCGGCCGTGACCTACATGGCGCGCGGCAGGGAGACCGATGGGCTGCCTTCGCTTCGCTACATCTCGCTGTTGCGCGACGGTGCCCGCGCGCATGGGTTGCCGCAGGTCTGGCTGCAATATCTGGACAGCGTCAAGCACCAGGCCGACTAAGTCATCGCCCGCGCGGGTCAAGCGCGTCGCGCAATCCGTCGCCCACCAGGTTGAACGACAGCACGGCGAGGAAGATCGCGAGGCCCGGAAACACCGCAAGCCACGGCGCCTGCGACAGAAACCGCTGCGCCGAGTTCAGCATGGATCCCCATGATGGCGCCGGTGGCTGCTGACCCAAGCCTAGAAACGACAGACTCGCCTCGGCGATGATCGCCGCCGCGATGGCGAGCGTGCCCTGCACCATAACCGGCGGCACGATGTTCGGCAGCACATGGCGCACCGCGACGCGCCAGCCCGGATTGCCGATTGCGCGCGCCGCCTCGACATAATCGTTGCTGCTGGCCTCCAGCGTCGCCGCACGTGCCACACGCATGAAGCGCGGAGCGGTGGAGACACCGATGGCGATCATCGCGTTGGTCAGATCAGGTCCGAGGAACGCCGCAAGCGCGATCGCCAGGATCAGGAACGGGCACGCCAGCATCGCATCGACGATGCGGCTTAATACGCTGTCCACCCAGCCCTCGGCAAAGCCCGCGAGCAGACCAGCCGGGACGCCAATGCCGGCGGCAATCAGCACGGCGACGACACCGGCAAGCAGGCTGGCGCGCGCACCGAAGACGACGCGACTAAGCACGTCGCGCCCGTTCTCGTCGGTGCCCATCCAGTGCCCCGCGGAAGGTGCCTTGCGGATCGCCGACCACGACGTTGCCACCGGATCATACGGCGCAATCAGCGGCGCGAAGATCGCAACCGCGACGAATAGCACGATGACTGCAAGGCCGATCACAGCGACGGGCCGATGCAGGAACCGACGCAGCGCAAGCTGCAATGGGCTGCGCGGCATGACCGCGCCGCGCGCGGCCGAGGTGGCAACAACGGTGGTGCTCATGGCGCGTGAATGCTCCCCCTCCCCCTGCTGGCAGGAGGGCGGGGGAAGGGGGCAACAGCTCACGCTACGCACCCCGCAACCGCGGATTGATCACCACGTACAGCACATCCGCCAACAGATTCAGCATCACATAAAGGAACGCCGTCACCAGAACGACTCCCTGCACCACAGGATAATCCCTATTGAACACGGCATCGACGATCATCTTGCCGAAACCCGGAATGCTGAACACCTGCTCGGTCAGCACAGCGCCCGAGAACAGCGTCCCCAACTCCAGTGCGCCCAGCGTTACCACCGGTATCAGCGCATTGCGCAGCGCATGGCGAATGACCACGACGAACTCGCGCAGCCCCTTGGCACGCGCGGTGCGCACATAGTCCTGATCCAATGACGTCAGCATCGCGCTGCGCGTATGCCGCATCAGGATTGCTGCGATGGCGTTGCCCAGCACGAAAGCCGGCATGATCGTCGTGGCGAGCGACTGCCGCCAGTCCTCTGTCAACGGCACATAGCCCGACGGTGGCAGCCAGCCGAGATCAACCGAAATCAGCAGGATCAACATGATCCCAAGCCAGAACGTCGGCGTCGACAGGCCGGCCAGTCCCACAGCGTTGGCGAGATAATCCCAGAATTTGTTGCGCTGAACAGCGGCGATGATGCCGGCCGGCACGCCGATCAGCACGGCGATGACAAATGCCATCGCACCCAATTGCAGCGTCACCGGCAGCTTCTCGGAAACAAGCTGCGCAACCGGCTGGCGGATGCGCCATGAATAGCCGAGGTTGCCCTGCAGCACATTGCCGATCCAGTGCAGGTACTGCACCGGCAGCGAGCGATCGAGCCAAAGCTCGGCTCGTATCTGCGCCAGCACCTGTGGATCACCGCGCTCCTCGCCGGCCATCACCAGCGCCGGGTCGCCCGGCATCAACTGCTGCAGACAGAACACCAGCACACTGACCAGGATCAGCGTTGGGATGATCTGCGCGATGCGCGTGCCAAGATGTCCACGCACTACTTCGCCATCTCCAGGCCTTGTAGACGAATCATTCCATCAGGCACGGGCCGGAAACCTTGCAGCTTCGCTGTCATGGCCACGATGTTGCGTGTGTTGTAGAGATAGGATAGCGGCAGATCTTGCTGCACCTGCTGAAACACCTGTGCGTAGATCGGCCGCCGCTTCGCCTGGTCAATCAAGGCGCGGCCTTCGTCAAGCAGCTTGTCCACGGTCGGGCTGCTGTAGTGGCTGGCATTGTTGGCTTGGCCAGTGTGCAGGAACTGATAAGTATTGCCGTCGACATCGACACGCCCCGACCAACCGATCAAGTAGAGCTGGTAGTCGCCGCGCTGCGAGGCCTGCAGGGACGAGGCGAATTCGATCGCCTGGATGCGCAGGTCGAACCCGGCCTCCGCCACCATCGACTGGATCACCTCTGCAGCCTGCATCTGGTCGGGCTGGTTCGGTGTCAGCAACTCAACCTTAACCGGTAGTGCGACGCCCGCCTGCTTCAGCAATGCCTTGGACTTGGCTAGATCGCGCGGTGGCGCGGGCAGCGCTTCATCGTAGAATGGCGAGCTCTGCGGCACCGGCTGTACGCTCGGCGCGTACATGCTGCTGAACACCACGTCGACCAAAGCCGTGCGGTCGATCGCCGCGTCAAAAGCCTGCCGCACCAGCGGATTCTTGCCGTACGGCGTGTCCGCACGGGGACCGTTGTCCAGGTTGTTGGTAATTCCCAGATAGCCAAGCGCGTCGGAGACCACGAGCTTCAACTTGGAATCAGCTTTTACTGCCGCGGCATCGGTCGGCGCGATGTATTCGCTCAGGTCGCTGGCGCCCGCCTTCAGATTCGCCAGGCGCACCGATGAATCCACGAAGACCTGGTAGACAACCTTGTCGAAGTGAATTGCCTTGGCGTCCCAGTAGTCGGTGAACCGATCCAGCGTCACATGATCCTGCGGCACGCGCTCTACAAACTTGAACGGGCCGCTGCAGACCGGATGGCTGGCAAAGTCCTTGCCTGCCGCCTCAGTGGCCTTTGGCGGGTAGATTATACCGGCGCGATCGGTCAGCTGCGCAAGGAATGCGCCGGACGGACTCTTCAACACGATTCGGACGGTCCCCGGATCCACCACCTCGACATGGTCGATCGAGCTGATCTCGCTCTTGCGGAAGCTTCCCTGCAGGGTCAGGTGGCGTTCCAGCGAATATTTCACCGCCGCTGCATCAAGCAGTTCGCCGTCGTGGAACTTCACCCCTTGCCGCAGGTGGATCACCAGCGTCCGATCGTCAGCCCATTCATAGCCGGTCGCAAGCTGCGGTACGATGTTCAGCTTTTCGTCGATGTCGAACAGCTTGTCGCACAATCCGGCGAACACGATCCGTCCGACATAGGTGGTGGCAAGCGTTGGATCGAGCACATCGAGATCCTGCCGCAAAGAGATGCGCAGTGTCTGCGCGGTTGCAGGCAAGGCGGTGGACACGATGCAGACGACGGCCAGCAACAGGCGACGCATGAAGCAACTCCCTGATCTTCTTGGCTTGGTCACGCAGGTGGTTTCCCGTCGCGCGCGATAGCAGCATCCAGCACGACACGGTCGAACACGCCGCACAGACTGTCGGTGCCGGCAAGGAACCGACGGAACACCGCAAACCTCTCCTGGCTGACAGCATACAGACGCCGTAGCTCGCTCAGCGGATCAGGATGGTCGTCGGTACGGATATCGAGGTCGGCAAATGGGTCGCGGGTGCAGACCTTCAATGCGGCGGACTGCTTACCTCGCTTGTCGCCACCGGCTGCCTCGCCAGCCTCCAGTGCCGTCAACAGCTGTTCGGCAAGTGAGCCCGTGGCGTGCTGAAACGCCTGAAGCGTGTGCTCGACCACTTCCGGACCGGCTAGCATGTTGCCGGCGATCGACACGTCCGCGCCGCGCACCGAACCACACCAGGCGACGCAGGCACGACCGGTGTGCTGCACGATGCAGCCCTGCGCATCCACGATGTGCAACTGCCGATGATCGCGCCCCGCATCTGCTTCCAGCAACGCAGCCGCGACGGCGTCGGGCGTTTCACCGGCGCGCAGCCGGGCCATGCCGGCCACTGCGTACATCGGGTTGATCAGCGCCTGGGTGGCCAAAGCAGCAACGCCACCCTCGACATGGATTGCCAGCGCACCAACGGCGAAGAAGCGCGTGGCGACCGCAGCGCCAAGAGCGCCGGTGGCCGGATCGCGCGCCAGGATAGACCACGTCATGCGCGCATGCTTACCGCACAGACGACTCGCCGCAAGCCGGCTAGGCTGCACCATGCGTTCTGTCGAGCCCATCAGCACCGATCTTGTCCTGCTGGGCGCGGGTCATGCACATGTCGAGGTGTTGCGTCGCTTTGCCATGCGGCCAGAACCGGGAGTGCGCCTGACGCTCATCGGGCGGGAGGCGGAGACGCCGTATACCGGCATGCTGCCCGGTCTGATTCGCGGCGACTACACCTTTGAACAGGCGCATATCGATCTGGCGCCGCTCGCCGCCGCGGCGCACGCGCGACTGATCTTGGCAGAAGCGACTGCGATCGATCTGGCTGAACGGCAGGTGGCGGTGACCGGGCGTCCGACGATCCAGTTCGACTTGCTCTCGATCGATGTTGGCGGCGAGCCGGTGATGCCGTCTGCGGGAGGCGAACCGGTGAAACCGATCGGGCGGTTCCTGGCCCGCTTGTCGGGGCTGGAGGAGCAACTGTCTCCCGGCGCGCGGATCGCGGTCGTCGGTGCTGGCGCTGGAGGCACCGAGCTCGCTCTCGCACTGGCGCGTCGCTATCGCGGCCGGGTCCACATTGTCCTGGTCTGCGACGCTTCGGAACCGCTGGCTTCTGCGCCCGCCTACGCACGGTCCGTTGCGCGCGCCGCACTGGTCGATGCGGGGGTGGAGCTTGCATGTGGTGTCCGCGCTGGTGCCTGGGCGAACGGGCGGCTGCCGCTGTCGGACGGTAGCTTTCTGGACGTGGAAGCGACGTTATGGGCGACCGGCGTGGTGGGACCGCCGTGGCTTGCCGCCTCCGGGCTCGCGTGCGACGCCGTGGGGTGCGTGCAGGTGGAGGCGACGCTGCAGAGCGTCAGCCATGCCTTTGTCTTTGCCGCGGGCGATTGTGCGGCGATCGAGGGTGACGCAAGGCCGAAAGCCGGCGTGTGGGCGGTGCGCGCCGGTGCGCCACTCGCAGCCAATCTTCGGCGAGCCGCCGCAGGGCGCAAGCTGCATCGCTGGAGGCCACAATCGGATGCACTGGCCATCCTGGGCCTAGGCGACGGACGCGCACTGGCCTGGAGGAACGGCGTGGCGGTCGCCGGCCGGCCAATCTGGCGCTGGAAGGACTGGATAGACCGGCGCTGGATGGGGATGTACCAGCGCCCGATGGCGCCGATGCAGGGCGAAGACCCGATGCGCTGCGGCGGCTGCGGCGCCAAGGTCGGCGCCGAGGTGCTGGCTGGTGCACTTGCCGGTCTGCCTCGCCTGCCCGGTGCCGATGTGCTCATCGGATTGGACGCGCCCGACGATGCCGCCGTCATGCTGCCGCCGCCAGGCATGGCGGTCGTACAGAGCGTAGACCACTTCCGTGCCTTCATCGACGATCCGTTCGTGTTCGGCGAGATCGCCGCCGCCCACGCATTGTCCGATCTGCATGCGATGGGCGCGCAGCCGTGGACAGCGCTGGCGGTTGCCGCCGTTCCGTATGCACCGGCACGCAAGATGCGAGCGGAACTCGCCGACATGTTGCAAGGCGCAACGGGTGTGCTAGCCGCGGACGGCTGCTCATTGGTTGGTGGCCACAGCGCCGAAGCTGCTGAACCTGCGCTGGGCTTTGCGGTCACGGGGCTTGCCGACCCAAGCACATTGCTTCGCAAGGCCGGTTTGCAGCCAGGCGATGCGCTCGTGCTGACCAAGCCACTGGGCACCGGCATCGTGCTGGCAGGCCATATGCGCGGGCTGGCGCATGCGGCATGGCTGCAGGCAGCGATTGCGTCGATGCGGAGCAGTAACGCCGTGGCATCGCACCTCTTCCGCGAGTGCGGTGCAACAGCATGTACCGATATCACCGGCTTCGGCCTGGCGGGCCACTTGATGGAGATGTTGCAGGCGTCCAGCGTGGGCGCCGTACTCTGGACAGATGCGGTGCCGGCGTTGCCTGGCGCACTGGAACTTGCCGCCCAGGGCGTCGAGAGCACGCTTGCTCCACAGAACCGGCGCGCACTGTCCGGCGCAGCGACAGGCGCGATAACCGCCGTATTGTTCGATCCGCAAACCTCGGGTGGGCTCCTCGCGGGCGTTCCGACCAACAATGCAGAAGCCTGCATGGCGGCGATGCGCCAGCATCAGGTGCCGGCGACGGTCGTCGGTATGGTGGAGGCCGGCGACATAGCGCTACGCCTCGACGCGACAAAGTCTCTCAGGCGCGATACGGCCTGAGCGGCCCTCTCCAGCTTGTCGGCAGCAGGTGAAGCAGGTAGGCGGCGGCCAGCAGCGTCGCGCGCCTTACGGTAGGATGGTCGCAAACCGAGCGGCGCAGCAACCCGAGGCCACGTGCACGGTAACCGTGGCGGACCTGCTCGCGGCCGACGATCCAGGTGTTCTCGGCCTCGGTACGCCGGCGGATCGCCGCCAATGCGCGCACTCCAAACCGATCCACGAGCGCCGGATGACTGAATATCGCATTCATGCAGGGTGCGAACGCGTCCGCGCTCTGCGCGAGGTGCCGATACGCGCCTTCGGCGTGTCGGCGAACGAACAACACCGGATCCTTGCCGGGCGCGCAAGCGAACGGGCCTTGCAGCGCAATTCGAATGCAGAACTCCCAGTCCTCGCCATAGGCGATACCTGGCACGAAGCCGCCGGCCGCGTTGACTGCCTCGACGCGCAGCAGCAGTTGCCCGCAATTGGCAAATAGATTGCGCACCAGCAGGTGCGGCAGAATATCGCCGCACGGCGGACTGCACGCGGCACCGGTATCGGCAAAGGTACATGGCCCGCTGGCCGCGACAGCGTCCGGCGATGCTTCCAGTGCTGCGCTCAAACGCGACAGCGCGTCCGGCGCCAGCCAGTCATCCGCATCAAGAAAGACCACCCCCCCTCCCCTCGCGGGAGGGGGTTGGGGGGAGGGGGCCGCGACGCAAAGTAGTTCCGCGATGCCCCGATTGCGCGCCGCAGATACGCCTGCGTTCGACTGCCGGATCAGCCGGATGCGCGCATCGTGGAAGCCGCCAGCGACCGCACTGGTGCCGTCCGTGGACCCGTCATCGACCACCACCAGCGACCAGTCACGATGCGTCTGCGCGAGTACCGACGCGATCGCGTCGCCGACCCACCTGGCCGCATTGTACGCGGGAACGACAACGCCGATGTGCATGCGCAAGAGCCTGCACATCCCCGGTTAAGGCGGCGCTTACGCTTCGGCTTTGTACGGTCTCACCACTCCTGAAGGGCCAGTTCCGCCTCTGGCAACTCAGCCACCTCCCATGCCTCCCTGCCTCCGCGGTACCAGTAGACCTGTGCGTAGCCGAGGGCCGCAAGCCGCAAGGCGAGGTTGCGCCCGCCGAAGCGCTCCGAGTTCCAATCGACCACAACGATCGGCTGATCGAGATTGCCACCGGTCAGTTCGGCCATTTTGCGGCGGAGGCGATCCTGCGCCTCGTCGGCAAAGCTGCCGCCGAGGCCAGAGAATTTGAGGCCGATCGCGCCGGGAATCGATCTGCCCCACGAGTAAGAAACCGTGTCGATAACCAGGGGCTGAGCATCGGCGAGAAACATGACGAGTTCAGCAGTGCGAATCGTTTTGGCACCCTGTGCCTCGGTCGGGGTGCGACCCGTAAGGTCGCCCCGTAGCAATCCATCCGGAGGAACGCCGAAGTCAGCGTTCTCATCAGCGTGGTCGCGCGCACCTGTAAGCCGCAGCGCGGCCTGGTAGTTCCTGATCTGCTGCACGTACACCGGGCTGGAAAGCTCTTCCGGAAAGACCTCGCGGATTGTGAAATAGGGCCACAGCCGATCCCCCTCGGACAGGGTGTGTTTCGCCTCGTCCATTTGGCCGACTCGGGCAAAGGCAGCTGCCAGCATGCGATAGGTCCAGCGGTTAGCAGAGTTCTCGGGGTTCAGCGCAAGTGATCGCTGGAAAAAGGCAATCGCGTCCTGGTCCCTGCCCAGCATCAGTGCAGCGAAGCCCATGTGGCGGTAACGGGTGAACCTGAAAGGACTTCGTGGGTTGAGCTGATCGGCCAGCGTCTGCAGCGCCAATTCCTCTTCGGCGTGTCCTACCCGTGTCTTGCACACAGCAAGTTCGTTGTAGACGCCGGTGTAGATCCGCATCCGGTTCGGATCGATGCGGATCGCATGTTCTGCAGCCTCGATCGCCTCTGCGCAACGACCCACCCGCCGAAGCCAGTAGACCGCGCTATTGAGTACTTGGGCCGACTGAGGCTCGAGGGCTCGCGCCTGCGCAAGCAGCCGTCCGGCCCGTTGCAGGTTCTCTGCACTGCTCCAGGCGTCGTTAATCAGGAAGTAGGCAATCTTAGCCATGGCATAGGCCGACGACGGATCCAGCAGCAGGGCCCGCTCGTACAGCCCCAACTGTTCCTTGTCTCGTTGCGGGGTTGGCGTTAGGAGGTTTAGGGAGCGTGCCCGCAAGATCAGATCGAACGCGTCGGGATTGGTCGGTCGCTCTCGGAGGCTGCGCGCCCCCTCGATGTCGAGCATGCTGATCCCGACCGTGTCACTCAGCCGTGCGACGATCTGCTGCTGCCCCGCTGCCAGTTGGCTGATCTCTTCGTCAAACCGGTCGGACCAAAGATGCACCCCGGTCTCGCCGGAAACGAGCTGAACATTTACCCGTAGGATCGAGCCAATCTTGCGGACGCTGCCCTCCAGCACATAGCGGACGCCCAGTTCGCGCCCGATCTGCCGTACGTCGGTCGCCTTACCCTTGTAGGTGTAGGCAGATTTCCGTGCGATCACCCAGGCGCCGGCAAGGCTCGACAGTTCGGTGGTGAGGTCGTCGGTGATCGCGTCCGCCAGGTAGTCGTTGGTAGGGTCATCGTCCATGTCCTGGAACGGCATTACGACGAGCGATAGACGTGGAGGCGCGTTGCCTGCCCCAATCCATCCACTGGACCAAGCCAACGCCAGAATAGCGCACAAGGCCAAGACGCTAGACGCCGCCAGAGCCACCCTCGTGCGATAATGCCGAGGCAGTTGACGTGCCGACGGCGACGCGCCCTCCGTGAGAGACGATGATGTATCCGGCGACGTCGGCGGAGACTGGAGCCGAGGGGAGCTAATTCGTCCGGCCCTTTCCTGGTGACGGGTGCCACGAAGCGGTAACCGCGTCCGGCCTCGGTCTGGATACAGCTCCGATCGGTGCGCCCGTTGTCCAGGATGCGGCGGAGCGCCGCGATCTGCACCGTCAGAATTCTTCTCGTCCACCGTGATGCCCGGCCAGACCGCCTGCATGATCGCATGCTTTGAAAGCAATTCGCCGGGACGGGAAACCAGCACCCCAAGTACGTCCAGCGCGCGCGAACCGATGGCGAGCGGTGCGACACCCCCCGCATCATCCTGCCTGAACAGGCCGCCACTGCGGCGGTCGAGGCAGAAGTCCTCAAACTCGAACCGGTCATGGATGACGGGCGCGTCCACTTGCCCCCTCGACTGCTGCCACGTCAAACGGAAGACAGCAGCAACGCTATCACCGCGCAGTCGTAGGAGTCATTAAGCTCCTTCGGCCTCATAACAAAGCATTGAAAACGCCCGCTTTTACCTGTGGCCGGAAATGTTTTTGTCTCGTTTTACCCCATGAGCATAGCGGTCCTGATGTCCCGCCGCACACCCTGACCGCCGCGTCTGCGTGGGAGGGCGACCATGGCCGGCACTCCGGGAGGTGGGCCGATGACCATCCTACTGCGGTTCGCAGACATGTGCGTCCCGGCTAAACAGATGGAGCATAACCATGCCAAAGGGTGGGAACTCGTCAACTGACAACGCGAACACGTTTCACTGGGACCCGGCAGCCGCTGGACTCACAGGGCGGTCTTTCACCGCCGACACGATCGACTTCGTCGGCAATCTGACCGATGTGCCCCAGGCCGACGGCACACATCTCGTCGATCGCATTGAGCAGATCACCGGGTTCAGTCTGAACGGACACGCCGTCACGCCGGCCGGGTTCGGCACCAACTATGGGCTATATTTCGAATTCGTCGATCACAACGCCAGTGGCTTTCCACCAACCTTTCTGTCTATCGATATGACATTGAAGGCGGACCCCGGAAACCTCAATGGCCTGGTCGTATCCGACACCAGCCAAACCGGGTTCACCAATACCGGGCCAACCGGCCAAGCAGATGATATCGTCCTTGCCCACGGGTCCCTGGTGCCCAGAACCGGAATGCTGTTCCTCGACGATACGACAACCCCACCGGTCCTCAACGGCACTGAAGTGGAGACTTTCATTCCTGATATCGCTGAATTCTTCAAGGGTGGATCGGATTTGATCAAGAACGTCGCCGCCAATCCGGTCACGCTCCTGACCATGATGCAGGTTACGGGTGTTGGCACAGTCACCAACTTCAATAACTTCGCCGGTCACATACAATTCGTGTCCGATCACACTGGCAATCGTGCCTTTGCGTGTGGTCATGGTGACGGACAAACAATCTTATAGGTGTGCAGAGGAGCGACCGTGCGGCGGGGGTGCCGCCCGCCGTTAAGTACCCCTGGTGAACACCGGGCGGTCCCTTCAGCGTGGTGCGGCCATCGATCCGGCCGCCAGACCCGGACCAAGAGGTGAGAACATAGGCGATTGATAACAACGCCGATGCGCACGCCTCCAGCGTGCGCATCGGTTAACGAACAAAGCGTTAACGGACCAGGAACTACGCCTCGGTCTTGTGCTCGATGCCCTTCTCGGCGAGCAGCGTCTCGAGCTCACCAGACTGGAACATCTCAGTGATGATGTCAGAGCCGCCGACGAACTCGCCTTTCACGTACAACTGCGGCACGGTCGGCCACTGCGAGAACTGCTTGATGCCCTCGCGCAGCTCCATGTCCTCCAGCACGTTCGCCGTTTTGAACGGCACTCCCATGTGGGTAAGGATTTGCACCACGCGCGCCGAGAACCCGCACTGCGGGAACATCGCGGTGCCCTTCATATACAGCATCACTGGCGCTTCATCGATTTCGGTCTGGATGCGATTGAACACGTCGTTGGCCATCATTGGACTCCTAGGGTCTCGTTCAGTCGGGGGCTGAGGTCTGTAACGCGAGGGCGTGCAGCTCGCCCCCCATGCGGCCGCGCAGCGCGGCATAGACGATCTGGTGCTGCTTGACGCGCGGGATGCCGCGGAACGTCTCGGAGACGACCGTGGCGGCATAGTGGTCGCCGTCACCGGCAAGGTCCTCGACGGTGACGCGCGCGTCCGGGATCGCGGCCTTGATCAGCCCCTCGATCTCATTCGCCGCCATCGCCATGCCGGTCCTCCATCCAAGACGGGAAGAAGCGCTCGTGCGCCGCGCGCAACGCCCGCACGGATATTGTGCCCCCATCGGGCAGTGTCAAATCCTGTCCGCCAGACGTGCCGATGCGCACCGCTGTCAGCCCAGCCGCTTCCGCCGCCCGGATCAGCGACCCGGCATCTGGGACCGCCAACACGTAGCGGCCCTGGTCCTCGCCGAACCAGTAGGCGTGACCGGGGATCTCGCGTGGCCCGGTGAAGAGGCGTACGCCGGTCGCGCCGGCCATCGCCATTTCCGCCACCGCAACCAGCAGCCCGCCGTCGGATACGTCATGGCAAGCTCGCACATTGCCTGCCAGAATCTGTGACCGGACGAAATCGCCCGCGGCCTTTTCAGCGGCGAGGTCCACAGGGGGTGGCGCGCCCTCCTCCCGGCCCGCGATCTCGCGCAGCCAGAGCGACTGGCCGAGCCAGCCCTTGGCGTCGCCGATTACGACGACATCGAGCCACGGCCCTAGCGCGATGCCGACAGCCTTCCTCACGTCGTCCAACACGCCGAGGCCACCGATTGCCGGCGTCGGCAGAATGGCGCGCGTTCCTCCCGAAGGCAGCCGTGTCTCGTTGTACAGACTGACATTGCCAGATACGACCGGGAATGCGAGCGCTTCGCACGCCGTCGCCATCCCGCGGATCGCCGCCGCGAACTCGCCCATCACCTCCGGCCGCTCCGGATTGCCGAAGTTCATGTTGTCGGTGATCGCCAGCGGCCGCGCACCCACCGCCGTCAGATTGCGCCATGCCTCGGCGACCGCCTGCCTGCCACCGGCTTCCGGATCGGCGGCGCAATAGCGTGGCGTGCAATCGGTGGTCAGGGCGAGCGCTCGAGTCAGCCCTTCCAGCTTCACCACTGCCGCGTCAGCCGCGCCCGGTCGCTTCACCGTCTGCCCGCCAACGGTGCTGTCGTACTGATCCCAGACCCAGGCACGCGAACAGAGATCAGGACACGCCACCAGTTTCCACAACGCCGCTGTCAAACCGAAGCGATCCTCAACCCTTGCGGCGTTGATCACCTCCCGCTTCTTTGTCTCCGTAGTCGGGCGATGGTAAAGCGGCGCCTGCTCGGCCAGCGGCGCCAAGGGAATGTCCGCTTCCACTTCGCCATGATGACGCACCACGATGCGACCGGTGTCGGTCAGCCGGCCGATCACAGCGAAGTCCAATTCCCACTTCTCGAAGATTTTTCGCGCGGCTTCCTCGCGGTCCGGGCGCAGCACCATCAACATGCGTTCCTGGCTCTCCGACAGCATGAACTCATAGGCGATCATGCCGGTCTCGCGGGCCGGCACGCGATCCAGGTCGAGCTCGACGCCGACGCCGCCCTTTCCTGCCATCTCCACCGATGAGCTGGTGAGACCGGCGGCGCCCATATCCTGAATGGCGACGATGGCGTCGGTCGCCATCAGCTCCAGGCACGCCTCGATCAGCAGCTTCTCGGTGAACGGGTCGCCGACCTGCACCGTGGGGCGTTTTTCCTCCGCATCAGCGCCGAACTCGGCAGAGGCCATCGTGGCACCGTGGATACCGTCGCGCCCAGTCTTCGAGCCGACATACACCACCGGATTACCGACGCCCGCTGCTGCCGAAAGAAAGATGCGGTCGGCCGGTGCGATTCCCACGGTCATGGCATTGACCAATGGATTGCCGTCGTAGGCCGTGTGGAAATTGATTTCGCCGCCGACCGTCGGCACGCCGACGCAGTTGCCGTAACCGCCGATGCCGCGCACCACGCCATCGACGATGCGCCTCGTTACCGCACTGTCGGGCGAGCCGAAGCGCAATGCATTCAGATTGGCGATCGGCCGAGCGCCCATGGTGAACACATCGCGCAAGATGCCGCCGACGCCGGTTGCCGCTCCCTGATACGGCTCGATGAAACTCGGGTGGTTGTGGCTTTCCATTTTGAACACGGCGGCCAGGCCGTCGCCGATATCCACGACGCCTGCGTTCTCACCCGGACCATGGATGACCCAGGGCGCCTTGCTTGGCAGTTGGCGCAGCCAGACCCGGGATGACTTGTAGCTGCAGTGCTCCGACCACATGACGCTGAACACGCCCAGTTCGGTCAGCGTTGGCGATCTACCCATGATCTCCAGGACACGCCCATACTCTTCGGCGGACAGGCCGAATTCAGCAGCGAGAGCCTGATTGACGACAGGGGTTGTCTTCGCGTGGTTCATGGGGCGGGGCTGTATAGCTGCTTGCGCGTCAGGCTGCCATGCGGTCGGCATACGCGAGTTCTGGGTGGTGGACCTGACCAGCAATCGCGTGCTGGCGCATCGCAGTCCGCGCGACGGCAGATATGCCTGGACCGCCGCGGTCGACATGTCGGGCACGGCACAGGTTGAGCGCTGCCTGACGTGACGATCTCCGTCGCCCAGATCTTTGTCTAGCGACTAGGCCGCCACCAGCGCGTCGAACAGCGGCTTGCCATCGGCACCGCCCATCAGCGGGTCCACCAGGTCTTCGGGATGCGGCATCAGGCCCAGTATACGGAGGTTGGGCGACAGGATGCCGGCGATCGAGCGGGCACTGCCATTGAGATTGGCTTCGGAAGTGATTTCACCGGTTGGTGCGGCGTAGCGCAACGCCACAAGCCCCTCGCCTTCCAGACGATCCAGCGTCGCCCCATCGGCAAAGTAGTTGCCGTCGCCATGCGCCATCACCGCCCGAAACGTCTGGCCGCGCTGGTATTGGCTGGTAAACACCGTATCGCTGCGCTCGACCCGCAGATAGCAGTCCATCGACAGGAAGCGCAGCGAGGCGTTGCGCAACAGGGCACCGGGCAGCAAACCTGTTTCAGTCAGAATCTGGAAGCCGTTGCACACGCCGAGGATATAGCCGCCCCGGGCGGCATGCTCTCGTACCGCGCGCATCACCGGGGAGTGTGCCGCCATGGCGCCGCAACGCAGATAGTCACCGTGCGAAAAGCCGCCGGGGATCACGATCAGATCCAGATCGCTGAGGTCGGTTTCCTTGTGCCAGATCATCCGCGGCTCGCCGCCCGACTGGCGCAGCGCGATCGCCATGTCGCGCTCGCGGTTGATGCCGGGAAAGATGACGATACCGGCTTTCATGTGAGATTCCGGACGAGAGCCCGGCCTTCTGAGCCTGCCACCGGGCTTGTCACGGTGGTCATGGTCTGGCTCGACAACGCCATCATCGATGCTGTTCGGTGCACGGGAAGAACCGGACGATGGCCTGGCCAACGGCCGCCGGCGCCGGGCCGTCCTCGTGCGTATCTGCGTAGGCGGTTACCACCTGGGCCAGCAGGTCCGGCGTGAAATCGGATGGCGGACAGACGCCCCGCGGGGGTGTGGGCGCGAATTGCAGATCGTAGATGCCGGAGACGTAGCCCAGACACAGACCATGCTGCCCGGGTTCAGCCGAATGGCAGGCCGTCGCCAGCTGTCTCGAGGTCATCTGCTTCCAGCCCTGCTGCGCAGGTTGCGCATGGGCACCGATGGCGAGCAACAGGCCGAGCGCGGTCAGCTTGAGGCTCCTCCCTCTCCCCTCGCGGGAGGGGGTCAGGGGGAGGGGGTGAGCGGGCGATCCCATGGCCCCCTCCCCCCGCCCCCCTCCCGCGGGGGGACGGGAAGACCTTGATACAGTCAGCTCATCCATCCACCGACACCCGGAAGCTCTCGATCACCGGGTTCGCCAGCAGCCTGGTTGCCATCTGCTCGGCCGCCGCGCGAGCCCGTTCGGGATCGTCTTCCGTCAACTCAAGTTCGATCACCTTGCCGGCGCGCACCTCACCCACATTGCCGAACCCGAGCGTATTCAGTGCGTGACCGATCGCCTTGCCTTGCGGATCCAACACTCCTGGTTTCAGCATCACCGTGACGGTGGCTTTCACTGCATGAGCTCCGGGCCCTTCATGTCCCGCACCCCGGCCTCAGGCAGGATACCGAGACGCTTGGCGACTTCCTGATACGCTTCCTCGACCTTGCCCATGTCCCGACGGAAGCGATCCTTGTCCATTTTCTCGTTGGTCTTCGAGTTCCATAGCCGGCAGTTGTCCGGACTGATCTCATCGGCCAGCACAATGCGCATTTCTTCGTTTTCCCACAGCCGGCCGAATTCCAGCTTGAAGTCGATCAGGCTGATGCCGACCCCAAGAAACAGCCCCGTCAGGAAATCATTGATCCGCAGCGTGAGCGCGACGACGTCGTCGAGGTCAGCGGCATTGGCCCAGCCGAAGCAGGTGATGTGCTCTTCGGAGACCAGCGGATCGTTCAGCGCATCGTTCTTGTAATAGTACTCGATGATCGAGCGCGGCAGGCGCGTACCCTCAGGAATGCCCAGCCGCTGCGAGAGACTGCCCGCCGCAATGTTGCGCACCACCACTTCGAGCGGAATGATCTCCACCTCGCGGATAAGCTGCTCACGCATATTCAGCCGGCGCACGAAGTGGGTCGGGATGCCGATCTCCGCCAGCCGCATCATCAGATACTCACTGATGCGATTGTTCAGCACGCCCTTGCCGGTGATGACGCCCTTCTTCTGCGCGTTGAATGCGGTCGCATCGTCTTTGAAATATTGCACGAGCGTACCGGGTTCCGGCCCCTCGAACAGGATTTTGGCTTTCCCTTCGTAGAGCTGGCGGCGGCGGGCCATCACGATCCCCTTCTGGGCAAGTGCCTGTCGGTATAGCAGCGGGCGGCTGGAGCCGCCATGCTGGCAGGGGTCAGGCTACCGCCAGGAAAGGCGCCTCGTGAGGCGGCCCGGCAGCGAACAACCACCGCCATCTTCCTGCTCGTGGCAAGGCGACCAGCGAGGAACAGACGGTCCCGAAGCCACCGCGCGGCATCACGTTGATCTGCTCGCCCGGTTGGCCGGTGCGGTCGGTGAGGATCGCCCGCCAGGCGTCCCAGTTCCCAGGCCTGGGCGGTTCCGCCGTGCAAAAGCTGTCGAGGTGCTTGGCCACTCGGGGGCTTTCCCGATCGTCAGGATCATGGGCGGTGATCATGTGCAGGCCGGGTGTCAGCCGCGTGGCTTCCGGCCGCCCATGGCCCAGACCACGGATGAAGAAAGCCTCGCATCTGTCCGCAATAACAAGATTAAAACTGCGCCAGGCACTGGCGTCTGCCTCGGTGATCGCGGCCGCCGCATCGCTCGCGGCCGCATGCTCCAGCGCCAGCAGCGGCAATTCCCCGCGGCTGCGTTTGCCAACCGCTGGCCCCAGGCTGCCCGGGCGATTGAGCACCGCTGCGACCAAGTTGGCATCGTTCACCCCCATCCAGGTCCCTCCAGCCGTGCGGTCACGTCCAGCGACGACGCCGGGACGATTGGGCCAATAGCGGCCTGGCGGGTCCCACGCCCGATCCAGCATCTCGTCGCGATTGGCGGCCAAGACCAGGGGCCAGTCATGCCCTGGGCGGATCAGAACGATAACGGTGCACATATGCAGGCCACGCCAGCGCGGACACTTGTGTGTGAATATACCAGCGGAACAAGATCTAACGCAGCGTTCTTCACACGCTCATTGCCCCGGATGCCCCAAAGCTTCATCGATGATCTGCACCGCGCGCCCACGATCATGAGCGCCCAATGCCTCACGCGCCTGCCCGATCTTGTCCACCAAAGGGTTCCGGCTGGGGGTGCTGGTCTGGAACAACGACACCGACCGATCAAGCGTGCGCGTTTCCGCCATCTCCAGGGCCTGCTGTGCCTCACCAGTGCGGCCGGCAATCAGCGCAGAACGCGCCGCTTGCAAATATGCCTGGACCGGAGCGTCCTCGCCCACCGGCGGCGCCGGCAAGTTCGGCGCGATACTGGACCGTGTGTCGCCTGGGCCGATATTGGACGCCCGGTCCGACAGCGGCAGCGACGAACCGGTGCCGATCTCATTCCCTGGCCGCGCGCCGGCGCCTGGAATGCCCTGCGCGCTAGCCGCTGACGCAGCCAGTGCCATCAGCACCACCACGCCCATCACACGCCGCATGATCTGCATCTTTCTCTTCAGGGTTCCGCCGCCAGCACCGGCACACCACGCGATGCCGCGACAAACAAGACTCCGCCGCATCATCCACTGCGCAGGCGCCACGGCCAAGTACCACCTGTGCGCGTTGTCGTCGCGCCGGCCATCCAACACGTCTTCCGGCGCGCGTCGTAAATGGGGCAAACCCGGATGTGCCGCGCCCGCAAGCCCGCAATGCGAGCTGGCCAATCGCCTTTGCGAGTTCATGGTCGCCGAACACCACCGATCCGCTTCGCCGCAGCAGATCCTGCGGCAACATCACCGATGACGCGTGTGCCCGCTCCAATTTAGATATCGCGGGGTGCGTCGGGGGCGGACGTCCGCCGGGACCTCACGAGGCTTCAAGCCGGTCTTCGACCGGCGACCCTGTCCCGACCCCAGCGCCGGCGCAATTGCACCATCTCGCCGACGGACTGTATCAGTTCAATCGTTTTGCGCGATCGAGCCGATTGTTCAGATAGCCGAGCCGTCGAAGCAGCAACGGCAGCTCGGGGTTGGACGGAAGCGGTGCGTCATTCAGGATGCCCACCCAATTGCGACGGTCGTCCGACGACATCTGCAGCCAGCGGCACTGACGCTCGACATCGAGCCCGACATCCTCCGCCATGCGCAGGAACTGGCTCAACTCACGCTTGGCGACATCAGGTGCGATGCCCTGCTGACGGTCTGACATGCTGGTCTCCCGGAACTGCTGGACAACATCACCGCATTTGCCCGTGGTCGGTCGTTGACCTAGTTCACATATCACACCGAAATCTCGGCGAAAGTTGCTTACGAGGGGGCGTCGAATGCGCATCGCCCCACGCCGATCTCCAGCGATGCCCTGCTCGCCGAGATGGGATGCCGTTTCTGTGGACCGCGTCATCATCGTGCCGCCGTCGTGGGAAGGCGAACGCGTCGCGGCCGGCGCCCTAGCGTTCGCAGTCGGGCATGCCCGGGATGCGCTTACGATTCACCACGCCACGGCTGGCTGATCGATGGCTCGGTCGAGTGTCTGGAGCTGCCGTTTCTCTCAGCAGGCGACCCGAAATGGATTATGGGTCGCGGCATGTGTGAGTGGCTCGGCTGGCGGTTGCCGCAATAGGAGGATGATATGGCACGCTTCGACTTTTATTCTGTCGCCTCCGCAGGTCTCTTCGTTCCCGCCGACCCACCGACCGCCACCCCGGACCAACTGGCGGCCGTGCCGATCTGCCTTTGGCTCCGCAAGGCGATGTCGCTCGCCTGATGCTCTGTCCGGTCATGCGAGACCTCCCGGTCCGCGCCGTATCGCGACGTCGATGGGGTTCATTATTTCCGTTGCACTGCGTGCGGTTCGCTGTTTGCAGACCCCGCTTTCCTGGCCCACGTCGAGGCGGGAGGCGCCAGCGCTTATGCTGAAGAGTACTGGCGGACCGAGCTGGGTCCGGCGCGGGAGCGCTGCTTCGGCGCGGCAGTCTTGCGGGTGGCAGAGACGATTGCGTATTGCCGCTTACCAATCCGCGCCTTCATCGATATCGGCGCCGGCACAGGTTGGCTGCTGGATGCACTGGCGGCACTGTTGCCAGAGGCAATCGACCGGTTCCATGCTGTCGAGCTATATCCGCCGCCACCCGAACATCGCACCAGCCATCCGAACTACGTCATCGGCACCGTGAACAGCCTGCAGACCACGTTTGACGCGGGTGTGTGTATCGAAGTCATCGAACATCTCACCCCAAAGACGCTGCGAGCGCTGGTCGCGCAGCTCGCCGAGCGGTCGCGTCCCGGTTCGTTGTATCTGTTCAATTCTGGCCAACCGACGTTCGTCGAACAGGAAGACCCGGCGTATCTTGACCCGCACCGGCGCGGCCATATCGTATCCTATTCCGTCGCAGGTGCTGCGAGCATCTTCAATCCAGCCGGCTTCAACGTTATCGCGCTGCCAGGCAGATACTGGGCTTTTCTGGCCGAGTTCGCACCGCTGCAGCTCATCGATGAGGACGCATTGATCTCCAGGCTGTGGCATCCGGTCCCGGAGAACGAAGCCTTGCTGTACGGAGCGCGTTTCGGCCCACTGATGCGCTCGGCCGGTATCGACACCGCACGCGCCTATCTGCCGAGGGTCGCAGCCCCGGCAGCGCCGGCGCAAGTTCAGACGCGCGGACTTCGGTTTTGGCGCAATCGCCGTTAGGGAGAAACGATCAATGACGTTGCACGACCACTCGCGTTGGGGACCCGCCGACCAGATCGGTGCCGGCAATCTGCTGACGGTAGAGAAGCGCCTCGCAGCACTGCACTCGGTGCGCGATGGGCACGTGTACGACGTGAGCCATGAGATCGGCATGGGTGCGCCATTCATGGCGCCGAACCAGACGCCGTTTCTCCTGTCGATCTGGGCGTCATGGCGCGACTCCATCAAGCGTCGGCGCGCGCTTGGCGCAACCAACGACGCCGGCGCCAATGTCGAGCGCATCGAGATGACCGCGCATGTCGGAACGCACATCGATGCACTCGGACATTTCTCCAAAGGCGACCGGCTATACAATGGATTATCCGCTGCCGACACGGTGACCGACTGGGGACTGGAACGGTTGGGGATTGAGCATGCGCCGCCGATGATCACCCGCGGCGTTCTGCTCGATGTGGGTGCCTGCGATGGCGGCCAGCATCTGAATCCTGGGCGTGTGGTCACACCGCAGGAACTGGCGCGCGCGGAAGAAGCGGCGAAAGTGTCGCTGGAACCAGGCGACATCGCGCTGATCCGCACCGGCTGGGGCCGCTATTTCGGCATCGACAACCCGCGCTATTTGCAGGGTGAGCCAGGCATCGACCTGCCCGGCGCGCGATGGCTGATCGAGCGCGGCGTGGTGGCAATCGGCTGCGATAACATGGCGGTGGAGGTGCTGCCCAATCCGAACCACGGCGTCTCGATGCCGGTGCATCAGCATGCGCTGGCCGAGGCGGGAGTTTATCTGATCGAGAACCTGGCGCTGGAGGAACTGGCGCGCGATGGCGTGAGTAGCTTCTGCTTTATCCTCTTGGCCACCAAGTTCCGCGGCGCGACGGGATCCCCGGTGCGGCCCGTGGCACTGGTGTAGCGGAATGATCCCATAGGCAGCGCGTCTCCTTGCGCTTTCCTATAAACTTGCGATGAGCGTGCAGGCACGCCAATTATTCACGGATGCCAAGGAGCGCGCCAAGCCCTCGCTCTATGGCGGCGCAGGTCGGTTGCCGACCAGGCCGAAGCTGCGCATGCTGTCAAGCGCACCTCTGGAAGGTCTTGATGGCAGCGAACCTGATATCCCAAGGACAATCCACATCGGTTGGCGCCCGCGCGGGGCGCGCGCAGATCATCTGCCTTCTGGCGCAACGCCCAGAGCTCGATGTTGCGAAGCTGTATCGCGGGCGCTCCGTCGCATGCCTGACAGGATCGATGGCCTCGCCCCGTTCCCGTCCCGCCCGAAGGTCAGCTCACGCTGGAAGAGCTGATGAGCGATCCTGAGGAGGAATAGGATCGTGAGTGAAGCTGTGGACTATGGTGATCCCGGTGTGCCGATGACCCGCGAGGCGTATTACCCCTGGGCGCTTGAGCATGGCGGGCGATATGAGCGGATTGATGGCGTGGTCGTCGCAATGGCGCCCGAGCGGGTCGGCCATTCCCGCGTGAAGGGGAATGTCTACGCACTACTTCGAACGGCTGTACGTGCCGCTGGCCTTTCGTGTGAAGTTTTCCCGGATGGTCCGGCGGTCATGGTCGATGACAGTGACTATCAGCCTGATTGCATAGCTCGCTGTGGCGACGATGTTCTGACCGGAGATGTCCAGGCGGTTCCGGACCCGCTGATCATCGTGGAAGTCCTGTCGCCGACAACGGCCCGTTACGACCGTACACATAAGCTGCGTGAGTATTTTCGGCTGCCCTCGGTCAGGCATTATCTGATCGTCTGGCCAGAGACACCGCGGCTCGTGCATCACCGGCGCGCTGAGACTGGCGAAGTTGCAACCCTGACCCATACTTCTGGTTCGATCACCCTGGATCCGCCAGGGATCAGCCTTCGGATCGATGATCTCTACGTGCCGTGAAGGGGAGTTTGCGCAGTAATTTGCGCAGGATGCAAACCGTGCTCATTCGCAAGGGATTACGCCTGAGCTGGGCATTTACCCCGCGAACTCTTGCATCACCTTCAGACCCTGCTCCAAATCGGCGATCAGATCGTCCACATCCTCAAGCCCGATATGCAGGCGCACCAGCGGACCTTCGAACTTTGCTGCGCTTGCAGTGCGGGTCACGAAGCCCGTCGTCGGCAACGCCAGGCTTTCGAAACCGCCCCAGGACGCGCCGATGCCGAACAACTCCAACGCCTCGACGAACGCATGCGTACTTTCGACGGAATACTCCGGGCGGAACTCGACGCCGAACAGGCTGCATGCACCCGAAAAGTCCCGCTTCCAGATCGCATGACCCGGGGCACCGGGCAGCGCCGGATGAAGCGCCTGCTTCACCTCGGGCCGCTTGCGCAGCCAGTGCGCCACCTGCATGGCACTGTCCATCTGTTGCGCCAGCCGCACGCCCATCGTGCGCATCCCGCGCAAAGTCAGCCAGCAATCGTCCGGGCTGGCATACTGCCCAAGGCCACGCACCGTGGCTTGCAGCGTCTGCCAGTTGGCATCCGAGTTCACCGTGACACTGCCGATCAGCACGTCCGAATGGCCGGCGGGATACTTGGTCGCCGCCTGGATCGATACATCGACGCCGTGTCGGAACGGCTGGAAGTGATGAATGCCCCAGGTGTTGTCCATCAGCACCTTGGCACCATGCGCATGCGCCGCGCGCACAATGGCAGGGACATCTTGCACCTCGAAGGTGTGGCTGCCGGGGCTCTCCGTATATACCACCGTAGTGTTTGGACGGATCATGGCATCGATACCCGCCTCATCGACCTCGGGATCGTAGTACGTCGTCTCGACGCCGAAGCGCCGCAACACACCATCGCAGAAGTTCCGCGTCGGTCCGTACACGCTGTCCGGCATCAGGCAGTGATCGCCACTCTTGGCAAAGGCCAGCAGCGGCGAGGTCACCGCCGCAAGCCCGGAACAGACGATGGCACAGCGTGTACCGCCCTCCACTTCGGCGATCACGTCCTCCAGCGCCCAATGCGTTTCGGAACCGCCCAATCCATAGGTCAGCAGGCGCTCGCCACGCCGCGCGCCCATCGCGCGGCGCTCGGCCACCGTCGAATACAGCACCGTGCTGCCGCGCAGCAGCGGCGGATTGACGAAGCCATGGATGCGCTTGCCGGCACGGCCGGTGTGCGACAACTTCGTGCGGAAGCCGCGCTTCGGACTATCGGTCACGCTGACCGGCTTTCCACCGGCGTGTCCGAACGGCCGCCCCATTCCGTCCAGGACCCATCATAGACGGCGCCCTCGGGTAGTCCGGCGACACGCAGGCCCAGCGTCAGAATGCAGGCCGTGACGCCGGACCCGCAACTCGTCACAACGGGTCGCGAACCATCCACACCCGCCTGCGCCAGCCGTGTCCGCACGGCCTCGGCCGAGCGAAATGTACCATCGGCGTTCAGCAGATCGGTGTAGGGCAGGCTTGCCGAGCCAGGCATGTGACCGCTGCGCATGCCGGCACGAGGCTCCGGCACCTCGCCGGTGAAGCGGCCGACCGCCCGCGCATCCAGGACGAGTTCCGCCTGTGTGCTCACATTGCTAAGCACGTCGCCGACGCCTCGCAGGCGCGTTGCCCGAAAGTCGGGACGGAATGTGGAAGATCGTGGCAGCGTTGGTTCGCCCGCCTCGACCGCACGGCCCTCACGTTGCCACTTCGGCAGGCCGCCATCCAACACCGCGACAGCGTCATGGCCGAACAGACCCATGAGCCACCAACCGCGCGCTGCCGACGCAAGCCCCTTCTGGTCATAGAACACCACGCGCAATTCATTGGACACGCCGAATGCACTCATGAGCTTAGCGAATCGCCCAGGTGTCGGGACCATGTGCGGCAAGTCAGTGTCCGGATCGGCCACCACATCGATGTCGAAATAGCGGGCCCCGGGGATATGAGTACGAAGGAACTCCGCGTTGCCGTCTTTGTCCTCATTCGGCAGGTACTTGGTAGCGTCGAAAACGATCAGGTCCGGCTTGCCGAGTTCGTTCGCGAGCCAGTCTGTGGTGACAAGCGGTCCCATCACAATTCCCCTCTGCGGAAACGCGCGATGCAGTGTCGACAGAGGCCGCAGGGAGTCAATCAGCAAAGCCGGCGCGTAAGCGCTCAATCTGCCGATCTGCTCCAAAGCTGTTGCCAATATCGGCGCCACTGCGCCTTGATCTGCGGCTCGCTCTGGCCCTGGTCATACGCAGGCGAGATCAGCGGGGCGGCGCGCTCCACCCTCACCAGCACAACATGCTGCTTGGCACTGCTCGAGCTGCGCGTTCGATAGAAGGCCAGTGCCTGCTCGAACTGATCGCCTTGCAGGATCGTGGCGGTTCCTTTGAAGCGATAACCCTTGCGTGAAAGATTGTCGACGACGTTGATCTCTATGGCTGGGTTCTGGCGCAAATTCGCAATCGTGCCCGGTGAGCAGATGTCGGCAAAGACAAGATGCTCATCATCCCATACGGCCGTCGTGCCTTTAGGAGACAGATTCGGTGTGCCGTCGGAGCACACGGTGGCGATAAAGCCCAGTTGCTGCTCCTCTACCATGCGTCGCATGTCGTCGGTCAGAATGCCCATGCGCCGGTTCCCTTGCGGTTGAGACCGCTATTCCGCTGGCGCGATGATGATGCGCCGGTTCTGCTTTCCCTTGTTCTCGATTTTCACCACCGAGATATGGCCGATCTCGCCCGTGCGCTCGACGTGCGTGCCACCGCAAGGCTGCAGATCCACCAGCATCCCGTCATCGCCGATCCGCATCAGCCGCAACCGGCCGGCACCACGCGGCGGTGCCACCGACATCGTGCGCACCAGATCCGGTTTGGCCTCCAGCACCGCCTCATCGACCCATTCGATCCGCACCGGATAATCGGCGTCGATCAGTGCATTCAACCTGGCCTCGATGTCCTCCTTCGGCGGCGGGCTGGGCAGATCGAAATCGAGCCGCGATCGGTCGGCGCCGACCGAGCCGCCCGTCACCGCCGCGCCTTTGATCACACTGCACAGCAGGTGCATCGCCGTGTGCATGCGCATGAGCCGGTGACGACGATCCCAGTCGATCTCACCCTCGACGCCTGCGCCCACCGGCGGCAGAGCCGCATCGGGTCCGGGTAAGTGCAGAACCGTCTCGCCCACGCCTTTCACCGCGTCGACAATCGGTGTCTCCCCTCCGTTCCAGCGAAGTACCCCAATGTCTCCAGGCTGTCCTCCAGAGCGGGCATAGAACACGGTCCGGTCCAATACGATCCCATCGGGACCACTCGCCAGCACCGTCGCAGGAGCGGCACGCAGCCGCGGGTCGTCCAGGAACAATTTTTCCGTCATGTGCGCTTCCGGGCGCGAGCCCGGCCTTCTCTCGTCAAGAGCAGACTCGACCCGCCCTTCATGTCGCCATCCACTCCTTGCGCAGCGCATCACGTTGCGCGGCGAGCCACAGCAGGCCAATCATCGTCACCGAGTTGGTGCATTGTCCTGACACGGCCGATGCGATCGCACTGTCCGCTGGCAAAACGCGTACCCGGATGTCCTCGTGCTCGTCCGCTGCGCCAGCATGTCCGACGACCCCGTCGGGACCCGCCGATGGCGCCTGCACCCGACCGACGAACAACTCGCACAGCTCGTCTGCACCGCCTGGCGTCAGCAGGAACCCGCCGATCCGGCGCAGTGCACCGACGGCAAGCCCCATCTCTTCCATCGTTTCGCGCCGCGCCGTCTGCTCGGCGTCCTCGCCTTCATCGCACAGGCCGGCTGGCAGCTCCACCAGCACAGGGTCAACGCGCGCCATCAGCGCAGGTACCCGGAACTGCTCGATCAGCACCACTGCATCTGCTGCGGGATCATACGGCAGCACAGCGGCCGCCCGACCGCGTCGCCATACCTCCCAGGTCTTTTCGCCTGACATGGCACCGTCGAAGCGGCGGTGCTGGAAACGGACCACGTCGAGCGGGAACCGGCCGCTCCAAACCCGCTGTTCGGACAGAAGCTCGACGTCGGGATGAGGCGGAAGTTTTGGAAAGCTGCGGTGCGGCATGCCGCGAAGATAGACCCGCCGGCTGCGGGTGCCACCCCCTTCGGTCAGGCCGGCACGGCAGTCGCCACCAATTGCCGTAGCCGGGCCGCCCCCGCTGGGCCCTTCAACGCATCACGCCAGCTCGTCTCGGCTACGCGCTGGTGCGCGGCAATCGCCTCATCGGCCCCGGTGATCATGGCGACGCCAGTGTGCGAAGAGGGATGCGCGTCGGACCGGAATGGATTGATCGCCAGACTGACCCGGTCCCGAGCGCGAAGGATGTTGAATGCCGAGGATGGCTCCGCTCCGGTGAGCAGCCCGAATTGCAGTCCCATCGGCTCGGTTTCCATCAGCGCGGCCATGTTTTCGACCTCGGTGACCGCAACGTCACGGCAGATCCGGCGCACCCGCTCCGTGACGCTCGATTCCGCTGGCAACGCCTGTTTCCAGCAGACGCTGAACCGATGACAGCGACACCATGGCGATGATCCCTGGGCGCCGCATGGCGTACATGCGCTTGCGGGCGGCCAGGATGCCCATCACCTGCTCCGCCATCGATCGCATCGAGGTCCGCTCCACGGACGCCTGATCGGCGGCTTCCTCGAATGCCTCGCCCAGCGCGCTGTCATAGGCATCGGACGTGGTCAGGTAGCAGACTGGCCCGTAAAGCTGTAGGACCTGGTCGGCGGTCTCTTCGATCTGGCGGATGCGCTCAAAATACCCGATCGGCCGGTTGTAGTACTCGACCCCAATCCCAAGGAGCGAGAGCGGCGAAATCTTCAGCAACTCGGCGAGGCGCTTGATGGTATCGAGCTTGATCACCTCGCCCTTTTCGTAGCGATAAAGCGCGGCGCGTGAAACGCCCAGCCGCGCGGCGATCTCCTCCGCGCGCAAGCCCGATTCCAGCCGATAGGCACGAAGCTGCTGACCGATCTCAGTAAAACGCATCGACATCCGGCCATCCCCCATCGGCCTGTGGCCGCAACCCCAGCGCGAATCACTGGCGTCTCAAAATCGGCACAGCGGGTCTAGCTTATGGCCAGCACGCTCGTAATTTCAATCCCTGACCACCTGCTGCAACTCGCCGCCACCGGGGGACAATAGATCATTTCTTGTCCCGAATAGAAAAATCGGCAAGTCCTTCAATGGCCAGGACCAGTGCCGAGTGGTCCAGGTCCGCCCCGCCATGCGCCGCACACGATGAGAACAGCTGCTGGGCAATCGCCGTGTTGGGCAGCGACAGGTTGAGTTCTTTCGCCGCGGACATCGCCAGGTTGAGGTCCTTCTGGTGCAGTCGGATCCGAAAGCCTGGATTGAACGAACCGTTGAGCATGCGCTCGGCGTGGACCTCCAGAATGCGCGATGAGGCGAACCCACCCATCAGTGCCTGCCGCACCTTCGCCGGGTCTGCACCGGCGCGTGCGGCGAACACCAGCGCCTCGGCGCAGGCCTGGATATTAAGCGCGACGATGATCTGATTGGCCACCTTGCAGGTCTGGCCATCGCCGTTCTCCGGCCCGACATGGGTGATGTTCTTGCCCATCAGTTCGAACGATGGCTTCGCTTTCGCGAACGCCTTGTCGGGGCCGCCGACCATGATCGTGAGCGTCGCCTGCTTGGCTCCCACCTCGCCACCTGACACGGGCGCATCGAGATAGTCGCAGCCAAGCGCATTGATCTTCTTCGCAAACTCCTTGGTGGCGATCGGACTGATCGACGACATGTCGATCACCAGCGTGCCCGGCTTCAGCCCTTCGGCGACGCCGTTCGGCGAGAACAACACGTTCTCCACGTCTGGCGTGTCCGGCACCATCAGGATGACGACTTCCGACTGCTGGGCGACGGACTTGCCGTCAGCCACCACCTCGGCGGCGGCGCGAATGTCGTCGGCGAGCGAGGCGCGGTCGTAGACCACAAGCGAGTGCTGCGCATTGTGGAGGTTCAGCGCCATGGGCCGGCCCATGATGCCAAGGCCGACGAATCCGATCTTCATGCGGTGTCTCCTCTCTGGTTGCTGGCGATGCGGGCGGGATCAGACGCCAAATTCCTCGCGCCACTTCAGGCCAGCAACGGTATCGCCGGCGGGGCGGTATTCGCAGCCGACCCAGCCGCGATAGCCGAGTTCATCCATCCGACGGAACACGAAGCGCCAGCCGATCTCCCCGGTGCCGGGCTCATTGCGCGCCGGCACGTCGGCGACCTGCATATGCGCGATCACCGGCATGAATTGCTCCATACGCTTCGTGACGTCACCCTCAGTTGTCTGGCAGTGATAGACGTCGAACTGCAGCCCCAGCCGATCGCACCCGATCGCCTCCACCACTGCCGCTCCCTGCGCCTCGGTGTTCAGGAAATAGCCGGGCATGTCGCGGTGATTGATAGGCTCGATCACCAACTTGACCCCGACAGCCTGCGCCTGCTCCGTCGCCCAGGCCAGGTTGGCGGCATAAACGCTGCCGGCGGTCACCTGCGGAACATCGGACGGAACGATGCCGGCCATGCAGTGCACCAGCTTGCAGCCGAGCGCGCCGGCGTAATCGAGTGCCTGCTTCACGCCATCGCGAAACTCTGCCTGCCGTCCGGGCAGGCTGGCGATCCCGCGCTCGCCCTTGCCCCAGTTGCCAGGCGGCATATTGAACAGTGCCTGGGTCAGGTTCTCGCCATCCAGCCGCTTGCGTATTTCACCGGCAGGATGTTCGTAGGGGAACAGGAACTCCACGGCGTCGAAGCGCGCCTTGCGCGCGGCGGCGAAGCGGTCGAGGAACGGCACCTCATTGAACATCATCGATAGGTTGGCGGCCAGGCGCGGCATCGCGGACCCTCCCCGTAAAGGCGACGGGAAGCTACAAGCGGGCGGGGAGATTGACCAGCGGATGACGGCGGAACGGGTGCTGTTGGCCTTGCTGCTGGGCGGCATCGGTGTCGGCTGCGTCCTGGTGCTGTACCCGTTCTTCTCGGCACTGCTCTGGGCCGGGATCCTGGTATTCACCACCTGGCCTGTGTGCGACTGGCTTCACCAGCAACTCCGGCTGGGCCGCGCAGCCGCCGCCGGCGTAATGGTGGCGCTGACCGCTGTGACGATCGTGCTGCCGCTGGCGCTTGCCGCCCCAAGCGGTGCCAACGATGTGAACCAGCTGCGCGGCGTGATCGAGGACGCGCTGCGTGCCGGTCTTCCCGGCGCTCCGGACTGGATCTACGCAATTCCGGCTGTCGGTCAGACGCTTGGGGATCTGTGGAACCGCTGGGCCGCGGACATCAGCGTCATGGTCGAGGCCCTCGGCCCCTATGTAGGGATCCTGCTGGAGGGTGGGTTGGGCCTGCTGCTGGGCCTTGCGAATGGCGTGTTGCAGTTCATCCTGGCACTGTTCGTTGCGTTCTTCTTCTATCTGTACGGTGAGCCGATCGCGGCGCGGCTGAGTCTGATCCTTTACCGGATCGCCGGGACCCGGGCGGAACGGCTGATCCTTATCACCCATGGGACAGTGCGCGGCGTCGTATACGGCATCCTGCTGACAGCAATCGTGCAGGGTATCCTGACCGCCTTCGGCTTATGGCTTGCCGGCGTGCCACGGCCGGTGCTGCTGGGCGCCGTTGCTGGCCTCATCTCGGTGCTGCCGATCGGTGCGCCAGTGGTTTGGATACCCGCCGCACTCTGGCTGATGAGCAGTGGCCATATCGGCTGGGGTGTCTTTCTGGCCGTCTACGGTGTCGTCGCCGTTTCAGGCGCTGATTCAGTGATACGGCCGTGGTTCATCGCGCGAGGCGCACAGCTTCCGTTCGTACTGACGGTACTCGGCGTGTTGGGTGGCGCGATTGCCTTTGGCCTGCTTGGCATATTTCTCGGTCCCGTGCTGCTGGGTATCGGATACACGCTGCTCAATGAATGGGCGGTCGATGCGAACGAAGTCGTGCCCGCGGATGATTGAAAGACGCACGATGAGCGATGACCGTACTCCGGAACCAAATCCGCGCCGTGCATTGATCGCTCTGGTGGCGATCGTGGCGTTGGTGGTTGCCGTGCTGTTCGTCATGCACCGGCTGAACCAGGCAGCGCAGGTTCAGGATTGCGTGGCTTCCGGACGAACCAACTGTGCGCCGATCGAAACGCCGGCCCGACGCGGCTAACAGCGGCTGCTACTCGACCTCTTCCAGACTGAATTGTTCTGCTTCTTCGTCATAGCCGAACAGTTCGGCATAGCGGCCCCAGGCGACGAGCGTACGCAGCGTGTCTTCGGCGTACTCTGGTGACATGTGGTCCTCTAGCTCGTCGCGGAACCGCACTGCGGAGGCGCGATGATTCCATCGTTCTTCCAGCACCTGGCGCACCATGCGAGCCAACGGCACGTGCGCCAGCAGTGCAGCAGCGAACAACTGCTTGCGCTCCTCTGGTTCGGCGCTGACGAAGCGCCTGCCCTCTTCGGTCAGCATGATGTCGCCTTCCTCCAGCACGGCGAAGTGCAGCAGTTGCAGCGTCTCGCCGAGTGGCAGCAGTTCGTCCACCTCATATTGCAGCGCTGCTGCAAGGGCAGGCAGATCGGCGCGGCCGTTGTAGGGGGGCTGTTCCAGCGCCTCCATCAGACCGGCCATCTGGTTGGTGCCGACCCGCTGCAAGGGCATCTCGATATTTGACGGTGCCGCCGCAACCGTGCGGCTAGGAACCGGCCGGCGCGTCATCAACGCATAGATATCATCCACCAACTGCCGAAACGCCGGATCGAGCCGGTTGCGCGGATGCGCGAACGGAACGCGAAGCTCACTCGATACGCGGCCAGGATTGGAGGAGAACACCAGGATGCGGTCGCACATCAGCACCGCCTCCTCGATGTTGTGCGTCACCATCAGCACCGAACGCACGGGCAGCTTGCCTTCCGACCACAGGTCGATCAGGTCGGTGCGCAGGTTCTCGGCGGTCAGCACGTCAAGCGCGCTGAACGGCTCGTCCATCAACAACAGGTCGGGGTGCACGACCAACGCACGGGCCAGACCGACGCGCTGGCGCATGCCGCCGGACAGTTCCTTGGGATAGGCATTTTCAAAGCCGCCCAGACCGATCAGATCTATTGCCGCCTCAGCACGCTCCGCTCGCTCGCTACGGGCCACGCCGCGCGCTTCCAGCCCGATTTCGACATTCTCGCGCACGGTCAGCCAGGGGAACAGGGCGAAACTCTGGAACACCATCGCCACGCCTTCGGCGGGCCCACGCACCGGCCGATCGCGCCACCGCACTTCTCCCGCCGTCGGCTCAAGAAGACCGGCAACAATACGCAGCAGCGTGGACTTGCCGGAACCGGAGCGCCCGAGCAGCGCCACGATCTCACCTTCCCGCAGCGTCAGGTTGACATCCTCCAGCACGACCAACTCGGTGTTGGCTTCCTTATGATACGCTTGCTTGCAGGCCCGCACCTCCAGCAGAGCATGCTGGCTGACGACCGTATCCATCCGCGTCTCTCCTTCAGCCGAGCTTCAGGTGCCGTTCCGAATACGCGTAGAGCGGCCGCCACAATAGACGATTGAACAGCAGGACGAAGCCGGACATCACTGCCACGCCGAAGACGACACGCGCCATGTCACCCTGCTCGGTTGCCTGAGCGATATAGGCACCGAGCCCGTGCGCTGTGAGCTTTGTGTTGCCCCATGACGCCACCTCGGCAACGATCGAGGCGTTCCACGACCCGCCAGAGGCGGTAATCGCGCCTGTCACGTAATACGGGAGAATTCCGGGGATCATCACCTTCCGCCACCACAACAGGCCGCCGACACGAAAGTTCTTCGCGGCCTCCTGCAGGTCACCGGGATAGGCGGCGGCACCGGCAACAACGTTGAACAGAATGTACCACTGCGTGCCAAGGATCATGAGTGGCGTTAGCCACACGTCAGGGCTCAAGCCGAAATACACGATGAACAGCACGAAGGGCGGAAACAACAGATTGGCGGGAAATGCCGCAAGGAACTGTGCGACTGGCTGCGCGCGACGTGCCCATATCGGTCGCAAGCCGAGCCAGACACCGATCGGCACCCAGACGAGAGTGGCCGACGCGATCAGCACGATGACGCGGATCAGTGTGAACGACCCAAGCATCAACACCTGCCAAAGATCGCTGAACTGCAGTTCGCCGGACACGAACGTCACAATCCGTGTCACCGCCCACACCAGCACCACGGCCAAGATCAGAAGCCAGATGATATCCACAGCGCGTGACCGGCGCTGATCGACCATCGTGCCCCGGTGCCCCGGCAGAAACCGCAAGGGCACGCCACCGAGTGCGGTCGCCGCACCCCCGAGCGCATCGGCGCCGAGACTCAACAGCCTCGTGCGACGCATCATGCGCAGCAACCAAGGATCGTCGGCCGTCGCACCAGCGGTCGTTTCAAAGCGGAATTTTTGCGACCACGCGACCAGAGGCCGAAACAGCAGCTGGTCGTAAGCCAGGATCACCAGCAGCATCGTCCCGATCGCATAAAACACCGCGAGGATGTCGCGCCGTTGCAAAGCCAGCGCGACATAGGACCCGATGCCGGGGAGTTTCCAGCTATTGTCGCCGACCGCCACGGCCTCGGATGCAACAACGAAGAACCATCCGCCCGACATCGACATCATGGTGTTCCACACGAGGCCCGGAACGGCGAACGGCACTTCGAGCCGCCAGTAGCGCTGCCATGTTGTCAGGTGGAAGCTATCGGCCGCCTCGCGCAGATCGGCCGGCACCGTCTTGAGCGACTGATACAGGCTGAAGGCCATGTTCCAGGCCTGGCTGGTGAAGATCGCGAAGATCGATGCCAGCTCCAGTCCCAGGACGTTCCCCGGGAACAGGCTCATGAAGAATACGACGGTGAAGGTCAGGAACCCCAGGATCGGCACCGACTGGAGGATGTCCAAGATGGGGATCAGCACCAGGCTGGCGCGCCGGCTCTTCGCCGCCGCTGTCCCGTAGGTGAAGGTGAAAATCAGCGAAGCGACCAAGGCCGCGAACATGCGCATCGTGGTACGCGCTGCGTAATTCGGCAGGTTGACCGGATCGAGGTTGACCTCCAGCGCACCCGGCGCGCTGATCGGCGCGAAGGTTCCTCGCGCGACCCGGCTGACGCCGATCAGCAGCGCAAACACGCACAGGATCGCTGCGGCATCCCACAGGTTCGGCAGGCGCCTTCCCTGCGTGAGGGCGGGGTGAACTGTGTCAGACATCAGGCTGGTCAGTTGTTGGAGCGCGCCCTGTTACCCCGGCGCCCTCCGCGAAGTCACCCCCCGCCGCCGTGGCATTCGCGTGAAAGGATCAGTGGCCGGTGCTGCCGAAACCGCCCTCGTTACGCGTGGTGGCGTCGAGATTGTGGACCTCGTGCCACCGGGCGCGCACCACAGGTGCCAGCACCGCCTGCGCGATGCGTGCCCCACGCTCGACGGTGAACGACGCATCGCCGGCATTCAGCACAATGACCTGAATTTCGCCGCGGTAATCCTCGTCGATCGTGCCAGGGCTGTTCGGCAGCACAATGCCGTGGCGCAATGCCAGCCCGGACCGCGGGCGGATCTGCAACTCGTAACCCGGCGGCAAAGCGATCGCGAGACCGGTGGGAATGAGCACCCGCCCGCCTGGCTCGATCGTCACGGGAGCTTCCACCGCCGCCAGGAGATCCATACCGGCTGCGCCACCCGTGGCATATGCCGGCAGCGGCAAGTCAGGGTTGTGCGGCAACCGCCGGACAGCGATTTGGATGGTCATGCGGCAATCATGCGGCGCCGGACAATCAGCGGCAATTGCTGATCGCCTTTCACGCCCGTCCGAGGTCGTCACATCATTTGCGGCGCTAAACCACCAGCCCGCCGGACTGCGTCGGCAGCGATGTCAGGCCTGTCCCGCTGCTGCCCGACCGCGACTGCTGCTGCATGGTCAGCAAATATTGATCGGTCAGGCTGGTGATATACTTCGGATCCTGGAACTTGGAGATATTCACTCGGGACGATACGGCCTGCTCCTGTGCCGTGAGGCTCTGGAAGGCAATCTGCTGTGGAATTCCGAGGGCAGTCAGTACAGACTGTGCGATTGACTGAATTGCCCAGGATCTCGTCCACTGACTTGATCGAACTGGCCTGGCTCAGGAATGCCAACGCATTCGACAGCCCCGGTGTCGCCTGATCTAGCGATCGTCGCCACATCACTTCCGCATAGCCATTTGAGAGCGTGGCAATGATCTTGGGATCTTGCAGGGCCGCAAGCCCATTTTTGGCGAAATTGAAGGTCTTGGTCGTATTCAGCAGGTTGGTGTCAGCCAGTTTGTTGGCCAGCGAGTTGGGGTCGCTCGGATCCGACAGCAGCGCCTTTTGCGCCAGCGCCGGATACTGGATGTACTTGGACAGGTTGTTCGCGGTCAGCAGGACCTTCATGACGTTGGGGTTCTTCAGCGCGGTCTGAATGTCCTTGGCGTTCGCCACGCCCTTCTGGAAAGCGGCAATGTCACGCGCGACCTCGGGCTTTTTCGCCTCTTTCGCGACATCTGTGGCCTCGTTCGCCTGGGCCATCTTGAGGTCGGTAATCGGATTGCCGGTCGATACGGCAGTCGAGACGGTCGCACCATTGTAAATGGTGTTCAGCATCGTGGTCGTGATGTTCGAACCGACGTGCTGTTAGAAAACAGCAGGCTATAGTTGACGCCAGAGACGATGCCGCTCATCGGGAACCTCGCCCGTCAGATTCCCCAAGATTGGCACACCAGGGTTAACGTGTTGCTTCCGACAGCGACGATTGTTACGAGAACACGATGAAGCGTTACCGATACGCCAGCGCGTCGGGCGTCAACCCCAACGCCGTCACAGTCCCCGGACCCAGCAAACCGTCGGGTTGCAACCCCCGCGCACGCTGGAAATTCTGTATCGCAGTCTCGGTTCCGGCGCCCCACACGCCATCGACTGGTCCACTATAAAATCCCAGGCTCCCCAGCCGTGCCTGCAAAGCTCGAACGGACCCCTGCCGCAAGCGATCAGGTGGCGGCGGAGCCGGAGCGGCGGCCGGGGTCGCAAGCAGCGTATTGGGATCAACCCCCAGCGTTGCCGCGGTTGCCTGATTAAGTTGCCCGGTCACCTGCAGCTGATGCGCCTGCTGGAAGCGCTCCAGCGCGGCTTGGCTGTCGGCACCCCAGATCCCGTCGATGCGGCCGCTGTAAACCCCAGCCTGTCGCAACCTGTCCTGGACCATCTGCACTGCGGCGGGTGGTATCGGCTGCACGTAGGCAAGTGGCGGTGGGCTTGGTTGCGCAACCGCTGGGAGGCCTGGCAGCAGCGCGAGACTGGCCGCGAGGATCACCGGATACCGCACGAGACGCTCTCCTATCGCCGTTAACGGTTTAGAACGTCAGGAAAGCCCAACGGTTCAAGATTCCAGCGGCGAGGCGGCCAACAATTTCTCGATCGGATCCCAGACGAACGCAATCTGCGGCAGCTTCGCGCCAGCGAACTGGATTAGTGCCTCCGCGACGGGTTTGCCGCCGAGGTGCTGGTAGAACCACCGGCTCGGATTGTCGCGCAAGACCCAAAGGAAGCAGGATTTACAGCCGATCTCGGCCAAGTGCGCGCCCGCGGCGCGCATGAGTTTGCGTCCCACCCCGCGGTCGCGCCAGTCATCCAACAAGTACAGCGTCTCCACTTCGCCCTCGGCCAGCCGACGGGTGAACTCTCCCCCGCGTGAACGCCCCGCGGTCACGAAACCGACGACGCGGGAGCCGCTGCCTTGCGGTACGTCGGAGCCTGATGCGGAGGCGACGAAGACGCCGGTGGAGGGGGAGCGGATCGCCGCGTCATAGTGTGCCGCCTGGCGCGGCACTGAGAGACGCGCCAGAAAATCGTCCGGAAGGATCCCGGGATAGGCACTGCGCCAGGCCGCCACGTGCACGGAGCCGATCGAAATCGCATCCGACGGTCGAGCACGGCGTATCGAGATCATACAGTATAGCGTAAACCAAACGCCCAGCCGATGCGAAGCACCGGCAGTTGCACGGCGCGTTGACAGCGGTGCTGCGGCCGCTATAACCCGCGCCTTCCGGCCGCTTGGGCTCCTCGCGGCCCGTGACCCGTTTGGGATTTGGCCGATGTTCGCAGTGATCCGCACCGGCGGGAAGCAATACCGGGTAACGCCGAATGCGGTGCTGAAGGTGGAGAAGCTGGCGGCCGAGCCGGGTGCCACCGTCACCTTTAGCGATGTGTTGGCAATGGGCAGCGATGCCGGCGTGACTGTCGGCGCGCCGACAGTGGCTGGTGCGGAGGTGACCGCCACCGTCATCGCGCAGGACCGGCTGGACAAGGTCATCATCTTCAAGAAGCGCCGCCGGCAGAACAGCCGACGGAAGAATGGCCATCGTCAGCCCGTGACGGTGCTGCGCATCGCCGGTTTTGCGCAGGACGGACAGTCGCTGGTAGAGGCCGCACCGGCCGAGGTGGAACCGGCGCCGGCCGCGGTCGATGCGACTGAGAGCCTCGCGGTAGTATCGGGCGAGGCACCCGAGAACGTGGCCCCGATCCCTGAAACGGGCGTAGAGAACGCGCAGGAGTAATCGAGCATGGCACACAAGAAGGCGGGCGGCTCCTCGCGCAACGGCCGCGACACGGCTGGCAGGCGGCTGGGAATCAAGAAATACGGCGGGGAGGCGGTGCTCGCCGGCAACATCATCGTCCGGCAGCGCGGCACCAAGTGGAAGCAGGGGCACAATGTCGGCCTCGGTCGCGACCACACCATATTTGCGCTGATCGATGGCAAGGTGGAGTTCAAGCGCCGGGCGGACGACCGCGTGCACGTCTCGGTTGCGCCGCTGCCGGCCGCCGCCGAATAGCGCGCCGAACCCGATTGTGCGTTGAGCGGGGGTCGGCATCAGCCGACCCCCGTTTGCTTGTGGCCGGACGCGATCCGGCCATCGTTGGAGCCAACGATGAAGTTCCTCGACGAAGCCAAGATCCACCTGCGCTCGGGCGACGGCGGCGATGGCGTCGTGGCGTTTCGGCGCGAAAAATTCCTCGAGTTCGGCGGCCCCGATGGCGGCAACGGTGGCAAGGGCGGCGATATCGTTTTCGAGGCGGTCGACAACCTGAACACGCTGATCGATTTCCGCTACACCCAGCATTTCCGAGCAAAAAAGGGCGGCAACGGCGCCGGCTCAGACCGCACTGGGGCGAATGCGCCGGCAGTAATGATCAAGGTGCCGGTCGGCACGCAGGTGCTGACGGAGGACCGCGCAATCCTGCTGGCCGACCTCGATCGGTCCAGGCCAACGGATGGTGCTGTTGCAGGGTGGCGACGGGGGGTTCGGCAATGCCCACTATAAGTCATCGACCAACCGGGCGCCGCGGCGAGCGGACAAGGGATGGCCGGGTGAGGAGCGCTCGGTCTGGCTGCGGCTGAAGCTGATCGCCGATGTGGGACTGGTGGGGCTGCCGAATGCCGGCAAGTCCACGTTCCTTGCAGCAGTGTCTGCTGCGCGGCCGAAGATCGCCGACTATCCGTTCACCACACTTCACCCGCAGCTTGGCGTCGTGCGGTTGTCGGGCACGGAAGAGTTCGTGCTGGCGGACATTCCCGGGCTGATCGAAGGAGCGCATGAAGGAACCGGTCTCGGGACCCGGTTTCTGGGCCATGTCGAGCGTTGCGCTGTCCTGCTGCACCTTGTCGATGGCGCAGCCGCAGACGTGGTGCGGGCTTGGCGGACCGTGCGCGAGGAGCTGGGTGCCTATGGCGGCGGGCTCACCAAGAAGCCGGAACTGATCGGGTTGAACAAGCTCGACGCGATGTCGCGGCGCGAGGCGTCTTCGCGTCGAACGGCGCTCGCCAAGGCGTCGGGTCGACCGGTTCTGCTGCTGTCTGGCGCCACAGGTGAAGGCGTTCCCGAGGTCCTACGCACGCTTCAGGAGATGATCAACGTGCAGAAGGGACAGCAAGAGAACCTGGAACTGGAACTCCCCCTCCCCTTGCGGGCGGGGGGCGGGGGGAGGGGACGATGGACCGATCAGTCAGCCCCCTCCCCCCCACCCCCCTCCCGCAAGGGGAGGGGGAGGTTTGGGACAGCCTTGACCCCCAGGCCCACCTCCAGCCAGCGGCTCGTGGTGAAGATCGGCAGTGCGCTGGTGGTCGATGCAGACGATGCCGCGCCCAGGACGCAGTGGCTCGAGGGGATGGCTGCCGACATCGCCTCGCTTCGATCCCGCAGCATCGACGTGATCGTGGTGTCCTCCGGCGCAATTGCGCTGGCGCGGCGATCCCTTGGACTGAACCAGCATCGGTTGCGCCTCGAGGAACAGCAGGCAGCGGCCGCGATCGGGCAGATCCGCTTGGCGCAGGCGTGGAGCGAGGCCTTGTCCGCGCAAGGCCTGACCGCCGCGCAACTACTGCTGACGCTTGACGATACCGAGGATCGCCGACGCTATTTGAACGCACGCGCCACATTGAGCACGTTGCTTGGCCTTGGCTGCATCCCCGTCATCAATGAGAACGATACGGTAGCCACCACGGAAATCCGCTTCGGCGACAACGATCGCCTCGCCGCGCGCGTCGCCGAGATGATGCAAGCCGACCAGTTGATCCTGCTATCGGACATCGACGGCCTCTACACTTCTGATCCACGACGCGATCGGGCGGCAACGCACATTCCAAGTGGTGCCCGGCATCACGCCGGAGATCGAGGCGATGGGCGGCGAACCGCCGCCTGGGTACTCGTCCGGCGGCATGCGGACCAAACTGGCCGCTGCACGCATCGCCACCCAGGCCGGTTGTGCAATGGCAATCGCCTATGGCCACACCGATCGGCCGCTCTCGGCGTTGGAGAATGGTGCGCGCTGTACTTGGTTCTTGGCCTCGCCCGAGGGGCGATCTGCACGCAAGCGCTGGATCGCTGGCGCACTGGCACCGCTCGGGACGCTGGTGGTGGATAATGGCGCGGCGCGCGCACTTGCCGCCGGCCGCTCCTTACTGCCGGCTGGCGTCCGTGCTGTAGAAGGCACGTTTCAACGCGGCGATCCGGTCGTGGTGCGCGTGCTCGACGGCAAGGCGCTTGCGCGTGGTCTATCAGCCTATGCCAGCGCTGACGCCGAACGCATCGCCGGCCACCGCTCCGACGAAATCGAGGCAATACTCGGTTGGCGTGGCCGCGACGAAATCATTCACCGCGACGACCTGGTTCTGCTGTAACGGCGCGACCTATTAGACTGCCCGCCATCATCCATGGGGAGGAAGGGCCGACGCGACAATATAAGTTCGATGCGACGGTGCTCTCGGCAGTCGGCGCCTTTCCGACGTGTAACAGATCTCGTCGCACCCCTCTGGCAACTGGACCCGAGGGACGGCACTATAGCGGTGAGGGGACGGGTTCATGCATATTGAGACCGAGGCCACCCAATACTTGCAGCGCGCTGCGACAGCAGCACGCGAAGCGACACACGTTCTGGCACGCACGCCGGACGCGACGCGCAATGCAGCGCTTTGCAAGATGGCCTCGAGCTTGCGGGCTCATAATGGCGAGATCCTGACGGCCAATGCCGGCGACCTTGCTGCCTGCAACGGCACTCGCGCGTTCCGCGACCGCCTTGCGTTGAACGAGGCGCGCATTGAGTCGATGGCGAAGGGCCTGGAGGACATCGCGCAACTGCCCGATCCGCTTGGCCGTACGCTCGCCGACTGGACCCGTCCGAATGGGTTGCGCATGCAACGCATCGCCACGCCGATCGGTGTCATCGGCATGATCTACGAGAGCCGTCCCAATGTCGGGGCCGATGCCGCCGGCATTTGCCTCAAATCGGGCAACGCGGTGATTCTGCGCGGCGGTTCGGAAAGCTTGCGCAGCGCGGTCGCCATCAATGCTGCATTGGTAGCAGGTCTGCGCGAGGCCGGTTTGCCGGAAGCGTGCGTGCAGATCGCACCGAACGCTGACCGTGCCTACGTCGCAGCAATGCTGGCGGGTGCCGGGCTGCTCGACCTGATTGTGCCACGTGGCGGCAAGTCGCTGGTCGAGCGCGTACAGCGGGAAGCGCGGGTGCCGGTGCTGGCACACGCTGAAGGCCTTTGCCACACGTATGTGCATAGCTCTGCCGATCATGCGATGGCCCGCAGGATCGTCGCGAATGCAAAGATGCGGCGCACCGGCATCTGCGGCGCGACCGAGACGCTGCTGATCGATCGCGCCATCGCACCTGCGCTGCTACCCGCCATCGTGGCCGATCTTCGCGCACTGGGCTGCGACTTCCGCGCCGATGCATCGGCGCGCGACATCGTGCCCGAGTTGTCGCCGGCAACCGAAGCGGACTTCGACACGGAATGGCTGGATGCGATCCTGTCGGTCGCGGTGGTGGATGGCATCGACGCGGCGCTCGCCCATATCAAGCGACACGGCTCTGAGCACACTGACGCTGTTGTTGCCGAAGACGCAGATGCGGCGCGGCGTTTCCTTAACGGCGTCGACAGCGCGGTGGCGCTGTGGAATGCGTCCACCCAGTTCTGCGATGGCGGCGAGTTCGGCTTTGGTGCCGAGATCGGCATTGCCACGGGGCGGATCCATGCGCGTGGACCGGTCGGGCCCGATCAGCTCACGACCTACCGCTATCTTGTCATCGGCAACGGGCAGGTGCGTCCCTGACCGATCCGATCCCTCGGTTCGGCGATCGAAGGCTGATGCGCATCGGCCTACTCGGAGGTTCGTTCAATCCTGCACATGCAGGTCATCGACACGTTATCGACCTGGCGCGACAGCGATTGCAGCTCGACCAGGTTTGGCTGCTGGTATCTCCGGGCAATCCCTTGAAGCCGCTATGCGGCATGGCGCCATTCGAGCAGCGGCTCGCGTCCACACACTGCATCGCCGACGGCCGACGCGTCATCGCCAGCGGGATCGAGGCTGTGTGGGGCACGCGCTTCACGATCGATACGTTGCGGCTGCTGCTGCGACGGTTCCCACGGGTGCGCTTCGTCTGGTTGACCGGCGCCGATATCCTGCTGCAACTGCCGCGCTGGCGTCGCTGGCTGGAGTTCGTTCGGAGCATTCCAATCGCCGTGCTGCCGCGGCCCGGCTACAATCACCGCGCATTGGCCAGCCAGGCGGTGCGCCGATTCGCAACTGCGCGGCGGCCGATGCGATTGGCGAGACGATTGGCTGAATTAAGAGCGCCTGCGTGGGCTTTCCTGAATGTACCAGGGCATCCGGCGTCAGCCAGCGCAATTCGCGCCAGCATAGGAGCAGAGCCATAGCCAAGCCTTCGAAGCCGTTCTCCCCGGCACGCCACCGAGCGGTACCGCGTAAGAAGGCCGCCAAACCAACCCTTGTCGTTGCAGACAAGACTCCCAGCACGCTGCGCAAGAAAACTGTCGTCGCAGGCCCGCGCCCGGTCACTGCACATCGGACGCGCAAGGAACCCTCAGCGTTGGACCAGCTGCAGTTAGTGATCGTAGGCAGCCTGGAGGACGACAAGGCAGAGAACGTCGTCACGCTCGACCTTGAAGGCAAAGCGTCGTTCTGCGACCGCATGGTGATCGCCACCGGCCTGGCGGACCGCCAGATTGCCGCGATGGCCGAGCACCTGTCGGAGAAGCTGCATGCGGCGGGCCTGAAGCGGGTGCAGGTGGAAGGTGCGGGCGGCGCCGACTGGGTGCTGGTCGACGCCGGCGACATCGTGGTGCACCTGTTCAAGCCCGAGGCGCGCACGATGTACGGGCTCGAACGAATGTGGGGCACCGAACTCGACGAAGTTGGTTAAGCCGCCGCCCTACTGGCTGGTTCTGTGGCCGAGTGCCCAAACGTAGTCAGCGAGAGCGCTGACATCTGCCTGCGTTAGGTTGGCGCCTCCTTTCGGTGGCATAGCGCCTGTATCTCTTTGGCCTTTGGCACGCCATGCTCGATCGTCTGCATGATCGCCTCGAGACTGCCATCGCCCCAGAGATACTTGCCGGCGGTCAGATCTGAACCAACCGAAGAACCCTTGCCATCGCTGCTGTGGCATCCCGAACAGGTACCGCCCTCCGCTTGTCCATGGAAAATGCGGTCACCGAGCGCCAACTGATCAGGCGACCCGCCCGGCGGAATCGGCAGGCCAGCCTCGGGGTGTAGGCCTTCCGGCGGCACAGCGTTGGGCGACGCTGACTGTGCGGCAGACGCCCCGGGTGCGGCGGACATGATGCCGGCGACATTGCTGCCGCCGCTGAAAGTCACATGCCAAATACGGCCGTTCCGATCGTCGGAGATATACATCGATCCATCCGGTGCAACGGCGAGGCCCGTGGGTCGGTGTGCGGCACGGCCAGGCTCCTTGACCGCCCCAGCAAAACCATCGGCGAACACGACGAACGGACCCGATGCCTTGCCGTCATGCAGCGGCTGGAACACGACATTGTATCCCCCCTGCGGCGACGGCGCGCGGTTCCAAGATCCGTGGAATGCGATGAAAGCCCCGTCCTTGTACGCCGAGGGAAACTGTTTGCCCTCGTATATCAGCAGGTCGTTCGGTGCCCAGTGAGCCGGGAATGCGGCGACAGGCGCCTGCTTCTCGGCACAGACGCCCACCGTCTTGCCGCCGTCGCCGCCATATTCAGGCGCCAGCACGAGCCGCTTCTGATCATAATCGAAGTAACACTCGGGCCAACCGAAGTCGGCGCCCTGCCGCAATTCAACCACCTCTTCGGCCGGCTCATTGGCACCCTGTGGCTGTTGGTAAAGTCGTGGGAAATTTTCGGCCAACTGATCTCGCCCGTGCTGGGTTGCGAACACTCGGCCTGCTGAATCAATACCGAAGCCTTCGCCGTTCCGCAGACCCGTGGAAAAGCGCTCTGCCGGCGAGAAGTGCTGATCGAGTTTGTTGGCGTCATAGCGCCAGGTACCGCCGCGGGTCTGCAATTCCGTGCATGGGTTGAGACCCGGCACGTTCGGCATGCGATTCTCGCTCTGGCAGGAATTGGTGGCCGAGCCGAGATCGACATACAGGTTCCCCTGGCGGTCGATCTGAAACGGGTGCATCGGATGATCCCCAGTCAGCGGCAAACCGGATACGACGGTTTCTGCCGCCATCGTCGCCGCAACCCCACTCGTCGGCAAGGCGTACCGCACGATGCGGTCGTTCGTCTCCACGTAAAGATAGTTCTTATAAATAGCGATCCCGGTGCCACCCGCATTGCCATCTGCGCGGGTCGGGCCGAAGCGGACGATCTTGTCGGCTTTTCCATCGTTTGCCGTACTCTGTAGCGCAATCACAAACCCGCCGGCAGGAGGCGTGTCGTTGTGGTAATAGCGACCGCTCCAGGTGTTGGCATACAGCACGCCGTTAGGCCCCACGACCATATGTCGCACGTGACCGAGCTGGTCAGCGAACACCGTGGCACAGAAGCCGGGCGAAAGAGTGATGCCTCCGTTATCGCCGCTGCAGCCAGCTGCCTCCGCGCGCGCTGTCCCCGAGCCGCCGGCGATCAGCAGCAGCGTTGCAAGTGCCGGGCCGATTGACGAGATGCCATTCCTGTAATGCTTTGAGAGTGCATGCGTGCAAACTCCGCGGCTTCTGACTGCGCAGATATTCGCACGCCAACGATATCCGCAGAAGCATCGCGGCAATCGCAATCGCGTGCGCTGAACCACCGGACGTGCAGCGGCAATCACGGTTCCCTGATGTGAGACTTAGAGTCTGAACTCATAATTCCGCGGCAGTGGCAAGGCGCCTGGCGATCCTGTGGGTGAGCAGCGTGACGCTGACGATGAACAGCCCGGCTGCGGCACTTCAATTGTTGCTTCAAAGTCGTTGGCATGCGGCAATGGCAGCCGCTCTGCGTTGTGTAGAAGATCGCGTTTATCATCTCTCGCATCGAGGTCTCACGCGGTCTTCCCCGTTGGCACGGCGGCAGTAGCGGCGGCGCCCTCAGCGCCGGCTCCACGTCCGTCGTGTCACTTGCATAGCGCGGCCTATCGCGTCGATACTTCGGCCGAGTGATTTCAGTCCAGGCCATCGTCGAATCCGTCGTAGCTCGAGACCTACGACCGAATCACAGACTGCTGAAACCACTCAACCGTATTCTTGGCCAGCCTCTGAAGAATCAGTCCAAGAGAATTGGAAAAACGACATGAGCGAAACAACAGCAAACCAAAGAGAGGCGGGCTCACCCGCCAGGGGGGTGTTACCTCGTGCGGAGCCGGAAGCGGTCGGCATGTCGTCGACGCGACTTGGTCGGATAATCACTGCGCTGAACAAAGAGATTGAAGCGAGGCCAGTTTCCCGGCGCGGTGATCGCGATTGCCAGACGAAAGCACCTTGTTTTCCACGAAGCCGTTGGCCATCTCGGCCCAGACCGAAGCACCCCGATGCCGCTCGATGCAGTGTTCGCGATTGCTTCCATGACCAAGCCCGTCACCGGAGTGGCTGCACTGTTGCTTTGGGAAGAAGGGCGCCTCGGTCTGGCGGATCCGGTCGAGCGATTTCTGCCTCAACTCGGCAACCGGCGCGTCGCCGTGTTGAATGAACGTTGCCTCGCCGGACAGGGGCCGATCGAGACGGTGCCTGCCGAGCGACCCATCACAATACTCGACCTGATGCGACATACGTCAGGCCTCACCTACGGAGGACTTGGCACGACCGCCGTGCACGCATTGTACCCGTTAAATTCCAATGTTGCGGGGGCCACTCTCGATCGTGCGGCGTTCTTGGAACGACTTGCTGCCGCACCGCTGCTGTATCAACCTGGGACCGTCTGGGAATACGGCCTATCGGTCGACGTCATTGGCCTGGTCGTCGAGGCAATCTCAGGCCAGAGCCTGGGTGCGTTCCTGGAACAGCGGCTGTTCCGCCCCCTCGGCATGGTGGATACGAGTTTTCAAGTACCTCCTGAGAAGGTGCCACGGCTCGCTCGCCCTCTGACACGTGACCCTGATACCGGCGAGGCACAGTCAGTGCCCGATCGCGCTGAGGCGTTGCGTTTCGAATGCGGGGGCGGGGGGCTAGCGTCTACCGCACTCGATTACCTGCGCTTCGCGCAAATGCTCCTCGGCGGTGGCGTTCTCGGCGAAACGCGCATTTTGGGTTGCAAAACCGTGGAGGCGATGCGGACCAACCGAATGACGCCGAATATCGCGAACCGAATTGACCGAACTCATTCCTAGCTCTGACGGTTATGGCTTCGGTCTTACCGTCGCGGTCCGCGAGGGCGCTAACGCCTTCATGGGTAGTGCAGGGGATTTCCACTGGAACGGCGCGTGGGGAACGCTCTGGTGGGCCGATCCAAAGGAAGACTTAGCGGCGGTCTTCATGGTCCAGGTGCCTAGGCTTGAGCGGGCCATGAGCTATTGGCCGCTTATCAATTCCTTGGTCTACCAAGCGTTGACGGAATAGAGATGCCTGCATGAAGGTCGCGGCTGCACCATGCAGTCGATTTCTGGTCAGCCTCTTAGACGTCGCCGGTGGCCGGGACACCATGATCGACGCGACTACCCGGCGTCGGCTGCTTCCTGCGCTTCCGCCATTCATCGAACCGCTGCAGCACCGCGAAAAATGACGGCACGAACAGCACCGCGAGACAGGTCGATGCGATCATGCCGCTGAACACGCTGATGCCGAGTGACTTCCTGGCATTGGCGCCCGCGCCGGTCGCAAGCACCAGCGGCAGCACGCCCAGGATGAACGCGAACGACGTCATCAGGATCGGCCGGAACCTGGTCCGCGACGCCTCCACCGCCGCTTCCAGGATGGACAGCCCGTCGACCATCCGCCGCTCGCGCGCGACCTCGACGATCAGGATGCCGTTCTTCGCCGACAGCGCGATCAGCAGCATCAGCCCGATCTGGGTATAGAGGTTGTTGGCGGCACCCGAGGCTGGAAAGTGCGATCACCGGCCCGAGCAAGGCGAGCGGCACCGCCGAAAGCACGGCGAGCGGCAGGATCCAGCTTTCGTACTGTCCGGCCAGACAGAGATAGACCAGCAGCACCGACAGGCCGAACACGTAATAGAGCTGATTGCCGGTGATCTTCTCCTGATACGACATCGCCGTCCATTCGTAGCTGACGTCGTTCGGCAGGACTCGCTTGGCGATCTGCTCCATCGCGGCCATCGACTGGCCCGAACTGTAGCCGCGCGCCGAGCCGCCGACGATCGTCGACGACGGATAGAGGTTGTAGAGCGTGATCAGCGGCGGCGCGACCACCGGTCCAAGATGCGCGACCGCACCGATCGGCACCATGTTCCCGTCCGAGCTTTTCACATACAGGTTCAGCAGATCGTCCGGGTGCAGGCGAAACTGCGAATCGGCCTGCACATACACCTGTAGTGACTGGCCGAACTTGTTGAACTGGTTGACATAGGTCGAGCCGACATAGTCGGTCAGTGCGGCGAACACGTCGCCCACCGATACCCGCAGCGTCTCCGCCCGGGCGCGATCGACGGTCAGGGCGACATTCGGCGCGTCCGTTCGGAATGTGGTAATGACGTTCGCCACAGACGGAGTCTTTGCTGGCCTGACTGACGATCTCCTGTGTGAGGTCCTTGAGCTTCTGATAGTCGAAGCTGCCGCCCAGCAGCTCCAGCTGCATCTGGAAGCCACCGGCATTGCCGATGCCCTGGATCGGCGGCGGCGGCAGCACGTAGGCCTGCCCGTCAGGCAGCGTGGCGACCGCCTGCTGCAGACTTCGATACAGCGTCAGCAGATCCTGGCCGCCTGCCTTTATGCGTTCGCCGAACGGCTTCAGCATGACCCAGACGGTTCCCGCGTTGGCCAGGTCGGCGCTGTTGTCGAGCACCGACATGCCTGACAGCGCGATGATTTCCTGCACGCCCGGGTATCTCGCGTGCGACGCCTGCCGGCCTCTTCCAGCGATGCGGTCGTGCGCCCAAGCGACGCCCCTTCTGGCAACTGGATCGCCAGCATCAGATAGCCCTGATCGTCGATCGGGATGAAGGCGGTCGGCAGCCGCGCCAGCCCCCAAATGCCCACGCCCGGCGAGCAGCAGTGCGATCACCACCATCGCCGCCGCTATGGCGCACCATGCGGCCGATGAATGCCGCGTAACCACGCTCCATCGGGTCGTAGAGACGATTGAAGCCGCGGTAGAAGAAGTTGCGCTTCTCCGGCGGCACCGGCGTGCGCAGCCACAGCGCGCACTGGGTCGGCTTGAGCGTGGCGGCGTTGACCGCACTGATCAGCGCTGTCGCCGCGATCACCAGCGCGAACTGGGCGAACATGTTCCCGGTCAGGCCGGGCACGAAGGCGGCCGGCAGGAACACGCTCATCAGCACCAGCGTGATGCCGACCACCGGCCCGAACAGCTCGTTCATCGCCTTGATGGCGGAGTCATGGCCGGACATGCCGCTGCTCGATATACTTGGAGACGCCCTCGACGATGACGATGGCGTCGTCCACCACGATGCCGATCGCCAGCACGATGCCGAACAGCGTGGACAGGTTGACCGTGAAGCCCAGCGCCGCCATCGCGGCGAAGGCGCCGATGATGGTGACCGGCACCGTGGTCGCCGGCACCAGCGTGGCGCGGAAGTTCTGCAGGAACACCAGGATGACGATCAGCACCAGGATGCCGGCCTGGTACAGCGTCTTGTAGACCTCGTTGATCGAATCCGTGACGAAGGTCGTGGTGTCGTAGGGGATAGAATAAGTGCAGCCCCTCGCGGGAACCGGCGCGACATCGTCGCCATCGTGTCGCGCGACCTCTTTGCCGACCTGCAGCGAGTTCGACTCCGGCGTCTGATAGATCGCGATGCCGGCGGCCGGCTTGCCGTCCAGCTTGAAATCCTGCGCATAGGTCTGCGCGCCGAGTTCGATGCGGCCGATGTCGCGCACGCGGATCAGCCGGCCGCCTTGCGCGGTCTGGTCCTTGACCACGATGTCGCCGAACTGGCTTGGATCGTTCAGCCGCGACTGGATGTCGACGGTGTACTGGAACTGCGTGTCTGCTCGGCGCCGGTGGCATCCCCACCTGTCCCGGCCGCGACGTTCTGGCTCTGCTGACGGATGGCGTTGATAACGTCCTTCGGCTCCAGACCGAAGGAATAGAGCTTCTGCGGGTCCATCCAGACGCGCATGGAATACGTGCCGGCACCGAACACCTTGACGCTGCCGACGCCGGGCAGGCGCGCCAGCACGTTGATCAAGTTGATCGTCGCGTAGTTGCTCATGAACAGGCTGTCGTATTTGCCGTCCGGCGAATCCAGCGTGACGATCTGCAGAATGGCCGTGTTCTTCTTCTGCACGCTGACGCCCTGCGACTGCACCGGCTCGGGCAGCGAGGCGAGTGCAAGCTGCACGCGGTTCTGCACCAGCACCTGATCGATATCGGGGTCAGTGCCAATCGCGAACGTCACCGTCAGGCTGTAGGTGCCGTCCGAGGCGCTGGTCGACTCCATGTACAGCATCCGGTCGACGCCGTTCACCTGCTGCTCGATCGGCAGGGCGATCGTATCGATCACGGTCTGCGCGCTGGCGCCGGGATAGCTCGCCGTCACCGCCACGGTCGGCGGCACCACGTTGGGATATTGCGACACCGGCAGACGGAACAGCGAGACGGCGCCGATCAGTACCAGGACGATCGCCAGCACATTGGCGAGGACCGGATGCTCGATGAAATATTTCGACATCATCGGCGGCTGTCCTATCCGCCGATGGTCGTGAGCTGCGGCACCACTTTCGTGCCGGGCGTCGCGCGCCAGAGTTCGCCCACCACGACACGGTCATCCGGGTTCAGATCCGCTCGCGATGACGCGCAGATGCGCCGATCAGCTCGCCCAGCTGCACATAGCGCTGGCGGATGACGTTGTCCTGGTCGAGGACGAGCAGATAGCGGCCGCCCTGGTCCTCCTGCAAGGCGCGGTCCGGCACCAGCAGCGCACTCCGCACGACCTTGCCCATTGGCAGGCGGATCTTGACGAACATCCCCGGCAGCAACGTGCGATTGGGATTGCGCATGATGCCGCGCACCAGCAGCGTGCCGGTCGCCGGATCGATCTGTGGCGCCGACATATTCGATCGTGCCGCGATGAGGAAAGCCGGTTTCATCCGACAGCGCGGCCTCGACTCGGGACCTGCTGCAGTTCGGCCAAGGTCAGCCGGCGCTGGTCCAGATTGGCGCGGATCTGCAGTGCCTGCTGTGAGCTGATATTGGCCACCACGTAGATCGGATCGAGCTGGGTGATGTCGGCAAGAGCGGCCTCCTGGCCATTGCCGCCGACCACGTTGCCCACATCGATCAGATGCTTGCCCATCTGGCCGTCGAACGGAGCCCTGACCTCAGTATAGCTCAGGTTCAGTTGCGCCAGCGCGATCTGCGCCTGGGCCGCCAGGATGTTCGCCTCGGCGCTGGCACGTTCGAAATTCCAGTGATCGACATCGACCTGCGTGGCGGCGTCCCGCTTCAGCAATGCCGTATATCGGCCGACCTCGGTCTTGGCGTAGAGCAGCGCCGCCTGCTGAAGCTGCAGCTGTGCCTGTGCCTGCTGCAATTGCGCCTTGTACTGGTCCTGCTGGATGGTGAACAGCAGATCGCCCTTCTTGACCAGTGCGCCATCCTCGAAGTGGATCTGTTCGAGATAGCCGACGACGCGCGCGATGAGCTTCACCTGCGTCGACGGCAGCGGCGTTGCCGGTGACCTCCAGCGTCTCGCTGACGGATCTGGACCTTTGGCTTCACCACCGGCATGGTCGGGCAGCTGGGCCGCGGGCGCCTGCGCCTGCACCGTTTCCGACGGAGCTGGTGGCGGTGTCGGTTGCGGCGATCCGGCGCGGTTCTCCGCGGGCTGTTGGCGCCGCCGCTGCGCGGCCGCTCGAATTGCCGCCGGTTATGTCTTCCCACCAGCGATCCAGGATGCCGGCGGCACTGATCTGCCCGATCGGCAGCATCCCACCAAACACGATCGCCACCGCGAGTATGGCGCCCGCCTTGACGGCCAAGCGGATGGCCCGGACCGGCACCGGCTTCACCATTGTGGCGCCCGCACATCCGGTCCCCGGTCGGCGGGAGCCGGAAGGCCGGGGGTCGGCGGCTGCGGCTGGTCGGCCGGTGGCAGCAACCGTCCCCAATCCGTGCGGTTGCGCATTTGGTTGCGGGTTGCATCGTTCACGAAGTCATTCCTCTCTCTGATCTGCCAACCGCCGCCAAGCGACCGGTAAAGGGATGCGAGGCTTGTGGAGAGATTGCCCGAGGCCGAGGCAAGATTGGTCTGCGCCTGATAAAGGTTCTGCTCCGCGGTCAGGACGGTGGTGAAGTCCCTGGTCCCGAGCAGATACTGATCGAGCGCGATGCGCAGCGCGGCGCTGGCCGCCGCAACGCTCCGCCGCAGGAATTCGACCTGGCGACCGCCCCTGAAGGAACGCAGTCAGGTTGTTCTCGCACCTCCTGCTGCGCCTTCAATACCGTGTTCTTGTAGTCGATCAGCAAGGTCTGCAGGCGCGCATCCTGCACCCGCACATTGTTGGTGATCTGCCCGTAGTTGAGGATCGGCCAGCTGAACGATGGACCGAACGCGAACTGAATGCCCGGCGCAGCTGAACACCTCATTCAAACGGTTGCTGCCCGTTGTACCGGCCACAGTGCCGAACACGCCCGCCGAGTGCAAATGCCGGAAACAAGTCGGCCTTGGCCAGACCGATCTGTGCGCTCTGGGCAGCGGCCTTGAGTTCGGCGGCTGCGAATGTCGGGGCGGCGACGCAGCAGGTCGGCGGGGATGCCAACGGCGACGTCTCTCGGTGGAACCGGTATGGTCTGCGGCCCTCTCAGCAGCGAGTCCAGCGACGACGGCGACATGCCAAGCAGCACGCGGAGCGCGTCTTCTCCCTGCTGCAGCTGTGCCGTGAGTTGCGGGATCGTCGATTGGGTCTGAGCCAGCACATTCTCTGCCTGGAACACGTCGAGCCCGGTCGCCGTGCCACCCTGGTTGCGGTAACGAGCGATCTGCAGAGCCTTCCGCTGCTTGACGACGTTCTCCTGCGCGATGACAAGCTGCTGTTGCAGTGTTCGGATGCCGATATACGTGGTCGCCACGTCACCCAGCAGCGTCACGAGTACATCGTCATAGGTGGCAATCGACGCGAGATAATCGGCATCCGCCGATTCCACCCCGCGACGGAACTTACCCCACAGATCCAGCTCCCATGTGATCTGCGTGCCGAGCGAAGCACGCCAATAATTGCCCAGTTCGTGCGATGGGTTCGAGGTCGGATCGACCTGGCTCGCCTGGTTGTAGCTTGCATTGGCGCCGATCTGCTGTGTCTGCGGATAGAACTCGCCGATGGCAACGCCCAGTTTCGCCCGCGCCTCCAGCACCCTGGTGCCGGCAGCCAGCAACGACAGATTTTGTTGGTAAGCCAGGTCAATCAGTCGATCGAGTGTCGGATCGTGGTAAGCAGTCCACCATGTTTGGTAGTCGACGCGGTCTGTGTGGACCGAAGGGTCCCCTGCTTCTAGCCAATTGGCGGCGGTCGTGGCGTCTGGTTGCTCAAAGTCAGGTCCGACCTTGCAGCCACCAAGCAGCAGCACGGTGGTCGCGAGTGTTACAAACAATATGCGCGACTGAACGCGAGCCATGCCAAACTTGCATGATTGCTGGTCAGTCGATTGCAGCCTGACGTGCCCCGCGTCCGAAATCTGCTACCATTTGGTCTGAGTTTGCATCGGCATAGAGGCGTAATCAAGCAAAGAGCAGCAGCCAATGCGCATTATCAGCTATGCAGGCCGCCGGTGGAGTTAACCTTCACCGAACGGACCCGATCACATCAGCCTATCGACGGTGTCCTTCGTTGAATGTCCGGGAGCACAGTTCGTTAACGCCGCGTGACACAAATTGTGTGCATGACGCGTTTCAGTACCGGCTCACCAACAAAGATGAACGTTGTCCCCGTCACAATCGGCGCGCTCGCCCCAACGAACGACACGTTGGCATCCGTCACCTGGCGTGACCCCGCGCGCCCCGACGCTTGCAGCGCGCCTTCGATAATGTGCCACAGACCGTGGATCCTGCCGGTGCCGAGACTGCCGCCAAACGTGTTGAGCGGCAGTTCGCCGTCGAGCTCGATGCGGCCGCCCTGGATGAAGTCCAGTGCCTCGCCTTCTTTGCAGAAGCCATACGATTCCAGCCCGTAGATCACCGACGCAGAAAACCCATCATAGATCTGCGCCACATCGACATCCTTAGGCGAAAATCCTGATCGCTCCCAGGTCAGCTTCGCCGAGCTGCTGCCACCGAGCATGTAATCGCTCAGGCTGCCGATCCGGCCTGCCACCTCGAAGTGCAGCCGCTGTCCATACCCGGCGAGATAGGCCGGGCGCGGCTTCAGATCCCGCGCGCGATCCGCCATGGTAAGCACGACAGCGACCGCGCCCTGCACCGGAATGTCGCAATCGAACAGACAGAAAGGATAAGCGACCCAGCGCGAGTTCAGGTAATCCTCGCGTGTCAGCGGCACCCCATGGAAAAATGCATGCGGATTATGCTGCGTGTGCTTACGCTGCGTCACTGCCAGCGTCGCCATCTTCTCGCGGTTCTGACCGTGCCGCTCCAGCCAGCGTGTATATGCAACCGCCATGCCCTGCCCCGGCCCGCCGAACCCATAAGGGGCGGTGAACTGCGCGGTCCCTGCTGCATTCCCGCTGGGCAGGTTCTGATACGTGCCGCGTGGATTATGCATCGCGCGCCACACCACCGCGTATTTGCACACGCCCGCGAGCAGCGCATTCACGGCCTGCTGCACCGCGCCGCCGATATTGGTGGTGCCGACCTGGATGTGCCAGGTCAGGTTTGGCAGCTTCAGCATGGCCATCATGCAGTTGACGGAAACGACAGAGATGCCGTCGATTTCCGCATGCCCGGTCGCCGGCAGTTCAGGATATGTGGCCAATCCGTCGATATCCTCCAGCCGAAGCCCGGAGTCCGCGATCGCCTCCTTCACCGCGGTCAGTGCGTGCGCAGCCAGCGGGATCTCGGCCGAACGGGTGACCTTGGAGTAGCCCACGCCGCTGACGGCCACTTTGCATCGGTTCTCCCACATGCGTTCGGCTCCCTTCAGCGCACCAGCTGGAATTGCGCCAGCGTGATGTCGTCGTTCAGCTTCTCGAAGATCACCTCGACGCGGCGACCCACCTTGGCGTCGGTATAAGGCGATCCCAGCAGATTGCCGGCGAGCAGCGCCCCCGGCGCATCGTCCAACTCCACGATGATACTCGCGTACGGCACTGCAGAAGCAAAGCGCTTGTCACCAGAGTGATACATGATGGTGTAGGCGTAGATCGTCCCCTTGCCACCCACCGGTTCGAATTTCAGGTCGGTGCTGACGCACTGCACGCACGTCGCATAGGGTGGGTGCTGAAAGTGGCCGCAGCTCTGGCACCGCTGCAGTTCCAGCGCACGCCGCTTTGCCGCGTCCCAGAATGGCTGCGTCCACTGGTTCGGCACCGGGATCGGCCGCGTCACCTTGGTCCAGTCGCTCATTCCCTGCCTCCTGACTGGCGCCGATTATCGGGTCATCCGGCCGATCGGCAAGCCGCGCACCAGCGCGCGCGAGATTGCAACCCCGGTCACTGACCCTGCCTGCGGCATAGCGCTGGACGCTGCCATCTCGCGCGCTGGCGGCCGCTATCGTTGCCGCCGCTCGCCAGAACCCCTTTGCGTCCGCTTCGGTTCGGCACAGAAACGCCGGTGCAACCGCGATCAGTATAAAACTCCAGGCCAATCTGAAGGATAGTGAGGATGCAGCCTGATCCGTTGCAGGATCCATATGCGCCCGCGACGCGTCCAGTATCGCAATGGGAGCGTGCTCTGCTGGCCCAATGCTTCTCCGGCACCGCCCGCGCCGGCGTTGATGCCTTGGCGGCACATTGTGCAAAGCACTGGGCATGATCCGTTGCCATCGCCCGGCATTTCAGCCGTCTTCCATCATTTCATAGCCAGAGGAGGCGCTGGCGAGCGCAACCCGCCAGCGCCAGTGCAAATTCGCATGACGACACAGAGTGAACGCGCGGCAATCGCCCGCATGAATGCCGGGCTTGCCGATATCCTTCGTTGTCTTCGCCGCGAGCAACGGCAGGACCGGATGATGGCAACAGGGCTCGACGCTATGATGGCCGCACTCGAGGCGGAAGGCATCGCAGTCATCCGTTCAGTCCCCGATTCAGCGACCATGGAACCCGAAGTGCTGCATCGCGGCGGCATGATCGGTCTGTCCGGGACGTCGGCGACGGTGATGTTGTGGCGCGCCAATATCGGCACGCCGGTGTTGTCGGCGGAGCCGAACGGCCGGCCGATTGCCGTCGGCGTATGCCGTGAGAATTTTCGGGAAAAAATTGGTGTCGTGTTCTGGAGCAAACGCGCGGGGCGAGGCTGGAGCGGCGAAGACGTGCCGTTGGTGGACGCCGTAGCCGGCATCGTCTGGTTGCTGATGGAACGCGAACTGGGACAGCGCGATACCTACGGCTCCTCCTCGATCGACACGCTGACCGCGCTGCTCAACCAGCGAACCTTCGTAACCGAAGCGAGTAGGCATATCGCGCGGCTCGACCGGGATCTTCTTCCCGGGACGTTGCTGCTGGCGGAGGTGGACAACCTGGACGGCGTCTCTCCGCGGCAAGACTCGGACGATGCTGATCTGATGCTACGTCGTGCCGCAATGCTGCTGCGAAGCGCGGTGCGCCCTACAGATCTGGTCGGGCGGACGGGGAGTGCGGAATTTGCCATTTGGCTCAGCGGTGCTGACTACCTGACTGCGGCAGAGCGGGCTGAAAACCTGTGCCTGGAGCCTGCGGATGCCGAAAGTGATACGGCGGTGTCCGAGGTCAGTTTCTCGATCGGTATCGCCACCAGGCAGCCGGGGGAGGATTTCGCCGACCTCGCGCAGCGCGCCGGCGAAGCGATGCGACAGGTCAAGCGCGAAGGCGGCGGTTACTGGCGTGTATCACTCGGCTAGCCGGTGATCGCCCGAGGCGGGAACGTCAGAGGGGGGGAATCACGGGCTCAATCGATCGCCCGACCGTAGTCCGCCTTCCGTGGCAACGAAGCGCGCGATGTCCGGCACCCGATGCCGGCCCGGATATTGGCGAATACAAACGGGCGGTCGCCACGCATTCTGCGCGTATCGCGATCCATCACTTCTAGGCTGGCGCCGACGAATGGAGCGAGATCAATCTTGTTGATCACCAGCAGATCGCTGCGTGTGATGCCGGGGCCGCCTTTGCGGGGGATCTTGTCGCCCGCGGAGACGTCGATCACGTAAATCGTCAGATCCGCAAGTTCCGGACTGAACGTCGCTGCGAGATTGTCGCCGCCCGATTCGATCAGGATCAGGTCAAGCTCCGGAAACCGCCGGCGCAGTTCAGCAACGCCGGCCAGGTTGATCGACGCGTCCTCGCGGATTGCGGTGTGCGGACACCCGCCGGTCTCGATGCCGAGGATGCGTTCGGGTGGCAAAGACCCGGCTCGGGTGAGGAACTCGGCGTCCTCCTTGGTGTAGATGTCGTTGGTAATCGCCGCGATGTCGTGATCGGCACGCAAGCACTTGCATAGCGCATCCATCAGCGCCGTCTTGCCGGTTCCGACCGGGCCGCCGACGCCGACCCGCAATGGCCCATGATGCGATTTGGTCATGGATGGCACTCGCAGTCCAGCGCTTTGGCCCAACGGCACGAGGCGAACGGCCGCCGAGATCAGGTTGGTTGCGCTACGTCGAACCGATCGGCAACGCTGAGCGCGCAGTCGATCGCAGCGGGCGTGGTGCCCCAGTCTTCGTGCAACTTAAGACAGGAAGCGCCAGCCCGGATCATCTCCTCCAGCGCCGCAGGGCGCGAGGCGTTGCCCTTGCCGGCGAACGCCAGGTTCACCGGCAACCCCTCTGCCGCCTGCCTCAAGGCCCCGGCGTACAGGTCGTAGCAGCAGTGCCGGTGGCTGGGCGGGTGCCACCGTCGATCAGCGTGGTGATGCCTGATGCGATGGCATCTTCCACCTGCTGCGGACAAATGAAGTGGATATGCGCGTCGATGCCGCCGGCAGTGACGATCTTGCCTTCGCCGGCGATGATTTCCGTGCCGGGACCAATGACGATATCCACGTTCGGCTGAACATCGGGATTACCGGCCTTGCCCACCTTGGCAATGCGGCCATTGGTGATCGCCACATCGGCTTTGACGATGCCCCAGTGATCGATGACCAGGGCGTTGGTGATGACCGTATCGACCGCGCCTTCAGCCTGGGATGCCTGCGACTGGCCCATGCCATCGCGGATAACCTTGCCGCCGCCGAACTCCACTTCCTCGCCGTAGCTGGTGAAGTCGCGCTCCACCTCGACGATCAGCTCGGTGTCGGCCAGACGCACGCGATCGCCTGTGGTCGGACCAAACATATCGGCATAGGCGGCGCGCGGCAGGCGGCCCATCAGTCAAGTGCTCCCATGACCTCGGCCCGGAACCCCTGAACCATGCGGCTGCCACGATAAGGGCACGCAGCGTGACTTCGCGGGGCCGCGGTGGTTCGAACCGCACCGCGGTCCCGCGGTCGATATCCAGCCGCTTGCCGCGTGCGGCGCCACGGTCGAACGACAAGGCAGGGTTGGTTTCGGCAAAGTGGTAGTGACTCCCAACCTGAATCGGTCGATCGCCTGTGTTGGCAACAGGCAGGATGGTGCGCGGCAGACCGGCGTTAAGTTCAATGTCGCCATCTCGGAAGGAATTCACCCGGAACCATCGCAAGCGCTCCCCTCGCCGTCACCCTCGCGCAAGCGAGGGTCCAGCCACTGGATCCCCGCTGATCGCAGGGATCACGACTAACCCCCGAGCTAATGCGCTCATCGGATCGGCGCGTGCACGGTGACCAGCTTCGTGCCGTCGGGGAACGTGGCCTCGACCTGCACGTCATGGATCATTTCTGCCACACCTTCCATCACTTGCTTACGCGTCAGCACCTGGCCACCCGCTTCCATCAGGTCCGCGACGCTGCGGCCGTCGCGCGCGCCTTCGAGGACGAAATCGGTGATCAGAGCGATGGCTTCGGGATGGTTCAACTTCACATTACGCTCCAGACGGCGACGTGCGACGATTGCCGCCATGCTGATCAGCAACTTGTCCTTTTCTCGCGGCGTCAGGTTCATCCGCTTCCCTCAGCATAGCCAAACTCGCGGCAGTGGACGCCCGCCGCGCGGAACCTGCAATGCGTCGACGACGGTCGTCCGGAGCACCGCCCCCCGTTGCACCGAGTATACGGGCAATCAACATGCCATCCCATACACTGGCGCCAATACCCAGGCGATGCAGCGGCTCAGGCATCACGTCGGGGTCTGGCGCCACATAGACGATCGTGGCTAGCGCGCGTGCGCCATCGGCGATCCCCTTCCGCTGCAGCTTCATGGCAACTTTACCATCCAGCCGCACCGCATCGTGCAACAGCAAGCGCCCCCCGCGACGCAATTCGATGACGTCATGCAGTGACCCGTGATTTACCGCCTCGCCCATCGCGGCCCGACCGAACACCAAACTCTCGATCCCCAGGAAGCGGGCGTCGTCCGCAAGCTCAACCTGCAAGCTTCGCTGCACTCGGCATCCGTCAAATAGGATCATTTCTGCGGCAACCACTCGGCTGCGCCGCCCGTCGTCACCACGATACTGGTCCGAACAAACGAAGCAGGACTGTCGGGCAACGCGCGATACGATCCGCTCCGCAGCCTGCCCTGCGATCGTTGCCGAAGCGGCGGCCCCGATGGTGAACGAGCTGCGCAGGTCATCACCTCCAGCGATCCCGCCCGAGGTATTCAGCGTGACCACGTTCAACCCACCGGCATTGTCATCCCGCGGAAACCGCACCTTCAGGCAGCCGGCTTGCCGCAGCTTTTCGAGCACGACTTGTCGTCACGTCGCTTGACCGACACCGATACTTCACCGGACGCCCGTTGCAGATCGGAACGGACCGTCGCGACATCCATCAGGTTTGGCTAGTGCAGGACGATGTCATGCAACAGCAACACCCGATCGGCGAGCGAAGGATGTTGGGCAACGGCTGCAAGGAACCGCCGATCAGCAGTAACGACGACCAAACTCTCTTCGAGCGCCAATGCCAAATAGCAGCAGTCATAGATCGGATGCACAAGGTCGCGGGCAATAGCCAAGGCGGCAATGCCCAAGCCGCCATCCAACGGTCTGGTTCGAAGCGGCACAGACTGGAGTTCGCGCAATGTCTGCTCAGCCCGTGTGCCGTCCAGCTCACCGCGACGCACGCGCATGGCAATCGCATTTCCCGACCTCGGCCCGGAACAGCGCACTGGTCAACAGCTCGCGGCCCGGTCCCAGTGCCACCGCACGATCGCTGTGCTCCTCAATCAACACCCATTTCAATCCGAGACTGGCATCAACCACGATGCGCTCTGGCACCTCTTCAACGCGCATCACGACCTTCGCTGATGAGCTCGGCACTTTCGACAGCCAGCTGTTGCGGTGTTCTGGCCCGGGCGCGTCGCGCCAGCTCATTCCACCACGCCGCATCGCGGCGAGGCAGGCAGGCGGACGTGATGATTTCTCGGGCTTCCGCTTCGACGCTGCGCCCCGCAGCTGCCGCGCGTTCGCGCAAGGCCGCCTGTACAGCTTCCGGGAGTTTCCGAATTGTGAGCACCGTTGCCATTGCGGCCTCGCAGCATGTTGCATCCAATGCATGCAAATGAAACGCCATCCGCCGGCTGTCAACTTTCGCTATACCGAGAGCCGGCGTCGTATATCTGCCTCGTCCAGATCCTCGCGCCGACCGGCCACCACGATGTCACCGCGATCCATCACAGCGATGGTCTGCGCCAGGTCGCGGGCAAAATCGAAATACTGTTCGACCAGCAGGATCGCCATCTCACCCTGCGACCGCAACAGCGCGATGATCCGGCCGATGTCCTTGATGATACTCGGCTGAATGCCCTCGGTCGGCTCGTCCAGCACCAGCAGCCGCGGCTTCATCACCAGTGCGCGCGCTATCGCCAGTTGCTGCTGCTGTCCGCCTGAGAGGTCGCCGCCGCGCCGCCGCAGCATCGTCTTCAGCACGGGAAACAGCTCGAACACCTGATCCGGCACACGTCGCCGGGCGCGCGGCAGAACAGCAAATCCCGTCTCGAGATTCTCGCATACGGTCAGCAGGGGAAAGATATCGCGACCTTGCGGCACCCAGGCGATACCGCGACGCGCCCGCTCATGGATCGGCAACCGCGCGACCTCGGCGCCCTCCCAACGGATCGCGCCCGCGCTGATAGGATGCGCGCCGGTGATCGCGCGCAGCAGGCTGGTCTTGCCCACGCCGTTGCGACCAAGCAGACAGGTGACTGCGCCGACCTCCGCCGTCAGCGACACCTGGCGCAGCGCTATTGCCGCGCCGTAGTGTAGGTCTACATGATCAACTTCAAGCATCGGTCATCGGCCCAGGTAAACCTCGATCACCCTCGGGTCGTCGCTGACATGGTCGATCGAACCCTCCGATAACACGGCGCCCTCGTGCAGCACCGTTACCTTGACGTCGAGCGCACGCACGAATGCCATATCGTGCTCCACCACCACAACGCTGCGCGTCCGATTGATCTCGCGCAGCAGTTCGGCGGTCTGCTCGGTCTCGGCATCGGTCATGCCAGCCACCGGCTCATCGACCAACAGCAGCTGCGGTTCCTGGGCCAGCAGCATACCGATTTCCAGCCATTGCTTCTGGCCGTGCGACAGGCCTGCAGCCGATCTATCCCGCTGATCGATCAGCCGCGTCATGACCAAGATTTCCTCAATACGTTTGCGCTCCGGTCTGGTCTCGCGCGCCCATAGCGTGAAACGTGGCCTGCGGTCCTCGGCCAGCGACAGCAGCAGGTTGTCCCACACGGTATGTGACTCGAACACCGTCGGCTTTTGAAACTTGCGGCCGATACCGAGTGAAGCGATGGCCGGCTCATCGAGACGTGTAAGGTCGGTGTCGCGACCGAACACCACCTTGCCTTCGTCCGGTCGTGTCTTCCCGGTGATCACGTCCATCATGGTGGTCTTGCCCGCGCCGTTCGGGCCGATCACCGCGCGCATCTCACCCGCCTCCAGCACGAGCGACAGCGAGTTCAACGCACGGAAACCATCGAAACTGACGGTGACGCCATCGAGATACAGCAGTGTATCGTGCAGTTCAGCGCTGACGCCGCTCATCCGATCGCCTCGCGTGCTGCCTCGGGCACCGCGGGCACAGAGTCGGTCGCAATAATCCGCTCCCGACGGGGGAACAGACCGACGATGCCGCGTGGCAGCAGCAGAGTGACGAAGATGAAGATCGCTCCCAGCGCATACAGCCACAGCGACGGGATTGCGCTGGTGAAATATGTCTTGCCAAAATTCACCAGCACCGCACCGAGGATCGCACCAGACAGCGTGCCGCGGCCACCGACCGCGACCCAGATCACCGCCTCGATCGAATTGGCTGGAGAAAACTCCGACGGATTGATGATGCCAACCTGCGGCACATACAGCGCGCCACCGATGCCTGCCATCACCGCGGACACCACCCACACCACCAGCTTGTAGGATTCTGGCCGATAACCCAGGAACCGCGTACGAGCTTCGCTGTCGCGCACCGCGACCAGGACCTTGCCGAATCGTGAGGTAACCAACCAGCGCGCGACCAGAAACTGTGCGCAGAGAAACACCGCAGTGATGACCAGCAGCGCGCAGCGCGTCGCCTCGGCCTGCACGGGAAAGCCGAGGATGTCCTTGAAGCCAGTCATCCCGTTGTTGCCGCCGAACCCCATGTCGTTGCGGAAGAAAGCCAGCAGCAGCGCGTAGGTCAGCGCCTGGGTGATGATCGACAGGTAGACGCCGGTGACGCGGGAGCGGAAGGCGAGCCACCCGAAGACCAGTGCAAGGACCCCGGGCACCAGCATCACCATCAGCGCGGCAAAGCCGAACCACTCGAAGCCGTGCCAGTACCATGGCAGCTCATGCCAACCCAGAAACACCATCAAGTCAGGCAGGTTGGCATTGCCATAGACACCGCGTGCCCCGATCTGGCGCATCAGGTACATACCCATGGCGTAGCCACCAAGAGCGAAGAACGCCGCGTGACCGAGCGAGAGAATGCCGGCAAAGCCCCAGACCAGATCGAGCGCCAGAGCCAACATGGCATAGCAGAGGTACTTCCCAACAAGCGCGAGGGCATAGGTCGACACGTGGTAAGCGGCAGCCGGCGCAGTGGCCAGGTTCAGCACCGCAAGCAGCACCGCACTTCCCAGCACAAGCACGAGTGTCAGCCATGTGGCGCGGTTGAGGATCATTCGAACTCCATCCTCCCCCTCCCCTTGCGGGAGGGGGGCGGGGGGAGGGGGACATACCTCATGCCTCTGCCGCGCGCCCTTTCAGCGGGAACATTCCGCGAGGCCGCCGCTGGATGAACAGGATCAACAGCACCAGAACGACGATCTTCCCCAGTACCGCACCGGCCACCGGCTCGAGGAACTTGTTGACGATGCCCAAGGTCAACGCACCCATGACCGTGCCCCACAGATTGCCGACACCGCCGAACACCACCACCATGAAGCTGTCTATGATGTAGCCCTGCCCCAGGTTCGGCGACACATTGTCGATCTGGCTCAGCGCCACGCCTGCGATGCCGGCGACGCCCGAACCCAGTCCGAAGGTCAGCGCGTCGATCCAGGGCGTGCGGATCCCCATCGCTGCGGCCATTTGCCGGTTCTGCGTCACCGCACGCATCGCAAGCCCCAGCGAGGTAAAGCGCAGCGCCGCCATCAGCACCGCCACCACCAGGAAGGCAAAGATGATAATGTATAGACGATTATACGTCAGTGTCAGGCCGCCGAGCTGCGTCGCACCGCTCATCCAATCGGGGGTGCTGACGTCGCGGTTGTTCGGCCCGAACAGCGAACGCACAGCCTGTTGCAGGATCAGCGACAGCCCCCACGTCGCCAGCAATGTCTCAAGTGGTCGGCCGTACAGCCAGCGGATCAGCGTGCGCTCGATTGCGATGCCGATCAGCCCGGCAACCACGAATGCAAGCGGCACTGCGACGAGAAGGCTCGCACCGAACAGGCCAGGCGCACTATCGCGAATCACTTGCTGCACCATGAAGGTGACATAGGCGCCGATCATCACCATCTCGCCATGCGCCATATTGATCACGCCCATGACGCCGAAGGTGATCGCCAAGCCCGCCGCGGCCAGCAACAGCACCGAACCGAGCGACAAGCCGTAATAGACGCTTTGCGCAATGCTCCACAGCTGCAGATCCCAGTCGATCGCCTTGACCGCCGCAGTCGCAGCGGCGGCGACGGCAGGTGGCTGCCCCGACAGCGATGCGAGCAGGCTCCTGCTGTCGATATCGCCACGCTGGCGCAGCACCGCAACCGCGCTCAGCCGATCCGGTGCATTGCTGCCGTCCGCGAACAGCAGCGCCGCCGCACGTGCCTGTTCCATGCGAAGCTTGACGGTGGGATCGCTCTCATGCGCCAGCGCGCGCTCCACTGCCGGCAGTGCTGCCGGATCATGCGAATGGAACACTGCCTCGGCCGCGTCGCGTCGTGTCCCTGCGTCAGGCGACAACAAGCGCAGACTGCCAAGTGCCGCCTCGAGTTCGGCGCGCACCGCGTTGTTCAGGCGCACCTGTTTCAAGCCGCTCGCCGTGATGTCGGGCGCCGGCTTGCCCGTTACTGCATCGTTGAATGCACCGCTATCCGTCTTGATGAACAACGCCTTGTCGCTGCTGCGCGCGAACAGCCGGTTCGCCTGTAGGGCGACGAGAATCGCGGTGGCCTGCGGATGCCCGGACACCGCCAGCATGCTGACGCCCTGGCGGATCGTCTCGAAGCTGGGTGATGCCAGCGCAGCAAGCGCCTCATCGGCCGACTGCGCACGACCGGCCGTCGGCGTCAGGGCCAACAGAGCCATCAAGAGCAGCCAGGCGATACGCTTCATAACCACGCCTTGAGTAAGACGTGGGGGTGGCCTGGGGAGGAAACAGGCCACCCCCTGGGGAGTGGTCGGCTCAGGCGATCACGCCTTCTTGCCACCACCTACGCCGCACTTGCCGGTCTTCACGTTGAACGCGCCGCATGATAGCGGTGCGCGCCAGTCGCCGATCAGGTCCGCGGTGTCCGCGACGTACGGCGACCACTCCTGCGCCACCACCAAACCAGGCGTTTGCCAGACGGTGTTGAACTGGCCGTCTGCCTGCACTTCACCGATCAGCACCGGCTTGGTGATGTGATGATTTGGCATCATGGTCGAGTAGCCACCCGACAGGTTCGGCACCGAGACCCCAATCAGCGCCTCAATCACCGCGTCCGGCGCCGTGGTTCCCGCCTTCTGCACACCCTCAACCCACATGTTGAAGCCGATGAAGTGCGCCTCCATCGGGTCGTTGGTGGTGCGCTTCGGGTTCTTGATGAACTTGTGCCAGGCGTCGATGAACGCCTTGTTATCCGAACTATCGACACTCTCGAAGTAGTTCCACGCGGCCAGGTGCCCGACCAGCGGCTTGGTGTCGATGCCAGCCAGCTCCTCCTCGCCGACGCTGAACGCTACCACGGGAATATCGGTCGCCTTGATGCCCTGATTTCCCAGCTCTTTATAGAACGGCACGTTCGCATCGCCGTTGATGGTGGATACCACGGCGGTCTTCTTGCCGGCGGAGCCGAACTTCTTGATCGAGGCGACGATGTTCTGCCAATCCGAATGACCGAACGGTGTGTAGTTGATCAAGATGTCATCGGCCGGCACGCCCTTCAGCTTCAGGTAAGCCTCCAGGATCTGGTTGGTCGTGCGCGGATAAACGTAGTCGGTGCCGGCGAGCACCCAACGCTTCGCCTTCACCTCGTTCATCAGGTAGTCGACCGCCGGGATCGCCTGCTGATTAGGAGCAGCGCCGGTGTAGAACACGTTGCGGCTGCATTCCTGACCTTCGGTACTGCACCGGATAGAACAGGATGCCGTCGAGTTCCTCGAATACCGGCAGCACTGACTTGCGCGACACCGAGGTCCAGCAGCCGAACACCGCCGCGCACTTGTCCACCGACAGCAGGCTGCGCGCCTTCTCGGCGAACAGCGGCCAGTTGGAACCGGGATCGACCACGACGGCTTCCAGCTTGCGGCCAAGCACGCCGCCCTTGGCATTTTGCTGCTCGATCAGCATCAGCATGACGTCTTTCAGCGTGGTCTCGCTGATCGCCATGGTGCCGGAAAGCGAATGCAGGATGCCGATCTTGATCGGTCCGTCCTGCGCCGCGGCCGGCGTGACAGCCGCGCTGACACTCCCCATTGCCGCGATCGTGGCGGCGCCGGCAGCGAGTCCGCCGAACTGACGCCGGGTCAGCATGGGCGTCGATGAAGCCATAGTCCTGTCCCCCATGTGGTTCTTCTGGACGAAGGGAAGTGCAACGGCCGTGCCACGCCTCCGATACGCCTGATCAGGCCACGGCCTGCAGAAGCTGCGGTTTAATCAGGCAACGATTCCCCTTGTGACCAAAAATTAGGCGCACTTGCCGAACGCCCCGGTCTGAGGTCGGATTGCCGCGACACTCACCGGGAGTTGCGTCCATGATCCACGTCGTCGCCGTCATCACTGCCAAGCCGGGCATGCGGGAAGCGATCCTCAAGGAGTTCCGGGCCAATGTGCCGGCGGTGCATGCCGAGAACGGCTGCATCGAGTACGGCCCGGCAGTCGACGCCGAAGGCTCGCCGGCAAAATACGGCGATGACACGTTCCTGGTGATCGAGAAGTGGGAAAGCCCCGAGGCGTTGAAGGCGCATGCCGCATCGCCGCACATGGCCGCCTACGGGGCAAAGACTCGCGAGATGGTGGCCAGCCGCGTCATCCACATCCTGTCGCCGGCATAGCGCGCGATCGCTTGAGGCGGAATCGCCGGACAGCGAGGTCCGCGCGCTGCATCAGCTCTAGCGTTCAGTCCCAGGCAGCGAGGATCTCCTCGCTGCCGGCCACCTCAATCTGCTGGCTGAACCTCTGACCATACAGCGCCAGCAGCGCGTCGTGCGCCTCGTCTGAGACACTGCTCAGCGCATCTGCCGCTACAACGACACGGTAGCGGTAGCCGCGATCCGCCGCGTCGAGCGATCCGTTCGCCGGTCATGTGGCGCCAGCGCTGGCAATAGCGCTGCCAGGTGCCCTTCATCTGCTCCGGATTGTCCGGCGGCAGGAAGCGGGTGAAGACGGTGCGCTCAATCTTGGCCTGCGCAAGCCGCTGCACGAGCGGCAGTACGCGCTGCATCCATGGCACATGCCAATCAGTCCTTTCGGCGAACTGGTCTGCATGTCGATGCAGAGATGCGCGGCAGTTTCGCCCAGTCGACCGAATCGGATGCTCGTGCACGCCGCAACGCGAATCGGAACCCTTGAGTTTTCCACAGAGGATCATGAAATATCCACAGATCTTTCTTCTTACAGCGTAATTTGCCGCGGTTCTGGTTGACCTCTATGGCACGCGCTTGTTACCCCAAACGGGTGGCAACAGCCGATTCGCGTCCGTTCATCCGCGTCCGAGGCCGCTCCTTCATGGCGCTCGTCCTTGCGCCCGAGCCGCCCGTGGAAGACTGGCTTGATGCGCTTGATACGCAGATCAAGCGCTCGCCCTCGTTCTTTGATGGCCGACCCGTTGTGCTGGATCTGGGCGCACTGCCGATCGAGCAGCCCAATGTCGCCGGTCTGCTGCACACTCTGCATGACCGCGGCATCCGCATCATCGGCACCGAAGGCGCGCATCCGTCGTGGCAAGGGTTGGAGCCATGGGCGCCGCTGCACGCCAACACCACGCGCCCGGCCCGGCCGATCGATGTGCCGGATGAACCACGCCAGATCAGCCCGAACGACCTCACATCGCTGGTGATCGATCAGCCGGTGCGTTCCGGCCAGTCGGTCGTATTCGAAAAGGGCGACGTCAGCGTGATTGGTTCGGTGGCATCCGGTGCGGAAGTGATCGCCGGCGGTTCGATTCATGTCTACGGCACGCTGCGCGGTCGCGCGATCGCTGGCCTGACCGGCAACCACCATGCCCGCATATTCTGTCGCAGGATGGAGGCGGAGCTGCTGGCAATCGACGGCGTCTACCAGACTGCCGATGACATGAACGCCGCGCTGCGCGGCAAGCCTGCGCAGGCCTGGCTGGCCGGCGAGGCAATGATGTTGGCAACGCTCGACTGAGGGGAGAAAAAGATGGCCACGGTTGTCGTCGTGACATCAGGAAAGGGCGGCGTCGGCAAGACGACATCCACCGCCGCGCTTGGCGCCGCTCTGGCGAAACAGGACCAGAACGTTGTCGTCGTCGACTTCGACGTGGGCCTGCGCAACCTCGACCTGGTGATGGGCGCCGAACGCCGCGTGGTATTCGACCTCATCAACGTGGTGCAGGGCGATGCCAAGCTGCCGCAGGCGCTGATCCGCGACAAGCGCATCGACACCCTGTCGCTCCTGCCGGCTTCGCAGACTCGCGACAAGGACGCGCTGACCGCGGAAGGCGTCACCCGCGTGATCGACGAGCTTAGGGAGAAGATTCGACTGGATCATCTGCGACAGCCCCGCCGGGATCGAACGCGGCGCCACACTGGCGATGCGCCATGCCGATACCGCCGTCGTCGTGACCAACCCGGAAGTGTCGTCGGTGCGCGATTCGGATCGCATCATCGGCATGCTCGATGCGAAGACCGCACGCGCCGAGAGGGGCGAAAGAATTGAAAAGCACCTGCTGCTGACACGCTACGACGGCGCGCGCGCATCGCGCGGCGAGATGCTGAAGACCGAGGACGTGCTGGAAATCCTGTCCATCCCGCTGCTCGGCATCATCCCCGAAAGCGAGGAGGTGCTGCGGGCGTCCAATCTCGGCGCGCCCGTCACCATCGGTACCCCGAACAGCCCGGCGGCCAAGGCCTATTTCGACGCGGCGCGACGATTGCGCGGCGAGACACTGGTGGTGAAAGTCCCAGCGCAGCGGCGCGGCTTCGTGGCGCGACTGTTTGGCCGGAGGGCCGTTGCATGAATTTGATCAGCATGTTCCGCCGGCGCGATTCGGCGCCGGTCGCGCGCGAACGACTACAGGTGCTGCTGGCGCATGAGCGTGCCTTCATCGGCAAGTCGGATCTGCTCGCCGTGCTGCAGGAGGAGATCATCGCGGTGATCGCCAGGCACGTGACGATCGAGCGCGACCGGGTGCAGATCAAGCTCGATCGCGGCGATCCGATCTCCACGCTGGAGATCGACGTGGAGGTGCCGAGTTCCGCAGCCGCCGCGGCGCTGCGCGACGAACGCCCGGCGATGGCGGCGGGTTAGAGCACCTCACCAGGGGGACGCTGTCCCCCTGCACCCCCTGCCAAAGGCACAGCCTTTGGAATCCAATCCTGTCGGGCGGCATATAATCCAGCTTGGCCACGACCCAGGCCGCCGGCCTCAAGATCATTGCGGCTCCACGTCATCGCGCTGCTCGACGCCGCGCAACCGGTCCTTGTCAGAAACAGGTGCCGGTGCGACGATCGGCGTATGGGAAGATGTGCTTGCACTGGCAGGGCGATCGCCTGATGGCGTTGGGGATTGCGCGTAGGTACGCAGCTGCGTCCCTGCTGGCGATACTGCTATTGCAGGTGACCGGCTTCCAACGCGTCGAAGCATCTCGCGCCGATGGCGAATGGATGATCAAGGATGTCGTCCTCACCATCTTTGATTGCGAGCATCTTGTCTGCGGGAAGATTGCCTGGCTCAAGGACCCGGCTCGACGTCCGTTCCAATGCGGCAAAACGATAGTATGGGGACTTGCGGGCCGGGGCCCTAACGAATGGACGGGTGGGTCAATTCTCGATCCTGATGACGGTACAACGTATCAGCTGTCGGCAAGACTGCAGACGGACGACACACTCGATGCGCGGATTTTCAAAGGTGTGCCCCTGTTAGGGAAAACCGAAGTTCTCAGGCGGATTGACCTGCGGCCGCTGAAGGATCGCTGCTAACGGGACTTATACATCTGATCCTCATCGACGGCACGTTGATAACGTGGATAGCAATCGCATGTCGTCTCGTTTGGTGAGCTGAGTGCCGAATTTGCCCAGGTATATCAATGCGGCACGGGAATACCCACGCGTATCAGCCTTGAGTAATCAGGATCACCATCAGCCTCCTTCGCTTTGTCGTGGATTTGTGCGAGTGCTCGAAGTTGTTCGAACGGGATGCTCGTATCGGTGGCGCCGATATCATAGGCGTAGTTGGGCAGATAGCCAGACAGCAGGATGCGATAGTCGAGCGGCAGACCCGGACGCAGCGTATGAACCATTCCAAATACCAGCGTCGTGCAGTTGCCAGTGGCGGTGTTATACCAGCGTGGCTGGCGCGAAAGATCATTCACATCATCCACGTACTCCTGTAGCAACCGCCGCGCATATTCTGGGGGCATTCGCAGGCGATAAATCCGCACGTCCTCGCCGCGCACATTGCTGCGCACCCGCACGATGTCGCGCTCGTCTGCGGCGATTATGACCAGTTCATACTGCTTAAAGAAGCCCGCGATCGTTGAGTATTCCTCGCCGCGCTCCTTGCGCGTCTCAATGGAAAAATCCAAGCGCCGGCCATCAGCGAAGCCGAAGCTAACGATGAGGTGTGCGATCGCCTCTCCGCTCCAGTAAGATAAAATGAGGTCGACGTTTTGCAGCTGCGACAGATCGTAGCTCCGCTGCTCCCAACGCTGCTCGAAATCTTGATCACTACGCCAATTGAAGTTGCGGACGTTATCGACGACGAGGCGATCGTTATCGATGGTCGCGGTGACGTTGCGGGCAACGTCCGGCTGCCAGTCGCGGTCGTTAGATGGGCGGATCGTCGACCACCATGCAAATACCAGCGCAATCACCGCGGCATAGACAGTGAAAGCAAGCCACCGTCGTGATGTCACGAGACTCGCCACCGTGGCCAAAGCCAGAACGGCAATCGTCGCGGCGAGTGCGCCGCGGACCAGGTCACCGCCGGTGCAGCGGAACCACACGGCGAGCGCGCACCACGCTCCGATCAGCAGAACAGTGACCGCGAGCAGAGCAAAGCCGATCCAACGCGCCATCCGCAGCAAGACGGTTATGCGCTGAATCAATGCTGCGGGTCCGTAACCTGGTTGACTGGAACCCCGTTCCTCTGCGCCCGTGGCGGTCCCCTGCCAGGCACAACCGCGGCGACCGGCATTGGCGCCGGCGCCTCGCACCCTTGCGCGCACGCCTTGGCGAGGTCCTCGAGCAGAATGCGGCGCACCTCGCGGACGGTCAGCGGGTTTGATTGAGTCGAGTGATCGGAGTGTTCGATCACGAGCTCAGAGGCCACCCCGTCGATGTGCGCGCTCTTGTACTCCACCACGCCGTCGTCACGGTCCATCAGCGGTCCGTCCTGCAGCGTCGGGATAATGGAGTGGGCGTCGATGCCGGGAGCGACCGGGATCTTGCGCAACGCCTCGATCGCTGGGTTACCTGGGGACATGCCGGCAATGCTGTTGAAGGTGCGGCGGTCCTTTTGCAGCTTCAAAGCCTCGCCGGCATTGGTCAGGATATCGGCACTGGCGGCAGCAATGGTCACCGGCAGCGTCACCAGCCGCCTGAACAGGTTGACGACCGTCAGACTGGCCTGGTAGCTGCCGCCGTGCGGGGTAGCGATGAAGATCACCGTCTCGACGAAGGGCAGCGGGTGGACGAACAGGGACTCGTTCAGCAGCACCTTCGTCTCCGGCTTCAGGTTCAGCGCATCGACAGGCTTGTCGCTGATTGCGTCCCAGAGCTTCGTCCCGGACTCGATGGAGATCAGCTTGGTCAGCAGTCCGCCTTGACTGTGGCCGATCACCACCATCCTTCCCGAGTGCCGGGTCGGCCTGAACGCCGCCGAGGGAGTGGACGGCGTCCTCGAGCGAGTGACGCAGCACATTCGCCGAGATCGGGATCGGGTTGCCGGTGTTGTAGGTGAAGAACCAGAACTCGTAGTGGTCGCGGATTTCCCTGTCTTCCAGCAGGTCGTTGACCATGTCGGCCCAGCGGAACGGGCTGGAGGCGGTGCCGTGAACCAGCACTACTGGGATGCGGCCACGCCGGTGTGGTTCCAGCGCGAACAGTTGGTCCTTTGCGGTGGATCGTTCGGATTGGCCAGCACGTTGTTGAGCAGACCGGATAGTTCCCTCGTCCATCCCTTCCCCTCCACGGCGAACAGTGCGCGCACCGCGGTCTGGTCGTATTCCAGCGGCACTTCTTGCCCGCCGATGCGAATGCTGTCGGTGTCATAGATCGAGTAGAGCGTAAGGCGGCCAGTCAGGGCTGAGCCGGTGAGTTGCCGCCTCGGGTCGTCGAGCTGCAGCACGGCGGAGGTCGGTACGCGCAGGTTCGGCGGCAGCACAAGGCCTACGTCCCGCTGCGGTGCCGGCGCCAGACCCGCGGCGAGTGGAGCGCCGATGCCGTCACTTCGGTAGTCGTTCTTGAAGCCCTCTACCTCGAGATTCATCGTCGGCACGAATGAGGTCAGGCTGCGGCCGGCGAAGTTCAGGCTGGCCTGGTCGATGGTCACGTCCATGCTGCCGAACGGCAGCTCGTAGCGGCCGCTTTGCAGATTTGCGACGCCCTCGGCGCCCGCGCCGCTGAGCACCTGGGTCAGCGCGAGGTTATAAAAGTTTGTCGCGTGCTGGAACTGCGCGCTGTACGGGCTTGGCTTGTCGGCTTTCCCGCTGGGGAACAGGACTGCGTAGGCGTAGAGCGCCGAGGCCAGCAGCAGCGTTTTCGACTTCGTGCGCCTTCCCTCGAAGTAGCTCATTTCCGCCAGCGCGTAGAGGTCAGGCCAGTGCATGCCGGCGGCGATGGCCTGGCCGCGCAGCGTGGCGATAACGGTGTCGGGTTGGGTGTCGAAGGTGTCGAGCAACGCGGCGCGGCGCAGGACAGTGCGAGTTGTTTCACTGAGCTGGTTGCTGGAGAGGGCGGTGCGGTTCAGGTCATCGTAGGCGGTGTGGAGGTCCACGCGCTCGACCTTCACGGGCGCGGTGCAGCCAGCCAGGGCAATGGCAGAACAGGAGGCAGGCCACAAGACCGGCTTGGCGGAGGAGAGGCCAGCGAGTTATGGGTTGAGTAGGCGCGGCGGAGGATGCGCGATCCGATTGGTAATTGACGGATAGGACATGCTGGTCATCGCCTCGCTATACATCACGAGCGAACCGTGTGGACGTCATGAATAGGGGCGATGGAAGGGTTCGCGGTGCTCACCGAATGTTTTACCGCCCACTGGCGCTTGGGGCCAACAAAGGTGGCGGGTCCCATTCGAGTTGTGTGGGCCAGATTTGGAAATAGCATGCGACGTGATTGTAATGGCCAGGGAGGCGTCGAATACCAGACAGCGTCGAACGCGCTCGATACTTCCCCTCCGATGGGCAAGCAGTTTTGGCGACAACGGCATCAATGCCAGACTGGCGGTGCGTGGGCGAGGTCAAGCCCCGCAGCCGCGGAGCGGGGCGTCGAAGACGCCGGGCTTGAGGTCGGCCATGCAGCGCCGGACCATCATGATCGCCGATTGACGCTCATTGCATCTGACACTGTCAGACAGTTCGAGTGCCGATTTGTACAAATAATGCCGGGCACAATAGCGGAATAGCGACTCAACACTATTGCGGCGAAACTCCAACATCTGGCTTCGATTACTGATCCACAACTGCGCAACCTTGTCCTGCATGTCCAACATGATCTTCATGTCGCGAACCAAAACTAGCCGCCTATGTGAAAATATTCCTTGACACAGAACTCTGTCCTATGCTCCTCTCCCGCCAATGTCCGCCGCGGCGACACACCCCACCCCAACGCCCAGCCGCACCGGAGGCCTGCTCGGCCTCGTCCGGAAGCTGATTGACTACGGCCGCGAACTCGCCGCCACACTCCGCGAACACGGCCTGGGTCCGCACCCCGCCGTCACCGCCCGCCCCTTCGGCACCACCAACCTGACCCTGATCCTCGCCCGCATCGCCCGCGGTCTGCTGCGTGCGGACGCCCTCGAGGCACGCCTGCTCCGCGACGCCCCCAATCTCGACGCACCGCGGCAGCCCCGCCCGCGCCAATCTCCCCCCACAACAGCGAAACCGCACGCAACGCGCCAACGTCCCTCCACCCCGCGCCCCGATGACGACGCCGCACTTCTCGCCAGGCCGCCCACCCCGGAACAGATCGACGCCGAAATCCGCCGCCGGCCGATCGGTGCCGTGCTCGCTGATATCTGCCGCGACCTTGCATCCTGCCCAGTCATCCGTTGTGGCGCGAACTGCACCTCACGATCATCCGCGAGCGTGGCAACGTGGCCCGCCTGGCAATGGACACCATCCACCGGGTGCTCCGCCTCGCACGCGAGCGATGGTCCGCCAGCTTGGAGCCGGCGGAGCCCGCGTCGTCTCTCGCTCCAGACTGCACCGGGCCGCCTTGATCCCGCTTATGATGGCCGCAGCGTAATCGTAACGACCTTCAGGCTGCCAACAATGCCACCGGAAAACGTGCGAGCACCTTCTCGACCGGCATACTCGGACTGATCGGCAAGACCACGTCGCTGATGCGGTCTCGCATCGAGCGGTCAACCAGCTCATCCGGTATATGCAGTGCAGTTCCCTGCCATGGCGAGGTGCATGTCAGATCGTGGTTTGACATCGCCGACAGCCGTGGGACCACCACGATGCAATGCGCGCGACCGTGCGAGCGCGCGAACGCGACGATATGTTGGGACAAAGGTCCGGAAACAGCGAGCGGGAGATAGCTGCCACGTGCGAACAGCTCCGGTTGCTCGCGCCGAAATGCCAAAGCGCGATGGATCACCGCCTGCTTGACCCTGCCATCCCGCCAGCTTGCTGCAAGTTCGACCGGCGATTGGTCCGCATCCAGCGCCGCAACCCTGGATGGGAAGTCGACCGAGCGGCGATTGTCCGGATCGACCAGCGACAGGTCCCAGAACTCGGCACCCTGATAGAAATCCGGCACGCCGGGCACCGTCAACTTCAGCAGCGTCTGCGTCAGTCCGTTCACTGCACCGGCCGGACCGATGCGGTCGGCGAATGCCCGCGCCTCCTCGACGAACGCGGCATCCGACATGATCGTGTAAAGGAACGATCGCGCCGCGTCCTCGTATTCCAGGTTCGGCGCCGTCCAGTCCGTCGCAAGCTTCGCCTCGCGCAACGCCTTGAGCTGCCAGCCTGCCAGACGCTCGGCATAGGCCCCAAGATCGCCTTCGAATGGCCAGGCACCGACGATCATCTGATACAGCATCGCCTCGTCGCCCGGTGACGGCATCGGGCCTTCGCGGCGATGCGACGCGTTCATCGCGAACCAGCGCCGTACCGCGCGCTCCCATTCGTCAGGAATTTCGCTCAGCACCGCAAGCCGCGCCCGCACATCCTCGCCGCGCTTATGGTCGTGCGTTGCACTTGCCAGCATTGCGTCGGGGAAGTGCTGGAGACGTTCCAGACAGCCCGCATGAAAGTCCGCAGGCGTTTCGCTGAAGCGACTCACATCAGCGCCAACCTCGTTGCGCGACAGCAGAACGCCATAGCGGTAATAGGCGGTATCTTCCACCGCCTTGGCCGCGAGCGGCGCACTCAGCTGTTGGAAGCGAACCGCTGGTTCTGGCGAGGAGTCCACGCCCAGCCAGCGTTCCAACCTCGCCAGCGTGCCGCGGTCGGCAGGCACGACATCGTCCATCGCTCCTGCGACCGCCGCGATAAGCGGATCCGAGCGCTGCCCGCAGCCGTAGCTGCGATACACCGGGAAATGCGCCAGCAGCGTGACCAAGGCACGGCGAATGGAGGCCCGCGTGACATCGCGTGTCGCCGCATCCGCCAGCGCGAGACTATGCAGTGCCGCGACTGCTGCTTCGAGCTGCGCGGCGAACGAGCGCGACAGCACATCGCGCCGCGCCCGCGTCTCCTCAACTGTGAAGTCAGCCGGCCGGCCGCTGATCTCGCTCCAGAACCGGCGCAACGGCGCCTCGCCAGAACTCGCGTGCAGCAACGCGCTGACCTCGTCCATGAAGTCATAACCACTGGTGCCGTCGACTTTCCAATCGTCCGGCAGGTGCTCTCCGGCACCCAGGATCTTCTCCACCACCAGCCAAGGCCGCCGTTCCGGTGCCAGTCCCTGCATCCGTTCCCGCAGCATGCGGCAATACCCGGGTGGGTCGGCGAGACCATCGACGTGGTCGACCCGCACGCCGTCAATCAACCCTTCTTCGTATAACCGGAACAGCGTGGTGTGCGTCGCCTCGAATACTGCAGCATCCTCGATGCGCAGCCCCGCCAACCCGTTGATGTCGAAGAAACGCCGCCAGTTGACCGCATCACCCGCGGTGCGCCACCACGCGAGCCGGTAGTGCTGTCGCTCGAGCAGTTCATGCAGGCGAACCCTCCCCGCTTCGGACCTCGGATCAAACGCATTCGGCGGTGCCGCGGCGATTGCGGCGTGATCCTCCGGGCGGATGGGAAACCTGTTATCGTAGTACGCTATCAGCGGTTCCCCATCGTCATGCACCAATGTCAACGAGCCGCTTCGCAACGTCTCGCCATATGGCTCGCCAAGGAATGGCGCCAGCACCTTGCCGCGCAGTTCAGTCGCGGCGCAGTCCCAGTCGATATCGAAGAAACCGGCGTAGCGGCTGTCGCGCCCATGCCGCAGCACATCCGCCCACCACGGGTTTTCCATCCCGCCGGCCGCCATATGATTAGGCACGATGTCGACAATCAGTCCAAGGCTGGCGGAATGCAGCGCATCGACCAATTGCCGCAGCCCTTCCTCACCGCCGAGTTCCGGATTGACATGAGCGGGGTCGGTCACGTCGTAGCCGTGCATCGAACCCGGCCTCGCGGCGAGGATCGGTGATGAGTACAGGTGGCTGACCCCCAGCTTGGCCAGGTAGGGCACCAGCTTCGTTGCATCCGCAAAGGTAAAATCGCGATGCAGTTGTAACCGCATCGTCGCGCGTAGCGTGGTCATAGCCGTGGTCGCTCTGATGCCAACTCCTCGACGCGCCGCGCGACGTCGGGTTTATCGAGCAGCAAGTCGGCACGCGACGCCAGCCGTCGTCGCCAGTTGGGATGTTCGTCGACCGTGCCAGGGAGATTTGGCTGCTCTTCAAGACCAAGCAGATCCTCGATCGGCGGCAGGCACAGTGGCGACGGGCTGGCGGCAACGAAGCGCAGTGCTGCATCGACCACCGGTTGGGTTTCCTGCGCAGGCGGCGCATCTCCTTCGGCGAAACCGACGGTGGCGAATGCCCGCCACAAGGCGTTGCGGTCACTACTGCGTTCTTCGCGGAGATCCTCTTCGCTTTGTCCGGCGCCGAGCCGACCGCATGCGGCGCGGGTCGCTATGTCGGTTCCATGCCACCAGCCGGCGACCGTTGGCAGGTCATGGGTGCAGGTCATCGCCACGGCGGCTTGGTTCCAATTGCGCGGCGACGCAAAGCCCTGCCCATTCCGCTCGAACCATAGCACTCGCATGCCGTGCAGACCCGCCGTCTCCAACGTGGCCTGAAATCCGTCCGGCACGGTGCCAAGATCTTCCCCGACCACGATTGCCCGATGGCGCTGCGACTCAAGCGCAAGCAGCCGCAGCATGTCGGTCAGCGGATACGCCAGATACGCGCCGTCAGCCGGATCCGCGCCTTCCGGTATCAACCACAACCGCGTCAGTCCCATAGCGTGGTCGATGCGAATGCCGCCCATGTTGCGCAATACCGCGCGCATTGTGGCAATGAACGGCGCAAACCCTCCGTCTACCAACGCTCGCGGAGAAAAGCCGGTCAGGCCCCAATCCTGCCCCCGCGGGTTGAGCAGATCGGGCGGAGCACCGATCGACATGCCTCCGAGGATTTCGCCCTGCCTGCTCCACGCGTGACTGCCCGCGGGATCCATGCCAACGGCGAGATCACCAATAAGTCCAATCCGCATTCCTGATTGAATGGCACGCCGCTGCGCCGCGCGCAGCGAACGATCGGCGAGCCATTGCAAGAAGCAATGAAACATTACCTCCTGCTGGTTCGAGGCAGTGAAAACCGCGATCGCGGCACTGCCCGGATCGCGCATATCGCTTGACCACCGTCGCCAGTCGCCAGCGCCCTCAGCGCTCTGAGCGGCATGCAGGGTCTCGAACACCGCATGCTGCAGCAAGAGGCTGCCCCCCTCGGCGCGGAAGCCGGCAAAATCCAGGTGAAGTTGGCAGTCATCGTCCACTCTTTCGAGGAAGGATTCGAATAGCGCCCGAAGCAACTGTAGCTTGGCTTTGGCGGCACTCGGCCAGTCAATTAGCGGCGCTGCTTCAAGTGTTTGAAGGACCCTGTCAATCTCTGCAGTCTGCAACGCGCCCTCAACCCGCTCACGGCCAAAGACCAGTTCGGCCGAAGCATGCAGCGGGTTGAGGAACAGCCGGCTGGACGGAGAATACGGTCCGAAGCGCGCGGGGTCAGCGCCGAACAGCGCATGCAACGGACTCAGTGCAAGGGCATCGGCGCCCCGTGCGCCAGCGACTGCAGCAAGATCAGCGATCCCGGACGCATCCCCAATGCCCGCGTCCCTAGCGTGACGCAGCGCATAGACCTGGGCAGCGATCCCCCATAACCGGGCGTCGGGGACTGTGTCATCGATCGTATGGCAACGGCTCGGAGCGACCGCTATCACCAGCTCCCTGCCATCAAGCTGCAGTCGGTGGTAGCCGGTCTCACTGATCGCGGGGACACGCAGCCGACCGCGAACCGGCGTCAGCGAGAGATTGCGGGTTTCGCCGTTCTCCAGCTTGAGCTGAGCGTTCTCTGCCTCGCTCGCGCCGACGTCCAGGCGGGTCGGGCGACCGGCGGTGGCAGTGATTAGTGGCGGCAGCATCGGCACGGTCGAGCGCCGTTGCAACAATTTACGGCTGTGTAGCAGGTCGTTCCGGCTTGCCGTCGGCAGCCCAAGCGCGTCGAGGATGCCGCGCAGTACGTCGGGCGCGACGACTTTCGGCCGCCCGGCAAAATCATTCCATTCCACGGCAATGCCGGCACGACGTGCGAGGTCCTTAAGTGCCTCGTCGTTCATGGATCTGCTCGAACTTCGTCGAGATAGGCGCACGTGCAGTAGCCCGGCAGCCGGCCGGCGGACATTGGCGCATTGCTGAACAACGGCTGCCCGTCAGCAATGTCGATTGCCACGGGCCGGGCATCGAGATTTGTCGCCAACGCTAAGACTGCGCCGTCGCCAAGCCGCCATCGAGCCAGCACCGCCTTTGGGCCTACCACTTCGGCTGATAATGAGCGCGCTCCGGCAAGCCGCGGCACGATCACTGACGCCCGCAGTCTCAACAGGCGTTGATACAACGCTTCGCGCGCCTCTCCTCGTTCCGGATCGGCACGCGGCACCGAAGCGGCAAATGTATCAGCCGCGTTCGGGTCAGGGATCCGCGCGCGATTGGCAGGATCAGCGAAGGCGGGGAACTTCGCAAACTCGTTGCGCCTGCCATCGCGCACTGCATCCGCTAACTCTGCTCCATGGTCAGTGCAGAACAGGAATGGCGCACGGCTCGCAGTCTCTTCACCCATGAACAGCAGCGGGATCTGCGGACAAAGGATCTGCAACGCGATGGCCGCCTCGAGTGCGGCGGGGTCCGTCAGCGTTGTCAAACGCTCGCCGAACGCGCGATTGCCGATCTGGTCGTGGTTCTGCAGAAACAGCACGAATGCTGTTGGCGGCAGGTGTGCACTGGGCATGCCACGCGCCTCGCCGGTATAGTGTGTGTGTTCGCCCTGGTAGATAAAACCCTCGGCCAGACACCGCGCCAGCTTCCACGCCGGCTGATCTACGTAGTCTTGGTAATACCCGCTGTCCTCGCCGGTGAGCAGAACGTGCAGCACGTTGTGTCCGTCGTCGTTCCACTGCGCGTCAACGTCTCGCTCGAGATGTGAGGCGTCATTGTGGTGCTCCAGGACCAGGTGGACGTGGCGTCCTGGCTCGGTTCGGGCGCGGACCGTGGCTGCCATTTCGTCCACCCAGTCCTGCTCCTGGATTGCGTGCACGGCGTCGAAGCGTAGTCCGTCGAAGCGGTATTCAGTCAGCCAGTACAGCACGTTCTCGGTAAAATAATCCCGCACCTCACGGCGCCGGAAATCGATGGCCGCTCCCCATGGGGTATGACTATCGTTGCGAAAGAATTGTGGCGCATAGAGCGACAGGTAATTTCCGTCGGGCCCGAAGTGATTATAGACCACATCCAGAAACATCATCAGGCCGTGATCGTGGGCGGCGTCAATGAGCGCCTTCAACTCATCGGGCGACCCATAGGCCGCATCCGGCGCGTAAGGCAGAACCCCATCGTAACCCCAGTTCCGCTTGCCGGGAAAATCGTTGATCGGCATCAGTTCAACCGCCGTGATGCCAAGCGAGGCCAGTCGAGCCAATTCTCCCTGCACACCCCGAAAACCGCCAAGAACCCCAGCGTGCAGTTCATAGAGGACAGTTTCCTGCCACGGCCTGCCCCGCCAAGCGGAATTGCGCCACTGATAGCCCCGTGGATCGATCACGACACTCGGATCATGCACGTCGGTCGCCTGACCGCGGGACGCTGGGTCAGGCACCAGCATCCCGTCTGCCAATCGGTAGCGATATTGCGTCCCAGCCGGACATCGGAAGGCGGCCTCGAACCAACCGTCTGGTGAACGCGTCATCGGCACCATAGGCCCGTCTTCAAGCGCCACACTCACGCTTTCCTGCGCCGGAGCCCACAATCTGAACCGCGTTTGCCCACTATCCAAAAGTTTGGCACCAAACTGCATCAGACGAACTCCGCGAACAGCAGCATTGCGCTGTGCGCTTCGACGGAAACGTGGTCTCTCACTTCGCGCTGTCCGGCTTCGGACATCGCACTGTGGAGCAGAATGCGCGATGGAACATGCGGTTCCGGCAATCGGAATTGTCTCGCCTGCTCCATAGGATTGAGCAACAAAGTCAGAATAGTCGCAGCTCCTTCCGGAACGCGCATCGCACGGCGCAAAATCAACGTGCGCTGCTCGATATCGTTCCACGCCTCTGACGTCATTGTGGCACCGCGCTGGTCGAACCAGGCAATGTCGGCGATCCCGGCCACCGGGTACTCGCTGCCGTGTAGAAACCGCGCATGCCGCAACACCGGGTGCTCACGTCTTAGCGCGATCAGTCGGGCGACATACGCGGTCAAGGCAAGCCCCGGCGGCGAAGCCGCCACGCTCCAGTCAAGCCAGGAGATTTCGTTGTCCTGGCAATAGGCGTTGTTGTTGCCGGCCTGTGTGCGGCCGAACTCGTCACCGGCCAGCAGCATCGGCGTTCCCGCGGACAGAAATACCGTCGCCAGCATGGCACGTTTGACACGCTCTCTGGTGGTCGCGATGGCCGGATCGCTCGTGGAACCTTCTTTACCCCAACTACTGGTGTAATTGGCGGGATGGCCATCCTTATTTGCTTCGCCATTCGCCTCGTTATGACGCTCGACATAGCTCACGGCGTCCGTGAGGGTGAACCCGTCGTGCGATGCGACAAAGTTGATCGATGCCCACGGACGCCGGCCCTGCCGCGCAAATACGTCAGCGGATCCCGCAAGACTGGCGGCAATCGAAGGCCGCTCGCCACGATCGCCGCGCCAGAACCGTCTGATACTGTCACGGAACCGGTCGTTCCACTCCGCGAAACCAGGAGGGTGATTGCCAAGCTGGTAACCGCCAGGACCAATATCCCAGGGTTCGGCGATCAGCTTCACCTTGGCCAGCAGCGGATCCTGACGCAGGGCGTCGAAGAAACCGGCATTCGGGTCAAAGCCATACGATTCGCGTCCCAGGGTCGCACAGAGATCGAACCGGAAGCCGTCAATGTGATAAGAGGTCACCCAATAGCGCAGCAAATCGAGCACCATCTGAAGCACCCGCGGGTGCGACAGATTGAGCGTGTTGCCGGTGCCGGTGTCATTGACCGTGCGTCGCGCCTCGCCCGCCTCCAGTCGATAGTAACTGGCGTTGTCCAGACCACGAAACGAAAGGGTGGGCCCGGTCTCCTCGGACTCCGCTGTGTGGTTGTAGACAACGTCCAAGATCACTTCGATGCCGGCAGCATGCAGTCGGCGCACCGCGATGCGCATTTCGTTGGGCAAGCCGCTGGATAGATAGCTGCGTTCGGGCGCAAAAAAGCCGAGAGTGTTGTAGCCCCAGTAGTTGCGCAGCCCGCGTAGCTGCAAGGCACGATCCTGGACGAAGGCGTGCACCGGCATCAGCTCAACCGCAGTGACGCCAAGATGGCGCAGGTGATCGATCATCGCCGGATGTGCCAGGCCGGCGAATGTGCCGCGCTCGGCGGGGCGTATGTCTTCACGCAGCATCGTCAGCCCCCGCACATGTGCCTCGTAAATCACCGTGTCTGACCAAGGCACAGCAGGGGGACGATCGTCGCCCCAGTTGAACGAGTTCGTCCGTCACCACAGCTTTCGGCATGAACGATGCGCTGTCGCGCCGATCGAATGAAAGATCGCTTCGCGCGGAGTGCAGACGGAAGCCATACAGCGCATCGGACCAGTGCAGCGTGCCGAATATCGCCCGCGCATATGGATCAAGCAGCAATTTATGGTGATTGAACCGATGCCCGTGCTCGGGGGCATAGGGGCCGTAGGCACGATAGCCGTACAGCAGCCCAGCCGTCGCGTCAGGCAGGTAGCCATGCCAGACCTCGTCGGTATATTCCGGCAACCTGTAGCGGGCGATCTCATGCCTGCCCGAAGGCTCGAACAGGCACAGTTCAATTTTTTCGGCATGCGCCGAGAACACGGCGAAGTTGATGCCAAGCCCATCCCACGTCGCACCGAGCGGGTAAGCCTGGCCCGGCAGCAACGCGTCAGGCAGATGATGCATGCGTCCCGGTTAGTTTGCCGGGCGCATGAACAGCGTCGCCAATGGCGGCAAGGTCAACTCGAGCGACTGCGCCTCGCCATGGCTCTGCACCGGCGTTGTCGCCACCGCACCGCCATTGCCGATGTCGGAACCGCCATAGAAGGAGGAATCGGTATTGAGCAGTTCGCGCCACAGCCCAGGGCGCGGCACGCCAATGCGATAGCCGGAACGCGGCACCGGCGTCATGTTCGACACGACCAGGACGGGGGGCGCTGCCTCGTTCCCATAACGCAGGAAGGCAAAGACGGAGTTCGCCGTGTCGTCCCCGACCACCCAGCGGAAGCCAGTCGACACCGCATCGCGCTGATGCAGCGCGGCTTCGGCGGCGTAGATGCGGTTCAGGTCGCGCACCAGGCGCTGGATGCCGAGCTGGAGCGGATTGCCGAGTGCCGTCCAGTCGATCTCCCCGTCGTGACTCCATTCATGTTCCTGCGCGATCTCGGCCCCCATAAACAGCAGCTTCTTGCCGGGATGACCCCACATATAACCGAAATAGCTACGCAGGTTGGCAAAACGCTGCCAGTTGTCGCCAGGCATCTTGCCGATCAGCGAGTGCTTTCCGTACACCACCTCGTCGTGTGACAGCGGCAGCACGAAGTTCTCCGAGAAGGCGTACAGCAGGCCGAATGTCATGTCGTTGTGGTGCCAGTGCCGATGCACGGGGTCGAGCTCCATGTAGCGAAGCGTGTCGTGCATCCAGCCCATGTTCCACTTGTACCAGAACCCCAGACCACCTTCGCTGATCGGTCGCGACACGCCAGGCCAGGCTGTAGACTCCTCGGCGATGGTTACGGCGCCAGCGCAGCGTTCGCCAACCACCGCGTTGAAGTGGCGCAGGAAGCCGATCGCCTCCAGGTTCTCGCGTCCACCGTAGACGTTCGGAATCCATTGGCCCTGGGCACGCGAATAATCGCGATACAACATGGACGCCACCGCGTCGACGCGTAGTCCATCGACATGGTACTGCTCCAGCCAGTAGAGACCCGAGGCGATCAGGAAGCCCTGCACTTCCCGGCGGCCGAAGTTATAGATGTAGGTATTCCAATCTTGGTGGTACCCCTCGCGCGGGTCCTGATGCTCATACAGCGCCGTGCCGTCGAACCGCGCCAGACCATGCACATCGGTCGGGAAATGCGCCGGGACCCAGTCGACCAAGACGCCGACATTTGCGCGGTGGCAGGCATCGACGAAACGGGCAAACCCCTCCGGCGGGCCGAACCGCGCACTGGGCGCGAACAAGCTGAGCGGTTGATACCCCCAGGAGCCACCGAATGGATGCTCGGCCACCGGCATCAGCTCGATATGCGTGAAGCCCATCTCACTGACATAGGGCACCAGACGTTCCGCCAGCTCGTCCCACGTCGGGATCCGGCCTTCAGGATGAAACCATGATGCGGCGTGCATCTCATAGATGGTGATCGGTGCGTCCGCACGGTGCCTGCCCAGACGCTGCTGCATCCAGGTTTCATCGTGCCAGACGAACGGCGTGGGATCCATGACCACCGACGATGTGGCCGGCGGTGGTTCGGTCGCGCGAGCCAGCGGATCGGCCTTGAACGGCAGACGAGAGCCATCAGGACCGACGATGGCGAACTTGTAGCGAGTGCCGGCGCCGATGCGCGGTATGAAAAGCTCCCAGACGCCGGCCGGAAAGCGCAGCCGCATCGGGTTGCGCCGCGGGTCCCAAGTATTGAAGTCGCCCACCACCGAAACTGCCTGCGCATTCGGTGCCCATACGGCAAAGCGAACGCCAGCGACGCCGTCGATTGTCGTCACGTTAGCACCGAGATGCTCTGCGAGCTCGAAATGCCGACCTTCGTTGAACAGATGCAGATCCAGTTCGCCGAGCAGCGGGCCGAACGAATACGGATCTTCGATCTCCTGTACGGCACCAGGCCAGGTGATGCGCAACAGGTAGGGGTCTTCGCTGCTGACGCGGCCCGCGAACAGGCCCTGCGGCAGCATCGGTGACAACCTCGCGAGCGGCGCCCCACTCGAACGCGCCAGCACCTCTACTTCGAGCGCGCCAGGCACGAAGGCGCGCACAATCCGGCCAGCAGCGGTATCGATGGTCCCAGCACAGCGAACGGGTCGCGCAGCGCGCCGGATGCCAGTGCCTCCGCCATCCCACTCGGCAGTCCGGTCAGTTCTACAACATCGTTCATGCCGGCACCTGCGTCAGCAATTGCGCCAGGCCATGCAGCGGCACATCGATCCATGCCGGTCTGTTGGCCGCCTCATAGGCGATTTCGTAGGCCGCTTTCTCGATCAGGAACAGTCGCAGCAGGTCCTGCTCAACACTCATGTCTTCCGCCGGAAGGATCTCGGCATAACCAGCGAGGAAGCAATGTGTCGCGCTGTTCAACAAAAGTCCGCAGGAAGGCGTCGCGCTGCGGATCGGCGACGTGCGCCTGGGTCGTAAGGCTCTTGCGTTTCATCACCGCGGCCGCGTAATCGAACGAGCGCAGCATCCCCGCCACGTCGCGCAGCCGATGGTTCTTGCTGCGACGCTGCGCCAAAGGCTTCGCTGGCTCGCCTTCGAAGTCGATGATGTAGACGTCGCCGTTGGCGATGAGCGCCTGACCGAGATGCAGGTCGCCATGAATGCGGGTGACGGTCGCACCGAGCCCGGAGCGTGCAAGCTGGCGCACAGACGCGGCCAGCGTTTCACGCTCCGCCATGATGGCAGCGAGATCCTGCGCCGCTTCGCCCTCGAGATCATTGAGGCCATCCAGCGCAGCAAACGCCGTCGCAAGCTGCTCCTCTGCCTGGCGCGTCCATTGCGTCACCAACGTCTCGTCGGCCTGCTCAGGCGCGAAGGCAAAATCGTCGGATGGCGCGGCCAGCACCGCATGCATCTCGGCGAGACGGCGCCCGAACAGAGTGGCAATCGCACCGTAATCCTCGTGCGCTTCGGCTCCGGTCGCCTGCGCCTCCTCGGTGCCGGCGGTCAGATCCGATAGGCCCCGCGTGAGCAGATCGAGCGTCCAGGTCCACGCGTCGCCCTGGTTGCGGATGAACCCCTGTGCCACAGCAATCGTGTGGCGCTGATCCTCGGGATCAACCCGCACCACCTCCCCGAGCAACGGCGGAATATTGGCATAGCCATGTTCGGTCAGGTAGCGGCCCATCTCCGCCTCCGGATGCGGACCGATCGCGATGCGCCGGAACAGTTTCAGCATGGCGATGTCGCCAACAATCATCGATGAGTTGGATTGCTCGACTGACAGCCAGCTCATCTCCACGTCCGGCGGCACGACAATGTCAGCCATCCGCGAGCTCGGTTCAAAGCGTATCTCGCCGGCCTTATCACCGGCCGCCATCCCGGCCAGCAAGGCACTGGCGAATTCCGGCAGCGCGAATGCATCGGTCAGCAATCCGACATGAGCACCGCGGCGGACGCGCGCGAGCGCCAGTTGCACCGGGAGCGGCCCAGTCTGTCGGTCCTCCCAGGCGATCGCCATCGGCAACAGCCAGCGAGCGGTTCCGGTCGGCGCCTCGGTCTCGATTTCCGCCAGCAATATTTCTTGCTCCGAGTGCGGCAGCGGAACCAGCGAGACCACCCGCACCGCGCGCAGCGTCTGGTCCTTCATGGCGAACCATCGACGCTTGGCCAGATACGCGGGGAGAATCTCCCGCTCCAGGAGAGCGCGGCTGGTCTCCAGTGCGCCGTAAAGCCGCGAGCGCAAAACGATCGTCTGATATTCTGGCATGGGTTCTGGTGCGGGCGTATGCGTTGTCGGCCAGCCCGCCTCCTCATCTGCAAGCAGGAACCAATAAAAGCCGTAAGGCGGAAACGTCAGCAGGTAGTTGAGTTGGCCTATCGGCGGAAATACCGAGCCGCCATCAAGTTCCACCGGCGTGCGACCGGTAAATTCCGACAACTCGAGTTCCACTGATTGCGGCGTGCGCGCGAGGTTGGCAACGCAAAGGATGGTGCGGCCCTCGTACTCGCGCAGATAGGCGAGCACCTTGCGGTTTTTCGGATACAGCAGCCGGAAGGTACCGCGGCCGAACACGTTGTACTGCCGGCGCACCGCGATGGCGCGCCGCATCCAGTTCAGCAGTGAATGCCGGTCGCTCTGCTGCGCCTCCACATTCACCGCCTCGTAGCCGTACAGCGCATCCATGATCGTCGGCAGCACCAGCCGCGACGGATCGACACGGGAGAACCCGCCGTTGCGATCAAACGACCACTGCATCGGCGTTCGCACCCCGTCGCGGTCGCCCAGGTGAATATTGTCCCCCATGCCGATCTCGTCGCCGTAATAGATCACTGGCGTGCCGGGCATCGACAGCAGCAGATAGTTCATCAGTTCCAGGCGGCGGCGGTCGCGCTCCAGCAGCGGCGCCAGCCGGCGGCGGATTCCGAGGTTCAGCCGCGCGCGGCGATCAGCAGCATAGGTCTCCCACAGGAAGTCACGCTCGCTCGACGTGACCATTTCCAACGTCAGCTCGTCGTGGTTACGCAGAAAGATGGCCCATTGGCTGTTCGGCGGAATATCCGGCGTCTGGCGCAGAATGTCGGTGATCGGGAAGCGATCCTCGCGCGCGATCGCCATGTACATCCGCGGCATCAGCGGGAAATGGAACGCCATATGGCATTCGTCGTCGTTGCCGAAATACTCCTTGGCGTCCTCCGGCCACTGATTTGCCTCCGCCAGCAGCATCCGATCCGCGTAGTGATGGTCCAACTCGGCGCGAATTTGCTGCAGCACCGAATGAGTTTCCGGCAGGTTCTCGTTATTGGTCCCTTCCCGCTCCACCAGGTAAGGCACCGCGTCCAGCCGCAGCCCGTCCACACCCATGTCCAGCCAGTAGCGCAGGACCGCGAGCACCTCCTTCAGCACCCGCGGATTGTCGAAATTCAGGTCGGGCTGATGCGAATAGAACCGGTGCCAGTAATACGCGCCGGCGACCTCGTCGTAGGTCCAGTTCGACTTCAGAGTGTCGACAAAGATGACGCGCGTCGCAGCATACTTCTTGTCATCGTGTGACCAGACATAGAAATCGCGATACGAGGATCCTGGCCTGGCCTGCCGCGCGCGCTGGAACCACGGATGCTGATCAGAGGTGTGATTGACGACAAGTTCGGTGATCACGCGCATCCCACGCGCATGCGCGGCAGCAATAAACCGCCTGGCGTCGCCGAGTGTGCCATAGTCCGGATGGACACCGCGATAGTCGCTGATGTCGTAGCCATCATCGCGTCGCGGCGATGGGTAAAATGGCAACAGCCAGATCGTGTTGACGCCTAGATCGGCGATATAATCCAGCTTCGAGATCAGCCCCGGAAAGTCGCCGATGCCGTCGTTGTTCGCGTCGAAGAACGACTTGATATGCAGCTGATAGATGATCGCGTCCTTGTACCACAACCCGTCTGGGCTAACGGTGGTCGTGCTCAGGGTTTCAGGTGCTGCGGCGATATCCATCACGGCGCCACCTGCCAGATGCAGAACGGCAGCTCACCGGGGTCCAGCCGTACGCGCTGCTGCTTGCCATGCCAGACAAAGCTGTGGCCTCGCATCAGATCGGTGGCCGCGAGCGACTCATGATCTGCAAGCCCCCACTCCCACAGAGGGATCTCGATATCAGCCTCCTGCACATTGTGCGGGTCGAGGCTGACCGCGACCAGGATCATGTCGCGTGCTCCTGGGATGCGTTTGCCATATAGCAGCACCTGATCGTTGAATGCCGGATAAAAGGTCACATTGAGATGCGTCTGCAATGCCGGATTCGCCCGTCGGATACGATTGAGCGCAGAAATTTCCCCGACGATATTGCCCGGCGCTCCGAAGTCGCGCACGCGTATCTCATATTTCTCCGAATCCATGTACTCTTCACGCCCCGGCAATGGGGTCGCCTCGCACAGTTCGAAGCCGGAGTACATGCCCCACAGGCCTGACAGCGTGCCGGCGAGCACAGCGCGGATCAGGAAGGCGGGCCGCCCACCAGTCTGCAGGAACGGCGGGTTGATATCCGGAGTGTTGACGAAGAAGTTGGGGCGGAACAGGTCGCGCGCTGGCGGCGCGTTCAGTTCCGTCAGGTACTCGATCATCTCTTGTTTGGTGTTGCGCCAGGTGAAGTAGGTGTAGGACTGGGTAAAGCCCACCTTGGCCAGGCGATACATCAGCTTCGGCCGGGTGAATGCCTCCGCAAGAAAAATAACGTCCGGATGGCGTCCGCGAATGTCGGCGATCATCCAATGCCAGAAGGGCAAGGGCTTGGTGTGCGGATTGTCAACTCGGAAAATGCGCACGCCATGGTCGACCCAGAACTGCACGACATCGCGCAACCCGAACCATAGCTCCGGAAATGCCGCCGCGGCATAGAAATCCGGATTGACGATGTCCTCGTACTTCTTTGGCGGGTTCTCGGCGAAACGAATGGAACCGTCGGGGCGCCAACGGAACCAATCAGGGTGTTCGCGCAGCCATGGGTGGTCGGGCGAGCATTGCACCGCGAAGTCGATGGCGATCTCCAGCCCGTGGTCCTTCGCAGCGCTGACCAGACGACGGAAGTCGTCGAGCGTGCCAAGCTGCGGATGGACAGCATCGTGCCCCCCTTCGGGACTGCCGATCGCGTAGGGACTGCCGAGATCCTCCGGGGCTGCGCGCAGAGCGTTGTTGCGGCCCTTTCGGTTGGTGGTGCCGATCGGATGGATCGGCGGAAAATACAGTACGTCGAAGCCCATCGCCCAGATCGATGGAAGCCGTGCGACAACATCGCTGAACGTGCCATGCCGTGCCGGATCGTCGGTCGCAGAGCGTGGGAACATCTCATACCAGCTGGCAAAGCTGGCCTGCGGCCGGTCTACATCAACCGCGATCGGCGGCCTGTATTCAGCTAGAAACGGCTGATCGTCCGCCGCTTGCATCGCCATCGCCGTCTCCGGGGCGAGCAGAAGCGCGACTTGCCGCTCGGGTTCCAATGACGCAAGCCGCTCGGCGATTACCGAAAGCCGGGTGTGTGTGCATGTGCCGGCCCGGGACACGGCTGCCTGGAGCATGCTGCGGCCCTCCTCGACCTCCAGCGTCACGATCTGACCCGCCCCGTGCTTGGCTTCGAGATCATGACGGAAAGTGCCCCAGGCATCCCACCACGCCTGGATGGTAAAGCGGTGCCGACCGACCCGGTCCGGCACAAATCGCGCTTCCCAACGATCGTTCACCACCAGGTGCATCGGCACGCGGTGCCAGCCCGCCTCATCCGCGGCACCCCACAGCAACTCGGCGGCAAGCACCTCATGGCCATCAGCAATGATATCGGCGCTGACCGCGACCTCCTCGCCCACAACGCGCTTCAGTGCAAAGGAACCGCCAGAGATCTGCGGCCGAACCGCTTCGATGCCGATGCGCTGGGCGGCCATTCGCATCGGCTGCAGGTCCTCGTCGCTGACAAGCGGTCGGACAACCGGTTCTGTCGACGCGCAAGCGAGCGTCCGCACCTCGCCCGGCACCATCGGCGCGTCGTGACCTTCCGCCGGACCTTGCACCACGAACGCGGCGCCAGCCTGTGGCGGCAAAGGCGACAGCGGCAGATCGACAGCCGCGCTGCGCGCCAGATCCGGATTGAGCAGCACCACCACGCCGCGCGAGGCAAGACGAATGTCCGGTGCGTTCGTCCGCAGCAGCGCCGTGACCGCGTCGCCTGTTGTTGTCAATTGCCGCACCTCGCCGTCAACCTGGTACTCGGCCACTTGCTTCATCAGGGCGTTTGCGACGGCAATCTCGTGCAGAATGTCGCCTGAAGCCTCGTCGCGCGCGCGCCGCAGATCTTCCGGGCGGGCGAGTGCGGCATCGAACGGCCGGCGAGCCGCGTATTCGAAGCCCATGGGGACGAACAGCCCGCTGCCTATCGAAGCGGCCAGCTGCACCGCGAAGCGATAGGCCACGGTCGGATCAATGCCCGGCGGGACACGCGCAGCACGGCGATCGAAAAACGATGGTTCAGGCGATGCCATTGGCGGTGCGATGCGGCGCAATAGCTCGTACTCGTCGACAAACCACGGAGCACGGCCATCCCACCATGCCAGCGACGAACAGGTGTGGTGGAAGCCCAGACCCTCCAGTCGCGGCAGGGCAGATCGGTCGACACCTGGCGTCCAGGCGAGAAAGTCGCAGGACTTCAGCGTGCCGATGATCCTGCGCCAGAAGGCTGCTGGCACGCGTTCGGGGTCCAGGCAACGGAAGCCGCTGACGCCAGCCTGGGCCAAACGCGAAAGCCGCTCCCCCCACCAACCGGCCATCGCTTCGGCAACGTCGGTCTGCTGCATCCGCGCATAGGCAACATCCAGTCGGCGAACTCCCCGCAATGGGCTCAGCGGAGCCCCGCTGTCGCCCGAGGCAAACCACGATTCCTGGCGTCGGCGAATTGGCGCGTCGGCCGCCACCTGGTCTATCGAGAGGTCCAGCCAAATTCGCAGATCATGTTCGGCAGCCCGACGCGCGATCTGGGCGATGCCTTCGTCTGCAGTCCCTGACCAACCCAGCGCCGGATGCAGCGCCTCATGGTCGGCGGTAATGAAAATGTCGCCGCTTGCGCCGGGCACGAAGGGCGGAGCAATACAGACGGCGTCGAATCCCATCTCGCGACAGCGTTCGAAATGCGCTGGCCACTCAGGCAAGGGGCCGGCGACCAGCGGGTGCAGGTGATAGAGGCGTGATGGCATGCGGTGCGATATTCCGGTTTCTTAGAAGAAGATCTGGTTCTCTTTGCCCGAACGCATAAGCAGGATGCCAGCGTCAGTTTGCGGCAGGCGCTTGGCATCCGCCCTAACGTTTGTGCCGTGATCCATTCACTTACCCGGGAGCGTTGCGGGCAACAAATACCCGTGAGCGATGTCGTGTCTAGTCATTAACATTCGGCAAGAGCCCGGGTTCCCGGAAAGCCGCCGACATCAGAGAACCCATGTGGGGTGGTGTGGCTTTCGGAGAGGCGCCCCGATGCGGCGATTGCCAAGGATTGGAAGAAGCGTTGCCAGGCTGAGCGGGTTCGCAGTGCTCGCCGCTGTTCTTGCGCGCCATGCCCTGCGCCCTCGGAGCACCTATTCGCTCGAGCAGCGGCTCGCGATGCTGCCGCGTCGTGGCTTACCGCTCGATCAGTCGGTGCTGGTCCGCTGGAACCGGCATCAGGTGCCATTTATGGAGGCGCACAGCGACCGCGATCTGGCTGTCACATTGGGGCTGGTGCACGCACATCTTCGGCTCGGCCAGATCGAGCTCATGCGACGCCTCGCGCAAGGTCGTGTATCCGAAATGATCGGCCGGGTCGGCATCGATATCGATCAGCTGATGCGCATCCTGGATGTTGGGCGCGCGGTCCCGGCGATCCTGGCCGAAATGCCATCCGCCACGCGTGACTGGCTGGAGGCATTCGTGATCGGACTGAATCACTACATGACATGCGTCCGGCCGTTGCCACTGGAGTTCGAACTGTTCGACCTGCGGCCAGAGCCGTGGTGTGTCGCCGATATTCTCACCTTGGGCCGTCTGACCAGCGCCGACGTCAGCTGGATCCCCTCCTTCCAGCTGCTCAGATTTCGCAGCGCCTCCGACTGGCCGCAGCTTTGGCGCAAGCTGCTCGCAATTGATGGCCTGACGCGCGGGACGGGAGAGCGAGACGCGGCCGCAACGCCGTTCATGCGATCGGGCAGCAATTCCTTCCTCATTGCCGCGCCCCGCAGTGCGAGCGGTGCCGCCATGATCGCCAGCGATCCGCACCTCGGGACCATGCTGCCAAACGCCTGGGTGCTTGCGGTGTGCCGTTCGCCGTCATTCCAGGCCGCAGGATTGATGCTGCCAGGCCTGCCGTTCGTGGCACTGGGACGCAATCCCTGGATCGCGTGGGGCGGCACCAGCCTGCATGCATCCTGCAGCGAACTCGTCGCAGTGCCGGCCGACGACGTGCCGCGGCTTAAGGAGCGCCAGGCAGAACTGAATGTGCGCTGGGGACGCAAGCGCGCGATTCGCATTCGCGAAAGCCGCTGGGGACCAATCGTCTCGGACGTCGGGTTCCTCAAGGCCGGCAATGAAACACTCGCATTGCGCTGGATGGGTCATCGGCCGTCAGACGAGAGCACGGCCATGTTGGCAGCCAATCGCGCCCGCAACTGGGATGAATTCCAGGCGGCATTTCGCGGTTTTGCCATTCCGGGACAGAACATGCTGTGCGCGGATCCCTGCGCCCGTATCGGTCGTCTGATGGCCGTGCATGTGCCACGGCGAAGCCAGCGGATGCGCGACGACATCGTGGTCCGGCCGATGGCCGACGACGGCTGGGACTCGCCGGTGGGCAGCGCAGAGTTACCGCAGACGCTCGACCCCGACGATGGGTTCATCACCTCCGCCAATGAACGACCTCAGCGCTGCAGCACTCTGGTCGGCGATCTGTTCTCAGCAGGAGATCGAAAGCGGCGCCTCGAAGAGCTGCTCGCAAGCATGGATAGCGCATCGCTCGAGGCGGTGACGCGCATCCAACGCGATACGCATTGGGAGCCGGCCCGTGAGCAATGCCGGCAGCTTCTGGCCTGGCTGGAGAATACCAAGCTTGGCACCCGGCAGCGCCGATTCGCCGATACGGTCGCGACTTGGGACGGTTGCTACGATAGCGATTCGCCTGGCGCTCTCGCGTTCGAATCCTGGTGCTATCATTTGGCGCGCCTGCTCGTACCGGCACGGCGATGGGCAATCTACAGCGCGTCCTGGGGAACGCGACGGCTCATCTGGGATGATATCCGTTCAGCCGAGCCGCAACGAAGGACCCGCGCCGTGCGCGACGCGCTTCGTAAGGCAGCCAATGACATCGGTGCGCAGGAGACCTGGGGAGACCGCCACCGGCTCCGCCTAGGCCATCCACTGGCGCTGGTACCGGTGCTCGGCCGCGCCTGGAGGTTCACCGACCTGCCCTCAGGTGGGGGCGCCGACACGCTGATGAAAACGGCACACAAGCTGACGCACCGAAGGCATGCCAGCACCTACGGCTCGATGGCACGGCATATCTCCGACCTCTCGGACCTTGACTGCAATTACTTCGTGCTGCTGGGCGGACAGGATGGCTGGCTTGGTAGCACGACCTTTCTCGATCAGGTCGCGTTGTGGCAGCAAGGCAAGTACATCACGCTGCCACTGCGCGCCGAGACGGCGCGCACGACCTACCCGCACGTAACGCAGCTCGATCCATGATCGCCGGTGTCCCATTCGATGCGACGCGCATGCTGCGTCGTTACGCACGATACCGCCTCGCACAGCTGGCCCGGCAAGATCCTGTCGCTGAACAACAACGTCAGCTGCTGCGGCTGGTGCACCGCGCGCGCAACACGCGCTTCGGCCGGGAGCACGACTTCGCCGCCGTACGATCGGTGCGCGATTTTCAGGATCGGGTCAGGCTGCGACGCTACGACGACATGTGGCAGACTTATTGGCAGGCAAGTTTCCCCCGACTGGTAGACTGCACGTGGCCAGGCACCATCCCGTTCTTCGCCCTATCCTCCGGAACGACCAGCGGAACCACCAAATACATTCCATGCTCGGCTGAGATGAATGCCGCGAATGCATGGGCTGCGATCGACATCCTGGTGCACCACATCGCAAACCGCCCGCAAGGCCGCGTCCTCGGTGGCAAGAGCTTCATGCTCGGCGGCAGCACCGATCTCACGGAGCTTGCGCCGGGCATACGCGCCGGCGATTTGAGCGGCATTGCCGCTCACCAAATTCCCCGGTGGGCGCAATTCTACTCATTCCCTCCGCGTGAGCTCGCACTCATCGCCGACTGGGAAGACAAGGTGGAGAAACTCGCACGTGCCTGCCAGCAGCAGGACATTCGCGCGATCAGCGGCACACCGAGCTGGCTGCTGATCTTCTTCGAGCGGCTGTTCGCATCGCGTGCCGATACCCCAGGGCACCTGAACGAAGTATTCCCAAGCCTTGAACTGCTGGTGCATGGCGGTGTGAATTTCACGCCCTATCAATATCAGTTCGCGGAGTTGCTGCGGGGCAGCTTCGCCGAGCTGCGTGAAGTCTATCCGGCAAGCGAGGGCTTTTTCGCCATCGCAGACCGCGGTTCCGGAACAGGCATGCGCCTGATCGTGGATAACGGCCTGTTCTATGAATTCGTCAGCCCGGACGAGCTGTCGCACGACAATCCGGTGCGCCATTGGATTGCCGATGTGCGGACGGATGTGGACTACGCGTTGATCGTCAGCAGCTGTGCCGGCCTATGGGCCTATGTCGTTGGCGACACCATCAGGTTCCTCGACCTGCATCCGCCCCGTCTGCTGGTCACCGGTCGGCTCTCCTATTTCCTATCGGCATTTGGTGAGCATCTCGCCGGCGAAGAAATCGAGACGGCGATCAGCCAGGCCGCCGAAGCGATTGGCGCCCACGTGTCGGACTTCGCCGTCGGTGCGGTGTTTCCAGACGCCAACGACTCACGGGGCGGTCATGCCTTTGTGGTGGAATTCAACACGCCGGCGCCAGGCTCCCAGCAGATCGAGGTATTCGCTCAGACACTGGACTCAAGCCTGAGCAGACAGAATGACGACTACCGAGCACACCGGTCCGGCGGCTTCGGCCTCCGACCACCGGAGGTGGTAGCGATTGCGCGCGGCACCTTTGCTGAATGGATGAAGCAGCGCGGACAACTCGGCGGTCAGCACAAAGTCCCACGCATCATCAACGATCTGCCGCTGTTCGAAAGTCTGCAGCAGTTCGCCGCAACTTCAGCGGGTAAGCGCAGTCAAACTTTGCATCCTTGACCGCGAGACCGCGTGAAAAGCGTCGCTCCCAGGCACAAAAAACGGTGTAGCCACACAATCCTGCCCGATTGTTGCTGCGGGAACTGGCTGCATGTCTCCTCGCGTACCCACCCGCCGGCAGTTGCTCTCCCTGGGTGCCGCCGCGGCGCTGCAAGGGTGTGCTTCGGTTCCTGATATCGACAGGTATCAAGGGGCGTCGGACGATCCGCTGCAGCGCCATTACACGACACAGCGCGCGTTGTCTGACGGATCGCTGGTGTCCGGCAATCAGACCCGTCTGTTGATGGACGGCGCGCAGGCCTTCCCGGCGATGTTCCAGGCGATGGATGCGGCGCGCGACCACATCAACCTGGAGTATTTCATCTTTGAGGATGTCGAAGTCGGCGGCCTCCGTCTCTCCGACCTGCTAATCGACAAACTTAACCGCGGCGTGGCGGTGAACATCATCTACGACGCCTATGGTTCACAGGCCACGCCCGGCGAACTGTTCGATGCACTGCGCCGCGCGGGCGCCAAAGTATTGACCTATCATCCGATCAACCCTGTCACCCTGCTGCATGCCAACGATCGCGACCACCGCAAGATCATGGTGGTTGATGGACGCATCGGCTTTACCGGCGGCCTCAACCTCTCGCGCACCTACGAGAACCCGCGCTCCGCTGGCATCCCACCCAACGGCGACACGCGATACGCCTACTGGCGCGACACCGCTGTCGAGATCCAGGGGCCTGCTGTAGCAGAACTCCAGCGCCTGTTCTTCGCCACCTGGAAACAGCAAAACGGCGATCCGGTACGTGGCGCCGATTACTTTCCGCCGCTGCCGCGACAGGGCGTGCAGACCGTCCGCATCATCGGCAGCGCTCCAGGCGACGATCAGCCGCTCTATTACATCTCGCTCGAGGAAGCGATCCGCACAGCCCGCAGCCGCATCTGGCTATCCACCGGCTATTTCGTGCCGCCGCACCAGGAGCGCGAGGACCTTGGCATAGCGGCCCGCCGTGGCATCGACCTGCGCATCGTCGTGCCGAGCCAGAGTGATGTGGAAGCCGCGGTCTACGCCGGTCGGGCTGCCTATGGCGATCTGCTCGAACGAGGCGCGCGAATCTACGAAATGCACACCGCGGTGCTGCACTCGAAGCTCGCAACCGTCGATGGCGTATGGACCGCTATGGGCTCGTCCAACCTGGATCGCCGCAGCGTCGTGTTCAACAACGAGGTCGACGCCATCATCCTTGGCGCCGATACCGCTTCCCAGGTCGAGGCGCTGCTGCGAAGCGACATGGCGCAGTCCAGGGCCGTCACACTGCAAGCCTGGGAAGATCGTCCACTACACGAGCGGATGCGCGAACTGGATGCGCGGATCTGGCAATACTGGATGTAGCTGGTCGCCCCCTGAAGAGATCGCTCAGCGGTCTACAGAATCTTTCAGGGGCGACTGCCTGGGCGCCGTGTCCGGCATCATATCGGGATATCCGGATCGGAGGCCCCGAATCATTCGGCTGAGCGTCCTCAGGGGTGCGGTCAACTTCCAGGAGTGGCTGTTGTAGACCGCCGCCAGCCGATCCTCGACCGGTTCCGCCAAGCGGGTGTCAACACCGAACTGCCATGCCTGAACCCCTGGATAATCCCGCCAAGATATCCGCGACGTGCCGCCCAGCTGCTTGAAGATATGGTCGAAAGCCCCTCGGGAATAGAGACTGATATGCCCATTGTCCGGTCCGACGTACCACCAATCGCGGCCGCACTCGTGCGAGTACTCAGCGGTTTGGAAGGCCAAGGCCCCGCCAGGCTTCAACATATCCCGCATAGCACGGAACGTCTCAAGCGGTGTAGGTATGTGTTCTACGACCTCACAGGCAACGATGATGTCGAACTTGCGACCGATCTGCGAAAGAAAATAGTCGAGGCCGAACTTCGGTCTGATTATATCTGTGCCCCACGCGGCCAATTGAAGATTTCTACGGCAGGTTTCCACGAACGTTCCCATGCCGCAGCCAAAGTCCAGGATCTCCAATCTGTCCGGCGGCTTTTGCACAAGCTGATTGGATAGCAGAACCAGGCGCAACGTCTCCGACACACGTCCATACCAGTCGGGGTCCTGCTTGTTCCAGTATTCATCGTCGTACACTTCGCTATGGTCCGCCGCATCGAGATGTGTCGAAAAGCAGAACCCGCACTGGCTGCATTCATAATACGAGCAATCGTCCGGCAGATCAGGGATAGGATGGCCGGTTTGCTTCGACACCGGGATACGGAAGCGTTCGGGGGCCGATGCACCACATATCTTACAAGTTGCAGTATTCTTCACAGTGGCTCCCCCGGTTCTGTATCCCTCACGATCGCCCCTTGCGAACGATCAGACCGAAGCATGTTGCCGGAAAGCCATCGATGGTCACCTTAAGATGCGGCTGATCGGCACCCCAGGTTTCCTTCATGTAAGAGCTCCATTCGTATGGCGGCATGTCGATGAACCTGTCCAGCGGCTTGCTGCCGACGTTGAAATCGAGCGGCGCGACTTCATGCCCCTGAGCCTGCAGCCGATCGCAAATATCGCAGAAGTGCCGCTTTTGAAACAGGACAGTGATCCAGTTATCGATAGTTTCATCGTCATTCAGAAAGTTGAACTCGGTCGTATGAACCGCAAGACCTCCGGGACGCAGCGTCGCTATAGAGTTCTCGATGAAGTCGAGGCCTTTCCGAATAGAGCCCAGGTGCTCGAGGGCACAGATGGACCAGCAGAAATCATAATTGCGTAGATCGGCAGGGATCGCGTTCATGTCGACGTAACGCAGATCGACCAGGCGGTCGAACATGCCTCGGTCAACGAGATGGGACTTGAACGCAAGATCCCTGCTGCTAGTGTGCTGTGTCGTGCTTGCCCACCCGGCAGCCCGCTGATCCCCCGGAGGCAGATCGGTCACGGTAATACCTATCCCGAGAGAGGCGAGATAGCTCGGCAATGGCTCTTCGCCACAGCCAAATCCGAGCCCTTTCGTGCCTGGTTGCAAGTGCTCGTTCTCATAGAGAGCCTGCAGCACGTACGCGAGTTCCCATAGCTTTCTGTGGAAGACCAAAGGGATTTTTAAAGCGGCCACCCAGTGGGCTGCCCAATCGCTTTCCAGATCGGCCTGCGTCGAGGGTTTGCTGGCCAGACCGATGTATTGCGGAACGAGGTCCTCGCGCACCGGCAGTTGCGCGGCACAGGAGCGCGCTAGCTCATAGCCGAAGAACTTCAGATTGAGCTGAATGCTATGCAGGTTGCGGAGCGTGACCCAAAGTGGCGCGGTATTGGGATGGCCTTCCGGGGTGATGAGCTTCAATAGCTCGCGCATATCCTGATCGCCGCCGGCGGTATGGCAAGCCGTGGTATGACTATGCTCCGCCGCCACGCTGTTGCCGGCCGGCGGGGAGCGCCCAAAAAGTCTGGCCCACCGTTTAGCCATCTCTGGTCTTTTCGTCAGCGAGTTCTGCCATGATTGCAGCCGAAGCACTTCGAGGCTGACAGGCGCATGCGGTCGCTGGTGTGTTCCGGCCAGTCGTCGGAGCGAGCAGCTTCGTCGCTGCCTCGGTGACGCGCTCAGCTGGGAGCTTGTCGAGGCAGGCGCTGCGCATGCCTCCGGTCACCACGCACGGTGTGTGCTCGTTCCGCCAGCACGGCATGCAGGCGAACTCTGACTGCAACGCCACCACGCGCGTGTCCGGATAGAACTTCGTGACAATTCTGCCATCAGTCGGTCCGAAGATCCCGACTGATGGCAAGCCATGGGCGCCAGCAAGATGCACCAATGCCAGAGTCTGCCGCAACGATGCAAGCCGCCGCGCAGGCGACTGCGAGCGCGACGCCAAGCGAAAGATCGAAGGCGGTGTGTACGTTGGGCGCCGTATAGTCTTCGACGAAGCGGTCGTGCAGGACGACAACAGGCAAGGTTGCCGCAAGTGCTTTGGCGACGTCTGGCATTTTCGCAAACCGGCGGTATTGTTCGGCCGGTTCTGCCTGGACCACTATGAAGCCGCCAGCTGCCAGGCCGCGCTGAGCCAGCCAAAGGGTGGCTGCCGTGCGATCCAAGGCACTCGCCTCAAACACCGGCCTGCAGCCTGACCGCAAGAGGCTGCGTTGGTCGATGCCCATGCCCGCGGCGAATAGTTCAATCCGACCCAATCTCACATCAGGGACCGCCGCTGATTCGCCCCTTGCGGCAGGGCAGTCGGTCAGGTCGGCCACCGGGCCGTCGAGCAGCCATCCCGAACCTTGTTGCTCGAGCGGGATTACCTCGACATCCTCATTGCCGTCGAATAAGTCGCTGAACTTTCGCGGGATTGCGAATTGCACCTTCTGGCCAGTTTGCTTTGCCAAAGCTCGCAGCCCAGGGGTCATCGCCAGTAAATCACCAACGCCGCCCATCGCACGGATCGCCCGTGGCGGCGTAGAGCCGCGAAGCCGCCCCAGGTCCCAACACCAAAGTTGGGCAAGCACCCGTGAAAAGAACAAAGCGTTCAGTCTGTTGCGCAGTCGACGCGGTCGCAACTGCAAGGAGAGAGGGCTCCATAAAGCCAAGGCCGAGGCAGAGAGCCGCATATTGGAGCCGGAGAGTATCGAATGGCGACGGATAATCAGGGCGAACTGGCGGTGCAGCGATGGACGCCAGACAATGCGCCTCCGTGATCGCGACAGGACGAGCATCAGCGCCTTGACCCCATCGAGGAACCGGCCATTGGCAACGCAGAGATCAAAATAGCGGCTCGCTATATCCATACGCAGCTCGTTGGACTGAACGCTCAAGAAGACACCGAAGCGATCGAGTTCTTGCAGCGCCTCGGCACTGTCGCCGACCGTGCCAAGCAGCCCGGCCGTCACGAACCTCAATTGGTGGAAGCTGTCGTGCGAGATGGAAACGAATGCGGAAAGAGACCGCAGGCGCACGCTCAAGCGCCGGAGGGCGGCCTGCACCCTCGGTGAGTTGACCGGCCACGTCTCGCAGCGGACGCCGTGCTCGATCTGGCCGAGCGCAGTCATCAGTATTGCACGACGCTCTGCGGGCTCGACAGTCTGCCCCAGCACCAGATGGGCCTGCCGCGTGTGCATGAGCAGCTGCCCCGCAGCACGGATCGCGCGCTGTTCCGACGTTCGCGGCCGCCGGCCCGGGTAGAATAACGGCTGTTGCTCGCCGCGCATCATCGGCTCCGTCGTCTTCCGCTCGTCCGACCGCGATCAGCGACGCGATGACCGCTACCCTGCAGCGGGAATTTGGCAGCTGGCAGCAATTGCATCCTTGAACCGAGATAGCCCCAATGCTGCCAGGGCACGCGCATGCGCCGCTTCACCGATTCTCCGTCGCAGCACAGGATTGGTCAGACGTTCTAGCCACGCCACAGCCGCGTCAATGCTGGGCTCGGCCCAAACGCTGCGGAACTCCATTGTACACGGGATCCATGGCCCGAGTAGTGACCAGATCCGCAGGAACGAGGCAAGCACTCTCGGCTGTCATGAAATCAAGATTGCCTGACCATGCCGTGGCAATGACTGGCTGACCGCTCGCCATCGCCTCGGCGAGCGACAGCCAAAAACCCTCGGCGCGGTGCAAGGAAATTGTGACATCTGCGCTGCGCACCAAGCACTGTTGGTCGGCACGCGCAATCGTCCCATCCATGACCCTGATATTGTCCGCACCAGCGACCGCTGTCAGCAAGGCTCGCTCAACTGGTTCCGAGCGAGGTCCCTGCGTCTTGACGATCAGTTCGACGTCCTGTCGCGCGCCAAAGGCACGCCGAAAGGCGGCAACGGAGGCCAACGGGTTCTTTCTGTCGAAGCTCGAAATCGTAGGCGAAGCAGTTGAGCACCCGTAAAGCGGGGCGGCGCGACAATTGTTCTATCGGAGCAAGCCGCGACGAGGTCGAGACCGGATGCGGCACCACCCTCACCGGCGTCTTGCACGCAGACGCATGGAGGGCCGCAGCAACGAAGCGGCTGGGGACCCAGACCTCATGCGGAATTCGGAAGGCGCGGTGCCACACCCGTGGAAGCTCGGTCAACTCCCAGGCCCACACCGCAATCAGGGGTCTGGCACGGCCCGATAGACCGAGCCGATATAACGCCAACTGAAAATGTGGTGGATTGAGATGTACTATCAGGGGGCCGCCGATGTCACCCGCGGTAAAGCTCGGACGCTCTGCGAGCAGTGGACCACCAGACGGTAGTTGTAGCAGCGACGTCACATCGATCAGCCCGACCGCGAAACCAAGATCGGCAAAAGCCTCAGCGGCTAGCCGGGCGCCTTCGCCAATCCCACTTGGCGAACTTAGTGGACCCAGGATGGTCAGTCGCAGTTCGCATGGGCGGGCGACCGGCTGAGCACTGGGAACACCCAGGCGCACAGCACTATCCCCCAGGAACGCACGAAGCTGTAGCGGCGTGGCCCGCCGGACCAGTCTGCGAGCCTGCTGAAAACAAGCGTTCATCGAATCGAACACTGCGTGACAATCAGCCCTTAAGCGACCTGATAGCTGTCTGCAAGGCGCAACGCGCATGGTTACAGATGCCGGGAGAAAGCAAGTTAGCGCTTGAACCAATGCTGCCCATCTAACCGTAGGAAAGGGCAGCTCTGCATTATTCTCTATCTCGATCTCACGTGCCGAGCAGATGCACCGCTGTTCGCATCAGCATGCTGACGCCGGCAACAAACACGACCCCTGCCAATATCCGCCGCAGCACTGACTGTGGTAGCGCATGGGCAATCGGTGTGCCGATCGCAATCCCCACTGACAGCGTAACAGCAAGCAGCGCCGACAGCCGCACGTCCACCAATCCGGCCTGCACATTGGCCACACTCGCCAGCCCCGCGATCGGCAACGCGATCGCCTGACCCAGGCCGATCGCCGGCAGCACCGGCATGTCGAGCAGCAGCAGCATCGGCAACAGCACGAATGCGCCCCCTGCCCCGGTCAATGCCGAGACGAAGGCCGTGCTGCCGCCCAGCCCAAGCAACATGCCGCTTCCCAAATGTCGACCCGTGATCGTGACATTGCGCGGTGGGCGCAAGGTATAGAGACCACCCGCAAGCAGCAGCACCCCGATCGCCGCCTCCAGCAGTTCGGCTGGCACACCGCGCGCCGCCCATGCCCCTGCCCAGGCAACCGGCAGTGCCGCAAGGCAGAGCGGCCAAGCATCCTTCCAGATGATCGAGCCGCGCCGCGCATACATCGCGACGGCAACCGCGCAGCCCGGCAAATAGCTGAGCAGCGCTGCCGCAATGGCTCGCTTGACGTCGATTCCAAGCGCCAGAGTCAGGATGGGCACAAGCAGCACGCCGCCGATACCCGTGGCGCCGATCGCAACACCCAGGGCAACGGCAGCGACTCCCGCAGCGAGCAGCGGTGTCATGACAAATGGCGCAACCGCCGCTCCACCGTTTAGGCTGACTGCAACATGTCAGCTGATCCGGGAGGCCAGACTATGAACATCCGCTTCGATGGCAAGACCATCGCGGTCACGGGCGCGGGCCACGGTTTTGGCCGCTGCATCGCCCAGACCTTCGCTCATCTCGGCGCACGAGTGTTCGCCACCGATGTCCTGGCCGACGAGCTCACCGAGACTGCTGTGCAAGGCGGCATCACACCAAAGGTGGTCGACCTGCGAGACAGAGCCTCCGGTGCCGCCTGGATTCGCCAGATTGAGACGCAGACGGGCGGTCCGATCCACGTGCTGGTGAACAACGCAGGCGGCGTTGCAGGCCAAGAACCGAAGCCGCTGGAAGACGTGTCGGACGAGGACTGGAACGTACTGTTCGACATCAACGTCAATGCCGCATTCACGCTATGCCGCGCCGCCGCGCCGGCGATGAAGCGCGCCGGCGGGGGCCGCATCGTCAACACCAGCTCGGGTGCCGGCCTGCAGCCGTCACTGACCGGCATACAAGCGTATTGCGCTGCCAAACATGCGGTGGTCGGACTGACCCGTCAGCTGGCACACGAATTCGGGCCCCACAACATCACGGTGAATTCCGTCGCTCCTGGCTTCATCCGCACCAATCCGGCCACCGAACGACAGTGGGAAAGCTACGGCGCTGACGGCCAGAAGGCGCTTGTGGAGCGGATTGCCATGAAGCGGCTGGGCACCGCGCAGGACATCGCGAATGCGGTGGTATTCTTTGCCTCTGACCTTGCGGGATTTGTCAGTGGGCAGATCCTGCAAGTGGACGGGGGGCGATAGCCACTGTCACCGGACAGCGAATTGCGCCCACCGCGAAGGACAGCAGCAGTTCTTTGCTGACTATTTGCTGGCGCGTAGCGATAAATTTGCTAATGATACGAGGCGGGTGACTAGCGATTCGGAACAGGTGACTCAGAAACACCGCCGCGATGAGAGGAATACGCCGTGAGCTATTCAAGACTCGATCGGATCCGCCAGGATCCGCTTTTCGCGCAGCTGTGCCGATCGAGAAGCCGCCTCGCGTGGACCTTGTCGGCGATCGTGCTGGGGATCTACCTGGCTTTCATCCTGCTGGTCGCCTTCGGCGGCGACTTAATGGCCGCGCCGCTTGTCGCAGGCGGCGTAACGACGGTCGGCATCGTGGTCGGCATCGGCGTCATCCTGAGCGCCATCGTGCTGACAGCCATCTACGTATGGAAGGCCAACACCACATTTGACGATCTGACGCGTAGGCTGCTCGAGGGGTCCAGATAATGCGCTCTCTTCCCCGCTTGCCGAGCATCGCAGCCGCACCGCTCGCGTTGCTGCCCACCGCCGCGTTGGCCCAAACAGCGCCCGCTGCACCGCCGATCAACTGGTCTGCGGTCGTGATGTTCCTGGTGTTCATCGCGTTCACTCTCGGCATCACCTACTGGGCGGCCAAGCGCACCAAGAGCGCTACCGACTTCTACGCCGCCGGGCGTGGCATCTCGGCCCTGCAGAACGGCCTTGCCATCGCCGGTGACTACATGTCGGCAGCTTCCTTCCTCGGTATCGCGGCGCTGGTTTACTTCAACGGATTTTACGGCCTCAATTACTCGGTCGGTTGGCTGGTCGGCTGGCCGATCGTGCTGTTCCTCATCGCGGAGCGGCTGCGCAACCTCGGTAAGTACACTTTCGCCGACGTCGCCGCCTATCGCCTGAAGCGCGAGCCGGTGCGTGTGATGGCGGCGCTCAGCACGTTGGTCGTCGTGATCTTCTACTTGATCGGTCAGATGGTCGGTGCCGGCCAGTTGCTGCACACCTTGGTGCCGCAGATCCAGTACTGGCAATCGATCATCATCGTCGGCGTGCTGATGATCATCTACGTCACATTCGGCGGCATGAAGGCGACGACCTGGGTGCAGATCATCAAGGCGGCGCTTCTGCTGGGCGGCGCGACACTGATGGCAATACTCGTGCTGGCACACTTCAATTTCAGCCCCGGCGCGATGTTCGCCGAGGCGGTGCGCATTCATCCGAGTCACAACGCCATCATGCAGTCGATGGCGCCGATCGGCACCAAGCCCAACCCGATCGAGGCGATCTCGCTGGGCCTTACGCTGATGTTCGGCACCGCCGGCCTGCCACACATCCTGATGCGGTTCTTCACGGTGACGGACGCCAAGGCCGCCCGCAAATCGGTACTCTATGGCACCTGCTTCATCGGCTATTTTTACATCCTGACCTTCATCATCGGCTTCGGTGCGATCGTCTTCGTGGCCAGCGATCCCACCTATCTGGTGGATGCGGCCAAGGGCATAGCGCTGAAAGGCGGCGGCAACATGCCCGCGGTCTATCTCGCGCAGGCGCTGGGCGGCGACCTCTTCCTGGGCTTCATCTCCGCGGTCGCCTTCGCAACCATTTTGGCGGTCGTCTCGGGCCTGACGCTTGCCGGTGCATCGGCGATCTCGCACGACCTCTACGCCAACGTCTTGGCGCATGGCCGGGCGAGTGAGCAGACCGAGGTGCGAGTGTCGAAGGCGGCGACGGTGGCCTTAGGCATTATCGCAATCCTGCTGGGCATTGCCTTCGAGAGGCAGAACGTCGCCTACATCGTCGCGCTCACCTTCTCAATCGCCGCCTCCAGCAACTTCCCCATCCTGGTGATGGCGATGTTCTGGCGCGGGCTCACGACGCGCGGCGCTCTCGCCGGCGGCTATGTCGGCCTGCTCGGATCGGTGATCCTGGTGACGTTGGGACCGACGGTTTGGGGAAAGGTGCTTGGCATGGGAACGGCGGTGTTCCCCCTCGACATGCCCACCATCATAACCCTGCCGGCAGCGGTCATTGTCGCGTGGCTCGTGTCGAAGGCCGATAGGTCCGCGGCCGCGAACAGCGAGCAACTCGCCTTCGAGGATGAGTACATCCGCTCGCAGACCGGCCTTGGCGCAGAAGGTGCCGTGAGCCACTGACCCGCCGCGGGCTTGTCGTGCTGCGGCGCCACCCCCTCACCGCTGCTGGCTGAGGGGGCCGGGCGCGATGCCAGTCGCACTCGATTTCTCGATCCCGCCTTTCGACTGCCTGACGGACGAGGAGCGCCGCAAGCTCGCAGCAGCGGCGGACATTGCCTTCCTCCGCCCGGGCGAGGTGCTGTTCCGCGAAGGCGAGACGCCAGCCCATCTTTACCTCATTGTGAAGGGGCTGGTCAGCGAAAGGGCTGGTGACGAGGTCATCACCGTGCGGGGCGCCGGTGACCTGGTCGGCGCCGATGCGCTCGCCACACTGACCCCGGCAACCGCGGAGGTTCGACAAGAGACCATCGCCCAGCTCCTGCCGCGCCGAATGCTGCTCGATCTTGGCCGCGCCAACCCGGCCTTCGAAAGCTACTTCACGCAGCGACTAGGCGAGCGTCTCGCCGCCCGAGTGGCGCGCGACACGACCCGAGGGATGGCGCCATTGATGATGGCAAAGGTCGAAGAGGCCTTCCTTCATCCACCGGTCGTCGTCCCTGCCGCTACCCCGATGCAGCAGGCTGCGCTGCGGATGCACGAAGATAGGGCCACCAGCCTCCTGGTCTGTCGTGCAGACGGCGTACAGGGCATTGTGACGGACGCTGACCTGGCCAAGGCAGTTTTCATCCATGGGCTGCCGCTCGACGCGCCTGTCGAGCAGGTTGCGTCGTTCCCGGCGATGACCATCGATCACGACGCATTCCTCTTTCGCGCCCAGCTGCTGATGACGCGGCACGGCGTGCGCCATATGCCGATACGTCGGGACGGCGCCATCATCGGCGTGCTCGAGCTCATTGACCTCGTGGGCTACATGTCGAGCCGGTCCTACCTCGTCATGGCGGAGATCGAGCGCGCCGACAGCATAGACGACCTCGGCCGCGCTGCCCGGGCGATCGGGCCCCTGCTCGAGGCGCTGCACGACACCGGCATGAAGGTCCGGGCAATTGCTGAGATGGTGAGCGACCTCAACCGGAGCATTCTCAGGCGGCTGTTCGAGTTTCTGGCGCCCCCCGCATTGCTGGAAAACGCCTGCCTCGTCGTCATGGGCTCCGAGGGGCGCGGCGAGCAACTTGCCCGGACCGATCAGGACAATGCACTCATCATAGCCGACGGCGCGGAAATCGATGAGCCGCAGCTGCGAGACGTTTGCACCCGCTTCACCGAGACACTCATTACGTTCGGCTATCCGCTCTGCCCGGGCAACATGATGGTGTCCAATCCGGAGTGGGCAAAGCACGAGGCGGCCTTCCGCACTGACATCGACAAGTGGCTGACGCATCCGGACGGCGAGAGCTTCCTCAAGCTAGCGGCACTGACCGACGCCGCGGTCGCGGCCGGCGACCCGCTGGTGCTGGAGCGCCTGCGGCGCCATCTGCTCGAGCGGATCGGCAATGCCGGCGGCTTCTTGTCGCACTTTGCCCTGCCGGTCCTGCAGTTCGATACGCCGATCGGGTTCTTTCATCAGATCCTACTCGGCCATGGCGGGCATGCGGGCGAGATCGACGTGAAGAAGGGCGGTATCTTCCCAATTGTGCACGGCGTGCGGGCGCTCGCCCTTGAGCGTCGCATCGATGAGGTCAACAGCTTCGCCCGGATCGAGGCACTCGTAAGCGTCGGGGCGTTGGAGCGCGATTTCGCCGATGATCTCGCGGAAGCCCTCCAGTATCTCATGGAGATCAGGCTCAAGGTCCGCCTTGACCAGGACCACAACGTTACGGACGCGACTGGCGATAATCTGGTGCGCGCGCGGGACCTTTCGCGACTCCAGCATGACGGGCTGCGCGACAGTCTGCTCATCGCCAAGCGCTTCAAGGAGCGGATCAACTATCATTTCCGCCTGCACGCCTTCTAAGCTGGCGATGGAAGTTGCTTGAGTTCCTGCATCGCGCGTTCGACCGACGTGCCTGGGCGCGGCGGCGCCTACGCGACCTTTCCTACGAGTTTCTTTTCGAGCAGGAGCATCCGACCGAGGTGGTCGTATTCGACACCGAGACCACGGGCCTCGACCGCAAGCGCAGCGACATCATCAGCCTCGCTGCCATCCGGATCAGTGGCAGCCGCCTGCTGGTGAGCCAGCGCCTGGAGCTGGTGGTGCGTCCCTCCCGCGCGATCGAGCACGCAGCCATTGCGGTGCACGGATTGCGCCCTATGGATGTTGCGGACGGCCTGCCGCCACGCGACGCAGTAAGCCGATTCCTCCATTTCATCGGCACGCGGCCTCTCGTTGGCTACTACCTCGAATTTGACATCGCCATGGTCAACCGTGTGACGCGGCCCTGGCTCGGCGTGGGTCTGCCAAACCGCGCGATCGAGGTCTCGGCACTGTATTACGACCGCGTCATGCGCGACCGTTCGACCCGCGATGCGCTCTATACCGGCACGGTTGATCTTAGCTTCGCTCGCATCCTCGCCGACCTCGACCTACCGGTGCTGCCGGCGCACGACGCTCTCAACGACGCGGTAATGGCGGGGCTGGCCTACCTCAAGCTGACGCTGCCCGGCCAGCCGTAACGCCGCGCAAAAATACGCGGGAATAAGCCCGCCTCATGACCGGTTCATTCGTCGCAATGTGGAGACGACATATGCGGCGAATGGTTCTTGGCCTCGCGATAGCTGCGATGCTGGGTGGTCATGCTATGGCCCAGGCTGACGCAATCACCCCGCCGATTGCGCCTTTGCTGGCGACTGCAGATCCCGCGGCAGGCGAATCTTATGCAAAGAAGGTCTGCGCCCAGTGTCATTCGCTGAATGAAGGCGGCAAGGCAATCATCGGGCCCAACCTCTATGGTGTGGTCGGTGGCCCGCACGCGCACATGCCTGGCTTCAACTATTCCGACGCGATGAAGGCGAAACAAGGTCCCTGGACGTACGACGAACTGTTTGCCTGGCTCACCAAGCCGGACGCATACGCACCGGGCACGCGCATGGCGTTCCCCGGTATCAAGAACGAGAAGCTCCGCCTCGACGTAATCGCGTATCTACGCACGTTATCACACGATCCAGCGCCTCTGCCGACGTCTGAGGCACAGGCGCCAAACGTTGGTCAGACAGCGACCGCTCGCAACGCGCCGTAGCGCGCGATGAATTCGTCTACCTCTTGCCGCATGGGGAGAGACGGCTGTGCACCAAGCCGCGTCACAGCCAGTCCTGCCGCTGCAGCGGCAAAGCCGAGGCTCTCAAGAATGCTTCGTTCCTCCGCCAGCGCGACCGCCAGCGCACCGATATAAGCGTCGCCGGCTGCTGTTGTATCAACCGGCTGCACAGCAACCGCTGGACAGCGCCACGCGCCGTCGCTGCTGCAGCACAATGTCCCTTCACCGCCCAGCGTCACCACCACCGCCCGCGCCCCCTGCGTCAGCAGGCGTTGCGCTGCGTCCGCTGCATCGCTGCTGCCGGTCAGCGCCGCCGCCTCGGTCTCGTTCGGCGCAATCAGATCGATCAATGGCAGCAACTCCGGTACAATCGCATGTGCGGGTGCGGGGTTCAGAACGACGAACCAGCCGGCCGCGCGAGCCGCGCGTATCGCATGCATATTCGCTGCTTCCGGTATTTCGTGCTGCAACAGCAGAACTCCCGGATTGTCGACCGCCGCCAATGCGCGATCGACCAGCGCCGCGTCGCACGCCATATTGGCGCCCGAGATCACGACGATCGTATTGGCGCCCTGGTCGTCCACCGTGATCAACGCTGTCCCGGTGGGCCGCGTCACCTGTTGCACCGACTCGCATGCCACCCCGTCGGCCCGCAATCCATTCAGCAACGTGCGCCCGAAGGGATCGTCGCCAACGCAGCCGGCCATTGTCACCGACGCCCCCAATCGCGCGGCCGCGACTGCCTGGTTCGCTCCCTTGCCGCCAGGACTGGTGAAGAAATCTGAGCCGAACACCGTCTGACCTGGCCGCGGCAGATGATCACAGCGCGCCACCAGGTCCATGTTCAGGCTGCCGATCACCAGGATCGGTCTTACATACGCCATCAATCGCTCGTCTGTTCCTGCAAGCACACCGAGCCAACGCCATGCAACAAGCATCTGGCGAGGGCTCGGGTACTATGACACGGTACTGGCTGACTGCGCATACAGGGGGACGAAAGCACGGATGGGCGCTCGGCTACATGGCGCAGACTGATGGCGATGGACCTGCTGCTCGGCGTTGTCGCGGCACTCCTTTTGCTGGCGCTCGGCCTGCTGGCCCGGCGGCAATGGCGACAGCAACGCGAACTACTGGCGCAGCTACGCGATGAACGGCAGCGGCGTGAGACAGCGGAGGAAGCCCTGCGCAGGGCGCAGCAACTGGAAGTGATCGGTCGCCTGACCCGTGGCATCGCACACGACTTCAACAACCACCTGACTGTCATCAGCAGCAACATCGAGTTGCTGCAGCGTCGGATGCCTGCCGACAGCGGATCGCTGCTGCGCTTCACGGAGGCTGCCATGGCTGGTGTCCAGCGTGCCGCGACACTCACTCACAGGCTGCTCGCCTTCTCGCGTCATCAACCGCTCGACCCCGAACCACTCGATATCGGTCGACTGGTCGCCAATACGGCGGACCTGCTGCAACGCACGCTCGGTGAGCACGTCACCGTGGATACTGTACTTGCTCCCGGGTTGTGGCAGACTCGCGTCGATGCCAATCAGCTCGAAAACGTCCTAGTCAATCTGGCGGTGAATGCGCGCGATGCCATGCCGAACGGCGGCAGGCTGACGATAGAGACTGCGAATGTCTGCCTGGACGAGAAGACGCTGGTATCTCACGCGAAAGTCCGACCTGGCGACTACGTGCTGCTCGCCGTCACCGGAGGCTCAGCAATTGAACGCGAAGAAAGCGAGCGAGCTGGCCTGGGACTTTTCATGGTGCGAGGCTTCGTCACGCAGTGGGGAGGGGTTCTGGTGATCGACAGCAGTCCCGACCAGGCGTTCAGGGTGAACGTTTATGTTCCGCGTCTCCGTGGTGAGGCGGCCGATCACCCGATTACGCGTCCTATCGCGCATCCTCACCGAGACAGCCCAGGCGAGACGATTTTGGTGGTAGAGGACGACGAGGAGGTAAGGCGCTCCTCGGCGGAGATGCTGCGCGAGATGGGCTATCAGGTGTTGGAGGCAGGGGATGCCATGGATGGCGTCAGGCTGATCGTCGATCGCGGCGGCATCGATCTGCTGTTCACCGATATCGGGTTACCGGGCGGCGTAAGCGGCCGAGCACTGGCCGACGCAGCCCGCACTGCGCAGCCGGGCCTGCGTGTGCTGTTCACCACCGGATACAAGCAGAACAACCGTGACCTCGATCAGAGTGTGCACTTCATCGCCAAACCGTTCAGCCTCGCCGCGCTCGCCGCCAAGGTAAGCGAAATTATGGCCCAGCCTGACGGTGCAACAGCGAAGGCCGCGAGTTGAGCGTGTGAAGATGGAGCCGTCGTGCGCTCCCGTTGACGCACTTGCGCCCCGGGGCTACATCCCGCGCCCTTACCGCTACGCCCGTAATCGTCGCGGGATGACAGGTTGCCCAGGTGGCGGAATTGGTAGACGCGCAGGTTTCAGGTACCTGTGGCCGCAAGGTCGTGGAAGTTCGAGTCTTCTCCTGGGCACCAACGCAATGAGCAGTACACAGTTCATGCCAGGCGGCACCATCCATCTGCACCGCCATGACCTGCCGGAAGGCCTGTCCCTGGGACCGGTCATTGCAGTCGATACCGAGACGATGGGACTGAACCCATATCGAGACCGGTTGTGTCTGGTGCAGCTGTCTTGCGGCGATGGTCATGCCCACCTGGTCCAACTCATCCCAGAGGCTCTGGGCGGCCATGGCTACAATTGCCCCAATCTACGCTGCCTGCTCGGGGATCCCGGCATCACCAAGCTGATGCACTTCGCCCGCTTCGACGTGGCCATGCTGCAGCGTTACCTCGGCATTTCCGCCGCACCGGTCCGCTGCACCAAGATCGCCGCCCGGCTTACCCGGACGTTCACCGACAGGCACGGGCTCAAGGACCTTTGCAAGGAGCTGCTGAACATCGACCTGTCGAAACAGCAACAGACGTCGGATTGGGGCGCGGTCGATCTGACACCGGAGCAACTCGCCTACGCCGCCTCCGACGTGCTGCATTTGCATGCATTGTGGGTGAGGTTGGAGGCGCTGCTCGTCCGTGAGGGTCGCCTGCAACTGGCTGAGGCCTGCTTCGGCTTCCTGCCGACTCGCGCGCAGCTGGACTTGCTGGGATACGAGCAGCCTGACATTTTTGCCCACTGACGCAGCCACATCTCGCAAGTCTGGCATGATTCTTGTCCGAGCATGGCCAATGCGGTTGACCCCCCGGTCTACCCCAGCCAAAACATCATCATGAGTGGTGTCGTTGCCGTGGAGAATCCGGGCGACCTTGAAGTCGCCAGGTCCGTCCTGCACACCGAGGCCGCAGGTCTGCATGCCCTGGCTGCCAGCCTTACCGTGTCCTTTGCCGAGGCGGTGGAGCTACTGGCCGGTGTGACCGGGCGCGTGGTGGTTACCGGTATGGGCAAGTCGGGTCTGGTGGCGCGCAAGATTGCTGCCACGCTGGCCTCCACTGGCACACCGGCGTTGTTCGTCCACCCCGCAGAGGCGTCGCACGGCGACTTGGGCATGATCGTGCCTGGCGACGCCGTGCTGGCTCTATCGAACTCAGGCGAGACGGCCGAGCTTGCCGACCTGGTCGCCCACTCCCGGCGCTTCGGGCTGCCGCTGATCTCGATCACCGCGCGTCTCGGCTCCGCCGTCGCCAGGGCAGCGGATGTCGCGCTGATGCTGCCTCACGCCACCGAAGCCTGCCCGATGGGGCTCGCGCCCACCACTTCGACCACGATGCAGATGGCACTCGGCGATGCGCTGGCGGTTGCATTGCTGACCCGCCGCGGCTTCACTCCGGCCGAATTCCATCAGATTCACCCGGGCGGGCGGTTAGGTGCACGGCTGAGGCGCGTGCGCGACCTGATGCACGATGGCGAGGCCGTACCGCTTGTGCCGACCGAAACGTCCATGGACCGTGCGCTGCTGGTGATGACCGAGAAACGGTTCGGCTGTCTTGGCGTGGTTGACCATGCCGGACGGTTGGTCGGCATAGTCACCGACGGTGACCTGCGCCGCGCCATGGGGCCGAACCTGCTGTCGCGCGGGGTCAGCGAAGTCATGACCAGGACGCCCCGCACGATCGTGGCCGACGCCCTTGCGGGAGAGGCGCTGCATGCCATGAATGCCGAAGATCGACCGATCACCGCGTTGTTCGTGGTGGATGGGGGTAACCGACCACAAGGAATCCTTCACATCCACGACCTGCTGCGCGCGGGGGTTGCATGAGCGTTAGCCCGCTGTCCGCGCGCCACGCGTCTGGCCGGTCTGGCCAGCGCATTGCCGCCGCCGCCGCCGGCCGCATTCGGAAGCCACCCAGCCCGGGACGCCTCGCCCGCCGCCGCTTTGCCGTTAACATAACGAAGTGGACCTTGCCGGCTGGCGCACTGCTATTGCTCGGCAGCATGGCGCTCTGGCCAGAACTGGGCCGCTTACGCGATCAGGAGCGCATCTCCTTGCAGCGCATGACCAGCGCGGTCGGCGGCGCAACCCTGACTGACGCCCGCTACCGCGGTGTCGACGAGCAGGGGCGTCCCTATACGCTTACTGCTGCCACTGCCCAGCAGGTCACGGACGACCGGATCGACCTCACGACGCCCAAGGCCGATGTCACCCTCGCAAATGGCACATGGCTGATGCTGCAGTCGAAGCGCGGCGTGTATCTGCAGAATACCAATCAGTTGGACCTGTCGCGGGACGTGACGCTGTATCGCGATGATGGCACGACGGTGACCACTGCCAGCGCATCGATCGACCTGAAGCAGAATGCGGCGGCGGGCGCCGAGCCGACCCACGCTGAAGGACCTTTCGGCACACTTGACGCTCAGGGCTTCACCATCACCGACAAAGGCACCGCCATCGAGTTCACCGGCCCTGCACACCTCGTCCTGAGCGGGAGCACGCCGTGAAGGACCAAGTGCGAGAGGTCCAGGGGACGACTGTCCCCTGGCGGGGGTTCAAGGGCGGCGGAGCCCCCTTGGCCTGCATGACCGCACTCGCTGTCGTCGCCATCCTGTCACCCGCACGGGCACAGCAATTGGACCTGACGCATGGTGGACCGATTGCGATCACCGCCACGGATGGGATCGAATGGCGGCAACAGCAGCGCGAGGTAATTGCGCGCGGCAACGCGAAGGCGGTGCGGCAGAACGTCACGGTGAGCGCGGACCGGCTGGTCGCATTCTATCGCCCGAAGAACGGCGCCCCACAGCCGCCGCCAACGCAACCAGTATCCGCCGTGGATCCGGACACGGGGGGAAATGAAATCTACCGTGTCCAGGCGGAAGGCCATGTGCGGATCTTCACGCCCACGGATGAGGTGCTGGGTGATCGCGCGGTTTACGATATGGACCAGGCAGTGCTGGTGGTGACCGGTCACGCGCTACGACTGACCACTCCGAACGATGTGCTGACCGCACGCGACACGCTGGAGGACTGGTCGCAGAAGCACATGGCGGTGGCGCGTGGCGATGCGGTGGCTGTGACGAATGACGGCCGCCGGCTCAGCGCCGATACGTTGGTCGCCTACACCACGGAAGCACCCGCAACACCGACGCAGCCAGCGGCGGCTCAGGCTCCACAGCAGGTCAACCAGGATCCGTTGGGCGCATCGGGCAAGCTGCAAAAGGTGGATGCATTCGGGAATGTCGTGGTCCGCACCGTCACCGACACGGCGATCGGCGACCGCGCGGTGTATGTCCCCGACACGGGCATCGCGCGCCTGGCGGGCAATGTCCGGATTACACGCGGGCAGAACCAGCTCAACGGTTCCGCGGCAGAGGTCAACATGAAGACCGGCATCGCGCAACTCCTCTCCGGCTCGCACGATCGGGTGCACGGCTTGGTGGTCCCCAACGATGCAACCAACCAGCAATTGACCGGCCAGTCGCCCCCGAGTGCACCGAAATGAACGACATCCGTGCCGAGATACGACCGACTGAGTTGCGAGTACTTTCGGGAGGCGCAGGCTTAGCCGCACGCGGCGTCGGCAAGACCTACAAAAAGCGTCCGGTGGTTCGCAATGTAACGATCCAGCTGCGGCGCGGCGAGGCGATCGGCCTGCTCGGCCCGAACGGAGCCGGGAAGACGACGACCTTCTACATGATCGTCGGACTGGTGAAGCCGGAGACTGGGTCGATCAGCCTGGACGGCACCGACATCACCAGCCTGCCGATGTACCGGCGGGCGCGTCTCGGCATCGGCTATCTGCCGCAGGAGGCCAGCGTCTTCCGTGGCCTCAATGTCGAGCAAAACGTGATGGCGGCGCTGGAGGTCGTCGAGCGCGACCCAGACAAGCGCGATAACATGCTGGACGAACTGCTGGGCGAATTCGGCATCGGGCATCTGCGCCGCACGCCGGCGTTGGCACTTTCCGGCGGCGAACGGCGTCGCGTCGAAATCGCTCGCGCGCTCGCCACGCAGCCTGCCTACATACTGCTGGATGAGCCTCTCGCCGGCATCGATCCGATTGCGGTCAACGAGATCCGCGATCTCGTATCGCACCTGAAGGATCGGGGCATCGGCGTGCTGATCACCGACCACAACGTACGCGAGACACTCGGGATCATCGACCGCGCCTATATCATGCACGACGGCCAGGTGCTGTTCGAGGGAAGGCCGGACGAGGTGGTCGCGCACGAGGACGTGCGTCGCGTCTACCTTGGGGAACGGTTCAGTCTGTGAACGTTTTGTTGGTTCCGGCGCTCTAGCATGTCGGTCGTCGTGAACGACCTGACCACATCATGGCGCTAGGACCACGGCTCGACCTTCGCCAGACCCATACTCTGGTGATGACGCCGCAGCTGCGGCAGGCAATCAAGCTGCTGCAGTACCCCCATATCGAGGTCGCGAGTTTCGTGGAGGAGGAGCTCGAGCGCAATCCGCTGCTGGAACGCGATGAACGCGCGGAACTGCCGGATACGGAGCGCGCGGCTCCCGATCAGCTACCGGAGCGTATCAGCGAGCTGGCCGACGCGGCACAGCTTGCACAGGCGGAAACCATGCCAACCGAGATGGTGGCACCGCTCGATGCCGATCTGGGTGAGACCTATGATGCCGGCGGTACTGCAGATGGTGCACCGCAGACATCGATCATGGGCCGCGGAGGCACGGGCAACTTCGAGGTCGATGATCGCGGCATCGAGGACGTCGCCGACGAGCGGCGCCCGCTGCGCGAATACCTGGGGGAGCAGCTGCGTCTTTCCTTCGACGATCATGTGGACCGCATGATTGGCGCGCATCTGATAGCACTGTTGTGCCCGGCCGGGCGGCTGACGGCGGATCCCGCCGCTATCGCCGATGCGATGGCGATTCCATTGGAGCGGGTCGAGGCGGTGCGGGCGCGCATGATGCGCTTTGATCCTGTGGGACTGTTCGCCCGGGATCTGCAGGAGTGCCTGGCGGCGCAGCTCGCCGAACGTAATCGGCTGGACCCGGCCATGGCGGCACTGCTGGACAATCTGGATCTGCTCGCACGGCGTGAACTTCGCAGGCTGTCGGTAATTTGTGGGGTAGATGCCGAAGACCTTGCGGACATGATCGCCGAGATTCGCAGCCTGGATCCGAAACCAGGCGCCAACTACGACGATGCACCCGCGCAGCTTCTGGTTCCCGACATCCTGATGCGGGCTGGTCCGGAAAGCGACTGGTTGCTCGAGTTGAACCCCGACACGATGCCACGCCTGTTGGTCAACGAGCGCTTTTATGCGCGTGTCGCACCGCGCGCTCGCAAGGAAGACAGGCTGTTCATGGCTGAGCAGCTGGCCAGCGCCAACTGGCTGGTGCGCTCGCTTCAGCAGCGCGCCCAGACCATCCTGAAGGTGGCAGCGGAAATCATCCGCCAGCAGGACGGGTTCATCCGCTACGGCGTCGCGCACCTGCGGCCACTCATTCTGCGTGACATCGCCGAAACAGTGGAGATGCACGAGAGCACCGTCAGTCGCGTCACGGCCAACAAATACATCGCCACGCCGCGAGGAACCTTTGAGCTTAAGTATTTCTTCACCACCGCGATTCCAGGAACGGGTGGTGAGAGCCACAGCGCAGAGGCCGTGCGCTATCGCATTCGTGGGTTGATCGACGCGGAGGCCGCCGATGACATTCTATCGGACGATGCGATCGTGGCAGCCCTGCGGGATGAGGGTGTGGACATCGCGCGGCGGACCGTGGCCAAATACCGCGAGGCGCTGCGCATACCGAACTCGGTGCAGCGCCGCCGTGAGAAGGCCGCTCTGGTCTGACGGTCAGCGCGACCCTCTGGGAGAGGCATGATGCAGATCACAGTTTCCGGCAAACAGGTGGATCTGTCGGACGCGCTGCGCACGCGTGTCTCGGACCATCTCGATGTTATTGCCAGCAAGTATTTCGATCACGCGTTGGAAGCGCAGGTCACCTTCAGTCGGGCCAGAAGCTTCTTCACCTGCGATATCAGCGTCCACGCAGGCCGCGGACTGACGTTGCGGGGCGAGGGCGAAGCGGCCGACGCCAACACCGCATTCGATGATGCGGCGGAGCACATTGCCAAGCGGCTGCGTCGGTATCGCCGGCGAGTGAACGAGCATGCACGCGACACCGCCAATCGAGAGCGGCCCGAAGCAGCGCGGCGATACGTTCTGCGCCAGGAGGATGGATCGGCAGAACGCGGCAATGGCGAGGCACAGGCCACGATCGTCGCCGAAGATGCGACCGAGATCAGCCTGCTGACGGTGAGCGAGGCGGTGATGCTGATGGATCTCGCGGATCAGCCAGCGATGATGTTCCGCAACAAGGCGTCGGGCGAGCTGAACGTGGTGTACCGTCGCACCGACGGCAATATCGGCTGGATCGATCCCAGCAGCAAATAGCCACATTGTCATTGCGAGGCAGCAGAAAGCCTCGCAATGACCGGATCCGATCAGTGAACCAGAGCTGGCACCATTTCGTGCTGCACGATTGCGGCCATGGCCGCCTCGCGTTCAGCCGCGATCGCCATCGGCGTGCCGTCTGCAGCGTGGATCGCAAATGCCGTCGTCCCGTTCACCACTACCGGCTTCACATAGGCAATCTGCTGCACACCGAGCATGGCCAACTGCTGCGGCGAAATATCGTGAATATCAATGACGGCTGGCGTAGCAGCCTGCTCGTCTGGGCGTTGAATATTGTTGGTGTCCATCGTCTTACTCCTTACACGGCGGCCTGCTGCTGCAGCACCGACGCCGCTTGCTGTTCAGCCCGCGTTCTGCGGCACCGTCTTGGACTCGGACAGTTTCTAGTCGTCCTGTCCCACCTCGTTACCGACCACCCGTACCTTGCCAGCGCTGTGGCCATTGGTGCCGTTGGCGCGGTCGATTTGGATAGTCCTGACCCGCGTCTCGGGCTGCGGCCTGACGAGATCGATGTGCAGAAGCCCATTGTCGAGCCAGGCACCTTTCACCTCGATCCCTTCCGCGAGTACGAAGGCCCGCTGGAATTGCCGCGCAGCGATCCCTCGATGCAGGAATATGCGCCCCTGGCTGTCGTCATTCTGACGGCCTCGGATCACCAATTGGTTGTCTTCCTGTGTAATCTGCAGGTCATCCATGGTGAAACCGGCAACCGCCAGCGTAATCCGCAACCCGGACGAGCTGATCTGCTCGATGTTGTAGGGCGGATAACCGTCGGACGACGCCTTCGAGGCCCGCTCGAGCATCTGCTCGAGATGGTCGAACCCCAGGAACAGTGGTGAGGTGAATACCCTCGTAGTCATGGCCTCCTCCTTCGAGCGAAGCAGTTGCCGAAACCCATGGCGGCATTCCGGCAAGCAGGAATCTTGGCGGTGCAGGGCTTGGTTGCAAGGGGGCACCGTTGATCGGTGAGACTGCCACCGCTACATGGCCGACATGAACGATTTGGTGGATCCCCTGCCAATTCTGGTGGTGCCGGACCCGATCTTGAAGGCACGCGCCAAGCCAGTCACCGAAGGGGACCTGGAGCGCGTACGGGGCCTGGTGCCTCGCATGTTCCAGACCATGTACCGGGCGCCCGGCATCGGGCTCGCCGCACCGCAGGTTGGGGTTGGCCTGCGCTTTGCGGTGGTCGATTTACAGCCAGACGATACGCGGGCTCCGATTGTGCTGATCAACCCCGAGGTGGTTAGCCACAGCGAGGAGCAGGCGACCCGAGAGGAGGGCTGCCTGTCGCTGCCCGGGCAGTATGCGGACGTCACGCGGCCGGCACGCGTGATGGTACGATATGCGGATCTCGAAGGCGCGAAGCGGCAGATCGAGGCTGAGGGGCTGTTGGCAGCCTGCCTGCAGCATGAGATCGACCATCTGGATGGGATCCTGTTCGTCGATCACCTGTCGGCGCTGAAACGCAACATGATCCTGCGCCGGCTGGCCAAGGAGCTGCGACAGAAGCGCGCCGAGGCCATGTAGGGCCATGCGGCTGGCATTCATGGGCAGCCCGGATTTCGCGGTGCCGACGCTGCGCGCACTGCATGGGGCTGGTCACGAGCTTGCTGCCGTCTACTGTCAGCCGCCGAGGCCAGCGGGGCGCGGCTACACGCTGCGCCCGTGCCCCGTGCAGGTCGTGGCAGAGGAACTCGGCCTGCAGGTGCGGATTCCCAGACGGCTACGCAGCAATCTGGCGGAGCAAGCAGCGTTCGCCGCACTCGGCCTGGATGCCGCGGTGGTGGCGGCCTATGGGCTGATCCTGCCGGAGGCGATGCTTACTGGACCTCGCCTAGGTTGTTTCAACCTTCACGCAAGCCTGCTGCCGCGCTGGCGCGGCGCCGCCCCGATCCAGGCCGCCATCATGGCCGGCGACTCGGAAACGGGTGTCACCATCATGCAGATGGACGCCGGGCTGGATACCGGACCCATGCTTCTGCAGGAAAGGGTGCCAATCACCACCACCGCGACCGCTGCGACGATGCATGATGTGCTCGCCAAGCTGGGGGCGAGGCTGATCCTTCACGCCCTGACCGACAGGCCGCAACCGGTCCCGCAGCCCGATGAAGGCGTGACCTACGCCCCGAAGTTTAGTCGAGATTCGGGTCGCATCGACTGGACCCGCGATGCGCCAGCGATCGAACGACAGGTGCGGGCTTACAATCCATGGCCCGGCACCTTCACCACCCTGCATGGGAAGATGCTGAAGGTGCTGGCTGCTGAGCCGTGTTGCAGGTCTGGCGAGCCGGGAGCCGTGCTGGACGAACATCTGACCGTGGCGTGTGGCGCAGGCTCGCTGCGGCTGACGCGGGTGCAGTTGTCAGGTCGTCCAGCAATGCCGGCGGAGGATTTCCTGCGTGGACACGCTGTCACCGTGGGCGTGTCCCTCGGAAGCTGACCGCTGGGACACCCCAGCTTCCCTCTGCATGCAGCCAGGTCAATGCAGGCTGCGATTAACCCACTAGGCATAAGCGGATCGAGCTGATCGGAAGCTTCTCCGAAGCCATGTCAGTGTGGTTTTGCCTATGCATGCGCCACGGCCTGCGTTACTGCTTTAGGCTTATAAGAAATGACCGCTGGGACGCGGCCCGGAACCAGCGACCAGAAGAAGGGATAGGGGAATACACCATGCGATCACTTGTCTGGGCCACCGCGGTCGCGGGGCTGCTCGTTGCCGCGTCGACCGGATGGGCACAGCAGCCGGCGGCCATCTCCGTCGGGACTGTGGCGGCCGCATTGCGGCCAGTTAACCAGGCGACCGAATTCGTCGGTCGGGTAGAGGCGATCAATCGCGTCGAAGTCCGCGCGCGCATCACTGGCTATCTCGAGGACGTGCTGTTCAAGGACGGTGCGCACGTCAAGGAAGGCGACGTTCTCTACCACATCGAGTCCGACACGTTCCAGGCGGCGGTGCAGCAGGCACAAGGTGACCTGCTGAAGGCACAGGGCACTCTGGCGAATGCGACCGCGCAACTCGCCCGCACACAGGAATTGGTAAAGACCGACGCCGCATCGCGGGCGCTGCTCGACGTGCGGACGGCGGAGCAGAAGTCGGCGCAGGGCGCCGTCATCGTCGCCGATGCCAACCTTAAGACGGCGAACGTGAACCTGGGCTATACCGAGATCACCGCACCGATCAGCGGTGAGATCGGCCGCACCGCTATCACCAAGGGCAACGTTGTCAGTCCGGACAGCGGGCCGCTGACAGTGATCGTCAGCCGGGACCCGATGTACGTGACGTTCCCCGTCAGCCAACGCATATTCCTGGATATCGAGGAGGAGGAGACGCGCCGCGGCAAAGGCGACGCGCAGGCGCTCAAGGTTCGCATCGCCTTCTCCAACGGCAATCAGTATGACCAGACTGGGCGCATCGACTTCGTCAACGTGCAGGTGGATCGCGCGACCGATACAGTGTCGGTGCGCGCCACCATTCCAAATCCGGATGGTCGGCTGATCGATGGGCAGCTTGTGCGAGTCTCCGTCGAAGGCGACAAACCGCAAGAGAAGGTGCTCGTCCCACAGTCGGCGCTGATCGTGGATCAGCAAGGGCCGTATGTGTTCCTGGTCGCAGACGGCAAGGCCGAGGTGCGGCGCGTCAAGCTTGGCGGCGGGTCCGGCCCGAACGCAATCGTCGAGGATGGTCTTAAAGGTGGTGAACAGGTGGTCGTGCAGGGGATGGAGACCCTGCGTCCTGGCACTGCGGTCGTTGCCACTCCGGTAATTTCGCCGCAGAGCCAAGGCTGAGACATGTTCTCCGCGATCTTCATCGAACGGCCGCGACTGGCGACGGTCATCGCCATCGTCACCACCATCGCTGGGCTGCTGTCGCTGCTGGTGATCCCAGTCGCGCAATACCCCGATATCGTGCCACCGCAGGTATCGGTCACCACACTGTATCCCGGTGCCTCTGCCGCCATCGTCGACGCAACGATCGCGCAGCCCATCGAGAGCCAGGTCATCGGCGTCGACAAGATGATCTACATGAAGAGCGTCAGCGGCAACGACGGCAGCTATTCGCTGAAGGTGTCGTTCGAACTCGGCACCGACCCCGACATCGATACCGTCAATGTCAACAATCGCGTGCAGGTCGCACTGTCCAAACTGCCGCAGGACGTACAGAAGCAAGGCGTCACGGTAAAGAAGCAGTCGTCGGCGCTGCTTGGTGTCATCGCGCTCTATTCACCGAAGCAGACGCATGATGAGCTGTTCATCTCGAACTACGCCACGATCAACCTGCTTGATCAGATCAAGAGCTCGCCGGGTGTGGGCGACGCCACATTGTTCGGGCCGCAGGACTACTCGATGCGGGCCTGGGTGCAAACCGACAAGTTGACCGGGCTCAACCTGACCACGGCCGATGTCATCAACGCTATCCAGAAACAGAACGTGCAGGCCGCTGTTGGGCGATTGGGCGCGCGGCCGACTTCCAATGAACAGCAATTGCAGCTCAATGTGCAGACCAAGGGCCGTTTGGCATCGGCCGCCGAATTCGAACAGATCGTCATTCGCACCAATCCGGACGGTTCGGTGCTCCGGCTCGGCGACGTCGCGCGGCTGGAACTGGGAGCCGCGAACCTGGATCGCTCGACTCGCCTGAACGGTTCGCCCGCGGCGCTGCTCGCTGTGTACCAGGCACCCGGTGCCAACGCGCTGACGGCACTCGCCGGCGTCAAGCAGGTGATGGCGGATGGCGCGAAAAACTTTCCGGAAGATCTGGCCTGGAAGGTCACCTATGACCCCACGACCTTCGTCACCGCCACGATCCACGAGGTGCAGAAGACCCTCGTCGAGGCATTCATCCTCGTGGTGCTCGTGGTCTACCTGTTCCTTGGCAGCCTGCGCGCCACGCTGATCCCCAGCATCGCGGTGCCGGTCAGCCTGATCGGCACCTTCATCGTACTGAACGCCATCGGCTACTCGGCCAACACTGTATCGTTGCTGGCGATTGTGCTGGCGATCGGCATCGTGGTGGACGATGCGATCGTGGTGGTCGAGCAGGTCGAGCACGTGATGGAGCAGCACCCCGAGCTGTCACCGGGCGAGGCCACCAAGCTGGCGATGAGCCAGATCGTTGCGCCGATCATCGCAATCACTCTCGTGCTGTTGTCCGTGTTTGTGCCGGTGGCCTTCATTCCCGGCATTTCGGGTGAACTGTTCCGCCAGTTCGCTGTCACCGTCGCGGTGTCGATGTTCCTCTCTGCGATCAACGCACTGACGCTGTCGCCGGCGCTGTGCGCCATCTTCCTACGACCACATCACGGGCCACGCCGCGGACCGGTCGGCGCGCTGATGCGCGGCATCGACTGGGTGCGCGATGGCTATGGCCGGATCGTCGCGCGGCTGGTCCGGATTTCGATCATCGGCCTTGTCATGGTGGGTCTCGCCGTGGCCGGCGTTGTGGGATTGGGCAGGATCACACCGACCGGTTTCCTGCCGGAAGACGACCAGGGTGCATTTTTTGTGGTCGTCCAGTTGCCAGATGGCGCTTCCATCGGCCGCACGTCGAATTTTGTCCACCAGATCGAGGACGTCCTGAAGCAGGAGCACGCAATCCAGGATTACTCGGCCACGATCGGACTGAACTTCATCGACAACTACTCGCAATCGAACGCGGCATTCCTAATCGTCTCGCTCAAGCCGTTCGAGGACCGCGCTGATGCGTCCCAGTCGGCGCAGGCGATGGTCGCCCGATTGGGGCAGACTTTTCGGCAACTACGTGGCGGTCAGGCTGTGCCGCTGGCACCACCGCCGATCATCGGCCTGGGTACCGGGGGTGGGTTCAGCTATGTGCTGCAGGACACCGGCGGCGGTGGTCCCGCAGCGCTGGCGCGGGTGCTGCGCGGCCTGCTGGTGGCGGCGAACCAGGATCCAAAGCTCAGCCGCGTGTTCAGCACGTTCTCGCCGGCGACGCCGTCGGTCTACCTCGATATCGATCGCGACAAGGCGCAGGTGCTCAAGGTCGATCTGTCGTCGATCTTCCAGACGCTGCAGGCCTCGCTGGGCGGCTACTACGTCAATGACATGAACCTGTTCGGCCGCACCTGGCAGGTGCAGGTGCAGGCAGAGGCACAGGATCGCTCCTCGATCGACGACATCTATCGGATCAACGTGCGCAACGCCGATGGCGAGATGATCCCGCTGCGCAGCCTGGTGGAGGTGCGCCCGATTATCGGGCCACAGGCACTCATCCGCTACAACAACAGAACTGCGGTGACGATACAGGGCAGCCCGGCACCCGGAGTGTCGTCAGGCCAAGCGCTGGCGGCGATGGAACAGGTGGCGGAAAAGACGCTGCCGCGAGGCTATCAAGGCCAGTGGACCGACGTGTCGTTTCAGGAGAAGCGCGCCGAAGGCAAGACGGAGATCATCCTCGGCTTTGCGGTGCTGTTCGCTTACCTGTTCCTGGTCGCGCTCTACGAGAGCTGGACGATTCCGATCCCGGTCCTGCTCTCCGTTACCATTGGGGTGGTCGGCTCCTATGCCGCCATCGTCGCCGCCGGTCTGACGCTCGATCTTTACGCGCAGATCGGCATGGTGGTGCTGATCGGTCTGGCGGCAAAGAATGGCATTCTGATCGTGGAGTTCGCCAAGGAACGCCGGACCGAAGGCATGCCGTTGCTGGAAGCAGCGACCGAGGGCGCACGCCTGCGCTTCCGTCCGGTGATGATGACGTCGTTCGCCTTCATCCTTGGCCTGCTGCCTCTGGTGGTGGCCGAGGGGCCGTCGCGCCTTGCACGACGCAATGTCGGCACACCCGTGTTCGGTGGCATGCTGACGGCATCGTTCATCGGCATTTTCGCCATTCCCGCCCTCTACGTCATCTTTCAGTATGTTCGCGAACGGCTTCGCTCATCGGCTCGTCCTGTGGCGCCGCAGTCAAATCGGACGGGCACGCCTGAACACCCAGCGCTGATACGATCGCAAGGAGGAGAATGATGCGCTTCAATCGATGGCTTGCTGGCTTTGGATTATCTGTTGGTCTATCGGCTGGTTCGGCGCATGCCGCGGTGACCGAGGATACGTTCGTGCTGCACAACACGGGTGACCTGGTCGAGCTTTGTTCGGCCGCGCAATCCGATACGATGTACACGGCCGCCGTCAATTTCTGCCATGGCTTTACCGTTGGTGTGTTCCGGGTCCTGCAGGAGGAGGACATGGCGCGGAAATCGCGACACATGTTCTGCATGCCGAGCCAGACGCCGAGCCGTAATGAGGGCATCGCGAGTTTCCTCCAGTGGGCAAAGGCGGATCCCGGACGGTCGGCTCTGCCGCCAGCCGATGCCATCGCCACTTTCCTGACGCAGCAATTCCCCTGCTCACGCGGCCGCTGACGAACTACGGAGGATGACCATGAAGCCTACAATTGCTCTGCTCGCTGGTGGCCTCGCCTTGGCCGGCTGCTCCGACATGAACCAAACTCAGCAGCGTGCGCTGTCAGGAACCGCCATCGGCACAGCTGGAGGCGCGGTCCTCGGGGCTATCGGCGGCAACGCCGCACTTGGTGCAGTCGCCGGCGCAGCGGCGGGTCTTGCCGGCGGGCTGATCTACGATTCGGTCAAGAAGAACGAGCAGGCTTCGTATCAGCAGGGCTATGCCGCTGGCAAAGGTTCTGCCTCAACCGCAAATTGAGTTTCTGCTCGACAATGCTGTGTCCTTGTCTGCGCGTCGCACTGGTGTTGGTTGCGACGCTGCTGGCGGGATGTGCGTCACTCACCGTCGTCGATACAACACCCCTGCCCCCGTCCAAACTTGAGCCGCCGGGGAGCGAAACCATCTCTGCCGGCGGCTACCGCATCGATTCGGTGACCAGGGTTCGACAAATCCCTGATCTGCTGATCCTGCTTGCGATGTCCGGCGGGGGAAAGCGGTCCGCGGCCTATGGTTATGGCGCGTTGAAAGGCATGGGTCAGGTCACCATCCCCGGTGATGGTCGCTCGTTGCTATCGCAACTGGACGGGATCTCCGGCATTTCCGGAGGTAGCTTCACCGCCGCCTATTATGGCCTACACCGTGACAAGGCGTTTGGCCAATATGAGAAGGACTTCCTGTACTCCGACACCAACGCCTACATCTTCGGCATCTATCTGCTGCCCTGGAACTGGGGGTGGATCGCAGACCCGACGGTCGGCACCAACGACTACATGGAACGGGTCTATGATCGAACGATGTTCCATGGTGCGACTTACAAGAATCTGCAGGCACTTGGCCGACCGATCATCGCGATTGGAGCCACGGACATCAGCTACGGTGCTCCGTTCCTTTTCACGCAAGAAGGCTTCGATATCATCTGCTCTGACCTGTCAGAGTTTCCGCTTGCGCGCGCCGTTGCTGCGTCCAATGGGTTCCCCGGACTGTTCTCGCCGATCACGTTGACCAACCGCGCCGCGGACTGCGGCGGGCGCGTCCCTGGCTGGGAACGCCGCGTCACCGCTGAAGAACGGCGCAATCCTTTGTCCAGGATCGGAACACAGGCGCAATTGACCGACCGTTACCTGGACCCCACTCGCTCAAAATATGTGCACCTGGCCGATGGCGGCATCTCCGACAATCTCGGCCTGCGTGTCGCCGGTTCGATGATGGAGTATATGGCGGCATCACCCGAGACGATCAAAAGCCTGGGCTACGACCATCTCCGCCGTATCCTGGTGATCAGCGTCGACGGCCAGGGCGCGCAGGATGCGTCCGTCGCGCAGCGCAAGATCGTCGGTGGCCTGTTCTCGCTGTTGGGTCTGGTGAGCGGCGGCCAGATCGATCGCTACAACTTCGAAACTTTGAGCACGGTGTCCAGCCAGATCAAGGGAGTGGTGCGTGCCATCCAAAACGCGCGGTGCTCCGAAGGCAAGCTGGTCTACGATACCCCCTGCGACGATGTGCAGGGCGAACTCGTTCATGTCTCGCTTGCGGCGATGCCGGACAGCCCCGAGAAAGACCAGCTGTTGGCCATTCCGACGGGACTGAGTTTACAGCAGCACGACGTCGATCTGCTGGTGGCAGCCGGCGAAACGGCCGTCACCACGTCCGAACCGCTGCGCCAGTTCCTCGACAATTACCCGCCACATCCACCTGAACTGCAGCGCAGACCGTCTGGGCAAAAGGGGCTTCCCCGATCATGACCCTGGGACCTGTCATTGGCTGACGCTGGTGATTTCAGATCGGCCATGCCCGGATGACCTCAATACGAAACCGCAGTTGGTGCGTTCCAGCCTGAAGACGCCAAAGGCGGCGGCTGTGGCCGGGATCGTGTTTTCGCTTCTGCTCATCTGGGTTCTTTGGCTGCTGCGACTGGCTCCCCCGACAGGCTCGATGGAACTGGCGGCGTGGCTGCGGCAAAGCTCGCGCCGGGTGACGCTCGCCCTGAACCTGGTGCCGTTCGCCGGCATTGCATTCATGTGGTTTTTGGGCGTTCTGCGGGATCGGCTCGGTGCGTTCGAGGATAAGTTTTTCGCGACGGTCTTCCTGGGCAGCGGTCTCATGTTCCTGGGCATGATGTTCGTCGCTGCCTCTGCTGGCGGCGGGCTGGTCCGCGCCTATGCCGACGCCCCCACCCTGGCTTCCGGCGATGCCGCATTCGGCTTTGCGCGTGCATTCAGCTATGACCTCATGCATATTTACGCTTTCAAAATGGCGGGGGTGTTCATGGTCACCACCTCGACGCTCGCCATCCGCACCCGGGTCACGGCACCTTGGATCGCGTGGCTTGGCTACGCCTCGGCATTGTTCATCTGGATCGGCAGCGGCTTCTTCGATTGGGTGTTGTTTGTCTTCCCGTGCTGGGTCCTTCTGGTGAGCAGTTACATCCTGCTCGATAACTTGCGGACAAGCGGAGCACGCGTATGACTGGCCGGCTTGCACGGATCGTTGGCAGCGTTCTGATGCTGCACGCGTCATTTCCCGCGATGCTGCACGCCCAGCCGACGCCAGAGGCGACCGCGCCCCCGGCGCAGTCCGCGCAGACCTTCAACACCGAGCAGCTCGACGCCTTGCTGGCGCCGATCGCGCTATATCCCGATCCGCTGCTGACGCAAACGCTGATGGCGTCCACCTTTCCCTTGCAGATCGTCGAGGCTGCCCGGTGGCTCGAAAAGCCGGAAAGCAAGGGGCTCTCCGGCGATGCGCTGACCAAGGCGTTGGAGCCACTCCCATGGGACCCTAGCGTGAAGTCGCTGGTACCATTTCCGCAGGTGCTGTCGATGATGAACGAAAATCTCGACTGGACGCAGCAGCTTGGGTACGCCGTCGCCGATCAGCAGGCAGCGGTCATGGACTCGGTCCAGCGCCTGCGGCGTCAGGCGCAGTCGAGCGGCAGCCTGCAAACCACGTCGCAACAGGTCGTAAAGACCGAGGCGCAAACGGTCATCATCGAGCCGGCGCAGCCCAATGTTGTCTATGTACCCAGCTACAATCCCAGCACCGTCTACGGCACCTGGCCATACCCGAGCTCTCCACCGGTGTATTTTCCGCCACCGGCCGCCTACTACCCGCTGGGTGGCGCGCTTGCCTCCGGATTGATGTTTGGCGCCGGGGTGGCAATCACCGCCGGGCTGTGGAACTGGGCGTCGCCGTCGTGGGGCGCCGGCAACATCAATGTGAATGTGAACCGATACAATAATATCAACGCCAATCGCGCAGCGATCAGGTCGAGTAACTGGCAGGCCAATCGGGCCGGGGGCCGGCCGGCCGGTCTGCAGCGGCCACCAGGCGGCCCGGTCGGGTTGCCTGCCCGCGGCAACGGCCTAGCGGCTGGAGCGATCGGTCGCAACCAGGTCTCGGTGCCAGGCAATGCTGTTCGCCCGCCGGCACGCGGCGGCAACTTGGCTCAGGGCGGCGCTGGCGGCGGCCTCTCGCGGCCCGGTGCCGGAGCGGGGGGCGGAGGACTGTCTCGACCAAGTGGCGGTGCTGGAGCCGGCGGCGGGTTTTCCCGCCCGGGCGGCGGTGGTTTGGGCCAGGGTGGGGCGGCGGGAAGGCCGGGGTTTGGCCAGCCGGGTCAAGGCAATCGTCCCAACGTCAACCGGCCAAGCACACTTCCCGCAAGGCAAGGCGGGCAAGGTGCGTTCTCTGGCATGAGGGATGGTCGACAGGCGTCGCAATTTGGCCAGCGGGGCACGCAAAGCCGCTCATTCGGAGGGCAGCGGTCAGGAGGCGGCAACTTCGCGGCCCGCGGCGGCGGTGGCGCTCGGGGCGGCGGTGGGGCTCGCGGCGGCGGACGGCGATGAGAGGGAGCGCGCGATGAACATCCGGACTTGGCCTGTCTTGCGGGCGTGCCGCGCCAGCCTTGGCGTGGTTGCATGGCTGCTGCTTGCCCAGGGCGTCGCGCACGCACAAGCGCCGGCCCAGCAGACCTACGCTTCGCCGGAAGAAGCGGCGGCCGCGCTCGCCTCAGCCACTCGCTCTCACGACACGGCTGCGCTGCGCGCGATCCTTGGGCCCGACAGCGAAAAGCTGCTGTCGACCGGGGATCGCTATGCCGATGCGGAGCAGCAGCGTCGGTTCGCTGCGGCCTATGACGAGAAGCATCAGCTGGCAAAGGATGGGCCCGATCACGCGGAGCTTGATGTCGGAGCGGACGACTGGCCGCTACCGATCCCGATCGTGCAGGCCGATGGCCGGTGGCACTTCGACACCAAGGCCGGCGCGCAGGAGATCATCGATCGGCGGATCGGGCGCAACGAACTGGCCGCAATCCGGGTGATGCTGACCTATGTCGAGGCGCAGAAGGAATACTTCGACCTGATGAACCATCAGACCGGAACGGGCCTCTACGCGCAGCGGTTGATCAGTACCGCTGGCCGTCAGGATGGACTTTATTGGCCTGTTGCCGCGGGGAGCGCCGAGAGTCCATTCGGGCCCCTGGTGGATCGGGCGCAGGACGAGGGCTATCCCGCTCCTGGCGCACTCGTGGGCGGCAAGCCCATCCCGTACCAGGGTTACTATTTTCGCATCCTGAAGTCGCAGGGACCCGACGCGCCGAGTGGTGCGATGAGCTATGTGCAGTCTGGCCGCATGACCAAGGGTTTCGCGCTGATCGCGTGGCCTTCGAGCCATGGATCCTCAGGAATCATGTCGTTCATGGTCAATCAGGACGGCGTGGTCTTTCAGAAGGACCTTGGCAGCGACACCGCGCGCACCGTGCCGGCGATCGCGCAGTTCGATCCCGACCTGAGCTGGACGCGCGTCGACGTCACCGAGCAGTAGAAGGGCGACCGGGCTCTTCCCGTCTGCGCCGCAGGGCCTCATCCACCGATTGACGCTGCGTGGTCGGTCCCTGCGGCATTTCCTCGAGCTTCTGGGCAAGCGCGCGCACCAGGTCCGATCGCGCCACGATGCCGACCAGTTTGCCGTCGCGTACCACCGGCACACGCTTGATGTTGTTGGCATACATCAGGCGTGCAATCTCGCGTGCCGGCATGTCCTCGGTGACCGTCTTCGCACCTGGCGACATAACCATTTTCACCTTGCGGTGCTGCTCCTGAATGCCATGCATGAACTCCGGCGCTAGATCGTGCCCCTCGGCCAGCATGTCGAGCCAGCGCGCCTGCCGCTCGGTGTAGCCCTCATGCCAGCGCACCAGGTCGCCCTCGCTTAGCATGCCGACGATGGTGCCGGCATCGTCAACCACCGGCATCCCGCTGATGTGCCGATGTGCCAACAGCTTCACCGCATCCAGCAACGACATGTCCGGATGTGCCACGGCCACGTCTCGCGTCATCAGGTCCGCCGCCGTGTAGATGGCCTCTTCAAGCATTGCTTCGTCCCCATGGTCCTGGCTGAGGGGCCATGACCGCCCCACTATCGCTGCCATTAGCACAGTTTCAGCCCATGCGCCTTTGATTGAAATCAATGGGCAGATAGGATCATGTCCCGGCGAACCCGGAGAAGCCGATGACTGCAGTCCCGACTGCTGCCCCTGCTGATGATTGTCGCCTGCCTGTCGCAGCCTGCGTCTGCGCAGATCAACCCGTTCCGCGGGACCCGTGCGACGCCTCTGAATGCGGACGACATTGCGGCGCTCACCGACGCCACAAATCGACTGCTGGACCGGCCCGAGCTCACGACAGGCGCCAAGGACACCTGGAGCAATCCCAAGTCGGGCGCCAGCGGAACGGTTACGGCCGGGACCGCCGCCAAGCGACATGGCCTGGCATGCCGGGTGATGCACTACGGCCTAGTGGTCCCCGGCCCACATTCAGAACGAGACCGGACGCTGACGTGGTGCAAGACGCACGACGGCTGGAAACTCGGCTCCTAGTGACGCTTCCGTGAAGGCAGGTTGACCTGGATCAAGGCGACCTCACGGCGGTCGGGCTAATCGTCCCCGATATGCCGATCGGGAGGACAACTGCCATGAGCGAGGCGTCAGGTCGGAACCTGTCGGTCGCCGGGCTTTTTGCAGATCGCGATGCGCGGCGGCGCAGCGACCAGGAAGCGGCCGAGCAACTGCAACGTCGCAAAGAAGAAGAGCTCGCGGCATTCCGACAGCGGCTCGAGAATTTCCAGCTGACCGACGATGTCATCAAATCCGGCCTGGACCGCATCAGGCGCGCGTTCGAGCGTGGCGAGAGCGAGCTGATGTTTTCCTCCTTCCCCTGCGACTTCTGCACCGATGGCGGTCGAGCGGTGATCAACGCAGGTGTGCCGCCGATCAACAAGCCCTCCAAGGAAGAGGCGGCCCGGCAGGCCGAGGAGCCCGATTGGCTGCTGACGATGCCCGCGGGGGTCCGCAAGGTGCACGAGTACCTGGAGACAGAACCTGAAGCCTGGCGGGTTCGGTTTCGCTGCACGGGTTATCAGCTATCCTGGCGGCAAGCCGGGCGATATCGGTTTGTTCTTCACTTGGCCGAAGAGCGCCCTCGAAGCATAGGTTTGGGAAGCATCTTGCGGAGAGGTGTGTGATGAGCGCAGCGAAGAAGGCGAAAAAGTCCGAAACCAGCGACAGTGCGGTCGTGACGAGCGGAAAGCTGAAGGGCAAGAACTATGAACGCGAACTCGCCAGACTGCATGTCGAGCTGGTCAAGCTGCAGCAATGGGTCGTCCATAAGGGCCTGAAGGTCTGCATCGTCTTCGAGGGACGCGATGGCGCCGGCAAGGGCGGCACGATCAAGGCGATCACCGAGCGCGTTAGCCCGCGCATATTCCGTGTGGTCGCGCTGCCGGCGCCGACCGAACGCGAGAAATCTCAGATGTACGTCCAGCGCTACATCCGGCACTTCCCGGCGGCGGGCGAAATCGCCATCTTCGACCGCAGCTGGTACAATCGCGCCGGCGTCGAGCGCGTGATGGGCTTCTGCACCGACGAGCAGGCGAAGCGCTTCCTGCAACTTGCGCCTTTGACCGAAAGGGCGATGGTCGAATCAGGGATCATCCTGCTGAAATACTGGCTGGAGGTCAGCGAGGAGGAACAGACCCGAAGGCTGGAGGCCCGCATCGACGACGGACGCAAGATCTGGAAGCTGTCGCCGATGGACCTGAAGTCTTACAGCCGATGGTATGACTATTCGCGTGCACGCGACGAAATGTTCCAGGCCACGGATACGCCGTGGGCGCCGTGGTACGTCGTGCATTCTGACGACAAGAAGCGGGCGCGGCTGAATGTGATCACGCACCTGCTGAAGCATATTTCCTACGAGAACCTGCCGCGCGAAAAGACCAAGCTGCCGGACCGGCAGAAGGCGCATGGCTACAAGGAGCCGGACTACGCTTACAAGCTTGTCCCCGAGTTGACCTGGCCGTCCAGCTGACGCAAACGACGCGACGCGGCTCGATCATGCGCCTGGATCCGAAAACCTGATGACGGTGTGGCTGATCCCCATGCTGTATACGGTTGCCAGCGCGCGCGATTCGAGCGGAACCATTCGCGTGGGATTTCCAGTGCCGACGTGGCAAGACTATCTGGCCCTGTCACTCGACGAAATCCGGCAGTTCGGCGCGCGTCTGTCCAAGTCGCCGGCGGCTGCGAGCGGCGTTGGTCGGCCTCGCCGACTCCGCGGGCGCAACGAACCGGCGCGAAGCGGTGCTGCAGTATCTCGATCATTTGAACCACAGCGTCGCGCGCTCGGCATTTGACGATCAGGATCAAGCCACGGCCTTGCAAGAGGACCGTCAAGGACTTGGATTGCCGCGCAAAAAGCAAGAATGCAAAGCACGGCGGCGGGACGCGGCGGACGCTGGACCGACGGCATCCCGTCCTGACTCCGGCACAGGAGCAACGCGGTTGATCCAGATCAATGCGGCGCCGTGAGCTTGGTGGAGTTATGCTGGATTTGAATGAGATTTGACGCTTCGAATATTGAAGCCGAATTGTCATTTGTTTCAGTGCAGCCCTGGGGCAGACCCACAGCACGGCAGCGGGGAATAAACAATGCAGATTTGGCCTGGCTTCGACGCGGTTCAGGAATATTGGCAGGACGCTTGGCAGCGTTCGATCCTGTTCCTCGATGTGCTGCGGGAGCGCGGCAATATCTACCTTGAACACAGCGCGAAGGAGGTGCCGCACGTCCTCAGCTTCAAGGTCGAGCTTATTCGCGACGGTCGTACGCTCGCTCGCCCGGTGAACTATGCGCTTGTCCGCGTCATCCCGATGGAAGGGACGAAGATCGACCCGACAAAGGCACCTGTCGTGGTGGTAGATCCGCGAGCCGGCCACGGTCCTGGCATAGGCGGGATGAAGCAAGAGAGCGAGATCGGCGTTGCCCTGGCAGCCGGGCATCCCTGCTATTTCATCGGATTTCTGCCTAAGCCCATCCCGGGTCAGACGATCGAGGATGTCTGTCGCGCCGAAGCAACCTTCATCGAAGAGGTGGCAGCCCGCCACCCGAACGCTGACGGCAAGCCTGTGGTGATCGCCAACTGTCAGGCCGGCTGGCAGATCATGATGACGGCGGCGATCAAGCCCACCCTGATGGGACCGATCATGCTGGCCGGCTCGCCGTTGTCGTATTGGGCGGGCGTGCGCGGCAAAAATCCTATGCGGTATCTCGGCGCTATGCTGGGTGGCACCTGGCTCACGGCGTTGTCCGGTGACCTGGGCAACGGCATCTTCGACGGCGCCAATCTGGTCGCCAACTTCGAGTCACTCAATCCGGCCAACACGTATTGGACCAAGGCGTACAATGTCTACTCGAAGGTAGATACCGAAGCCGAGCGGTTCCTTGACTTTGAAACCTGGTGGGGCAGTCCGGTTCAGTTGAATGCCGAGGAAATGCAGTGGATTGCCGACAACCTGTTCGTCGGCAACCGGCTCTCGACGGGCCAACTCCGCACATCAGACGGTGTGCGCGTCGATCTGCGCAATATCGCGGCACCCATCATCGTGTTCTGCTCCTGGGGCGACAACATCACGCCACCGCAACAGGCCCTGGGCTGGATCCTCGACCTCTATGACCATGAACGGGAGATCGTCGCGAACGGCCAGACCATCGTCTACACGATGCACCAGAGCATCGGTCATCTGGGCATTTTTGTCTCCGGCAAGGTCGCAAGTAAGGAACACGGTGAGTTCGTTTCCTGCATCGAGTTGATCGATGCCATGCCGCCCGGCCTGTATGAGGCGGTCATCACCGAGGTGGACGAGAACACCTTCAATCGCAACCTCATCGAGGGCAAGTACCTGTTCCGCCTGGAAGCCCGCACGCTGGACCACATCCGAGCATTGGGGACCAACGACGACGCCGATGACAAGCGCTTTGCTACCGTCGCGCGCGTATCGGAGATCAACCGGGGGCTCTACGAAAGCATGGTTGCTCCCGCGATTCGGATGTCGATGACGGAACCGATGGCGGAGGCGTCCCGAGCGGTTCATCCGAACCGCCTCCGCTTTGGAATGTTCTCCGACCGGAACCCATTCATGGCGCCCGTCAAGGGACTAGCTGAGTCGGTGCGTTCGTCGCGGCAGCCCGTCAGTGCCGACAATCCGTGGCTGGCCATGGAGCAGGCAACTTCATCGTGGATCACAACCTGCCTGCACAGTTTTGGCGAGTTGCGTGATTCGATGACCGAAGCAGTGTTCCTGAATACGTATGGCTCGCCATGGCTGCAGGCGCTGGTCGGGCTTGGTGGCCCGCAAACCGCTCCTCACCGGATCGAACGCGATTTGGTCCGCGAGGCAGATATCGCCCGACTGCGTGCCGAACTGGAAAAGCAGTTCGAGGTTGGCGGCATAACGGAGGCTGCCATGCGGGCCTTGATTTATATCCGCATGCCCGAGGGCAGCATCGACGAACGCGGGTTCTCAGTGCTGAAGATGATCCATGCCTCACGTCCTGCCGACAAGCAGATGACGCTGGCTCACTTCAAGGAGATGGTGCGGCAACAGTATCTGTTGGTATGCCTGGATCAGGACCGCGCCGTCAGCAGCTTGCCGAAGCTGCTTGGCAGCGATACCGGAGCGCGGAAGACGGCGCTGGAAATGCTGAATCGGGTTCTCGCGGCTCGCGGTGAGATGTCCGAAGAGGGCAAGCGTCGTCTCAAGCAGATCGAGGCATTGTTCGCGACGGAGGCCACGAAGCGAAGCAAGGCCGAGGCGGAACATGCCTGAGTCCATCGGACAAGACGTGCCGCACGATAAATACCAACGGCTGATAAAGGCCGCCCAGGCGCTACCCGCGATCAGGGTGGCCATCGCGCATCCATGCGACGATGTATCCCTGCAAGGTGCCGTTGAGGCAGCGCGATTGCGGCTGATCGAGCCGATCCTTGTGGGGCCGGTCGAACGCATTCGTAGCGTCGCCAAAGCCGCGGGACTTGAGATCGGAACGATGGACATCGTCCCTTCGGAACACAGCCACGACTCCGCCGCCAAGTCTGTCGAGCTGGTGACCGAAGGACGGGTCGAGGCGCTGATGAAAGGCAGCCTGCACACAGACGAGCTGATGGGTGCGGTGGTGGCGCGAAACGCCGGCATCCGGACGGCTCGTCGGATCAGCCATTGCTTCGTCATGGATGTGCCACGTCATCCCAATGCCCTGATCATCACTGATGCGGCGGTCAACATCGTGCCGACGCTCGATGACAAGGTGGACATCGTGCAGAATGCTATCGACCTGGCACACGCCATGGGGGTCACCGAGGTTCGGGTGGCGCTGCTGAGCGCGATGGAGACGGTGACAGCCAAGGTCCCTTCCACCATCGAGGCCGCGGCGCTCTGCAAGATGGCCGATCGGGGGCAGATCACCGGCGCACTGCTGGACGGGCCGCTCGCACTCGATAACGCAATCAGTCCCGAAGCGGCTGCCATCAAGCAGATCGTATTCGCCCGTCGCAGGGCGAGCGAATGTGCTTGTCGTTCCGGACCTGGAGGCTGGCAACATGCTTGCCAAGAGCCTGTCGTTTCTGGCGCATGCGGATGCCGCCGGCATCGTACTCGGCGCGCGGGTGCCGATCATTCTGACCAGCCGTGCGGACTCGCTGTTGACGCGGCTCGCCTCCTGCGCCGTTGCCGTGATGGTGGCAGCGGCGCGCCGCCAGTCGGTATCGGCATCCATCCGTTGAAGGAGCCGGCATGAGCGAAGCCCATATCAGACCGGTACTGGCCGGATACAAGGCGCTGGTTGTCGGCGTGGCGAACGACCAGTCCATCGCCTATGGCTGTGCGAAGGCGTTTCGCACGGTTGGGGCGGAGCTTGCAATGACGTGGCTCAACGAGCGGGCACGCGCCTATGTGGAACCGCTTGCTCAGGAATTGCGGGCAGGCATCACCGGAGCGTTGGATGTTTCCGTCCCAGGTCAGTTGGAAGCGCTGTTCGAGCGCATCTCTCGCGAGTGGGGCGCGCTGGACATTCTGGTGCACTCGATTGCTTTCGCACCGAGGGAAGATTTGCAGGGCGGGCTGCTGAACTGTTCGGCAGAAGGTTTTGCCAAGGCGATGGATGTCTCCTGCCACTCCTTCATCCGAATGGCGAAGCTCGCGGCACCGCTGATGAAGAATGGCGGGACGATGTTCGCGATGAGCTATTACGGCGCCAATCGGGTCGTGCCGAATTACAACGTGATGGGACCAGTGAAGGCCGCGCTGGAGGCCGCCTGCCGCTATCTTGCCTACGAGCTGGGTCCGCGTGGCATACGCGTCCATGCCATTTCGCCGGGACCGCTGAAGACACGAGCAGCATCCGGGCTGAAGGACTTCGAGTTGTTGCTGAACGAGGCGGCGGAGCGAGCGCCACTCGGCGAACTCGTCGACATCATGGACGTCGGTTTCGCCTGCGCGTATCTCGCGACCTCGCTGGCCAAGCGCATCACTGGTGGCACCGTTTACGTCGACGGCGGCGCGAACATCATCGCCTGACGATTGCGCTTCGAGGCGTGGCGGGGGGGTGCCGGACCATCCGCTCTTCCTTGATGCGCGCTGGCCGGCAACCCAGCACCAGGATGCGATCGGCGAGTGCCGCCGCTTCGTCGCGATCATGCGTCACCAGCAGCCCCGCGGTTGGACGCGCATGCCACGCCTTCAGCAATACTTCTCTGCTCCGTTCGGCCATTGCTGGATCGAGCGAGACGAATGGTTCATCCAGCAGCACCAGCTCCGGTTCGATGGCGAAGGCGCGAGCGATTGCCACACGCCGCGCCATGCCCAGTGACAGTTTGCTGGGATACGCGTCGCGGAATGCGGCAAGGTCCAACGATTCGAGCAGTTCGTCGGCAATGGCCGGCTTGGGATGGTGCTGTGCCAGCAGAATATTCTGCCGCACAGTGCGCCAGGGCAGCAGACGCGGCTCTTGAAACACCTGGCCGATGCGTGGCAACGCGCTGCCGAACCACTGAAGCTCGCCAACGAAATCGGTGTCGAGGCCTCCAATGATCCGCAGCAGTGTCGTCTTGCCGCAGCCCGAAGGCCCAACAATGGCGACGATCTCTCGGGCCCCCAGCGTTAGCTCGATCCGACTGAGCACAGGCAGTGTGCCACGATCAGTGTGAAAGCCTTTGCTCTCGATGCGCAGTCGCAGGACTACATCCGCCATTGCATCGCCCAATTCTCGAGCGGCTGCATGACGACCCATTCGATCAACTGCGCAACCAGGAGAAAGGCCAGCGTATAGGCAAGGATCAGCGTAACATCGAACAGCTGAAAGTAGATCTGGATCTGGAATCCAATGCCGTTGCTGCGGCCAAGCAGCTCCACCACGAGTACGATCTTCCATATCAGCGCAAGTCCGGAGCGAGAAGCAGCAAACAAGTATGGAGCCAGTTGCGGCAGCGTGACATGTCGCAGGATGCGCCAACGCGGCATTTGAAAGCGCTGTGCCATCTCGGCGAGCGCCGGATCGAGCGCACGCGCGCCTTCACGCATGGTCACCACCGTCATGGGCAGCTTGTTGAGCGCCACGGCAGCGATGGCGGCGATCTCGTTGAGACCGAACCATACGTAGATCAACACTATCAGCACCAGCGCCGGCAGGTTCAAGAGCACCGTCACCGCGTTGTCCAGCCAAAGATCCAAACGGCGCATGCGCCCCATGGCGATGCCCAGCGCACTGCCGAGTAACAGTGAGATCGCGAACGCAGCGGTAACACGACCGAGAGTGATCGCCAGATTCCACGGCAGCGCACCAAATTCCGTCTGCTGCACCATGGCCCGCAGCACAGCGATCACACTCGGCAACAACCGGCTGTGCGCGAGGTCGGCTGCGACTTGCCAAACAAGCAGCAAGACTGCGGCCGACACAAGCCGCGTTGAAAGATCCCGGTACCTGCGGCCCGCTACGCCTGCGACTGCCAAGTGACCGGCCAGAAGGTTCCGGCCGGTATCGTGCTGACCGGACCAACCAGATCAGGCCCCCCTATTCTGGCCAATAGATCGAACAGTTCCCCGGCGGCCCGGCGCTCGGACTCGCCCCAGTGTCGGGGGATGCCGTGGCGATACCAGTCCCGCAACTGCTCGAGCTCACTGCTATCGGCAGCGCCGGTCAGCGGCTTGATACGCAACCACTCCGTATCCGAGGTCGCGAGAACGTTGCGTGCCTGCTGTGACGCGCTGATGAGACCGTCAATCACATCCTTGTTCTGCTCGGCCCAGTGCTGGGAAAATGTGTAGCCGATATACGGCACGCTGGCTTTGACCCCGAGCGCGGCAACAGCATCCTCGACTGCCAGGATCCTGCGGGCCCCCGCGGCCTGCGCCTTCGCCGCGAACTGCCAATAGGTCAGCAGTCCATCCAATCGTCCAGCCTTCATCTGTTCGGCCAAGAGTGGGGGCGGGCCAAAGCTCTTGTTGGCGACAGCGTTGAGGTCGATGCCGTATCGCTGGCTCGCATAGGCACGCAGGATAAGCCAGCTCTTGTCGAGCGGACTGCCGGCGATACCTAGAGCGTGCCCCGCGAGATCCGGCACGTCGCGGATCGGCGAAGCCTGCGGCACGATAAGCGCGCCGACCGCGTCGGAGAATGGCACGAAGGTCCAGTCCGCACCGGCCGCCCTCTGCCGCGCCACCCACAGCCAATCCACCACGATTGCGTCAACCTGACCGGCCTGCAATGCGACCTGTGCGGCTTGCGCCGCGGCAAGCTCAACGGGCGCCACCGAGATGCCAGCCGTGGTATCGAAACCGTAATGGCGGATCACGTCGATTTCCCACGACACCGTGCCGAAGCGCAGCACGCCGATACGTATCGCAGGCAATGACGCGGCACGCAGAGGTCCCCCAGCAACAGCGATCCCGGCGGCCAGCAATGCACGACGCGCGACGAGCATCTCGCGTGGTTCCTCCCATTCGACTGAAGGATTATCCCCGCGTCTTTTAGCGCCGTGTCAATGGAACGGTCATGTGCAGACTTATTTTGCGGCGCAGTGCTCCAGTGCTTCCTTGCCGATGGCAAACACGCGCCCGGCCTTGATATCGATGTTGTTGACAGTGCAGGTGCGTCCGGTCTTGTCGGTGAACTCCGCGTCATAGCGACCGGACGACACTCCGGTGATGCGCAGCCTCTCGTCGAAATCGACGCTGCCGTCCGGGTCATTGCGGCATTGATCCGGACCCCACTTTGCGGTGCCGGCCGGCGCCAGGCTCAGATGAGTGATCGTCTCGCCGGTAAGGTTCCAGAATCGGGTAGTCCCTTTTTCTGCGGCCAGAGCGTGGCCGGCGAATGTTATCGCCAGCAACAAAAAGGGGCGGCACGGCGCATTACGCATTCCCGAACTGGCCCCTTGAATGTGTTCCGTGGATGCGGAACGCTGCTCCGTGCCATGAACGCTGTGCTGTTTCGCTTTGGCGCATTGATCCTCCTGGGCAGTGCGATGTGTCCTCGGCCAGGGCTGGCCGCGGATGACTTAGGTTACAGCACTGCCACACGCGCAGAATATGTGTTCGCCTGCATGGCGACGAACGGCGGCACGCAAGACTCGCTGCAGCGCTGCTCCTGCGCCATAGACGTGATCGCGACGCTGCTGCCCTATGAGCAGGTACGAGAAGGCCGAGACTGTGCTGCGCATGCGGCGCAATGCGGGTGGCTACCTAGGTCAGGAGTTCCGCAGCGCAACCGCCAACGAAATGGTTCGTGATCTGCAGGAAGCACAGGCAGAAGCCGAGGTGCGCTGCTTCTAGGCTACGATCAGGTCTCGGTCACGGGCCACTCCTGGTGGAATGACCTGCCCTCACTGTCCTCGATGTCGGCGCTGAACGTGGTGGCGCCATTGTTGCGATAGTCGAAGCGGAAGACCGGGTTCTCCGAGATGGAAATGCCACTCTCCACCGCGAGCAACAGCTCTGGTCCCTGGCGGATCTTCACGGACTTCACGAAGTGCGCGGGAATATACAGCCGCGTCAGCTGGTTCATTTGCATCCCCGAGTAGTTCGGGTGGCGGACCATGAGCTGCGCCTCGTTCCTTCCCTGGTCGGCGTCAGCCGCAGCGGCGAACCGACGAAAACGCATTTCGCCGACTGCCGCGGGGTCTGCATCCTGCTTCGCGGCAGGTGCCGAGCAGCCGCCGGCCGCCTTGACGAACCGCTGCGTAGCGTAGAGCTGGCCGTCGCTCAGCTCGGCGACCGCTGTCACGTTGGTGTACGAGTTGACCCGGACGCGGGTGGAGATCGACCGCATGCCACTTGCCTGGCCGGGCGTGAACACTGCCGCCAGCGGCGAAGGGTTCTCATCAATCAAAAGCGTGATACCGGCGATATGGCGCGCATCATCAGGCTTCAGCAGCAAGCGAAGGCTGATCGGCACCAGCGCTGCATCCTCGGCGCGATACGGGGCATCGATGCCAACAACCGTGCTGCCATCATGGATGACGCGATCGCCAAAGATCTGCGGTCCCAGGGCCGTCCAGGAATCGGGCTGCGCCGGGGCTTGCGCGACGGCTTTCGCGCTGACAGCGCTGACCGCAGCTGCCAGCACCCATCGACGATGCACCAGCGAGTGTCGTGTCCGCGTGTTCATGACCGCTTCCTGCCGGTTGCCCGGCACGCACGTGCCGAGATGTTTCACCGCGGATATTCGCTCCTGTGCAGGGGATTGCAAGGATGCCGTGTCCTGGACGCCCCCGGCCCGAGCTGTTAGTCTGGCGCAGCAGAGGGATCGATGGGCGGTTCTTCCGCTGTTGCCTGCACGATCAGAGGAGTTGTCCCATGGCATGGACGCGTCCGAAGCTGCGCGAAATCTGCATCGGTATGGAAATCAACGGCTATTTCGCCGGCAAGCTGTAGCCTGAACTCAATTCAGTAGTGTCGCTATGCGTGGCCGAGCATCCGGGCTTACGGCCCTGGTTCTCGGCGCGGCGGCGGGTGGCGGCTTCCCGCAGTGGAACTGCGGGTGCCACTTGTGTTGTCTGGCGAGGTCTGGCGATCCGCGGGTGCGTGCCGCAACTCAGGCGTCCATCGCCGTCACCGGCAATGAAACCGACTGGCTGGTGGTTGGCGCTTCACCGGATCTGCGACAGCAGATCATGCAAAATCCTCGCCTGTGGCCAGCTCATGGACCACGCCACTCACCGCTTGCAGCCGTAGTCCTGCTCGGCGGCGACGTCGACGCCATCGCAGGGTTGCTGGTCCTGCGGGAACGCCAGCCCTTCACAGTGTATGCGCCGGTCCCTCTGCTGGACCTGCTGCGGCAGAACAATATCTTTGATGTGCTGGACCCGGCCATTGTCCGGCAGGAGCCGATTGTTCCGGATCGAGCCGGTGAGATGCCCCGGGGAGATTGCGCTGACCCTGCTCGAGATGCCCGGCAAGGTTCCGCTCTATCTCGAAAGCCGCGGCGCCACCGTCGCCGAGCCCGGCCCGACCTTCGCCGCACGCCTGGAAGGCAACGGACGCAGCGTCATCATGGCGCCGGCCTGTGCCGAGATCACCGACGCGTGTGCGACAGCAACTGCGCGACGCCGACCTGCGTGTTCTTCGACGGCACCCTGTTCACCGATGACGAGATGATCGCGGAGGGGCTCGGAGAGAAGACCGGGCGCCGCATGGGCCATGTGCCGGTGAGTGGTCCCGGCGGAACGCTGGAAGGACTATCGGACCTGCCAGGTCGGCGCGTCCTGCTGCACATCAACAACAGCAATCCGATCCTGCTGCGCGATTCACCCGAGCGGCGGCAGGTCGAGGCGGCTGGCTTCGAGGTCGCCTTTGACGGCATGGAGGTGGTGCTTTGAACGATTCTCCTGGCTGCCGGTGACCTGGAATTCGCGCCTGCGCGAAGCTGGGCGCCGGGCGCTACCACAATCTGCATCCCTTCCATCAGATGCTGCACAACGGCAGATGCACGAAGGCCCAGGTGCAGGCGTGGGCACTCAACCGCTATTACTACCAGGCAATGGTCCCGCTGAAGGATGCGCTCGCTGATCGGCCGTTGTGAGGACCCGGCTCTGCGCCGCGAGTGGCGCAAGCGGCTGGAGGACCACGATGGTGATGATGATCGCCCCGGCGGCATCGAACGCTGGCTCAAGCTGACGGATGGCCTTGGCCTCGACCGCGCGGCGGTGACATCAACGCGCCTGCTGTTGCCGGCCACGCGCTTCGCGGTGCAGGCGTACGTGCATTATGTCCGCGAGCGCAGCCTGCTGGAGGCGATCGCCTCTTGCCTGACCGAGCTTTTCTCGCCGCAAATCATCACCGAGCGAATGAGCGGCATGCTCGCGCATTACGAATTCATCACGCCGGAGATTATGGCGTATTTCGACAAGCGTCCGCCGCAGGCCGAACGCGATGCCAATTTCGCACTCGAATGGGTGAAACAGCACGCAACGACACCCGAACAACAGCAGGCGGTGGTCGATACCCTCGCGTTCAAGTGCGATGTGCTGTGGTGCATGCTGGACGCGCTACACTATGCCTATGTCACGCCGGGGCTGATCCCTCCTGGCGCCTTTGTGCCGAAGAGTTCCGATGCCTGAGCCAACGCCGGATCGGCCGCGCCTGGCCCCCGGCGTGCGTCTGCATTTCGACAAGACGCGTGAGGCCTGGGTCCTGCTGGGCCCGGAACGGGTGATCGAGACAGAGGGACCGGCAAGCGACATTTTGCAACGCTGCGACGGCACGCGCACATTGGCCGAGATCGTCGACGAACTCGCCGCGCTCTACACTGCCGACCGCGCAGACATCGAAGGTGACGTGAGGAACATGCTGGCCGAGCTGGTCGATAAGCGGATGGTCGTGTGAGTGCGCGGCAGGAACTGTCGCCGCCGCTCGGGTTGCTGGCGGAGCTGACCCATCGGTGTCCCCTCGCCTGCCCTTATTGTTCCAATCCGTTGGCATTGGAAAATCGAGCGAGCGAACTGGATGCTGCGACCTGGGCACGGGTCTTTCGCGAAGCTGCGGCACTGGGCGTGCTGCAGGTGCATCTTTCCGGCGGAGAACCTGCATCGCGCCGTGACCTGGTCGAAATCGTCGCGGCCGCGCGCGAGGCGGGACTATATACCAATCTTATCACCTCCGGCCTTGGCATCGACGCGTCACGGCTTGCTCGGTTGAAGGAGAGTGGCCTCGATCACGTCCAGCTCTCGCTGCAGGACGTGGACGCCGAAACGGCCGATCGGATTGCCGGTTACCGCGGCGCGCATACACGCAAGCTTGCGTTCGCCCGTACGATTGTAGAACAGCAACTCGCGCTCACCATCAATGTCGTCGTGCATCGGGCGAACATCCGCCACGTTGCGGCGTTCGTCGAAACGGCTGCGGCACTCGGCGCCGGCCGTGTCGAAATCGCCCACGCTCAGTACTACGGCTGGGCTTTGCGTAATCGCAAGGCGCTGATGCCAACACCCGCTCAGGTCGCGCAGGCAATGGAGGAGATGGAGAGCATCCGCCCCCGGTACGCTGGACGGCTCGTCATAGATATGGTGGTACCGGACTATTATGCGCGACGTCCCAAGGCATGCATGGGCGGCTGGGCGCGTCGTTCGCTGAATGTCACGCCTTCCGGGCGGGTTCTGCCATGCCACGCGGCGGAAAGCATTCCCGGGCTGCAGTTCTGGTCGGTGCGCGACCGTGCGTTGGCCGAGATCTGGCGGGATTCGCCAGCGTTTCAGGCCTATCGCGGCACCGACTGGATGCGCGAGCCGTGTCGCTCTTGCGATATGCGAGAGATCGATTTCGGCGGATGCCGATGCCAAGCACTGGCACTTGCCGGCGACGCTGCGGCAACCGATCCAGCGTGCGAACTTTCGCCGATCCACTCGATGATGCGCAAGCTGGCTGAGAGCGACGCCTCAGCAGCCGATGACGCATATCAGTATCGGGGTCGCTCGGTTGCTGAACCGGCTATTGCCATTCCAGTTCGCTGAAGGCGGCCGTCGCATTGCGCGCATTGTAGTCGTCGAACAACTGCCACCGATTTCGCTCTGAGCTGGCAATCTTGCCGATCGCACGTTCGAGCGGCGTGCCCTGCGTGATCTCGCGGCGCGTGTCCTGCGCGAGAACGGTGAGGTAGCGGCGTTCGTCATCGAGCGCCTGCGGCCAAGGGGCGATTTCGCGACCATGACCTGGCACCCCGATGCGGGCAGGCAGCTTTTCCAGTCGCTGGATCACCGACAGCCATCCCGTCAGGCTACCGTCCACGACGGGAATATGCTGCAGGAACACGAGGTCGCCGGCAAACAGTACGCCGGTGGTCTCGTCCAATATTGTCAGGTCGCAGTCCGTATGAGCGGCGCGCGACCAGGCAATAAGCCGCAGGGGCCTCCCACCCAGATCCAGCCTTGTTTCGGTGTCCACCAGCAGTGTCGGCGCAATGATCCTGACCGCGTCAATCTCCGCTGCACCCAGCTGCTCACGGTAGGAGTGCAGATAATATGCACCGCGACTGGCGAGTTCGCTTGGCAGATTATGGTGCCCGACAAACGTCGTGCCAACCGGCATAGCGGCATTTCCGAACAAATGGTCCGGATGATCATGCGTATTGATCACGTAGCGGATTGGCTTATCGGTGAGGGCGCGCACGGCTGCGACGAGGCTTTCCCCGACGCTGATGCTGCCCCCGGTGTCCACGACGGCAACAGCTTCGTTGCCAATGATGATTCCCAGATTGGCGATATCGCCAGCATTCTCTGGTGTGGTCAGTGTGACTTGGCCGAAATGCACGTAATCTCCATCCGCGACCTGCTGAGTGCTGAACGGCGGGCTCGCAGCGGCATCAGCCAGCGAGACGCTGACGGCCAGTGTTGCCCCTACTAATGTACCGATTCCGATTCCGCGCATTCCGCTCGCTCCAGTCGTGCCGGCCCCTTCCTGGTATTCACGTGGCCGTGACTTGCTACCTTTCGTACATAGAATAAGGATACCTTTGTTTTTGGCACTTTAGGGGGACGCCCGAAGTTGGGTAGGGTGTTCACCACGACGCGTATGCCAGCATTGGCCGAACAGACGTCACAGGGTCATCGACCTCTGTGGTGCCGGGAACCCTCGCCCCAACATTGTACAAGTGCATCACGGCGGCCGCGGTTACGATGCCCGCTGTGAGTGAGAGCAATGGGAGGAATCAATGCCAAGGGCTTCGGCAGCCACTCTGCTGGCGGCGGCTACACTTCTGTCATCGCCATTCATGTTCGGCACTGCCTATGCGCAAAACAACGATCTCGTGCAGATGCAGTCGAACCCGGCGAACGTCGTGATGCCGACCATCACTTACGATAACCAGCGCTATTCCAAGCTTAATAAGATCAACGCCCACAACGTCGGCAAGCTGCAGGTCGCTTGGACGTTCTCTACCGGTGTGCTGCGCGGGCATGAGGGCGCGCCGTTGGTGATCGGGGATACGATGTACGTCCACGCGCCGTTCCCGAATACGGTGTTCGCGCTCGATCTCAACCACGACGGCAAGATCCTGTGGAAATACGAACCGCAGCAGGATCCTAACGTCATTCCGGTGATGTGCTGCGATACGGTCAACCGTGGCCTCGCCTATGCGGATGGCAAGCTGTTCCTGCACCAAGCCGACACCACGCTGGTAGCGCTCGATGCGAAGACCGGCAAGGTCCTGTGGTCGGTGAAGACGGGCGATGCCGGCAAGGGCGAGACTGGCACCAGCGCACCGATGGTGGTGAAGGACAAGGTGTATATCGGCGTGTCCGGCGGCGAGTTCGGCGTGCGCGGTTGGGTGACGGCCTATGCCGTGAGCGACGGCAAGCAGATCTGGCGGGCTTATTCCGAGGGGCCGGACAGCGATGTGCTGGTCGATCCGCAGAAGACCACCGAGCTGGGCAAACCGATCGGCGCCGACTCCAGCCTGAAGACCTGGCAGGGCGATCAATGGAAGATCGGTGGCGGCGACACGTGGGGCTGGTACCTGTACGATCCCAAGCTGAATCTGATCTATTACGGGTCCGGCAATCCCTCCACCTGGAATCCGAAGCAGCGGCCTGGCGACAACAAGTGGTCGATGACGATCTTTGCCCGCGATGCCGATACCGGAATGGCAAAGTGGGTTTATCAGATGACGCCACATGACCAGTGGGACTATGACGGCGTCAACGAGATGATCCTGGCGGATCAGGAGATCGGCGGCCGCACGGTGCCGACACTGGTTCACTTCGACCGTAACGGACTCGGCTACACACTGAACCGTGCGACTGGCGAGTTGCTGGTAGCACAGAAATACGATCCCGCCGTGAACTGGACGACCGGCGTGGACATGAACAAGAACAGCCAGAACTACGGCAGACCGAGTGTCGTTGCGAAATATGCCCCCGGCGAGCAGGGGGAAGACGTGAACTCGCAGGGCATCTGCCCAGCGGCATTGGGGAGCAAGGACGAGCAGCCGGCAGCCTATTCGCCAGAGACCAAGCTGTTCTACGTGCCGACCAACCACGTCTGCATGGACTACGAGCCGTTCCGCGTGTCCTACACGGCGGGCCAGCCGTATGTTGGCGCGACGCTGTCGATGTATCCGCCGCCTGGCCAGACCAATATGGGCAACTTCATCGCCTGGGATGCGACGAAGGGAAAGATCGTCTGGTCTGATCCGGAGCAGTTCTCGGTGTGGTCGGGCGCGCTGGCGACGGCCGGTGGCGTGGTGTTCTACGGAACACTCGAAGGTTATCTGAAGGCGGTGGATGCGAAGACCGGGAAGGAGCTGTACAAGTTCAAGACCCCGTCCGGCATCATCGGCAACGTGATGACCTATGAGCATGGCGGGAAGCAGTACGTCGCCGTACTGTCGGGTGTCGGCGGATGGGCCGGCATTGGGCTCGCGGCAGGCCTGACGGACCCGCATGCCGGTCTCGGCGCGGTCGGTGGCTATGCGGCGCTGAACAACTACACAGCACTGGGTGGCACCTTGACCGTGTTCACGCTCCCCTCGAGCTGAACAACCGAAGCGGCGGGCCGGCCTGCGGTGATGGCGGGCCGGCCCCGCCAATCCAGCGAGGATAACTATCGTGCGACGTGCAGTGTTGGCGACCGCGGCAGTTGCAGCGGTCACACTTGTCTCTGCGGGCGCTTATGCCGTGACCGACGGATCGGGTGATCCGACTGCCGTGAAGTCCGATGAGGGCAAGTGGAGTGACAAGGAAGGAACCCCGACCTTCAAGGTCGAGCCGGACGGCACAGTGGACTGGTACACCTATGTGGGGTTTAACCGCTATTCATCGGAATGCCTGCGGTGCCATGGTCCGGACGGGATGGGCTCCACGCTATGCCCCGGCGCTCATGGAATTGATGAAGCGCCTTAGTTATACCGACTATTATGCGGTCGTTGCGGGTGGCAAGAAGGATGTGTCGGCTTCGCAAGGGCTGGTCATGCCAGCCAACGGCGAGAACAAGAACGTCATGTGCTTTATCGATGCAATTTACGTCTACTTGCGTGCCCGGGCCGACGACGCGATCGGACGAGGACGTCCGGAAAAGCATGCAGCCAAGCCGGGAGCTTATACCAAAGCAGAGGATGAGTGCATGGGCTGACCGGAGGTAGACCGGTATGCGGGCTGCTGCTGTTGCCTTTGGCGTCCTCCTGCTGACGTGTGGTTTGGCCCGGGCACAGGCGCCGGGACTTGGCTCTTCAGCCGAGCTCGTGGACCCGAAGACGTTCAGAGTTTGCGCCGACCCGCGCAACCTGCCCTTTTCCGACGAAGCCGGCGCAGGCTTTGAAAACAAGCTGGCCGAGCTGTTCGCCAACAAACTGGGGCAGCCGACCAGCTATACTTATTTTCCTCAGGTCATAGGGTTCGTCCGCAATACGCTGAATGCCTTGCGTTGCGATGTAATTATAGGTGTCGCCGTCGGCGACGATCTGGTGCAGACCACCAACCCATATTACCGCACCACCTACGCCCTGGTGTTCCGGCCTGACAGCGGCCTCGATTCGATACAATCCCTGGAAGATCCGCGATTGAAAGGGAAGCATCTCGGCGTTGTGGCCGGCACGCCGCCGGCTACCGTTCTGGTGGAACAAGGCCTGATGGCCCTGGCTCGGCCCTATGCACTGACCGTGGATACACGTGTCGAGTCGCCCACGCGCACCATGGTGCATGATATCGCGACTGGCGCGATTGATGCCGGTGTGCTGTGGGGTCCCATAGCCGGCTACTATGCCCAGCGCGAAACACCACACCTACTCGTCGCACCTTTGTTGAAAGAACAAGAACGGATGGATTTCCGTATCGCCATGGGAGTGCGGCGTAGCGACCAGGATTGGAAGCGTCGGCTGAACCGCCTCATCATCGAAAATCAACCGGAGATCGATCATATCTTGGGAGAATACGGCGTCCCTCTGCTGGACGAGCAAGGCCATCTCAAGACGCCATGAGGCAGATGGCTCTTCGCCGTACGGTGGCGTTTGGCGCTCTGCTGCTGATTGGCGCCGGAGCAACGGACACGCTGCCGCCGGAACCCTCAGGCTACCGCATGGAGGACTATCGCGCCCCGACACCCGCGACGCTGCAGGGTGCCGCTGTCCTCTCCACGGCCCAGGCGCTGGCGCATTGGCAGCATCACGACGCAGTTTTCATCGATGTGCTGCCGCAGGTTCCGCGCCCTGTCGGCCTGCCCGCCTCGACGATCTGGCGAGAGAAGACCCGTGAAGACCTGCCAGGCAGTGTGTGGCTCCCCGACACCGGCTATGGCGAACTGGCTCCGGTGATGAAGGAGTACTTCGAGCGCGGCTTGGCCATCGCAACCGAAGGCGATCGCGACCGCATGCTGGTGTTCTATTGCCTAGCCAACTGCTGGATGTCTTGGAACGCGGCGAAACGCGCCATTGCGCTGGGTTATACGCACGTCGCCTGGTATCCAGACGGCACCGATGGATGGGCTGCCGATCACCAACCGCTTGAGTTGCGCACCCCCCTGCCCCGTCCGCAAGCAACCGAGTGAAGCATGATGTTCATTCAATTGCATCCTGAGTGGCACGAGCCACAGCGAACAGTCTCCGCTCTATCTTGCTCGGAACCTCGCACGCGAAACCGAGGGCTTGCCGCCGGTCCTGGAATACCTGCGCTTCCCAGGTCACGCGCTGCACCATCTGATTGACCTCGCCAGCATCCGACGCTGGATCCGCCTGCAGGGCACGGAGCTTATCGGTGTCCTCGCGCAACGCCGCAGCAAGCTCCTTCTGGCGTGCGCCAAACCGATCCAGCCCATCGATGACGCTGCTGCGTTCCGCATCGAGCAAGTCGAAGACGGCGGACAACGCCATCAGCAGCTTCGGCGCCTTTTGGTCGCCGGCCTGCACGGCAAATGTCCGGATCTTCGCCTGCACCTGATCGAGAGATACGCGCCGCTGTACCATGACCTGGACCAGATCCGAGAGCTGAGGATCCTGCCGCCAGTCGCCGTCCTTTCCGTCCAAAGCGGGTCCCGACCAGACAGCGGCCAACGACAGATGCGCTACCTTGATCTGTTGGCACGGCCAGTCCGGATCCCGCGGCCCAGGTGCGGCAGCCGCCATCAGCGCACATGCCGCGAGCAGCAGAACCTGCCGCTTCATCCACCGCCTCCGCCACGACGAGCGATCAGGCCGCGCGCCGGGTCATAGGCGATAATTGCACCGGTCGTAAACACTATCGTCATGCCAGCGACCACGACAAGAGAACTCCAGTCAATCTCGTCGTACAACGCAAAGCGGATCAACTCGACGGCATAGGTGAACGGATTGAGACGGCAGATGGCATAGACGATCGGGCTGGATTGCTGCACGAGCCATAACGGATACAAGGCAGAAGAGGCGAAGAACATCGGGAAGATCACGAAGTTCATCACACCGGCAAAATTTTCGAGCTGTCTGATGGCGGACGACAGCAGCATCCCGAGTGAGCCAAGCATCATGCCCGACAGCGCCAGTGCGGGGAGCACCGACACATAGCCCCAGACCGGCGGCTCGATCCCCCACAACCAAGCGATGAACAGATAAGCATAGACCTGCAGGATCGACACGACCGTGCTGGCCAGCAACTTGCTGGTCAACAGGTACCAACGAGGGAACGGGCTGACCAGAAGCATGCGCATGTTGCCCATCTCGCGGTCGTACACCATGGAAAGCGACGATTGCATGCCATTGAACAACTGGATCATCGCCATCAGCCCAGGTGTGACGTAGACCTCGTACAGCACATAGGTCTGATACGGCGGGATGATCGAGACGCCGAGAATCTGACGAAAGCCGGCAGCGAAGATGAACAGCCACACCAGCGGCCGCACCAGCGCGGAGACGAAGCGTTCGCGCTGATGGACAAAACGCAATGCTTCTCGCCACGCGATGCCGCGCAGACAGATCAGGTATTGCAGCGGCCCGAAGCCATCGTGATCTGTCGCTGTGGCGCTCACTCCGTTCCCTCCGACGCTGTGCCGGTCAGCGCAATGAAGGCGCTGCGCATGTCCGCGGCTCCGGCCGACGCGACGACTTGCGAAACATCCCCTGCTGCAAGCACCTTCCCACGATGCAGCACTACAACTGCGTCGCCATCCGCCACTTCGTCGAGCAGATGCGTGGCCCACAGCACGGCGACGCCTTGCTCGCGTACGAGCGAACGCACGTGACGCAGGATGGCGGAGCGCGAGGCAACATCCAGGCCCACGGTGGGCTCATCCAGCACCAGCACGCGCGGCCGATGCAACAGGGCGCGGGCGATCTCCACCCGCCGCATCTGACCACCCGAGAGGTTTCGCACCGCGTCCCGCGCACGGTCCGCCAGTTCGATCTCCTCCAGCGCCGCACGGGCGCGCCGCCGTGCCTCGCGGCTGCCTATGCCGTGCAGCGCCGCGTGGTAGAGCAGGTTCTCCATCACCGAGATATCGAGATCGAGCGTGCGTGCCTGGAATACCACGCCGAGCAGCCGTAACGCCGGCCCTGGCTCACGCGACACGGGATGGCCCAGCACCTGGATCGAACCATGCCTCGTGTCGTAAAGCCGCGTAATCAGCGAAAACAACGTGGTCTTGCCGGCACCATTCAAGCCCAGCAACGCCGTAAAACGCGACTGCGGGACGCTCAGGCTGACATCGCTCAGCGCCTGACGTGGGCCGTATGAGTGGCTGACATTGCGGATAGTGAGTGCGTCGCCGAGCGGTGCCGCATCGACGCCAGTGCGATCAACCAGGTCGGCAGTGGCGCTCATTTCGGCGACACGACCACGCCCCATGGCAGCCGACCGACCTGGATTGATTTCACCACGTTGAGATTGTCGACGTCGATCACCGATATATCGTTGGAAAGTCCGTTGGTGGTCAGCAGATACTTTTGATCCGGTGTGAAGGCCATTTGCCACACGCGCTGGCCGACCAGCAGCAGTTTCTTGACCTTATAGGTCTTCGTGTCGATCACCGCGACCCGATTCGCGGGTCCCAGTGCCACGAACGCCATCGAATCATCGCGGGTGAAGCGGATGCCCACGGGCTGGATTGCTTCTGCGCGCAACCCTTGCACCTCGAAGGCGATCTTGTGTGTCACTACGTGTTTCACCGGATCGATCACGCTGACGGTGCCGCCGAGTTCGGACGACACCCAGACCTCCGATCCATCGTGCTTGAACATGGCAACACGGGGACGCGCATCCACCAGCACCGCGGCCACCAGCTTGCGCGACTGGAAGTCGAGAAAGTGCGCCATGTTGGTGGTCTCGGACGTATTTACGATGGTCTGGCCGTCTGGGCTGACTGCCATACCCTCCGGCTCGACACCGGTCGGTATCTGCGCGAGTACCTTACGGGCCGGGACGTCGATCACAGTGATCATGTTGTCGTCTTCGTTCGACACGTAGAGCGGATTGCCCGAGACATGCAGAGCGAAGGTTTCCGGATCTGGACCGGACGGCAGGTCGCCGATGATGCGCAGTGTAGCCGTATCGATGATCTGAATCGTGTCATCGTCGCTGGCGCAAACCAGGATCTGGCTGCCATCCTTCGTCATGGTGATGCCGCGCGGTCGCTGCCCGACCTGCACCGTCTTCACCGTCTTCATCTGATCAAGATCGACAACGCTCATCGTGTTATCGCGCTCGTTCGTCACATAGGCCGTGTAGGCCGAGGCGGGCGCGGGGGCGACGGCCAGCCAAAGGCCAAATGCCCATCGCATCACAGCTTGCACTTTGTTTCCGGCCGATCGAAACCGAGCGTGTCAAGTTCGGTCACCTGGTGCAGGAAACCCGGCTGAGGCGAGATCGACACCACGGTACGGCCGTCGGACAACAGGATCGGCTGACGGAGCTGCCAATCCCAGTTGCGTAATGAGAGCTTCTGTCCCTTATAGGCGGCGACACCAAAATCGGGGCTCTTCATGTCCTGCATGATTTTGGCTGGATCAGCGGAAGAAGTACGGCTGGCTGACTCTCCAATCATGCGACAGGCGGTCCACGCCTGCATGTCTAGCGGCGTCATGCGACGATGAGCCACGCGGACAAACCGATCTTGCAACTGCGTTCCTCCCCAGGATTCACTGGTCGGATCCCAGCTGACCGGTCGCAGCCCCGCCGATCCGACGACCGGCCGTGCATCCCAGGTACGAAACGGCAGATAATCTGCGAACACTTCGTTCTCATCGGCTGTCACCAGCACGTCGTAGTCCGGCAATCCCTGTGTAAAGACCGGCATTTGCTGCTGGGTCTGCACAACGCCTGAGTCGGTCTGGCGTGCGCCACCGGTATCTTTGAACTCACGCTCCTGCACGATGCGCGCACCGAACCGCTTCGCCGCACGGCGGTAGGCAGCCGCGAGCAGCGCATCCGCGGGATGCGAACCATACACCAGCACCCAGCGCGACCACTTCTTCCAGACGAGATACTGCGCCAACGCATCCGCCAGCATTGCACGCGACGGCGCCACGTGAATCACGTTATTGCGACAATCCTCCTGGCGCAGCGTGTCGTCGGGCGCCGCGATGTTGAACAATACAATCTGGTCAGGCCGTCCCGCGTCAGCCACTTTCAGCAACCGGTCCACCGGGAGGTCCGACAGAACCAGCTTGGTGCCCTGCTCGGCCAACGAACTGAGCGCCGCCCCAGGATCATCGTCCGGGTGAACCGGCATGTCGGACAGCTCGAACGCCTGGTTCATGAACCGACCGGTCGTATTGTTGTCGCTCATGGCGAGCCTTGCGCCGGCAAGCCCGTTGTCTGGCGGCGACTTATCGAGCAGCGAGATGGTCTGGCGCGTATCCAGCCAGCGCAGATACCCGACCCGGACGATGGCAGGATCGGCCCGCGCCCTGCGCTGGGTCCCAGTGATCGCCGCGCCAATGGCAGTCGCAAACAATGTCCGCCGGCCGAAGCGGTCGCGCGACATCAGTGCTGGACGTTTCATTAAGCTCAGGATGCAACACCAACCACACCTATCCTTCAAGCAGTCCAGGGCATCCGGGGCATTGAATTTCGTCCTATGGGATGAAACTCTGGCAATCTGTTGCGATGGCGTAGAGCAATGAACCTGATCGATCTCATCGTGCTGGCCTGCACATTGGCAGCCCCTGGAACATGCCGCGAATATCATCTGCTGATTCAGTCAGCAGGATCGCTGCGCGCATGCACGATGCAGGCTCCGCCATTTCTTGCCCAATGGGCCGCGGAGCATCCGAGCCTGCGGGTTGCGCGGTGGCACTGCGCCTGGCCGAGCCAGGAAGACGAGAACCTCTGAACCCACGTTGACTAGGTTGGTCGGCATCTGCAACTTCCATCGTGAAATCGAGGCGGAGGATCGAGTGGTTCGGATCGGGATTGTTGCGGTGCCTCTACTACTCGCCATGGCGGGATCGGCCTGGGCGCAGGACGCGGCGGCAGGCGAGAAGGACTTTGTGGTGTGTCGTGCCTGCCATCAGATCGGTCCGGGTGCGAAGATCGCGGTCGGTCCAGTGCTCAACGGCGTGGTCGGACGCAAGGCCGGAACCTATGCCGGTTATACCTATTCCGACGCCAACCGAGACTCTGGCCTCGTCTGGACGCCCGAAGAACTCGACAAGTATCTGGCATCACCCCAGGCGGTTGTCCCGCACACGAAGATGATTTTTCCCGGCCTGAAAGACGAGAAGAAACGAAAGAACGTGATTGCCTATCTCGAGCAGTTCGGGCCGGACGGTCAGAAGAAGCAGTAGTCGTCCTCACAAGGGAGGGAATGCAATGAAGGTTCGTGCCGCCGTAGCCCGCGAGGCGGGCAAGCCGCTCAGCCTGGAGACCGTGGATCTGGACGGTCCTCGGACTGGCGAGGTGTTGGTTGAGATCAAGGCGACCGGCATCTGTCATACCGACGAATACACGCTTTCCGGGGCCGATCCCGAAGGTATTTTCCCCGCCATCCTAGGCCATGAAGGCGCGGGGATTGTGGTCGATGTCGGTCCAGGCGTGACGTCGGTGAAGAAGGGCGACCACGTTATCCCGCTCTACACGCCAGAATGCAGGCAGTGCGAGTATTGTCTGAGCCGCAAGACCAATCTGTGTGTCGCCATTCGTGCGACACAGGGCAAGGGCGTGATGCCTGACGGCACCAGCCGGTTCTCCGCCAGCGGTTCGCCGATCATGCACTACATGGGCACCTCGACTTTCGCGAACTTCACCGTGCTGCCCGAGATCGCGCTGGCGAAGATCCGCGAGGACGCGCCTTTCGAGAAGGTCTGCTATATCGGCTGCGGCGTGACGACCGGCATCGGTGCGGTGATCAACACCGCGAAGGTCGAGCCAGGCGCCCATTGCGTGGTGTTCGGTCTCGGCGGCATCGGGCTGAACGTGATCCAAGGCCTGCGATTGGCGGGCGCCGAGCAGATCGTCGGTGTCGACCTTAATCCGAAGCGGAAGGAGATCGCGGAGAAGTTCGGCATGACGCATTTCGTCAATCCGAACGAGGTGCAAGGTGACCTGGTGCCGTATCTGGTGGACCTGACAAAGGGTGGCGCCGACTACAGCTTCGAATGCATTGGCAACGTGAAGGTCATGCGTCAGGCACTTGAATGCGCCCACCGCGGCTGGGGACAGTCGATCATTATCGGGGTCGCAGGCTCAGGCCAGGAGATCAGCACGCGGCCATTTCAGTTGGTAACTGGCCGCGTCTGGAAGGGCACAGCCTTCGGCGGAGCGAGAGGGCGGACCGATGTACCGCGCATTGTGGATTGGTACATGGATGGCCGCATCAATATCGACGACCTGATCACGCACGTGCTGCCGTTCGACCGCATCAACGATGGCTTCGAATTGATGCGGCGGGGCGAAAGCATCCGAAGCGTGGTGACCTACTGATCCCCTCGCCCCGCGCAGCGCTGCCGGTTAGGCCGGCAGCGCGCCGGACGCCTTCGCGACGTGCGTCGAGATCGCGTCCATCAGCCCCGGTGAGAGGCAGTCGTATGGCTCTAGGCCAAGCTGTTTCAACCGGCCCCGAATGCCTGCCATCCGGTCCGGACTGACGCCGGACTCGATCACAGAAGAGACGAATGCGGCGAATTCCGGCGGCGCCCAGCCGTGTTCCTGGAACAGTTCGGGGTGGATGAAATCGAAACCATAGAACGGGTGCTTGGTGTTCTCGATGCGGCCATACATATGAACGCCACAGCCCTTGCAGGCATAGCGCTGGATCGCCGCATTCGGATCCACGCTGGCGAGTTTGTCCGCGTTCTCCGTGACTGTCAGGTTGGCGCGCGGCACCACGGCCACCACTGAGAACACTGCACCTGCGGGCTTCCAGCACTTCGTGCAGCCGCAGGCGTGGTCATAGGCGACATTTCCTTTGATCGCGACCTTCACTGGGGACTGCGCGCACTTGCACACCAAAGTGCCCCCGGCGAAGTCGGCAGCACCTGGCTTCACGCCCTGATCCACAGCCGGGTGAATGCGAATAGCTTCAGACATTGCTCTCCCTCCCGTTCGATTGCAGTTCGCCGCGGCCGCCGTGCGGGCAGCCCTGGGTTCGATAAGTCACACGCTTCTCGGTTCTACCTCCGAGGATTTAGCGTGCAGCTACAGGAGTAGCTGTCCGGACGAAGAAGGTCACGTCATATCAGCCAGAGACATAATCCAGGCGTCCATTGACCGGCTGCGCGCTCGCTGCAGAGGCCACGTGCAAGCTATACTTGGCATTCCAACCTGCTGAATAATGGTGCCCAGGGGCGGAATCGAACCACCGACACTGCGATTTTCAGTCGCATGCTCTACCAACTGAGCTACCTGGGCAGCCGGGCGGGTGGCCATAGACCATGCGGTGCGCGCGATCAAGGCGGCTCACCGGTCTCGTCGCTTTCGTCTGCCACCGCTGGCACGCGATACAGGCCGGTAAGCCAGCGCCCGAGGTCCACGTCGGCGCAGCGGCGGCTGCAAAACGGGTGGAACTGGCGCACAGTGGGCCTGTCGCAGATTGGGCATAACGGTTCGGATGGGTCCCGTTCAGGCATGACGGTATTCGAGTGTCCATTCCTCCGCCGAAAATGACGGATCAGAACGCATAATCAGGGCACGCCCGGTGCGCCGTGCAAGGTCCGGCAGCCCGTCGGGATCCGCTTGCAGAGCCGCAAGGACGGCAGGGGAAGCGCGTAACATCGGCTCTGAGTGGGGCGCCGCAGCGACTTCGCTTGCGATACGGCGCAGTGCGGCTAGGCCCGCGGCATGGGGGCCGGCCAACATTTCATGCAGGGGCGGATGCACGCGAGGCCGCACGATCTCGGCAAGCCCCAGGTTGGTAAATCCGAGCAGGCGCGGCCGCAGCGGATCACCCGCCAACGCAGTATGGAGCGCAGGCGCCAATGACCGGCGCCGTCGCGCGGGCAACCCAGCGAAATCCACCAGGATCCCGCCGGATAGATTCCGTAGCCTGATCTGTCGCGCGAGCGCCGGCAATACCGCCCGGTTGAGGGCAAAGTGCATGGCGTCCTTGCGCCCACCCGACGCCAGGGCGCCCCCAAGGTCGATGTCGATTGCCACCAGAGCCGGCGTCGGGTGGATGCGCAGCCGCATGCCGCCCGGAAGCGCGACGTCGAATTGTGCCAATGCATCTGCCTGTTCTTCGATCTCCTCGAACGAACCAGGCACGACCTGGAGCCTTTCGGCCAGAACCGGTCGCAGCCGGGCGGCCAACGCCGCATCGTCTGTCAAGACGGGCGCCTCCCGGAACCGCTGTGCCAGCTCCAGCAACGCGCCCGGTCCGCGCGCAGGCAGTGAATCGGCCGGCAAAACCGTGAGGCGCGGCCCCTTGCCGCCTTGTCCAGCGCGTGTCACGCGCACCCAGATCAGATCCCCAACGCTAAGCCCCTCGCCACCTTCACTGTCCGGCAGAAATCCCTCGGTGTCGTCCAGCGCTACGAAAGTGCCGGCCATCGCAGGTACCCGGGCGACGACGCGACCGCGACTGACGTCTCCGACTCCATCCGGTGCGCCGGGACGCCAGATCGCGTAGTCCAGCAGCTGCCCGTCAAGGATCACTGCAACCCGTACTTCCCCCGGGCTACTCGCAGCGAGAATGCGCTCAGTCACGCCAATGGCCAGCCGAATCCACGCAGCAATTGCGCAGTCTCGAACAATGGCAGGCCGACAACATTGGAATAGCTGCCGGACAGGAAACGAATGAACGCAGCCGCCCTGCCCTGTGCCGCATAACCTCCAGCCTTGCCCCGCCATTCCTCACTGGCGAGATAGGCCGCGATCTGCAGCTCGCTCAGTCGAGCGAAGCCGACGACACTTTGCACAAGCCGCTCGCCAAAGCGTCCGTCGGGAGCGCGTAGCGAGACCGAGGTCAGCACCCGGTGCCGTCGGCCAGATAGCGAAATCAGGCACCGTCGCGCATCTGCTTCTGTCTCAGTTTTCGGCAGGATACGGCGGCCCAAGGCGACCACCGTATCGGCGGCGAGCACGTATGCATTGAAGGCGGTCGCGGCGGCCAGCTTTGCCCGTGCCAGACGTTGCGAATGGTGGCGCGGTAATTCGCCGGCCAGAACGCTCTCGTCTACATCGGGGGAAATCACGCGGTCCGGCACGATGCCAATCTGGGCCAGAAGCGCGAGTCGCCGGGGACTTGCGGAAGCCAGAACCAGCGTGGGTGCAGTCACTTGAAGCGGAAGGTGATCCGCCCCTTGCTCAAGTCATAGGGGGTCATCTCGACGTTGACCCGATCGCCGGCCAGAACACGAATGCGATTCTTGCGCATCTTGCCAGACGTGTGGGCGAGTATCGTGTGTTCGTTGTCGAGTTTCACGCGAAACATCGCGTTGGGCAGCAGTTCCATTACTGTGCCACTGAATTCAATCATGTCCTCTTTCGACATCCGACCTCATAAAAGTGGTTGATTCTTGCGTCCGAACATGAGCGCCGGGCCAGGCAAGGTCAAGCGCGCCCGTGCAACCTGAGGGCGATGCTATGAGCGTGTGCATCCAGTCCCTCCGCCTCTGCCAGAGCGATGGCGGCCGGGCCAACTCGTTGCAAGGACGCAGCGTCCGCCGATACCCAGGTGGTGCGTTTGAGGAAGTCGAAAACCGACAGACCCGAGGCAAAACGGGCCGTACGGCCGGTCGGCAGCACGTGATTAGGGCCGGCGACATAGTCGCCGATCGCTTCCGGACAAAACGCGCCGAGAAACACCGCGCCCGCATGCCGGATTTGCGCAAATACCGACTGAGGGTCGCGCAGCATCAGTTGCAGATGCTCCGGAGCCAGCTGGTTCACGAGGGCAGCAGCCTCATTCCAGTCGCGCGCGACAATAATTGCGCCGTGGGCTCGCCAACTCGCTTCAGCAATGGCGGCGCGCGGTAAGGCCGCGAGTTCCCGCTTCACCGCTGCCTCAACCGAGTCAGCAAACCCTACATCATCGGTGATCAAAATCGACTGCGCCGCCTCGTCGTGCTCGGCCTGCGCCAAAAGATCGAGCGCCACCTGGCGCGGGTCGTTCCCGCCATCAGCCAGCACCACGACTTCCGATGGGCCGGCGATCGCATCGATGCCGACACGCCCAAACACCTGCCGCTTGGCTTCGGCGACATACGCGTTGCCAGGACCGGCAATCCGATCCACCGGTGCAATGCTGGCGGTGCCGTAGGCAAGCGCCGCAATCGCCTGCGCTCCGCCTACGCGATAGATCTCGGCCACCCCGGCGCGCCGCGCTGCCGCAAGCACCAGAGGGTTCAGCATGCCCCTTGGTGCCGGTACGCACATGGCGATGCGCGGCACCCCGGCCACGCGTGCCGGTATTGCGTTCATCAGCACAGACGATGGATAGGCTGCCTTGCCGCCAGGTACGTAGAGCCCCACTGCATCCAACGGCCTCCAGCGCATGCCGAGCCTGAGGCCCTCAGCATCGGTCTGCTCGATGTCAGTGGGCACCTGGAGACGATGGAATGCCTCGATGCGTGACGCGGCAAGGTCCAGCGCCTGCATCAATTCCTCACTGATCTCGGCGACAGCCGCATCGATCTCTTCTATTGTGATGCGTAGCCGGTCCACGGTGAGCGGCAGATCGTCGAAGCGGTGCGTGTAACGAAGCAAAGCCGCATCACCTTCGCGCCGCACATCCGCAATAATCGCCGCCACCGCCTGGTCGACGCTTTCGGTGGTCTCGCGCGCTTGTTCGAGTAGAGCTGCGAACCTCGCCCCGAAATCCGCAGCCCGTGTATCGAGCCGGATCACTGCCCGAGCGCGGCCCGGAAGCGGGCAATCCAGGCGCCGATGATCTCCGGTCTGGTCTTCAGCGCGGTGCGGTTGACGATCAGACGGGAAGTGATTGGAGAGATGATTTCCGTTTCCACCAGGCCATTGGCGCGCAGCGTCGAACCCGTCTGCACCAGGTCAACGATGAGCCGAGACAATCCTAGCCGGGGTGCCAGTTCCATGGCACCGTTCAGGTGCACCACGTCCACATGCACGCCGCGGGAGGCGAAGTGCCGCCGCGCGATGTTGGGATACTTGGTGGCCACCCGCACCCGCGACCAGCGCGATGGGTCGTCCGTTCCGGCGGTCTCGGCCGGTTCCGCCACGGAAACGCGGCAAACGCCGATACCCAGGTCCAGCGGGGCGTAGATTTCTGGATAGTCGAACTCCAGCAGCACATCGGCGCCGCAGATACCGAGCTGCGCGCCGCCGAAGGCGACGAAGGTGGCAACATCGAACGGCCGCACTCTGACCACCTCGAGCGCTGGAATCATCGGTCGGGAATCGCAGCCGCCGACTCTCTTCGTCGGTGTAGTCCGCCGCAGGGGTTACCCCAGCCCGAGCCAAGAATTCGCCGCACTCAGCCAGGATGCGCCCCTTAGGGAGAGCCAATATGGTCGGTGCCGCGACGTCGGCACCGGTGTCAAAGGCCGGAGCCAGTGCCGAAGTTGCCCATGGAACCGTCATCTGGCCGTCCTGACGCAAGCGGTAGCGGCCTCTACCCCACGTGGCTCAGGACGGAAAGAATACCCTGATTGCGGCCAAGCAAACGAAGAGGCCGGGCTTGCACCCGGCCGTTCCGTAATCTCTACCTGATTAGCCGCAGGTCAAGGCGTGCGGACGATCGTTGTGCTCGTAGGGGGTGGCGCTGGTGCAACATAGGTCGTCATCGGCGCGGGCGCTGGTGTCACGACGGTGGCGGCCGGTCGCGGGTTCGGGTGCTCATGAACGTCGACACACCCGGCGAGTCCAAGAAAAATCAGAGGCAGCAGAAGGGAAGTTCGCATGTGACATACCCTTTAGATATGCAAGAAGGACATGCTCAATCTGCTCGTTTCGTGGCCGGTCCGTGCCGGTTTTGTGGCGGGATCCTGGCTGAGCGATCACGAGCGGGTGCGGGTTGTTGACGTGTGGTCACCGATGCCTGATGCGGCGGACTGAAACCGGGATGTGACCGCCGATGTGGACGCTACTGGACCTCGCAGGCTCCGTCGCGCTGCTGCTGTGGGGGCTGCACATGGTGCAAACCGGCATCCAGCGCGGGTTTGGCCCCAACCTGAGGCGCTGGCTTGGGACCGCGCTGGGTAACCGTGTCGGAGCGTTTGCCGCTGGGCTGGGGGTGACGGCAGTTCTGCAGAGCAGTACGGCGACCGGCCTGATGGTCGCCGGCTTCACCGCCGGAGGTGCCGTCGCGCTGGTTCCGGCGTTGGCGGTAATGCTGGGCGCCAATGTCGGGACTACGCTGATCGTGCAGGTCCTGTCTTTCAACGTGGCGGAGGTTGTGCCGGCTCTGATCCTTCTCGGTGTAATCATGTTCCGACGCGCAAATCTGGCGCGGACTCGCGATATCGGCCGCGTGGCGATCGGGCTTGGCCTGATGCTGATGGCGTTGCACCGGCTGGTCGTGGTCACCACCCCGTACGAGGACCTGCCCAACCTTCGCGTGGTGTTGGGAGCAATCACCACCGAGCCAGTGCTCGATGTGTTGCTGGCAGCAGGCCTGACCTGGGCAGCGCACTCTTCGGTGGCTGTGGTTCTTCTGGTCATGTCATTGGCCGCCAAGGGCGCTGTGCCGCCTGATGCCGCGTTCGCCTTGGTGCTGGGAGCGAATCTCGGCACCGCCATCAATCCCGTTCTTGAGGGCGCCTCGGGCGACGACGCTGTGGCACGCCGGCTGACCATCGGCAACCTCCTGACGCGCGTGGCAGGCTGTATTGTCGCACTGGCCCTGCTAGGCCGGATCGGATCCTGGTTGGTGCTGGTCGAAGGCGATCCAGCGCGGGCGGTCGCCGATTTCCACACCGGCTTCAACTTGGTCGTCGCTGCCCTGTTTCTCCCGGTTCTGCAACCATACGCATGGCTTCTGCGCAGGTTGCTGCCGAGACGCGTGGACGCGGAGGATCCGTCGATGCCACGTTATCTCAACTCATCGGCGCTGGAGTCACCCCCGATTGCGTTGGCGGCCGCAGCGCGCGAGTCGCTGCGCATGGCCGACGCACTGGACGCGATGTTGGGTCGGGCGGCTGACGCTCTGGCCAGCACCGATCGGCAGCGTATTGCCGAGGTCCGACGGCTCGACGACGTGCTGGACCGGCTGAACGCAGCCATCAAGCGTTACATCCGTGGGTTGAATTCCGAAGAGTTGGTCGAGGTGGATCGGCGGCGCCTATCGCAGATCCTGACGTTCACCACGAACCTCGAAGCCGCTGGCGACGTGGTCGATCACGATGTGATGGGGCAGCTGGCGAAGCGCCTGAGGCGCGGTGCGCCACTGTCGGACCCGGAGCGGGCGGAGGCTCGGCGGTTGCTGGAACGGCTCGAGACCACGGTTCGCGCCGCGGCCGCAGTATTCATGACCGAAGATGCCCGTGCGGCGCGACGGCTGGCGGCCGAAAAGGAGGCATTTCGGGACCTCGAAGCGGCAGCAACGCGGGCTCATTTCGCCCATCTCCGTGATGGGGGCCGGCCACGCGCCGGCCTCGACCTCGATCTGCTGCGCGAGCTGAAGCGCGTGAACGGGCATCTTGTCGCGGCCGCCGCATACCCAGTACTGGAAGACCAGGGCGAACTGCTGGCCAGTCGGCTGAGGTTGGATTGCTGACCCTTGTTCCACGTGTCTCCGATGGTGATAAATTCGCCTCGTTTCGACCTAGCTTGCGATCAGCGCCCCGTGTTTTGAGAGGCACGCCGTGGCTCTCCTGCAACGCTCGCAAATCTTGTGGCCGATGAGAGGGAAGCATCCTACATGTTGTCGTTGACGACGAATCCGATAGGGGCCAGACGCTCCGCTTCCGACGTGAGGGGAGAGAACGACGTGCTCGACGCAGTGCAGATGCCAGGTCGCCATCAGGTACATATCGACCGATCGCGCGATGCGCTGCTGACGGATTTCGGCCGCGCCACCCTGTCCGACCGCTACCTGATGCCGGGAGAGGAGTTCCAGGACCTGTTCGCGCGCGTTGCCTCCTATTACGGTGACGACGGCGCGCACGCGCAGCGGATCTATGACTACATGTCGAAGCTGTGGTTCATGCCGGCGACGCCGGTTTTGTCCAACGGCGGCACCCAGCGCGGTCTACCCATCTCGTGCTTTCTGAACGAGGCATCCGACAGCCTGGAAGGCATCGTCGGATTGTGGAACGAGAATGTCTGGCTGGCGTCCAAGGGCGGAGGCATCGGGTCCTACTGGGGCAACCTGCGCTCGATCGGCGAGAAGGTTGGTGCTGTCGGCAAGACCTCGGGGGTGATCCCGTTCATTCGGGTGATGGATTCGCTGACTTTGGCGATCAGCCAGGGCTCGCTGCGGCGTGGTTCGGCCGCGGTCTACCTGCCGGTCAACCACCCGGAGATTGAGGAGTTTGTCGAAATCCGCCGGCCCACCGGAGGAGATCCGAACCGCAAGGCGTTGAATTTACACCATGGGATTTTGGTGTCGGATGCATTCATGCGCGCAGTGGAAGCGGACGAGCCCTGGCCGCTGCTGTCGCCACGGGACGAAACAGTGGTGCGGTCCATTTCGGCGCGGGCGCTCTGGATCCGCATCCTGACGGCGCGGATCGAGAGCGGAGAGCCGTACCTGATCTTCTCCGACCATGTGAATCGCGCCCGACCGGAGCACCACAAGCTGGCGGGGCTGGAGGTGAAGACCTCCAATCTCTGTTCCGAGATTACTTTGCCGACGGGGCGCGACCAGCACGGCCTGGAGCGCACCGCGGTGTGCTGCCTGTCGTCGCTGAACCTCGAGAACTGGCTGGAGTGGGAGGGCCACCCGACCTTCATCGAGGACGTGATGCGGTTCCTCGATAACGTGCTGCAGGACTTCATTGACCGCGCGCCGCCGGGAATGGAAAAGGCACGCTACGCCGCCATGCGCGAGCGGTCTGTCGGGCTCGGGGTGATGGGATTCCACTCCTTCCTGCAGGCACAGAACGTGCCCTGGGAGGGTGTCGTCGCCAAGGTCTGGAACAAGCGGATGTTCAAGCATATACGCGAACAGGCCGACCTGGCGTCGCGGGTGCTGGCGGAAGAACGGGGGCCATGCCCCGATGCGGCGGAATATGGCGTTATAGAGCGCTTTTCGCACAAGCTATCGATTGCGCCGACGGCGTCGATCTCCATCATCGCGGGGAATTCGTCACCCGGAATCGAGCCGATCGCAGCGAATGTGTTCCTGCAGAAGACGCTGTCCGGCAGCTTCACTGTGCGCAACCGGCACTTGCAGATGCTGCTGGCGGCGAAGGGGCAGGACACGGATGAGATGTGGTCGTCCATCACGCTGCGTGCGGGGAGCGTGCAGCATCTGGACTTCCTGACCGAACAGGAGAAGGCGGTGTTCAAAACCGCGTTTGAACTGGACCAGCGCTGGATCGTCGAACACGCGGCTGACCGTGCGTCGTTCATTTGCCAGAGCCAGTCGGTGAACCTTTTCCTGCCGGCGAACGTGCGCAAGCGGGATCTGCACCAGATCCATCTGATGGCCTGGAAGCGCGGCGTGAAGTCGCTGTACTACTGCCGCAGCTTATCGATCCAGCGGGCGGATGCAGTGAGCGAGGCCGCGGTGCGGCCGGAGGAATTTTCCCCCGCTGTTTCCGGAGTGGTGCCGGCGAATGACGGGCAGCTGCCGTTGGTGGCGGTTTCTGGTGCTGGTTCGAGTGCCATCGACTACGAGGAGTGCCTGGCTTGTCAGTAGAGGGGCCAGCGTGTAGTAGTTAACTCCAGCACACAGTCTCGTGGTGATGTAGTTTCGGCCCGCCAAAGAGCGCGTACCTAGAGTACTATCCCTCACATATGACGTTCATCTCGTACGCGCAGAATTTTGAAGACGTAATGCTGTGGCGCGCCCTAAAGCACGTGCAGTCCGGCTTCTACATCGATGTCGGGGCAGGCCATCCGGACGACTATTCTGTAACCCGAGCGTTCTATGATCGCGGGTGGCAAGGTATCAACGTTGAGCCGACAAACCGCATCAATAGGCTATCCGGGGCAAGACCGCGCGACCTTAATCTCCACGTCGCTGTCGGATGCACGACGGGCAGGCGAACGCTGTTTGTTGTGGAAGACAACAAGGACGTATCCACTCTCGACCCCGCGATAGCAGAGAACCACCATGCGGCGGGTTGGGCGATCGAAGAGACACCAATATCGATCGTTACCTTGGCAGATATCTGCCGTAGTCATGTTCGGTGCGACATCAATTTTCTTAAGATTGACGTCGAGGGTGCGGAACGCGACGTCCTTCTCGGCGCGGATTTTAGCGAATTTCGGCCTTGGATAGTCGTCATTGAGGCAACGGCACCCAATAGCCAAGTTCCGACGCATGAAACCTGGGAAGAATTGCTGACGAATACGGGGTATCGGTTTGTGTGGTTCGACGGGCTTAATCGTTTCTACACTGCCAGCGAACATTGGGAGCTTCTGTCCCCAGCCTTCACCACCCCACCCAATGTGTTCGATGATTTCATACGTTCGGCAGACACCGAGCATCTCAACAGGATCACGAGCGCCGAATCTCGCGCGGCGAAAGCCGAGGCGCAGTTGGTCGAAACTCAGCGACATGCCGTGGAGGCAGATGAGCACGTAAAGCGGGCCCAGAGCGCAGCAAGCGATGCCGACGCACGATTGCTCCGCGCGCAGGAAGACATAGCACACGCCAACGATAAATTATCGCAGGCTGAGGCGCGGGTGCAGGCGGCGGACACCCGGGTGCATCAGGCGCGTGCCATTGAGGAGCGAGCCGCCGCGGCCTGGCGACGTGCCGCTGTCGCGGAAGCGAAGGCCGCGCAAGCCGAAGCGAGGGCTGCACAAGCCGAAGCAAAATCTGCTCAGGCCGAAGCAAAGGCTACACAAGCCGAAGCGCGAGAGATCGACGCACGCGACTGGGTGCAAGCAATGCGCGCGAGCACCTCATGGAGATTGACTTGGCCCTTACGTGGATTTCGGCGATTGCTGCAGAGTAACGAGCCGAATTTGCAGCTCGGTAACACCCCACACACGACCTCTGACCAACCCACCCCTGTTGCGTCGCCCGAACTGGCAGCGCCGCAGGTAGTCGTCAAAGAGACAATTGCGATCCAAGCACTAACCTATGAGGCGAATTGTGACCGTCTGCTCCAACCAAGGATAGCCAAAGCTACGAGAAATGGCGGCAGGATACTTTTTGATCTCACGACATCACTTGCCTGGCGTGGCGCGCATGCTGTCGGAATAATCCGGACGGAACGAGAATTAGCTTCTCGACTACTAGATGACCCAGAGCTCACTGTTCTTCCTGTGGTTTTCCATGGCGGCGCGCTCAGGTTACTGGATCAAGACTTTGCACGAAGCATTCTGACGGTTCGCCCAGCCGAGCCACAGCTATCAGAACCAAGTTCAGCATCCCAGCCGACGGCCACCGAACAAGGAAAGTTCGAAAAACCGTTGCATGGCCGCATGATTGCGCCCGCAGCATCTGTCCTCCGGGTTTGCGTGCGCATCGGCCTGCAAGCCATCCCGAGATCCACACGGGAAGATGCACGACAGGCTCTTATTCAGATACGGCAAGCCATAAGAGATCAGATATATGCGCCAACCCATCCGGCAGCCGCCCCGAATAATTCCCTCTCTATGCCGCGCAACGACCGGATAATCGCGCAGCCCCTCGAGGCGTCCGAGGCGCCGGATCTGAGCCTCGTTGTGTATCCGCAGCAGGATGACATCCTTTTCTGTGCTGGTCTTGGTTGGGACGTGATAGACTGGGGGCTTGTCGAGTTACTCCGCCGCGTCAGCAACCTGCGCATCGCTACAGTGCTGTATGATCTCATTCCGGTTAAATTGCCAGAAATGATCGTGCAATCCACCGACTATTACATCAACTACTTTCTCCACATTCTGGATGAATGCGACCTCGCCCTTTGTATTTCAGAATGCACCAGGAATGATCTGCTCGCATTTGCCGCAGCGGTAGGCCGCCCCGCGCCTATGGCCGAGGTAGTCCTGCTCGGAGCGAATGTTCCTGCCGAACCAAGCGCTTGCGAGTTTTCCGTTCCCGGACTTCGCGATCGATTGGCACGCCGACGCTTTGCTCTGACCGTTGGTACATTTGAAATCCGCAAAAACTACCGGATGTTGATCGATCTATGGCACGAGCTGGTTGACGACGAAACATTCGATCTTGATCTTGTCATCGTCGGCATGACGGGCTGGAGAGTTGACGACATCTTGGATCAGCTGCGTACCTCGCCTTTGCTCGGTACCAGGATATTCTGGCTTCAAGGGGTCACCGACGCTGGCTTGTCCTGGCTATACGACAATTGCCATTTGTTCTTGTACCCCAGCCTTTACGAAGGATGGGGGTTACCAGTGGTTGAGGCTCTACAGCATGGACGGCCGGTGATTGCGTCCGACCGAGGCGCAATACCAGAAGCGGGCCTCGGCGTCGCCACAATCATCGATCCGGACGATCGCTCGGCTTGGCGGTCAGCGATTATCACTGAGTTGCGGACACCGCGGCGACGGATAGCTGCAAAGGAGATTCCTACCTGGAGCGATACTGCCCGCAACGTAAAAGGCCATTTGTCCAGAATGTTTTGCCAAACCGAGGTCAGCGCTTGACACGCATTCTCCAGATGCTGCCGTTTCCATCGGAGCGGCCGCGAGACGGGGGACAAATACGTGCCCATCAAACCGGCAAGGCGCTAGAAAGAGCAGGATTCACCGTAGTACGATGCCCGATCTACCGCGCGGCCTGGCATCCCAATAGCAAGTACCAGCCTCCAGTCGTCAACTTGGATCATGCAACAGTTGCGCCCCGCTACAACCATATTTGGCAGGTCTATGATTTGACCAACGGAGAGGTTCTCGCCCACGATACCGAATGTTTTTCAGCATTTATGCGGCTCGTGGAGCGAGCACAACCAGACATACTAATGCTCGAGCACCCTTGGCTATGGCCCGCGGTCAAACAGCTGCCGCCTCGTCTACAAACGCCGGTAATCTACAATTCCTACAACTGCGAGGCTGATCTCAAGCGACGTATCCTGCAAGAAGCAGGCATCAATGATGCAGATATCATTGCGCTTGAGATAGAAGGGCTTGAGCGAGAGCTCGTTGCCGTTTCCGCGGCTGTCAGCGCAACGACGGAGGCTGACGCAGCTATTTATAGAGAGTGGACGACTTGCCCCGTTGTCGTCGCTCCAAACGGGGCCGATCGTCGGATACGAAGTCACCTTCGTGGAGTGCTTCCCGACATCGTCAAGCCATGGTGGCGTTATCTGTTGTTTGTAGCAAGCGCGCACCCACCAAACGGTGCCGGCTTTATTGACCTTGCAATGAAGAGCCTGGCGTCCCTAGGCTCTGAGCACCGCATTTTAGTTGCGGGCACTGTGTGTGACATGATTGCCGAACATCTTCGGAAGGCCGCCGGGTCTATTGCCGGAAGTGATCGTTTGATACTTCTCGGAGAGGTTTCACCAGCAACACTGGACTGCTTGATAGAAAATGCCGCAGGACTGCTGCTGCCAGTGACCTACGGTGGCGGTTCAAATCTAAAAACCGCGGAGGCACTGCTTGCTGGCCACCCGATCGTTGGCACAATGAAGGCCTTTCGTGGCAATGAACGCTTCACAACTCTATCGGGAGTAGTCATCGCGGAGACCCGTGAACAGTTTGGCTATGCGATGCAACGTGTGCTGTCGGGAGACGTCCCGCCACTCACGCAGAGCGAGATTCTCGATACGATCACCTGGACAAACACTTTACAGCCCATTGTCGATCTGATTGACGCGGTAACAGTGTGTCATCGAACCGACGTTCGCGCGCTGACTGCGCTAGGCCCCAACGGTTGCGCGCCCCAGCAGGCCTGTACCTAACGAACGCACAAAGTTAATATATGAAGTGCCAAGCCGCGGACCCGAAGGGCATCTTTCGAACGACGAACTTCTTGCTCTTCTACACCCCTGGTCGGGCCAAGTGCCTAGGGGCTACATTCCTACGTTTACGGGCGCTATGGTGGCGGCTCATTTTTGGGCTCATTGGCTTTCCGATGGCAGACTGGCCGAGGTCTTTGCAGCTGATCAACGCTTTGAGTCTACACGGCAGCCTACATTTGGTGATGGCGAGTATTATTTCGAACAAGCAAACATCATTCGCAGCGCTCTAAGTGCAGAGAACACCTATGTTATGGTTGAACTCGGCGGTGGCAACGGCCCGCGAGCGGTGGATGCGGCCCTTGTTCTTCGAACGCTGAGACCGGAGATTCGTCCGTTTTTGGTGGTTGTGGAAGCACTGCCCACTTATGTTGACTGGTGCAGACATCATTTTGCGGCGAACGGGCTCGACGCAGACGAGCACTGGATCATTAACGGAATTGTCTCGGCTTTCCCCGCTCCGGAATTGTTCTTTCTGCAGCCTCGCGGGTTTGGAAATCAAATGGCCGATGCGAGCACCCTCGAGGTGCTCTCCTCTCTTATCTCTGACAAAGAAAACGCCGTTGACCTCATGCACCGACTTAGCCGCGGCGGCATTACGCTGAACAACGGGGTACTAACTGATGAAAACGCGCGGCGTCCCATCGGCCTTGGGGCGCCCGAAACCTGGACCGCGGAGTTTGTCAAACAGGTAGCTGTAATACCACCTGGTTCCGGCTCTATCGGCTTCGTCAGTGCGCTGAGATTGGCGGACATTTTGGCGCCTTTGCCACGAATTGATTTTATGGATGTGGATATTCAGCATGCGGAGATCCAGGTGATCCCACCCTCTCTGGAACTTCTGCGACGCAAAGTGCGTCTGCTTAGTATAGGCACGCATACGATCGATATTCATCGCGACCTCTTACAGCTCTTGAGCAAGGCTGGTTGGCAAGTAATAAACTCTATCGAACCCTACGGTCACCACATTCGCGGGGATGAAGCCTTCGATAACAGCGATGGTGTTCTTACTGTTGAAAACCCTGACCTGTGATGTCCTATAACCGCCACTTCATCACAGCGTAATTCCGCAACGGCTCGAGCAGCACATTGCACGATCCTTAACTTTGTTGGGAGGACTTAGGAGACATGAGAGACATCTTTGGTGCGACCTTCCGGATTAAGACGCAATGGCGACTTCGCGCGAAATACTGAAGCCCCTTGTCTACGCACTAAGATCGGTGCTCGGCGTCAACGGTTTGGCGTCTGGAGTACGCGAACTGGGCGCAGGTCTAGCTGGAATTGAGGCCGAAATTCGTGCAGTCAGCGCTCGCTCGCGGTTCGTTGAGGAGAGTGCATTCGAACGCCATGCCCAATTGATGGCACGGTTCCACACTACACACGGCATTATTCCCGATTACGAGCACATCTTGGAGGACGACTACCGTCGCCTCGTCTCGCGCGGGACAACGGTCATCGATGTGGGAGCCCACGCAGGACGCCACACGGCTGTGTTTGCCGATCTGGTAGGTGCCGAAGGGACAGTCATTGCCTTCGAACCTCTGCCTGAATTAGCAATGGCTCTCAGAAAGAAGGAATTCAACTGTCCTGTTCAAATTCAGGAGTGCGCTCTGAGCGATTTCTCAGGGACTTCGCAGTTTACTTACATGCGCGGCACACCAGGCGAGAGCGGCCTTCGTGAGCGCGTCTCGAATTATCCGGAATTGGCGGATCCGACCCGTATTGATGTGTCTGTCAGGCGACTCGACGAGTTCTTGCCAGATATCTCGAACCTAAGTTTTGTAAAAATCGATGTGGAAGGCGGCGAGATCGCTTGTCTTCGGGGCGCCGTCAGGCTGCTGTCACAGTTCCGACCCTATGTAAGTGTCGAATACGGCAGTCCGAGCTATAGCGCATATGACCTCTCCGCTCGTTCACTTTACGACATTGCGGACTCGATCGATTACAAGATAGGGGACCTGTTTGGTGCAGTCTGCCCAAACTGCACCACGTGGGAGCATGTATGTGACTTGTCTTATTGGGATTGGTTCCTGATCCCAAAGGAGCGAGTTGGGGAATGGCAGACACAGCTGAGGATTTAGAGACCTCCTCGCAACCCATTGCGACAGATGTGGACACCTGCGGGGCTTAAGCTTGCTGGATATGGCCTGTCAGTGCTGCGGAACTCGTGACACCGGTGAATGTGATCTTGGTATTGTCGGATAGGGTTATCGTCGTGGAGCTACCCGTCGTGGTCGCGCCGGCGATCGCTGCCGCAGCCTCGCCAGGTGCGTAGCTTACCAGAAGCACATTGTCTATGGCACTGAAGTCGCCGATAACGGCGTTGACCGCTGGGCCGCCCAGACTACTGTAAAAATCGAAGAAGTTTGCCCCCCCGCCGCCAACCAGAGTTTCGGGTCCGGTCCCTCCAATGATCACGTCGTTGCCCACCCCGCCGATCACCAGATCATTGCCGCTTGGGTCGCGACCTGCCAGCATCAACGCACCAGCCTTTGACAAGCTGGCGTCAACTGTCTCGTTGCCGGCGCCTCCCTGGTAGAACAGGCTACCCGGAGTAGCATTCACATAGGTGAACGACCCACCAGCAGCGCCGAACAACGTCGTGTCACCACTACTCCCCGCGACGGTCGCAGAGCCCGAGCCGCCAAGTACCGTGGACTTGCCGGTACCACCCACAAAGTTCAATGGTCCCGATCCACCGACAACAACAGAACCGCCAGGCGCGGTCACGGACGTAAAGCTCACTCCTGCATCGATCGTATCGCCCGCCCCATTGTCGAGCACCGTCAACTCGGCGGTGTTGCCGGCAACCAACGCACCCGCGCTGCCGGACAGGGTGACGTCGGCGGCACCCCTGCCGCCAAAAACTGAATCGTTGGCGCCAGATACCGTTACTGTCAGCGCCCCTGCGCCACCAAACACCTGCGACCCTGATGTCCCGGGTACGGTTGTTGCTCCACCGGATACGGACGCCGTGAGTGCGCCCTTACCCGCGGCAACAATCATCGCGCCTGGGCCGCTGGAATTCACGGTGGTCCCGCCATCGGCAGCGCGAATTGTGTCGCCAAAGCCCTGCGAGTTGATTAAATAGGATGCACCACCCACCTCGATGAACGTGTCGTTGCCAAAGCCGCCCGACATCGTTCCGGATCCCATGCCGGTGAGCGTATTCGTGCCATTGCCCACCGCAACGTTGTCGCCGGCCCCAGTAATTGTTACGGCGTTGCTGCTACCGCTGGAGGTATCCCCCAGTGTGATCAGCGAGGGGTCGATGATGGTGTGTGTGCCGCCACCCCCCATAATCGACAGACCCGGGGTACTGCCGTGGATCGTATCCGGTCCGGCGCTGTTATCGACTACAAATGAGTAGTTGGAACCCGAGGGCACCGTTACATCGCCGATCGAGCCCGGGATTACGACAAGCTCGCCAATCTTCCCAGAGTTGTTCACCGGGGCGCTGACGGACCCAGTAACAGTCTGGATGAAAAGGTCGCCTTTGTTGGCCGCATTCGCCAGAGCGTCAGCAATGCTCTTCGCCAGCGCGCTGTTGAACGAGTTACTGAAAGTCTGGGTGATCGTCGTGCCGCCTGGGCCCGGAACGCTTACCGACGCCATGTTCTTCTCCTTATCGGCAGATTTGCAGCATCTGACGGTGACGTGACCGGAGTCACGATATCAGGGGCCGATGGTATTTCCCCGCAGTGAGCGTCCATCCTGTTGACGGGTCTCAGATCCATCCCCGTGACCTTGGCTCCACCAACGACTGCTTACCGCAATCAGCGATTGCATGCCAAACATTTCATACGCGTGCGTCGCGATAGAAAACTGCCAAGGCGTTGTTACCGAGAGGTTAATTGACGTTATGGTGGCGTTATAGAATTCCCAGACCGTCTGCCGGTCTGATTGTCCGGGCGTTATACAATGCCATTGCTGGCTACTACCTGCATTGGGAGTTGCTCTGCGGCCGCCGAATCGGATTCGACCCCCGATCGATCTGGCGGCGAACGTAGCCTTAGATGGGTTACTGCGCCCCGAAGTTCGGGAGGCGTCGTTCCGCCATCGCCTTGACGCCCTCGCGGAAGTCCTCGGTATTGCGCAGCCAGTCCTGCTCCTCGTATTCGCGCTCGGTCGCAGCTGCCACGGCATCCGCCAGACCGCGCCGCAGGGTTTCCCGGGTTGCGACGATCGCCAGTGGCGCCGACTGCGCGATCTCGGTCGCAAGTTCAGCCGCGCGATGACGGACCTCGGCCAGTGGCACGCAATAATCCGCCAGTCCGATCGCAAGCGCCTGCTCGCCGGTGATGCGCCGTCCAGTATACATCAGCAACGATGCCTGCTGCCCCCCGATCAATCGCGGTAGCGTTGCGGTTAGGCCAAACCCGGGATGAAAACCAAGGCGCGTGAAGTTCACCGAAAATCGCGCCTCCGGGCAGGTCACCCGAAAATCCGCCATCACCGCGAGGCCAACTCCCGCGCCCACCGCCGCGCCATGCACCGACGCCACAATCGGCTTGCCGGTGCGCCACAGCCGCTGAGCTTCCTTGTATAGATGCCGTCCGCGTTTGGTGCCGCGCACGACTCCATCCGGACCACGGCTGCCGAAATCCGCGCCCGCACAGAAATGCTTGCCCTCGGCGCACAGCACGATTGCGCGCACCTCCGGCGTGCGGTCCCACATCTCGAGCACATCAGCGATCTCGGCGACCATGTCGGTGTCGACGAAGTTGTTAGGTCCGCGCCGGATCTCGATCGTGCCGATGATACCGGATTGTTCGATGCCGATGTGCTCGTAACTCGCCATGGTTCCCTGCCCTGCTCTTCCGCTGGAATGCACCGCGTGCGACCTTACCCGCCAGTAGCAGCCGAGGAAACTGGTCCATGGCAACGCTCGACCGCGATGGCGTGGCGATACACTACGAAGTACATGGACGCGGGCCCGTCATCCTGCTGTCGCATGGCTACAGCGCGACCTGCCGGATGTGGGACGGCCAGATCGCTGCGCTACAGGACCGCTATCAGTTCATCGTATGGGACATGCGCGGCCATGGCCAGAGCGACTATCCGGACGATCCCGCTGCATATTCCGAGGCCGCCACTGTAGAGGACATGGCGGCCATTCTGGACGCGTGCGGCATCCAGCGCGCCATCATCGGCGGGCTCTCGCTTGGCGGCTACATGTCGCTTGCGTTTCATCGCGCGCATCCGGCGATGACGCGCGCCTTGATGATCTTCGATACCGGTCCCGGCTTCCGCAACACTGATGCGCGCCAGGCGTGGAACCAACGGGCGCGACAGCGCGCGGATGATCTCGAAGCGCGCGGCCTGACGGCACTCGGCGGCAGCGACGAGGTGCGCATGAGTCAGCACCGCAACGCATCCGGACTTGCGCACGCGGCACGCGGCATGCTGACACAACACGACGCTTCGGTGATCGCATCGCTGGATTCAATCGCTGTCCCCAGCCTGGTGCTGGTCGGCAGCAATGACACGAACTTTCTGGCCGCAACGGATTATATGGCGCGCAAGATTCCCGGCGCGCGGAAGGTGATGATCGAAGACGCCGGGCATGCAGCCAATTTGCACCAGCCGGCGGCCTTCAACCGAGCCATGGAATCATTCCTCACAGGTTTGCCGGCATGAACTCTGACGCGCCGGGGACAAGCGCTCATCCGTTGCAATCGTTCTTCTGGCCGCAATCGATCGCGGTGCTTGGCGCATCCCCCGATCTGCATCGCATCCGCGGCCGATTGCTGCACCAGTTGCGCGAGAACGGCTACCCGGGCCGGATCCTGCCGATCAATCCGAGCTATCAGGAGATTGCTGGCCTGCAATGCTACGCCTCGATTGGCGCAGTCGGTGAAGCGGTGGACCTGGCTTTGGTTGCTATTCCCGCCGCAGGCGTCGCGCCTGCTCTCGAAGAATGCGCACGCGCCGGGGTAAAGAACACACTGATCATCAGTTCGGGCTTCGCCGAGGAGGGCGGCGCCGCGCGCGACATGCAGGCGGCACTCGTCGAGGTGACACAGCGCACCGGCATCCGCGCCTGTGGTCCGAACTGCGAGGGCTATTTCAACGCACTGGGCAGGATCGCCACCACCTTCAGCCCCACTGTCGAAATAAAGGAAGACGAGAGCCAGGTCCTGGTGTCGCAACGCCGTGTCGGCGTGATCGCGCAATCAGGCGGTATTGGCTTTGCGCTGTTCAACCGCGGCAAGGCAGCCGGGATCGGCTTTTCCTATGTGATCTCCACCGGCAACGAGGCCGACCTGAATATGGCTGACTTCCTTGACTACATGGTCGAGGATCCAAACACGCACGTCGTCATGCTGTTCTGCGAGGCGGTACGCAACGGCCCTGCCTTTATTGCGGCACTGGCGAAGGCACGAGAACTGCGCAAGCCGGTCATCGCGATCAAGATCGGCCGCTCGGATGCCGGTTCGCGCGCATCCGCTTCGCACACCGCGTCGCTCTCAGGCTCCTACACCGCGTATCGCGCAGTCTTCGAGCGTTACGGGGTGATTGAAGCGGAAGATCCAGACGAAGCGGTGGCAATCGCCGGCATCCTGCTGACCTGCCCGCTGCCCAAGGGTCGGCGCGCCGGAATAATAACGCCTTCGGGAGGCGGGGGTGCCTGGATGGCCGACACGTTGTCGCTTCACGGCCTGATCGTCCCACCTCTGTCAGCACAGACGCAGAGAGCGCTACGGGCGGTCATGCCGTCCTACGGCGCGCCCGGCAACCCGGTCGACGTCACTGCGCAGGGCTCAAACACCGGCCCCGCCCTAATGACAGCGATGGAAACACTGGCGCAATCAGATGAGATCGACATGCTCGTGCTGATCGCGTCACTGACCAGCGAGACGCGTGTATCACTCGAAGCCGACCGCGTGCGCGCAACGGCAGAGCGATGCGGCAAGCCGATGACTGTGTGGACCTATACCATTCCGTCGGAGTTTGGCCGACGCAGCGCGGCAGGCTGTGGCCTGTTTGTACACAGTGACCTGCGCAACGTGGGCGTGTCGATGAGCCGCCTGGCTGGCTATGCCGAGACTGTGGCGCGGCCATTGCCGCTACTGGGCAAAACGGCATTTCCACCGCTACCCGATGACTTGCCTTCGATACTCACCGAGCATCACGCCAAAGCACTGCTTGCACCCTTCGGCCTGCCAGAGTTGCATGAGCGATTGGCGGGATCTGCTGCCGAAGCAGCACAGGCAGCCGATGCGCTCGGATATCCCGTGGCGCTGAAAATCGCCTCGCCCGACATAGCGCATAAGACCGAAGCAGATGGCGTAATTCTAGACTTGAAAGAGCGACAGGGCGTTATCGCCACATTTGACCGCATCATCGCGTCGGCGAAGCAGTACAAGCCGGCCGCGCGGATCGAAGGCGTACTGGTGCAGAAGATGGCACCGCGCGGACGTGAGCTTGTAATCGGCATGGTGAACGATCCGACCTTCGGTCCGATCATGATGGTGGGTCTCGGCGGCACCATGGTAGAGCTGATGGGCGATGTGGTGCATCGGCCGGCACCGGTCGATGCGGCAGAGGCGACCGACATGTTGCAAAGTCTTAAGTCCGCCCCGCTGCTGACCGGCTTTCGCGGTTCCGCTTCGATCGACCTGACACCCGCAGCGGAATTGATCGCCAACCTGTCGCAGGCCGCGCTCGCATATCGCGACCGTATAGCGGAAATGGAGCTCAACCCGGTGATCCTGCACGACGACGGCTCGGGACTGACCATCGCCGATGCACTGATCATGCTGAAGGAATGATGCCGACCCATGTTCGAGCTCTCTGAAGAACATCGTATGTTGCAGGACCTGGTCGCGAAGTTCATCGACCGCGACGTCATGCCGTTGGAAAAAGCGGTCCTCGCGCGCGAGATGTCGGGCCAAAAATCCGCTTTGAATGCCGAGGAAGAGGAAACGCTGCTCGGCAAGTGCCGCGAGCTTGGGCTGTGGGGGCTGGACGTGCCGGAAGAATTCGGTGGCGCCAACCTGCCGACCGTCGCTCTGATCGGTGTATATGAAGAACAGGGCCGTACCTGCGTCCCGTTCACCTTCCCCCCCGACAGTCCGAACCTGCACATGCTGATGGCGGTGTGCAATCCGGAACAGCGCAGAAAATATCTGGAGCCGTACGCACGCGGTGAAGCGCACTCGGCTATCGCGATCTCGGAACCCGGTGCGGGAGGCGACCCCGCCGGCATGATCACCCGCGCCGCGAAGGACGGTGATAATTGGGTGATCAACGGCAGGAAAATCTGGGTCAGCCGCGTGCCGCAGGCCGATTTCGTTATCGTTATGGCGCGCACTGGCGAGGGCAAGCGCCATGAGGGAGTCACCGCCTTCATCGTCGAGCGAGGCGCCAAGGGCTTCAACATCGAGCGCGAAATTCCGATGGTCGGCGGTCAGCGCACCTACGAGCTGACATTCGATGACTGCCGCGTCTCAAGCAGCCAGCTTCTCGGCCAGGAGGGCAGAGGCTTCGCGCCGATGCAGCTTCGCCTGACCGTGCGTCGGCTGCAGATTGGGGCTTGGTGCGTCGGCATGACGCGACGGGCCCTCGATATGATGATCGAGCACGCCAAGCAGCGCGTGACCTTCGGGCAACGCCTTGCCGACCGGCAGGCGATCCAGTGGTGGATCGCGGAAGCCGCAATGAAAATTCATGCCTGCAGGCTTATGGTCTACGACGCCGCCGCAAAATCCGACGCTGGGAAGGATGTTCGCACCGAGGCGTCGATGGTGAAGTTGTACGGGACCGAGATGGCGACCGAGACAATCGATCACGCCATGCAGACCTTCGGCGCGATGGGAGTGGCGAAGGAATTGCCGCTGCAGCTCATGGCGCAAAAGGTGCGCACAATGCGGGTTTATGAAGGCCCATCAGAAGTGCACCGTATGGTGATCGCACGCCGGCTGCTGCAGGATCGGAGATAGGACATGGGAAAGCTCGACGGCAAAGTGGCGATCGTCACCGGCGCAAGCCGCGGCATCGGCCAAGCGATCGCCGAGCTGTTCGCCGAAGAGGGTGCAAAAGTGGTGTGCGCCGCGCGCACCTACAACGAAGGCGATCATCCGTTCCTGGAAGGCACGCTGAAGCGCACCGTCGAACTGATCCGCGCCAAAGGCGGCGAGGCGAAGGCGGTTGCCGCCAATGTGTCAGACGAGGAGTTGTGCATCGCACTGGTGCAGTCTGCGCGTGACTACGGGCCGATCGATATTCTGGTGAATAACGCCGCACTCACCTACTACCAGCCGATCACCGAGATGCAGACCAACCGCTGGTTTCGTGCCTTCGCGGTTGATGTGCACGGGCCGTTCATGCTGGCAAAGGAGGTGCTGAAGGACATGATCCCTCGGCGCAGCGGCGCCATCATCAACATCAGTTCCGGATCTGCGATCGGCCCGGGTCGTGGCCCGTATGCCGACAGGACGGTGCGAGGCGGCACAATGTACGGCGCGGTCAAAGCGGCGCTGGAGCGGTTCACGCAAGGTCTGGCGCAGGAAGTCGCGCAATACGACGGGATCACGGTGGCGGCCGTATCGCCTTCCCAGATCGTACCAACACCGGGCACGGTGTACCACAAGTTGGTTTCCGGCATGGATGACAGGCGCGGCGAACCACCGACCATGATGGCGCGCGCTGCGTTGCTGCTGGCAAGCGAGCCGGCCGAGAAGGTCAACGGCCGGGTGACCTACAGCCAGCAGATCCTCAAAGAGTTCGGCTGGATCGATAAAGCCGTAGGCCGCGGCGTGGATAGCCCCGGGTCGGGATATTCGCAGATCTAGCTCCGGAATTTCTAGCCACACTTCTGGTGGCACGCGCCGGACCGCCCCAGGCGCGGCGCTAATCTCATCACGCCATCGTTATGGCAGTCACCATGGCGTGCATTTGGTCATCCGAGGCCGCGAATTATCTGTTCTGCGTATCGAGCCTGGGAGAGACCTCGAATGCGCTTCATATTACTGCTGCCGCTCGTACTCGTTGGTCTCGCCGGGTGTATTCACGCCGAGACGACTGCGCCTCCGCCACGCGCGTCGACCACTGTCGTGACGCCTGAGCCGGCCCCCTCGAACTCGACCACCGTCGTTCATACGCCGTAAGAACATGACCTGGTTCCGCGAACTCGTGATTGACTGCCTGGCGGGTCGAGCTGGCCTTGAGCAGATGGCGTTCTCTGCTCCAGGCGCAACACTCGTAGACGAGGACATGCAATTCAGCAGCCCGTATCACCCTCCCGAAGATAGTCTTGCGCAGCCGCGGGATCGATCAGTGCATGCACCTCGAAGCGCACCGGAATGATTTCCTGCCATTCGTTCAGCCGCCGGTGCAGTACCTCGTTCGACGGCACATCGAACAGCACCACTGCTCCCCGGCCAACCCTGGCATAGACCGAGCGCACCTGTCCGGTCCTCTGCAGTGGAGCAATCCACTCCCAGTATCGACGGCGAGAACCAAGAACGGAACTCGGTGCCTCTGGACGCGGTTCGCTGATCACCAGGAAAAGCATATCTGCCTCGCACAATGCGTCACTACTGTCACCCACGACGGTATGCGCGCCAAGGCCAAGTCGCCCAAGGGGTGACGCCCACCCTGCTTCGCTGTAGCCTCTCCAACACTCAGAGAATTGGAGGAAACGGCTATGTCGGACGGGCAGACCTGTCTCAAGGGGGTGAAGATTCTCGATCTCACCCAATTCGAAGCGGGCCCGTCCTGCACCGAGGCGCTGGCCTGGCTCGGTGCCGACGTGGTGAAGCTGGAAAACCCCGGTGGCGGCGATCCCGGGCGAGCGCTGGGCGGCAAGGCCGAGAAGGATGATCCGTATTTCCTGCTGTTCAACGCCAACAAGAAGTCCATCACCGTCAACCTGAAGGACGCGAAAGGCCTGGCGCTGGTCAAGGACCTTGCCGCCAAGGCCGACGTAATGGTGGAGAACTTTGCCCCTGGCGCCATCGAGCGACTGGGGCTTGGTATCGATGTGATCCGCAAGATCAATCCGTCGATCATCTATTGCCAGGTGAAGGGCTTCGGCGAAGGCAGCCCATACGAGAAGAACCTGGCGTTCGACATGATCGCGCAGGCGTGCGGCGGCACGATGAGCATCACCGGTGAGCGCGACGGCCAGCCGCTGAAGCCCGGACCATCGCTGGGCGATACCGGCACTGGCATGCTGCTGGCGATCTCGATCCTGGGCGCGCTGTATCGGCGCAAGGAAACTGGGCAGGGCGATCACCTGCAAGTCGCGATGCAGGATGCAATGTTGCACTATATTCGCATTGCGTTCGCGGCGCAGTTTCGCAATGGGAACAAGCAGGCCGCGGGGCGCGCGGGCAACAGCAGCGTCTCCAACACTACTCCGCCTATGGGGACTTTCCCCTGCAAGGGCGGCGGTTCGAATGACTACGTCTACGTCTTCACCAGCCGTGCCAATCCGGACCACTGGCGGCGATTGTTGAAGGTGATCGGCCGCGAGGACCTGATAGGGACGAACGCTTCGAAACGCCGGCCGCCCGCGTCGATCACGCGGACGAGGTGAACACGATGATCGCGGATTGGACCAAGCGGCACACCAAGCAGGAATGCATGGAGATCATCGGCGCAGCCGGCGTACCGGCTGGCGCCGTGCTCGACACGATGGAACTCTACAACGATCAGACCTTCGAGCAGCGCGGCATCTTCCAGACCATCGAGCATCCGAGGAACGGGACGTTCCGCATGCCAGCCTGGCCGGTGCGATTCGACGGCAGGCCACCGCCGGTCACTCCGTCGCCGATCCTGGGTCAGCACAACGAGCAGGTGCTGAGCGACTGGCTCGGCTTGGGTGGTGACGCGATCGGCGGCCTGAAGAACAGTGGCGTGATCGGCTGAAGGAGACGCACCAATGGCAGAACTGACCGGCTCGGAAATCCTGGCGAAGTGCCTGAAGAAAGAAGGCGTCGAGG
>CAWKMC010000009.1:0-19561 GCA_963850535.1 uncultured Alphaproteobacteria bacterium | reverse complement strand
TCCAGAAGCCTAAACGCGACGAGGGCCCCCTCAATTTTCTGCTGATGCTCACCTATCCACAGAAGAAATTGGGTTAAGGGTTTCCGAAAACGTTCGTCTCCGGTAGCAATGGCTCGCTGAAGTTCGGCGATCAAAGGGTTGGGTCCTACTCTTTGGGTAACGACCGGCTCATAGTTGTGTGCTGCGCTCAGCGGTAAGACGTCGGCGGTCGGTGGGTCGGTCACGAGTGCCGCTACGTGCGCCTGCCAGCGCCCGATTGCGGCTATTACCTCCGGCGCGAAATCGTGGCGATCGTAGACCCGTTCCAACGCGGTCCGCCCGGTGACGTGGTTCAACGGGGGGCTGCTTCGCGCGTGGTCGCGCGCGACACCCAGCCTGGTCAGCCGGTTCGCGCGGTTCGCCGCAAATCGTGCCAGCGCCATCCCGTGACGCCAGAGGCTTGTCGAGGGCGAATTTGATTGGGGTGAAGCCACGCAGGCCACGACCGGCGATGCCGCCGAGCAACCGCCAGGTCGGGCCGGCGCGCTCGCCGTGCACAGGCCACACGGCACGCAAATCGGCGATGAGCAAGGGATGCAACGGCACAACGATGCCACGGCGGTTCGGTCGTTTCGCCGGGAATTGCCCATCGGCCGGCGTTGAAGTCGATCTCGCCGGTTGCGATATCGGCCACTTCCATCTCCCGCGCGGCAGTCATCGCCAGCAGACGCACGAATGCCCGAGGCTTCGGCCGCATCGTGTCGGCACCGAGCCAGATTTAGCGAAGTTCGGCATCGGGGGGCGTCCGTTCCCGCGCGGGCACAGCTGGCGCGATGACTGCTAACCCCTTGCGCGGCAACAAAGGCAACGGAACCCAGCCGTGCGCCTCGGCGTGGTTCAGAAACGCCGCTGCCGTGCGGTAAAGCATCGAGCCGACGCCAGCCGAACGCCGATGTTTCACCGCGATCAAATCGGTCCAATCTAGGCGGGTTGTCTCGAGAAGAGGTCGGCGACCGAGCTTTGGCACAATTTCGACCGAGCACAGCCGCGCTACCTCGCTTCGGTACCGGTCTGACCATTGTCCGGCCTTCGCGGCCTGCCATTCAACAAGTCGGTCCGCCACGGTCGGCAGTCCTGCTCGCGCCGCACGGGCCGCCTTCGCTGCTCTGCGCGCAGCGACCGGGTCGCCGCCGCGCTGAATATCGGCCGTCGCCGCCAGGGCGAGCTTGCGGGCTTCCGAGAGGCCCATCGCGGGCCACGTGCCAAGCTTCGGCCGTGTCCTCTTGCCCTCGGCTGTGCGCGCCCTAGCGGACCAGGAGAAGGTGCCGTTCGCTGTAACCCGAAGCACCAAGCCTCGCACCCGTCTGTCCCATATCTCTATTCGCCCCGTGGCGGGCGGGACGAGGGTGCGAAGCCAAGCGTCGGTGATTTCGCGCTGCATGGGTTGCTCCGATGCGCCAAAGCTGTGGGCCTGCTTGGGGTCCATTGGGGGTCCAAAAACGGCGCGATGCTGGTATACTCGCGTGGACACCCGTGGTCTATCATTTCCATCAGGCCGGCTAGTTGCCTACGATGAGCAACAGCCGAACGAGGCCAGAAAAAGGCAATTCATCTTACTTCTAAGCTGTGGGTCACTGGTTCGAGTCCAGTAGGGCGCGCCACAACTCTCTGAAAACCTCAAAGTTGAGTTTCAATACCGAGTTCATATTCGTCTGTTGTCAGAATGTTTGTCAGAATCCGCCGACGACCCACGGCTTTCGACTTATGGTCATCGGCAAATCGCCTCCGCACGCCGCGCGTGTAGCCTCGATCATCCGCCGCTAGGCCGCTTGGCGCAGTGCAGACCGATCGACACGACCTTGCTTTCCACGCGTGGCGCCTGTTCTCAGAGCTTGATCGCAGCGGTCGCTACTGAGGCTCAGCGCGGCAGATAGGTGTCTACGATCCGCTGCGGCGAGTAACCGATGCCCCAGCCCGTCACGGCGGCCGGACTCCAGCCTACCAGCTCGGCAACGCCGAGGTGAATTGCACGTAGGATTGGGCAATCGGATCTGGCGTCCGCCACAGTCGATGACCACGTTGCGCACTGCCCTCGCACTTGATCCCGCACGTGATAGTGCTGATATCGCATGGGTTACTCGATCTGTTGACGCCATGTCTGCCTACGCAGTTGCCGCTCGATCAGGTTCCTGAGCACGGATCCAGCTGACGATCTATGCCGGTGGCCACATGTTCCATATGACAAATAGCGCGCGGGCGGCATTGTGACGACGCCATGGCGTGTATCAAGCGCACAAAAGCCGCCTTCTCAATCCCTGCCAGGTGCCGGTTGTGCGCTGGGCAGCACCGATTTTTGATTGATGCCTGATCTAGATCAATGTCTCATTGGTCCGACCTGTGCGCATTTCACCTATAAGAGATCACGAACAAAGGGGACTTCCGATGACATTTAAGACTATTTCGGCAGCTGCGGGTCTGGGTTTGGCCTTGAGCAGAACGGGATACGCCTGCGATCAGGTGCAGAAAGTCACCACGAACTAGTGTCCTGATTCAGAAGTCCCTGGCATTCTAGGCCTGCACCGAGAGAGTGCGTAGGCAGAAGCGCTGGATTGAGGCAAGGATGTCGTCGGCGCTCTTGATCCATCTGAACGGTTTAGGGTTAGCGTTGGTAGCGTCGATATAGGCGGTGATGGCGGCTTCAAGGTCGGCGACTGAGCGGAACACGCCGCGTCTGATGGCGCGGTCGGTCAGCAGCGCGAAGAACCGCTCGACCTGATTGATCCATGATGCCGAAGTGGGCGTGTAGTGAACGTGCCAGCGTGGCCGCTTGGCGAACCAGTTGCGGATCAACTTGGTCTTGTGTGTGCTGTAGTTGTCCATGACGAGATGGACGTCGAGACTGGCGGGCACGTTGCGCTCGACCTCGTCGAGGAACTTGCGGAACTCCTGGGTGCGGTGGCGCGGCATGCATTTGCCGATGACGGTGCCGGCCGTCACGTCAAGCGCGGCGAACAGCGAGGTGGTTCCGTGCCGGATGTAGTCGTGGGTGCGCCGCTCGGCCTGGCCTGGCCGCATCGGCAACAAGGGCTGAGATCGATCGAGCGCCTGAACCTGGCTCTTCTCGTCGACACAGAGAACCACGGCGCGCTCGGGAGGCGATAGATACAAGCCGACAATATCGCGCACCTTCTCCACAAACAGTGGATCGGCCGAGAGCTTGAACGTCTCCGAACGATGCGGCTGCAGGCCGAACGCTTGCCAAATCCGATGGATCGTGGACGGCGCATGACCCACGGCTCGCGCCATCGTCCGCAGGCTCCAGTGCGTCGCGCCCTTCGGGCGGGTCTGCAGCGTCTTGCGGATCGTGGTGGCGATCTCATCGTCACCGATCCGACGTGGCGCGCCAGGACGCGGCTCGTCGTATAGCCCGTCCATGCCATCGCGGGCGAAGCGGTTGCGCCACAGGCCGGCAGTGTGGGCGCAGACATCATGCTTGGCCGCAATCTCTTGGTTGGTCAGCCCGCGCGCCGCAGACAGCACAATACGCGCCCGCACCACCAGTGATTGCGGCGCGCCATGCTTGCGGGTCAGTGCCATCAACGCCGCCTTCTGCATCTCATCCAGCACGATCGCGACCGCGCGTCCCTTCGCCATTCTGCCTCTCTCCGCTCGGTTGGGGCAGAAATATAACGTATTTGTCGATCAGGACACTAGGCAGCCAACGCCGTCTATCAGCAGTTCGCGCCGCGGAACGAGAACCAGGGCGGCGACAGCGCGGCGAATTACCAGTTCGAGCAGAACCGCAATCAGGGCGACAACCAGGGGGGTCCAATGGCGTGGCGCAACGGGACTGGAACCAGGCAACAACCAGCGTTCCAACAGCGTAGTTGCTTGCAAGTGACTACGCGCTGACTGGCTCATCCTGCTGGGCGGTTCTGTCGGTTGCCGTCGAACCGTCCAGACGTTTGGAGGTGATGTGTCATGAAACAAATCATTTGCGCAATCGATCATTCGGCACCGTTATTGCGAGCCGCAAAGCTCGCGGGATCGATCGCTGGCAAGTTCGGTGCTGAACTGTCGTTGCTCACCGTCGTGGGTGTGCTCGATGCACAGCAGGATGACATCAAGCAGCACCTGGAGCGTGAACACAATCCAGAGTCGCCGGCTGTGGCATTGGCAGAAGTTGCCCAGGACGCGCTCCGCGCGCGGGCAGATCGCATCGCCAGTGGATACGGAATGCATGTTGGCTGCCAGGTGCGAACCGGTGAAGCAGCAGCGCAGATCGCCGCTGCGGTGCGGCAGCATGCGAGCAATCTGCTTGTCGTAGGGCACGCGAGCCGCAGCCGGCTTGCCAGGGCATTCGTCGGCAGCACGGCCCGGCGCGCGCTATCGAGACCGCGTCGTGCCCTATCCTTGTGGTTCCCTGAGCGGCTCTTGCGTCAGGTCGGCTCGACCGGCATGCGGGCGATGCCGAGCCAGGCGATCGGCACCCCGGCCTTTTCTGCCGCCTGTTCGCCGGGCAGCGAGGCATCCCAGTCCATCGCCACGAAGCGTCGCGCGGTGATGCCAGCGGCGGCATCGGAGGCTAGCCACAACAGCGGCGGCACCATGATCTCGGGCTGCAGCATGCGCGCGCGATCGCCTGCTACGTCACCAACAATTGCCGTATTCGTCACACCGCCAGGCACGAGCACGTTCGAGGTGACGCGCGTCCCCTTCAGGTCCGCAGCGAGCACCGCCATAGCGGCTTCGGCAGCTGCCTTGCTGGCGCCATACAGCAGGTAGCCCTCGCGTACCATCGTGCCAAGGCTCGTGGTGACAGTGATAATGCGGCCTTGGCCGGCCTGGAGCATGTGCGGCACAATGGCGCGCGCCATCAGGATCGGAGCCGTGGCGTTCACTGTCACGAACCGCTGCCACTGATCGGGTGTGATTTCCCATAAGCGGAGCGGGTTGCGCCGCTGATCCGGTTTAATTGAGGACTGACCAATGCCGGCATTGTTGACCAGCACGTCGATCTTGCCGAACCTGCTCAGCACTGCAGAGACGATTGCGTCGAAAAAGTTCCGGCCGCGCGAGGTCAGCCGGGATCGTCTGAATTGTGCCGGTCTTGTCCTGCACCGTGGCAGCAAGGGCAGCGAGGCCTGCCTCGTTGCGATCGACGGCGGCGACATCGATCCCGGCACCGAGCAGGCCGAGGGTCATCGCGCGACCAATGCCGCTGGCTGCGCCGGTAACAATTGCGATCCGCTTGTCTGCTGGCATGAGCTTGTCCTCCCGAGTTCCGTTGCGACTGTCGCGCGCGTTCGGCCGGCACGCAACGCGATGGAGGGTTGCGCGCCGCGCTGGCTTACAGGAATGTCTGGGCGGTCAACTTTGTCTTGAGTTTTCCAGCATGGCGGCGGATCGCCGACACTTCCTGTCGATCCTTTCGATCCAGGTTGCGATAGGCGTACGCCATGCGGGGATTGTTCGCGAACCGCGACTTGTGGCGGGCGAGAAAATCCCAATACAGCGTGGTGAACGGACAGGCGTCATCTCCGACTGATTTGCGCGGGTCATAGCGGCAATGATGGCAGTGATCGCTAATGCGGTTGATGTAGTTTCCTGACGCGGCATAGGGCTTGGTACCAACAATGCCGCCGTCGGCGTGCTGGCTCATGCCCACTGCATTGGGCAGTGACACCCAATCGATGGCATCCCAGAACATCGAGATGTGCCAGCGATGCACGTCATATGGCCGGACTCCCAGCAGCAGGCAGAACTGTCCGAGCACCATCAGCCGCTCGATATGATGCGCGTAAGCATGATCGATCGTGTGGCGGATCGCTTCGCTGAGGCAGCGCATATCCGTCTCGCCAGTCCAATAGAAGCGTGGCACCGGCAGATCGGCATCGAGTGCATTGTGGTCCGCGTAGTGCGGCATCAGGCGCCAGTAAATGCCGTGGATGAACTCGCGCCAACCGATGATCTGGCGGACGAACCCTTCCAGCGAGTTGAGCGGCACATCGTGTTGCTTCAATGCGGCATCGACCACCTCGCGTGGACTTAGCAGATGCAGGTTCAGCGGACCGGAGAGATGCGAGTGGAACAGGAAAGCCTCGCCACCGTGCATCGCGTCTTGAAAGCGGCCGAACGTTGCGAGCCGATGTGCGACAAAGTCCCTGAGCGACTTCAGTGCATCAGCGCGGCTGACCGGCAGATCGAAATCGTCGAGCCGACCGGGACTGTCGGGGAATTCCCGCTGCACCATCGCGACGACACCGCGCGTCGTTGCGTCCGGCGAGAAGCGTGGCACCGGCGGGATGCGCGGCGGTCCCTTGCGGCCAAAGGCCTCGCGGTTGTCGGCATCGAGGTTCCATTTTCCGCCTACCGGTTTGCCGTCGCGTTGCAGCATGACGCCGAGACGGCGGCGCATGGAACGATAGAAGGTCTCCAGCACCATGTGTGGATGGCTTTGAGAGAAGCGGACGAAGTCGCGGCGTGAGCAAAGAAAATGACGGTCTTCGCGCCATTCGATTGGCAGGTTCAGCCGGCCGAGCTGTTCGCGCACGCGCCAGTCGCCTGGTTCAAGCACAATGATGCGCTGCGGATGCAATCGACGCGCCTGGCGCTGGAGCTCAACACGCAGGCTGCCGCGATTGGCCTTGTCGTCGAGTGCTGCGTATTCAACGCGACGTCCCGCGGCGCGCTGCTCGTCGCGGAAATGCCGCATCGCGGCGAAGAAGAATGCGAGCCGCCGACGGTGTTGCGGGATATAGCTCGCTTCCTCGCGAACCTCCATCTGCAGGATCGCATCCTGCTCTGCATCGAAGCCATCGAACGCGGCCGAGTTGGCATCGAGCTGGTCGCCTAGGACGACGACCAGATGTCGCAGCGTCATGACGTGCTGTCGTCACGGAGCATGGTACAGACGCGTGCGGCGGCGGATCGCAGCAGATCGGGGATGGCCTCGGTTTCGGGCATGTTCCGCCAGTATTTCTTCGGCATGTGCAGGCGCATAGCCTCCGGATTGGCGCGCGCCGGGTTGAACACGCTCTCATAGTAGCCGCGCCAGCCTGCCTCGAACGCATCATCCAGGGGTGCGTCGCTGCGGCGACCCGGGGCGCCGCAGACCAATTGTTCGCGATTCCAGTGCAGCGAGCCCAGTGGCGTGATGATTGACCAGATCATCCCGCGAAAACGCTCGATAAAGAATGGCGCCACCGCAGCAAGAATGTGGTGGTCTGGCTCGAACCAGGCAACGAAGTGTCCCTCCGGGACCGGGGCGCGGCGAAAGCGCAGGAAGGCGTGCATCTTGTGGATGTCGCGACGTACCGACTTGCGCATGCTCTCCAGACGGTGCGTGAGCGGGTCGCTTGCGATATCGAGCAGAGCGCGCTCGCCGTGCTGCAGACGCCAGATCAGCGTGTAGAGCAGCGCGTATCGCTCCGAGTCACGATGACAGATCACGCTGTCAATCAGGTCTGCGGCGGCGCGCGGCAGCATCAGCGGCTGCGAATCGCCCGAAATCTCGGCGCCGAGAAGTGACGGCTGCTCGTTGCAGTTCCAGGTCACATCGCGCGGTGCGATGTTGCGCGCGATCAACAGGCGTGCGGCATTGCGAAAGCCCGGCAGATCGGCGCCCGCGCCTACGGCGACGCTGTGGTGGGCCACGCGAATAGGTCGGGCTGGCGTTCAGCGCGGACCAGCCGGGCGCGAAGATCGCCGCGGTCGGTCAGGCGAACAGGTCGGTGATCCTGCGTAACCAGGAACGGTCGTGCGCGCTTCAGCGCCGTGGTCAGCCGTCCAATATCGGCGAGGCGCAGCGTTGTATGGCGTCGCGCGAGGATGATGCGATCGACGGCGCGCTTTCCCAAGCCCGGGACGCGCAGCAGCAGTTCGCGGTCGGCCGTGTTCACATCAGCGGGAAACAGATGCCGATTGCGCAGCGCCCAGGCGAGCTTGGGATCGATCTCCAGATCGAGCATGCCGTCATCGGTGCCTGCAACAACCTCTGGCACGCTAAAGCCATAGTGACGCAACAGCCAATCAGCTTGATATAGCCGGTGCTCCCGCTCAAGGGTGGCGGCTGTGACGGCAGCGTTCTGCTGGAGTTGGGGATTGGGCTGAACGCGGAGTAGTAGACGCGGCTCAATGCATAGCGGTGATAGAGCGCATCGGTGGTCGCCAGCATCTGCGCATCGGTCGTTGCATCGGCACCCACGATAACCTGCGTGCTCTGACCGGCTGGTGCATAGCGGCGGCGGTCGGCACGGGCGCCTTCGATGCGCGTGCGCATCTGCCCCATGGCGGAGCGGATCGACGCACCGCTCTTGTCGGGGGCAAAGCTGCGCAGGCTGCGCTCGGTCGGCAGCTCGATGTTGATTGACAGACGATCGGCCAAGAGACCGGCCTGCTCGATCAGCAGGGGGCTGGCTTCAGGAATGGTTTTCAGGTGGATATAGCCGGCGAAGAGATGCTGCTGGCGTAGGGTTTTCGCCACAGGCACCATCTGCTCCATCGTGTAATCGGGCGAGCGGATGATGCCGGAGGACAGGAAAAGGCCCTCAATATAGTTCCGCTTGTAGAATTCGATCGTCAGTGTCACGACATCCTCGATGCGAAACCGCGCCCGAGGGATGTTCGATGAGATCCGGTTAACGCAATAGGCGCAGTCGAACTGGCAATAGTTGGTCAGCAGTATCTTCAGCAGCGAGACGCAGCGACCGTCAGGTGTGTAGGCGTGACAGATGCCGTTGCTGGTCGAGCCGATACCGTCGACGCCAGCCGCGCGCTTCGGCGCGCCGGAGGACGCGCACGACGCGTCGTATTTCGCCGCGTCCGCCAGGATGCGCAGCTTGCGGGCGAGTTTTTCGTCCAAGGCTTGGCCTCGTATCTAGGTCGTGTTCTATGTATGTTCCTGCGGCGATTTCGGCAACAGGTATTCGGTGTGCCATCCTTGACTGACAGTATTGGCCGGCTATTCGGTGCGGCAGCAATTGAAGGCGAACGGGCAGCTTCGCGGAACGTCGGCGGGGTCCGGATAGGTTCCGCCAAGGCCAACGTCAGGAATGCCTCTGCCAGGCTCGGGCGTCCGCACCGACGCGAGGGTATCGGGGCGGCCCGCGGATCGCGGAACAGCGCGTCGACTGGGTGCTTGCTCGACGAAGCGATTGAGCTACATCACCGCCGCCTCGGTCGATAGTTCAACCACTGCGGGGCAGCAGGAACGCAACATGCTGTAACCCTAGGGAGACGCGGTCACAAGCGAGAAGGCTGCCAGTCCAGCGGGGCGAGCTCAAAGCCCTTGAAGGAAAATGCGGGCGCGACGATGCAGCTGCACAGTGTCCATCGCCCCAGGCTGCGCGCCGACTGCCAGTGATTGCGCGGCACCAACTGCTGCAGCGACTCGCCATTTCCGATCATTGGGCCAAGCGTGTGTGCAGCATCCGCGTCAATCTGGAGGAGCAATGGTGCACCTGCCTGCCAGATCCATAGTTCCGCACCGTCCACACGATGCCAATGGCTACGTTCGCCTTGATGCAGCAGGAACAAGATTGCGGTGCCGGCGCCCCGCGAACGATCCGCCGGAACATCACGCCAAGTCTCGCGATAGTGCCCGCCTTCAGGATGTGGCTGCAATGCCAGCGCTTCGATCACCGCCTCCGCCGAAGCGGAGGCATCGCGCAGGTCGATCAATCGCTCGCTTTCATCTAAAAGTGTCTTTCTTTGCCCTGAAGTCGGCAAAGGTGGCGATGTCTGGAGCACGCAGGAATGGATTGGCGGCGAGTTCGCTGGCCATCGTGGATGGCACGGTCGGCTGCCCGCCCGCGCGCTGACGATGCGCTTCCTCGGTGCGCGCCTTCAGGGCAGCATTGTTCGGATCGACGCTCAGCGCAAACCGCGCATTGCTTTCGGTGTACTCGTGGCCGCAACAGACACGCGTGGCGCCCGGCAACGCGGCAAGTTTGCGCAGCGAGGCGAACATCTCGTCGGCTGTGCCCTCGATCAGCCGTCCGCACCCCAGGCTGAACAGCGTGTCGCCGGACAGCAGTATCTCGCCATCGCTGAAGAAGTAGTTGATCTGGCCGCGCGTGTGGCCGGGAGTGTCGATCACCCGGGCGCTGGCGTTGCCGAATGCGACGGTATCGCCTTCGTTGACCTGCTGGTCCAGCTTCGGCAGCCGGTGCGCGTCCTTGGCTGCGCCAACCACCTTGGCTCCCTTGAAATGCGCCCGCACCTCGTCGACCCCCGCAATGTGATCGGCGTGGTGGTGCGTTAGCAGGATCAGGTCGAGCCGTCCGCCGGCCTTCTCCAGAGCGGCGATGATCGGCTGGGCATCGGCCGGATCGACAATGGCAACCGCTCCGGATCCGCTCTCGCGCAGCATCCAGGCATAGTTGTCGGACAGGATGGGGACGGATTGTGCTGTGACTGTCATATCCCGAGTCTAGCACCGCCGGGCGCGACCGGAAACTGACGGTCGTGCTATAGGAATTGCATGGCAGCCGACACGCACGCCGCCGCCGATTTCTACGCCACGCCGCGCGGGGCGGTGGCCGAGCGGTTACTGTGCGAGCGCCTGACGCTGCTGTGGCCCAACCTGCGCGGGCAGTCGGTGCTCGGTATCGGCTTTGCCGAGCCATACTTGCGACTTTGGCGCGACCAGGCGGCGCGCTGCGTCGCGCTGACGCCGGCGCAGATGGGCGCCACCCGCTGGCCCCTGGGCGAACCGAACCTGTCGTGCACTTCCGAAGAAGACGCATTGCCGTTCCCCGATCTGCTGTTCGACCGGGTGCTGCTGATGCACGGGTTGGAGGCGGCGGAGAGCGCGCGACGGATGTTGCGCGAGACCTGGCGCGTGCTGAAGGATGACGGGCGGCTTCTGGTGGTCGCCCCGAACCGCAGTGGCATGTGGGCCTACTGGGAGAGCACGCCGTTCGGCCACGGCCAGCCGTATTCGTTCGGCCAGATCGGCCGGCTGCTGGCAGCTTCACTCTATCGTGTAGAGCGGCGGGACAGCGCGCTCTGTCTGCCGCCGACCCGCTGGCGGCTCGTGCTGCGCGGCGCGCGGCTGCTCGAGCAAACCGGGCGGCGATGGGCGCCCGCGCTCGCAGGCGTCACCATCACCGAGGCGGTGAAGGACATGTATGCGGCAATGCCGGTCGAGGCGGTGCTGCGACGGCGCCTGGTGCTGGCCGAAGCGGCGTAGAGGAAGCGCAGGCCGGGGCACGCATGTGGCCCAGCATTCCCAGGACATTAGCAGCAGCGCGTTCGTGTTGGATTGGGTTGCGAGATGTCGCGCCGAACGATTGCAATACTGACACGCCGACGTTTAGCCCGATCTATTCATGAATTGACGCCTTTTGAGATGCCCTGAGCGACGGCAATGCGCATCCAGCGCAGTTGTGCGCGGTTTTCAGTGTTGCGAGGGCGGCGTTGGAGGTTGCAGGGATCGGGCTGTTCGGGGCACGCGCCCCGGCGGTCACGGTCCTGCGGGTTGCAGGCTGCGAGCGATGCTGCGGAACAGATCGGCCTCGGGGCAGGCAGCGGCGAAGGCGATGCGCACGCGGGTCGCGGTCTCTGTGATGCGGGCCGCGATCTTGAGCAGCCGGGCGCGCAAGGTGGCGAACTCCGCCAGTGCGAGCGGCTGGGGTTTTGGAATGACGTCGCGCACCGTCAGCATGAGCCAGTAGGCGGCGGTGTGCAGCACGAGACGCACCTGATTGGCGAGAGGCGAACGGCAACTGGTGCGGTCGGAAGCAAGCTGGCTCTTGTGCAGTTTGATTAGGTTCTCGGCCTGACCTCGGGCGCAGTAGAGGCTGTCGTAAAGCCACTCGGCGCTGCCGTGCGTGAAGCTGGTCACCACATAGCGGATGTCGAGACCCTGCGTGGTGGCTTCAATCCGCGCGACGACGCGCCGATCGACATGCCACGATTTGGCGCCGTAGCGTGTCTCGGTGTAGCGGCGGATCGCTGCCGCGTTTGCCTCGGCGCGGCGCACCCGCACATCGTCGGCGACCGGCTCGACCAGCCGGCGGAGCACGTCATTGCCGGAGAGGCCGAACACGTAGTCGATGCCGTTGGCATCGCAGAAGTCCATCACCTCGGGGCGGGCATAATGGCTGTCGCCGCGAATGGTGATGTGGGTGTGGGGCCAATAGCCACGGATCATGCGTAACGAGACGCCGCAGATGACCGCGTATCTCCCGCCCGGATGGGGTCTTGCCCGGCCGCAGCAGCACAGCCACCGGACGAGAGGTGGCGGTGTCGTAGACGTGGATCGGCAGGAAGCAGCGTTCGTCGTAATGCGCATTGAACATCGACAGTTGCTGATGGCCATGCACGACATCGAGGGTGTCATCGATATCGAGCGTCACCGAGGCGGGCGGCCTGTCATAGCTGCCGCAATACAGCGCCACCATGACCCGCATCAGCCTGATCACCTCGCGCAAACCGGGTGCGTTCTCCCAGCGCGATATGGTCGGCTGCGAACACAGATCGCGCCCGCTGGCCGGCAAATGACCGCAGGCCAGCTTCAGCGCAGGGTCGCTGCGCAGATGATCGAGGTCGTCGGCATCTTCATAGCCGCAGGCGATGGCGAACATGCGAGCGCGCAGGATATCAGGAAGCCCGTGCACAACCCGCGTCGGGTCGCGCCGATCGATGATCTCCGCAGCAAGCCTGTCGGCTATCCTCATGCGCCGCTCCGCCAAGGCCAACAGCATCACGCCGCCGTCGGAACTGATGCGGCCACCATCGAAGGCGGCGGTGATCTTCTTGCGCTCAACAGATGGCAGCGAGAACGGCAGCAGGCTATCGTCATTCATGGCGGGTGTGGCAGCGTCCGACTCGGCAAGAGGTTGGCGTTCAACACCAAATCTCTCCGCCAGTTCAGCCGCTTACGCTACATCCGCCAGCGAATCCCTGCCCTGCGATGAATAGGACGGGCTAGAGCAGTTGGGTTTTGAGCCGTCGCCCCCAACTTCGTTTATGACGCAGACTCACCTCAGATTAGGAGCCTATTTGACGAGCGTGTCGGAACCACCCCAGATTGAATTCACAACGCGCATACATCAGCCGCTATATGACTACGCTTGGCGACATGTTGTTGTTCGCCACATCGTTTCCGGCGCGAGCAGCCGGTCCCAGCGCACAGCGACGCTGTACTTAAATGAAATCGGCTTTCAATGGTTCAGAATCTGTGGTCACCGGGCAGCCAGCTGTCGGACGCACTTGGAGCGTCCCGTATCAAGCTAGCTAGGTGGAACTCCTTCCCGGCCATGCGCCGAAGGGTACTGTTCGACCGTGCGCTCATCGAGATCAACCAGTGCACGGCGATGGCTCGCGATCCAGACCCAGGAACCCGCCAACTACTTTGAGACATCGCCAACTGCCATGGCGAACCAAGCCATCCCCCCTACGAGACGTGCCGCGTGCGCTCGATAAGTTGGACGGTGCGGCCCGTTCCTGAAACACCAGAACAGCTGGCGTCTGCCCAGGTACCTCGCTTCGATATTTTTGTTCTCCGCCATCGAAAGCGGTCTCACAGGACGGACTATGCCGAGCCGGTCACATCCGGCCACGACGCCTCCTGTTAAACGCGAGACCATTCGGCATAGTTCGGCGGGCGGCATGAGCCGCCAAACTGAACCACCTCGACCCTCGAGCCTGGCTGGCTGACGTGCTCACGAGGATCAACGATCATTCTGCGCTGCACCTGCATGAGCTGCTGCCGTGGAATTGGCGAGCCGCAGCACTCAATTCCCGCGATCACAGGCAGGCCGTCAGTGACACGTGACCCTACGTTGCGGCGCACCTACAGCGACGCGCGTGTCTGCTCTCGGGGTTCTTGCCCGTGGGTTCCACGGGTTCGTAAGAGTGATATCCTTTGGTCTCTCGGCACTGACATGCACTCCGGTCCGGAACCGTTGACGAAGCCCACGGGCTCGGGGTTCGATACAGGTTTGCCGAGGGCATCTCTATCCAATCATCCAGCATCGTCTGCGCCGGATACCACGTGAACCCGCACCCTTCCTTCTCCTGGGATTGTTTCGAGCGCTTGGCGATGGCGGCTGGTTGCTCCCAGCAACAGCTTGCGCTTGATCAACAGATCCCCGCGCCCGCATCCGCCCGCAGGGTGACCAGCCGAACTTCGAGCCCTGCCATGACGCGTTTGTTGGCCTCTCCCATCTTGGCGGCAAGCGTCAGTTCGCCAGTGCTTAGGAATAGCGACCTCCATATTTGTCGCCGTCGCGCTGAACCGTCCCGGGAGGAGCGTTGTTTCCCGCTCTCGTTCGCAAGCATGTAGACAACATCGGCGACCTCGCGCGCGTCGGCCAACCCCATCTCCATCGAGGAGCAACAATGTGTCGGAGGTCTCAGTCGCGGCTGCTTCGAGACCGTTCGCTGTCCCGCACCATGGACGCATTTGTGCGTCGCTCGTCGGGCTGCCCCAGACGCTCGCCGCTATCAATGTCGCCGTGGTCTTGCCGGAAGCCGAAAGGCCAACGAGATGCACGCCGCCAGAACGCTCCCCTTACACGTCGAGCAATGGACCAGTGAACGACGCGGCCAAGAACAGTGCTGGACGGTCGTTGCCCACGGCCAGCGCGGCCACGTTATCCTGCCATTGTTTGAGCGTTCCTGTGACCTGGTAGGCGTCGCCAACACTCATTTTGTCGGTTTGACCTTCCAGCGGAACATTGCCATTGGTGAGCAGCGCGATCACGAGCCGCTCGACCACCCGCTCCTGACCGATGACCGCGTTCGTTGACGCGTCGCTGGATCGACGATCCGCACTATTGCGCTGGCCTGCGTTTTCCTGCTGCCAAGCCCGCTGACGGCCGGCGAAACGAACATAATAACCGAGTCGCAGTATGAGGACGGATCCGAAAATCCTGTCGCGCACAACTACACGCTGCCGCTGCGCTACGGGGCGGCGTTTGACGACGGATTCTGCAATGGCACGCCGAGCTCGATAGAGATCAATAATGTGCTGATCCCTATTCCGCTGGGGCCGGATTGGTTTCTCATCACGCGCAGCTTTCCCGAAGGCAATCTCTCTTTGTGTGCTACAATCTATCCGCCCAAGAGCTGGAAGAGCTGATCAAGGTCACCATGGGGCGCAAGAACGAAGAGATGGCTAGTGCCAGGTCGAGTTTCCTCGACGAGGTGAAAGCGAGGGCGGCGACGCTCGGAATGTCTCGGGCAGACCTGGTCGGCTTAAGCGCTGGGAAAGCAACTAGAGCCGCCAAAGGCAGCGGTCCGACGCCAGGTGTGAAATACCGCAATCCTAAGACGGTTGAGACCTGCTCGGGCCGCGGCCGGCCAGCGCGATGGATCGCAGAGCTTGAGGCGAAGGGGCGTAAGCGGCAGGGATATGCGGTCTAAAGAGTTGCGGTTGCGCCGAAGTTTTAAAAATCACCTGCTTACCTTTACCGTCACCAGACGCTCGGAGTTGCTTGTCGTATCCATGAGGGTGTATTGGTCGTCGCCGACGAAACCAGCATCTGGTTTATAGGCAACCTGTGTCCTTTTGTTCACTTCGCCCATAACGAATTGGCCATGCTCAGGAGCCTTTGTAACTCGATATGTCGCGACGTATTGGAAGCTCCCACGCGTAGCCCATAGATTGACCCAGCACCATCCCCCTTCTTTGCTCATTTTCATCTCTGTGTTGCCGCTATATCCGCCTGCGGTGGCCATCGTACTGCACACGAGGAATGTTCCGCGTCGAACTTCGCTGGCGCGCTCCCGGGTATGAGCACCGTTGCCTAAGCGCAGGTGGCGCTAGCGGTGTAGCCCCTCGATCATGATCGGCAGCGACGCACTGCAGAGTGCACACGTGCAGTCGAGCCATTAAACGGCACGCCGGACAAACCGCGGCTTCGGTGGGTAGGTGTTTGCTGAGAGCCGGTCGAAGACGGACAGGAGCTATATGGTTGCTACCTCAGGGGCGCCACATCGTCCCATAATCTAAGCCTTTGAAACCATAGAGTATGCGAAGGGATCCCCAACCTGGCAGGTTGCGCCTCAACTTGGCGGGCATGGCCATCGTCCTGACATTTGGACTGGACTTCTGCCGACAAGCACGCATTGCTGTGGGCGAGCCGGGGGCGCTGTGTCCCGGCTCCCACCCCGACCGAGATTGGCGGGGCTTCAGGTGGTGCAAGCACCGCGATCGTCGCGGTGATGAACCTGGAGACCCGCCATGAAGCCCCACATTTCGAAGACCCGCCAGAGCAGCCGTGCGGTTGCCAAGACGGCTAAGTCGCGCCGACCCGTCGCGAAGCGGAGCCGACCCAAGGCTCGAGCGCGCTCGCGCCCCGGTCGCCGCCGCCGCAACCGCCGCTGACCAGAAGCGCCCGACAGGCAAGCTGGGCCGCGTGCTGAATGCCGTCGCAGCCACGCGCGGCGCCTCGCTCGACGAGCTTGTCGAACTTACCGGCTGGCAGCCTCACACCGCGCGCGCCGCTCTCACCCGGCTGCGTCAGCGGGGCTTTGCGGTCGGCCTCCGCGAAACCGACGGATCGCAAGGCATACCATCTGGCTGAAGCGGTATCGCAATGAGCGGGACGCCGGATCAATCCACCCGGCCACGGCGCGATGATGGCGGTCAGCTTGCGGAGGAGCTGCGGGGTCTGCCGCAAAGAACCACGCGAGAGCTGAGGGAGCGTTGGCAGACGCTGATCGGCACCACGCCCCCGGGCGGGCTCAGCCGTGACCTGTTGATGCGCGTCATCGCCGACCAACTACAGGAGGCCGCCCTTGGCGGCCTCCCACCTGCCGCGAAACGCAAGCTCGCAGCCCTGACACGCAATGCCGAAAACGATGCGGTGGAGCCGGCGGGCTCCCCCATGCTCCGCCTGAAACCAGGGTCCAAGCTTATGCGCGCGTGGCGCGGAAAGACGCACACCGTCCTCGTGCTGGACGACGGCTTTGAGCATCAGGGCAAGCGCTACACATCGCTGACCCAGATTGCCAGCGCCTTGACCGGAACACACTGGTCCGGCCCCCGCTTCTTCGGTTTGGTAACGCCGCAACAGCCGACCTGTGGCCGAAAGTCGCGTGATGGCTCGGAATAGCGCAAGCCCGAAGCCAGCACAGTCGGGAAGCACGCGTTGCGCGATCTACACCCGCAAGTCGTCCGAAGATGGGCTCGAGCAGGAGTTCAACTCGCTCGATGCCCAACGTGAGGCGTGCCTCGCCTACATCACCAGCCAGCGACATGAAGGCTGGAAGGCACTGCCCACGCACTATGACGACGGCGGGTTTTCTGGTGGAACCCTCAACCGCCCAGCTGTGCAGCGGCTGCTTGCCGACATCCGCGCGGGACGGATCGATCTGGTCGTCATCTACAAGGTCGACCGCCTGACCCGCTCACTGGCGGACTTCGCCAAGCTGGTCGAGATCTTCGACGCCCGGGGCGTCTCGTTCGTCTCCATTACCCAGCACTTCAATACAACCACGTCGATCGGCCGGCTGACGCTGAACATGCTTCTGTCCTTCGCGCAGTTCGAGCGGGAGGTCACCGGCGAACGTATCCGCGACAAGATAGCAGCTTCCAAACGCCGGGGCATGTGGATGGGCGGACCGCTGCCACTCGGATACGACGTCCACGACCGCAAGCTGGTGGTCAACGAGGCTGAGGCGGAGACGGTGCGGCACATCTTCCGCTCGTACTGTGAAGTCGGCAGCGTACGGCTGCTGGCGCAGCGGCTGCGCGACGAGGGGATTCGAAGCAAGCTGCATCGCAAGGCCGACGGCTCCGTGTGGGGTGGCAAGCCGCAGTCTCGCGGTGCTCTGTATCTTCTGCTGCAGAACCGGCTGTATCGGGGAGAGATCAGCCACAAGGGCGCCGTCTATCCGGGCGAACATGCTGCCATCATCGACGCGACGCTGTGGGATGCGGTGCAGCAGCAACTGACGGATCATCGCGCGAACGGCTCGGAGAGACCGAAAGGCGCAATACCCAACCTGCTCGCTCGGTTGCTGCACGATGAGGCGGGCGATCGCCTGGTGCCATCGCATGCGGTCAAGAGCGGCAAGCGATATCGCTACTACGTATCCAGTCGTCTGATCACCGGGAGCCGCTCAGATGCCCCGGACGGCATTCGTGTTCCGGCGGCTGAGATCGAAAGCGGCGTCATCGAACGGGTTCGACAGTTCCTGACCAACGGCGCCGCGGTGTTCGAGGCACTGCAGCATTTGGAGCTGGATGTGGGGCACGCGCAGCAACTGATGCGGCGGGCACAAGAGATCGCAGACACGCTCACCAACGCGGACGCTCCGATCTCGCGACAATGCTGCGGACACTGATCTCCCGTATCGAGGTTCAATCGGATCAGATCAGCATCGCTATTCAACCAGCCGGATTGCTTACCCTGCTTCGCGGGCCAACGGCCGTTGCAGCTCCCGTTGCGAATGACATGGCGACGGAGACGGCCGCGCCACTCGTCGTCACGGTTCCACTTTTACGGCGACGAGCGGGACGCGACACGCGGTTGCTGATGGATGGACCGGAGGCGACGCAGGCTGATCCTGCCCTCGTCCGGGTGCTGGTTCGCGCGCGCACGTGCAGGGCAAGGCTGTTGCAGAGCGGCGAGGCCAGCCTGACCGAGACGTCTCGCTCGGAGGGCATCAGCCGATCGTACCTGACCCGCCTTGCGCGACTGGCATTTCTGGCACCTGACATTGTGTGCGCTATCCTCGAGGGTCGTCAGCCTACACCGCTTACGGCAGCACGCCTGACACGTATCACTCAGTTGCCACTGGACTGGTCCGAGCAACGCAAGGCGCTTGGATTCGGCTGACCAAGACGAGCGTCCAGCGCCCACGGTGCTGGGTCATTCGAACCTAGCTCCCGCGGCTCACCGCATGGTCCCTTCGAGATCACTGCGTCAGCAAATTTTGGCCCGGGTACACTCGAAAGCCCGATTGGAGACGCCGGGCCCGAATTCACAGGATTGCGGGCGACCTCGCCGTCTCTTCGGTCACAGCGAAAAGCCATCGGCCGCAAATCCCGCCGAATACGGCGGCATTCCTGACGAATGGTGCGATCACGCCATAAACCCAGGGAGACGGCGACAGAGTGGCTGGGAGATCTGGATTCGAACCAAGGCTGCCCGGTCCAGAGCCGGGAGTTCCACCGCTAAACTATTGCCATCGGCCAGCACGAGCGCGATCGCCCTTTTTTTGCCCCGAGGCGGAGCAGGCTTTTTCAACGGCTCCGGTTCACTCGGCACCTTAGCCTCGCAAACAATCTTGCCGTTGGCACCACGCACACGCTGCTGATTTTCAGAGAAACGTCAATTCCGGCATAATAGTCCATGGCTGGCCCTCGCTAATGCTCGGGGCCGACGCGCTCGAACCCCGCTTTACACGCCATCACTCTGAGGGACAGTCGCTTCACCTCCCTAACGCTCCCGGGCGCCCAACCCATTACGGCATCAAGGCGCGTCCTTGTCCGGCGACGCGGTTCCGGCCATCGCATCGAGTTCCTGCATTCTTTGCACGGCCTCGCGGTCACCCAGCGCAGCGGCCCTGTCGTACCAGCTGGCGGCCATCGTCACATCCGGCCGCATGCCCATGATACCGA
>CAWKMC010000008.1:0-27838 GCA_963850535.1 uncultured Alphaproteobacteria bacterium | reverse complement strand
TCGGCAACGAGGGGCGCCGGTGGCGTTTGCAGAGGATTTGGGAAATGGCGCTCGACAATCAGAATATCCGCATCCGGCTCAAGGCCTACGATCACCGCGTGCTGGACAACAGCACGAAGGAGATCGTCAACACCGCCAAGCGGACGGGTGCCAACGTTCGAGGCCCGATACCGCTGCCGACGCATATCGAGCGTTTCACGGTGAACCGTTCGCCGCACGTGGACAAGAAGAGCCGCGAACAGTTCGAGATCCGCACGCATCGCCGGCTGCTCGACATCGTCGAGCCGACGCCGCAGACCGTGGATGCTCTGATGAAGCTCGATCTCGCCGCTGGCGTGGACGTGGAAATCAAGATCTGACGTGATGGCAAACCAACGAACAGGGTTGCTGGCCAAGAAGCTTGGCATGACCCGTATCTTCCGCGACGACGGCTCCCACCAGCCGGTGACTGTGCTGCAGCTCGAGGGCCTGCAGGTGATCGCGCAGCGCACCGCTGAGAAAGATGGCTACGACGCGGTGCAGCTCGGCTTGGGAAAGGCGAAGGTAAAGAACGTCTCGCAGCCCAATCGCGGCCACTTTGCCAAGGCAAAGGTTGAGCCGAAGGTGCAGCTTGCCGAATTCCGCGTTGCTGCCGACGCGCTGCTGGAACCAGGTTCTGCGTTGTCAGCTGCGCATTTCGCCGTCGGGCAACGGGTGGATGTCTGCGGCACCACCAAGGGCAAGAGCTTTGCCGGCTCAATGAAGCGCTGGAATTTTTCCGGACTGGAAGCGAGCCACGGCGTATCCATCAGCCATCGCAGCCACGGTTCGACCGGCAATCGCCAGGACCCCGGCAAGGTATTCAAGAACAAAAAGATGGCGGGTCATCTCGGCGTCGAGCGGGTCACCACGCTGAACCTGGTAGTAGCGGCGGTGGATGCCGAGAAGGGGCTGCTTATGGTCAGGGGAGCCGTCCCTGGAGCGAAGGGTGGGTTCGTGCTGGTGCGCGACGCTGTGAAGCGAGCGCGGCCGGCGGATGCGCCTTATCCAGCGGCTCTGGTCGAAGCGCAGGCGGGCTGAACGATGCAGGTCGAGATCACCACGCTGGATAAGACCAGCGCCGGCAGTGCCGAACTGCCGGACGAGATTTTCGCGGCCACGCCGCGCCCGGACATCATGGCCCGCGTGGTGCACTGGCAACTGGCAAAGCGCCGTGCCGGCACGCAAGTACCAAGGGCATGAACGACGTCTCCGGCACAACCAAAAAGCCGTATCGGCAGAAGGGAACCGGCAACGCGCGCCAGGGCAGCCTGCGCGCGCCACAATTCCGCGGTGGCGGTGTGGTGCACGGTCCGGTTCCGCACTCGCACCAGTACAGCTTGAACAAGAAGGTGCGGCGGCTCGGGCTGGTCTCAGCGCTGTCGCAGAAGCAGGCGGACGGCAAGCTGGTGGTGCTGGAGGCTGCGAACGGCCCGGCGAAGACCGGCGAACTGGCCAAGAAGCTGAAGGCGCTTGGCTGGTCCTCGGTACTGATCGTCGATGGCATTGTGGACGCTGGCTTCCTGCGCGCCAGCCGCAACATTCCTGGTATCGACGTGCTGCCGACATCGGTGCCAACGTCTATGACATTCTCAACCACGACATGCTGGCGATCACTGCCGCTGGTGTCGAGGCGCTCAAGCAGCGGCTGAATGGCGCTGCGAAGCCGGCGGCGCCCACGGACCCCGGTCACTCGGATCTGCCGGCGCCCGCGGTCATCACCGAACATGCAAGCCCGGATGAGGGAGCCGTGGCATGAGTGGGACCACGACAAAACGCGGACCCGTGCTCTCGCGAGAGGCGATGTATCAGATCATCCGAAACCCGGTGATCACAGAGAAGGCGACGACGTTGACCGAGCATGGCCAGTTCGTCTTCCGTGTCGCGCCGGATGCGAACAAGCGTGAGATCAAGGCAGCAGTTGAGGGTTTGTTCGGCGTCACCGTGATGTCGGTGAACACGCTCGTGCAGAAGGGCAAGGCAAAGCGCTTCCGCGGTCGGCCAGGCCAGCGTTCGGACGTCAAGAAGGCGTTCGTCAAGCTGGCCGCTGGCCAGTCGATCGATTTCACCACCGGGCTCGCATAAATGGCACTCAGGCAGTTCAATCCTGTAACAGCAAGCCTCCGCGGCACGGTGCTGATCGACCGCTCCGACCTGTGGAAGGGCAAGCCGGTCAAGGCGCTGACCGAAGGCAAGCTCGGCACCGGCGGCCGCAACAACCACGGCCGCATCACCAGTCGCTTCATGGGCGGCGGGCACAAGCAGGCCTATCGCTACGTCGATTTCAAGCGTCGCAAGTTCGATATGCCTGCGATGGTGGAGCGGCTCGAATACGATCCGAACCGCACGGCGTTCATCGCACTGCTGAAGTATCAGGACGGCGAGCTCAGATACATCATCGCCCCGCAGCGGCTGCGCGCGGGGGATAGTGTCGTGTCGGGCCAACGTTGCGATATCAAGCCTGGGAATGCCATGCCGATGGCGGCAATCCCGGTCGGCACCATCGTCCACAACATTGAGATGAAACCCGGCGCCGGCGGTAAGATCGCGCGCTCGGCCGGCACTTACGCACAGCTTGTCGGCAAGGATGCCGGCTGGGCACAGATCAAGCTGTCTTCCGGCGAGCTGCGGGTTGTCCGCGCTGACTGCATGGCCTCGATCGGTGCGGTGTCGAACCCCGACAACATGAACCAGAAGATCGGCAAGGCGGGTCGCTCGCGCTGGCTGGGCAAGCGTCCGCATAATCGGGGTGTGGTGATGAACCCGGTCGATCATCCGCTCGGCGGTGGTGAAGGCCGTAGTTCCGGTGGCCGTCATCCGGTAACGCCGTGGGGCAAACCCACCAAAGGCTACAAGACGCGCAGCAACAAGCGGACGGACAAGCTGATCATCCGCCGCCGTAACAAGGGCAAGTAAGATGGCGCGTTCCGTCTGGAAGGGTCCGTTCGTCGACGGCTATTTGCTGAACAAGGCGGATGCCGCGCGGGCGTCGGGCCGCAATGAGATTATCCGCATCTGGTCGCGCCGCTCGACGATCCTGCCGCAGTTCGTCGGCCTGACCTTCGGGGTTTACAATGGGCGCAAGTTCCTGCCGGTGCAGGTGAACGAGAACATGGTCGGGCATAAGTTTGGCGAGTTCTCGCCGACTCGCACCTTCACCGGCCACGCCGGCGACAAGAGGGCGAGGCGCACATGAGCAAACCATCTCATCCGCGTGGCCTGGCCGATACCGAGGCGCAGGCAATTCTGTCAAACGTGCGGGTCAGCCCACGCAAGCTGAACCTGGTGGCGGGGCTGATCCGAAACGTTCCCGCGCAGCAGGCGGTCGCAACGCTCACCTTCTCCAAGCGTCGCATCGCGCAGCAGGTGCGCAAGGCGCTGGAGAGTGCGATTGCCAACGCTGAGAACAACCATCAGCTCGACGTCGATCGACTGGTGGTATCGCGCGCCGAAGTCGGACGGTCGGTGGTGATGCGCCGCTTCCATGCGCGCGGCCGTGGCCGGGCGGCACGCGTCGAGAAATGGTTCAGCCACCTGAAGATCGTCGTGGCCGAGCGCCAGCAGGAAGTCGAGCAGGAAGGAGGGGCCGCGTAATGGGTCACAAGGTGAATCCTGTCGGGCTGCGTCTCGGCATCAATCGCACCTGGGACAGTCGGTGGTTTGCCGGCAGCGACTATTCCCGGCTGCTGCATGACGATCTGAAGTTGCGTGGGCACCTGCGCAGGAAGTTGCATGGTGCGGGCGTGTCGCGCGTGGTGATCGAGCGGCCGGCGAAGAAGCCGCGTGTGACGATCTATGCGGCCCGGCCTGGCGTGGTGATCGGCAAGAGGGGCCAGGACATCGAGGTGCTGAAAAGGGACCTCACCAAGATGGCCAATGCCGAGGTGGCGCTCAACATAGTCGAGATACGTAAGCCGGAGATCGATGCCACGCTGGTGGCGGAGAACATTGCGCAGCAGCTTGAGCGGCGCGTGGCGTTCCGTCGCGCGATGAAGCGTGCGGTGCAGTCGGCGATGCGGCTCGGAGCACAGGGTATCCGCATCAATTGCGGCGGCCGGCTCGGGGGTGCGGAAATTGCGCGGGTCGAGTGGTATCGTGAAGGTCGCGTACCGCTCCACACGCTGCGAGCCGATATCGATTTCGGCGAGGCCACGGCGAAGACGACCTATGGCACCTGTGGCGTTAAGGTGTGGGTGTTCAAGGGCGAAATCCTGGCGCACGACCCGATGGCGCAGGATCGTCGGGCGGCCGAACAGGCGCCCCAGAGATGACGGACCCCATGGTCGCCTCACCGTTATGGCCGGGCGCGTCCCGGGCATCCGTCACGGCACTTGCCGCTACCGATGGCCGGCACAAGGCCGGCCATGACGACGGAAGAGAGTCATAATCGATGCTGCAACCAAAACGCACCAGGTACCGCAAGGCGCACAAGGGCCGGATCCACGGCAACGCCAAGGGTGGCTATTCGCTGAACTTTGGAACCTTTGGGCTGAAGGCATTGGAGCCTGACCGCATTACCGCACGCCAGATCGAGGCGGCGCGGCGGGCAATCACACGTGCCATGCGCCGCACTGGGCGCGTCTGGATTCGCATCTTCCCCGACGTGCCGGTCTCGGCGAAGCCGGCGGAGGTGCGCATGGGATCAGGCAAGGGCTCGCCCGAGTTCTGGGTGTGTCGCGTCGCACCCGGCCGGATCATGTTCGAGATCGATGGAGTGCCCCCCAATCTTGCGCGCGAGGCATTGACCTTGGGCGCAGCAAAGCTGCCAATCCGCACACGCTTCGTCGCTCGTATCGGAGACGCCTGATGGCAAATGCCGTGACGGACGTGCGGGCGAAGACTGCGGACGAGCTGAGGACCGATGCTGCTCGATCTGCGCAAGGAACAGTTTAACCTTCGCTTTCAACGGGCCACCGGCCAGCAGGAGGGTGTCGCGCGCGTTCGTCAGGTGCGACGGCAGATTGCGCGGGTGAAGACAATCATGGCGGAGAAGCAACGCTCCGCAGCGAAGTCGTAAGGAGACCGGCGCGAGATGCCGAAGCGCGTACTCATCGGACGGGTGACGAGTGACAAGATGGAGAAGACGGTGACGGTCCTGGTGGATCGTCGCGTCATGCATCCGCTGGACAAGAAGTTCATCCGCCGCTCGAAGAAATACGCGGCGCATGATGAAGCCAATCTGTGCAAGGTCGGCGACATGGTGCGCATCGAGGAGTGCCCGCCGATCAGCAAGCGCAAGACCTGGCTGGTCATCGAGCGCAATGGGCTGTCCGTCGGCGGCGAAGTCCTGGCCAAGGAAGGAGCGGCGGCATGATCTCGGTCGAGACCAATCTGGAAGTGGCCGACAACTCCGGCGCGCGCCGCATTCAGTGCATCAAGGTGTTGGGTGGCTCGAAGCGCAAGACCGCCTCGGTGGGCGACATCATCGTGGTGTCGATCAAGGAGGCGATTCCGCGCGGCAAGGTGAAGAAGGGCGACGTGCACCAGGCGGTGATCGTACGCACCGCTTTCCCGGTGCGGCGCGGGGACGGCAGTGCGATTCGCTTCGACCGCAATGCTGCGGTGCTGATCAACAAGCAGCTTGAGCCGATCGGCACCCGCATCTTCGGTCCGGTGGTGCGCGAACTGCGGGCACGCAGGTTCACCAAGATCATGTCGCTCGCGCCTGAGGTGCTGTAGTGGCCGCGCGCATTCGCAAGGGCGACACGGTGTTGGTGATTTCGGGCGTCAACAAGGGACGCCGCGGCGAGGTGATGCGCGTGATACCGAAGGTCGAACGTGCGGTCGTGCAGGGTGTGGCGATGGCGACCCGGCATATCAAGCCGCGTGGGATGGGCGAACCTGGCGGTATCCGCGAGCAGGAGGCCGCCATCCATATGTCCAATCTGATGCTGATCGACCCTCGCAGCGAAAAGCCGACCAAGGTCGGTTTCCGCGTGCTGGAGGACGGACGCAAGGTGCGCGTCGCCAAGGCGACGGGCGAGGTGGTTGAGAGCTGATGGCCGGGTCAAGCCCGGCCATGACGAATGAGGATCGGGCTGGCGCCCGGAATTGCGAGTGATGCGATGAGCGGATCGAGGAACCAGCCAAAGAAGAAGGCCGCTGCAGCGAAGGGTGGCGGCAACCGAGGGGGCGGCGCGCCGCCGAGCAGGGCCGATGCACGAGCCGAACGCATGCGCGCGGCCGAGGCCGCCTCTGGCGGCGAGGCGGCGAGCGCGTCGCCGCAGGAGATGCCGCGCCTGCAGAAGCGTTACCTCGAGGAGGTGCGCGCCAAGCTGCAGGAGGAGTTCGGCTACACAAACCCTATGCAGGTGCCGAAACTCGAGAAGATCGTCATCAACATGGGTGTCGGCGAGGCAACCGGCGATCAGAAGAAGCTCGACTCGGCGGTCGAGGAGCTCACGGCGATTGCCGGGCAAAAGCCGGTGAAGACCTTGGCAAAGAAGGCGATCGCCGGATTCAAGATCCGCAAGGGCCTGCCGATCGGCTGCAAGGTCACGCTGCGCAAGGCCCGCATGTATGAGTTCCTGGACCGGCTGATCACCATCGCCATGCCCCGCGTGCGCGACTTTCGCGGCATCCAGGGCAAGGGCTTTGACGGTCGCGGCAATTTCGCCATGGGTGTGCGCGAGCAGATCGTGTTCCCGGAAATCAACTACGACCGGGTCGATGCAGTACGTGGGATGGACATCCAGTTCGTCACCACCGCCAGAACGGACGCGGAAGCGAAGGCGCTGCTCAGGGCCTTCGAACTGCCGTTCGCGAACTAAGGAAGACATATGGCCAAGCTTTCACAGGTCAATCGCAACGCGATGCGCGCGTACAAGTCGAAGCGTGACAAATCCAAGCGCGCCGCGCTGAAGGCGATCGTGATGGATCGCACGCTGCCGGTGGAGGATCGCTTCAACGCCACGCTGAAGCTCGCGCAGTTGCCACGCAACGGCGCGCAAGTACGCGTGCGGCTCCGTTGCAAGCTCACTGGGCGGCCGCGGGGCAATTACCGCAAGTTCCAGCTGAGCCGCATCATGCTGCGCGAACTGGGCAACCAGGGACAGATCCCCGGCATGGTCAAGGCGAGCTGGTAGGAGGGAACGGGCAGATGGCAGTTTCCGATCCCCTTGGCGATATGCTGACGCGCATCCGCAACGCGCAGCGCGCGCGCCACTCCAGCTGTCTGGCACCGGCGTCGAAGCTGCGCGCCAATGTGCTGGATGTGCTGAAGCGCGAGGGCTTCATCCGTGGCTTCGAGGCGCACGAACTGCGGCCTGGCGTGGCGCAGCTGCGCATTGAGCTGAAGTACAATGAGGGCGAACCGGTGATCAAAGAGATCACGCGGGTCTCCAAACCAGGCAGGCGCGTGTATTCTAAGATCAAGGAGATGCCGCGCGTCTATGCCGGTCTCGGCATCTCGATCCTGTCCACGCCGCGTGGCGTAATGAGCGATGCAGAGGCACGTGCCGCCAATGTCGGCGGCGAAGTGCTCTGCCGCGTATTCTGACGGAGGACGCTATGTCGCGCATCGGCAAGTATCCGGTGGAAATTCCGCAGGGTGTGCAGGTGGCAATTGCCGGCCGGCTGCTCACGGCAAAGGGACGGCTGGGCGAGTTGAAACTCGAGTTGACCGAGTTCGTCGACGCCACGGTCGAGGACAACCATGTCGCGGTGAAGCCGCGCACTCAGGAGACGCGGGCGCGCATGATGTGGGGCACCACGCGTGCGCTGGTCGCCAACATGGTGAAGGGGGTGTCCGCCGGCTATGTGAGGTCCATGGAGATAACCGGTACCGGTTACCGCGCCGCCGTGCAGGGCAAGAATCTGGAACTGGCTCTCGGCTACTCACACCCTGTGGTCTACCCGATCCCGGACGGCATCAAGATCACCTGCGAGCGCCCGACAGCTATCAAGGTCGAGGGCGCGGACAAGCGGCTTGTCGGTCAGGTGGCGGCGGAGATCCGCGGCTTCCGGGGCCCGGAGCCCTACAAGGGTAAGGGCATCCGCTACAGCGACGAGCAGATCCGGCGGAAGGAAGGAAAGAAGAAGTGAGCACGCTGCAGGATCTGCGCGCGCGCCGGAGCGGGCGGCTGCGCTTTCAGCTGCGCCAGAAGTCGGGTGGGCGGCCGCGGCTGTCGGTTTTTCGCTCGGGCAAGCACATCTATGCCCAGGTGATCGACGACAGTGTCGGCCGCACGGTGGCAGCGGCGTCGTCGCTGGACAAGACGCTGCGAGGCACACTGCGTACCGGCGCCGACAAGGCGGCGGCCGCTGCGGTCGGCAAGCTGGTCGCCGAGCGCGCGGCGGCCGTCGGGATCAACGAAGTGGTGTTCGACCGCGGCGCCTATCTGTACCACGGCCGCGTAAAGGCGCTGGCCGATGCCGCCCGCGAAGGCGGGCTGGCGTTCTGAAGGACTGACACATGGCACGTGAACCAAGAGAAGGCGGACGGCGACGCGACCGCGATGATCGCGACGCCGATGACGGCCTCACCGACAAGCTGGTGACCATCAACCGTGTGGCGAAGGTGGTGAAAGGCGGCCGCCGCTTCGCCTTTGCAGCGCTCGTCGTGGTCGGCGACCAGAAGGGTCGTGTCGGCTACGGGGCCGGAAAGGCGCGCGAGGTACCGGAGGCGATCCGCAAAGCCACCGAGCGGGCGAAGCGCAGCCTGATCCGCGTGCCGATGAAGGAAGGTCGCACGTTGCACCACGACATCGAGGGACGTTACGGGGCAGGCAAGGTCGTGCTACGCACCGCGGCGGCCGGTACCGGCATCATTGCCGGCGGCCCGCTGCGCGCGGTGTTCGAGACGCTGGGCATCGGCGATGTGGTCGCCAAGTCACTCGGCAGCCGCAACCCGCATAACATGGTCAAGGCGACGTTTGCGGCCCTGGAGCGCTGCGCATCGCCGAGGTCGGTGGCGAACCGGCGTGGCAAGAAGGTTTCTGAACTGTTCGCCCGCCGTGATGCCGCCCCGCCCCGGCCGTCGGCCGCGCAGGAGACGCCAAGTGCCTAAGCTACGGGTGACCCAGACCGGATCGCCGGCAGGGCGCAAGCCTGGTCAGCGGGAAACGCTGATTGGTCTGGGACTGAATAAGATGCGGCGGACCCGTGAACTGGAAGACACCCCGGCAGTACGGGGCATGATCCGCAAGGTCGCCCACCTTGTGAAGGTGGAGGATCGACAATGATGGTCGGATCAAGTCCGGCCATGACGAGTGAAAGGCCGGGCTAACGCCCGGAACTGTGCATGAAGCTCAACGAATTGCGCGACAATCCCGGCGCCCGCCTGAAGTCGAAGCGGCTGGGGCGCGGCATTGGCTCGGGCAAAGGCAAGACTTCGGGCAAGGGCGTCAAGGGTCAGAAGGCGCGCGCGGGCGTATCGCTGAACGCGTTTGAGGGCGGCCAGATGCCGCTGTACCGCAGGTTGCCGAAGCGCGGTTTCTGGAACCCGTTCCGCAAGGAGTATGCACCGCTCAACCTCGGCGCACTGGAAGCAGCAATCGCGGCGGGCAAGCTGGATGCCGGCCAGCCGATCGACGAGGCTGCACTGAAATCGGCCGGCTTGGTGCGTGGCAAATCGGCCGGCGTTCGGCTGCTGGCGAAGGGCGAGATTTCCCGGGCGATCACCATCACGGTCTCGGGTGCATCGGCGACGGCAATCGAGGCAGTGCAGAAGGCGGGCGGCTCGGTGACTACCACTGTCGCAAAGGCAGAGCCGGCAGCCGAAGCCTAGCGTCGGCCTTGCGTTGGCTCTGCCCCAGCCCGACAATAGGATTCGACTGACGAGGGACGACCGATGGCCTCCGCTGCCGAACAACTTGCGGCAAATCTGAGCCTTGGGGTCTTCTCCAAGGCGACTGAGCTCAAGAAGCGTATCTGGTTCACCCTCGGCGCGCTGATCGTCTACCGCATCGGAACCTACATTCCAGTGCCCGGCGTCGATGCCGCGGTGATGGGCGAGATGCTGCAGCAGCATAGCGGCGGCATTCTCGGCATGTTCGACATGTTCACCGGTGGCGCGCTGCGGCGCATGACGGTATTCGCGCTGAACATCATGCCGTACATCAGCGCCAGCATCATCATCCAGTTGATGACCGCCGCCGTCCCAACCCTGGAGGCGCTGAAGAAAGAGGGCGAGGCTGGTCGCAAGAAGCTCAACCAGTACACCCGATACCTCACGGTGTTCATCGCGATGTTCCAGTCCTACGGCATCGCCGTAGGGCTTGAGAGCATGCATGCCAGCTTCGGCCCGGCGGTGATCTCGCCCGGCTGGTTCTTCCGCTTCTCGTGCGTGATCACGCTGGTCGGCGGCACCATGTTCCTGATGTGGCTGGGCGAGCAGATCACGGCTCGCGGAGTGGGCAACGGTACCTCGCTGATCATCATGTCAGGGATCGTCGCCAATCTGCCGAACGCCTTGGCGTCGCTGCTCGACCTCGGCCGCACGGGTGCGCTGTCGCCGTTCTTCATCATCGGCTTCATGGTGCTGGCGGTGTTCGTGATCGCGTTCATCGTCTTCATCGAGCGCGCACAGCGACGCATACCGGTCCAGTATCCCAAGCGTCAGGTCGGCAACCGAATGTTCGGCGGTGATTCGACGCACATGCCGTTGAAGATCAACACATCGGGCGTGATTCCGCCGATTTTCGCCAGCTCGATCCTGCTGATCCCTGCGACGATCGCCGGCTTTTCCGCCGGTGGACCAGGGTGGGTGCAATGGATCTCCACCGAGCTGTCGCACGGCTCGCCGCTGTATATGGCGATGTATGCCGCGATGATCATTTTCTTCTCGTATTTCTATACCGCGGTCGTCTTCAACCCACAGGAGACGGCGGACAATTTGAAGAAATATGGCGGCTTCATTCCCGGGATTCGTCCGGGCACGGCGACGGCCGACTACTTCGACCACGTGCTCACCCGGCTGACCACGGTTGGCGGCCTTTATCTGGTCGCGGTCTGTCTGTTGCCTGAGGTGCTGATCAGCGATTATGGCCTACCATTCTATTTCGGTGGCACCTCCATCCTGATCGTGGTGTCCGTCACCATGGACACCGTCACGCAGATCCAGTCGCACCTGCTGGCGCACCAGTATGAGGGCCTGATCCGCAAGGCCCGGGTCCGTCACAGATGATGGCCGGCTCAAGTCCGGCCATGACGGAAAAAGGCCGGGCTGACGCCCGGAACTGCCCATGAGATTGATCCTGCTTGGCCCACCTGGTGCCGGGAAGGGAACACAGGCCAAGCGGCTACAGGACCGCTATGGGATCGCGCAGATCTCCACCGGCGATATGCTGCGCGCCGAAGTTGCCGCCGGCTCGCCGATTGGGCGCGAGGCGAAGGCGGTGATGGAGGCCGGTCAACTCGTTTCCGACGACATCATAATCCGTATGCTGGGACAGCGGGTGGATCAACCGGACGCCGCGAAAGGCTTTATCCTCGACGGCTTTCCGCGCACCGTGCCCCAGGCCGCAGCGCTGGACCGATTGCTCACCGAGAAGCGGATGAAGCTCGACGCGGTGGTCGAGCTTGCGGTGGATGACGCGGCGCTGGTGGAGCGAATTGCCGGGCGCTTCACCTGTGCGAATTGCGGCGCGGGTTACCACGACAAGTTCAAACCCACTGCCGTCTCTGGTGTCTGTGACGTGTGCGGCTCGCACGAGTTCACCCGTCGGGCTGACGACAATCGGGAAACCGTGACGGCGCGCCTCGAGGCGTATCATCGTCAGACCGCGCCAATCCTGCCGCATTACGCGGCGCAAGGGCTGCTACGCCCGGTCGACGGGATGGCGGATATCGACGAAGTGGCGCAGCAGATTGAGCAGGTGCTATCCCAGCCGCCCACGGCCATTTGACACCCCTCGTTGAACTCAGCGACGCGCGCGGCTATATTGCGCGTCTTCGGTGCTTTCCGGGCGGGATTGCGCCCCAATTGACATTCCCGAGGAGTGACGGCGTGGCACGTATTGCCGGCGTGAACATCCCGACCAATAAGCGGGTGACCATAGGCCTGCGCTACATCTATGGGATTGGGCCGACGAAGGCCGCGGAAATCTGCAGCAAACTGGCGATCCCGGATGACCGCCGGGTCAACCAGCTCTCCGACGAGGAGGTGCTGCGCATCCGCGAGATGATCGACCGCGACTATCGGGTTGAGGGTGACCTCCGGCGCGAGGTGGCGATGAACATCAAGCGGCTGATGGACCTGGGCTGCTATCGCGGCCTTCGGCATCGCCGCGGCCTGCCGGTGCGCGGTCAGCGCACCCACACCAATGCGCGCACCCGCAAGGGCAAGGCAGTGGCGATCGCCGGCAAGAAGAAAGTGACCAAGTAGTCGGCCCCCACCTCCATCAATCAGCAGCAGGATCTAAGACAGCATGGCGAGAACCGCCACTTCCTCGCGCCCTCGCAGAAGGGAACGCAAGAACATCACCTCGGGCGTTGCGCATGTCGCAGCGACATTCAACAACACGGTCATCACCATAACCGACGCACAAGGCAACGCGATCGCCTGGTCGTCCGCCGGAAGTCAAGGCTTCAAGGGCAGCCGCAAGTCGACACCGTATGCGGCCCAGGTCGCGGCCGAGGACGCGGGTCGCAAGGCGCGTGAGCACGGCATGGAAATGCTGGATATCGAAGTCAGCGGCCCAGGGTCAGGACGCGAGAGTGCGTTGCGGGCATTGCAGGCGGTTGGGTTTTCCATCTCGGCGATTCGGGACATGACGCCGGTTCCGCACAACGGCTGCCGCCCACGCAAGCGCCGGCGGGTCTAAGGGCGCGCAGACAATACCGATCGCATTGGATCGTTGTTGGACCTTCGGCAAGCGCCGCGGTCCGAAAGGTTGGGTAGCATGAGACAGAGTGCAGTCATCCAGCGCAACTGGCAGTCGCTGATCAAGCCGGAGAAGCTGGAAGTCGAGCCGGGCGCCGATCCCTCGCAGGTAGCGACCATCGTCGCCGAGCCGCTGGAGCGCGGCTTTGGCATGACGCTGGGCAATGCGATCCGACGCATCCTGCTGTCGTCGCTGCAAGGCGCTGCGGTCACCGCGGTGCAGATCGATGGCGTGCTGCACGAGTTCAGCAGCATTCCCGGGGTGCGTGAGGACGTCACCGACATCGTGCTGAACATCAAGCAGCTGGCGCTGCGGATGCATGGCGAGGGGCCGAAACGCATGACGCTGACCGCGACCGGCCCCGGCGAGGTGCGTGCCGGCCAGATCCAGGCGGGGCATGACATCGAGATCATGAACCCTGGCCTCGTGTTGTGCACGTTGGACGATGGCGTGAAGCTCGGGATGGAATTCACGGTGAACCTGGGCAAGGGCTATCAACCCGCCGCAGTGAACCGGCCGGAGGACGCGCCGATCGGCTTGATCCCGGTGGACAGCATCTACTCGCCGGTGCGCCGTGTCTCCTACAAGGTGGAGCCGACCCGCGTCGGCCAGGTCACCGACTACGACAAGTTGCTGCTTACCGTGGAGACGAATGGGGCGGTAACGCCCGAAGACTTGGTGGCGCTGGCGGCGCGCATCCTGCAGGACCAGCTGCAGCTGTTCATCAACTTCGAGGAACCGCAGCAGATCCGCGCCGAGGAGCCGGAAGACAACCTGCCGTTCAACCGCAACCTGCTGCGCAAGGTGGACGAGCTGGAGCTGTCGGTCCGCTCGGCCAACTGCCTGAAGAACGACAACATCGTCTACATCGGCGATCTGGTGCAGAAGTCCGAGCAGGAAATGCTGCGCACGCCGAACTTCGGGCGGAAGTCGCTGAACGAGATCAAGGAGGTCCTTGGCTCGATGGGTCTCGGTTTGGGCATGACGGTGCCGGGCTGGCCGCCGGAGAATATCGAGGACTTAGCCAAGCGGATGGAAGAGCCGTTCTAGGGCGCGATCGCTGAAGGCAGGATCGTTGAAAGCGTGAATCGCGGTCCACAACAATAAGAGGGTAGCCGACTATGCGTCACGGGGTAGCCGGCCGGAAGCTCGGCGTCACATCCAGCCATCGCCAGGCGATGTTCCGCAACATGGCAGTCGCACTGATCAAGCACGAGCAGATCACCACGACGCTGCCGAAAGCGAAGGAACTCCGTCCGGTCGTGGAGAAGCTGATCACCCTGGGCAAGAAGGGTGGGCTGGCCAATCAACGCCTGGCGCATGCACAGCTGCGCGACGACGTGATGGTGGCGAAGTTGTTCGGGCCGCTGGCTGAACGCTACCGCGCACGCGCCGGCGGTTATTGCCGCGTGTTGAAAGCGGGGGTGCGCTATGGCGACGCGGCGGATATGGCCGTGATTGAATTTGTCGAGCGCGATGTTGCCGCCAAGGGACAAGACAGCGGCCCGAAGCAGCAGGCGCAGGAGGAGGAAGCTGAGGCAGCGTAGCGGCAGCCACGGCTTCACATCACAGCGGCACCCGGCCCGACTCCGACTTTCCCTGTATCATTCGGCCAATGGGAACACTGGCCGCCGATCTCCTCGAGTTACTGGCAAGCGTGCGGCACAGCGCGCTCAGGACTTGGCGGACTGGAAGTTGCTGGATTTCTGACCGTCCTACGCGGCGCTATATGGGGTCATGCCTGTGCGATCCGCCACTCAGAACGACATATTCGGGGAGCTCTCAGAGTCGGGGCCCGAACCTCTCGCGGGTCCGCGCCCGCTGGCCGATCGGCTGCGCCCCCAATCGCTCGATGATGTTGTCGGACAAGACCATCTGCTTGGCCCCGATGGCACGTTGACACGCATGCTGGCGCGGGGCTCGCTTGCCTCGCTGATCCTGTGGGGGCCGCCGGGTTGCGGCAAGACGACGATTGCTCGCCTGCTTGCCGCTCGCTCGGGTCTTCACTTTGTCCAGCTTTCCGCTGTGTTCTCCGGCGTCGCCGATCTCAAACGCGCATTCGATGAAGCTGCGCGGCGGCGCCGCACAGGGCAGGGGACCCTGCTTTTCGTGGACGAGATTCATCGCTTCAATCGCGCCCAGCAGGACGGTTTTCTCCCCGTCGTCGAGACCGGCACCATCACGCTGATCGGCGCTACCACAGAGAACCCATCCTTCGCGTTGAACGGCGCTCTGTTGTCGCGTTGTCAGGTATTGGTCCTGCGCCGATTGGATGACGTTGCGCTGGAACAGCTGCTGACGCGAGCCGAGACGGAGACGGGCCGGGAGCTGCCGCTCGATGCCGAAGCGCGCGCCAGTCTGCGCGCGATGGCCGATGGCGATGGCCGCTACGTACTGAACATGGCCGAGCAGATTTTCGCTTTGCCGGCAGACACGTCACGCATGGACAGCGCTGCGCTCGCTGCGCTGCTCGCTCGTCGTGCCGCGCTGTACGACAAGGATCGAGAAGAGCACTACAATCTGATCTCCGCGCTGCACAAGTCGCTGCGTGGCTCTGATCCGGATGCGGCACTCTATTGGTTCGCACGCATGCTGAACGGCGGTGAGGATCCGCGCTATATCGCGCGTCGTCTGGTGCGCTTCGCTGCCGAGGACATTGGCATGGCCGACCCCAATGCGCTGACGCAGGCGCTGGCGGGGTGGGAAACATATGAGCGCCTAGGCTCACCTGAGGGCGAACTGGCGATCGCTCAGGTCGTCATCTATCTGGGCACCGCGCCCAAATCGAACGCTGTGTATACGGCCTACAGTGGCGCGCGCGCGTCCGCCAAAGCTACCGGTTCGCTGATGCCTCCGGCACACATCTTGAACGCGCCAACGCGGCTGATGAAGGACCTAGGTTATGGTGCCGGCTATCAGTACGACCACGAAGCAGATGAGGCATTCTCGGGTCAGAATTACTTTCCAGACGGCATGGCGCGCGAGGAGTTCTACCGCCCGCGCGACCGTGGGTTCGAACGCGAGATCGCCAGAAGATTGGAGTATTGGTCGAAGCTGCGTGTGGATCGAGGAACGGAATGAGCCGGCCGCATATGGTCGCCTGGGATGAGCAGCACGTCTGCAGATTCTGATCCAAAATCCTGGTTCTGCAGTTCCGAACTGGCGCAAAGTTGCATCGGCGTTGATCCAGATCGAACGTTCCGCATCCAGGTGCCGAAGGTTATGCCCAATGCCCAGGCACCCAGACAGCGCCCTGCCAATGCGGTGGCACCCAGACCCGTTGCGGCGGCGGATAGTAAGCGGGCGGCGGCGCATAATAGACCGGCGGCGGCGCATAGACCGGTGGCGCGACCACCACTGGCGGCAAGGCAACGCCAATACCGACGCGGCAACACCACCACGCCTCTGCCTTGCCAGGCAACGCGACGACCGCGAGAGCGGCCAAGCCGGCCATCGACAATACCGCAGCCAGACGTCGGTATCTCACCATGGCCCGGGACTCCAATAAACATTCGGTCCCTGAACTAAGGAGTAAATGTGTCTGCTGCTTGTCCGATTTGTATCGGCGTTTGTCCGCGCTATTCCGCTGCCAGCCGGGGAGGCTCTGCCATTTCGGCGGCGCGTTGCAGATCGACTGACAGCAGACGCGAGACACCGCGTTCCTGCATGGTCACGCCATATAGCCAGTCCATCCGCGCCATGGTCAGCGGATGGTGCGTCACGACAAGGAAGCGTGTCGCGGTGTCGCGCACCATGTCCTCGAGCAGCGTGCAGAAGCGGTCGACGTTGGCGTCGTCCAGCGGGGCGTCCACCTCATCCAGCACACAGACCGGCGCAGGGTTGCAGCGGAACACAGCAAAGATCAGCGACAGCGCGGTCAGTGCCTGCTCGCCGCCCGATAGGAGCGACAGGGTCGCCAGCTTCTTGCCCGGCGGCTGGGCATAGATCTCCAGCCCGGCCTCCAGCGGGTCGTCCGAGCCCACCAGCGCCAGGTGCGCCTTGCCTCCGCCGAACATTCGGGCGAACAGCGCCTGAAAGTTGCGGTCGATCTGTTCGAACACAGAGCCGAGCCGCTCGCGTCCTTCGCGGTTCAGGTGCCCAATCGAGCCGCGCAGCTTGGCGATCGCAGTGCTCAGCTCCTCGCGTTCCGCTACGATGCCGGTGATCTGCTTTTCGACTGCGTCCGCCTCGACATCGGCCCGCAGGTTCACCGGGCCCATTTCTTCCCGCTCCTTCAGGAGACGTTCCAGCCGCCGCCGCGCCTTCTCCTCGACCTCCGGCGATAACTCGGCGGGTGGGTCGGGCATCGCCGGGTTTGCGCCGAGACGCTCGATGATCCGCTCCTCCATCGCGTGCCATGCCTGTTCGGCCTGTGCCGCGCCGCCCTCCGCGCGCACCGCGTCTTCACGGGCCCTGGCGAGCGCCGTGTCAGCCGCGCGCGCGGCCCGATCCGCATGGGTCGACTGGTCAACCGCCTGTTGCAACGTGTCAGCCGTCGACCGATGCGCCGCCTCTGCGGCTTCGAGTGCGTCGAGCGCTTCGGCGCGTCGCGCCGCGATCTGGCCGGGCGCTGCCTGCAGCGCGACGTACTCCGCCTCTGCCGCCTCGCGTCTCGCCGCCAGTTCCTGACAACGGTACTCGGCATCGGTGGCCCGTTGCGCCCAGTCTGCACGTTCCGCACCGATTGCGGAGCGTCGCGCCGTCCGCACGGCATGCTCGCGGGTCAGCGCCTCGAGCGTGGCTCGAGCCGTGGCCTCGGCAGAGCGTGCCGCGGACAGTTCGCCGCGCACGGTCCCCACCGCGTCGCGCAGTGCACCAAGGTCCGGCAGAGTATTCTGTGTCTCTTGCGCTGAAGCGAGGGCGACCGACGCCTCCTCGCGCTCTGCCGCCAGCCGGTGCAACTGTGCTTCAGTGGCGGCCTGGCGCGCGGCAATCTCCGCGGCGCGCGCCCGAAGGTGCTGATTGGCCGATCGTGCCAGCTCCAGCCGCCGCTCGGCTGCGGAGCGTTGCGCGCGCGCGTCCTGCTCAGCTGCCGTCGCAAGGAGGTCGGCTTCGGCGGCCGTCTCGCAAGCCGATTTGGCCGCGGCGACCTCTGCCATCGCCATTTCGACATCGCGTTGAAGAACAAACAGTCGGTTGCGCTGCTGGAGCCGGACGGCAGCGGGCGTTGGGGTGCCGGCGCGGATTGTGTAGCCATCCCATCGCCACACCGCGCCTTCTGGCGAGACCAGCACCTGACCCGGTGCCAGCAGTGCCTGGCAAGCCTCACCAATTGTCTGATTGACCAGCCCGGTCTGCGACAACACCCGGGCGAGCGCCGGCGGCCCTCGCACCAGCGCACTGAGGGGCTGTGCCCCTTCCGGTAAAGCAGGCGACGAATCGAATGGTGGCAGCTCTCGCCAATGGCGGGGCGCGTCGCGGTCGGCGGCCGAAGTCAGTTCCTCCCCCAGAGCGGCACCAAGAGCCGTCTCCAGTCCGGGCGGAACACTCAGCGCGTCTACCATGGGCGGCCAGCGCTCGTGGTCCTTCACCGAGAGCACCTCGGCCAGCGCCCGTGCCTCGGCCGCTAGCTTTGCGTGCGCAAAATCTGATGCGGCTTGTGCTTCGCGTGCCGCGACGAGGGCTGGGCCGGTAGCGGCCCGGGTTTGCTCGGCCCCTGCCAGTGCCTCAGCGACGGCCGCGAGCGCTGCTTCCGCCTCGGCCTGTTCTGCTTCTGCAGCATCGAGGGTTGCCTGCTCGATCGCCTGACTTGCGACGCGATCATGTTCTGCCCGTAAATCGGTGAACTGCTTCTCCAGCCGCTGCCATCTCGCTTGTGCCTCGGCCAACTGTTGCGCCACGGTCTGCGCGCGAGCGCTGGCCTCTGCGGCGACTTCCGTCGCGCGATTTGCGCTGGCCTCCGCGGTGCGGACCGCTTCGGCCGCCTCGAGCACTACCGCTTCGGTCGATGCGGCCTGCAATGCGTATCCCGAGTCCGCCTCTGCGAGGCCGGCATCCTCGATCCCAAGACGCGACTCGGCAGCGGCCGAGTCGTTCCTGAGCTGCTCTGCGTGTGCGCGGTCGTCAGCGAGCTGCGTAAGCCGGCGGGACGCATCAGCCAATGCGGTGCGGGCGCGCTCTTCCTCTGCCGCAAGCTGCTCCTGGGCTACCCGATGGCGTTCCAGAGTGGTGCGCGCTTCGGCTTCGGTGCTGCGCAGTGCTGGCAGGGCAGCGGCAGCTTCGGTGGCTTGTGCGGCCGCCTGCGTTGCGGCGTCGGTGGCAGCTGCGACCGCCATGCGCGCCGCGTGCAGCGCGGCCTCTGCCGCTGTTTGCATCCCAACAGTCCGAGCGCGCTGGATGGAGAGGAGCTCCGCTTCCGCCTGCCGGATGGCTCCCGAGATGTTCCGATACCGGCTGGCCTGCCGCGCCTGACGCTTCAGGGCACCGAGCTGAACTTCCAGTTGGCCGCACAGGTCATCGGCCCGCGCCAGGTTAGCTTCCGCTGCTCGCAATTTCAGCTCTGCTTCGTGCCGACGAGCGTGCAGCCCGGTGATCCCCGCCGCCTCCTCAAGAACCGCCCGTCGGTCCTCGGGTCGCGCAGTCACCAGAGCACCGACGCGCCCCTGGCTCACCATGCCAGACGCATGTGCGCCGGTTGCCAAGTCGGCAAACAGGGTCTGCACGTCCCGGGCCCGCACTTCCTTGCCGTTGACCCGGTACTCGCTGCCGGCTCCCCGCTCGATCCGCCGGATGACTTCGAGTTCCGGCTGCTCATGGAAAGGCGGCGGCACCGCGCCCGCCGTTTCGTCCAATGTCAGCGTCACCTCAGCGAGATTGCGCGACGGACGCCCAGCGGTTCCCGCAAAGATTACGTCCTCCATTTCGCCGGCGCGCAGTGATCGGGTGCTCTGCTCGCCCATCGCCCAGCGTAGCGCTTCCACGACGTTGGATTTGCCACAGCCGTTCGGGCCGACGATGCCGGTCAAGCCCGGCTGGATCTCGACATTCACCGGTTCAGCAAAACTCTTGAACCCGGCGATGCGTATTCGGCGGAACTGAACTGTCAAGCCAAACCCTCCGCTAACCCCCCAGTTTTGCAGTATTCTACTTGGTGAGCCAGTAAGGCGGCAAGGCCGACGATGACGTGATGGTCAGGCCTCGGGAATCAACTTGCTGAACGCGTCGTAGCTCATCTCGCCGGAATACTTCTGGCCGTTGATCACAAAGCTCGGAGTTGAGTCGATCTTCCATCGGTCCTGATCGGCCTGCTGCTGTTGCAGGATCCAGGTGCGCAGGGCGTTGTCAGCAACCGCCTTGTCGAATGTCTCCCGGCTCATGCCGGCCAGGGCCGCCAATTTCCACAGCTCGTCGGTGCTGTTGACACCCCGAGCGAACGCCCACCGGTCCTGGGTCGCGAACAGCGCGGTGATGAACGGAAAGTATTGGGCCGGGGGGAGATAGCGGGCGACCATTGCCGCTGTCAGCGCAACCTGGTCCAGCGGGAAATCGCGATAGACAAATCGCACTTTGCCTGGCTGGACCAGGTTCTTCTCTATCTCCGGCATCGTCTCCCGCGAGAACGAGGCGCAATGGGTGCAGGTCAGGGAGAAGAACTCCATCACCGTAACCTTCGCGTTCGGGCTACCGGATGAGCGCTCCGCTTCGTGGTCCGTCTCATTGTTTGATGTCTGTGCCGATGCAGTCGAGACAAGCCAGCACTGCAGGGCCGGCAAGCCGGCGGCACCTACGCCGGTGGCAAGCGTCAGCGTGGAACGGCGAGACAACATCATCACGACCTCGATCGGTTGGGTTGGATGGCCAATGCGCGCCCTAGCGAAGCAAGCGCTGAGCGCAGTTCGCCTTCTGGCAAATTGCCCAGGGCGACCTCTACTGCGGCGAGCTTCGCCGGATCGGGCTGCCGCGGCAAGGCAGCGGATCGATTCGGTAGCTCGTGGGTCTGCACAAAGCGCAGCGCCTTCACAGTGTTGCTGCCCAGATGGGTGTTGATCCGGCCCATCACTTCGCCAGCGAGATGCTGCAACTCCATGGCGATCGGTCCGGCGCAGGCGATGGTCAGCGTTCCCGCTGACAGCCGCCGCGGCGTGGTAACCGAAGCGATGGCTGGTCCCATGATGGCGGTCCAGTCGGCGATCACCTGCGCTGTCGCTGGCGCACGCCGACGAAAGGCTGCGCGTGTTAGTCGCGACATCAAGGCGCCAACCGGCCGCGGGCCATAGACGTAGCGTTCGTCGCCGTTCATACCGCCCGCCGTGTCGTTTTCTGCCACATCCCTGCTTGCCTGGTATGATCGCCACCGCCGATCGCTGCCCTGGCGTGCCGCACCAGGCCAGACCGCCGACCCTTACCACGTCTGGCTGAGCGAGATCATGCTGCAGCAGACGACTGTTGCAGCGACCGTCCCGTACTTCGGGAAATTCCTTGTCCGTTTCCCCACCTTGGACGTGCTCGCCGCCGCGCCACTGGAGGACGTGCTCGTCGCCTGGGCGGGGCTTGGCTACTACGCCCGTGCTCGCAACCTGCACTCCTGCGCGCAGGCAGTGGTCGCTGCAGGGGGCTTCCCGCAAGATCTGGCCGGCCTGCGCCAACTGCCGGGCATCGGCGAATACACCGCCGCGGCAATCGGCGCGATTGCCTTCGGCATTCCGGTAGTGCCGGTTGACGGCAACGTGGAGCGCGTGGTCGCCCGGCTATGCGCGGTTGGTGAGGAGCCGCCGAAATCGAAGCCGGTGCTGCGGCACCTCGCCGCACAGCTCGGCGACGCGCCGGAGGCGAGGGCACGGCCCTCAGATTTCGCACAGGCATTGTTTGATCTGGGTGCGACGATATGCACTCCCACCAGGCCGACCTGCGCACTGTGCCCGTGGATGGCAGACTGCGCCGGCCGCCGCGCGGGCATTGCCGAAGAACTGCCCCGTCCGGCGGCAAAGCGTGCGCGACCGCTGCGGCATGGCGTGCACTTCTGGCTGACCGACCATGACGGCAACGTGCTGTTGCGCAGGCGCCTACGCGATGGACTGCTCGGCGGTATGACGGAACTCCCAGGGACCGAGTGGCGCGACCTGCCATGGGATGCAGAAGAGGCGCTGTCGCGGGCACCAATGCAGGCCGAGTGGCGACCGGCAGGCCAGGTTCGCCACGGCTTCACGCATTTCCAGCTGAGCATTGATCTGCTTGCCGCACGGGTCACGCGGATCGAGGCCGCGGGCTTTGCCCGGCCAATCAACATGTTGGCGGGTGAGGCACTGCCATCCGTAATGCGCAAGTGCGTTCGTATGGCGTCTGGCAGGGAGCCTGCTTTCGTAAGCTAAGAATTAACTGGCTCCACCGTACTTTCGGCCGATACGGTTGTGCAGAGGTCTGCAAGGGACCGAGTTCCCGACATGGTGGCGCTCGGCGCAATCAAACGTACCAACGCCGCGAGTTGACTATCATGAGAATGTTAAACAACGCATCGCTCGCTACGAAGTCGCTGCTGCAGGCTTTGATGGGGTGCGTCATCCTGGTCGCCATCGCTGCCCTCGCGATCTCGTCGTTCGCCGACTATCAACGTGCTGACACCGAGCAGGATGGGGCAATCCATGTCGCCGACCTTGGGCGCGACGCATGGATAGACCTCGGGCGTGGCCGAGCGGAGCTATACCGCGCGATCAATCTCAAGTCGCAGGACTTCGAGCTGTCCGCAGTAAAATCCGCGAAGGAGAAAGCGCTTCTGTCGATCGACAGTGCAAGAAGCAAGCTGAATACGATCGATGTATCAAAGCTGCCGATCGGCGCCGATCTCGTTGCGAACTCCAAGCGGTCGATGGCCGGTTATGCCGATATCGTCGGGCGGGCAGCTTCCTTAGTGGAACAAGACACTCGCGCGTCGATGTCAGCAATGCCTGATGTGGAGCAGAAGTTCGATTCCGTGCAGCAGGATATTTCCGCGCTGGTCGCGGCAGCCGTGCATTTGGAGGACGAACTTGGTGAGCAGATGGAAAACATCGTGCAGCAGCGAAGGACAGAGATGCTCGCCGGAGCAGCAATAGCCGTCGTTCTTGCGCTCGGGTGTTCACTGTGGTTTGGCCGGCTGATCTCTCGACCGATCCTGGCGATGACGTCGGCAATGCGCCGACTGGCTGATGGCGAGCTCACGGTCGAAATACCGGCCGCCGAACGCAAGGACGAAGTGGGCCAGATGGCTCAGGCGATGGTCGTGTTCAAGGCCCACGCGCTGAAGGCGCGTGATTTGCAAGCAGCAGCGGACAAGTCCCATGCTGACAACGAACGTCACCAAGTGGCGATGGAACGGCACACGCAGGACTTCGGCGCATCGGCCGCCGGAGTGATGGCCAGCCTGGCGCGATCTGCAGCGACTATCCGTGAGACGGCCAGTGAGATGTCACAAGCCGCGCAGCGTACCCATGAGCGGGCGGCGACCACGGCGGATGGTTCCGCGGCCTCGGCCGCGAATCTGGCCGCGGTGGCAGCGGCGGCGGAGGAGATGTCGGCCAGCATCAACGAAATCAGTCAGCAGGTTGCACGCGCGAACTCAGGCCGCACAGGAGGCAGTGCAACGGGCTTCATCTACGGATGCCAAGGTCTCCAGCATGGCCGCACTCGCCGAGCGGATCGGCGATGTTGTCAAGCTGATCACCGACATTGCCGGGCAAACCAATCTCTTGGCGTTGAACGCTACCATCGAGGCGGCGCGAGCCGGTGAAGCCGGCAGAGGGTTTGCGGTGGTGGCTGGCGAGGTGAAGGGGCTCGCTACGCAGACGGCGAAAGCGACGGAGGAGATCGCCACACAGATTTCGGCCATTCGTGCCGCGACCGTGGAAGCGGTGGCCGCGGTGCGTGACGTCGCAACAGCCATCGGCGAAGTCGAGCAGGTGGCGACTGCAATTGCCGCAGCCGTGGAGGAACAGGCTTCCTCGACGCGCGAGATCGCGGCGGGCGTGCAGTCGGTTACGATGTCGGCGCAGGAAGCCAATCAGGCTATGCAAGAGGTGTCGGCCATTGCTGAACAGACGGATCTCGCCAGCAGCAAGGTCCTGACCGGCGCCGGGGATGTTGGAACTGATGCGGATACGCTTCGCTCCGAAGTGACGCAGTTCCTCGAGGCGATGGCAAGCGCGAATGAGGAAGATCGCCGTCGATACGAGCGCATCGGAGGTGCTGGGGCCACTGCGGCAATTCGGGCGGGAGACCGCACCGGCTCTAATGTCGCGATCATCGATATTTCCCGCGGCGGTGTGGCTTTGGGCTGCGACTGGTCCATGGCGCCTGGAACCGAAGGTACAGCTCGATCTGCCCGGTGTCAGTGAGCCGGTGCAGGCGCGGGTCTGCCGTGCTGCCGGTGGCAAGTTGGGGCTGGCATTCCGCCAGGACCTCGCAAACCTTCGACGCGTCGACACTGTGCTGGAGCAGATCGGCGCGAGCTTACAGCGGCCAGCCGCATAGATGAGCCTGGCCCCTTGCCATGAAGACAAGGGGTTCAACTTCGCTCAGCTGTTCGGTCCGCGCTCCATCGAGACCGGCTGCCACCGGCGCAGCTTGGAGTTCATCAGCACAGCCGGATTGACGCAGCTCATCGGCCACCTGCCTTCAGCACCAGCGCTAGTTCCCGCCCGACATGCAGCTTCCGTGCCGGATCAAACCGAGAGGACGCTGACGCTGTGTGCGCGCTCAGCGTCACGTTTGGCATCCCCAGCAATGGGTTGTTGTTTCCCGGCGGCTCGATCTCCAGCACGTCCAGACCGGCGTGGGCGATCCACCTCTTCCAACGCCTTGATCAGCGCCACTTCCTGCACCGTCGGACCGCGGCCGGTATTGATGAACACCGCGGTCTTCTTCATCTGCGGAAGTGTTTTTCCTTCAGCATCCCCTCCGCCTCGGGCGTCGCCGGGGCGTGCATGGAGACGAAATCCGACTGCGACAGCACTTCCTCCAGCGTGCACGGCAGCACGCCGTGCTCCACCATCACCAGTTCCTCGATGAACGGATCGTAGGCGATGACCCGCAGCCCGAACGGCTTCGCCCGCTTGGCTACCGCGCGAGCCACATGTCCGAACGCGATCAGCCCAAGCGTCAGCCCCATCAGTCGAGGTATCTGCAGCAGTGCCGGGCGTCCCTCGCGCCAGCGGCCTTCGCGCACCATGCGATCCTGCTCGATCGTGCGCCGATGCGCGGACAGCAGCAGCATCATCGCGTGATCAGCGACTTCCTCGATGAACGTGTCCGGGCAGTTGGTCACCGGCATGCCGCGCTCGGTCGCCGCCTTCACATCGACGCTGTCCACGCCGACGCTGCCCAGCACGATCGCGCGGCACCTTTCCGGCAGCCCATCGACGATCTTCTTGGTGAAGCGCATGCCCTTGGCATAGATCGCGTCGGCGTCCTGCGCGAACCTGATGAACCCGTCCTCATCGGTTGGACCCTCGACGATTTCGGCGTCGATCCCTTCCAGCGGTTCCATCTCGTAGTCGTAGCCGCCGCCGGCGGCGGTGAAGCTGGCCCCGGCCGGGGTCGCGATCTTGAATTTTGCCACGTCTCTCTCCTTCTACTCTTCGGCGGACGTGCCCGCACCGCCTTTTCGTTCACGTCGATGCCCCAGCCGGGGCCGGTCGGCAGGACGAATTCGCCGTTCTCGATCGTCGGGACGACCATGTAGAACTCATCGCGCCAGGGCGCGCTGTCGATGTCGATCTCCATCACCCGGAAATTCGGCACGATGGCGCTGAATGTCGCGCTGATCGCGCTGCACAGATGGCCGTAGAAATTATGCGGCGCGACGTTGATCTCATACACATCCGCCATCGCCGCGATCTTCGCCGACTCCATCAACCCGTTCCAAATGACATCGACGATTGCCACGTCGCTGGCGTAATGATCCAGGAACGGCTTGAACTCCCGCCGCCCGTGCAGCGTCTCGCAGGACGCGATCGGGCAGGGCGCGCCACGCTTGATCTCCGCCAGCGCCGGCGCGTCGTGAGTGTCGATTTCCAGCCAGGTCAGGTTGACTGGAGCCACCGCGTCAGCGATCCGCTTGAACCCCTCGGTCTTGAAGTTGAAGTTGATATCGAGGTGAATCCCCATGTCGGGCCCGACCGCGTCGCGAATCGCACTCGACTTGCTCCTGCACGCCGCGTAGCAGCCGGTTGTCCCAGTTCAGCTCCGGCCACCCCAGCGTGCGCCCGAACCCCGGCATATATGACGACAGCCGTGCCATCCGCCAGCGGCAGGATATTTGTCTTCAGCGCTCGAAATCCGCGTCCGCGCTTCACCTCCCGGCATGCCGCGCCAAATCGTCGTAGCGTGCAGCTCCGGCACTCCCATCAGCGCTGCGCTGCGCACGCGATACGTTCCGAAATGCGACCAATAAACCGGAATGCGCTCGCGGATCGGGCCGCCGAACAGCGCTAGACCGGCACCCCATAGGCCTTCCCGGCGACATCCAGCAGCGCATTCTCGATCGCCGCGATCGCTTGCTGGTTCATCCCGCCTCGCGACTGCCGTGTCAGCACGTGCAAATGCTGGGTCATCTGCTCGAAGCGGCGCGGATCCTTCCGATCAGCATCGGCGCCAGCCCCCGGATCACGTCCGATAGGCCGGTGCTGCCAAAACTTTCGTTGAACTCCGACCAACCGACGATGCCATCGCTGGTGGTCACCTTCAGGAACGAAAACATCCGCCAACCGGCATCGGCCTGGAGCGTCTCGACGCGTGATCTTCATGCCCATATCCTGAGAGATGCTTCACTACGCTCGCAACGACAGTAAGGCCTATTCCTTCACCGCTCCTGTCATCGACGAGACGTAGTATTCAACAAGAACGAGTAGATCAGCGCCACCGGGACCGAACCCAGTAAGGAGCCAGCCATCAGCGCACCCCATTGGTAGACATCACCTGTCACTAGTTCCGTTAAGATGGCCACTGTACGGTCTTCTGTCGGTGGACTGAATAAAGGCCAATGCATAGATGAATTCGTTCCACGAAAGGGTGAAGGCGAAAATGCCCGCCGAGATCAGTCCGGGCACCGCCGAGGCAGCGTGATCCGCCGGAGGATCTGCAGCGTGATGCACCATCGATGAGAGCGCATTCTTCCAATTCGTAAGGGATAGACTTGAAGTAGCCGATCAGCAGCCAAGTGCAGAACGGCACCAGAAAGGTAGGGTAGGTCAGGATCAGCGAGACCGGATTGTCGAACAGCCCGAACTGATAAATGAGCGTCGCCAGCGGGATGAACAGGATCGATGGCGGGACCAGATAGGCCAGATAAATAGCCAGACCGACGTGCTGGGCGCCACGGAACTTCAGCCGCTCGATGGCGTAGGCGCACAAAACGCTGGCGCTGACCGAAAGAAGTGTGGACGCGACCGCGATCCCCATCGTGATCATCAGCCAGCGGGGATAGTTGGTCTGGAACAGCAGCACTTCGATATTGTGCAGCGTCGGTGAGCGCACCCAGAACGGATTGTACGTTGGTAATTGTACATCTCGTAGTCTGGTTTGATCGCGGTGATCGCCATCCAATAGAACGGAAACAACAGGACGATCACGAATAGTGCCAAGGGAACATAGATGGTAACCATTCGCCGCAGCCTGGAATCCCAGGAACAGAGTCTCCGGCTGCTCGTAGCCGATCGCTGCCTGCACCTCGGCTGGCGATTTAGGAACCAGCGTATCAGTCATTTGCTTCGCCTTGCTGCCACTTGCGGCGCCGAACTCCGAAGAAGCATAGCAACGTAGCGGCGACCAGGAACGGGATCATGGATACGGCGATTGCTGCGCCCTCGCCAAGCTGCGAGCCCGGGAATGGCCCGCTGGAACGCCAACGTCGCCATCAGGTGAGTGGTATTGAACGGGCCGCCGCGAGTGATCGCATACACCAGCTGGAAGTCGGAGAAGGTGAACAGCACAGAAAGCGTGAGCGCCACCGCTAAGATCGGCATTAGCAATGGCACCGTGATGCGGCGGAACTTCTGCCAGCCGGAGGCACCATCCAATAGTGCCGC
>CAWKMC010000007.1:0-50559 GCA_963850535.1 uncultured Alphaproteobacteria bacterium | reverse complement strand
CTGGTGTCTCGTTTCCCGGCAAGGTCGAGGACATCACCGTGGACATCTGGGAACGCGAGCTTGGTGTGCATGCCAAAGGGGTTTTCCTCGGCACCCGTACGGCGATCCCCGCCATGCGCAAAGGCGGTGGCGGGTCAATCATCAATACGTCCTCGGTCATGGGCATTGTCGGCAGCCCCACCTCGCCGGCCTATCCGGCCGCCAAGGCGCCATCACGATCTTCACCAAGTCGGCGGCGCTGCAATATGCGCGGGAAAATATCCGCATCAATTCGGTGCATCCGGGCTATGCGGACACGCCGCTGACCGAGCGGCGCTTCAGCGATCCGGCCGTGCGCCAGGCGCTGCTCGATCGCACGCCGATGGGCCGGCTCGGCACCGCCCTGGATATCGCCAATGGCGTGCTCTTCCTGGCATCCGACAAATCATCCTGGGTCACCGGCTCGGAACTGGTGATCGATGGCGGCATGACGGCACAGTAAGTGCGCATTGCCATATGATCCGGCAGGCCGTGGGTCCCCGCATCCGCGGGGACAGCAGAACTTCTCAAACTCGCTGCGCTCGTTAGGAAGTTCTAGCTGGCTGGCCTTCCTGGACACGTCTAAGAAGACCCTGCTGCGTGGTGCCGGAGCCTCAATTTCGGCGTGTGCTTGAGGGTCTTCCGGGAGACGCGGCTCGCCGCCTGATACCAAGGCGTCAGGCGTGAAGGGTCAATCGGTCAGCCAGAATGCCCCCGTTCAACCGGAACTTGCTCTTTGGCACATACCGGTCCCACACAAGGAACGCCCGCACGGGTAACCCGATCGATAGCGAATGGCCCGGCAAGCCAACCCATGATACCTTTGGCGACGGTTGGAGGCTTTCGATGGACGTCGCTCAACCTAGGGCGGACAGATATTACTCCCGCGAGGAGTTCAGACGGTGGTGCGAGGCCCAGACGAAGGGCCGCTACGAACGCGTGGACGGCTTGATCGTGGCCATGGCCCCCGAGCGTGGCGCGCACCTGCGGGTCAAGGGAGCCGTCTACAGCGCCCTGAAGCGCGCGGTCGCGGATGCCGGTGTATTTTGCCAGGCATTGCCCGATGGCGCCACAGTGGAAACCGGCGACAGCGACTACGAACCGGATGCCCTGGTAAACTGTGGCGAGCCAATGGCTGACGACGCGATCGCAGCGCCAAACCCGGTGATCATCGTCGAAGTCCTATCACCCGGTACGGCATCGACAGATACTGGCGGCAAGCTGGCTGACTATTTCGGCGTGCCATCCGTCACCCACTACCTGATCGTGCATCCGATGCGCCGAACCGTTACCCATCACCGGCGTACCGACGGCGGCATCGACGCACAAATCATCGTGAACGGACCGATCACGATGGCCCCCCCCGGGATCGTCATCACGGTGGAAGAAATCTACAGCCCCAGCATAGGCCGAACGTCACTTTTCCATTAGGCAGCAGACGGTAGGCTCGGGGACCGACGAGCGGCGGCTTGCGACCGACAGCGGCGGCGCTGATGCCGTGACTACGATCCCGCTAAGAGCGGGATCTTGCCTCGTGGTTTCGGGGATACCAACCCGAACCGAGTTCAAATACAGCTAACGGGTATGCCGCAATTATTGATAACATTGGCGAATTTCGTGGCTGAGGATGCAGTCAGCTGCGAACCCGTCTCCCTTTTCCCTGTCTATCAGGCAAATATCAGGGAATTTGTGAAATCTCGTCCTGTCTGGCAGAATCTCACTGCAAAGAGGCCGCTTTTTCCAATAGTTCAGCAGCCAATTCCCTACGCACAGAAACAGGGAAAGTGGTCGTGTCCCTGGTGGTGGTGTAGGAGCTGTGGGTAAGTGGCTTGCCTGCGCGGCCGCTGAGAGTCTGGCGTAGGCAGGCCACTTAATCCACAGCGGTCGCCATCGCGGTGCTCCTGGGTAGGGTTGGATTGCGAACGCAACTCTGACCTTGGAGGCCACCACGATGACCGACGACATGATCGCCCTTCGCGAACTGCTGGAGAAGGGCTCCGATGCCACGCTGCTGCGCGAAATGATCGGCTTTGCCGCGCAGCGGCTGATGGAGTTGGAGGCGGAGACGGCGTGCGGCGCCGGCCACGGCGAGCGCAGCGAGAACCGCACCAACCTGCGCAATGGCTACCGCGATCGCGACTGGCACACGCGTGTTGGCACGGTGGAGTTGCGCATCCCAAAGCTCCGCAAGGGCAGCTATTTTCCGGGCTTTCTCGAGCCACGTCGAATGGCGGAGAAGGCGCTGACGGCGGTGATCCAGGAGTCCTACGTCCAAGGCATCTCAACCCGTTCAGTGGACGAACTGGTGAAGGCGATGGGCATGGACGGGATCAGCAAGAGGCAGGTGTCACAACTCTGTGCCGAGATCGATGAACGGGTGCAGACCTTCCTGCGCCGACCGATCGAAGGCGAATGGCCGTATCTGTGGCTGGATGCGACCTACGTCAAAGCCCGGCGCGATCATCATATCGTCTCGGTGGCGGTGATTGTCGCCATGGCGGTCAACACCGACGGTCGGCGCGAAGTGCTCGGCATGACCATCGGCAACAGCGAAGCTGAGCCGTTCTGGACCGAGTTCCTGCGCTCGCTCACACGGCGTGGCCTGCGCGGCGTCAAGCTGGTGATCTCCGATGCTCATGAGGGACTGAAAGCGGCGATCACCAAGGTGCTCAGCGCCACTTGGCAGCGCTGCCGCGTGCACTTCATGCGCAATGCCCTGGCACATGCCGGGAAAACGCAGCGGCGCATCGTCTCGGCCTGGATCGGCACCGCCTTTGCCCAGGACGATGCCGAAGCCGCCCGCAAGCAGTGGCGACAGGTCGCTGATCAGGCCAGGCCGCGCATCAGTCGGCTCGCTGGATTGATGGACGATGCCGAAGCCGATGTGCTGGCCTACATGGGCTTCCCGGCACAGCACCGCACCAAGATACACAGCACCAACCCACTCGAACAACTCAATGGCGAGATCAAGCGCCGCAGCGAGGTTGTCGGCATCTTCCCAAACGAAGCCGCCGTTATCCGCCTCGTCGGGGCACTTCTACTGAACAGAACGATGAATGGGCCGTTCAGCGCGCTCGCTACATGAGCCTGGAAACCATCGCACCGCTGAGCCATGATCTCAGCGTCAGCCTGCCTCTCATCGCAGCCTGACACGGCGGTCCAATCCGCCTCGGAGTTCCACTCCTACACCACCCGATGGGGCAGGATCCTGAAAGAGAGTTTGCGGCGGATCAGGGAATCCAGAGCAGGGCTTGCAGCGAACCGCGTAGGGCAAAACGGCAGGCAGCGACTCGCAGCGCCTAGCCATAATCGGTTGACCGGCTGGATGCTGCAGGTTCCGATGGCGGGTTTTTATGACAGAGATGCTTAGCTTGTCGGCGATGATCAACGAGCGAAACCGCACGTTTTGGCAGGCCGAGAGCGCGCAAGCCGAGCGTCGGATAGCCGATCCAGACATTTTTTCCCGCGCCACCGTAGACATGCACGGCGAGGTGTCCTATCAGAAGTCATTCGAGCAGGCGTTGCAGGATGCCGAGGGGTTACTCGAGGACTCTGCACTGCAGAAATGGACGCACCGCCGCCTATCGCGTCTCGGAGGATCCTCGAAGAAAACCGATGCTCTTCAAGAGGTTATACTGGACGCGGTTCAGAAATGCCCAGCCATAACGGAGACGGAGCTCCTGACGCACCTGCAATCCCTTCAGGGTCTCCGGCAGGTGGTGGATGACATCGATGAGGAGGCGATTTTCTTCACGGACCGTAACGGCCACTCCAAGAATGCCCCAATTTCGGGACTGAAGGATCGACTATCCCGGGCGAAGAAAGCGCTGAAATCGCGCTAACCGGCTGGCGCGAACGGCACCTGCTACTCCGATGCCGATTGATCACCTCACTCGGGGATCCGCATGGGACAAGATGCCGGTTCGTCGCGCCTATCTTTCATGTATCGTCCGCTCGCCAGCCTGCGAGCCAACCCACGCAACGCGCGGACGCATACAAAGGCCCAGCTTCGGCAGATCGCCGACAGCATTCGCGCGTTCGGGTTCCTCAACCCGATCATCCTCGATGACGAAGGCGTGGTGCTCGCGGGCCATGCCAGGCTGGCAGCGGCCTCGTTAGCGGGTTTACAGACGGTTCCGACCGTCCGCGCTAGCGGGCTGACCGAGGCCGAGAAGCGGGCCTACGTCCTGGCTGACAACAAGCTGGCAGAAAAGGCCGGCTGGGATCGAGAGCTGCTGAGCGCAGAGCTCGGTGAGCTTGCCGTGCTGCTACCGCAGATCGACCTCGATCTGACGCTGACCGGTTTCGAACCACCCGAGATCGACGCCCTCTTCACTGACCGCGGCCCGGCCAAAGCGGTCCCGGTCGAAGACCTGCCAGTAATGCCCAGTTCAGTGTGTACCCGGCACGGCGACCTCTGGTGTTTGGGCCCGCATCGACTGCTGTGCGGTGATGCCCGATCAGCCGGTGATGTCGATCGGCTGATGGCAGGCCGGCAGGCGCGGATGACCTTCACGGATCCCCCATTCAACGTTCCCGTCGTCGGCCACGTGCGGGGCCGCGGGCGCGCGAAGCATCGTGAGTTTGCGTTCGCCAGTGGCGAGATGAGCGGGTCTCGGTCCCGCGCGTTCCTGCAGGAATGCCTGGGCCATGGTCGCCCCGGTGTCGCGCGACGGTGCGATCGTATTTGTCTGCATCGATTGGCGTCATATGGTCGATCTGCATGCGGTCGGCGAAGCGGTCTTCACCGAGTTGAAGAACGTTGTGGTGTGGAACAAAACATCGCCCGGTCAAGGCTCGTTCTACCGCAGCCAGCACGAACTCATTTTTGTGTTCAAGGTGGGCAGAGCTGAACACATCAATGCCTTCGGGCTGGGCGCACATGGTCGGGCGCGTTCAAATGTGTGGACGTATCCCGGACTGAACAGCTTCCGGGCTGGCCGGCAAGACGAACTTGCTATGCACCCAACGGTCAAACCGGTGGCCATGGTGGCCGACGCCCTGCGCGACTGTTCGCTCAAGGAAGACCTCGTGCTCGATGTCTTCATGGGATCTGGCACAACCCTGCTCGCCGCCGAGAAAATCGGCCGCATCAGCTACGGCATAGAATACGACCCCACTTACGTCGAGATCTGCATCCAACGTTGGGAAGCCTACACCAAGTCTGAGGCGGTGCTGGAAGGCGACGGCCGCACATTCGCCGAGGTGCAGGCCGACCGGTTGAGCCGGTACTCCAGGAACCTGCCCTGATGAACGCCGTCGGCATGAGGGCAATCCGCGCGATGGTTCTAACCAGCAACCATCATGGGGCCACCCATTGAGCCTGCCCCGTTCACCAATGCTACCCGGCGACTATGTGGTTGGGCGTGGACGCCCACCGGTTGCAAGCCGTTTTCAAGCCGGGGCAGAGCGGCAATCCAAAGGGTCAGCCTAGAAAGGGAGCAAGATCTTGCGGTGAACCGCTCCGGGTTTGCCGGAGGCTCCACAGCTTGAGAAGGTGGAGCTATGACGAAGCAGACTTCGAATCGATATTCACCTGAAGTTCGGGAACGCGCGGTGCGGATGGTGCTGGAACACGCCGGTGACCATGCCTCGCAATGGGCAACGATTGGTTCGATTGCATCGAAGATCGGCTGCACCGGCGAAACGCTACGGAAGTGGGTGCGACAGGCCGAGCGCGACAAAGGACTGCGAGCCGGGCTGACCAGCGACGAACGCGAACGGATGAAAGCAATGGAGCGTGAGATCCGCGAGCTTCGCCAGGCGAATGAGATCCTACGCAAGGCATCGGCGTATTTTGCGGTGGCGGAGCTCGACCGCCGGTCGAAGCCATGATTGCGTTCATTGACGATAACCGCGCCGCATACGGGGTCGAGCCGATCTGCAGAGTTCTGCCGATCGCCCCGTCGACCTATCACGCCCGGGTGGCGCAACGGGCGGATCCCGCCAAGGCTTCATCAAGGCCAGACGCGACGTCGGTCTACGCGCCGAGATCCGCCGCGTCTTCGAGGCAAACTTTGGGGTTTATGGTGTGCGCAAGGTGTGGCGACAGCTCGGCCGCGAGGGTGTTTCGGTCGCCCGCTGCACTGTGGCACGTTTGATGCGCCAAATGGGCTTGCGTGGCGTCGTTCGTGGCAAGGAAACCAGGACCACGATCGCTGGAAAGGCGCCATGTCCCGCCGATCGTGTGAACCGGCAGTTCCGGTCCGCACGGCCAAATCTGCTGTGGCTGGCAGACTTCACCTATGTGGCCACCTGGCAAGGCTTCGTTTACGTCGCGTTCGTCATTGACGCCTTCGCCAGGCGCATCGTTGGTTGGCGCGTTTCCAGGACGGCACATGCGGGCTTCGTCCTCGATGCCCTCGAGCAGGCGCTGCATGACCGCCGACCCGTTCAAGGGAGCGGCCTGGTGCATCACAGCGACAGGGGCGTGCAAGGCGGATTCAAGTGGTCGTCGCAACAGGATCTGTTGGGTTACCGGTCGACACGGCAAACCGACCCCGCATTTGCTCACCGTGAAGCACGCGATTTGGCGTCGTAGCTTTCGACGGTGTTGGTAGCTCAACCCTTGACAAGCATAGCGCCGTGCTTGGTCTCGTCCAGGACGAGCCGACGCTGCGCGCCGGTGCCGCAAGCGGCATCCTGGACAAGACCTGCGCGCGGCGCTCTGCCGGAGGCAGGTCGGCTCCGAGGAATGGCCCTCTTGTCTCACCAAGGAATGCAATTTAGATCTCTTGGATCCGGATGGGCGACATCCGAAGCCATCCCAAACACTGTCAGTTCCGGACGTCGCTTGACATGGCCGATATCAGCAATTGGTCAAGCGCCTCTGCCGGCGTTTGCCAAGTAAGCGTTTTTCGGGGCCTTGCGTTGAGGGCGGCCGCCACAGCCGCAATGTTGTCAGCGCTGTGCGTGCTGAGATCGGTGCCCTTTGGAAAATACTGGCGCAGCAGTCCGTTGATGTTCTCGTTGGTGCCGCGCTGCCATGGGCTGTGAGGATCACAGAAATAGACCTGGATGCCAGCGTCGATCTTCAGGCGTGCGTGCTGAGCCATCTCAGCTCCTTGATCCCAAGTCAGCGACCGACGCAGTTGCTCAGGCAAGGTGATGATCGTTCGCGTAATGGCGTCGCACACCGCCTCGGCACCATGTCCGGCGAGTGCGGGTCCGTTCTTCACGCGAGCCTCGTAGCCATGGTTTCTCATGCGCGGCAGGTGGAGCAGTAGAGTGAAGCGCGTCATACGCTCCACCAAAGTGCCAATTGCGGAACTGCCAAGGCCCAGGATGAGGTCCCCTTCCCAGTGGCCCGGCACGGCGCGATCAGCTGCCTCCGCCGGCCGTTGGTTGATCATGATCTCGGGAGATATGAAGGTCTTGCCCCGTCCGCGCGCACGCGCTCTCGGTGTCCGCAACACCCGCCCAGTACGCAAGCATGCCGTCAGCTCACGGCGCAACGCACCACGACTTTGAACGAACAGCGCTTGATAGATGGCTTCATGGCTGATGCGCATTGTCTCATCGTCCGGGAAGTCGACCGGCAGGCGGCGAGCAATCTGCTCCGGGCTCCAGGCGTTTGCCCACCGCCGATGCTTCCGCGGTCCATGCCGGCGACCTTTCCAGCGCACAGCCGGGCCAGGAACAGGAGCCCCATTCGGAGCGACAACGACCCCTGCCAATCGTTCCTCCACATAGGTTCGCAACGCCGCGTTGAGCGCAAGCTTCGCCTGCTTTGAGCGGCGAGCAGATCGCTCAGCATGCCACTGCGCTGTCGTCGCGCGATACTCCAGGCCGCCGCTTCGTGTCGCGGCGTTGCGCCGCAACTCCCGCGAGATCGTTGAAGCTGCGCGTCCGAGCCGGCGCGCAACCTCCCGCATGGAGCAGCCTTGCACTCGAAGAAGTGCGATCTCCTCTCGCTCTGCAAATGAGAGATACCGGCCAGACAGCGGCTTCGCTGATGGCCGAAATATCGCTGCTGGCATGCCGCCTGCCCTTCGGAACAATCTTGATCCTACAGGCTGCGACATCCCAGCTTGCAGCGCAGCATCTTCACTCGCCATGCCTGCCGCGATCGCCGCCCAGAACCGGCGCTGCTTATCTCGTCCTGCCACCACCGGGCGACCTGGTGAGAACAATAGCGCCCGACCAGACCGGTCCGAACGCCGCCTGTGCTTCCTCATCGCAACTCCTTCCTTCAAGGTGTTGCGACGACCATTTAAGTCCAGCCAATATGTCTCCATTCACTATACGGAACGCCTTGCTGACGCAGGCATAGACCCTTCAGTCGGCAGCGTTGGCGATAGCTATGACAATGCACTGGCCGAAACCGTCAACGGGCTGTTCAAGACTGAGGTCATCCGCCGGCGAGGACCCTGGCGCTCGCTGGAGGCTGTCGAGTTCGCTGTCCTCGAATGGGTCGACTGGTTCAACCATCGCCGCCTTCTCGAGCCAATCGGCAATATGCCGCCAGCTGAAGCCGAACAGCGATACTATGCCCAATTGCAGGAGATAGCTTTGGCGGCGTGACTCAATCCAACCCGCCTCCGGCAAACCCGGAGCGGTTCATGCCCTCCATCCACGGGCCGCCGCGATACATTCGCCCGTGCGTGCCCCAGGAGCCGGCCAATTGGCGGTCGATGTAGACGACAACGCCGGCATCACGCGCTCCGGGGCCCAACTCATCGGTGGGAATCAGATGCTCGACGGCGGCTTCGAGAAAGCAAATCTCGGGCTCCAGCAAATACAGATAGGAAGCCGCGATCGGGTTGTCGCTCAAGGTCGTCTCCTCAGTGCATCCGTGATGTCCCCTAGTCACCAATAAGCACTGCCCCTCGATCAACTCAACCCTGCAACCTCCGCGTAGGCCCGCAGCTCCCGCTCGACATCGTAACCGCTGGTCCCGAAGATGATGCCGGTGGCGCCCTTGGCCTCGAGCTGGGTGAGACGTTCGCGCAACTCATCGCGCGTGCCGGTGAAGGTCATCTGTTTGGCGGCGGATACATCAACGAGCGCGTCGTGGCCGTTTGAAACGTCGAGGTTATGACCGCGGTGAACCGACAGGTGGCGAACATTCCCCGCCACACGTTCAACACTCGTCAGCCACGCTGCACCGTTTGGCAGTTCCTTCACAGTTTCCGGATCGGTCGTGTATCTATGGTGATAGGCAAGCGCGATGATCGGTTTGAGAGCGGTCGAGGCGCGCGGCGAGGTGACGTCCTCGCCATCATCGAGGACCGTGCCGTTAGTCGACACAAGGCAGGTCTCGAACCCTTCGGCCGGGCCGCCGAGGGAAATCAGGCCGTCGGCAATCTCTCTGGCGAGCGCGCGGGACTTGGGGCCTTGGCCGGCCATGTAGATTGGCACGTTGATCGGACGGTCGGGCAGCCAACCGTCGGACGCGAGGATCTGGGCGAGACCGCCGTCGATGTCGGCAATGTCGCCGCGCAGCAGTGCTTTAACCTGGGTGATATGCGTACGCATACTCGCGAGGCTCAAGGGCCTCTGGCCCATCCCCGCGCGGCCGGTAAAGCCCGTGCCGAACCCAACCATCAGGCGTCCCGGGGCGATCTGTTCGAGCGTTGCAATGGCCGACGCCTGAGCCATCGGGTGGCGATAGCTCGGGATCAGCACGGAGGGGCCAAATTTGATGCGGTTTGTCTTCTCGGCGATGCGCGCGAGAGTGACCCATATGTCGTGGCCGAAGGCGGGAACCTCGGGGCACCAGACCGCTCGAAAGCCGAGGTCTTCTGCTAAAAGCGCGTACGCGGCGGTTCGCGGGCCGGGCGGCAGGCGGAAATCATAGGTAAGCACGGGGCGCTCCAGGGATTAAGTGTTGTCAACGAGAGCATTACGACGTGCGGGTTGGTCAAGCCACTGCGCGCTGAATGCAGCGCAGTCGGCAGGATGCGGCTTTTGATGTCCATCATGGAGATGCGGCGGTTGAGGTGGAATAACCGTAAGGCTTAGCTCGTTCCGCCTCGGCGTCCATGCCGAGAATGGCCATGAGTGTCATCACGCGCGTCGATTAGAACGGCCACCCATGTGATGTGCAATATCGTCCCAGCTGGGTAGCTCGCTCATCCGGAACATGCCGGTCGGCAGCGCCACGGCTGAGGATCAGAAGCAGATCGGCTCGCGGGCTACCTCTCGAACCCGGGCGGCTGGCCCAATCATCGAAGCAGACATTGCGATCACTCAATGTGAACAGGCTTCGTCGATGAAATCGAGCACAGCCGCCGATGATGTCGAGCAGCCAAATTCGAGCGCACCTCGACTTTAGGGATTCACCCGTACATACACCCCGGCGGAACCGGGTGCATGCGTCATGGCCTGCCGCATGCGCGGCGAATTGGGCGAGGAATGTTGCTGTTGATCCTTCCACTCCGCGCTTTCGGGCACGGCTGTACTGGCAAATTCGTAGACCGTGCTGTAGCCGCTGGTACCCTCGAGAACCCGATAGCGGCGGGCATAGATCACCCCCGGCACCTTGCGGTAGCCTGGCACATACTCCCCACTGTACCAGGCGTTCCACTCCGCATCGACCTCGGCGGGGACGGACATACGGCCAATCTGCAAAACCGGCGCCAGGCCACGCTCCGGCATTTCTATGCCGTCGGGGTAAATTTGTTCCCCGACAATGCGCGTCAAATTCTTCCCAATCACGGACGGCGAGACTTTCTGTCCCCACGGCGTCCGCGGGCGGTTGGTAAACGCTGGCGTCTGCATCACCGCCACGCTTTCCAGTTCATAGCATGCCAGGTACTGCGGGCCACCCTTGACTGCTTCGTAGCGGGCCGCTGACAGAATGCCGGGTACCGACAGCAATTCCGGTAGATGTTCCGTATTATACCACTCATTGAATTCCGGCGCGTCCTTGGCGTCGATATCAACGTACACCATGAAAATCCCGCGACCTTTTTGTGGCATGTTTCCGTCTCCTCTGTGAAGCGTAGCCGCCAAAATTTTGCCTCGTCGGTTACGATGGTTCCGCACGTCCAGTTCGATGAGCGGCGGCAGGGAAGGGATCGATGCCAGCCGTGATTGAGGGAGTGCGCGAATGCGACACCAACAGCCCGCCGAGCGACTCTGTTACCGCGTCTGCCGTCGACTTTACCGATGGACAAGTACGTCGATTTACGACGGCATTTGGCCGAGATAGTCGCGCTTACCGAGGTTGACGCCGGTGCTGCGGATGATGTCGTACGCCGTCGTTGCGTGGAACTGCACCTGCAACATCGCGAAGTGGTACAGATAGTTCTGACACTTGAACTCGCGCGGCTGGCCACCCACCGGGACCGAGATGACGGTGTCGTCCTTGCCGTCGAGCTGATCCGCGCGCAGCCCTTTCAGGAAATCGACGGTCTTGTCGATGCGCGCCTGCATCTCGGAGAAGCTGTTGTCCTGGTCGGGGAAGGACGGCAGGCTAACCCCGGCGACGCGGCCGGCTCCGCAGGAATGCGTGCAGACCTGCCGCACCTGCCGCTCGAGCGGGAACATGTCCGGGAAGAACCGCAGGTTCAGCACCACGGTGGTATCCCATTTCTGGCCCGTGGCGTGCTCCTCGGCCTTCTGCAGCACAGTCTTGAGGCCACCGAGCAACTGCAGGCATACCGGCACAAAGCCGCTGTACATCGTGATTGCCATGGGACGCTCTCCTTGAAGGGTTAGGAAAGATTGCAGGCGATCTTAGCCCCTGCCATCGAGGAGACAAGGGATAAAGCTGCCGCTACCGCACTTGTGGCAATTCCATGCGCACTACGCGGGTGAGGGGTCGAGCGGCCGCTTCGGGTCGATAGCTGCCGAAAAGCATCCTGAAGCCGATGTCCTCTTCAGCATTGCGCCACACCGAGACGTGCCGCGCCGCTATTGTCCAAACCCGGACATAGTATTCCGCAAAGCCTTGCACTCATATTGCCGATAAACTGGTACGGCTTCAGCTCCTGCATGGGATTTTTGTTACCGTAGCAGGTCGCACATCTCCCAATCACTCAGGTCCGCTGTGCGCCCACTAGGGCAGCTGTGAGCGGGTTGACTGCATTTGCGAAATTACAACACATTGGTGAGATACCTCGCGCCGTCATGCAGCCAACGCCTCCTGGTCGATCATCAGGGCTCCAGCCTTTAGCCGCGGGATAAGCTCGCGCCCATACTCGGACGCATCGTTCAACGGCTCGAATCCACGCATCAGAAATGAGCTGATGCCCATCCGATAGTATCGGAGCAGTGCGTCGGCAACCTGCTCTGCCGTGCCGACCAAGCAGGACGTGTTGCCCTTGCCACCAGACAGTGCGGCTACCGGCATCCAGAGGCGCTCGTCGTGAACGTCGCCCCGAGCGGCAATGTCGACAAGACGTCTGCCTGACAGATCCTGGCCGCGAGGATGCGGCGGAGCAACTTTCAGCTCCGCCAATATCTTGTTCGCCCTGTCCCAAGCCTCGCCCTCGGTGCGGCCGATGATTGGGCGAAAGGACATGTTGAACTTCGGCGCGGGACGGCCGAAGCGTGCGGCGAGTTCGCGGAACTCAGTCATACGTTCCGCCGTCTCGGCTCGCGGCTCGCCGAACATGGCAAACGTGTCGCAGTGCTGCGCGCCCATGACTAGCGCTCCCGACGAGGAGCCACCGAATAGCAACTCCGGATACGGCTCTTGGATCGGCCGGACATCCGGGAACACCTTGCGTAATTTATAGAAGCGACCGTCGTAATCGAACGGCTCGGTGCATGTCCAAACGCGGCGCATGACATCGAGGTATTCCGCCGCTCGTTCGTAGCGTTGATCCTTCGGCGTGAAGTCGCCGTCACGCTCCATATCCTCATCGCTGTTGCCCGCGATGATATGGACAGCGAGCCGGCCACCCCACAGCGCATCGAAAGTCGCAATCGTGCGTGCCGCGAGCGTAGGTGCCACCAACCCCGGACGGTGCGCGACGAGATAGCCTAGCGTCGTGGTCTGCGAAGCAGCATAGGCTGCCACCGCAAATCCCTCGGCGGAAGACGAGTAGTAGCCGACCAGAACGAGATCGAACCCGGCCTTCTCGTGCATCTGGGCGAACTCGCCAAGGAAGGATGCGGACACGCCGCCGCCGATCACATGCAGCGCAGTACCAGCCGGAGGGGCAACACCGATCATCCCAATGACTCGGACAGGCATTTGAACGCTCCCTCAACGCGCTGAAACGGCTGGCATGGTTTGCCACCCGGCTTATCGGGTCAATCCCAGACGGTGCTCGGTCCGGCCTGGACGCGGTCCAGTGCGGTCAAACTGGTGCCTGATCGATGACCGCTTTTCGGTGCGCTAAATGGGTCGGGTGCGGCCGAGCCCTGTAGATGGTAATCGTACCATCCGCTTCCATCGAAGTCACCCTTCCAGCGCCGGTCCGCACAGCCCTTGACCGTCAGTCTAGATCGGGTCGTCGCAGCCTAAGGGGCAAAGGGGTGCCGCGCTGAGCTGAATGCACCAAGCGGTCGAGCGTGTTGAGGAAGGAAGCGCGATCCCGCCGCGTCAGTGCAGATGGGCCGCCCGTGTCGATGCCGGTTTCACGCAGATGCTGCTTGAGAGCTCGGCCAGCCAAGGCCCCGCCAATGTTGTCGATGGTCCATTCCTGCCCGTTGAAAGCTAGAGCTCGGGCACCGCGGGCCAGGCAGCGCGCAGCAAGCGGTATGTCAGCGGTGGCACAGACATCGTCGGCGCTGATCCTTTCGGCGATCCAGTCGTCCGCCGCGTCCGCGCCGGCTGAAACAACGACCAATTGGACGTTCGGCAAGCCAGGCCCACGGATCGGACGAGAGCCATTCGACACGACGTGAACCGCAACATGAAGCCGGCTTGCAACCCGATAGACCTCTTCGCGCACCGGACACGCGTCGGCATCGACGTAGATCGCTGTCATCCGAACGCCCACTACGCGCTCCCGACAGAACCGGCAACAGGTGTGCGCGGTCGCCTATTTGCGCGTCGGCCGATCACACACTGCGTTGGCCGCTCAGCGAACCCCCGCTCTCATTTCGGGCCAGCGGAATCGCTCCAAGTTGAAGCGGTTCCTGTCGTCGAACTCGACGCCTTCCTCTTCCAGCAAGCGCTGCTGGAAGGCGTCGCTGCCATGGCGGGAGAGGGTGTAGGACACCTCGCCCTTCGCGTTGACGACGCGATGCCAGGGAATATCGGTCGCCGGGTCGAGGTGCTGGAGTACGTAGCCGACAAGGCGGGCGCGCCTTGGCAGGCCGGCCATCGCGGCGACCTGGCCATAGGTGGCAACCCAGCCCTTGGGAATGCGGCGGACCACGGCGCAAATCGCCGCGGCGGCCTCGTTGCCTGGGCTTGGGGTAGTCCGGAGCAGCTTGCGCTTCGGCGGCATCCGCAGCTCTCGTGGTCAGGAGCATGAGCATAGAGTGGCTTTACGGTCTGTCACGCCGCGTCTGGACGTCGACCCTTGTACGCTCTCCGGCCAAGCCCGACCGGAAGATCGGCGCAGCAGTCGCACCCATGATGGCGATGGGCCGCGCCATGGTCGAAGACGAGCAGGCAAAGGGGCCAGACGGTCTTCTTGCAAATCCGATCTTCCGATAACGGTAGCATCGCGCAAAGCTGTGGGTGTCCCAATAACGCGCAGGTCTTCTGCCCATCCTGGTCATTCCAGTGGTTTCGGTCAGGCCTCCAAAGCGAATGTGCCAACAATACGCGGTTCGGCAGGATCGGGTAGTTTGCTGCCGACAGCTGTCCGGCGACGAACCTGCAGAAGCGGACGCTTATTCGCTCTCCTCGCGCCCGAGCACGACGTGCGTCGCGAGGTCTGTGGCAGTGGATTCCGTCACGCGGTAGCCGAGGGCAGGGAGATCCAAGCCCTCGAACATCGCCTCGCCCCGTCCGAGCAGGACAGGCGAAAGCGCGAAGTGCAGTTCATCGATCAGGCCGGCCTGCAGATATTGGCGAACTGTCGAGACGCCACCTCCAATCTTGACGTCGCGTGCTCCCGCGGCGTCGCGTGCGCGCTCGAGCGCGGCGTGGATCCCGTCCGTGACGAAGTGGAACGTGGTGCCGCCCTCCATTACGATCGGCTCGCGGGCATGGTGCGTTAGGACGAACGTCGGAGCGTGATAGGGCGGATTGTTTCCCCACCAGCCCTTCCAGCCGTCGTCCAGCCATTTCCCACGCACAGGACCGAACATGTTCCGGCCAAGGATGAAGGCACCGAAGCCGTCCATCGAGCGGTGGGCAAAGGTCTCGTCCACGCCCTCCGAGCCACCGCCCTTGCCGAACATGGCCTTGAAGGTCTTCGTTCCGACGAACCAGCGATGGAGCTCTGCCCCGCGCTTTCCCAAAGGATCCTGAAGACTTTGTTCCGGGCCAGCTCCGAACCCGTCTAGGGATAAGGAAAACCCCGCGACTCTGACACGCCCCACCACAGCCCCCTCTACTGCTTGCAACACGCTACGTTGCTGAACCGGTGTCTGCAATCAGAGAGCACGAGTGCGGCATTGATCGGTGAGTTGGTAGCCGCCGGACGGCCACATCACGGGGTGTCAGCTTTGACATGACGCGTGACCGGAAGTTGCTGTTCCGCAAACGGCCAATGCCGGACGTGCCCGTCGCGTCCAGAGCCCCGGTCATGCTCAATGCGGTGATCCACTCGTTTCATCGGCTGCGTGGTCAGGAAGGCGGATTGCCGGGTAATCTGGAACCGATGAAGAGCAGGCCGGATCAGAAGATCGACGCTGCGGTCGCGCTGATGATGGCGATCGGCCGTGCGATGGTCGAGGACGAGTAGGCCAAGGGTCTGGGTGGATTTCTCGCAATCCGATCTTTGGGTAGCACGCAGGTCGCACCCACTATGGATGCTCGCCCGGTCGCGCTCAGGTTCGTTGTGCGCCGTGGCACGGCACACGTGCAGCCTAGTGGCACGAGGTCCCGTCCGGTTGAGGCTGGCGGACGCGAGATGCGACGAGACTGTCCAAAAATCTGGGCTACGCTGCCCGCCTCCGCATCAGCCAAAGGCACACCACATGCGGATAGGATCGGCCGGCCGCATGCTGGAACGTCTTCAACGAATAGGCGATGCGCTCAGGATGATCACGCGGGTGATGAACACGAGATTGAAAAGATGATTGTCCGACGGCCAAGCGGGCCGACTGGAGTGAGCTACGGCATGCATATGTACTTCGAGCTGATTAAGGCGGCCAGGCCCGTAGACTCGCACCCTATCTGAGCGTGCCACTGTGAAGGCGGCATTCACCGGACCCACTGGGCTCCCGATGGCAAGGTCTTACCGATACAGCACTGCGTGCGAAGGTACTGAGTCTGTTGGTTTGATCCACATCAATGCCTGCTGACAACGAACGTGATTGAGTGGCGCATCGCACCTCGAAGGTGACGCATGCGCATTTACAAGACCATCAACAAGGTTCCTGGTGGCCTTATGGTCGTGCCGTTGTTCATTGGCATGGTCATCAACACATTCTTTCCCCACCTGCTCAAGATCGGCGGTTTCACCGAGGCGCTGAGCAATGTCGGGTATCCGACCATCCTGGGGATGTACCTGTTCACTGTCGGCACCAAAATGACGGTGCGCACGGCACCGCGCATGTTGAAGCGCGGTTTTGGCATCATGATAGCCAAGGTCGGCATCGCGACACTGATCGCAGTGTCGGTCGGCAAGTTCTTTGGCGGCGATCTGTTCGGGTTTAGCACGCTCGCTCTGCTGGTGGCGATGAGCGATACCAACGGTGGAATGTTCATGGCGCTGACCAGCGTCATGGGCGACAAGGAAGACGCCGGCACCTACGTGCCGCAGAGCATCGAGACCGGCCCATTCCTGACGATGGTGATTTTAGTCGGCGCCGGCTTGGCGAACATCCCGTGGCTTACCATGGTGTCGGTGATCGCGCCGATAGCGGCCGGCGCAGTGCTCGGCAATCTCGATGAGGATCTGCGCGACTTCTTCGGCTCGCATGAACCGATAATCGTGCCGTTCATGGCGTTCACACTCGGCCAGACAATCAACCTCTCCGCAGTGGTGACGGCCGGCATCCCTGGCGTCGTGCTGGGCGTGGCGGTGGTGATCATAACTGGCGCAGTATGCATTGCCGCCGACCGTCTGCTTGGCGGTTCTGGCATTGCGGGCGCAGCCGCATCGAGCACCGCAGGCAATTCGGCTGCGGTGCCAAAGGCGGTCGCCATGGCGGATCCAACGTATGCCGCCATCGCACCGATCGCCACGGTACAAGTGGCCGCCTCGGTCATCGTCACCGCTGTGCTGACGCCGATACTTACGTCGTACGTCTTCAAGCGCGTCCAGCGTCAGCGGGCATCGGAACCAGCGTCGGCACCACCGTCCATGCCGATGGCAGTTGCTCCGGGTGATGACTGAACCAGTTCGACCTATAGGCAGGGGGTGGACTTGCGCGAGAGCGCGGTCCATCGCTGCAACTCGGCTCCACTCCATAAGTTCGCAGTAACTCGCCCACGCAATTGATGGGCGAAGTTTTGCGTCCTTGCGCGAAATTCGTGGATTAGCACTCACTCCGCGCGAAGCCGCCGTGCCAGTCTGCGCCACGACGGGAACCAGGTGCTGGCGTGGTGCATTGGGAATCTGGCCGGGCAAAGCCGATAAGCGCGGCGACCTGTTTCCGACCAATGCCCAACCGGATCAGAAGATTGACGCGTATTCTGCCTTCAGAGAGTCGAGGCCCCCTGTGGGCTTAGGCGGCAGGCACGCGATTTCCGGCGGATCCACTACGCCACCGTGACTGTGTAGCCCACTATGGCGCTGAAATTCTTCCGCATATTGTTGTAGAGTGGCTCTCGCGACTGAACGCGGCCCACCTCATCTGTCGCCCGCGACATCAGTGTATATCTGCCCTTGTGACGCACATTCCAGCGATACGACCAACGCGCCCACATGAAATCGCTCGCGTGGCGGTTCGATGTGTGCGGAATGCCAAGTTTCCCCTCCGTCCACGCTCACCTCAACTTGCGCGATGGCGCCAGCGCCACTCCAAGCGTACCCGCGGATCATATGGATGCCCGGAGACATCGTCTCCGCGTCGTCATTGGGGTGTGTGATGATGGATTTTACCCCGATGGTGGTGATCAGCTCTTTATTCGGGTCAGTGGCTGAGGTGCCGTAGTAGTAGAATTCGTAATGGTACCAGCAGTTCGGCTCCTGCTTCATGACCTCCAGCTTGTTGAGCCACTTCACTGACCAGTTGCCGGACCAACCAGGCACCAGCAAACGCACCGGGGCGCCGTGGAGGTGTTCCAGCAGTTGGCCGTTCTGCGCCCAGGCAAGAATGGTGTCGGGGTGGAGCGCCTTTTCCATAGGCAAACCCTTGTCGTAGTAGAAGGGCTTGGTGCCCTCTGTGGCCGTAGCCGGCACGCCGAGGTCGTTGCCCTCGGCTCGGACGTAGAGCGACTTGGCAGTGAGGCCGGCCTCGTACAGCACGGCGGCCAGAGGCACACCGGTCCACTCGCTGGCGCTGAGTATCATCCCCTCCTGAGTACGAGAGGGTTTCGGCCCCTCGCCGCGGAAATACTCGAAGTATGTGGCATCACTACCGGAGCATTCCATGACGGTGCGGACGCTGCGACCCGGGAAACGCCGCACCTGCTCGAAGTTGAGGGTCAGGGGTGTCTTGACCTCACCGAAAATCTCCAGCTTCCAGTCATTGGCATGCACCACCGGCGGCACTGCGAAATGTTGGACAGTATAGTGTAGGTCGGTAGGGGTTATGAGCCCCTCAAGGTCCATTACCGGCGTCCTGATACGTACCGTCCGGCCCTCGTCGTCCGTCAAGGTAACGGGTTTGATATCTTTGGTGGGCCAGCCGTGCCAGCTGCCTGTTTCCTTGGCATTGGCGGGGTCCGCACTAACTGCATGAGCCATGCGCAAGAAATCGGGGACCGCGCCCTCATGTTCTCCTGTGGCCATACTCCCTCACCCCTTGTAGTGCTGGCTGTTGTCGCTTGCTTTGGTGGGTCCGCCGCTTGCTGCGCAGCTTATTCAGGCACTTTTTGAATCAGAAAAGGTTTTCGCTGCATTGGATGTGGCGCTCCGCCCGTTGCGCCTACACTGGCACACCCGACATTGGGCCGGGACCTAGATTGTTTTCTACTGACTTCACGCCCGGCAGGCTCTTCGCTGCGCTTTCGGCCGCGGTGGCCTCATCGGCGTTTTCAACCACGCCCCATAGCCGTACATTGCCGTCGCTCACGGTGACGTTAACGAAGACCGGATCGAGCTTGTGCTCGTCCAGCAGGATCTTCATCAGGTCGTGGCGGAGTTGCCGGTCCTTAGCCGCGCCAGGTTCATGACGATCGATTATGGTGTTGGCGAGCCCGTGCAGTAGGTTGGCACGGCTGACGATACCAACTAGTCCGCCGTCGCTGAGCACCGGCACGCGCTTGATGTGATGACGTTCCAGCAGTTCGGCGATTTCGTTGAGCGGGGTGCTTTCGTCGACGGTAATCACGTTTCGGGTCATCACCGCACCAGCGGTGCGGCCATGTGCCTTGTTGTAGTCGAGTTGCCGGCTGGCGGAGACGGCCTCCAACCACCACGGACGCCGCGTCCCTGTACCATCCGCTGCCTCGGGGCGAAGGAGGTCCCCCTCGCTGACGATTCCCACGACCTTCCGCGCGCCATCGACGACGGGCACCGCACTGATCCGGTACCTCAGCAAAAGGCCAACGATTTCGTGGACGGGCGCGTCTTCGGTAACAGAAATAACGTTTGCCGTCATGATATCCTTTGCCTGCACGGACGAAACCTCCTCGATCAGAGTTCAAAGAACCACGCGCCATGAGGAAACATGGCGCGGCCAGGTAATGCCCTCTCTTTGGCCGAGCACACATTGATCTGGATCAGGCGATGCGGAAAGCCCTGCTGCAGTCGCTGACAGATCCGGGTCAGGATCGCCTTCATGAGGTGCAGTAAGCGGCTCGGCTGGGCCAGCGGTCGCGTCGGAGCAGTCTTCACAAACCTGCAGCCGTGTCTCGAGTTGGATGGTTCTCTGCCCACCCGCTTGGCTAGGAACCAGGATCGATATCCCAGGCACGGACGCCTTCCTGCATGCGCATGTGGAACACCAATCCTTTGCGGATCGCGAAGATATTCACCTGATGGTGGATCGCAATCAGCGGCACGTCCTGCATCGCCAGCTGCGTCGCCTCGCGATACAGGACCTCGCGCGCCTCTTCATCAATCGTCCCGAGCGAGTGTTCGACGATTTCGTCCACTTTCGTGTTGGCGTAATGCGTGGGATCGAAGATGACACCGCGTCCCTTCTCAGGATTGGAAGACGCAACCAGTTCAGTGAGATTGCTACTCGCCTCTCCCGTGTCGCTCGCCCAGCCTGTCAGACGCGCGCTGAACTCGAACTTCTGCGCCCGGCTGAAATACGTCGCGGCCGGCATCGTCTCGACCGCCGTCTTGACGCCGATTCGGGTCCACATTTGCGCGATCGCCTCGACGATCTTGCTGTCATTGACGTAACGATTGTTCGGGCCGTGCAGGGTAATCCCGAAGCCGTTCGGAAACCCAGCCTGGGCGAGCAGCTTCTTCGCCTGCTCAGGCTCATATGGGTCGGGTTTGATCGAGGGATCGTAGCCGCTGGCGCCTTCCGGCATGAGCTGACCGGTCGGCGCGGCGAAGCCATCCATGATTCGGTCGCGGATGCCATTGCGATTGATCGCCAGTGACAGGGCCCGGCGGACCCGGATGTCACGGAAAGGGTTCGTGGACAATTTTTTGCCGTTGAGGTCCGTGGCCCATGGCGTCTCGGGTCGGCCGACGTCGAGGGAGAGGTAAATGAGTCGCTGGCCCGCCGTCGAAACGACGCTAACCTTCGCGTTCTTCTTGAGCTCGTTGACGTCGCCGGGCGGCACCGCCTCGATCACGTCCACATCCCCGGCCTGCAAGGCGGCGATCCGCGCCGCATTGTCAGCGATCAAGCCGGTAGCTCACCTTGTCCCAGACTGGCTTCTTGTCCCACCAGCCTTCATTACGCGCGAATTCGGCGCGTTCGCCGACGATGAAAGAGGCAAGCCGAAACGGGCCGGTGCCGACGGCGACCTTGCCGGAGTTGTAATCGGCGGTATTGGCACCATCGCCGATCTTGCGCGAGACGATGCGGACGGTCGCCATGTTGAAGGGCATAAGCGGCGCGGGGTTCGCCGTACGCATGCGGATGGTATGATCGTCCACCACTTCCAGCTTCGTGACCGGCTTCACCGCAAACATGAAGCTGGACGGGCTGTTCATGATTGTCGGGATACGCGCGAAGGTGAAGACCACATCGTCTGCCGTGAACGGCGTGCCGTCGGTGAACTTGACCCCCTCGCGGAGTTTGAATTCCCAGGTGGTCGCATCGATCGGTTTCCAGGAGACGGCGAGCGAGGGCTCCGGGCGGTATTTCGGATCGAAGCGGGTGAGCGGTTCGAAGACGTAGCTGGTCAGCACGTTGTTCGGACCGAGATTGAAGAAGTGCGGGTCCATCGAAGTGAAGGCGCCCCCCACGGCCACGTTCAACGCGTGCTGCTGCGCCGCCGCCGGCATGGCAAGCAAGGCGAGGCCGGCAAGAAGTCCGACGGTTTTCCTGCGCATCATGTCCTCCCGTGCGGTGATTGCGGCGGCAGCCTAGTTGCGGGGATGCGTGGTGGAAAGCTCTTTAAGGCTAAATGGCGAGCTCCCTGTCCCCACCCATCATCGATGGACCGAAGTGGCGATGCGTCGCGCGTCCGATGATCGTCTCGCATTCAAGCGACCATCAACGGTCGGGACCCGCGCATCAGACCGTTAATTGCCTTTATCATATCACCTATTCACACGGCGCGTAGATCACCAGGCGCAGCGCGGGCTCGTCGTTCGACTGGAAGCTCGCATGCACGAAGGGAAAAGCACGGTTCGCGCGGTGCAGTACCTTCCGCCCAGCGCGCGCCTCACCCACGTCATGTGCATTCCACCAGCGTGCGAATTCCCGGCTGCCGCTGGCGACGCGCTTGACGAGCCCGGCGAAGGCGGGATCGCCAGCCCAGAGGTCATGCGCGGCTCGGAACTGAGTCACCATGCGCCGCGCAATCGCCGCCCATTCCGCGCCGAAGAGTGGGCGCGCGGCGGGGGCGGTCAGCACGAAGAGAAGGATGTTGCGGTCCTCTTCCTTGATGCGCGCAAAATCGGTGATCGCGCGGGTAGCAGCGCGAATTCCAGGCGAGCACGTCCCATCGCGCACCGGTGACATAGGCGGGCTGTCTCAAGCTCGCGACGATGCTGCAGATGGTACCGGGCACCGTCTCGCGCCTGAAAGCGCGGCGCGCGGGCAGTCGGGCCAGGGCGCGAAGGTGCGAATGCTCCGCCGGAGCGAGACAGAGGGCGCGAGCCAGCGCGTCGATCGTGGTGGTGGAAGGGCCTTCGGCCCGGCCTTGCTCGAGGCGGACATACCAGTCGACGCCGATGCCGGCGCGCTCGGCCACCTCCTCGCGTCTAATCGAGACGGTGCCCGATCCGATGGCCGGCCCCGGTGAGGTGGTGGTCGACGTCGTCGCCGCGCCCGTGCTCTCGTACGCATGAGGCTGGCTCTGACGACGAGGTCTTTGACGGGACGCGCATCTATCATCTGATGTTCCCCATGACGCCCGGATGCGGTGCGGTCGGACGTGTGCGCGCGGCGGGACCCGATACAACGCGGCTTGTGCCCGGCGATTGGGTGTTCTGCGACCCGACAGTGCGCGCGCGGGACGACGCACTCGCGCCTGATATCTTCCTGCAGGGCTGGACCGCGCCGACCGAAGGCGCGCGGCGCCTGCAGCGATGGATGCGCGACGGTGCGTTCGCTGAGCAGATGCGCGTGCCAATGGAATGCGTCTTCTCACTCGGCGAGATTGCGTCCGCAGATGCGGTGCGCTGGTGTGCTTCGGTCGTGATGCTCGTCCCTTACGGCGGCTGGCTTGCAAGCGGGTTGCAGCCCGGTGAGACAGCACTCGTCAACGCGGCGACCGGGAATTTCGGCAGCTCCGCCGTCGCGGTGGCGCTCGCGATTGGTGCGGGCGCGGTGCTCGCGACAGGACGCAACGAGGCGGCCCTCGCCGATCTCGTGCGCCGCTTCGGCTCGCGCGTACGTCCGGTTCGCCTGACAGGCGATGCGGAAGCGGACACCGCGCGAATGAAGGCCGCCGCGGAGGGACCGATCGACCGCGTGCTGGATATCCTGCCGCCGTTGTCCGATGCCACGCCGGTACGCGCGGCGGCAATGAGCGTGCGCACGAATGGCAGCGTGGTGTTGATGGGAGGTCTCGGCGTCGATGTCGCTCTTCCGTATCGCTGGTTCATGCGCAACAACATCACATTTCGCGGTCAGTGGATGTATCCGCGTGAAGCCGTGCCACGCTTCATCGCACTCCTACGGTCGGGCCTGCTCCCGCTCGATCACGTCGATGTCACGGAATTCCCGCTCGCGCGCATCAACGAGGCCATTGCCCATGCCTCCGCGCACGCCGGCGCCTTCAAACTCACCGTGCTGCGTCCGTAAAATGCGAACCCCCTTGATGATGCCGGAGCACCCCAATGTCACTGGCCATATCGCGTGCTCAGCTTGCCGAATCTGGTATGCTTGCACATCCGCCCAGCACCTCCTCCGCCAAGAGAGCCGGTCAGATCAGAAGGCCGATGCAGCGGTGGCGCTTATAATGGCGGGAGCAGCTCCGACGAGCGGTTGCGGCCAGAAATCGGGCTCTATCTCGGCCTCATTCAGTGCGACCAACATGGAGCGCAACGCGGCTCACCGGCAACCGCCGGCGCCTTTTTTGTATTGACGGTGTGGCCGCCGCTGAGTGCGATTCGGCGTGTGGCAATCCCAAGGAGCGGATTTCGACGCAGACCTGGCACCTGATCAGCTGATTACTATTCAGGCTCGCCAACAGCTGAGGCAACGTGCAGTTGATTGAGACGGCTAGTCGGGCAATATTTCCATGTTCTCACAGGCAGACGCCGACGCATAGCAAACTGCACGACCCTGAACTCCACGGCGTCCAGAGAACTGTGGTGACGCTTTCGGCGAAAAGACCGAAAGCAATATCAACGATATTGGGAGGCAAACATGCGTCGTCGGGAGCTACTGAAGGCCGTACCCCTGCTGATGGCCCCCGCAGTGGCACGCGCCGAGACACGGCCATTGCGGTTCATACCGAACGCCAATCTTTCAGCTATCGATCCCATCTGGACCACCGCGTTGGTGGCGCAGGAGCATGGATATCTGGTGTTCGATACGCTGTACGGGATTGACGACTCTGGCCAATTGCGGCCGCAGATGTGCGTCGGGCACGAGCTGTCGGACGACAAGCTGACCTGGTCCTTCACTCTGCGTGACGGGCTGATGTTCCACGACGGGGAGAGGGTGCTGGCGAAAGATTGCGTAATGTCGCTGCGGCGATGGGGCTCCCGCAATTCGTTCGGACAGGTACTGATGGCAGCAACGAATGATATTGTGACGATCGATGATCGGCGTTTCCAGATAAGGCTGAAGAAACCGTTCAGCCCAATGCTGTACGGACTCGGCGCGCGCAATTGCTTTATGATGCCCGAGAGGATGGCGACAACTCCATCCTCCGAGCAGGTTAAGGAAGCCGTCGGATCGGGGCCCTACCGGTTCCTCCCCGACGAATGGATCTCGGGTGCCCACGCGGGCTACGCGCGGTTTGACCGCTATGTGCCGCGGCAGGAACCGCCAAGCCTCTATGCGGGCGGCAAGGTGGCAAAGTTCGGGCGGGTGGAATGGATCGTGCAGCCGGACGAGGCGACTGCCGCCGCCGCTCTGCAAAAGGGCGAGGTGGACTGGGTCGAGCAGCCGCTCATTGATCTCTGCCCGATGTTGAAGAGATCGCCGGACGTACTGGTCAAGGTGATTGATCCATTCGGATGGCAACCGATCCTCCAGCTCAATCACCTGCACCCACCGTTCAACAACGCAAAGCTGCGCCTCGCGCTGCTGCCGGCGATCGATCAGAAAGTCTTTGTTGCCTCGGTGATCGGGGACCAGTCTGATCTCGGCCGCCTGCCGGCCGGCTATTTTTGCGAAGGCCAGCCGATGGCGAGCCACGCGGGGCTCGAGGTCCTGACAAAGCCACGCAGTCTCGAAGCAGCGAAGGAACTGGTAACAAAGTCGGGTTACGCTGGCGAGAAAGTGGTCATGCTGTCGCCCAGTGACCGGCCTGTGTACAGCCAGATGGCCCAGGTGGCCCGCGAGTTGTTTCTCAAGCTGGGCTTGAACGTCGACTTCCAGCCGATGGATTGGGGTACTGTCATCTCCCGCAGAACCAGCCGGAACGCAGTAGATCAGGGTGGCTGGAGCACGTTCACTACCGCGCTGGACGGGATGACAATCAACAACCCCGGCAGCAACTTCGCCTTGCGGGGCAGCGGCGCGAAAGCGTGGTTCGGTTGGCCGAACGATGAGAAGCTGGAGTCCTTGCGCGCGGCCTGGTTCGACGCGCCGGACCTGAAGGCGCAAAAGGCGATTGCAGAACAAGTTCAGCTACAGGCACTGCAAACAGTGCCCTACATTCCACTTGGCCAAATTTTCCAGCCGACAGCGTTCCGATCGGACATCCAGGGCCACGTAAATGGGCCATTCGCGCTGTTCTGGAGCGTGCATCGGGCTAACTCATGATCGCGACCTGCGTCCTCCAAAATCATGTCGGCGACCTTTTCCGCAATCATGATCGTTGGTGCATTGGGTATTGCCAACATGCACAGTCGGCTTGGCTGCGCATCGACACCCGAAGGTGCCGATGCCATACACGCCAAGCTGCAGATCCACGATTAAATCACCTTCCGGTCCCATGCGGCACGTACCAACCGGATGCCGATGGGAATTCGCAGGCGGATGTTCTCTTCGACATCGGCGTCGGCATTCACTTTGAGGCCGGCAGTAGCTCCTCCACGACGGAGGCGCCGCGAGGCGGCGAGACGTTCAAGCATTCCGCCTGATCACTAACTGCGCCCAACTTGACGGTGGTTGGCTGGTTGCCAAAAGTGTCGATTGCGATCACGTCGGAATGGAGACGCCGATGCCGCCTGTAATCCTCTCATCTGACTCACACGTGTTCGAACCGCCTGATCTCTGGCAGACCCGCATTGAGGCGCCATTCCGCGATCGCGCGCCGCGGATACAGCGGATCGACGGCGCCGATCAGATCGTGGTCGAAGCAGATCAGATCCTCTCGGGGATCGGCCTCATCTCGAACGCCGGCGCGCGGTTCGAGGCCCCCGAGACCATCTCCGCCCAAGGACGCTTTGAAGACGTGCATCGCGGGGGTTACGATCCCGAGCAACATCTTAAGGACATGGCGCTCGATGGGGTCTCCGGCGAAGTCCTCTATCCCTCGCAAGGGCTCTTTTACTTCAAGGTGGCGGACGCGACCCTAATGTCCGCCATTTTTCGCGCTTATAACGATTGGCTCGCCGAGTTCTGCCGCGCAGATCCCGCCCGGCTCAAGGGCATCGCGATGATCAACCTCGACGATATCCCGGACGCAATCAGGGAACTGGAGCGGGCCGCTCGTCTTGGCTTGGCCGGGGCGATGATCACCGAGTATCCGTTCGAAGACCGGCGCTACGATCAACCTGAATATGAATCGTTCTGGGCCGCAGCGGAGGCACTCGGCCTGCCGTTGAGTCTGCACACAGCCACGCGACGGCAGGGCAAGATCCGTGGCGTCGGCGACATGACGCTGCGCGACGCCAGCAGCCGCGCGACGAAGGTGTTCTATCCGGCGCTATCGATGTGCGACCTGATCTTCTCCGGCGTCTTTGAACGTCACCCACGACTGACAGTTGCCATCGTGGAATTCGAGCTGGCCTGGGTGCCCCACCTACTCTCGACCATGGACTATACCTACCGCGAGCGCCAAGGCGAGGCGATCTACCGCTTCAAGGACGATATGCTCCCGAGTGATTTTTTCCACCGCAACGTCGTGCTGGGCTTCCAGGAGGACGCCATCGGAATTCGGCTGCGGGACGTCATCGGCGTGGACAACATGATGTGGGGCTCGGACTATCCACACAGCGAGTCGACGTTTCCTCAATCTCGCAAGATCCTGGCGGAGATCCTGGCCGGCGTGTCGGACGACGAACAGGCCAAGATCGTCGGCGGCAACACTGCTCGTGTGTATAATTTCGACGTGCCGAAGTTGACCGTCCCGGATTGACCAGGGCCGTGCATCAGACGCGGATATTCTGATAGCCGCGAAGCGCTGAAGCGCGGAACCGGAGCCGATAGCCTCTGCCCGCGTCATGGCCGCGCCTGTCGTCGCCTGTCGCGGCCATGACGTGGTTAGTACTGGGCCGCGACTGATGGTCGCCATGACGGTGAAGGATCGAGACCACCACTAGTAAATATTCTCTGGCGACAGGCCGAGCATGACCTGACCGACCGTCTCGTAGTGCAATATCCGTCCCTGGCCCTGTTGCGCTACCGTGTCGATGTCGCGCAGCCGGCGCTCGAACGGATTGTCCTCGAACACCGACATCGAACCGCAGTCGTGAAACAGCGTATTGACGATCTCCCGAGACGACTGAATGGCCCAGGTGGAGGCGAGCCGTAGTCGGGTGCGCTGATCCAGGTCCATCGCGCCGCGTTCCTCGATCGTGTCCAACGCCTCGTCCGCCGCCGCGTGCAGGAAATAGCGCGCAGACCGCCACCTCGCCTCGGACTGCGCCACGTGCGACTGGACGACGTTGTTCCCCGCCATCGGCTTGCCGGCGCCGCGGCGGGTCTTCTCCCGCGGCAGGGCCAGAAACGCGTCCATGGTGCCTCGAGCGATGCCAAGCGCGACACCGCCGAAACCGATCGAATAAAGCTGGTTGCTGGTGAACCGATACAGCGGGCTGTCGGTCCGGCGGTCGCGCGGATCGTCGCGATAGATCGCGCGCTCGTGCGGAATGAACAGATTGTCGACAGAATACTCGTTGCTGGCCGTGCCGCGCAGTCCAAGCGTGTGCCAGATATCGTGGAATGTGGCGCTCGATTTTGGATACAGGAAGGTCTTGGTTTCCTTGGTGCCCGCCACCCGCAGATGCGCACCAAGCCAGGTGGCGTTCTGACTGCCGCTCATGAAGCGCCACTTGCCGGTGATCCGGTACCCGCCTTCGACCGGGGTGGCCTCGTATGGCGAACCGGGCGGTCCCCACGCGATGATCCCGTCCGGCCTGCCGAAAATCTCCTGGGCGATGTGCTCATCGAGATACGCGCTCGTGGTCGAGCAGCCGTTGCTCTGACACACCACCCACCCGGTCGATCCATCCACGGTAGCAAGCGCCTCGGTCACCTGGGCGAAGATCGAGGGCTTCAGTTCCATCCCGCCAACGGATTTCGTCTTCAGCATGGTGAAGAACCCGCCATCGATCAGGGCTCTGACGACCGCTGGGGTGAGCTTGCGGATTTCGTCGTGTTCGTCCGCGGCCGCGGCGACCAGGGGCATGAGATCGCGCGCTTTCTGTACCTGCGGATGAACGGTCGGCATGCTGTGTCTCCTGCTCCGCGACAACGCGCTCGTGATCGATTACCGACAGACTGGGCGCTCTGGTCAAGCCTTCGCCACACAGGGAGAAAACCGCGGATGAATCGATCGCTTGGCGGCGACGTCCGCTTATATTCGTCGATTGCTGCCACCGCGGCGGTCAGACCAGTGTCTGCCTGGCAGTGGCACCGAAAGCTGCCATCCGTCGACGGCCAATCTGCCGGGAGGGAACCTATAGCTGCCCTGCACCGGGCTCCGTTGGGGCCCGGCGCAAGGCAATATCCGATGCTATTGTGCGGCTGCCGCCATGGTTCGTGCTACCGCCGCCGGCCGATACGCCCGCAGGAATGTGCGAATATGTCGCACCGCCAGCGGGATCTTATCTGGCGTGTCCTTCCACGGATAAAGGCTCACTTGCGCGTTCGGTGCGAGATGCACGGTTTCCATGGCCACGGCATAGGGATGCGCCGGCACGTCGTCCGGCAACACCAGAATCGGCGTCTGGCAGCCGCGCACGAAATCGCGCGTCACGGTGTAAACGAAGTCGGCGCGGTCACGGTACATATTGGTCAGGAAGGTGTCGACCATAGCCATCGTGATGTCGGGGCGGCGGGCGCACAGCTCCGGACCCCAGGTCTTTAGGTTGTTGTCGTAGGAGAGCGTGGGCATCTCAGGACGCCAGCCGCTGGGCTGCGCTGGCACTGCCGCGATGACGCGGTCACCCGCGCGCTTCAACATGTTCCAGATGAAGGGGCCTCCGATGCAGAAGCCGAGTACCAGGAATTCCCGGATGCCAAGGTGATCCATCAGGCCGATCTGATCGTCGGTATAGGCGTCCCATGGCCGATCGGTCTCGAGCGGACCTGTGGACTTGCCACCCTTGGCGTTGCGCAGATCCGCCGAGATCACGTGGAATTCGTCCTTGAATGCGTCGAACGGATTGAACGGGTGAGTTTGGCTCGCGAGGCCCGCGATCGTGGAGTTCAGCCCCCCGCCGGGGATGACCAGCAACGGGAAGCCGGAGCCGGCCTCTTCGTAATGAATGCGGACGTTGCCTTTTTCGTAGAACGGCATGGTGGTTTCTCCTTATGCAACGAGATGTCTAGCAAGGCGTGTCGTACCCGACCGTAAACTATCGAAACATGCCGGCCCGAACCGGCGCGGCTTTCCGGGATGGCGTCGCTTGAGGAGTTTCCCCCAATTTTCACGACCGAACCTGCCAAAACGTGTGTTCAGGCACTGAAGGTAACGCCCGCCCAGTATTGCACCGAGGGAGCGGACATTAGAACCCGAGCAATCAAGCTTGCAGCGCAAGCGTATCAGCGGAACGAGTACACCGCTAATGCATTGTCGTGGAGCAACTTGCGCTTTTCCTCGCCCGTCATCTGGAACCGCCAGGCCTGATGCGGATCGTCAAAATCCCAGTGAGGGTAATCGCTGGAATAGACCATTCTGTCCCAGCCGATCCATTCAAAAGTCTGACGAAGATCGTCGGGTCGCTCTGGTTCCTCGACGGGTTGTGTCGCATACCACAGATTGGTCTTCAGATACTCTGACGGTTTGCGCTTCAGCGTCGGCACCTCGCTCCGCATCTTGGTCCAGTGCGCATCCATGCGCCAGCCGAGCTGCGGCACCCAGCCGAAGCCGCCCTCGATCATCACGATCTTCAGGTCGGGAAACACGTCGAACGCGCCCTCTAGAATCAGGCTGGTGACCTGCGACTGCACCGAATGCGTGCCCAACTGGTGATCCTCGACGTAGAACTGTGCAAACCCACCGGGCGACGGGGCGTAGGCCTGGGTTCCGCCCGAATGCATGCCGATCGAAAGCCCGTGCTTGAGCGCGGCCTCGAATATCGGCCAGTAACGACGGCGCCCGATCGGTTCGGTGGTCTTGCCCCCCACCTGAACCTGACAGAACCGCCAGTCGCCGGCGCGGCGCTCGATTTCGCGCACCGCCGCGTCGGGGTCATCAAGCGGCACCAGGATCGACGCGCGCAGCCTGGGTTCGGGATCGGTGTATTCGGCGATCTGCCATTCGTTCATCGCCGCGCACAGCGCCGCGGCCTCGTCGAGGTTGCGAGAGTTGTTGCCACCCAACAGCGGCTCCAGCACGCCGAAGATGATGTTGCAAGGGTCGAGCAATTGCTCGCGGATGAAGGCAACATTGGAGCCAGGTGGTCCGCCATCCGGCGGCACGGAGTCGCGGCGTGACAGATAGGGCTGGAAGCGCGGATAGTTGCCGCGTCCGGCGTAGAAACTGCACGTCATCTGGCCGTATTCGGCCAGATGGTTCCGCCAGCGCTCCGGCAGATATTTGGCCAGCGCACCCGCGCGTGGAAATGGATGGATGTCGCAATCGATGATGCCGAGGCGCGCATCCAACGCGACGTTCGAGCGCGCGACATCGACGGGTGCATTCATGACACGGTCTCCCTCAACCGAGGATAGGTGGCCAGCGGATTGTCGGTGCGCATCTTCATCAGCAGCGACGCGGAGACGCCGGGTGGCGTGATCGCATCACCCTCGAACTGCCAATGCGGATAATCCGACGAGAACAGGAACATATCGTCACAGTCGATCTCTTCGACGATGCGGCTTACGACCGCCTCGTCTGGCGCGTCGAAAGGCTGTGTCGTCACACGGATATTGGCGCGGATGATCTCCGCCGGCGAGTGCTTCACCCATGGCACCTCGGCGCGCACGCCGCGCCAAGTCTTGATTGCCCTCCAGATAAAATGCGGCAGCCAGCTCACACCCGATTCGATGAACACGAATTTCAGGTCCGGGAACTTCGCGAACACGCCGTTCGAAACCAGGCTCAGCAACTGGCCTTCGAACAACTGATTGTTGCTGATGTAATCCTGCAGATAGTGCGACGGCCAACCCGTCGAGGTCGGCGCGTAACGATACATGCTTCCGGCGTGAATGCCGACCGGCAGCCCGTGCTTCATCGCCGCCTCATAGATCGGCCAGTAGTAGCTGCGTCCCAGCATCAATTCGCAGGCAGCGGGAAGCAGCACCTGCACGAAACGCCGGTCGCTCGCGAGGCGCTCAATCTCCTCGACCGCCAAAGCCGGAGATTGCGGCGGCACGACGATGCTGGCGCGCAGACGCGGCTCCTTGTCCAGCCAGTGTTCCACGATCCAATCATTCACGGCGGAGCAGATTGCCGCGCCCATCGACTCGCTGACTGCCACCTGTCCCCCAGTCAGCGGATTGCAGATGGCAAGGCCGATGCCGAACCGGTCCAGCGCGTGCTCGCGCATCTTGCCCAGGCTGCTGCCGGGACGCTCACCCGGCACACGCCAGTCGGGTCGGCATGTGATGGGCGCGCCTAACGGATAGCTCATCATGTCGAACCCATCCAAGCCACGATCCACGAAGGAATGCCGCCAGTACTCGCTCATGTACGGCAGCAGCGTTGGGATGTCGGGTACGCCGGGATGGATGTCGCAGTCGATGACCGGCGCGTTGTTCAAGCTTTCACCTGGAACAGTTCGACTTCCCATCCTGCCGCGGTCAACGGGAACGTCGAGACCGTATCGCGCACCGCGAACTGGTAGATCGGCTGGAACAGCACCAGCAGGTTGGCCTGGTCGATGATCGCTTTCTGATACTCGACATACATGGCCGACTTTTTCGCCGGGTCGGTTTCCACCGCGGCATCCTGCACCAGCTTCACCAGCTCAGGCGATGGCGTCATGTGCACGCGCTTGGCGACCCGCTGGACGGTGGCCGAGGCCCAGCCATCGATTTCTACGCCGGACGGATTCCAGAACGTCAGCACGGCGGTTGATTTGCCGGTCGTATATTGTGTGCGCAGATTGACCTGATCCATCGGATCCAGAATCACCTTGATCCCGACGCGCGCCAGATCGGATTGCAGCTTCTGCGCCAGCACCGAATAGGACAGGCCTGACACCGCCGCATCGCCGTAGCTCAGCTTGAACTCGAACCCGTCCGGCAATCCGGCCTTGGCCAGCAGTGCCTTCGCCTTGTCCAGGTCCTGGCGGTAGCCGATCTGGCCGGTCGTCTCCCGCGTCGAGCCGAACAGACCGATCGGGATGAAACTGGCGCAGCGCATGGCCGCACCGCCCAGCATGTTGTTCATGATGCCGTCGTAGTCGATCGCCCAGCCGATGGCCTGCCGCGCTTCCTTTACCGCGAGCGCCTTGTTGAAGTCCGGCTCGCTGGTCAGCGCCATGTAGACGAAGTCGAGGCTTTCCAGTCCTTCCACCCGCACATGCGCATCGCCCTTCAGCGTCGCCACCTGCTCGGGGATCAGATTGAACGCGGCATCGATGTCGCCGCGCTTCACCGCCAGCAGTTGCGTCGCGCTGTCGCCCATGTGGCGGATCACCACGCGCTCAAACGCAGCCTGACCCGCGCCAGTAATGCGGATTGCGCGTCAGCAGGATCTGCGCGTTGCGCGTCCAGCCGACGAGTGTGTAGGGCCCGGCGCCGGCAGAGTTCTGGTTCAGCCAGTGCGGTTGCCTTGTCCTCGGTGTTGGCGTTCGGCTCCGCGGTGCCGCCATGCTGCCGCACCACCTTGCGCTTTCCATCATGCCGTTCGTGGGGCCGGACAGCACCGTCAGATCGGCGCGCCGGGGTTCTTCATGATCACGTCGATGCGTCTTCGGGTCGACGATCTCGATGTGGTCGACGTCGCTGTAGATACTGCGACGGCTGATCCTTCACCCGCATCACCCGGTCGAGCGACCACTTCACGTCCTCGACCGTGACCGGCTTGCCGCTGTTGAACTTCGCCCCGTCGCGCAGCGTGAATCGCCAGCCCTTGCCGTCCGGCGTGCGTGCCCAGGACGTTGGCAAGCGCCGGCTTGACGTTCGTGTATTCGCCGGGAGTCATCGTCACCAGCGACTCATACGCAGCGGTCACCGTCAGCGGCGGCGTGTATTGCGCCTCGCGCGCCGGATCGAACGAGATCGTGTCACTGATGTCGAGCCCGAGAACGAGCGTGTTCTTGGCGGCGGCGGCATGAACGCGGGCGGGCAAGCCTGCCGCGAGCGCCGCCCCGCCCACGCCCAGAAGACGTACCAGCTCGCGCCGTCCGATCCATCCGTAATTCTGCATAATTCCTCCCAGATGGCCGACGGCCTTGTCGCTGTCCGGCATGATACAAGCTGACCGGCGGCCCGCAAACTTGGCGGAATGCCCGTTCCTGGCGATAAGCGACCAATGTTCCGCTACATTGTCTACTCGCCTGGCCGTGGCGGTGGTGATGATCCTGCTGGCCACGCTGGCGATCTTCCTGATCGCCAACATGGTGCCGGGCGATCCGGTGCTGACCCAGCTGGGAGACATCGCCGCCAACAATCCGGACATGGTCGCTGCATTCCGGCACAAATGGGGCCTCGACCTGCCGCTGTGGGATCGATACTGGCTGTTCCTGAACGGGTTGTTCCACGGCGATCTAGGCGTGTCGATCGCCTCGCAGCGACCGGTGCTGGACGATATCGCACAATACGGCCCCGCCACTGTCGAGCTGTCGACGATTGCGTTTCTTCTTTCGCTGGTCATCGGCCTGCCCCTGGGCGTGATGGCCGCCACCAGGCGTGATAGCTGGATCGACCATACCGCCCGCTCGATTTCCTTGATCGGCGTTTCAGCGCCAACGTTCTGGCTCGCCTTCATCATGCTCGCCGTCTTCTACGGCTGGCTGGATTGGGCGCCTGGGCCGGGTCAGATCAGCGCCAGCACCTTCCCGCCGCCCGAGGTGACCGGTATCATGCTGATCGACGCAGCCGCTGGCGGGCGACTGGGACACCTTCCAGGACGCGCTGGCACATCTGGTGCTGCCATCGATCGTCCTCGCGGCCAGCACGGTGGGGCTGATCACGCGCACCACCCGCGCCGCGATGCTTGAGTCGCTGTCGCAGGACTATATCCGCGTCGCGCGCGCCAAAGGACTGACGCGGCGCGCCATCACCATGGGCCACGCGCTGCCCAATGCGCTGCTGCCGGTCGTAACTCTGGGCGGCCTGGCCTACGCTCAGTTGCTGACCGGCACCGTGCTGACCGAGACCATCTTCTCCTGGCCAGGGCTGGGACGATACACGTTCCGCAGCGCCGTCACCCTGGATTTTCCGGCCATCATGGGCGTCACCACGGTGGTCGCGGCGATTTACGTCGTCATCAACCTGCTGGTCGACCTGTCGTATGCCATGCTCGATCCGCGCGTGGCGCACAGATGATCGCGCGCCGAGGAGCCGGATGTCGCCGGTCAGGCCCGGCGCCGATGGCTGCGGCGTTATGGGCTTGCGTCGCTGGGTGCGGCCGTGATCCTCGTCTGGTGCCTCGTCGCGTTTTTTGCACCCGTCATCGCGCCAGATCCGCCCGCTGTCGTCGATGTCGCCAACCGGTTGAAGCCGCCGTCCGATCTGCACTGGTTGGGCACCGATGTGCTCGGGCGCGACGTGTTCTCTCGCCTGCTGTATGGCGCGCGGACTTCGCTGGCGGTCGGCTTCACCGTGGTGCTGCTGGCCAGCCTGTTCGGCACGCTGCTGGGCGGGATCGCCGCGTATGCCCGCGGATGGGTCGAGGAAGTGCTGATGCGGACCACCGACCTGATCTTCTGCTTCCCGCCGATCATTCTGGCCATGGCGATCGCCGCCGCATTGGGCATCGGCACGCGCAACACTGTCATCGCGATGCTGGTTGTGTGGTGGCCTAAGTTCGCCCGTCTCGCGCGCAGCCTCGTGCTGGGGCAGCGGGCGCAGGAATATGTTGCCGCCGCACAGGTTGATCGGCTTCGGACCGGCGCATATCCTGCTGCGGCAGATCATGCCCAACGCACTCGGTCCGTTGATCGTGCTGGTCACGCTCGATCTGGGCAATGCCATCCTGGTGTTTGCTGGCCTGTCATTTCTGGGTCTCGGTGTGGTGCCGCCGACGCCGGAATGGGGGTCGATGGTGTCCGAGGGCCGCGAACTGGTGAACCAATGGTGGGTCGCGACCTTTCCCGGCCTCGCCATCCTGACGGTGGTCATCGGCTTCAACTTCGTGGGCGACGGCATCCGTGACTGGCTCGATCCGCATGCCCGACCGCCGCTGATCCGACTGCCTGCACCGTCGAGGATCTGCGCGTCTGGTTCTACACCGACGCAGGCATCGTGCGCGCAGTCGATGGCGTGGCTTCGACGCTGCGGCCCGGCGAGACACTTGGGCATCGTCGGCGAATCCGGCTCGGGCAAGAGCGTCACCGCCAAATCGATCATGCGCCTGTTGGAGGACCCGGCGCGCATCGTCAGCGGCGCGATCCGCTTTCGTGGCAAAGACATGGTGACAGTCTAGCGAGGTCGAACTGCGCGACATCCGTGGCGCCGAGATCGCCATGGTGTTTCAGGACCCGATGACGTCACTGAATCCGGTGTTGCGCATCGCGCGGCAACTGATCGAGACGATGACCGCGCATAAGCGGTTCAGCGTGCAGCGAGGCGCGCGACCGGGCGCGCCGACCTGCTTGCCCGCATGGGCATCGCCAACCCTGCCACGGCGATGCATGGCTGGCCGCACCAGTTCTCCGGCGGCATGCGCCAGCGGGTGATGCTGGCGATGGGTTTCTCCAATACGCCATCGCTGATCATCGCCGACGAACCCACGACGGCGCTGGACGTCACCATCCAGGCGCAGATCCTCGATCTGCTGCGCGGCCTGAATCGCGATCTTGGCACTGCGGTGATTCTGATCAGCCACGACCTCGGCGTGATAGCCGAGATGTGCTCGCGCGTCCTGGTGATGTATGCGGGCGAAGTCGTCGAGGAAGGTACTCCGGCCGATCTGCTGAGCGATCCGCGGCATCCTTACACCTGGGCCTTGCTGCACGCCGCGCCGAGGCTCGACGAAGCTGGAGGACCCGATCGGCGGCTGACAACGATCGAGGGTCAGCCGCCGGACCCGCGCGCCTGGCCCGAGGGCTGCCGGTTTCGCGCGCGTTGTCCGTTTGCCATCGATGTCTGCACCCAGCACCCGGACCTGCTCTCGGTAGGACCAGACAGACGTTCGCGCTGTTGGGTAACGCAGCGCGGCGATGCGCTGCATGCACCCGCGGTGTCCCATGTCTTTGCGGAGCATCCCGAAAGAACCCAGGCCTCGCCGCTCCTCGAAGTTTCTGGCCTGGTGCGGCATTTCCCGTTGCCGAAGACCGGCTTTCTGGATCAGCAGCGCGTGTTGCGGGCGCTGGACGGCGTCGATCTGATGGTGCGCACCGGCGAGACCGTGGGTCTTGTCGGCGAGTCCGGCTCGGGCAAGTCGACGTTGGCCCGTCTGGTGATGCGTCTGGACACGCCCACTGCCGGTTCGATCCGTTTTGGGGGCCAGGATATCGCATCGTCTGGTCAGGCTGCGATCCGGCCATTGCGGCGGCGTCTGCAGATGATCTTTCAGGACCCCTACGCATCGCTCAACCCACGCATGACGGTGCGGCAGATCCTGGAGGGTCCGATATTGCTGCACCGGCTGGCATCGGACACGCCGGCGTTGCGCCGGCGCGTGATTGAATTACTTGACCTGGTCGGCCTGCCGGCGGCGGCGATGCAGCGTTATCCGCACGAGTTCTCCGGCGGCCAGCGTCAGCGCATATCCATTGCACGTGCGCTCGCGGTCCAGCCGGATTTCATCGTCGGTGACGAGCCCATTTCAGCGCTCGACGTGAACATCCAGGCACAGATCCTGAATCTGATGATCGGCCTGCAGGAGCGTCTCGGCCTCACCTACCTGTTCATCGCACATGATCTCGCCGTGGTTCGGCACATCTCCGACCGGATCTACGTGTTGTATCTGGGAAAGGTGATGGAGACGGCACCGGCCGAGGCATTGTTCGTCCGCCCGCTGCATCCCTATACCAACACACTGATCTCAGCCATCCCGGTCCCCGAGGTGGGAAAGGCGGGCCGGCGCATCATTCTCAGCGGCGAAATCCCTAGTGCGATCGACCCGCCCTCGGGTTGCCGGTTCCGCACCCGCTGTCCCGCAGCCGCACCGCGGTGCGCTGCAGAGTCCCCGCCTCTGATCGAGGTGGAGCCCCAGCATTTTGTTGCGTGTCATTTTCCAGGCGCAGTGACGATCCCGCATCTGGGCGGGTAACTGCGGCAGCATAACCAGAGTCTTGAAGTCGCCTGTCCCGTTTGCTCACGGGCAACAGGTTGCGTCATGATGTCCCACCTTCCAAGGAAGCAGGAAACGCACATGTTGATGAGCACCGACCGAATCTTGGTCAGTCACGTCGGTAGTTTGCCGCGGCCAACGACATTGGCAGAACTGCTGATCCGCCAGGAAGGCGGCGAGACGATTGATGCCGCCGAGTTGGCTCGACAGGTGGAAACCGCAACGGCGCAGGTGATCCGCAAACAGGTCGAAGCCGGTGTCGACGTGGGCAATGACGGTGAGCAATCGCGGGTCGGATTTCAGACCTATGTTCCGCGGTGCCTCTGCGGTTTCGGTGGTGAGTCCAGGCGTCCGCCGTCGAGGGATCAGATCGAATTCCCGAGCTATGTCCGACAGACGGCACTGCGATTTCCGCACTCCGCGCGCGTGCAGAACGCGCCCGCCGCGCTGTCCGACGTCCGATATGTAAACAGTGCTCCGATCAGCGAGGACGCCGAGAGACTCAAGCGACTGGGCACCGGCTTCAGCGAATGCTTCATGACGGCACCGTCACCGGGCATCGTCGCGACCACCATGCTCAATCAGCATTATGACAGCCACCAGAACTATCTGACGGCCCTGGCAAAGGCGCTGTCCAACGAATACCGCGCGATACATGATGCCGGCATGATCCTGCAGATCGATGCACCGGACCTGGCGATGGAGCGGCATCGATTTTTCGCGAGTCTGGACGAAGCCGATTTTATCAAGCAGCTCGAACTGCATATTGCGGCCATCAATCTGGGGATCGGGGGAATTCCCCGCGATCGCATTCGACTCCATGTCTGCTGGGGCAACAATGACGGGCCGCATGTCCATGACATCGCCATGGCAGCCATTCTGGCCGAGCTGTATCGCGCCAATGTCGGGGCGCTCTCGATCGAGTTCGCCAATCCCAGGCATCAGCACGAATATGGCGCACTGCGCGATAACACGCTTCCGGCGCACATGCTGCTGATGCCCGGCGTTCTCGACACCACCACCAATTTTGTCGAGCATCCGGAACTTGTCGCACGGCGGCTCGAGGAAGCGGTGTCTGTGGTCGGTGACCGGGAACGGGTGATCGCCGGAACGGATTGCGGCTTCGGCACGTTTGCTGGCCGCGAATACGTGGCGGAAGAGATCGTCTGGGTAAAGCTTGCCGCAGCCGCCGAGGGCGCGCGGATTGCGTCGAACCGGCTGTGGGGGCGGGCTAAGAGCGTGACGCCGTCCTGGGCCATGCGACACGTCATCTGAGGAGGACCGGGTTATGGCAGAACGCAAGATGCGGCTCGGTTTGTCGATACGCGGCCATGGTTACCATCCAGCCGCGTGGCGCCACCCGGATGTGCCGGCCGACGGCACATTGCATGTCGAGCATTATGTGCGCAGCGCGCAGATTGCCGAGAGCGGCAAGATCGACATGATCTTCTTCGCCGATGGCGCTGGAATCCGTCAGGGCGACAACCCGCCAGGCTCGCTGTCCCGCACCGGTCGCGATATGGTCGAGCTGGAGCCGATGACCTTGCTGCCGGCGCTCGCGATGGTCACCAAACACGTCGGTCTGGTGACAACAGCGTCCACAACATACAACGAGCCATACAATCTGGCGCGGAAGTTTGCCACGTTGGATCTGATCAGCAAAGGGCGTGCTGGCTGGAACGTTGTCGCGTCATGGTCGGAGCACGAAGCACAGAACTTCGGACTGGAAACAACGCTGGATTATGACACGCGCTACGCGCGTTCCGCCGAGTTCGTCGAAGTGGTCAAGGGACTATGGGATAGCTGGGAAGACGGTGCGCTGCTGTTCGACAAGGCAGCAGGTCAGTACTTTGCGCAGGGGAAGATGCACGTCCTCGACCACCAGGGCCGGTTCTTCAAGGTGCGCGGTCCGTTGAACGTCGCTGGCATGCCGCAGGGTCATCCAGTGATTGTGCAGGCCGGCGCTTCCGAACAAGGACGCGAATTGGGCGCGGCAACGGCCGAAGTTATCTACGCGATCCATAATTCCGTTGAGAACGCGCGGAACTACTACGCGGATGTCAAAGGACGTATGTCGAAATACGGCCGCGAGCCGGACGACCTGAAGATCATGCCGGCGTTTTGTCCGGTCGTGGGGCACACACGCACAGAAGCGCAGGCGAAGTACGATCGCTTGCAGGCCTTGATCGATCCGCTGGCGGGGCTGGGTTCACTCTATAGTGCATTTGGTGACCTGTCAGATTACCCATTGGACGCTCCGGTGCCGGAGGATGCGTTGGGCACGCAAGAGCACCGCAGCATGAGCGTGCAGCTCGTCGAGCGATTCAGACGCGAGAGGCCGACGATCCGCCAATTGTACTTGCGCTCGGGCCTCACCGGTTCCGCCAGGATCGGCACCCCGTCCGACATTGCCGATGTCATGCAAGAGTGGTTCGAAGCCACGGCGTGCGATGGCTTCAACATCACGCCGGCCACGCTACCTGGCGGAGGCAAGGATTTCGTTGAGATGGTGATACCCGAATTGCAGCGCCGAAAGCTGTTCCGTACCGAGTATGAGGGGAGGACCTTACGCGAAAACCTTGGCCTGCGACCCGTGACCAACCGTTACAGCCGAAATCGCCGGACCTCGGAGCGATGACCTGGAGTAGAGAAATGAACGACGTCGATCAATCCTTTGCTGAATTCCAGGCTGCACAGCAAGCCCGACATTGTGCTGAGAACTGGTTGGCCGCTTTCGAAACAGCACTGGCTGCCCGAGATGCGGGGCGAATTGGCGACTTGTTCCATCCGGACAGCCATTGGCATGACATTCTGGCCTTCACGTGGCACCTGACGCCTGTTGCCGGCCGGGACAACATCGCGGCACTGCTCGCCGCGGAACAGAAGCGTACCGTTGCGCGTGGTTTTCATCTGCCGCAAGGCCGGAAGCCACCGCGGCAGGTGAGGCGCCTCGGCATCGACAGCATCGAGGCAATCTTCGAGTTTTCCACGGCGCATGGCAGCGGCGCCGGCATCGTCCGCCTTTCACCGGTCTCTGGGGGTGGCGACCAGATGAAGGCCTGGCTCCTTTCGACGACTCTTGAGTCGTTGACGGGACACGGGGAGAAGATCGGCGACAACCGGCCCACCGGAGCCGCTTACTCGCGCAATTTCGGCGGCGACAACTGGGCGGATGTGCGCCGGAAGGCGAGTGCCTATGAGGACAGGGAACCAGCGGTTCTGGTGATCGGTGGCGCCCAGGCAGGACTGTCGATCGCGGCGCGGCTTAATCAATTGGACGTTGATACGCTTGTTGTCGAGCAATGGCCGCGCATCGGCGACAGTTGGAGGAAGCGCTATCACTCACTGGCTCTGCACAACTCGATCCATCTGAACCATCTGCCCTACATGGAATTTCCGCCGACTTGGCCGAAATACATACCGAAGGACATGTTGGGGAACTGGTTCGAGTTCTACGCCGACGCCATGGGGATCAATTGCTGGACGGATACAGAATTCGTCGCCGGCACATGGGATGGGAATGCCAAATGCTGGACGGCCCGGCTGAAGCGCTCGGGCGGAACCGAGCGCGTCGTGCGACCACGGCATCTCGTCTTTGCCAATGGCGTCAGCAGCTATCCCATGATCCCCGACCTGCCGGGTCTTCAGGATTTCAAGGGACCGGTCATTCACTCCGAAGGCTTTGACAGCGGCGCGGCCTGGAAGGGGATGAGGGCGTTCATTCTGGGCACCGGCAGCAGCGCCAACGATATTGCACTCGATCTGCACAGCCACGGCGTACATACGACGCTGATTCAACGTGGCTCGACGACAGTCGTTTCGATCGACCCGAGTGCGAGGCTCAACGAAGCAATCTGGGATGAGGGCGGACCGCTGGAGGACTGCGATCTGATCGTTTCGTCCGCTACGCCGTCCTTGATCATCAAGGCCTATAAGGCGGTCGTGCAGCGCATGCTCCAGCTCGATAAGGAGATGATAGCAGGCCTCAAGCACATCGGCTTCAAGCACGATATTGGTGAGGACGAGACCGGTCATCAGATGAAGTATTTCCGGCGTGGCGGGGGATATAACCTCGACGCGGGTAGCTCCGCGCTCATGATCAAGGGTGAAATCGGTCTGCTACAATTTGACAGTATCGAGCGGTTCACCGCGGATGGCGCGTTGCTGAAGGATGGATCGACAATTCCGGCCGATCTGCTTGTTCTGGCGACCGGCTACTATCCGCAAATGGAGCTGGTCCGCCGTGCGCTCGGCGAGGAGATGGTGGAGCGCATCGGCCCGGTCTGGGGCATCGGCGCGGATGGCGAGCTGGCGAACATGTATAAGCGCACGCCGCAGCAGGGCCTTTGGTTCATCGCTGGGGGTCTGGCGCAATGCCGGATCAACTCGAAGTACCTGGCATTGCAGATCAAGGCCATGGAACTTGGAAAGCTCGAGCCGCTTGCAGCCACGTCCGATCTGTCGACAGCGTGAGCTGCCAAGTCCGACGTTCGTTCACTCGAAGACTCATCGCGCTGGCGCTCCCAGCTTCGCCACGCGTGGCGCAGTCCGGAGCAGAAGGATCGCGACGGACGCGATGAGTGCGCAACCGGCGACATAGTAGAGGCCGCCAGAAAAACTGTTTGTGGTGGTTTTCAGCCAGCCGATCATGACCGGACCGACGATCCCGCCGAAGTTGGCAAAACAACTGATCAAAGCGATGGCCCCCGCCATCGCTGCACGGCTCAGGAACACTGGCGGAACGGTCCAAAACATCGGCCGCGCGATGCCGATACCAATCTCAACCAGCGCAACGGCGAACAACGCCCAGGCGGTCGTGGCGTAGAAACCCATGCCGGCCCATCCGACGGCGCACACCAACATGAGCACGGAGAGGCCCGGCCGCTTGTCCTCGATGCGGTCGGCAAAATAGCTTCCGGTGAGCATGGCCGCGATACCGACCACGGACGGGACAGCGACGACCCAGCCGACGGCGAAATTGCTCATGCCCCAACCTTTGACGATCAACGGCAGGAAGTAACCCATGGAATAGGAGATCGTGCCGAACGCGAAATACGTGCAGCACAGCAGCAAGACGCGCGGATCTGTCAGACCGCGCAGCACGCTGAGTTGGCTGTGCACCGCTTCGACCGAGGCGCGTTCCCGCTCCAATGTCGATTGCAGCCATGCTCGGTTTTCATCCGGCAACCACGCAGCGTTCGCAGGTCGATCAGTCAGCAAGCGCAAGACGACGAAGCCAAGGACGACGGTTGGCAGTCCCTCCAGGAGGAACATCCATTGCCATCCGGCCAAACCAAGCAGTCCGTTCAGTTCCAGCAAACTGGTTGCGATCGGTGCGCCGATAGCCCCGGACGCAGGAATCGCCAGCACAAGCGCCGCGTTGACCCGAGCGCGATAGGCGCTCGGGAACCAGTAGGTCAGATAAAGCAACATGCCGGGGAACAGTCCGGCTTCGGCTACTCCCAGCAGAAACCGCACCAGCAGGAAGCTGCGTTCGCCTGAAACCAGCGCCATTGCGCTCGCGGCCAGCCCCCAGGTGATTGCGATGCGCCCGATCCATCGACGCGCGCCGATCCGCTCCAGAATAAGATTGCTGGGAATTTCACACGGAATGTAGCCGAAGAAGAACGCGGCAACGCCCAGGCTGTAAGTATAGGGCGTAAGCCCAAGATCCTTGTTCATCTGCAGTGCGGCAAACCCGAGATTGACCCGGTCGATCAGGCTGAAAAGGTAGAGCAGGAAAACTAGCGGCAGGAGCCGCCAGGCCACCATACGGATTGTCGTGCGCTCGAATTCGTCGGGCATCGTTCGTTTCCTGTTCGCCATGTCGGTCCCGCCAACCGAAATTCAGGCGCGACCGCTGACTTTGTTATTCTCGCAGCTTGAAGATTATGCACCATCGACGAGCGCTGGAAAGGCTGTGGCAAGAGTAAACGTGGCATCCAACTCCGATCCCGCTTAGCGTCCGCATAGAAGCTGAAGTCACTGGAGGATCTGATGCCGCGCATTGCGTTGCCAAATGGAGTGTCGATCCACTGTGCGGTCGACGATTACCTATGGCCCTGGGATGAGAGCACGCCGGTGCTGATGATGCACGGCTTTGCGCGCAATGCCTCGTTCTGGAACCGATGGGTCCCTCCGATTGCGGAGACGCATCGGGTTTACCGGCCCGACCTGTTGGGCTGCGGCCTCTCGGACCAACCGCCGCTTGAGTATCATTACACGCCGGCCAGCATCGGCGCGCAGATCATCGCGGTGCTCGACGCGCTATCCTTGTCCCGGGTGCACTGGGTTGGTGAATCATCAGGCGGTCTCATCGGCCTGCTGCTCGCGGCAGCGCATCCGGAACGGGTCGCGAGCCTCATGCTGTGCAATACGCCCTCACGCATCCCGGATCGATCAGGCGAATCTATGCGCTGGATCGCGATGACGCTGGCGCTGCGATGCTGGCGCATGGTACCGGCGGTTGGTGCCGCCAGACGCTTGCCTACCGGCTGGATCTGGAGCACGCCGGCACTGCGCTGCAGGACTGGGTTGTCCAGGAAATGGATCGGACGCCACCCGCGGTCGCGGCAGCGATGCATCGTTGTTTCGAGGATGTCGATACCATCGACATATTGCCGGCAATCAACGCCCCGGTCCTGCTGTTGAGTGGTGACAAGAGCCAAATTTCCTCCGACCAGCAGAAGACCTTCGCGGAAAAATTGCCGAACGGCCGGCTTAATTCGTTCGCCGGCTACGGCCATGGCGTCAACCTTCTGTTGCCTGAACGATGCGCGCAAGCTGCGCTGACGTTTTGGAACTCCTTAGCGTCCGCCGGCAACGCTCAGCGTCGTGCCGGTGACATAGCTCGCCTCGTCTGAGGCAAGATACAGAACAGCATCGGCGATCTCGCGCGGCTGACCGATCCGACGCATCGGGACCAACTTGTGTGGACTGTAATCGCTCGTCTCGCGCAGCTCCTCGAACAGTTTCGCTGTCCGCTCGGTTTCAATCGGCCCAGGCGCGACCGCATTGATCCGGATGCCAAACTCGGCGAGTTCCATCGCTGCGTCACGAATGAACCCGTGGATTCCCGCCTTCGCGGCGGAATAGGCGGCACCACCACTGTGGTGCGCCGTCCAGGGTGTGCCTTCGCGGGCACCCGACGACATGCAGACGATCGCGCCGGAGCCTTGATGCATCATCAGCCGCACCGCGGCACGCGTGCACAGAAAGGCGGAGCGGAGGTTGAGTCGGATGGTGAAGTCCCAGTTTTCAGCTGTCATCTCCCAAAGCTTTTGATTACGCGAACCGCCGACATTGTTGACGAGAACGTCGATCCTCTTGTGTGTGGCGACAATCTGCGCGAACGAGTCGCCCACTGCTGCTTCGTCGGTCACGTCCGCGACGATCGTAAGCGATGGCGTGTTGGGCAACTGGTTTGCCGTCTGCGCCAGTCGGTTCGCATCGAAATCAAGCAACGCGAGCGTCGCACCCTCCTCGGCGAAGCGGCGTGCGACGGCGGCGCCTATGCCGTGGGCCGCGCCGGTGACGACGACGACTTTGTCCTTCATGCGGTCCATGCGAGGCATTCAATGCACTGTTTCGATTCCCTTGACGGCGACGCCGCAAGCGCCAGACCTTCGTGCGCTCAGCACTTCCCGTGCCTCCTCCAACCGGCCAGCGTTGAGGCAGGCCTTCAGCAATGTGAACTCGATCAGATCGTGCTGCGCACGGCTGCCACCAATGCGTTCGCATTGTTTGGCGAGCGGCGTCAGCACCGCGATCGCCTCGGCAAAATCTGCCCGCTCGAACGCGGCAAAGCCACGCGCCAGCGCCGGCAGATAGGAGCCAGACGGGTAAAACCCCTCGCTCGCGCGCGCTTCCATTTGCTTGGCGCGGGCCTCGAGGCCTGTACCGTCGCCGATAACCGCCTGTGCCAGGATGACATGGAGATCGGCGAGCCCACTTCCCGGGCGCGGCAGCGCCTCGGTCGCATAATGGTGCAAGGTGCGCCAGGCGTCCGCGTCGCGCGGCTGGCCAGCGAGTTCCGATCGCCACAGATACGCCGCCCCATCGGACATTTTCTGTTGCGGGCCACCGCTGTGCCGATCTAGCGCGATAGCGTCCTGATACAGCATCGATGCCCGAGCAAAATTTGCCGCCAGCAGTTCGCACAGCGAAAGATGCCAGCTCAGATGGCCATAGAAGAAGCCGTCGCGCGGGTAGGTGGGAAGCCAGGACGACAGGAAGCTGCGGCCGGTGTCCGGGTCATCACTCTCGTAGCAAACATGCGCGAACCCATGCGCACCGTGGGCATTGTTCGGGTTCAAGGCCACCGATCGCTCGATCTTCGGACGCGCCGCGGCGAGTTGCCCATCCTCTGACAGCGCCATGGCATGATAGGCGAGGAACCAGAAGTCGTCGCCGTAATGCGGCGCCAGGCTGTCCATCATCACCGCGATCTGATGCTTCTGCCCAATGCGGCCGGAGGCTCCTATCAGGCCGTTGGGATTCGCTGCGCTGGCCACCACGAGCGCGTCGCGTGGCCAATCCGATAGATGCGCGTGCAAGGCGGAGATTGCTGCCTCCGTTCTACCTGCGAATACGAGGTCGAAGAATGCGATGTGACTGGCCTCGCGCGCAGTCACACCGCCCACGAGGTCCTTCGCGGCCGCGAGAGCCTGTCGCGCCGCTACGACGTTCCCTTCGCGTAGCAAGACCTGAGCTTTACCGGCCTGGGCCAGCGCAAAACCCGGATCGGCTGCTATAGCTTGGTCAAAAGCGGCGGTCGCGCCGGGATAGAGGGTCAAGGCTCGATCACATGCCAGCACGAACGCATCCCGTGCGGCCTCTGATTGCGTGGACAACGCAAGCCCGTATCGATCTGTCAGCACGATGTGGCCTCGCGGCTGGTTTGTCTTGCCCGACCTTACGCCTGCGCAAGGTGGGATGGAAACGCTCGCGTAGGACCGAAGCGGCTCCCGCACTTGCCACCGTCCCCCACCCGCGCCGGCTGCCGGCGCCTCGATGCAGAGCCAGTAGCTGAACGCTATTCCGCCGCAGCGGCGAACTGCTTCCGCGCGGGATAGAGTGCGCGAACTCGCTCTTGCGTATAGAGATCGGTCCAGTTCACCAGGCTCCGGTCGGTAACTTGGCGCGGGTCGTAGCTTCGCTCGGGGACTTGCATGCGCTTGCCGGCAATATGCACATGGCGTATGCGCGTCTTGTCCTGAAGGATTGCGATGTTCTCGAGTGGCGAGCCCTCGACCGCAATGAAGTCGGCGAAGCTGCCCGGCGCCAACAGGCCAATGCTGTCGCTATGATTGACGAACCGCGCGGCGATCGAGGTGGCGCAACGCTAGCGCCTCAGCGGGCGTGAAGCCCAAGTCACGGACGAAGATCTCCAGTTCTAGCGCATGCCATTCACCGTAGGGAGTGACCGCGAAGCCGCTATCGGTGCCAGTCATCATCGGGATGCCGGCCTTGCGCGCCTTCTGCATGTTTTCGCAGGCGATGGCATATTCGCGCTCGACGTGGGCGGGGCGGCCCTTCTGTGCGGCAGGCTCGTGCGGCTGGGTGAAGTCGATGATGTTGCGTTGGAACGTCAGAGTCGGGCCGAGCGCACCACCCGAGTGCAGTAACGCCTCGATGCATTCGTCATCGAGGTAAGTGGCGTGGAAGATCAGGTCTACTCCCGCTCGGGCGGCGTAAAGCACCGCTTCCTTGCCGCGTGCGTGCGCCACGACCTTGCGACCGAGCCGATGCGCCTCGGTCACCATGGTCGTGGTCTCGTCCTGCGTAAAGGCGGCGATCAGCTCGCCATTGGGGCGGGTCTGGATGCCATCCAATGCAAGCTTGATGCAGTCGACACCATTCTTCGCCTGGACCCTGATTTCTTCGATCGCCTCATCCTTGCTGGTGACCAGCCGGCCGATCGAGGTATCGGGCACGCCGATCCAGGTCGGATACCAGTCTGTAAGCCCTTGCCGCGTGGTGAGGTAGCGGCCAGCGGCAGTGACCCGTGGGCCGTCGAATAGGCCAAAGTTGATCGCGTCGCGAACCGAGAGGCTGATCTGCCCTGCATCACCCGGCGCGCAGATGGAGGTATAGCCGGCCATCAGCACCTTCTGGGCAAAGAACAGAGCCCGAAGGGCACGGAATTCCATAGGCTGGTAGAGGTCGATGTCTTCCTCGCTTTTGGCGTTGCCATAGGCGAGATGAGTGTGCACGTCGATCAGGCCCGGCATAACGAAGAGAGTACTGTAGTCGAGGACGCTGTCATGGACAGCGACCAGGGGCGCACCGGCGGTGTCGCAGAGGAACGCGATCCGGCCGTCGTCGCCGATGCCGATGGTGGCGTTGTGCCGGACCGGGCTAGTGTCGCCAGTGAAGAGAGAGCCACAGCGGACATGGGTGGTCATGGTGTGTCCTCCGGTCTGCGCCTGGGCGGCCAAGTGCTTGGGATTGTGGACGTGATTGTTCGCAAGAACGGTGGCACACATCGGTGCGAGTGCCAATTGTCGCCTCGTGAGATGGAGGTGGATTTCTGCCGGTCTGCTTTGGCCTCGAACGACCAAAACCAGACGTTGGCTCGTCTCCCGGGTGAATGCCCGAAGCGGAACGTTCCCGGTAGTCGGGGCCGATCGGACGCCGCTCACCGAGCAAATGTACGGAGGGCCATCGAGCGAAGTGACCGCTTCGCGCACCAATGGATCGATCACCTGATGCGCAAGGTGCGCGAACCGCAGTGCAAACCGAGAGTTCCCCGACTGCGGTGCTTATGACCGTCGTGCTCGCGGTGGCGGGACAATAAGATGACCGTCCGAGCCTGTGCGACCACGATATGCACATCGAAAGTTGGCTCCAGCGTTACCGGAGGCAGGATCTCGGCAGGCACGCCGATGCCGGCAAGAAGCCCCTATCCATCGGCGCGACGCGATCCGCGAAGCACGCTGCGGCATCGAGGTCACGCAAAATAGCGATCGTAGTCAGGCCGCGCCGCCGGGTCACGTTGCGCCGCAGAAGCCGGCCGCCATAGCCGTACACACATGGAATTGCTGGAACGGATGGTTGGCGACGGCTTCAGCGGGGCTTGGGTCGGCTTGATGAGGAAGAAATCGTGCCGCCGGTGGCCAGCGTCATCGCTCGATGAATACAGTCGAAGGGATGCTGACCTTGTCGTGAAGCCCGTCGCAGCGTTATTGTTTCACCATGCCTCAAACGGACGCCGCCGAGATCCATGAGTACTATAGAACTTGTCGACCCCGAATTGCGCGATGCACTCGCGCTATGGCCGGTGGAGCCGCTGACCACCGATACTCTGACGCAACGGCGTGGCAACTTGCTCAAGGTCATCGGCGCAGTCCCCAAGCCGGACCTGCCTGATATCACTGCCGACGAAATCCGCGTGGAGAGCGCGTTTGGCGCAAAGCCGATCCGTGTTCTGACCTATCGCCCGGTCAAGTTCAACGATCCAATTGCCCACTATCGTGCACATTCATGGCGGCGGCTTCGTGGCGGGCGCACCCGAAATGAGGGATGTGCTGCTCGCGTCGGATTTGAGATGCGCGATCTATTCGGTCAATTATCGCCTAGCGCCAGAGGCACCGCACCCCGCGCCGCTGGAGGACATCTACTGGTGCGGTGCGGGTCTCACCGGGCATGGCTGATGCGGACCAATTGACTGCAGTGCTGCGCGCGATCCGAGCCTCGGCATCTCGATCATGATCAATGTCCCGGTTGGCGCTCGGGTTTTGCTGGCGACGCGTCCGATCGACTTCCGCAAAGGGGCGCACTCTCTTGCCGCCTTGGCGCAGGAGGTACTGGCCGAGGATCCGTTCTCCGGCGCAGTTATTGTGTATCGCGGCAAACGCAGTGACCGCCTGAAGATCTTGATCTGGGATAGCAGCGGCCTTGTGCTGATCTGGAAGCAATTGCAGCAAGGGTCGTTCCGCTGGCCGCCGATTATGGACGGTGTCATGAAGCTGTCGCCGATTGAGTTCGCCGCTCTGTTCGACGGGTTGGATTGGACGCGCGTTCAGACCGCAAAGGGGATTCTCAAACCGTCGGTCGCCGCGTAGGATTTGTTGCGTATGGATTCGCCGCGCGACGACATGCAGAGCCTGCCCGAAGGCATAGATGCACTGCGGGCATTGGTGCTGACGATGATGTCCGAGCGCGATGCACTGGCGCTGGAGCGGGATACTCTACAGACACAGAATGACCGGCTGCGTCATCTGCTGCTGCAGCTCAGACGCCTGCATTTCGGCCCCCGCTCGGAGCGTCTGCCGGAGGAACAGCTGCAACTGGGCTTCGAAGCGATCGAGCAGGCGATCGCCAAAGCCGAGGCCGAGGCGGAGAAGCGCGATCCAGGGCTGCGCAAGGACAATGCCGCCAAGCGGCGTGCCAGCCGCGGCGCACTGCCGACGCACCTGCCGCGGATCGAGGTGATGCTGGCGCCCGATGACACCGCGTGCCCGTGCTGCCGGGAGGCGATGACGGTGATCGGTGAGGACACGTCGGAGCGTCTCGATGTGATTCCGGCGCAGTTTCGAGTGATTGTGACCAGGCGTCCGAAACTCGCCTGTCGGTCCTGCGCGGGCATCGTTGTTCAGGCACCGGCGCCGGCACGACTGATCGAGGGCGGCATCCCAACCGAGGCGATGATCGCTCATGTGCTGGTGGCACGCTACGCCGATCATCTGCCGCTGTATCGCCAGGCGCAGATCCTGGCGCGGCAGGGCGTCATCCTCGAGCGGTCCACCCTGTCGTTCTGGATGGGGTATGCCGCGGCGGAAGTCGCCCCGGTGGTGGCGCGGTTGCGTGAGATGATGCTCGCCTCGACACGGATCTTCGCCGACGAGACCGTGGTACCGGTGCTCGATCCAGGCCGCGGGCGGACCAAGCAAGGCTATTTCTGGGCGATGGCG
>CAWKMC010000006.1:0-164388 GCA_963850535.1 uncultured Alphaproteobacteria bacterium | reverse complement strand
TCCGCGACGAACTGGGCGAGCGTGCGGCGGCAACCCTGCGCGCCGAGGCCATGACGCGCGTTACATGCACCTCGACGTGACATCGGAACAGAACTGGGCGCAGGTCGTAGACGCGGTGATGTCGGCGCATGGACGGTTGGATATTCTGTTCAACAATGCTGGTGTCTCGTTTCCCGGCAAGGTCGAGGACATCACGGTGGACATCTGGGAACGCGAGCTGGGTGTGCATGCCAAAGGGGTCTTCCTAGGCACACGTACGGCGATCCCCGCCATGCGCAAAGGCGGTGGCGGGTCGATCATCAATACGTCCTCGGTCATGGGCATTGTCGGCAGTCCCACCTCGCCCGCCTATTCGGCCGCCAAGGGCGCCATCGCAATCTTCACCAAGTCGGCGGCGCTGCAATATGCGCGGGAAAAGATCCGCATCAATTCGGTGCATCCAGGCTACGCGGATACGCCGCTGACCGAGCAGCGCTTCAGCGATCCGGCAGTGCGCCAGGCGCTGCTCGATCGCACGCCGATGGGCCGGCTCGGCACCGCCCTGGATATCGCCAATGGCGTGCTGTTCCTGGCGTCCGACAAATCGTCCTGGGTCACCGGCTCGGAACTGGTGATCGATGGCGGCATGACGGCGCAGTAAGTGCGCATTGCCATATGATCCGGCAGGCCGTGGGTCCCCGCATCCGCGGGGACAGCAGAACTTCTAAACTCGCTGCGCTCGTTAGGAAGTTCTAGCTGGCTGGCCTTCCTGGACACGTATAGAACCCTCTGCGTGGTGCCGGAGCCTCAATTTCGGCGTGTGCTTGAGGGCTTCCGGGAGACGCGGCTCGCCGCCTGATACCAAGGCGTCAGGCGTGAAGGGTGAATTGGTCAGCCAGAATGCCCCCGTTCAACCGGAACTTGCTCTTTGGCACATACCGGTCCCACACAAGGAACGCCCGCACAGGTACCCGATCGATAGCGAATGGCCCGGCAAGCCAACCCATGATACCTTTGGCGACGGTTGGAGGCTTTCGATGGACGTCGCTCAACCTAGGGCGGACAGATATTACTCCCGCGAGGAGTTCAGACAGTGGTGCGAGGCCCAGACGAAGGGCCGCTACGAACGCGTGGACGGCTTGATCGTGGCCATGGCCCCCGAGCGTGGCGCGCACCTGCGGGTCAAGGGAGCCGTCTACAGCGCCCTGAAGCGCGCGGTCGCGGATGCCGGTGTATTTTGCCAGGCATTGCCCGATGGCGCCACAGTGGAAACCGGCGACAGCGACTACGAACCGGATGCCCTGGTAAACTGTGGCGAGCCAATGGCTGACGACGCGATCGCAGCGCCGAACCCGGTGATCATCGTCGAAGTCCTATCACCCGGTACGGCATCGACAGATACTGGCGGCAAGCTGGCTGACTATTTCGGCGTGCCATCCGTCACCCACTACCTGATCGTGCATCCGATGCGCCGAACCGTTACCCATCACCGGCGTACCGACGGCGGCATCGACACACGAATCATCGTGAACGGACCGATCACGATGGCCCCCCCGGGATCGTCATCACGGTGGAAGAAATCTACAGCCCAGCATAGGCCGAACGTCCTTTTCCATTAGGCAGCAGACGGTAGGCTCGGACCGACGAGCGGCGGCTTGCGACCGACAGCGGCGGCGCTGATGCCGTGACTACGATCCCGTAAGAGCGGGATCTTGCCTCGTGGTTTCGGGGATACCAACCCGAACCGAGTTCAAATACAGCTAACGGGTATGCCGCAATTATTGATAACATTGGCGAATTTCGTGGCTGAGGATGCAGTCAGCTGCGAACCCGTCTCCCTTTTCCCTGTCTATCAGGCAAATATCAGGGAATTTGTTCGAATTCGCGTCCTGTCTGGCAGACTTTCACTGCAAAGAGGCCGCTTTTTCCAATAGTTCAGCAGCCGATTCCCTACGCACAGAAACAGGGAAAGTGGTCGTGTCCCTGGTGGTGGTGTAGGAGCTGTGGGTAAGTGGCTTGCCTGCGCGGCCGCTGAGAGTCTGGCGTAGGCAGGCCACTTAATCCACAGCGGTAGCCATCGCGGTGCTCCTGGGTAGGGTTGGATTGCGAACGCAACTCTGACCTTGGAGGCCACCACGATGACCGACGACATGATCGCCCTTCGCGAACTGCTGGAGAAGGGCTCCGATGCCACGCTGCTGCGCGAAATGATCGGCTTTGCCGCGCAGCGGCTGATGGAGTTGGAGGCGGAGACGGCGTGCGGCGCCGGCCACGGCGAGCGCAGCGAGAACCGCACCAACCTGCGCAATGGCTACCGCGATCGCGACTGGCACACGCGTGTTGGCACGGTGGAGTTGCGCATCCCAAAGCTCCGCAAGGGCAGCTATTTTCCGGGCTTTCTCGAGCCACGTCGAATGGCGGAGAAGGCGCTGACGGCGGTGATCCAGGAGTCCTACGTCCAAGGCATCTCAACCCGTTCAGTGGACGAACTGGTGAAGGCGATGGGCATGGACGGGATCAGCAAGAGCCAGGTGTCACGTCTCTGTGCCGAGATCGATGAACGGGTGCAGACCTTCCTGCGCCGACCGATCGAAGGCGAATGGCCGTATCTGTGGCTGGATGCGACCTACGTCAAAGCCCGGCGCGATCATCATATCGTCTCGGTGGCGGTGATTGTCGCCATGGCGGTCAACACCGACGGTCGGCGCGAAGTGCTCGGCATGACCATCGGCAACAGCGAAGCTGAGCCGTTCTGGACCGAGTTCCTGCGCTCGCTCACACGGCGTGGCCTGCGCGGCGTCAAGCTGGTGATCTCCGATGCTCATGAGGGACTGAAAGCGGCGATCACCAAGGTGCTCAGCGCCACTTGGCAGCGCTGCCGCGTGCACTTCATGCGCAATGCCCTGGCACATGCCGGGAAAACGCAGCGGCGTATTGTCTCGGCCTGGATCGGCACCGCCTTTGCCCAGGACGATGCCGAAGCCGCCCGCAAGCAGTGGCGACAGGTCGCTGATCAGGCCAGGCCGCGCATCAGTCGGCTCGCTGGATTGATGGACGATGCCGAAGCCGATGTGCTGGCCTACATGGGCTTCCCGGCACAGCACCGCACCAAGATACACAGCACCAACCCACTCGAACGACTCAATGGCGAGATCAAGCGCCGCAGCGAGGTTGTCGGCATCTTCCCAAACGAAGCCGCCGTTATCCGCCTCGTCGGGGCACTTCTACTGAACAGAACGATGAATGGGCCGTTCAGCGCGCTCGCTACATGAGCCTGGAAACCATCGCACCGCTGAGCCATGATCTCAGCGTCAGCCTGCCTCTCATCGCAGCCTGACACGGCGGTCCAATCCGCCTCGGAGTTCCACTCCTACACCACCCGATGGGGCAGGATCCTGAAAGAGAGTTTGCGGCGGATCAGGGAATCCAGAGCAGGGCTTGCAGCGAACCGCGTAGGGCAAAACGGCAGGCAGCGACTTGCAGCGCCTAGCCATAATCGGTTGACCGGCTGGATGCTGCAGGTTCCGATGGCGGGTTTTTATGACAGAGATGCTGAGCTTGTCGGCGATGATCAACGAGCGAAACCGCAAGTTTTGGCAGGCCGAGAGCGCGCAAGCCGAGCGTCGGATAGCCGATCCAGAACTCTCTCAGTGCCTTGTGTAGCAGTTCGGCTTGGCCCACCGGCCCCCATGGACGCCAGTGCGGCCGTCCGCTGTAGCCGTATCCCGGGCGGTCAAACAGGATGACCCGGCACGTCCCAAGCAGCCGCTCGGCCACGCCGCTTGTGTTGTAATCGTCCCCCGTCACGAGATTGCCGTGGATCAGGACGATGGGCCGCCCGGTGCCTCGATCGCTATAGTGCAGCCGAACGCCATCGACTTCGATGAAGGAGCCCTTTGGAGGGTTCTGCCATTCCGCCGTTCGGGCGGCTGCATAGTTCACTACCACCAGGAATGCCAGGATGACGGCGACGAGCAGGAGCATCTGCCACATCCAGAAATGCTGTGCGCTTTCGAAGAGATCCATGCTGGGGACAATCCGTTGCGATCCGAGGGGCAGGCAGGCCTGGCACAGCAGGGATCAATGTTGAAAATCGTATGCTGCAATGCTGCAGAAGATGGCTACGGCTCGGGTGGGGCGGGGATACCAGCTTATCGTTCTCCTCCGATCTTTTCCGAAGCGTTTCTTACTGTCGATCGGCGTCCATCAAGTTTTTCGGAGAGGATGTGCCAAGGCCCGCCTCCGGTTCCTACTCGATCTATCAGCCCTCAATGGAATGTGCGTGGGTCACGCATGCGTTATGCGTCACTGTCAGTGTTCCGCCCGTTTATCGCCGAGAGCCTGCGAGAGAGAGACCAACTCATGAGACACATCGTCCTGACCATCGCGATGCTGGCAGCAGCGCCGGCTGCGGTTGCTCAAAACTATTCCGATCCAGACAGCGCAGGCAAATGACATCAAATGGATCAGCCTGGTTCGTAATGGCGTTACGACCCACTCCTTCGACAACGGTCAGAGATTGCTCGACTTGCCAATAGATGCGCGCGCTCCTACGGAACTTCATGCGACAATACCCGTTAACGGAAACCTGGCACCGCCCGGATGGTACATGCTGTTTCTGGTGAACAACGCCGGCGTGCCTTCAATCGCGACCTGGTTGCATCTGCCTGTTGCCTGAGCCCCTGTGGGCATCAGAGCCGTTCCAGTGCTTCGCAACGAGGCCAAAGCCTGCGGTGCGAGCCTGAACAGCCTGACAGCGCTCCTAGTGCGCTAGAGGCGTCTCCGAAGCGGCAAGTATCATCGCGGGCCGCGGTTCCGTCATTCCGGTAGGAGCTCGATCGCGTCGCCCACGGCAAACCGGCCGCCCTCGACCACCTGAGCATGCACGCCGAGTTCGACATGGCCGTACAGCTGGCGGAGCTCGTCCAGCGGCTTGGCATCCCGTTCCGCTGTCTCGGGGTTCACCTCCGTGGCGGGGCAGCGGGTAATCGGCCGGGTCACCCGCAACACGGCACCGCCGACCTGCAGCTGTTGACCCACCCAGGAGCGCTCGCTCCAGGCCGGTGCGCCGCTGAACCAGATGTTGGAACGGAACCGGCGGCGATGGCGCCGCACGCCAACCTTCGCCTCATATTCGCGCAGGCTGGCCAGGTTGATCAGGCTGACCACCTTGTGGCGCTGGTCGCAAAAGCTGTGGCCCGAGACATGATGGAACCGCGGCTGTCCTCGCGCCTCATCGCCAAGGAAGGCGGTTAGGAAGGCTCCGATCCGCTCACGTCCTGCCTCGCTCAGCGCGTTCTCCACCACGGCGGACCCATCCGGGGCGCGGATCGCCAGCATGCCGGTACGCGGCTCGAAGAACGAGAACAGCCCGGCGATGCGAGCGTTCTTCATCTGGCACATGAAGTTGGCCTTTTGCAGCCATTGCGGCTGGTCCGGATCGAACAAGGCATCGCCCTGGGCCAGGGCGAAGGCGCGGTCCCAGGGAATGCAACCGCCCGCCTCCACCTCCGCCACCTCGAGCGCCTCAGCGGTCAGACCCTTTACCGGGTAGCGATACAGGTATTCGATGCGCATCGGCGATCCCCCTTGTGCCGCAGTCTGCCTGGACCCAATTCTCTTGCCAAAGGTTCACATTTCCGTTGCCTGATGAGGGATGGAGATAGAGACCGTCGCCTGCGTAAGAGGGACAAAGCATGGACATTGAGAAATTCACCGAGAGGGCGCGCGGATTTCTGCAAGCTGCCCAGACCATCGCCATTCGCGAATTCCACCAGCAGATCACGCCGCAGCACCTGCTGAAGGCATTGCTGGACGACGAGGAAGGCGCCGCAGCCGGCCTGATCCGCACCGCGGGCGGCGATCCGAAAGCGGCTCTCGCCGGGATCGAAGCGGAACTGGTGCGCCTGCCGAAGGTGCAAGGCTCCGGTGCCGGGCAGCCGCAGATCACCCCCGATCTGGTGCGAGTGCTCGACGCGGCGCAACAGGCCGCAACCAAGGCCGGTGACGAATACGTCGCGCAGGACCGTCTGCTGGTTGCACTCGCCGCATCCGACATCCCCGCCGCGCGCGCCTTGCGCAGCGCTGGCGCCAACCCTCAGGCCCTGGAAAAGGCGGTCAGTGAGATCCGGAAGGGCCGCAAGGTCACCAGCCCGAACGCGGAATCCACCTTCGACGCGTTGAAGAAGTATGCGCGCGACATGACGGCGCTGGCGCGTGACGGCAAGCTCGATCCGGTGATCGGGCGCGACGAAGAGATCCGCCGTACCATCCAGGTGCTGGCACGGCGGACGAAGAACAATCCAGTGCTGATCGGCGAGCCCGGCGTAGGCAAGACCGCTATCGTTGAGGGCCTTGCACTGCGCATAGTCAACGGCGATGTGCCGGAGGCATTGAAGGGCAAACAGCTGCTGTCGCTTGACCTTGGCGCGATGGTGGCCGGTTCGAAGTATCGTGGCGAGTTCGAGGAACGCCTGAAGGCAGTACTGAAGGAGATCGAGTCGGCTGAAGGTCAGGTGGTACTTTTCATCGACGAGCTGCATAACCTGATGGGTGCGGGTCGGGCGGAAGGCTCGATGGATGCGGCCAATCTGATCAAACCCGAACTGGCGCGCGGCACCCTGCACTGCATCGGCGCCACCACGCTGGACGAATATCGCAAGCACATCGAGAAGGACGCAGCTCTGGCGCGGCGGTTCCAGCCGGTCTTTGTGGGCGAGCCCTCGGTCGAGGACACGATCTCGATCCTGCGCGGTATCAAGGAGAAGTACGAGCTGCACCACGGCGTGCGCATCACCGACGGCGCGTTGGTCGCATCGGCTACTCTGTCCAATCGCTACATCACCGACCGGTTCCTGCCGGACAAGGCAATTGACCTGGTCGATGAGGCAGCAAGCCGCCTGCGCATGCAGGTGGACTCGAAGCCCGAGGAGCTCGACGAGCTCGACCGTCGGGTGATCCAGCTCAAGATCGAGCGTGAGGCGCTGAAGAAGGAGAATGACGCCGCGTCGCGTGATCGGCTCGTCAAGCTGGAGAAGGAGCTGGCCGAGCTCGAGGATAAGTCGAATGCGCTGACTGCCGCCTGGCAGTCCGAGAAGGAGCAGGTGCAGGAGACCCAGAAGCTGAAGGAGCGGCTGGATCAGGCGCGCAACGAGGTCGAGATCGCTCAGCGCCAGGGCAACTGGGCGCGGGCATCCGAGCTGATGTACGGCGTGATCCCCGACATCGAGAAGAAGATGGCGGCCGCCTCCGACGGCAAGCTGGTCAACGAGGCAGTGACGGAGAGCCAGATCGCCTCGGTGGTGTCGCGCTGGACCGGCATCCCTGTCGACAAGATGATGGAAGGCGAGCGCGACAAGCTGCTGCACATGGAAGAAGGCCTGCGCAAGCGTGTCGTCGGCCAGGAAGAGGCACTAAAGGCGGTGGCGAATGCGGTGCGCCGCGCGCGTGCGGGGCTGCAGGACCCGAACCGTCCGATCGGCAGCTTCCTGTTCCTTGGCCCGACCGGCGTCGGCAAGACCGAGACGTGCAAGGCGCTCGCCGAGTTCCTGTTCGACGACGAGCGCGCCATGGTTCGCATCGATATGAGCGAGTTCATGGAGCGCCATGCTGTCTCCCGTCTGATCGGCGCACCACCCGGCTATATCGGCTACGACGAAGGCGGTGTGCTGACCGAGGCGGTGCGTCGTCGGCCGTATCAGGTGATCCTGTTCGACGAGGTCGAGAAAGCGCATGAGGACGTGTTCAACGTGCTCCTGCAGGTTTTGGACGACGGTCGCCTGACCGACGGCCAGGGGCGCACCGTGGACTTCAAGAACACCATCATAGTGCTGACCTCGAACTTGGGCAGCGAAATCCTGGCCGCGCAGCCCGAGGCTGAGCCGGCGGCGATGGTGCAGGGCCAGGTGATGCGCATGGTCCAAGCGCACTTCCGGCCTGAGTTCCTGAACCGGCTGGATGAGATCATTCTGTTCCGTCGTCTGCAGCGCAGCGATATGGCTGCGATCGTGCAGATCCAGGTGGAGCACCTGCGCAAGCTGCTGACCGAGCGAAAGGTTGGCCTGGACCTGGATCGCAGCGCGCTCGAGTGGCTAGGTACCGAGGGCTACGACAGCACCTACGGCGCGCGGCCGCTGAAGCGGGTGATCCAGCGCAACCTGCAGAACCCGCTGGCCTCGTTGATCCTGGAGGGTGTGATCAAGGAAGGCGACACCGTGCATGTCTCGGCCGGATCGCAGGGCCTGACGATCAACGGTCAGTTGGCCGAAGCGGCGTAATCACCCGAAACGATCCCCGCTGTGCACAGGGCGGGGATCGTTGGCACGCCTCAGCCGGCCGCCGCGATGCTGCGCGATCGCTTCTGTCGTTGGCCTCGTGCCTCTGTGTCCTGTGACCGGAGCGTCATGATCGCTTCGCGCACGATCTTCAGTGCTGGTGGCTCCGCGCGTCCGCGCTTCGCCACCAAGCCAAGGGTGCGCGTGAGCGGTGGCTCGAGTGGCCGAACGACGACGCTGTTCATCGGCGGCCCTTCGCTCATAGAAGGGCCGGGCACTATCGACATGCCGAGACCGGCCGACACGGCACTCTTGATTGCCTCGATACCATCGAACTCCATTGCCGGGCGCACGTCGACGCCTGCCGCATGCAACCAGGCGCGGCTCAACTGACGATGGGGGACGCGCTGATATTCGAGAATCAGAGTGCGCTTGGCCACATCAGCGGGCGTCACTGTCTCAGGTATGTCGGGATCCGTCCCGGGCAAAATCGCCACCATCGGATCGGTTCGCACCGGCACCGCGTCCAGGTCGGCCGATTCAACCGGAAGTGCTGTGAAGCCGAGATCAAGCTCGTTGGACAGCAAGGCTTCGGCAATGCTGTGCGTCGTGCCGGTGGTCACGACAATCTCGATCTTCGGATGCTCATTGCGGACATTACGCAGCACCGAGGGAAGCAAATAGATCAAGGCGGTCGGTCCGGCGCCGAGGTGCACGCGGCCGGCCGCGCCTTCCTTATGCTGATACACTGCCGCCAACGCCTGCTCGCTCTCCGTAATGATTCGCCGGCCATGCATAATCAACTCGCGGCCCGCCGGGGTGGCGAACGCGCGTTTGCCGATGCGCTCAACCAACTCCAGCCCGCAGCGATTTTCGAGTTCGCGAATCTGCTGGCTGATCGCCGGCTGTGTCAGGTGCAAGCGCTTCGCCGCCTCGGTGAAGCTGCCGAGTTCAACGACTTCGATCAATGCGCGCAGCTGGTCCAGGTTCAGGTTCCGCATGATAAGGCCAGCTTATCCAAACCATCAGAACAATCAAATTGCCTGATGGGCAGTTTGCCGGGCATAAGTCCGCTTCACTCGCGGTAGTGGACGGAAGCCCTGCTGGCGGAAACCTCGGCTGGGCAGCAGCACACATCCTGATGGTCGCTTGCCAATGGTTCGTATTCCCTCGCTCGATGCGCTGCGGATATTCGTTGTGGCGGCTCGTCATGTGAGCTTCACCGAAGCTGCTGACGCGTTGCACCTTACTCAAAGTGCGATCAGCCACCGCATTCGCGGGCTCGAGGATGCGCTTGGCGTTCCCCTGTTCAACCGCCTCACCAGGGGACTTGAACTGACCGCACGGGGTCGGGCGCTGGCGCGCAGGATCGAACTGGCCATCGGCGAAATCGATCGCAGCGTCGTCGAACTCACACAGCGCGACACCTCCGGTCCTTTGAAGGTGACGATGTCGCCGGCGGTCGCCTCGCACTGGCTCATCCCGCGACTGCCGAGTATGCGCAGCCGATACCCCGACCTCGATGTGCAAGTGATCGCCGACCACCAGCCGCTCAATCTGCGGACCAAGGGCATCGACCTTGCCATTCGCTTCTGCCGTACGCCCCAATCGGATTACGCGATAACACGCCTGATGGGCGATCGCGTCATTCCGGTGTGCGCTCCGGCTTTTCTCGAAAGACACGGACCGGTCGAGACCATCGATGCGCTGTTGTCGCTGCCGTTGCTCGATGACTGGTCAAGCAGGGCCGGCGACAGCGGTAGTGATTGGCAGGCGTGGCTCAACCACCACGACAGGCCGCATGCCGATTGCCGCACCGGGCAAAAATTCAGCGACGCCGGCATGCTGATTGACGCGGCGAGGCTTGGGCTAGGTGTCGCTCTGGCTCGCGTCAGTCTGGTTGCTGATCGACTGGCCAGCGGCGCCTTGGTGTGTCCGTTGCGGTTGGTCGCCCCGACTGCCTTCAGCTATTACCTGCTGTGTTTGCCAGAGGCGGTCGATCGCCCAAAGATCGCTCTCCTGCGGAGCATATTGATAAGCGAAGCCGCAATGACTGAGGCGTCAATCCTTGCCGTCGACCGGCCATTCCTGCTGCCGTCCAACGCGGATTGTGCATTGTCAGCCGCGGCATCACGCGGAATGCGGAGACCACTATTCGACAGGCCGCGTCGTCAGCGTGCCGTCCGCACGTTCCACGATCGCAGCCACACGTGCCTCGGCTTCCGCGAGTTTCGCTTCGCAATGTCGCCGCAACGCGGCGCCGCGCTCATAGGCGTTGATCGCGTCTTCAAGCTTCTGCTGGCCGCTCTCCAGGCTGCGGACGATCTGCTCCAGCTCTGCCAGCGCGTCTTCAAACGACAATGCAGCGACATCGGCGTTTTTGTCGGACACGTCGCCCCCTAATTGTGCATCAGCGTCCGCACGTGCGCTGCGGCCGAGGCGGCAAGCGCCTCCAGGTCATAACCGCCTTCCAGCACGGAGACGAGCCGGCCGCTACAATGTGTCTCGGCCACGCGCATCAACTCGCGAGTAATCCAAACGTAATCGGCGGTTTCCACCCGCAGCTGTGCCAACGGGTCAGCCTTGTGCGCATCGAACCCAGCCGAGACGATCAGCAGGCCTGGAGCGAATCGATCTAGTTCCGGGAGGATCGTGTCCGACCAGGCCGCGCGAAATGCGGCGCTGTCGGAGCCAGGGCGCAGCGGCGCATTGATTATGTTGTTGGCGGTTCCGCGCTCCCCCGCCTCTCCAGTGCCGGGATAGCATGGATGCTGGTGCGATGACGCATAGAACAGGTCGGCATCGGCGGCGAACATCGCCTGAGTGCCGTTGCCATGATGGACATCGAAATCCACCACAGCGACGCGTTGCACCCCCCAGCGGGCACGCGCGTGCAGCGCTGCGACCGCGGCACTGTTGAACAGGCAGAAACCCATCGGGCGCGCCGGTTCGGCGTGATGTCCCGGTGGCCGCACGGCCGCGAAGGCTGCGCGCGCCCAGCCCTCCATCACCGCGTCCACTCCTGCCACCGCTGCACCTGTGGCGCGCAGCGCAGCCTCGGCGCTGCCGGCGCTCATTGCGGTGTCCGCATCGAGCTGTACAAGTTCGCCCTCAGCCGGACGAATCGCGAGAATTGCATCGACATAGTTGGCTGGATGCACCCGGGTAAGTTGCTCGGCCGTCGCGTGCGGTGCCAATTCGCGCAGCAGATCAGCGAATTCCGGCGTCTCTAGTGCCGCGAGCACGGCACGCAGCCGATCCGGGCATTCCGGATGGTATGAGCCCGTGTCATGGGCCAGGCAGGCCGGATGGGTGATCAAAGCAGTCGGCATGTCAGTCCTTTTCGCTCGGATCGTCGGCACGGCGACGAATGACAAAGCTGAACACGCCGTTCTCTTCGGACCAGGCAAGCAACGCATGACCGGTTTCGCGACAGAACGCCTGAAAGTCGGCCACGGATGCACGATCAGTCGCCAGGACACGCAACCGCTCGCCAGGTGCCATGGAACGCAATGCGCGATTGGCGCGCAGAACGGGGATCGGGCAGGTGGTGCCCTTCATGTCGAGAACGGACTCGCTCATCCACCTATCCTGCGGCGGAGGCAAGGTGGGAGCAAGCGGGGCAGAAGGATTTAGGCCGGTAGCATGGCTTGGGGCGACCGGCCACGAACAAAATCCACAAGTGATGTGTTAGGCATGGGTCGTGCCAAGAGGTAGCCGTGCACCGCGGTGCAACCAAAGTGGCGCAGCATGTCTAGCTGCTGTTCCGTTTCCACTCCCCGCAGACAACGGGCAATCTGAAGGTCCAATCCAACCATGACGATAAGCGGGTAATCCACCAAGTGGCGATAGCTCGCGAGGAATCCCGTACCCGACTGCTGGTCGGCGAGGCGTACAAAGCCGCTGTCCCGCATCGTGAGATCATGCAAAGCAGCGCTGCTTGCCAGCGGTTTGCCCAAGACGTTCTTAGCGAACGGTCCGCGGGCGAGGATGGTTAAATCGGTGGACATCAGCCCAACGAAACCACCGCCCAGATCGAGAGTCTGATAGAAGCGTGATAATTCCTCGCAGTCGAGAGACTGCACGATGACGCTCGCAAATTCGCCTGAGGGACCCACGAGTTTGCGAGTGAACTGGATCGTGTCCCGACCGCTGACACGGCCGTGCACAGGCTTGCTGATATAAAGATCGTCGTGAGTGGGATCCTTCTGTACCAGAAGATGCGGCCGGCCGCCGATGGTAACTCCCGCGGGGATCGGTCCTGTATCGGCGAAGGCTCTGCCTTCGGGATCAGCCATACCGATTGCAGCGGTCATTTTATCGGGCAAAATCTTTTCGCGGGCCCAGGCATCGAAGTTGAAGTCCGCGCCGTGGATCTGATGTGTTGCACGCGCACTGCGAAGAATCTGGTCGATCTGACTTATGGTCCGTCGGGTGCTTTCCTCGAAGGCCCGAACCAGATTGCTGGTTGACTGCAGCGCCAGGGCTTCAGCACCGTGCGCGTCGTGATAGAGAAATACCCCTATCGAGCCCCATAGCAACACCAATATTCAAATGACCGCTCTACCCTCTGGCAGAATCGAATTATTAATGAACAGCGCGAAACGATTGCCGAGGAATCGCCCTGCCCGGGCCCATGATGCCGAAGCGATGGCCAATCTTACCGCGTAGAGGTCAAGGCGCACCCATCACCTCGGTAGCCGACTGAGCGGCGGGGCAATCTATTCATCTGCTAAGGCAAAACTCTTAAATAATGGGAGTACTCTCACCAAAATCCGTCACCCTGAGCCAAGCAGGTGTTTTATAATTGCCTTGCAGCCCCATCGCAGGGCCGCCGCAACGAACGAGTTCCATTGCGGGACCGTCCGGCTTCCGGCCGACGGACGTAGCTGGGATCAAGGTGTTCGTCATGACAAACCTTATTACGGCCGCTTTCTTTCGCTCGGTACAGCTGTGTGTCCGCTCTTGCGATGATTTGCTCAAGGGTGTGATCCGTGTGCCTTGCCGTCGCCAAGCCGATGCTGATCGTCATGCAAATGGTGGTAGAACCCTGCTTCAACGGTTTAGCCGCAACTCTGGCGCGCAGCCGTTCGGCGATGCGCAGTGCGTCGTCGGTGGACGTCATCGGCAGCATGATGGCGAATTCCTCGCCCCCGACCCGCCCTATCAAGTCGGTCTGCCGCAGCCCGGAGCGCAGGCAGTTGACGACGTGTTGCAAGGCGGCATCGCCCATCGGATGCCCGTGCCGATCGTTGATCCTCTTGAAGTGATCGATATCAATCATCAGGAGCCCAAACGCCTGCTTCGACTGGCGCAGACGGCGCAGCGCCTGCTGACCTAGCTCAAAGATCTGCCTTCGGTTCAACGCGCCCGTCAGCGGGTCGGTTGTTGCCAACCGCTGGAGCTCCGCCTCAAGCTGGCGGCGTCGGGCAATCTCGCGCTCGAGCGCGCATTTCGCCTGCTCGGCACGTCGTGCGTTGGCATCGAACTCTTCGGCGAGCGAGGCGAGATAGACAGCCTGATCCTCGAGGACTTCTTTAGCGAAGCGCAGGTCTGCGCAGAGCCGCTCTTCCTCGCCCTGAGCCGGTTGCGGCTCGATTGCCGTCGGCACCGACACACGACTGCAGGAGAGGAGATAGAATTTGGACGTTATCCGGCAGCCGATAGCCAGGTGATGTGCGTCCGGCAGGTCGAGCGTCATTCTAGCCACTGGTCCGCGCCTTATTTCGGCTTCCCAATGCGGTCCGAATAAGTCGCGCAACCGAACGCCGAAACTCATGGGTTGTTCGATGGCGATCAGTTGGGCGAAGGCGTCGTTGACGAACCGCACGCGCATATCCTGATCGAGCAGCATGAAGCCGCAATCTACCAGGTCGAGCGCCTCTCCCAACGCAGCGAGCATTGTGTCAGCCAGCTCCTCACCGAGGAACTGCGGCATGGTGGGCTGCTCCTTTTGAACCGAATTCCGATGGGTAGGCAGCATGAGCCTGCTTGCATAACATTACCTACTCGTAAAGTTCGCTTGATTGGCTATTGCGCGAGCAGCCGCCTCTCCCGTTATTCCTTGCGCCAGTTGTCGGATTATCGCTCGGGCAGAAAGACCTGGTAGTACTTTCGACCGCCGACAACGATCCCGTCAGCGATGCGCGCACTCATCGACACCGGCGGCTCCTTGCCGCCACAACGCGGGAGGCGGAGGTACGGCGCCGGGTCCACTGGTTTCCCATCCAGAATCATCTCGAAGTACAGGTGCGCCCCCGAGGTGACGCCAGTTCGGCCGACGACCCCCAGTTTCTCACCCGCCGTGACGGTACGCTTGCCTTCGGCAAAGGGCGGGGCGATGGAGCCAAAATGGCTGTAGATGCCGACGAAGCCGTCATGCTGCACCAGCATCTCCAACCCACCCGGGCCTTTGCGCTGAACTCGGATTACACTTCCGGGCGCCGCGGCCACTACCGCCGCCCCAGCCGGCGCGGGCAAGTCCACACCGTAATGGTAGGTGCCTGCTTCCGGCTGGTTCGGCAGCATGCGCGGGCCGAACGCCGAGGAAATGCAGGCAGGCAGAACCGGCGGCAGCAGCGCAGACTTCAGCAGCGCCTCTGCCGCAGCATCCGGTGGCCGCGTGGGAGCGAGCGCCAGCGCCAACACGATTGCCGCGACCTTGCGCATTACTTACGCCTGCCCCCCGCGCAGTGCGGGCAGCACCTCACTCTCGAGTAAGTGCCGGGATACTGCCGCATCGATCTCGGACACGCCGCGGAGGGAGCCGGCCAGAGCCAACTTGTCCAGCCCTAGCGCGGCAAGGGCCCGTAAGCGCGCAATGCAACGATCGGGTGGACCAACGACGGCAAAGCGGTCGATGAACGCCTCGGTCAGCACACCAGCCTGACGGGAGTCGCCACGCGTGTGGGCACGCATGTCGTAGGAGTTGCGCAGGTCCGATAACACCGCTCGATCGGCTTCCGAGACTGGCCCACTCGCATTGCCATGCATCACCGAGAACCTCGCATGTGTTGTGAGCGAGCCGCGAAATCAAATTCCGCGCGTTGGTGAAGTCCGTATGACAGCCGCAAGTGATATAGGCGCCGAAGCTGATCCCATCCGGATCCAGCCCTGCATCGTTCCGCGCGTCGCGCGCGACCGCAATGCCCCAGGCTATCCGCTCCTCGTCCGCACCAAGTGCAAACATTACCCGGTCGGCGTGACGCGCAGCGATGCTGATGACACGTTGGCCGCTCGCGGCCACCTCGACCGGAACCTTGGCGGCCCCTTCGGCGATCCAGCCGATACGACTGGCAGCCGGAGCATCGGCAAGCTCCAGTTCCTCCATCGGCGGCGCAATGCTGACGGGGATATCGAGGTCGTCAAACGGAACTTGATTCCCCGCGCAGATAAGCCTGCAGCTGCCGCAGGTAACGCTCGAACGGCGCCAGGCGTGATGGCCCACGGCCGAGATGTGCGAGCGCCGAATCGCCGCGTCCGATCCCCAGCACCGCGCGGCCACCCGAAAGGCGCTGGATACTGGCGATAGAGCAGGCGGTAACAGCCGCAAGGCGAGTCACGTTGTTGGTGACGCCGGTGCCGAGACCGATCCGCTTGGTCGCCGTCGCGGCCATAGCGAGCGCGACATAAGGGTCACCCGATAGGTTCTGCGAGTCGACGACCAGCAGCCCATCCCAACCAGCATCTTCGCGTTCGCGCGCGACGCGCGCAGTGGCACGCGGGGACGCAACGGTGGTGGTCCAAAGCTGCATGCGTGGTTCTCCAGGTCGCGGGATAGGTGTCTGCTGGCCGCCGTTGGGCGAATCACGGACTGTCGGCACGTTCCATAGGCGGAGAAGTTGCTTTAGCCTTAAAGCGGCGGATCGCATAACGGCGGCCATTTGGCTTCACGCGGTCTTGCATGCAGCAACCGCCGGCCCGGAACTCCGGGCCGCGTTTCATTGTGGGAGGTGCCGATGCCTGTCGCTCGCCGTTCCGCTCTCGCTCTGATTGCCACATCGGCGCTTGCCGCTATCGATAGACGGGCGTGCGCAGCAGAGAAATTTGTGACCATAGGTATCAACCTCCCGCTCACGGGCGCGGCCGCCGAAGACGCGACCAACATCCTGCATGGGGCACAGCTCGCGATCGAGGAGACCAATGCGAAGGGCGGGATCGAAGGCTACGAGATCAGACAACTTTTGCTTGATGACGGCACTCCGACAGCCGGTCAATATGATCCCGCTCAGGCAGCGATCAACACGCGTAAGATGGTTGTCGATTCAACGGTGGTGGCTGCAATCGGTCCGATGGCCAGCGGCAGCGGCAAAGCAATGGCGCCCCTGCTCAGTCAGGGCAACCTCGCGACCGTCACGCCGAGTTCCACAAATCCCGATCTGACCGACCCGAAGTTCGCCGCCATATATCGGCCGGCGGGCAAGGCCATATATTTCCGCACCTGCACGACGGATGCCTTCCAAGGTCCCAACATGGCGAATTTCATGGCAGACGAGCTTAAGGTGAAGTCGGTCTTCGTGGTCGATGATACCGGAGCCTATGGCGTCGGTCTGGCCGATGCGTTCCAGGCACAGGCTGCCAAGCGCGGCATGCAGGTGCTGGGCCGCGACCGGGTCGATCCACTGATCAGCGACTATCGACCGTTGCTGACCAAGATCCGCAACCTCGGGGCGCAGGCACTATACTGTGGTTCCAGTGCGCTGGCCGGCGTGAAGCTGGTCAAGCAGAGCTACGAGATCATGCCGGACGCGATCAAGGCGGGTGGCGATGGCCTGCATCAGGCGTCGATCCTGGCCGGCGCCGGGTTCCCGGCGGCGCAAGGCTGGTACAGCACGATTGCTGCACCACACATGCTGGATGACGCGAAGGTCTCCGACTGGCTCGCTAAGTTTCAAAAGCGTTGGAATGCGCCGCCGTCGGACTACTCCATTACCTCGTATGACGCGGCGCTGGTAATTCTTGCAGCGGTCGGCGTGGTGGCAAAGTCCGGTGCGCCAGTAACGCGCGTTACCGTGCGTGACGCCATACAGGCCGTCAAGGTTGATACGCTGCAGGGGCCCTTGTCTTTCGATGCCAACGGCGACCTGACCTCACGCGTTGTCAGCGTGTTTCAGGTGCAGCAGAATCCAAACTATCCGGTAGACGACGTCGTGCACCAGTTCAAATACATCGGCGTTGCGCAATCCGATAGCACATGATGCACCTTATGGCGCCCACACACGGAACGGCGATGGCTTGACCCTCGTTACTCCGATCATTTAGGGAGGTTCGAGGTGCCAGACGATCAGCACGATCATGCACGCGGAGGCGTGCACGCGTCTCGGCCAACTCGTGCTCGATCCTATTGGGATCGCCGGAGTAATCATTCATGCCGCGCTCTCCTTGATGACCCGCGCATCCGCTTCGACGTTGCGCATTGTACGGTTCGGTATCATGCCTGATGGCGACAGCGCTTTTTTGGCTACGCCGGCCAGAATGGTGCCGACCAACAGCACGATCCCACCGACGATGAGCGAAGCGGCCCAATCGGGCATCACGCGCGCAAGCACCTATGCCGCGGCGATCAGCACGATGATCAGCCCGGCGTAGGCCAGCATCATCGCACCGAACACCGAGATCACTCCAGCGGTAACGCGATCGACCTTCTGCTCGACTTCGGTGCGCGCCAGCGACTTCGCCGCGCACCAGATCGCGCGCGTCTTCGACAACACCCCCGACCGGTCCCTCAGGCTCATGGGTTGCTCAACAATACTCATGACGGATTCCTTCCTGCGTGGTGCCAGCGGCTCCGGTGGCTGCCGTCGCTGTCATCCCAGCTGCACGCATCAGCGCAAATCCGAGCGCCATCGCGGCGCCGGCGAACAGAACCGGCTGGTGCCTGGCGCAGTGTCCGCGCAAGGTCACCAAGGCGGTCGGCGCCCGGTTCTACCAGGCCAGCTATCCACGCCTCCTGTTCGCGCAACCAGTCGGCCGTGTGACGCGCCGCGTCGGCCGCGTGTTGCGCGCCATCCGCCGCACGCGAGCTTTGTGTCTGAACCTGTTCGCGCATATCGCCGGCAATCCGTTCCGTAATAGGAACATCATTCCGCACGGCATCGCCGCTGGTATGGCTCTCGTTGTCCATGATTGCCCCGAAGTTGCTTTCAACCACTCAGCGCAACGTAAGTCGGCGAAGCCAGTTCCGCACATGACGCATGCCGGCTGGGAACTCGAACAAGACAGCTTGAGGGTGCGCTGCTAATTTTCGGCTTATGATCCAACACCGAATCGGGGTGGACCTGGGCGGCACCAAAATTGAAATCGCCGGTACTCGGTCCTGACGGCGCAGAACAGCTTCGTTACCGCATCGACACGCCGCGAGGGTATCAGGAATCGCTCCAGGCAGTTGCTGCGCTGGTGCGCAACGCAGAAGGGCAGCTTGGCATCAGCGCCACGGTCGGGATCGGCATACCTGGCGTGATCAGCCCGGTGACCGGACTGGTGAAGAACGCCAACTCGATTGCGCTGAATGGCCATACATTCGATCGCGACATCAGCGCGCTGCTCGAGCGTGAGGTGCGGGTGGAGAATGACGCCAACTGCTTCGCCTTATCGGAAGCGAGCGACGGCGCCGGTGCCGGCGCCGAGGTCGTGTTTGGGGTGATCCTTGGAACCGGCTGCGGCGGCGGCGTCGTTGCCAATGGCAAAGTGCTGCGCGGCCGCAATCGCGTCACCGGCGAGTGGGGCCATAATCCTTTGCCCTGGCCGCGCCTCGATGAAATTCCTGGACCGAAATGCTGGTGCGGCCACTGGGGTTGCCTCGAGACCTGGGCCGCCGGTCCGTCTCTCGCGCGCGATTGCGATGGTGCGAATGCGCACGATGCGTCAGGCATTCCGGTGCGCGCCGCCACCGGCGAGGTACGCGCGCAGGCAGCGCTGGATCGCCACGCCGATCGGCTTGCACGCGGGCTGGCGCAGGTGATCAATCTGCTCGATCCAGACGTTGTTGTGTTGGGGGGTGGTCTGTCCAACATGGAGCACCTCTACGCCATGCTGCCGCCGCTGGTGACACGTTATGTGTTCAGTGACTTCGTGCAGACGCCGATCGTTCGCAACAAGAATGGCGACTCGTCAGGCGTGCGCGGTGCCGCCTGGCTTTGGCCGGATGTGTGATCCGGTGCCAAGCCTCTGCCGCGACTGTCTGGCCGTCACCGAAGCCGGTCGATGTGCGGCCTGCCACAGCACGCGGATCGTGCGCCATTCCGAGCTGTTCGATCTGACAATCGCGCATATCGACTGCGACGCGTTCTACGCCAGCGTGGAGAAGCGCGACCGACCGGACCTGGCAGCGAGACCCGTCATCGTCGGCGGTGGCGTGCGCGGCGTGGTCACCGCCGCCTGCTACGTCGCGCGCATGTATGGTGTGCGCAGTGCAATGCCGATGTTCAAGGCGCTGAAGGCGTGCCCGGATGCCGTAGTCATCCGTCCCGACTTCGCCAAATACGTCACGGTCAGTCGGCAGATCCGGGCGATGATGGCGAAGCTGACGCCACTGCTGCAGCCCCTGTCGATCGACGAGGCTGTCCTCGACCTCGCCGGCACTGAAGCGCTGCATGGCGCCCCGCCAGCCGTGGTGCTGGCTCACTTTGCGCGCGAGGTAGAGGCAGGAGTCGGCGTCACCGTGTCGATTGGGCTCGCCCCGAATCGGTTGCTCGCCAAAATCGCTGCGGACCGCGACAAGCCGCGCGGCTTTACCATTATGGGGGCCAGCGAAGCCGCCTCGCTGCTGGCGCCCGAGCCGGTCCGGCTTTTGCCCGGTGTTGGACCAGCATTGGCGAGGAAGCTGGCAATCCAGGGCATCACGCTCCTGGGCCACCTCCAGGCGCTGACCGAAGGCGAGGCCCACCGTCGGCTTGGCGATGAAGGGCCCGCACTTGTGCGTCGGGCGCGTGGCGAGGATGACCGCGTGGTTGACCCAGGACGCGAGACCAAGTCGATCAGTGCCGAGACCACTTTCGACAGCGATCTGACGCGGCGGGCCGACCTGGAATGGCATCTCTGGCGAATCAGCGAGAAGCTCGCGCGGCGACTGCAAGAGAACGAGCTCTGTGCCGGCGGCATAGTGCTGAAACTAAAGACAGCAACCTTCGAAATTCGCACCCGCGCAGCGCGGTTGCCCAGCCCGACCGTGTTGCCCGACCGCATGTTCGAGGTGGGGCAGTGCCTTCTGGCTCGCGAGACCTCCGGTACAGCGTTCCGCCTTATCGGGATCGGGGCCAGCCCGCTGTTGCCGGTGGCAGACGCTGACCATGGCGACCTTGCCGATCTCGAAACCCCACGGCGCGCCGCGGCGCAAGCAGCGATCGACGCGCTGCGTCAGCGCTTCGGTGCCGGGGTGATCAGTCGGGGCAGGGGGTGGGAACGAGCGGGACTGGTGTCTCGGCCCCCGCCCCCTGACCCCCTCCCGCAAGGGGAGGGGGAGTAGCGAACCTCAAGCTTCGGGAGGCGCCGCAGCGATCGGGATTTCGCGCGCTTCGGGCTGGTCGCCGGTGCCTGGACGGCCCTCCGCCTCCTCGGATTCAGCCGGCGCCTGGCCTTCTTCCCCATTGTATTGACGGCGCGGACCGGCGTGCTGTTGGCCGCTCTGCTGGTTCTGCTGTGCCGCCTGGTTCATCGCATTCAGGATGCGGAAGTAGTGCTCGGCGTGCTGGAAGTAGCCTTCTGCCATCACGCGATCTCCGCCACTGGTCGCGTCGCGCCCAAGCTGGAGGTATTTCTCGAACAACTGCTGTGCCGTTCCGCGGATGCGGAGATCCGGTCCGTTGCTATCGAACACATGGTTGCGGTTCAGTGGAATGCCGCCGTTGGCGCTGCTGCCGCCACCGTGATGGCGCAGTCCGCCACCCCCACCTCCGCCGCCACCCGACCGATGGCCACGTCCACGCATGCGTTTCATGTTCATATTGTCGCTGTCCAGCCTTCTATTTTGCGGCCTCTGGGTGCTGGGACACGAGACTCCTCAAAGGCGTCCCAGGGAGTGCCCCCTCGGCCAGGCATAAATCCATCGGCATTGGTTCCGGCGAGTACCCCAGCCTGCGACCGAGGTGCCTTGGGCAAGCCACTGTGCGGCTGACCCTGCCGAGACCAAAGCTAGACCGGCCTGCGCGCCCTGCCAAACGGTTTTTTCATGGCAGCTCCCGCCGCAGCACTATCGTGCGGGCTATACCCGCCAGATCGTGCCGCAATTCGCCGGCCAACCCTGAGGCCCCTGCCAGTGCGGACACCGCGCATGCCTGTCCGGCTCCCAATTCCAATACCGCTATCCCGTCGGAGTTAAGCAATCGTGCAAAATCGGGGCACAGCCTCCGGTACGCGGCCAAGCCGTCCGATCCGCCGTCCAGTGCCGAATGCGGCTCATAGTGCGCCACCTCCGGCATAAGGCTTACCACCTCCGATGTGGCGATGTAGGGTGGATTGCACAAGACCAGGTCGAAGCGCGCATCCAATGCGTGCGCCCAGTCACCGCAGACCAGCGCGGCCCGATTCGCCAATCCCAGCGCCGCTGCATTGCGGGCGGCCAGCGCGGCGGCAGCGGGCGAACGATCCACGCCGATGCCGAACGCGCTCGGGAATTCAGACAAGGCCGCCAACAGCAGACAGCCGGTGCCGGTGCCTAGGTCCAGGACCGCGGCGGGCGGCGGGCGGCCGGCGAAGGCCGCCAACGCCGCCTCGATCAGCGTCTCCGATTCGGGGCGGGGGACCAGCGTGTCGCGGGAGACAGCGAAGTCCAGGCTCCAGAATTCCCTGTGCCCGACGATCAGGGCCAGTGGTTCGCGCGCTACCCGCCGATCAAGCAGCGGCAAGAGCCGATCCATGCGCGCCGATGCGGACAGGCCGCGCAGCAGAGCCTCCTGGCTGATGCCCTGTGCGTGCGCCAGCAACAGCCGTGCTTCCAGCCGCGGGTTGTCGGTACCGGCCTGCCGCAGTCTCGCAGCGGCAAGGTCGAGCGCCTGACGGATCGTGCTGTTCAGGCGGCGGGACTGGCGGCCCGCTTGGCATGGGCCCGCAGTAGGCGGCGCTTCAAGGCCTTGGCATCGGCTGACAGCCGACCATCGGCCGTGTTCAACAGATAGGCGTCGATGCCGCCCTTTTGCTCCACCGTGCGGATCGCACGGGTCGAGAGGCGCATCCGGATCGCCACGCCAAGTACGTCTGACAGCAAGGTCGCATCCTGCAGGTTAGGCAGGAAGCGGCGGCGGGTCTTGTTGTTGGCGTGGCTGACGTTGTTGCCGGCCAGCACGCCTTTGCCGGTGATTTCGCAGCGGCGCGACATGGAAACCTCGGTCCGATCGGGAGCGGGGGGTTATGGCGACGGGACCCTGGCGCGTCAAGCGCACGCAAGCTGGTCGGGGCGCTAACGCTTGAAGTCCATCTCTTTCAGGCACGTCTGGACTGTTCGGCCACTCTCCCAGGAGTTGGCGCCCGGCACCAATTCCGGCATCGGGATGTCACACCGGTTTTGTCTCTTATGGATTGTGGAAATGCCCAGCCTGCGGTCCCGGTCATGGATCAGCGCCTCGTTGGCTTGGCCATCCTCGGTCAACCCCATCATCAATTGGGGGATGCCATAAGGGAAATCATCGCGGTCGTATTGCCAGGTGTGAAACGTCTTGCCGTACGTCGTCACCAGGTCCTTGAAGTAGGCATGCTCGGCCAGGTCAGGAATTCCCGGCGCGACCAGGATGCCCGATTTCACCTCATAGTGGTGGCTATGCCAGAGCTTCTTCTCTCCTTCCGGCAGGCTGCGGAAGCGGTCTTCACTGATGATGTACTCGATCCCGATCAGCCGGGCGTCGGGCGCATTGCAATCGAAGATGACGCATTGGTGCAGATCGTGACGCAAGTGAATACAAAAATGTGACGCCTCAACCTGCCGGCCCATTTCGTCGGCGTACATGTGGAACCCGTTGAGATAGGTGCTCATCGCGTCCAGCGGATATTTCCGCTGAATGGCGCCGGCCGCCACATATATGCGGTGCTTAAGCGGATTCCCGGAGCCTATTCTGGCGGTCGCCATCGCCCTGCGGCCGAACATCATGCCTGCTGCCGCGGCCACCCCTGGACCATCCAATGGATCCGAGCAGTCCGCCATTTGAGCGATCAGCGTCGGATGCGTTGCGTGTGGATGCCATCACTCTGCCCCCTCAAATCCGACAGAACGCAGGAAGACCGGGAACAGGCATCTCAAAAGTCTGCCATCGGGTCGGACCGGAAAGATCAGCATGCGCGGCTAGGACGGACGGCGGGCCCGCAATGCAGCGGCAAGCGTGCCGTCGTCGAGCACATCCAGAGCGCCGCCAATGGGTACGCCCTGGGCGACACGCGTCACCGTCACATCCAATGGTTTGAGGCGATCGGTAAGCCAATGCGCCGTAGTGGCACCGTCCACCGTCGCGCCAAGTGCCAGGATCACCTCAATGACGTCGTCCTGACCGACGCGCGCCAGCAACGAAGCGACGTTCAGATCTTCGGGCCCCACGCCGGACAAAGCCGACAGGGTGCCACCCAGCACGTGATACAGACCGTGGAACACCGACGCGCGCTCCAACGCCCAAAGGTCGCCTACGCCTTCCACGACGCAGATCACCGATCGGTCGCGCCGCGGATCGCTGCAGATCGCGCAAGGATCCTGGCTGTCGAGATTGCCGCACACACTGCACGGCCTCACCGCGCGCGCCGCTTCGGCCAGCGCAGTGGCGAGCGGCAGCATCCGCGTATCCGGCTGTTGCAGCATTCTCAGTGCCGCACGCCGCGCGCTGCGGGGCCCCATGCCTGGCAGCTTCGCGAGCAGTCCGATCAGGCGCTCGATTTCCGGACCGCCCAAAGCCAGCGACTTAGAACGGCAGCTTCATTCCCGGTGGCAGCTGCATGCCGCCGGTGACCTTCTGCATTTCAGCAGCGGCAGCCGTCTCCACTTTCTGCCGGGCGTTGGCGTGCGCGGCGACGATCAGGTCCTGCAGCATCTCGGCATCGCTGGGGTCGATCACCTTCGGATCAATCCTGACCTGCCGCAGGTCGCCCTTGCCATTCATGGTCACGGTGACCAGACCGGCGCCGGCTTCGCCCTGCACCTCCATGCTCTCCAGCCGGGACTGCATCTCCTGCATCTTTTCCTGCATCTGCTGGGCCTGCTTCATCAGCCCGGACAGGTTCTTCATTCGTCCAGCTCCATCTCGTCGGAGGTTTCGACTTCCGGCACTTCGGCGGCAGGCAGCCCGTAATCATCGACCGAGGTGTCGTGCACCGTGTCGATTCGCGCGCCAGGAAACGCGTCGATGATTGCGCGGACCAGTGGATGATCGGCGGCCGCCACCCGTCGGGCCGTATCGGCGGCGCTCCCCTGTTCGGCGATGGTCGCCTCACCCTCGGCCGTGGAGAGCGCAATGGTCCAGCGTGTGTCCGTGGCTTCGGTCAGCAGGGTGCCAAGCCGCGCCGCCAAATCCTTGGGCGCCTCTGGTTGAGGGCGGAGCTCGATCACCGGCGGCGCGAAGCGAACGAGGTGCACCGAATGAACCAGATGCGCATGCAGCATCGCCTCGCGCTTTTCAGCGACAAGCGCGGTTACATCGCGGAAGCTGGCAATCCTGGGAACGGTCTGCGCCTGGGTTGCTGCGACCGGCGCGCCGCCGGCCACAGCCCGTGCGCCCCCGCCGGGCGAAATCGGGGCGGCCCCGCCCGCCGCGTGGGTGCCTCTGCCGAGCCGACGAACCAGATCGCCCGGTGGCGGCAGGTCAGAAACGTGGCACAGCCGGATCAACACCATCTCGGCGGCAGCGCGGCGATCCGGCGCGGTTTCCACCTCGCCGACGCCCTTCAGCAGCATCTGCCACGCGCGGGCCAGCACCGGTACGGACAGGCGATCCGCCAAGGCCGCGCCGCGAGTACGCTCCGTTTCCGGCAGGTCCTGGCTGTCGCGCAACGCGGCCACCGACTTGAGCCGCGTCACGGTATGCGTCAGCTCGAGCAGGTCCTGCAGCATCATGCCCAGATCGGCGCCGCGCTCGTAGGCCAGTTCAGTGATCTGCAACGCCTGGCGCGGCTGACCTGACATCACCGCGTCCATGAGGTCGAACACCATCCCGCGGTCCGCCAGACCCAACATGTTGATAACAGCGCTTTCGGTGATGGCCCCGTCAGCCTGGGCTATCGCCTGGTCGAGCAGCGAAAGCCCATCGCGCACCGACCCATCCGCGGCGCGCGCGATCAGGTCAAGCGCGGCCGGCTCCACCGACACCGCCTCCTTCCCAGCGATGCCGGCAAAATGCGCCGACAGTTCGGCCACGCGAACGCGCCGGAGATCGAAGCGCTGGCAGCGCGACAGAACGGTGACCGGCACCTTGCGCAGTTCGGTGGTGGCAAACACGAACTTCACGTGCGGCGGCGGCTCTTCGAGCGTCTTCAGCAGCGCGTTGAAGGCGTTGCGCGACAGCATGTGGACTTCGTCGATCACGAACACCTTGGTGCGCGCCTGCATCGGGCGGAACCGGGTCGCCTCGATGATCTCGCGCACATCGTCGACGCCGGTCCGGCTGGCAGCGTCCATCTCCACCACGTCGGGGTGACGGTCGGCAAGGATGGCGACGCAGTCGGGGCAGACGCCGCAAGGATCGGCGGTGGGACCGCCCGTGTCGTCCGGACCAGTGCAGTTCAGCGCGCGGGCGATGATGCGGGCAGTGGTGGTCTTCCCCACGCCCCTGACGCCGGTCAGCATGAAGGCGTGCGCGACCCGGCCGGTGGCGAAGGCATTGCGCAGAATGCGCACCATCGCCTCCTGACCGATCAGGTCGTTGAAGCTGGTCGGGCGGTATTTGCGCGCGAGCACCCGGTAGGGGGCGGCATGCGACGGTGCGAGCGCATCGCCGAACAGGCCCGGGCCCTCGGTTGCGGGCGGAGTGTCGAGCTGGCTTTCGTCCTGGAACAGGCCGGACATGCGGGGCGGATTCAGCCGCCGCGGCGGCCCCCTGGCTAATGTGTGCGAACCGGTGGGAGGCCGGACAAACGACCCGAGCGGAAACTCGTTGCGGCTGCTTCCTTCCGGACCTGACCGGGTTGGCGAGGTGCCCGTCCGCCGCCGACCTCCCGGTTCTGAATATCATGCTTCCGGCGAATGGGAACAAGGCGAGTGGCTCGATGGTCGCAGATGGACCCCCGGTGGCGTCGCAATGTTGGTTCGGCATAGACCGAGCAATGCCCGGGAGGCGGAATCGCCGCAAACCTGCTAGCGTCGGTGACATGTCAGCCCAAAGCTTCGCGCTGTTCGAAACACCCGTCGGCTGGTGCGGGATAGTCTGGAACACCTGCGGCGTCGCAGGGGTGCAACTGCCGGAGCGCGGCGAGAACGGCACCCGCGCGCGACTCCGGCGGCGCTACCCAGAAGCATACGAAGCGGCACCTCCGCCACCGATTCGCCAGGCGATTGAACGCATGACCCGGGTGCTGAGCGGCGAAGGCGCCGATCTCACCACGGTCGCGCTGGACATGAGCGACATCCCACCGCAGCGTCGCGATATCTATGCCGTTGCACGCAACATTCCCGTTGGTGCCACGCTCAGCTACGGCGAGATTGCCGCGCGCCTCGGCGACGGCGGTGATGCTCGGGATGTCGGCGAGGCAATGGCGCGGAACCCGTTCCCGATCATCGTGCCGTGCCATCGCGTGCTGGCCGCAGGCGGCAAGATCGGTGGGTTCTCCGCCGCCGGTGGCGTCGTAACGAAGTTGCGGCTGCTGGAGATCGAGGGCGCGCAGGTAGGCGAGGCGCCAACGCTGTTCGACGGTCTCCCGCTCGCGATGCGGCCGCGCCAGGGTTCATAGTTCCCTTGCAAGTCCCCGGCACAGCACTGCTCCGACCAGCGCAAGCGCCACGATCATCGCCATCGCTCCGGGCAGGCCGCCCAAGGCGAAAGCGACGGCGCCGGCTGCCACGCCGATGCTGCCGCCCAGAAAAGTACAGGCATTGATAATGCCGGAGCCCGCCCCCGCCTGACTGCCCGGCAGCGTCGCCAGTGCAAGCTTGGGTGCCGTTGCATAAGGCACGGCCAAGCCAACGCCGATGGCGAAGAGACCGATGGTCAGTGGGATCCAAAGCTTGAGCACCGCGGCAGCCGCGATGAGCGTGCCCGCGGCCGCAATCAGCAAATTGCCGGCGGTAAGGGTCCTGCGCGCGCCGAACCGCCGGACGAGCCAGGGCGCGGAGAACGCGAAAAGCAGGAGCCCGCCGCTCATAGGCAGCAGCGAGAGACCGGCGCCGACCGGCGTCAACCTCAGCCCCACCGGGCTCTGTGCGTATAGATTGTAGAACAGCAGCAGAGCCAGGATGCAGGACATGGCGATCGAGCCCAGGGCAACAGCGCGGACGAAGGTCGTCTGCCTGAGCAGGCCCAGGTCGATGAGCGGACCCTTCGCGCGGCGCTCGTGCCTGAGGAGCATCACGAAGGCGACGACCGCCACCCCGGCCAGGCCGAGAAAGTGCTCGGGAACACTTGTCGTGGTCGGCAGCGCGTGCAGCGTCGATACCAGCGCGGTCATGCCGATCGCCAACAACGCGAAGCCAGCCGCATCGAAGTGCCTGCCAGCCCTGCTACGCGCCGTCGCAGCCGGCCCCATGCCCGCAAATCCTGTGGCGGCGACAAGCATGCTGCCACCGCTCGCCCAAAAGATGACGCGCCAGTCGAGGTAGTGGGTCAGTGTTCCGCCGATCAGCGGACCGAGGCTGAAGCCGAGCATCACGAAGCCCGCCCAGGCGCTGATCGCTGAGGCACGGCGTTCGAGCGAACTGGACTTCGCTGACGACAGCCAGCGTGCCCGGTACCGCCAGTGCGGCGGCAAGGCCTTGCAGCGCGCGGCCGGCCAGTATCGCGGCGGGGACTTGTCCCGTCGCGACGATCACCGAGGCGAACGCAAACAACGCGAGACCGACGACGGAAACGAGGCGTGCTCCGAGCCAGTCGCAGGCCTTGCCGCCCGGAATGATGCAGGCGGCTGATACGACGAGATAAGCGTTGATTGCCCACTCGACCTGCGCCGGGTTGAGCCCCAGGTCGTGGCGCACGGTCGGCAATGCCGCCATGATGGCGGTGCCGTTCACGCCGAGTGCCAGCATGCTCAGGCAGCTCGCAAGGAGCGTGAACGGCGCGCGTGGTGGAGCGACCGCGGCCTGCACGCCGCTCATAGGCCGCGTCTCCTTTGCTATCTGCCCAGCGTCGGCATGACATATTCCGCGCCGCGGCGCGCCCCCGTCGGCCAGCGTTGGGTGATTGCCTTGTAGCGTGTGTAGAAGCGCACGCCTTCCGGGCCGTAGATGTGATGGTCGCCGAACAGCGAGTGCTTCCACCCGCCGAACGAGTGGAATGCCATCGGCACCGGGATCGGTACGTTCACGCCGACCATGCCGATGTTAATGCCCGCGGCGAAGTCGCGCGCCGCACCGCCATCCGAAGTGAAGATCGCAACACCGTTCCCGTATTCGTGCGCGTTCACCATGCGCACCGCACCGGCCAGATCCGGCGTGCGTACGACGCCAAGCACGGGACCGAAGATCTCCTCTTTGTAGATACGCATGTCTGTACCGACGTGGTCGAACAGCGAGCCGCCGAGAAAAAAGCCATTCTCGTAGCCCTGCAGCGACAGGCCGCGGCCGTCGACCACCAGCTTGCCACCCTCCTTGATACCAAGGTCGATGTAGCCCTTCACCTTCTCGCGGTGTTCGCGGGTGACCAACGGACCCATCTCGGCCTCGGCATCGGTGCCCGGGCCGATCTTCAGCGCACGCACGCGCGGCTCCAGTTTTTGCACCAGGCGGTCGCCTGCTGAACCGACCGCCACTGCGACCGAAACCGCCATGCAGCGCTCACCCGCTGCGCCATAGGCGGATCCCATCAATGCATCTACTGCATCGTCGATATCGGCGTCTGGCATCACCACCAGGTGGTTCTTTGCCCCTCCGAGTGCCTGCACGCGCTTGCCGTGCGACGTGCCGCCCCGATAGATCGTCTCGGCGATGGCAGTGGAACCGACGAAGCTGATCGCGGCAATGTCGGGGTGCGCTAGGATCGCCTCCACGGCCTCGCGCGCACCCTGCACGACATTGAACACGCCGTCCGGCACACCGGCCTCCTTCAATAGCTCCGCGAGCTTCAGTGAGGCGGATGGATCCTTCTCGGATGGCTTCAGGATGAAGCAATTGCCGCAGGCGAGCGCCACCGGGATCATCCACAGCGGCACCATCAGCGGGAAGTTGAACGGCGTGATACCCGCCACCACACCGAGTGGCTGGCGGATCGACCAGGCATCGATGCCGGTGCCGACCGCCTCGGTGAACTCGCCTTTCAGCAGATGCGGAATGCCGCAGGCGAACTCGACCACCTCCAGCCCACGCTGCACTTCGCCATCAGCGTCCGACAGCACCTTCCCGTGTTCCGCCGTGATGATGGCGGAGATTTCCTTGCGGTCGCGCTCCAGCAGTTCCTTCAATTTGAACATGACGCGGGCGCGACGCAGGGGCGGGGTCGTGGCCCAGGCCGGCCAGGCAGCCGCCGCCGCGGCAACCACCTTGTCCACCTCGGTCGCGTCAGCAAGGGCGACGCGCCCCGAAATCTCGCCGGCGGCAGGATTGAACACCTCGCCGAACCGGCCACTGCTGCCGGCGACCCGCTTGCCCGCGATGAAATGGCCGATCTCCTGCATGGCTGCCTCCTCTGGTGGTGGGCGGAGTTAGGACCAAAGCGGTGCCAGCGGCAATGCGCCCGTTGGCAATGTGTCGCGGCTATTTGTTGATGAGCGCTGCCGCAGCGGTGCAGATGGCCTCGTCCTGCGATCCCGTGCCACTGGAGCAGCCGATTGCACCGACGATCTTACCGTCCTCGATCAGCGGGATGCCGCCGCGCGAGGCGACCACATCGTCGAGGCTCAGGAGGTACTTCAAGTCGGACTTCTGTACCGCGTCTTCGAAAGCCTTGGTCGGACGGCGATACTTGACCGCGGCACGCGCCTTGTGCTGTGCAACGGCAATCGACCCGAGCAACGCGCCGTCCATACGCAGGAAGGCAACGAGATTGCCACCGGAATCGACAACGGCGATGTCCATCGGCCAACCCTTTTTGCTTGCTTCGGCCACAGCGGCCTGGATCAACGACTGCGCACGCTCTGCTCCTCTCGCCGCACCGTAAGGCGTGCTGAACGGCATCTTCTCGGGGATGGCATCGAGGTTCGGCGCTGCTGGGCCTGAAGACTGCCGCTGAAAAACACGGTCGCGCCAATGAGTATCGACGACAGAATGTGCCCGCGCATCTGTTTCTCTCCCGTGTGGTTGCCCTTGGTTGGCCGCTGGGTTGGAAATCGTCATAAGCTGATGGCGCGACGTTTGCCAGGAGTGAGCATGCGAGCACGTGAAGCTGGACTGTCTTGCGGTTCGCTCCCTTTGGGTGAGCACAACACCATCGCCGACGTTCCTGGCGTCGCTGTCGGTCATGCGACCTTGGCCGAGGGCGATATCCGTACCGGCGTCACGGCAGTTCTGCCGCATGATGGGGATCTGTTCCGCGACAAAGTTGTTGCTTCTGCGTACGTGCTGAATGGCTTCGGCAAAAGCACCGGTCTGATGCAGCTGAACGAACTCGGCACGCTGGAGACACCAATACTGCTGACCAACACTTTTGCCGTTGGCACCTGCTCGAATGCATTGATCCGCCGCGCCATCACCAGCAATCCCGAAATCGGTCGCCAGATCTCGACCGTGAATCCCGTGGTGCTTGAGTGCAACGACGGCTACCTGAACGACATTCAGGCGAGGGCGGTCACCGAGGCATATGCGAATACGGCGATCGAATTGGCAGCTGAGGAATTCGCCGTCGGCTCGGTCGGCGCTGGCACGGGAATGAGCTGCTTTGGGCTGAAAGGCGGCATCGGAACTGCGTCGCGTGGGTTGCACTTCGACAGGCAGCCTTACCACGTCGGTGTCGTCGTGCTGGCCAATTTTGGCCGCGCGGGCGATCTGCGATTGCCGGACGGGCGGCAGATAGACCCGGAGTCGGATCCTGCCGGCGAGGCAGGCTCGTGCATCATCGTGGTTGGAACCGATGTCCCGTTGGACCATCGCCAGCTCGGCCGCGTTGCGCGCCGCGCCGGCGTTGGGCTGGCGTGGTGCGGCTCGTTCTGGGGCAACGGCAGTGGCGACATCGCGCTGGCGTTCAGCACCGCGCACCGCGTGCCACACGATGCCGACCGAGACCTGCTCGATCAGCGTGTGCTGGCGGAAAGCCGTATCGACCGGCTGTTCCAGGCGACTGCTGAGGCAACGCAGGAAGCGGTTCTCGACGCGCTGGTGGCCGCCGGCACGATGATCGGACGAAACGGACACCGCCGAATTGGTCTGACCGAACTGCTGTAACCCCGTGCGGTGGTATCACCGTTCCCCGTTCTGCCCAGCTCATCACCTCAAATATTTGATCTGGAAGCTCCACGAACCCGTTCGCACGATAATTCGTGAAGTCCCTTTCCAAAAAGCTGCCGCATTGTGTTGAATTGTTTCGCTCGCGTCGCGTCTCACGATGCGGCGGTCTGGCGATTCTAGCTCGAGCATGCAGCAGGTGAATAACTTGAGAGGAGAGCTACCATGCCAGAGTATCGCTATTACTGCCTGAATAACGACGGGAAGATCACCCGAGGCAAACATATCGAGGTCCCGAATTTGGCGGCAGCGATTCGCGCTGCCATGACGATTGCGGGTCCGCCAGCATGGGAGCACACAGGCGTGTTGAAGTCTGGCAAGCTGCTCGTTGTCTCTACAGCAGCGGTGAAGTCGCCGGCGATTAGCTCCGTGCATCCGCAACCAACGTATTGACGACAACAGGCTGCCGGAACAGCGTGTCGTCGCGCGCAATAGTGGGAGGAACGGATGAATACGCTAATGCCAGCTCGTCGCGGCCTGTTGCGCGGCGTCCTTGCCGCGGCCGCAGCGAGCACCATGAAGCTGTCAGCAGTTCAGGCGCAACAGGCCGAGGTGCGCTGGTCCGCGGGCACCGAATTGCCAAAGACCAAGGCACCGGCCAACGCCACCGACTGCCACTTCCACATCTACGATTCGAGTTTCCCGATCGCCCCATACGCCACGCTGAAGCCGCCGCCGGCATCAGTGGACGATTACCATGCCCTGGCAGCATCGGATCGGCACCACACGCTGTGTGGTCATCCTGCCTTCAACCTATGGCACGGACAACTCGCACTACCTGGCCCTGTTGCCGCAGCTTGGCGGTAAGGAACGCGCACGCATGGTGGGCGTGGTGAACACCTCGGTCACCGACCAGGAATTGCGCCAGATGCATGACGCCGGCGTGCGCGGCATTCGCTTCAACCTCGCGCCACCAGGCGCCACGACGATCGACATGATCGAGCCGCTGGCGAAGCGGATTGAGCTGATGGGCTGGCACTGCCAGATCAATATGCCGGCCGATCAGATCGTCGCTGCACAGGAGGTGTTCCTGCGCGTGCCAGGGCGCTTGGTATTCGATCATTTGGCGCATGCACCTGACGTGAACGGTCCCGCCTACCAGCTGATCCGGCGACTGATCGATAAGGGCAACACCTGGGTCAAGCTCTCTGGCGCCTACGCCGATACCAAATCGGGTCCGCCGCAATATGCCGATCGCCTGGCGGTGGCACAGGGCTACGCGAAGGCCGCGCCGGAGCGCGTGGTATGGGGCAGCGACTGGCCACACCCCAGCGAACCGGCGGACAAGAAGCCGGACGATGCCGTGCTGTTCGATCTGCTGGCGGTATGGGTGCCGGATGAGGCAGCACGGCACAAAGTGCTGGTGGATAATCCAGCCAAGCTTTACGACTTTCCGGCCGGCTGATGCCCGCGCATATCGGCATTGTTGCCGGCTCGGCCGAGGGCGCCGCGCTGTGCTATCGAACGATCTGCACCGAAGGTGCCGCAGTGCTTGGCACACACGCACATCCCGAAGTGTCGATGCACACGCACTCGCTCGCCGACTACATGGCGTGCGTCCATCGCGGCGACTGGCGCGGCGTCGGCGAGCTGATGCTTGCTTCATCCAACAAGCTGGCGGCCATCGGTGCAGAGTTCCTGATCTGCCCCGACAACACGTTCCACCAGGGGCTGCCCTATATCGAAGCGCGCTCACTGCTGCCCTGGCTGCACATCGCGGATGTGGTGGTGGCCGAGGCGGCGGCGCGAGGCTTCCGCCGCCTGGGGTTATTGGGCACGCGCTGGCTGGTGGAGAGCAGCGTCTATCCGGACCGCGCGAAGGCGACGGGCTTGGACTACGTGCTTCCGGATGAAGATGAGCGCGCGGCAATCAACCGCATCATCATGGACGAACTGGTGTGCAGCGTGTTCACCCCGGAGGCGGTTGCCTACCATCAGCGCGTCATCGCACGCCTACGCGACGCCGGCTGCGACTCCGTCGTACTCGGCTGCACCGAAATCCCGCTGATCATCAGCGACGCGAACTCGCCGTTGCCGACACTTGATTCGACACGGCTGCTGGCGCGGGCGGCGCTGCGCAAAGCCTGTGTAGTGCCTCAGGTCTTGCCGGCGTAGCTCTTCGCCATTCCTTCGCCCGGCTCGGCCTGCGGGCCGAACGGCATGATCGGATAGCGCAGCCCTGCCTTCGACAACCCTTGCAACCCGATCACTGCCCGTTGCAGATCGGCGGCCGGACACGCCATCAGCATCTCGTCATCTGCCACACCGCCATAGCGGCGCTCGGCATAGCATGGGATCGATAGCGACACCTCGCGCGTCTTCAATGCATGCCCCCATGAGTTCAGCGCAGGCGCTCTCGCCGGTGATGGAAAAGTCGTAGCGTTTATAGTTGCGCCACTGCAGCCCATTGATGAACAGGATCATCTGCGCGGGGTTGCCGTAGAACAGGCAGACATCTGGCGGATCGAGCCGCGCAGTACGCAGCGGCGACACCACCAGGCCATTGTAGCGTCCTGGCGAGACACGCGGCATGCCGGCCTGATGCGCCGCGGCGGCTTCGCGGTTCTCGAACCACACACCCTCCATCTTGCGTCCCGAGGTGTAGATCTCATCCGGGGCGTCGAGGCCGATGACGCTGGAGCAGGACGAAAACGACGGAATGTTCTCGGTGGTAATGCCAAGCGTGAAGCCGGCCATGCGCGACTGGGTGACCAACTGGCAGGTCGAGAACGTGCGCCCTTTCGGCGGTCGGCGCAGCCCGGGCACGTCGGCCATCACGTCCAGGTCCTCGAACAGCTTCATGCCGATCGGGAAAGTGCGCAGATGCAGAAGCTGGTTCAGCTGTTCCGCCAGCACGGCTATGGCCTTGCCGTCGAGCGGCGAGGCTTCGGCGATGACGGGAGCGTCGTTCATTGTTCTTCTCCGGGAGAGCCTGCAGTCGCAGTAAAAATCTGACAGTTGGTCCCACGTTGCAAGTCCGCTGGCTTGGCGGCACATCGTCGAGCAGCCGGGGGGAACTGTCGACCAGGATGCCAACGGCAAGCGTCAGGCATTGAGTGCGATGCTGATGATTGCTGCCGGAGCGCCGTCAGCATGGTGGACCGCCGCGCCGTTTCATGGCACGATCGACGGACACGTAGAAGAACAACGGATACGCAGAAGAAATCGCGGGAGGAGACCGGAATGGCACCCAAGATTGCAATAACACTCAGCGCTCTCCTGTTAGGCGCCTGGTTCGGCGGCGCGGCAGAGGCCCAGGATATCAAGCTTTACGCCTTCAGTTCCGGAGCGCTGACGCTTGGCAAGGGCTATCTGCAGAACGGCGCGCCTATGACACCGCAGATCCAGGTGCCGGTGGGCTTCTTCGTGGTGATGCACCCGAAAGGCAACGTCCTGTTCGACACGGGCAACAATGACAAGATCATCACTGACCCCTCCTATTGGGGCGCATCATTCCAGGCGCTGAAACCGGTGAACACACCCGATGTTGCGGTGGATGCCCAGCTGCAGAAGATCGGTCTCAAGCCCGACGACATCAAATACGTCGTGGTCAGCCACCTGCATCTCGACCACGGCGGCAACCTTGCGAAGTTCCCGAATTCCACCATCGTCTTACAGAAGACCGAGATCCAAAATGCGTTCTGGCCAGAGATCGGCACTGGCGCGAACTACATCATTGGCGATGTGTTGCCGCTGCGCTCCCCAATGACCGACCAGCCAAATGCCGTCAAGATGGTTCAGCTGAACGGCGATATGGACCTGTTCGGCGACGGGTCACTGTCGTGGTGAAGCGATGGGTCGGCCATACGCCCGGCAGCGAGATGATGGTGGTGCGGCTGAAGAACAAAGGACCTGTGATCCTCACCGGCGACAACGTGTACTTCAAAGAGAACGTTGAGAAGAACCTGCCGCCGAGTGTCGGCTTGGCCTATTCGCCGAGCGGCATTCTGAGCGCTTACGAGTGGATCCGCTACGAGATGGCGACGGAAAAGGCCGACTTCTTCACGGCACATGATCCGGACGCGTTCAAGGCGATGAAGAAAGCGCCCGAGTTCTACGACTGAGGCCCTTTGAGCGAATACAGCGCCGTCGCAGCGGCGGCGCTCGATCATCTTTCAAAACGCTACGGCGCGACGCTCGCGGTCGATAATGTCTCATTGCAGGTGAGGCAGCACGAGGTGCTGGGTCTGCTGGGCCCGAACGGCTCGGGCAAGACGACCATCCTGCGGGTGCTGACCGGATACCTGCGGCCCGGCACCGGATCGGCACAGATCGGTGAATTCGACCTCGTGCGCGAGGGACGGGCGGCGCGTGGCCGGGTCGGATATGTGCCCGAGGATGCCGTGCTTTACCGGCATATGCGAGTGAACGAATTCCTGGTCTTCATGGGCCGGTTGCGCGGTCTCGCTGGGGATCAACTAAACGAGCGCCTCGCCTTCGTGCGCCAGCGGCTGGCGCTGGACGATGTAGGCTCGACCATCATCGGCCGGCTATCCCGCGGCTATCGCCAGCGTGTGGCAATCGCTCAGGCCATCATACACGAACCCGAACTACTGGTACTCGATGAACCTACCAATGGGCTCGATCCACGACAGATCATCGAGATGCGCGGGTTGCTGCGTGGGCTCGCCGCACACTGCTCGATCATCGTTACTTCGCATATTCTGAGCGAGATCGAGCGCGTGGCTGACCGCGTCGCCATCCTGCTGCACGGGCGCCTTCTCGCAGTGGTTGGGTTGGCGGAGATAGCTTCGGCGGGCTCCGATCTCGAACGCACTTTCCTTGACCTCACCGCAGACGTCAGGAGCACCTGACGTGCTGCGGGCGCTCGTCGCTAAGGAGATCGGGGCGCTGTTCATTTCTCCGGTTGCTTACGCGGTCATTACCGTATTCCTGCTGCTGAGCGGCTACAGCTTCACGGTCACTCTGCTCGTCGCCAAGCAGGCGAGTCTGGTGTCGGTGTTCTTCCAGGCGGCGGTGCAATTCGTTCTGCTGGTGCCGCTGCTCACCATGCGATTGTTCGCAGAAGAGCGTCGTGCCGGCACGCTGGAATTGCTGCTGACCGCGCCCGTGCGCGAGATCGACATCGTGCTCGCCAAATTCGTCGCTGCCATGGCGGTGCTGTTGGCGATGATCGGACTGACTCTAAGCTACGCACTGGTCGTCGCTGTCTATGGCGCACCCGACTGGGGGCCCATTTATAGCGGCTATCTCGGCCTGGTTCTGCTGGCCGGCAGCCTGGCGTCGCTCGGTATCGCGGTTTCGGCGCTCACCGCCAATCAGATTGTCGCAGCAGTGGTCTCGCTGGGAATCTTCGGCCTGCTCTGGTCGATCGATTCATTGGCCTCACTCTTGCCGTCGCCGATGGACAACTGGTTGCTCGGGCTCTCTTTGCTCGCACGGTTCACGCCATTCGCGACGGGTGCGATGTACACCTCGGATTTCGGCTGGTTCCTGGCGCTGATCCTGCTTGGCCTGTTCCTCGACCGTCCGCGCGCTGGCGCGGCGCTGAACAGCGATGGACGAACATCAGATCGAGCTGCAGCCGCTGCTCTGGGCAATCGGCTGGCTCGTCGCTGTGCTGGTGCTGTTCTGGGCCGGACTGCGCCTGCCGCTGCAGACGCGGCTCGGGCGGTGGCAGAACTGGATATATACCGGTGGCGTGGTTGTCGTGGCGTTTGCTCTGTTCGTGCTCGCCAACGTGGCGCTGACATTGCACGACGGCCACATCGATCTGACGCGCGAGAAGCTCTACACGCCTTCTGCGGCTGCGATGAAGGTGGTGGACGGCCTGGAGCGCGAGGTCCGCCTCACCTATTTCTATCACTCCCAGGATCCCGCGGGCCGCCGCGTCCGCGACATCCTCACCCTGATGCAACGGCGCAATCCGCTGTTCCGGCTGACCGCGGTCGATCCCTGACAAGGAGCCAACGGTGGCGCGCACCAATGGTATCCGCATCTACAACGCCGCCATGATCGAGGCCGACGGCCGGCGCGTGCTCGTGCAGAGCACTGACGAAGCCGAGATTGCGCTTGGTATCCAGCGCGTGCTGCGCGAACGCGTGATCACTGTTTGCTTCGTCGAAGGCCACGGCGAACTGCCGATGGACAATTTCGAGTTCCACACGCATCTCGAGGGCGTGGCCGACCATAGCCATGACGACGCGTCGTCGCGTCTTGTGCAGATGGCGGGCCACGGCGTCGGGCGTTTTCGTCGCGCGCTGGAAGCACAAGGCTACGAAGCCCGCCGAGCTCATCCTCGCGACCAGTCGGGACGTTCCCGGATGACTGCACGCTGGTGGTCACCGCCAACCCGCGCACCACCTTACTGCCCGGCGAAAGCGCCGCGCTGCGCCGTTATCTGGCGAACGGCGGTGCCGCGCTGTTCCTGTTCGATCTTGGGCTTTGTGCTCGAGCCGGGGCTTGCGCGGCTTACCGAAGATCTCGGCGTCCGCCCCGAGCAACAGGTCGTGGTCGATCCGCTGAGTCACTACATGACTGGACGCGGAGATGGTCGCAGTCACCGGCTACGATTCGCATCCGATCACCCAATCTGTCTCGCTGACGTTCTATCCGGGCAGCACGGCCGCTCAGTCTGCTCAAACCGGCAGGCGATATCCGCGTGACCTCGCTGCTGACGAGCAGTCGTGACAGCTACACGCGCGATGTGGCACCCGGCGGCAAGCCGCGCGGCCGACGAGCCAGCCGAGCTGGCCGCCACGCGATCGCCACCCGCCGGCGCCCGGGCCGCGCGTGCTCGGCGCCGCCGCCGAAGGTCTGCTGCCGGGCGGCAGCCGGCCGCTGCGCGCCGTAGTGATCGGCGACGGCGACTTCGCGAGCAATTCGTTCTTTCCGTACATGTCGAACAGCGACCTGTTGCTTGCCGCGGTGCGCTGGCTTGCACACGAGGAGCGTACCACCGCCGGTGGCGACGCGTATTCCGGTCCCTTCGCTCGTGCTGCTTGACGCAGAGCCAGGCGCGCACGGTGTTCGCTCCTGGTGGTCGGTCTGCTGCCGCTCATGGTCGTGGCAGCTTGGCGGGCTGGTGTGGTGGCGGCGCCGATGACGACTTGGCGGCGCATCGTGACGCCAACGGCGGTTGCGTCTCGTGGTGCTCTATCTCGCGGTGATGGTGATCAGTGGCGCGCAGCCCACGCAACGCCAGTTCGTCGAGTTCGAGGCCAACGGCTTGCTGAAGACCGCGCCCGAGCTGATCCGCCGCGTTGAACTCGTGCGGGCGGACCAGCGACTCGATCTTGCAGCGGCAGGACGCCGATGTTTGGATACGCCGGGACGAACACACGTATCAATGCCTCCGCCGCCAGGCAGATCAGCACGGCGGTTGAGATGATGCATAACTCCGGTCCGGCCCGTGAACTGCCGGCTGACGATGTGAAAGGCACAGACCCCGCTGAATTTGGCCTCGTCGACCCGCGCATCACCGCGACCTTCTATGCAGTCGAACAACGACCCGGTGATGACGGTCCATTTCGGCGCGCGCAATCCCGACGAGTTCCTGCAGTACATGCGCATCGATAACGACGCGCATCTTTACCTGATGTCGCGCTTCATCGGTGAGGCCTGGCTGAGCGCGTTTGACGGAGTCTGCCATGATGACACGCGGGCCGTTTTCGCGCTGATCCTGTCGTTGACCGTCCTGATCGGCGGCGCCCAAGCGCACACCGCCGGCAGCACCGGCTTGCTGTGGTCACCGTGTATGGACAGACCGTCCGCTATGTGCTGACCATTTCAGTCGACGTCGTCCAATCCGCCGCGGCGACGCCAGCCGACGATTTCGGCTGTCTCGCCGGGCTGGTGGCGCAGCATATCGCGATCGGTGCAAACGACACTCCCTGCTGCCGCCGCTCCAGGAACGGTGCAGCCGCCGTTGCCGACGCGCCCGACCGTCGTCGTCACGCTCGACTACGCCTGCGCCACGTCACCACGGACGTTGTCACTGATCGACAATATGTTCGACGTGCTCGGTCCTGACCACCACACGCTGGCCACCGTCCAATGGCCGGAGGGGCACGAGCAGTTGCTCTTCGAACCGGGCAACGGAGGCGCGCCGTTGGGCGTGCTGGAGACGTTGGCAGCGCCCGACGCGGATCGGCGCAAAGCAGCCCGTTCGCGTTCTTCCGCCTTGGCGTCGAGCATATTCTTACCGGATATGACCACTCCTGTTCCTGTTCGCGCTGATGCTGCGCGGCGGCCGGCTGCGCTCGCTGCTCGGCATCGTCACTGCCTTCACTCGTCGCGCACAGTATCACGCTCGCGCTTGCCATTCTCGGGGTGGTGGTGATCCCGGCGGCAATCGTCGAGCCGGTCATCGCGCTCTCGATCGCCTATGTCGCGCTTGAGAACATTTTTCGCAGACACGCTGCCTCAGGACGCTGGCTGGTGAGCTTCGTGTTTGGACTGGTGCATGGCTTCGGTTTCGCGGGCGCGCTGTTGGACTTGGCTTGCCGCCCAGCGGCATCCTTGGCTCGCTGCTGTTCTTCAATCTCGGCGTGGAGGCCGGACAGGCGATGGTAGTGGCCGCACTGTTCCCAGCACTGTTGTGGTTCGGCCGCTTCGCCTGGGAACGCCAGGCAGTGACCGCGATCTCCACCGCAGTTTTTGCCGTTGCCGTGGCGCTCGCTGTCCAACGGGTACTGTTTGCCCAGGCTTGAGCGGGCACTGACCACCCGTTGCACCACCATCGTGCCGACTCCATGCTGGCCAATTCCGCCATCCGCCCGTCGACACCAAGAGTTTTGAGGAGAGGTCCATGAGGATCAGCTTGGCCCGAGCGGTCGTCGTGATGCTTTGCGTGTCCAATGGCGCTGCAGTCGCGCAGCGGTACAGCCCGGGCGCATCCGATACCGAGATCAGACTCGGGCAGACCGTGCCATTGAGCGGTCCTGTCTCGGTCGCAGGTGTGGTGGGGCAGGCGTCGCTTGCATATTTCTCGGCGCTCAATCGGGCTGGCGGCATCAATGGCAGGCAGGTGAAGCTAATCGTGCTTGACGATGGCTACAGCCCGCCGAAGACGATTGAGGCGACGCGCCGGCTGGTGGAGGACGACGCCGTCCTGATGATGTATGGCTCGGTTGGCACTCCCACGAACGCGGCCGCTGAAAAATACCTGAACCAGAAGAAGATACCGCAACTGTTTATCACCACAGGCGCCAGCCGCTTCAGGGAGCCGAGCAGCTATCCCTGGACCATGGCCTTCATCCCCAGCTACATCCAGGAAGGCCGCGCAATGGCGCGTTATGTATTGGACACGGTCAGCTCGCCTAGGATCGCAATTCTTTACCAGAACGACGATCTCGGAAAGGATTTCCGAGCTGGATTCCGGTCGGGCCTGGGCGACAAGGCAAATTCGCTGATCGTCAGCGAGCAGACCTACGAGGTCACGGATCCCGCAGTCGATTCGCAACTCATTGCGGCGAAGGTGTCCGGCGCGAATGTCTTCTATTTCGCCGGGACACAAAGGGCCGGCGCTGAACAGATCCGCGGCGTCCGCAAGCTCGATTGGGCGCCACTGCATCTTGTCTGCAGCATCGCCAGCAACGTCGAGGCGGTGCTGAAACCAGCCGGGCTCGAGAATGCGGAGGGCCTGGTGTCTACCGCGTATGCCAAGGATCCGTTCGATCCGGCGTGGGCAGAGGATGCGGAGGTCAAAGCGTTTCTGGATTGGGAGAAGACAAGCCTTACCGAGGGCAACCCGCGCGACAGCGGCGTGGTTCTCGGTTACATGTCTTCCTTCCTGGCGGCGTACGTGCTGCAACAAGCCGGATCAACACTGACTCGGGAGAACGTGCTCAACGTCGCCACGCACCTGACCAACTTGCGCGTACCAATGCTGCTTCCGGGCATCACGGTGACAACGACACCCACCGATTACAGCGTGATCAACCATTTCCAGATCCAGCGCTTTGAACATGGCCACTGGGTAAGGATCGGTCCGACGATTTCGGGTGAATGAACCGGCGCATCGTAGACCGCCAAGCCTGTCGGTGCGCGCCGATCGCCAAGCTTCTGCGCACCATGCCGAGCTCTTGGAAAGTTGCGGGTCCGCTGCCAGCTAGCCGTGGGCCGCGAGTGATCCCCGTTGCGCCGTCGCCTGCCGCCCTCACTTTCGCATAGTTCGCTGCCCTTGAAGCGAAGGCTGACGCGTCATCGAGGCATCTATTCCGGCGGCATGAAAATAAATAAGTGAGGAAAATGCCTTGCCTGAACCTGCGAGAGACGCTATCGCGAATGCGAATGACTCGCATATAGGTCTGTCAGTGTTCTTCACCTCCAACAGATGTACTCGCGTCGGTCTCCACAATTGGCGGCCGGCGGCCGAGAAACTTCAGCGGCCGAATGGCGGACACGTTGCCGCATTGCGTGTGCGAACTGCACACCGGCGCCTCGTATTGGCTACACTCGCGTTGGTCACCGTGACCTCAGGTTCGCCGCGCCTGGCGTTGGCCGAGCTTCAGGTGCGTATGCCGACAGTCGATTTCAGGGAGGTGGAATTCGAGCACAACGGGTTCTTCTCCTTCGACAAGGATCGATCCCTCGGCGGCCAACAAAGCTACACCAACGCAATCGGCTATGGCCTAACGCCCTGGTGGGAGATCGAATTGGAAGGCGAGTCGAATTCTGTTCCCGAAAGCAGCGTTCACTACACTGCGACGACCGTGGAAAATACCTTTCAGCTCACCGAACCAGGACAGGACTTTTTCAATTTGGGATTCTTCGCTGAATACTCGCAGTCAGCACTGCGCAACGAGCCCAACAGTTTCACCCTTGGCCCAATCGTCCAGAAGGAGCTGTACGATGTATTGGGCGTCGACAGCCTGCATACATTCAACGTGTTCTTCGCGCATGACGTAGGCCATAACGCAAGCCATGCAACCGGCCTGGAGCTCGCGTGGCAATCACGTCTACTTTTGAACCGGTTCATCGATCCAGCGATCGAATACTATGGGTTCATCGATGATCTGGCGAACGCTGGTCCGTTCTCGAAGCAGCAGCATTTCCTTGGCCCGGTTGCCGTAGGCGCGGTCGATTTTGCTCCATACGGGAAGGTAAGATACGAGGTAGGCTATATGTTCGGCTTGACACCGGCCTCGCCTCGCGGGGCGATCCGTTGGAAACTCGAGTATGAGATTGCCTTCTGACGAACAGAGGATCGGTGCAGTCAACCGACCCTGCCCGTCATGGAGGGTGTGGGTCAGAATGGCAGCAGGATATCCATGAGCTGCTGACCCCAACGCGTCTGATTGACCTCAGTCAGCTCGCCGCGACCGCCATAGGCAATTCGCGCCTCGGCCATCCTGTCATGCAGAACGGTGTTGTCAGACGCGATGTCCTGCGGACGGATCACGCCGGTCACCTGCAACTCGCGCAGCTCGTGGTTCACCCGGAACTCCTGCCGAGCGGAAACCACCAGGTTGCCGTTCGGCAAGACCTGCGTCACCACACCCGCCAGCCTGATCGTCACCGTCTCGGTCCGCTTGATCTCGCCGGCCCCGGTGTTGTGGTTGGTGCTGCCGACATCCAGGATCTTGGAGGGGTCCTTGATCGTCGGTGGCAGCCGCGCCTGCATGCCGAAGAATTGTGCCAGACTGCCCGTCTCGCCGCCTGTCCGGCTGGTTGTCGTCCCATTCTTGAAGTTTGCTGTGTCGTTCATCGCCACCAGAATAGTCACGATATCGCCAACCTGCGCCGCCCGCTGGTCCTTGAAGAACGCTCGCGAACCGGCACGCCACAGCGCGTTCAGCTCATTCGGGGTCGGTTCGCGCGCCGGCATCGGCATGCTGACCGGCCGCCAGGTCGGTTCCTTGGTAGGGTCCGACGTGGGGGTCATCGCCGGCGCACGTCCAATCTCCGACATACGCGTCAAAGAACCGCACCCGGCCAACAGCAGGCATGCGAGCACCGGCAGTGCGATGCGTGATGTCGGTTTCATCGCGCGCTCACAGTCATCGGCATCGCACTTGGCGCCACTCGAACGCGGTCGGCCCCGGTTACCTCGGCTTCCACCGTCGCGTGCGAGCTCGGATTGAGTATTCGGATCCGCTCGCCAATCGCACCCGACTCGATAGCCTGACCCTGCGCCGTAAGCGCGATGCCCGGACTGTCAAGCACCATCAGCACCGTGGCTCCTTTCACCACCATCGATGGGCGCATCAAATCGTTGACGAACAACGGCTGACCTGGTGCGATCATGCGCTTTGTCTGCATGCCGAACGCGTCACTCGGGTTGTGCATCACGTCGCCACGGAGCAGCGATGTGCGCACCCGTGCCGTGCGCACATCGTTGGGCCGCACGATGCCGCCGGCAACCAACCGTGTCGCGGCAACGGGCAGCAGGATCGTGTCATCCGCACGCCCATCCACGCGCAAGTGCAGCGGGTCCATTCCCTCGCCGGCCACCGACAGCATGGCGCTGAAGCGGCCGACTGCTGCATCGTAGTCGAGGTCGGAGACCACCGGCCGCGGTACAGCGTCCACCGGAACAAGTGGCGGTGAGAAGCCGGCGAGATCTACGTCGCAATCAGCCGATGCACCGGCGGCAATGAGCGCACTTCTGATGGCATCCATTACATCGTCGCGCCGCAGTGGCCGTCCTGGTCGCTCCAGCATGGCGCGATCGGCGGAAGACCCGGGGCGCCACTCCACCGCGAACTGCCGCGCTATAGCGCCAAGCTGCGCCGCCTCTACAACGATACGTCCGCCCGGACCCGGACCCGGCCCCAGCACACGATCCGCCTTGCCGTCGATGCCATCGAACAGGTCGGACAGCCGGACCGTGGATGAATGAAGGGTGGTATTCGTCCGCAACGTGGCGGCCTCGCCGTGCGCAAGGCCGATACAGAGTGCCATCAAGGCGAGCGGCAGCCTGGCCATCGGATCACCGCAGATTGGTCAAGGTGGAAAGCATATCGTCACTGGTGGTGATCACCTTGCTGTTCATCTCGTACGCGCGCTGCGCGGTGATCAGGTTGGTGATCTCGGTGACGACATTCACGTTGGAGGTTTCGATAAAGCCCTGCATCACCGAGCCAAAGCCCGGCGATGCCGGATTGCCGGTGACCGGTTGGCCGGACGCGGCGGTCTGGAGATACATATTGCCGCCCTGTGCCTCCAGGCCGGCCTCGTTGGGGAACACGGCCAGTTGCAGTTGCCCCGCGGTCTGCGGCGCTGTCTGGCCGCTCAGCGTAACCTGGACCTGCCCCGACTGGTTCACCGTGACGCTGGTGGCGTTCGAGGGGATCTGGACACCCGGCTGTACAACGTAGCCGTCGGCGGTGACGATCGTGCCGTCGGCCGCCAGCCCAAATGTGCCGTCACGTGTGTAGGAGGTATCACCCGAAGGCAGCGTCACCTGGAAATACCCGTTGCCCTGGACCGCCATGTCCAGCTGGTTCGAAGTCTGCTGCAGGTTACCCTGCTCGTTTATGCGATAGATGGCTGCAGTTCGGACGCCGAGACCGACCTGTGCACCCGATGGCACGATGCTGCCGCTGTCCGAACTGTCGGCGCCGACGCGGCGCAGGTTCTGGTAGATCAGGTCCTGGAACTCCGGCCGCTGCCGCTTGAAGCCAGTCGTCGACATATTGGCGATGTTGTTCGAGATCACCTCGACGTTGGTCTGCTGCGCCTGCATTCCTGTGCCGGCGATATCGAGCGAGCGCATGTCTCGTCTCCTAGCTGCTCTGCGACAGTAGTTTGTCGATCACCGACTGCTGTCGGTCACCTTCTGCCTGAATGAACTGACTGATGAACTGGAACTGGCGTAGTCCATCCAGCATCCGCGTGGTCTCCAATACGGGCTGGACATTGGAATCCTCGATCGACCCCTGGACAATGCCAGGTGAGGCAATCGCCGTAGTAGGTGAGGCGGAGCGGAACAGCGTGTTGCCTTCCGCGGTCAGTTGCATTGGATCGGCCGGCTTGACGATGCCGACTTTGCCAAGCTGGCCATTCTCGCTGGAAACCGTCCCGTCGCCGGCGATGGAAATCCGCGTGTCGGTCTGCGCTACGACGATCGGCTGGCCGTTGCTATTCATTAATGCGTTGCCTGCCCCGTCAGATATGGTGCCGTTCGGCATGAGACCGAAGCGGCCGTCGCGCGTGAGTTTCGGGCCATTCGGCGTCTTAACAGTGAAGTAACCGTTGCTGGTGAGCGCAAGATCGTAGGTGTTGCCGGTGTGCGTGATCGTCCCGGCCTGCTGCTCGCGCCATGTCGCACGATCCTGGGTGGAGACAATGTTGCGGTCACCGCGCGGTACCCCGCTTGTGCTCTGCCGCATCAGCCAATCGCTGAACTGCACCCGTTCCGCCTTGAAGCCCGGCGTATTCGCGTTGGCAATGTTGTTCGCAATTACCTCTGTGACACGCTGCTGCGCAGCCTGCCGCGATAGAGCGATGTTGCTGACGATGTCCATGCCATGCCAGAAGCAACGCGCGTGCCAAGCAGGCGTGCTTCAAGGGACGCAGCAACGAAGCAACCTCGTTCAACTCGCAACACAGGGTTGTACCTCTGTTAACCGGCACCTGTTGCCGCACTCGGCGGAATCTGCCGGGCAAGTCTTCCTTAACGCCTCGCTGCCATCCTCCTCCGCAGCAGGCCGAAGGAGCAGCCCGTGGCCAAGGCCGCGCCAGCGGTCGACCCGGCGAAGCCGGACGACGCACCCGAACAACTAGTCACCGAAGCGCCGGGGTCCGGCACCAAACGCAGGCTGATCGTGTTCGGCGCACCAGTTGCGCTGGCCGGTCTCGGCAGCGGCTTATGGTTCAGCGGGGTCGTGCCGAGTCTGCTCGGGATCAGACATGACCCGCCAACAGCCGAGGCAGACGCGCCATCACAGCCGATTTATGTCGATCTGCCGGAACTGATCACAAATCTTAACAACAACGCGCCACGGACCAGCTACGTGAAACTTACCGTCCGCCTTGAGGTGCGCAAGCAGCACGATGTCGAAAGGGTCAAGGCGGCGATGCCACGTCTGCAAGATCTGTTCTTAACCTATATCCGCGAGATGCGACCGCAGGAACTGCGCGGCTCCGCAGGCACCTATCGGCTACGCGAGGAGCTTATCGCACGTGCCAACCTGGCCGCGGCGCCAGCGATAATTACCGACGTGCTGTTTACGCAGATGCTGATCCAATGAGCGACACTCAGGGTCCACCTCAGTCGGACGAGGAATTGGCCGCGGCATGGGGTGCCGAAACCGAAGGCGGCGACGAGAACCCAGCCCCGCCCGCCCGAGTGCTCAATCAGGCCGAGATCGACAGCCTGCTGGGCTTCGACGAGGGACCGGCTGGCGGTGAGAACCGCACCGGCATGCAAAGGATCATCAGCTCGGGCCTCGTATCATACGAGCGTCTGCCGATGCTGGAGATCGTGTTCGACCGGCTCGTGCGTATCATGTCCACCAGCTTGCGCAACTTCACCTCCGACAATGTGGAAGTCGGCATCGACAATATCCTGTCGCTGCGCTTCGGAGATTACCTCAATTCGATCCCACTGCCGGCCATGCTGGCGGTGTTCAAGGCCGAAGAATGGGACAACTACGGCCTGATGGTAGTCGATTCCGCAATGATTTACTCGATCGTCGATGTGCTGCTCGGCGGACGGCGTGGCACGGCGGCGATGCGCATCGAGGGCCGCCCCTACACCACGATTGAACGCACGTTGGTCGAGCGCCTGATCCAAGTCGGTACTGTCCGACTTGTCCGCCAGCTTCGATCCACTCTGTCCCGTGACTTTCCGCTTCGAACGCCTGGAGGTGAACCCGCGTTTCGCCACCATCAGCCGTCTCTCGAACGCAGCAGTACTCGCGCGGCTGCGAATCGACATGGAGGATCGCGGCGGCCGGATGGAACTGCTGTTGCCCTATGCCACTCTGGAGCCCGTTCGTGAATTGCTGCTGCAGCAATTCATGGGCGAGAAATTTGGCCGCGACTTCGATCTGGGAGACGCACTTGGCCGAGGAACTGTGGAACACCGAAGTCGAACTTGACGTAGTATTGGATGAGCAGACGATGAGGCTGTCCGATGTGATGGCTCTGGAGCCTGGCAATCGGATCATGCTCAACGCCGGACTTGGTGCGCCGGTGCTGGTGCGCTGCGGCGCAGTGCCGCTGTTCGAAGGGCGTGTCGGGCGGCGGAAGAGCTGCATTGCGGTCCGCATCGAACGTCCCCTTCCACGCCCCCAGCTGGCAGAGCGCTGACGCACCCATTCGCAGTTTCCTAACACTCACGCGCGAAACTCTGCCGTATGCAGTGGATCCTGGAACTCGCGCTTGTTGTGCTGCTTGCGGCGACGCTGTTCCACGCTGTGCGCCTCGAGCGCGCCCTTGGCGTCCTGAAACGCGACCGCGTGCAGTTGCAGGAGCTGATTGCCGGCTTTAACGACAGCACGCGGCAGGCCGAGCGCGGCATCGAGCGATTGCGGGCGGCAACCGATGGAGCAGGCATCCAGATCGCGCGCCAGACCGACGCGGCCTTAACTCTGAAGGATGACCTTGGGCTGCTGATCGAACGTGGCGAGCATCTGGCCGACCGGCTTGAACAGCAGATTCGCGCCGGACGGCCCCTCGCCGCCGATGCACCGCGCCTTACGGTGGTGTCGAATACCAACGGTGCCGAACATCGCGTACGTAGTCAGGCGGAGCGCGATCTGCTGAAGGCGCTGAGGATGGCCAAATGACCATCAATCTGGGCTCGATCCGCTTGCTACCGATCACCATCTTCGCACTTAGCAGCTTGCTTGCGGTGAAATCTGCCGAACTGGTGCGCGCTGCTGTGCCAACGCTGGACGCAGCCCCCTCGACTGGCGTGAGCACAACCCCGACAGCGCTTTCGACCGCAGCAACCCAGCCTCCATCGGAGCCTGCTGCGCAACCGTCGCAGGATGCTGGCCCACCGCCGGTCACTGACGCCGAACGGGCGCTGCTGCTCGAACTCCGGCAGCGGCGGCAGGAGTTGGACGCCCGGGATGCCGCGCTCACGGCACGCGAGTTGATGCTGCTGGCGGCTGAGCATAAGCTCACCGCTCGCGTCGCGGAGCTTCAGGCATTGCAAAAGAAGCTCGAAGTGCTCGAGGCCGCGCGCAAAGAGCGTGAAGATGTGAGTTGGCAGGGTCTGGTCAAGCTCTACGAGGCAATGAAGCCGCGTGATGCAGCGACCATATTCAACGACCTCGAGATGCCGGTCCTGCTACAGGTGGTGGATCGCATGAAAGAGGCGAAGGCAGCGCCGGTGCTGGCGGCGATGCAACCGGATAAGGCTCGCGATCTCACCGCCAGGCTCGCGCAGATGCGTACACAACGGGACGGCCAGACTGGCAGTTGAGCAGGAACAGGGGCTGAATCACGATGCCGATCGACAAATCCATCAATGTGCTGATCGTCGATGACTACAAGACGATGCTGCGCATCATCCGCAACCTGCTGAAACAGATCGAATTCAACAATGTTGAGGAAGCCACAGACGGCGCCGAGGCGCTGGCCAAACTTCGGTCCGGCAACTTCGGTCTTGTGATCAGTGACTGGAACATGGTGCCAATGACGGGTCTGCAGCTGTTGCAGGAAGTCCGTGCCGACGCCAGGTTGAAGGCCATGCCGTTTATCATGGTGACGGCAGAGAGCAAGGTGGAGAACGTGGTCGCCGCCAAACAGGCAGGCGTATCGAACTACATCGTCAAGCCGTTCAATGCCGAAACCCTGCGCGACAAGATCGAGAAGGTGCTGGGTCATGGCTGAGGCAGACCAACTGGCGGACCGTCTGGCCGAAATCAGGCGTCGACACCCTGGATCAGAGCCACATCTGGTGGCAGAAGTTGTACGCGCCGTGCTGTCCACGTTAAGCGGTGACCTCTCGGCGCAGGAGACATCGCTGCTGGCCGAGGTCGAGGCGCTCGGTCGGACCATCGCATGCGCCAAGGCCGAAATCGCAGCATTGCGCGTCGACGACATCACCGACAATCACATTCCGTTTGCCACTGACGAGCTGGACGCCATCGTCGAACATACCGCGACTGCTACGAACGCGATTCTAAGCAGCTGCGAGACACTGGACGATGTGGCGACCAGCCTCACCGGTGAGGCAGCGATGAAGCTGCAGGATGCAACCACCCGGATCTACGAGGCGTGCAGTTTCCAGGACATCACCGGTCAGCGCATCACCAAGGTCGTCGCGACACTGAAGACGATCGAGGCAAAAGTCACTCAAATCGTTGCCACATTCGGCACCAGCGAACGTGTGGGTGCGACTGCTGCAACCGCCGAAACGGCAGAGTCTGCGCTCCTGAATGGGCCGCAGCATCCAACCGTCGCCATGGACCAGTCGGATATAGATAAGCTGCTGGCCAGCTTCGAATGAGGCCTTTCACATTCTGGGCTTCTGCGATGGCGCTGCTGCTGCCCGTCGGCGCTTTTGCTGATAGCTCAAGTGTCGTCGTTCGCGTTGGCAGTCACGACGGCTACGGCCGCATCGCGTTCGCCCTCCCGCCGTGTACTGATTACCAATTGACGCAGCAGGATCAGCATGTGGTGATCCAGTTCAGCGGCGACCTGAAGATTGGCCCAGCCAACGCGATCCCGCGCAATGTTGTTGCCATCAAAGGCGGCGAGAGGCAGGCAACACTCGATTTGGCTCCGGGTACGGTGATGCACGACTGGCGCTATGGCGACCTGCTCGTCATTGATGTGCGGGATCCCGGGACGCAACTGCCGGCCTCTTCGGGACAAGCCACAATCGCTAAAAATCCAGACACTGCCAAAGCTGTCCAAGCCAACGGCCAGTCAACTCAGCCGGATTTGGCAAGACCGCAACCTGCGCAGCCCGACACTGGAAAGCCGGCTGCATCAAAGCCAGAGACAGCGACACCCACGACACCAAAGCTGGCTCCGGCAGCGAGCACTTCGGATGGAGTGCCCGCCTCAGCTCCACCTGCAAGTGCCATCGCGCCCGATCACGAAAAGCTCGCCACTGCACCAAACCTGGGGGCTCCCGGTCCGCCCCAGGCGGCAATACAGCCTGTTCCGCCACAGTCCGACGAGGCGCCGGCCGCACCATCTCAAGCGTCTGTCTCCACTGAGAAGGCCCAACCAGAGGCTGCGTCACTCCGACGGCGTGTTGGATATACAGGCCGATCCGCAGCTCGGACTGGCCGTGTTCCGGCTGAGCAAAGTCGCTATGATCGTGTTGGATCAGCCACGCACCATAGACATGGCTCCGCTGCACGACGACGCCGTATTCGGCTCGGCCGTGGTGCAGACGCTGCCGACCGCCACGGTGATCCGGGTGCCGGTCGATTCTGGCGTAACATTGGCATCCTCACGCGTGGGGGGAGTGTGGCGCATTGCCGCCGCGACCGCGGAACTGCCGCTGCGACCGATGCAGGCGGTGGTGGCAGACGACCGTCTGTTGCTGCAGGCAGCAGCCCCAGGTGCGGTTGTCAGCATCGTTGATCCAGATACTGGGACCACTGTGCTCGTCGGCACTCAACGGAGTAGCGGGCAAGGCGTCCCGGTTCGGCGCCGCACGCCGGAATTCACCTTGCTATCGAGCTGGCAGGGCATCGCGGTAGAACCCAAGGCGGATACCATCGCGCTGCGACCGACCGCCCAGGGGTTCGCTGTTACCGGCGCCAGCGCGCTGTCCCCAGCATCCGAAATTGGCGATCAGCTCACACACTCTGCCGGCCTGACGAGACTGTTGGATTTCCCGAGCCAGTCAAACGAGGCACTGCTTGACCGATTGCGCAATGAGATACAGGCCACGGCCGCGACACCCGTGTTGACGCGCGGACCGCGCCGTGAGCTCGTCGCTCGTACAATGATGGCGCTCGGACTGGGTGCGGAGGCCGGCTCCGTCCTGCGCCTCGCCGCAGCCGACGATCCGCACCTGGCCGCTTCGCCGAAGACCGGAGCGTTGGCCGCGATCGCCGCATTGCTGGCGCACCGACCTGAAGAGGCGAACGGGCTTACCGACCTGGCGCTTCCCACCGCCGATGACGTCGTGTTCTGGCGTGCTGTGCGGCTTGCCGAGCTGCAGCCCGGTTCGGCGGAGGCGGCTGCCACCTTTGGCGCCACCGCGCCGCTGGCACTCTCCATCCCTTCCGAAATGCGGAACCGCCTGCTGCCTTTGGTCGCAGAAACGCTGGTTGCCGGCGGCGAGACGGCCACGGCGGCTGCCTTATTTGCCGCGCGACCAAACGACGCATCACTCGACCTGGCGCGTGCGATGCTTGCCGAAGCGCGGCACGACAACGAATTGGCACTAACCGCATACGACCGGCTGGGGCAATCGCGCGACCAGTCGGTGCATGCTCGCGCGGCCATACGCGCCGTCGAGTTGCGCCTGGCGACGGGCGCCATCAGCACCCGCCAGGCGGCCGATCAACTGGAGCGGCTGCTCTATACGTGGCGTGGCGACCACGAGGAGCGCGCACTGCGCGAGCGTCTGGCTGAATTGCAGGCCCGCAGCGGGAACTGGCGCGCCGCCCTCAGTCTGCTGCGAGACACCGAGGCGCTGTTCCCAGATCAGAAGGCGACCATTCGCGGCGAGTTGCACGAGATGTTTACGGCACTGCTGCGCAGCGACGCACTGGGCACGCTGCCGCCGTTGGATCTGGTGTCGCTGGTCGAGGAAAACGCTGACCTGCTTCCCACCGGACAGGACGGGGAAGCTCTTCAGGCGAGATTGGCCGACCGGCTGCTGACGCTCGACTTGCCCAAACGCGCTGGTCCTGTGCTCGAGAAATTGATGCGGGCAAGCAATGCTCCTGCGGCGCGGGCTGGATTCGGCGCCCGGCTGGCCGCTATGCGGCTGCGAGAGAACGATCCGGCAGAGGCGCTTACGGCACTCGACGCCTCCGACGCTCCGAACCTGCCCGATGAGCTCGCCCAACACCGCACCCTATTGACAGCCGAAGCCAACGCGCGCCGCGGCGATACGGAGCGAGCGCTCGCCGCTCTCAACAGACAAGACAATGCGGCGGCCGATGAGGCTCGGGCAACAATCCTGGAGCACGCAAACGACTGGCCCGCGGCACAAAAGGCGCTTGCCGCCTACGTTGGGAGGATCGTGCCCCCCGTGGGCAAGCTGAACGACGTGCAGCGGCGGGCATTGCTACGCCTGGCGACCGCCACTGCACGCGCGGGTGATGATGCAGCGCTTGCGGTGCTCCGTGAGCACGAAGGGCCCCGGATGGATTCAGGTCCGTTGGCCGACATGTTCCGGCTGCTCACCGCGGATCCGGTGCGCAGCACAACCGACCTCAAACGCTCCGGCCAGGAAGCGACGCTGGCGGGCCGTCTGCCGGGACAGCTGAAGGCGCTGCAGTCGCCCGCCGGTGGGACCCCGTAGAAGTAGACAGGCCCTCAGCGAATTTGGCCTCTTGCATGCTGGCCCCCCTTTGCCCATCTTCGGCGACCTTGGCCCGAGAGAACGGATGCGGGACGCGCCCGTTCAACAGGCTGTCTGCTGGTAGGAACAGGGTACGCAATGGACGCACTCAGCCCGCTGGGGATGGTCTCCCACGCTCCGCACGAAGTCGAGCAGAAAGACTATTTCGTCGAGAAGGACGGCGTGAAGTTCGCCGGCACTCATTTGCTGCTGGATCTGTGGGACGCGAGCAATCTCACGGATCCCGAGTTGATCGACTGCGCATTGCGTGACGCTGCGGAAGCGGCCAACGCGACGATCCTGCACAGCCACTTCCACCACTTCGGGCCCGATGGCGGCGTGAGCGGCGTTCTGGTGCTGGCCGAAAGCCACATCTCTATCCATACGTGGCCTGAGCGTAACTTCGCGGCGGTCGACATCTTCATGTGTGGTGGGTGCAACCCGTACCATTCATTGCCGGTGCTGAAGGAGGTCTTCGCGCCGCGGTCGATCCTGCTCTCCGAACAGCGGCGCGGCCTGATCCCGTAAGGTGGCGACCGACATTTGGATGAATGAGACGCTGTACCCGGATTGGGGCCAGCGTTTTCTGGTGAAGCGTGAGCTCGCGCACGTGCAAAGCGCCTTTCAGGATATCGTGCTGTTCGAGAGCTTCTCGCATGGCCGTGTCATGGTGCTGGACGGCGTCATTCAGATCACCGAGCGCGATGAGTTCGTCTACCAAGAGATGCTGACCCATGTTCCGTTGCTGGCGCATGGCGCGGCGACGAATGTGCTGATCATTGGCGCCGGCGATGGCGGTGTGCTGCGCCGCGTGCTGCAGCATCCCGGCGTAACGCACGCGGTAATGGCCGAGATCGACGGCGAGGTGATCCGCCTGGCCAAGCAGTTTCTGCCGGAAATTGGCGGAGATGCATGGAACGATCCGCGTGCCGAGGTGATCGTCGGTGACGGTATCGACTACGTGAAGCGCGCGCCGGACGCAGCGTTCGATATAATCATCGTCGATTCTACCGACCCGGTCGGTGTCGGCGAAGTGCTGTTCACCGACGACTTCTATGCGAACTGTGCGCGCATACTCAGCGCGCGTGGCTTGGTGGTGAATCAATGTGGCGTGCCGTTCATGCAGGCCGACGAACTGCGCGAAACCAGCGCGCGCCGGGCAAAGTTCTTCCCGCATGTCACCGCTTATGTCGCGGCGGTGCCGACCTATGTGGGCGGATCAATGACGCTGGGCTGGGCGGCGAAGGACGCCTCGCTCACGCTGGCAAGTGTCGATACGATACGCGCGCGCGCCATCGCATCTGGGATCCTCGGAACCACGCGCTACTGGACGCCAGACATTCACGTGAGCGCCTTCAAACTGCCGCCCTATATCGCCGAGCACCTTCCGATGTTAGCCTCGGGCGGCTGACATGACAGGAGCGGTGGACGACGCACGCTGCACGCGGCGCAGCCAAGACCACAACTGAAACGCGAGAGACCGGAACAACTGGTCCCGCTTAGAAAAGGTAGACCGTCCATGCGACGCATTCATCGACGCAAGCTGCTGAAGGTTTCAGGCGTCAGCACGCTTGCCGCCGGTAGCGGCCTCGCCGGTATTCTGGCATCTGGCCAAGCGCCTGCCTTCGCGCAGGGTACCACCCTGCAATGGCTCAAATTTGTCGACTTCGTGCCGGTCTCCGATCAGCTCCTGAAGGGAAAGATCAAGGACGAATGCAAGAAGGCGCTTGGGATAGATCTTGGTATCGAGACTATCAATGGCGATGGCATTCAGGCGCGCATCAGCGCGGCGATCCAGTCCAGGTCCGGACCGGACATATTGATGGCGGCCAGCAATTGGGCGCAGCTCTACGCCGAGAACCTGGTCGATGTCAGCGAGATCGCCGACGAGGTTGGCAAGACTCGGGGTGGGTTCTTCCAGACCTCGCGCGACGTCGCCTACGACGGCAAGCGGTGGATCGCCATGCCGTTCACGATCCTTGGTGTGCTGTTCGCGAATCGTACCTCGTGGTTCGCAGATGTCGGTGTAGACCCGGGCAAATTCCCGGGGACCTGGGACGAATATCGCGCGATCGGCAAACAGATGAAGTCAAAGAATCACCCCTACGGTCAGACGCTGGCCCACGCCTTCGGTGATGGGCCGGCGTTCTGGTACCCGTATCTGTGGTCCTGGGGCGGCAAGGAGGTCGAGCCAGACGGCAAAACTGTCGCGCTGAACAGCAAAGGAACCGTCGAATCGGTGAAGTTCGCCGTCGCCTTCTGGAAGGAATGCTTTGATGACGGCGGCATGTCGTGGGACGATGCGGGCAACAACCGCGCCTTCCTAGCCAATACGATCAGTTCCACAAGCAATGGAGCCTCGATCTACCTGTTGGCCAAGGCGAAAGCCGATACCTACATGACCGAAAACGGCAAGCCGCTAAAGGACGACATTTTTCACTCGCCGCTCCCGAAAGGCCCTGCCGGCCAGTTCAGCTATCACGTGCCATTCTCCAACCTGGTACCGACCTATGGCAAGAATCAGAAGGCGGCGAAGGACTTCCTTCGGTGGTTCCACACCAAGGAGGTTTACGGGCAGTGGTTCACGTCGCAGCAGGGATTTTCCACCGGCACGACTAGGGTCTGGGAAGACGATCCGGTCTGGAAGGTGGACCCTGTCATGGCTCCGTTCCGCACTGCCGCAGAAAGCGGACACTTCGCCGGTTACGCGGGACCAGCCGGCCGTGCCGCCGCAGAGACGATCAGCAAGTTCATCATCGTCGATATGTACGCCAAGGCGGTGCAAGGCATGACGGCGGAGGAGGCGGTGAAGTGGGCACATGCGGAACTGGTGAAGATCTACGCCTGAACACGTCAGCGATTTGCTCTCAGCTCAGGGTGGTGTCTCCCCGGATCGTTCTTCGGCAGGTCCGTCGCTGCGCGTGAGATTGAGCGCGGTGTTCACCAGCGCGACGTGACTGAACGCCTGAGGGAAATTCCCCATCTGTCGCCTGGCCACAGCGTCGTATTCCTCCGCCAGAAGTCCGACATCGTTCCCCAGCGCCAGGACGCGCTCGAACATTGTACGCGCCTCCCGCCGGCGTCCGGCCAGGATGAGACTATCCGCGTACCAGAGGCTGCAGGCGATGAATGCACCTTCTCCGGGGGGCAGCCCATCTGCGGTTTCACCTGTATCATAGCGATGGACCAGGCCATCGGACACCAGTCGCCGCTCGATGGCAGCAAGCGTTCCCTGAATGCGCGGATCATCTACGGGCAAAAAACCGACGAGTGGTAGCAACAGCAGGCTGGCATCCACCGCCTTCGAGCCATAAGACTGCATGAAGCTGCCAAGTTCGGTATCGAACGCCTCGCGGCACACTTCGTTATGAATCTCATCGCGTGTTGCTGACCAGCGGTCGACCGGGCCGTCAATCCCTAGCTGCTGCACCGCCTTGACGGCGCGATCGAAGGCAACCCATGCCATCACTTTCGAATGGGTGAAGTGCTGACGTGGGCCACGCACTTCCCATATCCCCTCGTCCGGCTCTTTCCAGGTATGCTCCAGGTGATCGAGCAAGGCACCGCCAATGGCGCGTGAGCGCGCGCTGCCAGGCATCCCTCGGAGCCGCGCCTGAAACATCGCATCGGCAATCTCGCCCAACACGTCGAGCTGAAGTTGTGATGCCGCAGCGTTGCCGATCCTGACCGGATGTGCCGCGCCGAAACCCGGCAGCCAGCCCACCTCCCATTCGGTCAGACGCCGTTCGCCACCAACACCATACATGATCTGCATCTGTTCAGGGCTACCGGCCACCGCTCGCATTAGCCAGTCCCGCCAAGCCTGCGCTTCATCTGCGTAACCGGCGTCACCAAGCGCCATTAGTGTAAATGTCGCATCCCGCAGCCAGCAGTAGCGGTAGTCCCAGTTGCGTACACCGCCTGGTTGCTCAGGCAAGGATGTGGTCGGGGCTGCGACAATGCCGCCGGTCGGTGCGTAGGTAAGGCCCTTCAGAACCACGAGAGAATGCTTCACCACGCTGCTGAGTGCGCCCACTGCGGTGCAACGATCCGACCAGGCGCGCCAGGCTGCCTCGGTCTTTTGCAACTCGGCTTCTGCGTCAGGCCATCCATCCAGCTTCTGGTGCGACTGGTAATAGCGCAGCACCATCGACACCGTCTGGCCAACCTGGACGGTGAACTCCGCGGCCGTTGAGTGATCCTCCCCCTGGTGGGGAACGGACGGATAGAGCACGGCCATTTCCGGGCCGCAGATGGCGCGTACGCTGCCATCGTCCAGCGCTTCGACCCATGGGAGGGCAGAGCCGTACTCGAACCGCAGCGACAACTCGCTGCGCATCCTCACGTTGCCCGATACGCCACGAACGAGACGCACCACCTGTGAGGCTGTGCTCTCGAGAGGCATGAAGTCCAGCAGTTCGACCGAACCGTCAGCGGTTTCAAACCGCGTGAGCAGGATCAACGTTCCATCGAGATAGCGGCGGGACACCGCGGCCTTCTCCGTGGGTGCAACTCGCCAATGCCCGTGGTCTTCGGACCCGAGCAGCGCGGCGAAGCAGGCGCTTGAATCGAAGCGTGGCCAGCAGAGCCAATTGATTGATCCGCTCTGATTGACAAGTGCTCCGGTTGTGCAATCACCAATAAAGGCGTGGTCCTCGATCGAGGGATCTGACCGCCACGCAGGCTCGACCATGCTGATCTCCGGCAGGATGACAAAGGGCGCCTAGTGTCGCGGTTTGACCGTACGGGTTAGGCATCAATGAGGCGCGGATGGTCACGATTGGTCGATATTGCGGTGCCGCATGGCAGCGCCGGTAGGCTGGCCCAGTCCTGAGCTAAACCGCCTTGCCTGTTGCGCAGGTCACTGCGGGCTTTTCCCTGGCTGGTCGAATGTTCCGACATGCCGGTCTCTTTCGTTTTTGATCTGCGCAGTCTCGGCTGGCACCTGCCACGTGACGATCCCGGCGGAGCGAGCGTTCGCGGGCCTGTCAGCGTGCCAGGTCGAGGGAATGTTGATGACCTCGCAATGGCAGGAGCAGCACCCGGGCTGGACCGTCAAGCGTATCCGCTGCTCGATCGGTCGTCCGTCGCAGAACGAAGAAACGGCTTGACGCTATGGTGGCTATCGGACGTGTGCTCCAATCGAGCAGAACTTCCGATAAAGGCCGCCAGTAAGGCAGTCTTTGTTCTATGGCAGCGCTTCAAGGAGAAACCACGATGCTTGGGAGAAGGCAGTTCGCAAAGCTGGGGGTTTTGGCCGCACCCGCCTTCTCGATCATCTCCAACGCCTACGCGGCGGACGACGAACTCAAACTAGCGCTCGACGACGCTTCGCAGGTAACCGCTCACAACGTCACGGTGCGGGCTGCCGACTATCGCGGTGGACGTGCGCTCGAGGTTCGCCGCGTAGCCTTGGGTAAGCCGGACATCGATACGTTCGCCTTCGTGCCCAATGTCGACTTCCACAACGGAACCATCGAAGTCGAGGTCTCCGGCGGGGTGTTGCCTGACGCACCTCCTGGCGCACGAGGGTTCATCGGCATAGTTTTTCGCGTTGAGACCATCGGAAATGCGTTTGCCTGCGAGGGTCTATACCTGCGTCCGACGAATGGACGTGCCGATGATCAGGTCCGGCGAAACCATTCCACTCAGTATTTTTCGTTTCCAGGCTATGACTTCGACCGACTACGCCGTGAATCCCCGGGACAGTATGAGTTCATACGTCGATCTCGTGCCAGACGAGTGGACAACCATGCTTGTCGAGGTGCAGGGGGCGGACGCGAAGCTTCATGTTGCCGGGGCTTCTCAGCCCTGCCTCGTTGTGAGCGATCTCAAACGTGGGCCGGACGCGCAAGGCAGCGTGGGCCTTTATGTTGACAATGGGACGAAGGGGCACTTCCGGAACCTGCGGATCAGACGGGTCTGATCGTGGCTATGGCCGCTTCCCGTGGCAGGAACGGGGTGTCAATCGGCTGTCCTGGGTCGAAAACAGCTGTCGCGCGCAGGGCATCATCACGCCTTATTACCCGGCCTTGGGAAGGCCCTTGGGCAACCAGTACTCCTGTGCAAAGGTACTCCCGACGATGGAAGCTCGCTTGTTGAGCGCCTCCTTGTCGAACCCGGCGATGCGCTTGTAGTCGGTTGCGGTTTCCTCAAGTTCCTGCTCCGACAGTACGTCCTCGATGCGGGTGAAGCCGTCGGGAGCGCGTTCCTCGACCAGCTGCATCACCTGCTCGGGACCGTTCCTGCGATTGGCAAGAACGATCGCGGCGGTCGCAGGACGACGTTCAGCCTCATAAGCCTGGAGCGCGGTTTCCGTCGCACCATGCGCGCGGATTTCGCGCGCCAGCACGCGCGCATCGAGGATTGCCTGCGACGCGCCGTTCGAGCCGATTGGATACATCGGGTGCGCCGCGTCGCCCGTCAGCGTGACGCGGCCGAAGGTCCATTGCTCGAGCGGATTGCGATCCACCATTGGGTATTCGTAGCAGCGGTCTGCCGCGCGGATGAGACCTGGCGCGTCGAGCCAGTCGAAGCGCCAACTGGCGAACTGTGGCAGGAAGTCGGTGAGATTGCCTGGCCGGTTCCAGTCCTCGCGCCGCCACTGGTGGTCAGACTGGAACTTGCGTTCGGCGATCCAGTTGAGCACGGCCTCGCCGCGCTCCATCGTTTCGCGCGAGATCGGATAACAGACAAACTTCTGGAACTCGTGGCCGGCCATGATCATCGTGCGGCCGGTAAGGAACGGCTTTCCGTGCGTGACGCCGCGCCAGAGAATCGCGCCGTTCCAGATCGGCGGACCTTCCTTGGGATACAGGATGCCGCGCGCGACCGAATGAATGCCGTCGGCGGCGATCAGCAACTCGCCTTCCGCCTCGCCGATACGAAAGCCACCACGGCGATCGACGAAGAACGCTCGCACACCTGACGGCGTCGCCTCCCAGCGCACGAGATGGTGACCGGTGAGGACATGGTCGGCACCGAGCCGCTCGCGCACCGCATCGAGCAGGATCGTCTGCAGTTCGCCGCGATGAATGGAGAATTGCCGCCAGTTGTAGCCGGCGGCGAGCCCGCGTGGTTCCGACCAGATAAGCTGGCCGCGCTTGGAGTAATACGCGAGTTCCGCGGTGGGAATGGCGGCTGCGACGAGCCTATCGGCAAGGCCTACTTCAGTCAGTTCGCGCACCGCGTGCGGCAGGACGTTGATGCCGACGCCGAGTGGTTCGATGCTGTCCACGCTTTCGAACACCCGTGCCTCGACGCCGATCTGATGCAGGCTGAGTGCTGCCGTCAGGCCTGCAATACCGGCGCCAATGATCAATACGGCCATTGCCGCTATTTCTTCACACCGAGCCCACGCATGAACTGGTCGCGAATGCGCGGCGGATCGCGCTCGGTGGTATCCGCGGGCTTCTCCTTGTCGATGCGACAACCGATCAGCCAGGGTCCGTCCTCACGCAGCGATAGCTCGATCAGCTCTTCAAACGCGCTTTCGTCGGCGGCCCACGCGCTCTGCGCAATACCCGCGCCGCGTGCCATCGCGACAATGTCGGCGCCGAGTTCGGTCGACGTGAGCTGACCGCCCGTAATCTGATACGTGCCATTGTCCATGATGACGATCGTCAGGTTCTTCTGCTTTCGCGCTGCAACCGTCGCGAGCGAACCCACCTGCATCAGAATCGAGCCATCGCCTTCCAGCGCAATGACCTTGCGCTGTGGCTGCGCCAGCGCCACACCCAACGCGATCGGCACCGCGAGGCCCATGCTTCCGAGCATATAGAAATTTTGCGGCCGCCGTCCCGCCGCCCATAGGTCGAAGTTGGTGTAGCCGATACCGCCGATCACCGCCTCGTCATGTTTCAAGCGCGCGACCAAACGCCTGGTGATATCGAAGCGGTTCATCATCTTGGCGCTGTCGCGGTTGGCTGGATGGTTCGCTGCGAATGACATTGATTAGACTCACTTCGCAAAGACCTTGCCGCCGGTAAGCAGCGGCGAGAGGATGAATACGCACGGCGCCTGTGTGGCGACCGCCTGCGTGATGCTGCGATCGATAATGAATTCCACCTCGTCCAACCGCGTCATCGTGTGGTGCTCGACCGCGAGTGCCTGCAGCACCGGGCGCATGGTGCGCGCAACGAGCGACTGGCCGATATTGAATTCACCCAGCGTGCCGCGCTCCGACACCATCATCAGCACCGGTATCTGAAACGGCACCGCGAGCGAAGCGATCGCGTTCGGCAGCGTGGCGAAGCCAGATGTCTGCATGAGCACGATGCCCCGCACGCCGCCCATCCAGGCGCCGGACACGATGCCGACAGCCTCCTCTTCGCGTGCGCAGGAGAACGCGGTAAAGAATGGATCAGCGTGCACCGCGTCGATCAGCGGGCGCAGCACATTGTCCGGCACATAGGTCACCAGCTTGATCTGGTGCCGCTTCAGCACGTCGCGCACGATTTCGTGCCACGCGCCTGGGGCTTCTGCATCCATCTTCCCTCTCTCCGTCGGGGCGCGGCACTGTGCGATGCCTTGCGTATGGCGGCAACCGTTCGTAAGGAGGTCCGGCGAAGGATCAGGAGGCCCCGATGGCTGATGCCGGCCTGTTTGACGTTATCGTGGTTGGCGCAGGGAATGCCGCGCTGTGCGCTGCCCTCTCTGCCCAGGAGCAGGGTGCCAAGGTGCTGGTGCTGGAAAAGGCGAGCGAGGAGGAGCGGGGCGGCAACTCCACCTTCACCGCCGGCGGCTTCCGCTTCGTGCACAACGGGCTGGAGGACCTGCGCACCGACGTGCTGGTGGATCTGTCGGAAAGCGAAGCCAAGCAGATGCTTATTCCGCCGTTCACGGCGGATACTTATACCGAAGACTTAATGCGGGCGACCGAAAACCTTTCGGAGCTCGATCTGATCGATCTGCTGGTCGGGCGCTCGCGTGAGACGGTGGTGTGGATGCGCGAGAAGGGTGTGCGCTGGATACCGATGTTCAAGCGCCAGTCGTATCTGGTGAACGGCGTGCAGCACTTCTTTGGCGGGATGGCGGTCGAGGCGGTCGGCGGCGGCTGGGGGCTTGTCGATTTTCTGTTCAGGTCGGCCGAGCGCTACGGCATCACCGTGCGCTACGATACCGGCCTGCGGAAACTGATCCAAAATCGAAAGGGTGAAGTCTCTGGCGTCACGGTGTTCGGTCCGGATGGGTATCAGGACATCAACGCCAAGGCCGTGGTGCTGGCGTGCGGCGGTTTCGAGGCCGATCCGGAGATGCGGGTGCGCTATTACGGCCCAGGTTGGGAGCTCGCTCGGGTCCGCGGCACGCGGCACAACACCGGTGACGGCATCAAGGCGGCGCTGGAAATCGGTGCAGCGGCGTTCGGCGGATGGTCGAGCTGCCACGCGGTGCAATGGGACCTCAGTGCGCCGCCGTTCGGCGATCGCGTGGTGCTCGACAATTACCAGAAACACTCTTATCCGATCGGCATCATCGTCAACGGCGACGGCGAGCGCTTCGTGGACGAGGGAGCGGACTTCCGCAACTACACCTATGCGAAGTACAGGCCGCGAGGTAATGAAGCAGCCGCAGCGAATGGCGGTGCAGATCTTCGACAAGAAAACCATCGACATGACGCGCGACGAGTACCGTATCCGTCAGGTGACGAAGGCGGAGGCAAATACGTTAGAGGAACTCGCGCAGAAGCTGGAAATCAGCCCCGAAGGATTGGTGAAGACGGTGCGCGAATTCAACGCGGCATGTCAGCCGGGCGAGTACAATCCGGCGATTCTCGACGGCAAGTGCACGAAGGGGATCACACCGCCGAAATCCAACTGGGCGCTGCCGATCGACGAGCCGCCGTTCCATGGGTTTGCGGTGACCTGCGGGATTACCTTCAGCTTTGGCGGGCTCAAGATTACCACCGACGGAGAAGTGGAGGACACGGCCGGCCGAGTCATTCCGGGACTGTTCGCCGGTGGAGAACTGGTGGGAGGTATTTTCTACCAGAATTACCTTGGCGGTGCAGGCCTGATGTCGGGGTCAGTGTTCGGTCGACTTGCCGGGCGATCGGCGGGGAAATTTGCGACTGGCTGACTCACACATCGACGCTTCTAGGGTGCCAGAGGCGGGCGCCCGCATTCAGATCTGGGGCACGCTCCGTCAACTTCATGACGATGGCATTGATGTGCAACTTGCCCACCAAGCCCGCTGCACAACAGTCTCGCCTGCAAACAAAATCACAGCTGTAGAGTTTACGGATTCCGAGGCAGCCGTATCGTGAATTCGCTGTATTCCCCAACCCTGCTGTCCACAGTGATGCTGCCACCGTGCTGCTGCGTGACAATGTCGTAAGTGATCGACAGACCGAGGCCGGTGCCCTCGCCGGGCGGCTTGGTAGTGAAGAACGGCTGGAACAGCTTGTCCCTAATCTCGGCTGAGATGCCAATACCGTTGTCGCGCACTCTGATCTCGACGACGTCGCTTAGCTCCCGGGTCACAACTTGGAGCGTAGGTTGGAATTCAGCCATCTTGTGCATGATCTGCCGCTTACGCATCGCGTAGAATCCGTTGCTGAATAGGTTCAGCAGAACACGCGTCACGTCTTGGGGGACGATGGTGATTGGCGCTATGCCTTCACTGAAATCGCGTTGCAGAGTGACGTTGAAGCTCTGGTCCTGTGCACGACCGCCATGGTAAGCGAGGTTCAGCGCCTCATCCACCAACGCGTTGATGTTTACCGACCTCCGCTCGCCGGTGCTGCCGCGAGAATGTTCCAGCATGCTCCGCACGATCCCATCGGCCCGATTGCCGTGCTCGCTAATTTTTTGGAGATTGCTGGAAAGGGTGCTCGTCAGCTCATCGACCTCAGCACGACTGCGCGTGTCCAGGCCCACGAACCCAGGCTCCGCGGTCTGCCTCAGTTCCTCTAGGAGATCCACGCTGAGGCTGGCAAAGTTGTTAATGAAGTTCAGTGGGTTCTTGATTTCATGCGCAATCCCGGCCGTGAGCTGTCCCAGTGAGGCCATTTTTTCCGCCTGGATCAAGCTGGCTTGCGCCGCCCTCAGATTTTGCAAGGCAGTCTCTGCCGCGTCGCGTGCGGCGCGGATCTCCTCCTCGCTGCGCTTCCGTTCGGTGATGTCGCTGTAGATCAACACAAATCCGCCACCAGGAACGGCGTTGCGGCGCACCTCGATGATGCGACCATCCGGCCGCACCCGCTCAAGGCGCAGCTCTTTGTCCGTATGCTCCATTCGGTGGCTAAGTTCCTGGTCAATGTCCGCGGTTCCAAATTCGCCCCGCTCCGCCAGGATGTGAAGGTAATCAGGGTAATTTGGGCGCTCAGCTAAGAGACTATCGGGCAGATCGATGATTTGTTGGAAGTTTCGGTTCCACGCTGCGAGGCGCAACTCGCCATCGAACATCGCAACACCATCGCCCATGTTGTCGAAGGTGGTGCGCAGCTCAGCTTGGCGCTGGCGGATTTCGTCCATCAAGCGCGCGTTATCGATCGCAATCACCGCCTGGGTCGCGAAGCTCTCCAGGATTTCGATTTCCTTCTCCGAAAAGAGCCTGACCTCCTTTCGGGCCGCAACGATCTGTCCGAGCAGCAAGGCGTCCTTGCGCAGCGGGACGAACAGTGTGGTCCGAATGTCACCCAGCCCGGCGGCCGCCTGCGCCATCGGATCGTCGGTCTCAGCGATGTCCGAGACCTGAGCAAACCGTTCGCCGGCGAGCAAACGCTGGTTCGGCGTGTTCGGTCCGGCCACGTAGCCCTGCCGCAATCGATCCGCGAACGCCCATGCTATCCCGTGCACGGCGACCGCATGAAAACGGCCATCCGTGTACAGCTGCAAACTGCCAAAGGCGATCCCGCAGAGACTGTGTGCCTTTTGCAATATGGCGTCGAATACTGGCGTGAGATCGCCGGCCGAGCTGTTGATGACTCGCAAGACCTCCGCAGTTGCAGTCTGCTGCTCCAATGCCTCCGCGAGGTCTTGCGTACGTGCTTCGACCTTCGCCTCGAGAGTTGCATAGGACTCCTGCAGTTGCGCCCCCATATGATTGAAGCGATCGGCTAGAACTTCGATTTCGTCTCCAGTCTGAATATTAATACGGTGGCCGAGTTCACCGCTGCCGAGCCTCTCGGCGCCAAGCTGCAGCCGTTGGATAGGCACCACCATCCGGCGTGCGAGCAGCCCTCCCGCTACCGCCGCCAACAGCAACGCCAAGCCGAGCAGAACGCCGCTGCGCGTCAGCAATTCGTATAGTGGCTCCAGAGCCTCGCCGGCCGGAAGCTCGACGAAGACCTGCCAGTTCAGCGCCGGAATGGTGGCGTGTGCCGTGAGCACTGAAGCGCCGGCGTGGTTTGACGCGATGGCGACGCTATCAGAGGCAGCGCCGGAGTTGGCAAGGGCCGCGGCAACTTGCGGCAGACGAGAGAGATCGGTGTTGCGCAGCACCAGACTAATGTCGGGGTGAGCAATCAGGCGGCCGTCGGGGCCGACGACGTAGGCATAACCTTCCTTGCCGACCTTGATGGCGTTCACCACGTCCCAGATTAGTTTCAGATTGACCTCGGCGACGGTGACGCCGGGCTTCCTGCCGACATGGGCGATCGCGATCGTCATATACGGCTCGGATTCCTTGCGGAAATACACCGGGCTGAACCACACTTTGTGCGCAACCGCTGCAGTGAATTTTGGCTCCTGGGAGTAGTCGGTGCCGCTGCCGACAACGTCCATGGCAAGACGTGAAACCTTGAGCTGCTCACGCCCATCGCTGTCCAGCTGAACGAGCTCCGTGATCGCCGGGACCTGTCGCAGTAGCCGCACATAGTCGAACCGGCGTTGGTCAACGCTGCCGGCCGACCACTGCGCGTGCGTTGTCCAGCCGATCTGCCGCTCGATCTCCTCGACAAAGGCCGCGATCCGCTGAGCCGCCGCCTCGGCTTTCTCCTGCTGGATGCGCACCAGCGCCTGTTGCGCTTCTTTATAGGAGAACCAGATGTCGAGTGCACCGTTGCCAATCAGCACTGTAGCCACAAGGCCGACCAGTGAGGCCACATACTTGATGAAGAGCCGTCCGCGCCGCGACGCCACCGGTTTGTTCGCGCCAGGCCGCGGCTCGCTCATTCGATCACCTCATCAGCGCGGGCGAGGATCGACTGGGGGATGGTAAGTCCAAGAGCCTTCGCGGTCTTGAGATTGATTACCAGCTCGATTTTGGTCGCCTGCTCGACCGGGAGATCGCTGGGCCGCGCACCCTTCAGTATCTTCCCAGTAAAGACGCCGGTCTGGCGATAGAGGTCTCGGATACTGGTGCCATAGCTGATCAGGCCGCCGGCGACCGCATCCTCGCGCCAGGCATAGATCGTCGGAATCGCATGGCTGGCGGCAAGCGCAATATGCTGCTCGCGGCGGTTCTCGAAGAATGGATCCGTAATCAGAAGAAGCGCGTGGGTGCGGCGTTCCCTCAGCGTCTCAAAGGCGGCGTCCAGCTCACGTGCACTGCTGGCCATCACTATCTGCATCTTAAGTCCAAGCAAGCTGGCGGCCGTCTGCAAGTCCTCGGTGTAGCTCTGGGCGGCCGGATTGTGGGGGTTCAGCAACGCGGCAACAGAGACCGCACCGGGAAGCAGTTCGTGGAGCAACTGCAGGCGTTTTGTGATCAGCTGGGCGGTAAACATGGTGACGCCGGTTGCATTGCCGCCTGGCCGACCTAGGCTGGCGACGAAGCCCTGCTGCACGGGATCGGCACCGATCGTGAAGACGATGGGTATCGTCTGCGTGGCGGCCATAGCGGCGCGGATTGCGGGAGGTCCTCCCGTGGCGACGATCACCGCCGCTTGACGTTGAACCAGGTCCGCAGCGAGGTCCGGCAGCCGCTCGTAGTGATAATCCGCCCAGCGAAATTCAAGGCCGATGTTCTTGCCTACGTTGTAGCCGATCTCATCAAGGCCTTGGCTAAACGCAGTAACCAGCGGGGCCCATGCGTCGGCCGACGCTCCACTGAGGAAGCCGATCAGCGGCATCGGGGCTTGCTGCTCGCGCGTCCCGCGCGGCCAGAGGGCCGCCCCGGCAGCTGCAGTAATCAGGCCGCGGCGCTTCATTCGATCACGTCGTCGGCGCGAGCAAGTAGTGCGGGCGACACATGCAGGCCGAGAGCCGTGGCCGCTCTGCGGTTGATGATTAATTCGTATTTGGTAGGCGCCTGCACCGGCAAGTCACCCGGCTTCTCGCCTTTGAGAATACGGTCGACGTAAGCGGCCGCTGGCCCAGACTGGAGAACCAGATCGGGGCCATAGGAGATCAGCCCACCAGCCCCGATGAAGTAGCGGAATGGATAGATAGCAGGCAGCTTGTACTTGGCTGCGAGCGCAGCTATTACGTCTGGATGGTTCACGCCAAACGGGCTGGCAGTTACGACGAGCCCGCCGTTGGGGCTGTTCGCGAATGCCGCAATGGCGCGCTCAAGCCGTTCGGCGTCCTTCAACCCGATCACGCTCAGGTCGATCCCGTCTATGCCTGCTGCCTGAATTGCAGCAAACTGCCCTACTCCCGAGGCGTTCGAGGCATCGCGTAGAACTGCCGCCCGAGTGACCTGAGGTGCAATTTCTTTTAGCAACTCAAGCCACTTCCCGCCGATCGTGTTACTCGAACGCGATAATTCCTGTGGTGTTGCCGCCCGGTCGGGCCAAGCTGGGCACGATATCAGCCCCGAGGGGGTCGATCACACCTATGAACACTATTGGTATACCCCGCGTCGCTCTTTGCAGGGCGGCCACGGTAAAGCTGGTCGGGGCGACTAAAACATCCGGCGCGATTGCGACCAATTCGGCGGCCTGACGTGGATACCGATTGGGATCGTCCGGCCCCCATCGGACGTCGAGGCGCAGGTTGTGGCCCTCGATCCAGCCTAGTTCCTTCAGCCGTTCCACAAATGCGCCAAGGCGAGCCTGCCCGTCGGCATCGTGCTCCGTTACGTGCATGAGCACGCCAACGCGCCGTACACGATCAGTATGCTGCGCATTTGTTGCGAGGGGACACGTCACTGCCCATCCGAGCCCGGCAATGAACTCGCGCCGCCTCATTCGATCACCTCATCGGCGCGGGCGAGCACTGATGCGGGTAGCGTCAGCCCGATTGACTTGGCAGTCTTGAGGTTGGCGGCGAACTGGAAGCGTGTAGGGAATTCGATCGGCAGCTCAGCGGGGTTGGCACCGTTTAGGATGCGGACAGCAAGGTCCGTGGCTCGGTCAAACAGCGCGCCCAGGTGCGCCCCATATGAAAGCAGCCCACCGTCATGAACGAGAAAGGCATACTCGAACATGGTGGGGATGCGATGTTCCTGCGCATACTGGATGACCCGTTGGCGATTGGATGCTGTCAGGACATCAGTGACCAACATGATCGCATCGGGAGGGACCTTGCTCATCTCGGCAAAGGCTGGGTCGAAGTCATTAGGCTCACGCAACCCAAAGGGTACGATCGACAAATTGAGCTGTCGTGCCCCCGATGTCACAGCCTGATAGCGCAGGGTCATGGCCGGATCCGCAGCATCGTAGAGCAGCGCGATGCGGCGTAGGGTAGGGACAGCTTCGGTCAGCAGCGCCAGGCGCTTCGGCGAAAGCTCCGTCGCGAAATCCGAAACACCGGTGATGTTGCCGCCAGGTCGCGCAATCGTTGCCACCAAGTTGGTGTCAACGAGATCGCCCGCAAACGTTGCTACGACAGGCGTGGTGCCAGCAAGATGCTTGGTCGCGGCAGTTGGCGGGTAGCCTTGTGTGATGATTACTTCGACCTGTTCTGTTGTCAGCTCAGCGATGATACCAGGAAGGCTGTCGCCTTTGCCTGCCGCCGCACGGCGATCCAGAGTGAGGTTCCGGCCCTCGATATATCCGCGCCGCGCGAAGTTTTGCGCCATTTCGGGCGCGAGGATCCCCGTGCCGGGGGCACCGAATTGGATCAACCCAACCCGATGTACCTTCCCCGTTTCCGCGCGTGCGGTTGCTCCCGGAAGGGCCATCGCTCCGCCGACAAACATGCGACGTCCGAGCAGTGTTGTCACTCTATCACCTCGTCGGCGCGGGCCAGCAGCGGCATCGGAACGTCCAGACGCAGGGCTTTCGCTGTGGTGAGATTAAGGATCAGTTCGACCTTCGTTGATTGCTGCACCGGCAGATCGGCGGGCCGGGCGCCGGAGAGAATGCGACCAGTGTAGACGCCAACCTGGCGATGCGCGTCAGATAAACTTGCTCCATAGCTGAGCAATCCACCTGCCGCTGCAAACTCGCGGTACTGGTAGATTGTCGGTACGGCATGTGCCACCGTCAGGGTGGCGAAGCGCTCGATGCGACTGTTGAAGAAGGGATCAGGGCCAACGAGAAGTCCTTGCACCCCTGTTTGATCCAGGGCCTCGAATGCTGCTGTCAGACCATCGTCCGTTTGCGCTCTAAGCTCTCTTATGTGCAGCCCGACTTCGGCGGCCGCGGTCTGCACCTCCTGCGAAAGGATCGCGGCATTTGGATTGGTCGGATTCATCAATAGGGCGACCTCGGCCGCATTGGGCAGCAGCTCGTGCAGCAGTTCGAGTCGCTTGGGCCCGATCTGCAGGTTCATCCTGGTGATCCCCGTCAGGTTGCCGCCGGGCTGGCTGAGGCTCGCCACCAGACCGAACGTGATCGGGTCGCTGCCCGTCGTGAATACCACGGGTATCGTGGTGGTTGCCGCCTTGGCGGCCAGCGCCGGAGGAGTGCTGGTTGCCACGGGTACTGCGACCCGCCGACGCACGAGATCGGCAGCCAACTCTGCCAACCGGGCATAGTGTCCCTCCGCCCATCGGTCCTCGATAACCACGTTCTCGTTCTCGATATACCCTGCCTGGCGCAGGCCTTCTCGAAAGGAGGCCGCCCAGTTGTGCTCGGGGGAGCCGCTGTCGAGATATCCCACGACTGGCTTGACCGCCGGATCAGCGAGCGTCGCGCGCCACGCAAGCTGGCGCGACACGATGGTCAGGAATGCGATGAACCTGCGCCGTCTAAACCGCAGCCTTTTCACTCGATCACCTCGTCGGCGCGGGCGCCCCTGCACCAAACAGCACGTCCAGTTCGGCGGCAGCGAGTTCGGCCGCCGCCTTGTGATAGCTTTCCTCGCTATCAGCGAACCGACGCTCGATAATCAGATTTCTGCCTTCTGCCCAGCCAAGATGCCGAAGCGTGTCCAAAAACGCTCGGGAACTACTCGACACCTGGCCACGCGCGAGCCAACCAAGATGAACTGTACCTTGCGGTTCCTGCGCCCAGATTGGCCGTGTGACCACCGCCCCAGCAATTGAAATGAAGAAGCGCCGCCTTTTTAATGGCCTGATCGGTTGTCGGAAGCTTCGTTGGCCGAAGAATTTTACCATATTATATGGCCCCCCTTTATGCGTTCTTTTGCTCGATCCTGATTCGGCCTTGGCGGGATCTCCTGATGCTTCAGATCAAAGTTCTGGGACGAGGACGCAGACCACGGTTTTGGCCGGACGCGCCCGACGATCGTATCATCGCACTTTACTAGTTTGGGCGGCAAGCGGACTGCCGCATATCCTGTGGCGGCCCTGGAAGCGTTCACCCGTGCTCCGCTGACGCTATTGCCATCGTCTCTGAGGCGACTCGCGCCGCTAAATCGGGAGCTGCCGTGAGTGGCCAAGCGACCACTTCGTCAGCACGAGCAAGGACCGAAGCTGGCAGCGACGGCAAGGCGCTCAGTGACGCAACAGCACCGGCAGGTCGGAGTTGCTCATGACATGGCGGGTGACGCCGCCGAGTAACAGTTCGCGCAACGGCGAATGCTGATAGGCGCCCATCACCAGCATATCCGCTCCGAGTTCGTGTGCCTTGCGCAGCAGCGTGGCTCCGAACGGCGCCTCGCGGATCTTCAGGATATGCAACTCCGCCGTGATCCCATGCTCCGAGAGGATTGCCGGCACTTGCGGTTGCAGCGAGCCGTCGCGCATGCCGGCGAGCACGTAAACCTGCTCGCAATGGGTGAGACAGCGAACCGCGGCGAGGACGGCCTTGGTGGCTCGCTCATCATCGCGCCACGCGATGGCGACGCGACGGCCGAACTCGGCGGTGCAATTTGACGGGACAAGCAGGATGGGCCGGTCCGTGGCGAACATCGCGGCCCGCAACGCCTGCCAGCTCGTGCCGTAGTCGTAGCGGGCGCTCGATTACGATCCAGTCGGCGCGACGGCCGCGTTCTTCGACGATCAATTCTGAAATTCCGTCGATGTCGATCCAGTCGGTCGCCAGACCAGGAGGCAGAGCGGCCGCCCACGTGTCGAAGACGGCTCGCACGGCTTTGGCGCGCACGGCCTCCATATCGCGCAGCTCGGCTTCGCGCTGTGCTGTCAGCACTTCTTCACTCAGCGCCAGCAGCGCTTCTGGCGGTGTCCGAACCAACAGCGCGTTGATGCGCTTGGCCTGGCACAGTCCTGCCAGGTAATGCGATGCACCAAGCAAGGCGCCGGCCGCTGAAGGCTGGTCGAGCACCGTCAGGATGACGCCAGCCACGTCACCACGCCTCACGCCCCGCTTTCGGCCGCACCATGCTGCCCTCCTGTCGTGCACGGATCTCCGCTTCGTGTTTGTCGAACATGGCGCGCGCAGCGGTGGAGCGCTTCTCGGTCAGCTCGTCCCGATGCTCCGTGCACCAGTCAAATGACTCGATGCGTGGAATGTTGTCGCCGGAGAAGTGCGGCATCACGTAACGCGCATAAAGCTCGTAGGAACGCTTGGTTGCTTCCCAGTCCGCCCAGTTATGCGCCTGGTGGAGGAATACGCCGAACTCGCCCTGCTTCGATTGCAAGCGCTCGATCAGCGCGATCGCGTCATCCGGTGTGCCGATCACGCCGTACTTGTTCTCCACGAACCACTCAGCCGCGTCCTGACCAGGCGGGACAATGAAGCGTGGCTGGTTGTTGTTGAGATATCCCAGGTAGCGCTCGAAGCCGAAGCGGCAATTCTCGAATGCCTTGGCGCGCGTCTCCGCGATGTGCATCGGACCCACCAGGCGCAGCCGCGCCGGGTCCATCGTGCGCCCCTGCTCGGCTGCAATGTCATTGGCGATCTGCCAGTTGGCAGCCAGCGCATCATAGCCGAACGGATTAGTCGCGGCGACGCAGATCATGCTGAGGCCGTACTTACCGGCGAGGCGTCCGCCGGATGGCGTCACCGCACTGACCACCGCGACCTCGGGATGCGGCCGTGTATACGGGCGCAGATGCGAACGCGCGTTGACGAAGGTGTACCAGTCGGTCTTCTCGGTGACGATCTCGCCGTTGAAGAAGCGCAGGATCACATCCAGCGCCTCGGCCATCCGGTCGCGCTGCGTGTTGGGATCGATGCCAAGCATCAATGCGTCGGATGCAAGCAGGCCAGGACCGGCGCCGAACATGACGCGCCCGCGCGTGTGGTGGTCGAGCTGGATGATGCGGTTCGCCACCATGAGCGGGTTGTGGTACGGCAGCGAGATCACGCCCGTGCCGAAGCGGATCGATCGAGTTCGTTCAGCCGCGACAGCGATAAACAATTCGGGCGAGCTGATCGTCTCCCAACCTGCCGAATGATGCTCGCCGATCCAGGCTTCATGGAAGCCGAGGCGGTCAAGCCACTGCATCAGCTCGAGATCGCGGTCCATGCATGCCGCGGGGTTCTCGTCCATTGGATGGAAAGGCGGCAGGAAGATGCCGTGGCGAAGGTGGATCTGGCTCATGTTAGGCCTCTCGGCTTGCCGGATCATTCTGGGCGCGCGCGTCGGCGATCTGCAAGGATTCGCAGATAAGGTCCGGCCGGCATGGCAGCTTGAAGCCAGCCATGGCAGCGCGCATCTTGTGCCTGATGTCGACTGCGTTGAAGCTGCCGCCTCGCATGACCGTCGCGGAGTTCCTGGAGTGGGAACCGGACGACCGGTCTGGCGCGCTCTGGCAGCTGCGGGACGGGGAGCCGGAGATGATGGCGCCCGCCTCCGATCGGCATGGCTCCATCCAAGGTCGGCTTGCTTTCCTAATCATAGCGCAGCTTGACGCCCAGGACAGTGCCTGCAGGGTTGTTACCGCACCAGGCGTTGTCCCCGCTGAACGGTCCGAGGACAACTGCCTCGTCCCCGACCTAGGCATCACGTGCGCACCACCAACCGGCGAACATCTGATGCACGAGCCGCTGGTGCTGATCGAGATCCTGTCTCCGACGAATGTATCGAAGACGCGCGCCAATATCCGCGCCTACATGACGATGCCTTGCGTGCAGGAGATTGTGGTGGTGCATTCGACAGCGATCGTCGGAGAAGTTCTCAGGCGCGGCGCTGATGGAACATGGCCGCAGAGCGCTGAGATTATTGATTCCACCGGTGAGTTGAGCCTGGGCAGCATTGGCTTTGTGGCGCCATTGCGCGACGCATATAGGACCAGCGGTCTGATATAGCCTGGTTGCCTTGACCGGCTGTCTCCACCGGTATCTCTTGCAGCACAACGGAATCAGGAGAGAGCGGCCATGCACGATACGGTCATTCGCGGTGGGACCATCGTTGACGGCACCGGCAATGACCGGTTCGTGGGCGACGTGGCGATCGAGGGCGACCGCATCGTCCAGGTCGGCGGCAAGGCGGGCCCGGCGAGGCGCGAAATCAACGCCGACGGTTCGCTGGTAACCCCCGGCTGGGTGGATGTGCATACCCACTACGACGGCCAGGCGACCTGGGACAGTGAGCTGGCGCCGTCCTCCTGGCACGGCGTGACCACGATTCTGTTCGGCAATTGCGGCGTCGGCTTCGCCCCGGTCCGGCGCGAACACCATGCATCGCTGATCGGTCTGATGGAGGCGGTGGAGGAGATCCCTGGAATCACCCTGTCGGAAGGTCTGAGCTGGGACTGGGAGAGCTTTCCGCAATACCTTGACGCGCTCGAGCGGATGCCGCGCGCGATCGACGTGGCCGCCCAGGTGCCACATCACCCGCTACGGGTCTACGTGATGGGCCAGCGCGCGATCAACCGGGAGAAGGCGACTGCTGAGGACATCGAGGCGATGCGTCGCCTGACGCGTGAGGCGTTGGAGGCGGGCGCATTCGGCTTCACCACCTCGCGCACCAACTCGCACAAGACGCCGACCGGCGAGATGGTGCCGGGCCGCTACTCCGAGGTGGAAGAGCTGCTTGGCATTGGTTCGGCCTTCCGGGGCCTGCGCCACGGGGCATTCGGCGTAAACAGTGACTTCGACATCGAGGGCGAGGAGCTTGCCTGGATGACGCGGCTCAGTCAGCAAACCGGCCGACCGGTGTGGTTCCTGCTGACCGATCGCCCTACCGATCCGGTCCGCTGGCAGCGCCTGATGGAGGGCGTGCGCGCTGCCCGTGCTCAGGGTGCGCACGTCACCGCTCAGATAGCCGGCAGGCCGGTCGGCGTCATGCTTGGCGTCGATACGGCGCTCAACCCCTTCTCGATTCGGCCGAGCTATCAGGAATTGCTGAAGCTGCCGGCGAAGGAGCGCTTGGCGCGCTTGCAGGACTCCGCGATCCGCGCGGCCATCCTGAACGACAAACCATCCGACGAATTGGTGAGCCGGTTGTCGCAGTTCCGCATGCAGATCACCACGCGTTGGGATCGCATGTTCGTCATGGGCGATCCGCCGGACTACGAGCCGGAAGCTTCCAGCAGCATCGCCGCGATGGCGAAGCGGTCGAACCATTCGCCGGATGAGGTCGCGTATGACTACCTGGCTGGCGGACTGGACAAGTTCCTGTTCTTCCCGATTGTCGGCTACAACGAGGACAACCACGACATCATCCGCACCATGCTGACGTCGCCGGAAACGGTACTCGGCCTGTCAGACGGCGGAGCGCACTGCTCGTCAATCAGCGATGCCTCCTTGCCGAGTTGGATGCTTGCTCACTGGGCGCGCGATCGGAAGCGCGGGCCAGGACTGCCGCTGGAGCTGATTGTCAAGCGTCAGACGAGCGAGACCGCGGACTTCTTCGGCTTTGGCGACCGCGGACGCCTGGCGCCGGGTCTGAAGGCCGACGTCAACGTCATCGACTTCGAACGGCTCCGCCTGCACGTGCCGGAAATCCGTTACGACCTGCCGGCTGGCGGACGTCGGCTGGTGCAGCGCGTAGATGGCTACATCGCAACCTTCGTTGCGGGCACTCCGGTGTTCGAGCAGGGCGCATATACCGGCGCCACCCCCGGTAGATTGGTGCGGGCCGGCTAGGGCCCGCTTAACCACACCTGGCTCCGCCTTCAGCGCTGGCGATAGGTCCGGTGGCACGCTGCGCAGGCGTCGCCCACAACCTTGACCTGCGCCTCCACTCCTTCTGCATCGCCTGCCTTGGCAAGCTGGGTCAGCTTGTCGGCGGCCGCGACGAAATCGTCTGCAGCCTTGTGGAAGCCCGTCGGATCCGACCACACAGGTGACAATGCCTTGGTCGGAGCTTTGTCGCTTCCGGCCGGGAACGTCGTCGGGAACTGCTTCATCCATCGCGCCATCGCCTTGGCGGGGTTCTCCAGCGTCTTCACATCGCCCTTCGCCGCGACGACGGCACGTATGCCGCTGAAATTGCCGCTGAGCAGGTCCTGTCCGGCCTGCCTGGTTTCAATAATGTTGAACTCCTGCGCCTGGACCGAACCCGCCGTGCCAACCGCCACAACCATTCCCAGCAAAAGCTTTCTCGTCATACGACTCCCCTCTTTCGTTACGTGGACGCGCAGCCACCGGCAAAATTCCAGGCCGCTGTGCGAATCCCTTGGCATAGATGCGTCCAACCGGCCACATGGATGATATGAACAGAATAACCGCCGTCGCAGTCTATTGCGGTTCCCGATCAGGGAACGATCCCGCATACCGGGCTGCCGCGCAGACCCTAGGGGAGGGACTGGCGCAGGCCGGCGTCCGACTGGTCTATGGCGGAGGCGGTATCGGATTGATGGGCGTACTCGCAGACGCGGTTCTGGCGGCAGGCGGGGAAGTGGTCGGAGTAATCCCGGAATTCCTTACGCGGCGCGAGGTTGCGCATGGGGGCAACACCGAACTGCTCGTGACCGACTCCATGCACAGCCGGAAGCAGCAGATGTTCCAGCTTGCCGATGCATTCGTATCGCTGCCGGGTGGCCTTGGAACACTGGACGAGACTATTGAAATCATCACCTGGCGCCAGCTCGGGCTGCACAGCAAGCCGATCCTGATCTGCAACGTCGCCGGCTCCGCCGCACCCTTTCTGGCCGCGATCGAGGCCGCAATCACCGCCGATTTCGCCGGCCCTGAGGTGCGTCGGCTTTATCAGGTGCTCGAGGGGCCGGCCGCTGTTCTGCGGCGACTGAGTGAGCTGCATCCTGGCGATCGCACAGAAGCCCGTCGGCTGTAGCCGCGCCTTGCCGCCGAGAATTGCCGGGGCTATATGCGCCGCGTTGGCCGGAGTGTAGCTCAGCCTGGTAGAGCACTGTGTTCGGGACGCAGGGGCCGGAGGTTCGAATCCTCTCACTCCGACCATTAACCCCTTCGAAATAGCAAGCTTTTTCCCTATCAATGGCGCGGCGCTGCACGTGCGCGATAAGCAAAGTGAACCCGTTACGCTATCGCGCGCCGTACTGGAGCGCGCCAGGAACTTGCCGCGCACCATCGAAACCATGATGGACGCCTTCTCCGACAGCTGACGCCGGAGGAGAGGGATGACCCGCAATACGCCTTCCGCGTCAACTTCGCGCCGCTCCTAGCCAACCGTCCGGCTGGCGCAGATCAGGTGATTGAGTTTGCCAAGAGGACGCCGGGCCATGCCGCAGCATCCATCGCGGTTATCAAGGAGTGGACCGGCGAAAATATCGCGCCGGTCAGGTCGTTAAGCTTATGCAGGACGAAGGACACCTGAGTTCAAGATCAAAAATCATACTCAGCTATGGCAATCAGAAAATGCCAAAGACCCGAAGCTTGGTTTCCGGTCGACCGTGTTTGATAGCGACTGGTGGGGATGGAACGAGAAATGGATAGCGCATGTTCGCGAACATTGCGCGGAATATGCCGAACGTTATGGGAAGCGGGAGAAGCAATCTTGAAGGAACGGTGGCGATTGCCAGAGTCCCTAATGGACCGGGGCGGGGTGAATGCGGTCGAGACACTGTTCCCCATGAACGTGGTTCACTCCAGAGAGAATTGTTGCTCATAGTACTCGATCATCTCCTTGCGCTCTCCCTCTGTCAGGTCATCCGGGTCGCGGATAGGGTATACGCGGCCGCCGCGAGCCCGATGAAACTGATATTTCCCAGCGCTGGCCCGACCGATCGGTGTTAGGCCGAGGACCTTGATACGAGCGCGGTATTGCTCAGTCGTTGTCACTCTACATCGACGCGAACGCGACGCCCTGGCCGATCTATCGTCATCGTCACAACCGTATCACCCTGCATATCAAGAAGATCCCGCAGGACAGGATCCATGTCCCGCCACAGCTCATCCTCCGATCTGCCCATAAGCAATAGGCTGCGCATCTGCCGGCTGCGCGCGTGGATGAGGCCGGCCCTGCCCCGCACGATTACGATATCGATTTCGATGCTACGTAGCATCCGAATGTCCCTTTTTTCTCGCGCGGCGATTGGTTTTGCCTTGCTCCCCTGGGACCCTCCAGTCAATTGGCGCCGCCGCGCCGTTGATGAGCCTGGCCCCATCTCTGGACCACTTTGAACGAGAATCCTCCGGCTCTGTTTGCATCAGGTCAGGCATGCCTGACCTGATGCAAATGCCCGCGCCATCGGGGTTTGGTTGCCGATCGCACTGTGCGGACGGACCTCATTATAATCTCTCCGCCAAGCTTCACACTTCAGCCTGGCGTCATCCAGGCTGAGGAACCAGTATGTGTTCAAACACTCCGCGCGGAACCTGCCATTGAACGACTCCGCGAAGGCGTTGTCCGTCGGCTTGCCCGGTCGTGAGAAGTCGAGCTCGACGCCATGCAGCCAAGCCCAAAGGTCGAGATCCTTCGAGATGAACTCCGGCCCATTGTCTACGCGTATCCGCTTCGGCCGACCATACACCTCGGCAATTCGCTCCAGCGTCGCCACCACATCCGCACCTCGATAGCTCAGCCGTACGTCGATCGCCGGCGAGACCCGGGTGAAGTTGTCAACGATGGTGAGCACGCGGATCTTTCGGCCGTCGAACAGTTGGTCTGACAGAAAGTCCATCGACCAGCAGTCGTTGGCGGCCGTGGCGACGACACGGTCCTCGCGACGCTTCGCCGACACCTTTCGCTTCGGCGTTTTCCGGCGCAATTGCAGGCCCTCCTCGCGATACAGACGGCGCGTGCGCTTGTGGTTGATCGTCCAGCCCTCGCGCCGCAGCAGGACGTGGATGCGTCGATAGCCGTATCTGACACGGGCTTCCGACAGCTCGCGGATACGCTTCCGGAGGCTCGCCTGCTCAGGACGGCGGTGCTTATAGTGGAAGGTGGAGCGGTCGAAGCTGACCACGCCACAGGCACGCCGGATGCTGATCCGGTAGCTGGTCCGTAGATACTCGACCAGCTGCCGGGCCCGAGCAGGCTTCAAAGCTTTCTTTTGACGACATCCTGCAGCATGGCTTTGTCCAGCGAGAGATCCGCCACAAGCTTCTTCAGCCGGGAGTTCTCCTCCTCCAGCAGCTTCAGCCGCTTCATCTCCGACGGCATCAAGCCACCATACTTCTTCCGCCACCGATAGTAGGTCTGCAGCGAGATGCCCGCCTTGCGGCAAACATCCTCGACCGCAACACCTTCCTCCGCCTGGTGCAGAATAAACGCGATCTGCTGCTCGCTGAACCGCGACCGCTTCATCGCCGATTCCCCCCGGTTGGTCGATCGCCAAACCTACCGGGATTTTCTCGTTTACCGCGGTCCAGTTTTCCGGGCTCAGGTCAGTTGACATCTATCCGGCAGGTTCCAACAGCACTACCGGGATCTGGCGCTCGGTCTTCTTTGCGTAATCCGCATATGGCGGCCAGAACTTGAGTGCCTTTTCCCAGAGCTTATCGCGCTCGGCGCCGGTAGCTGTCCGGGCTTTCGCTCTTGAGCTTTCTCGTTCCGACCTGAACCTCGACCTCGGGATTGGCGACGAGGTTCCGATACCAGTTGGGATGCTGAGGAGCGCCACCCTTCGAGGCGACAATGATGTAGTTCTTGCCGTCCTCGCCGTAGAACAGCGGGAAGATGTATTTCTCGCCCGATTTCCGGCCAGTTGTCGTCAAGAGCAAAGACGGTACGTGCATCTCCGAATAGCCTGGCGGGGTCACCGTATAGATGTGCCCCTCCTTGCCACCGCTGGAAATGTAGCGGTTCGCATGGTCGACCATCCACTGAGGGAGGCTGGGAGCGAGTTTGGCTTCGGCCATTCCTAATCTCCTTCTGAACCGTCGGCAGAGCCCACGGTAACTGCGACCCAGCACGAGGGCCAGCCCAGGCTCAACGGATCGATACCCGCCATCACACGAGAACGTGGGGATGTAGACAGGACCAATGATGCAACTCGGATCGATCTGAGTTGCTTGCGACCTTACGGCAATGCGTTGAGGTTCAGTCATGAAGCAGTCACTCATCCTGGTGCCCGCCGCCGCACTCGCTGCAGCTATGTTATCCGGACCGGCTTATGCGCAACTGAACCCCCAGACAGTGACGCTGATGAGAGTGGACCCCCAAACTTTGGCCACCGGCTATCGCTCATCGAAAATGGTCGGAAGCTCGGTCAGTAACGAGAACAACGAAACGGTCGGAACCATCGACGATCTGATAATAACCCCGGGCGGTCAGGCACCATACGCTATCTTGTCGGTCGGGGGATTTTTGGGCCTCGGCACGAAATATGTCGCACTGCCTTTCACGTCTCTAAAGATCGTCGACAAGAAAGTCGTCCTTCCTGGCGGCACGAAGGAGGCTCTACAGGGCCTTCCCGACTTCAAATACAATACCAACGGCTGAGATCGCCGTAGCCCGCGTCAAGGAGCAAGGACCCGCTACTCCTCCGGAGGCCCCGTTGAAAGGCAGGGGCCTCAGTTCTTATTGTTGGCTTCGCGCACAAGCACACGGCAGGTTGATACCGGGCGACCCTTTGCCGCGTCCCCCGCACGGAAAGCCCGGCGGGCCACCCCTATTCGGGCAGGACTTGGCGTTCCCGCCGCACTATGAGCCCCAGCGGATCAGAACCCCACACTTGATCCAGATATTACTTTGGCTCAGTATCGTAACGATCATGGAACTTGTTCGAGATGCACGGCTGCGATCGAAAGGGTTCGGGTCGTCTGGCCGCGCCGTCATATGCCCTTGAAGCGCCCCTTTCGCTTCTCGACAAAGGCGCGCCTCGCCTCTTTCGCGTCCTCCGAGTTCTGCAGAATGCCGCCGGCGTTGGAGGTGAGGACCATCGTAGTCTCCAGCGTGCTGTCCAGCGCGGCACGCATGACGCGTTTGCTGACCCATTGGACCAGCGGCGGTCGCGCTATGATGCTTTCGCACAGTTCCCTTGTAGTCTCTTCCAACTTCTCCGATGGCACCAGGTGATTGAGGATGCCCCACTCATGGGCACGCTCCGCGTTCAGCTCGCCGGTATAGGCGAATTCCAGCGCGCGGCCGAGGCCGATCATCTTGGGAAGGTAGTACGAACCACCGTTCTCGATGATCTGGCCGGCATTGTGATAGGCGATGAAACGCGTCTTCTCGCAGCCCACACGGATGTCGCAATGCAGCGCCATGTCCATGCCCGAACCGACTGCCGGACCATTGATCATCGCGATCGTGGGCTTGCGGATCAGCGAGATATCACGGTGCAGCGCTGTGAAGCCGTGGTAGAAATGCTGACGCGCACCGTCGGGCCCTTCATGCGGCGCACGATTGCCGATGAAATTTTCGCCGGTGACGTCTGCTGTCGCCTTGGACGCGAGATTGGCGCCGGCACAGAATGCACGGCCGACGCCGGTGAGCACGATGACGCGGATGTTGGGATCATCATCTCCCGCCCGCATGTACTCCCCGACCTTGGCGACCGTGCTGTTCTCTTCCGCAGTACCAACCAGTGCGTTCAAGCGCTCAGGTCGATTGAACCTGATCCAAAGGATCCCGCTGTCTTCCGGCTCGTAGCGCAGGTGATCGACCAACCCTGGTGACATGTTCTTCTCCCCGCCCTATGCGAATGACTTGTTCATCGCAGCATAGACCAACGTGCGAAGGTCACGACGCAACGTCAGGCGGACTTCGCTGCCGATCACCTGCGTCATGAACACCACCGCCAGCTCCTCTTTCGGATCGATCCAGAAAGCCGTGGCAGCTGCACCGCCCCAGAAGAACTCGCCCAGCGTGCCGGGAAGCCGCGTCTTGGCGACGTCGATGTTCACGCCGCACCCGATCGAGAACCCGATACCCGAATAACCCGACTCGCCGAAGTTGCCGGGGGGCGCCATATCCGCCAACTCCTTGTTGTCGGGCAGATGATTCAGGCTGAACAAGGCCACGGTTTTGGGACTGAGTATCTGGACGCCGTCCAGGGTTCCGCCGTTCAGCATCATTGCACAGAACCGGAGGTAGTCATGCGCGGTCGAAACCATGCCGCCGCCACCGGACTCCAGACTTGGTGGCGCAGCGTATGTGCTCTTCCCGGAATCGTCCTGTGTCTGTAGCCCACCGCCAGGCCTGGGCATGTAGCACGATGCGAAACGGTCGATCTTCTCGGGCGGGCACCAGAAGCCGCTGTCCGTCATACCCAACGGCTCAAACAGCCGCGTGCGCAGGAACTCACCGAAGCTCGTGCCGCTGAGCTTCTGCACAAGGTAGCCCATCACGTCGATCGCCACCGAGTAGTTCCACTGTGTTCCCGGCGAGAACTCCAGCGGCAACGTCGCAAGATGCTCGATCATAGCGTCGAGCCCGCCTTCAGCGCTGGGCTCGGCGATGCGCGCTCGCCGATACGCGCGGTCAACGCTGGTGCGATTTAGGAACCCATAAGTCAGGCCCGACGTATGCGTCACCAGATCGACAACCTTCATAGGCCGCGCCGGTGGTGTTGTCAGGAAAGTCGGTGCCGCGGTGGTCGCGATACTGGGCAATCCAGTTGCGTAGACGCCTAGCTCCTTCCACGATGGAATATGCGTTGAGACATTGTCGTCGAGGCCGATCAGACCCTCCTCGGCCAGCATCATCAATGCGACCGCCGTGATCGGTTTGCTCATCGAATAGATGCGAAAGATCGTATCCTCGCGCATGGGCTTGCCGCGTTCCAGATCCATCTGTCCCGACATGCCGGTATGAATCAGCTTGCCGCGGCGGTAGATCATGGTGAGCACACCGGGCAAATGGCCGCTGTCTACATAGCGACGCTTCATCACGTCATCCAGGCGCGCCAGTCGCGACGGTGAAAATCCAACTTCTTCCGGTCTCATCGATCTCTCCTGCTGCGGCTGCTCCGCTACCGATCATCGCGCGTCGGCCGCATTTTTACCAACTCGGCGGACCGTTGCGGCAAATGAGGCGCAGGGCTAGCCTCGATGCAACCGTCCCGACTGGAAGGAAGTCGTCATGCACCTCATGTATTTCACCGAACAACCCATGTCGGCCTATTCCGCGAAAGCGGGCCTCGACTTCGGCGCCACTGCGCTGATGTTCTCGAACAGCCACTTCGATCCAGCGGAAGGCAGCCGCCTCTACAACGAATACCTCGAACACTACGTCATGTGTGACGAACTCGGCTTCGACGGCATCATGCTCAACGAGCATCACAATGCACCGTTCTGCATGCAGGCACGAACCAATATATTCGCCGCGATCCTCGCAGCCGTCACCAAGAACGTGAAGATCGTCATCCTGGGCAATCCGCTGCCGCTGTCCGACAACCCGGTGCAGCTCTCCGAAGAGCTGGCGATGATTGACATGATCTCGAAAGGACGACTGGTCTCCGGCTTCGTGCGTGGCGGCGGTCAGGAGCAGCTCGCCAATGGCGTGAACCCCGCCTTCAATCGCGAGCGCTTCGAAGAGGCGCACGACCTGATCATCAAGACCTGGACCACCCCGGGGCCGTTTCGATGGGAAGGCACCCACTACCAGCATCGTGTGGTCAATCCATGGGCGGTGCCGATGCAGAAGCCGCATCCGCGCATCTGGATCCCCGGCGTCATCAGCAAAGAGACGATCCTCTGGGCGGCGCAGCACGGCTATCCGTATATCGCGCTCAACACGCCGGTCGAACGCACGAAGCAGATCTGGAAGCTCTACGACGATGAAGCAGCAAAGGCCGGCTTCGCCGGAGGCTCTCCGTACCACGGACTTCTGAAGCAGATCCATGTCGCCGAAACCGAAGAGAAGGCGCTGGAAAACGCGCGTCAGTTCCTATGGATGCAGGGCGAGTTCACCGGATTGGCCCACCCCGTCTGGAGCACGCCGGCGGGCTATTACAGCCCGGAGAACCGTCGCGGCTTTGTCGAGTTCGCAGTTGGCCGCTCGACCAGCCCACGCGCGCGTCCCGATCTTGCGGGGCAGCTCAAAGAGATGATGGTCATCGCCGGCACGCCGAAGCAGGTGGTCGCCAAGCTTCGCATCCTGTTGGAGGAAACGCGCCCTGGCATCCTCGCCTTCTGGGGCAACGACGGCACCATAACCCACCCGGATGCCAAGTCATGTGTCCGTCTGCTCGGAACCGAGGTGTTTCCCGCCGTCCGCGAAATCGCGAAGGAACTTGATCTCAAGAGCCCCTTCGAGACCAATCAGCCTGTGAGCGTTGACTACATGGGTGGTCGTGAGCAACCCCGGCAGGCGGCAGCGGAATAAGGCAGCCGGCGGCAATTGCGGCCAATTTAGCTCAGCGCGCGGCGCACGGTGAGACCGGCCATCGTCAGCATTGCCGCGGCGATCAGCGCCATCGGCCATGCCTGACCGAGCACCACCGCCAGCGGCATGTCCTGCAGGAACAGACCGCGCGCGATCACCAGCATGTAGCGCACCGGATCGACCCGGCCGATCATCTCGACAGTGCGCGGCATGTTCTCGATCGGCGCGGCGAAGCCGGACAGCACGATCATCGGCGAGGCGAACACGAACACGCCGAGCATCGCCTGTTGCTGAGTGCGCGCAAACGACGAGAGCGCAAGGCCGATGCCGACGCCGCTGAGCGTGTATAGCAGCAGCATCGTCTCGAGCAGCAACAGGTCGCCACGGAATGGGAGGCGGAACCACAACAGCGCGGCGATGATGACAATATTGGCGTTGATCAGGCCGACGATGATCCCGGGGAGCGCCTTGCCGACAAGGATCTCGGCCGGGCGCAGCGGCGTTACCAGCAATTGCTCGAACGTGCCAAGTTCGCGTTCGCGTGCAATCGACAGCGCGCTGACCAGCAGCGACATGATCAGCGACAGAATGCAGACCAGGCCAGGCAGGATGAACCAGGTGCTCTCCAATGTAGGATTGAACCAGTCGCGCGTCAGCAGCATGATCGGTGGCGACCGCCCCGGATGTATGTCCTGTGCGAAGCTTGCGACGATGCTTGCGGCATAGCCCTGCGCCATCAGCGCCGAGTTCGACCGCCGGGCGTCCAGCAGCAGCTGCGCGTGCGCTGTTCGGCTGGCGAGCACGTCAGAGGAAAAATTCTGCGGCACGTGCAGCACCACGGCGACGCGCTTGGTATCGAGCGCGGCACGCGCCTGCTCTGGCGAGACGAATGACGCGGTCACTTCGAACGCTGGCGAGCCGTCGAAGCGGCGGATCAGCTCTGCTGACTGCGCGCCTGGATCGTCGTTCCAGATGCCGAGTGGCACGTGCGTTACGTCATAGGTGGCGGCGTAGGCGAATATCACCACCTGCACCATCGGCGGGACCAAGATCACCATGCGGGTCTTGGGATCCTTCCACAGCCCGACCAGCTCCTTCATGATAAGGGCAAACAGGCGACGCAGCATCAGTCGAGCCTGCGCCGCGTCACCAGCACTGTCGCAGACAATGTTACAACAGCCGCGATCGCCAGTCCGGTGAGATTGGGCAGGATCACGCCCCACACATCGCCGGCCAGAAACAGCGTCTGCAGAATGGAGACCAGATACCGGGCGGGGACGAAGTAGGTGACGACCTGCAGCCAGTGCGGCATGGCGCTGATGTCAAACAGCATACCGGACAGCATCATTGCCGGCATCATCGTGGTGAGGAACGAGAGCTGGCCGGCGACGAACTGATTGCGCGACAGCGTCGAGATGAACAGGCCGAGGCCTAGCGCAAACATCAGAAACAGCGACACCGCCGCCGCTAATGCGATGAAGCCGCCGCGGAACGGCACCTCGAACACCACAGTGGCGATCAGTACCCGACAGCAGCATGCTGCCGATACCCAGACCGAAATTGGTGAGCAGTCGCGCGAGGATCAGCTCGACCATGCGCGCCGGCGAGGCGAGCATGCTTTCCATCGTGCCCTGTTCCCACTCGCGCGACACGCCGCTGGCGGTCAGCAGCGTGCCAGCCATCGTCATCACCATGGCGATAATGCCAGGCACGATGAAATCGGCCGAACGCAGCTCGGGATTGAACCAGTCGCGATATTGCAGATCGATGAGCCCATTGGGCAAAGAACGCTTTTCTGTCGGTTGACCGGCCAGCCAGACCTGCAGCGCGCCGGAGACGTAGGATTCCAGGACGCGCGCCGTGTTGGGATCGGTTGCATTCACCACCAGTTGCGCTGCGGCCGGCCATCGTGTCACGCGGCTCAGCCTCTGGGAAAAATCCTCGCGCACCACCAGCATCCCGCGCACGCGGCCCGCTATCATCGCCTGCTCGCCGTCATGCGTGCTGAGCGCCCGCTGCACGGCGAGATACGGTGACGCGTCCAGCGCCTGCAGCATGCCGCGTGCGGCTTCCTCCGGCGCCTCGATCACCGCGGCGAGCTTCATCTCAGTCGCGTCAAGTGAAATGCCGAAGCCATTGGTGAGCAGCAGCACGATCGGCATCAGGAAGGCGATCAGGATCGCCGATGGATCGCGCAGCACATGCTTGATCTCCTTGCGCATCAGGCCACGCAGGCGCATCAGGCCGGCCGTCATTGCGCGCTCACCAGAGCGATGAACGCATCTTCCAGCGTGGGATCGGGCAAAGCATCAGTACGCACGCGGGCGCGCAACGCAGCGGGAGTGTCGACCGCGGCGAGCCGGCCCTGATTCACGATGCCGAGCCTGTCGCAGTATTCCGCTTCGTCCATGAAATGGCTGGTCACCAGGATGGTGACGCCCTCATCCGCCAGCCGGCCGATGCGCGACCAGAACTCGCGCCGGATAAGCGGATCGACGCCGGAGGTGGGTTCGTCCAGGAACAGGATGTCAGGGCCATGCAGCAGCGCTGCGGCGAGCGCGAGGCGCTGCTTGAGGCCAAGTGGCAGATCGCCTGCGATGCCGGTGGCGATGTCGGCAAGATCGAAGCCGGTCAGCGCGCTATCGATGGCACGTGCGCGCGCGGCTCGATTCAAACCGTAAACGCGGGCGAAGAAACGCAGGTTCTCCAGCACCGAGAGCTGGGCATAGAGCGAGAAACGCTGCGCCATGTAGCCGATGCGTCCGCGGGCCTCTGCGGGAGCGCGCAGCAGGTCAGCGCCGGCCACCCGCGCCTGGCCGCCGGACGGGCGCAGCAGGCCACACAGCATCCGGAAGATGGTGGACTTGCCGGCGCCATTAGGCCCGAGCAGGCCGAAGATCTCGCCGCGGCGGACGCTGAAGCTGACGTGGTCGACGGCAGTGAACGTGCCGAAGCGGCGGACAAGGTCGGAGACTGTGATTGCGTTGTCTGCGCCCCCTCCCCCTGCCCCCCACCCGCAAGGGGAGGGGGAGGAAGAAGTCGGAGTCTGCTTCCCCTCCCCACGCGGCAGGGGGTTAGGGGGCGGCGCCAACAGCGCGACGAAGCCGTCTTCGAACCGCGGCGGCAGCGGATCGAGCGACTCGCCGCCCAGCGCTCGTGCGTCGGGCACGGCCGCCCCATTCCGCAACACGATCCGCAGCGCATCGCCCGCGACCAGCGCGTCCAGCACTGCCGGATTGGCCGCCGCCTCCCGCGCCACGGCGCGCCGCCTGACAGACGCTATTCCAAGCCGGAACACCCGTCCGCGCAAAGGTTCGAGAAATACATCTGGCGGCCCTTGGGCCAGCAGCCGGCCCTCGTGCAGCAACAGCACATTGGCACAGCGGCCCGCCTCGTCGAGATACGCCGTCGCCCAAAGCACGGCCATGCCTTCGGTCCGGCCTTCCTCCAGCATGGCCGAGACGATCGCCCACAACTCGCGCCGCGATGCGGGGTCGACGCCGACCGAAGGCTCGTCGAGCAACAGCAGCCTTGGTCGCGCCAGAAGTGCACAGGCCAATCCCAGCTTCTGCTTCATGCCCCCCGAGAGCTGTCCCGCCAGCCGCTGGGTGAATGACCCCAGACCAGTGAATTGCAGCAGCCGCGCGATGCGTTCGGCGCGCAAAGCGGCTGACATCGCGTGGAGGTCGGCGAACAGGTCGAGGTTCTCCGCCACGCTCAGATCCTCGTACAGCCCGAAGCGCTGCGGCATGTAGCCGATCGCCCGATGCGCCGCCGCTGCATCGGTCGCCATGTCATGGCCGAGCACGACGACGCGCCCTTGTTCTGGACGAAGCAGGCCGGCGATCAGCCGAATGAGTGTGGTCTTGCCGGCGCCATCAGGGCCCACCAGGCCGGTGATCACGCCCGGTTGGATTGTGGCCGAGAGGTTGTCCAGCGCAACATGCGGACCAGGAAACACATGCCGCACGGCATCGATGACGACGACCGGTTCGGTCATGAGGCATTGGGAAGACGGATCGTCACCGGCATTCCCTGACGGATGGCCGCGTCATGGTCCTCGACGCGGATACGCAGCCGATAGACGAGCTGCGTGCGCAGCTCCGGTGTCTCTACGGTCTTCGGAGTGAACTCGGCCGCAGGCGACACATAGCCGATGTTGCCGCGATACGACTTGCTGCTGCCGTCGGTGGTCAGCACGACCTCGGAGCCGGGAATCAAGCGCGGCAGCAGTGGCTCGGGAGCGAAGGCGCGCACCCAGACTTCATCGTCCAGCGCCATTGAATAGATACTGGCCGCCGGCAGCACCACGGTGCCGGGCTCGATCACCCGGGTCATGATCGTACCATTGGCCGGCGCCATCAGCTTGGTGCGCGCGAGCTGCGTCGCGGCGAGTTCAACGGTCGCCTGGGCGGCACGCAGCTCGGCGCGGGCGGCGGCAATGTCCTCAAGCCGTGGACCATTGACCGCTTCGGTGAGCGCGGCCTGCATCTGGTCCAGTTTGGCGCGGCCCGCATCCAGCGCCATCCGCGCGTCGTCGAGCAGTTGCTTGGTGGAAGCGTTGCGGGCGGCCAGCCCCAGTTGGCGTTCGTATGTCGCTTCGGCATTGGTGAGCGAGGCCTGTGCTGCGGCGACGTTGGCGCGCGCCTGGTCGATCTGCTCCGGTCGCGTGCCGGCAAGCAGCACATCGAGCCGTGCCTTGGCCGCGTCCCTGCGTGCGGTGGCGAGATCGTAAGTACTCTGATAAGTAGCGGCGTCCAACTCGGCAATCAACTCGCCCTGCCTGACCGGATCGCCCTCCCGCTTCGGCATCGCAACTACGATGCCCTCCGCGTTGAACGACAAATCGACCTGGCGGATCTCCACGTTGCCGTAGAGTGTGCCCGGCGGTGTGACCGCGGTGAGGCGTTGCGCGACGAACCAACCGATGCCACCCACGGCGGCAATGGCAATCACGGCAAGAGGCAGACGCTTCATGCGCGTCAGGTTAGCAAGAAGTTAGGACGACGCCTTGATCCAGGTCAGTCGCACGTGGAGCATATGCGCATGAAGGCGGCGTATCTGGGCGCGGCATTGTCTATCGCGCTGGCATCCAGCGCATCAGCGATGGACGCCAAGGTCGTGGGCGACCAACTGGTTCTCTCGGGACCGTGGTCAACGGTGACCTCGACAAGATTCGCGGCGCACTTGCGACATCGCCACAGGTCAGCACCGTGATTCTGCGCAACTCTCCTGGTGGCGACGCTCCAACTGGCTACCGAACGGGCGAACTGATTCGCGAGAAGGGCCTGCGCACGGCCGTGTCCGGCTATTGCTATTCATCGTGTTCGCGAATGTTGCTCGGCGGCAGGGTGCGCCTGTTCACCGATGATTTTCCAATGGAGCGCACCAATGTCGGCTTCCACGGCCACTACGACCACGAAGGCAAACTGCTCCCGGATCTTGTCTTGAAGTATGGGCTGCACGACTGGATCATTCGCTATTCGGACGGCAAGGCCGACCCTGCTCTGGTGGAGCGCTGGATCAACATTCCGGTGAGTGGCGGGATGATCCATTTCTTCCACCCTGGCATGGTGCGACACAACGGCGTGTCCACCTTCATGTGTCAGGGACCGATGCCGCCTGGCCTGACGTGGTTCAACTGCGAGCCAATCCCGAAGACGGCGTTGGATCTCGGGGTGATCACGTCACTCGACATCATTCGAAGCAATGACGTCGTGCGGTAAGGCCGGGACAAGCCCGGCCATGGCGATCCGCGTCAACTTGCGCGATACTTCGTGACCACCCGTTCGTCGAACTTCAGTCCCAGACCGGGTTTGGTCGGTAGGATCAATTGCCCTTTCTCTATCGCCGGCGTCTCTTCGTACAGCTTCAGCATCCATGGCATATACTCCACTGTCAGTCCGTTCGGCACTGCGGCGATCAGATGCAGGTGCATCTCTGGCACCACGTGACTGACCACGGGAAGGTTGAACGCCTCCGCCATACCGGCGACCTTCATCCATTGCGTCACACCGCCGACGCGGCACAGATCGATCATCACGTAATCGACCGAGCGCGCCTCGATCATGTGGCGGAACGGCGCGATACCCCAGACATACTCGCCGCCGGCGATCGGCGTGGACAGCGCTTCATTGACCCGTGCGAGGCCCTCGTAATCGTCGCAGGTTGTGACGTCTTCCAGCCAGAACAGCCCGACATCGGCGACGCGATGACCGATATCAATCGCCTGCTCAACGCGCCAACGCTGGTTGATGTCGCACATCAGCTTGATGTCTGGCCCAATCGCGTCGCGCACCACGCGCATGCGGCGCACTTCTTCGGCGGGCGACGGATTGCCAGGCAGCGCCATCTGCGTCTTCATCTCGATGAAGCCCTTCTCCACCAGCCGACGCGCGGCGGTGGCGGCCTGCGAGTCGGTCAGGCCGCGGCGCAGCGAGCCAGACGCATAGGTGTTGACACGGTCGCGCGCACCGCCGAGCAGCTGCCAAAGCGGCTGTTCCAGCGCCTTGCCCTTGATGTCCCACAGCGCGACGTCGATCGCCGATTGCGCCAGGGTATAGATGCCGGACCCGCAATTGTCGCCGGCGGCGGCGCGCAGCTTGCGCAGGATTGCCTCAATGCGCAGCGGGTTCTCGCCAATCAACAGCGCACCTAGTTCATCGATCGCTTGGCGCAGTGTGCCGGTGAGCGCGCCGCCATACAGCGTGATGCCGATCCCTTCGAGACCATTGTCGGTCTGGATCCGCACTGTAACGATCGGGCGCAGCCTGCCGGCCTCTTCCGGCATGTCCGCAAGTGGATCGTCCTCCGGAATCCGCAGAATGGCAGTCTCGGTCCGGGTGATCTTCATGGTGTCTCCTCCGCGTGCTGCGCGAAGCATAGCTGGCGCGTGCCGAGGTGATAAGCTTGCCCGCTACAGGAACCTGCAAGCCAAGATGCTCGCGCATTGGTTCGAAGTCGCGGACATCGTGCAGCAATATGTGGCCGTGCTTACTGCAATAGGTGCCGATGATTAGGTAGGGCAAGGCACACCACTGGTCCGATACCAACGAAGTTGCCGGTCCTCACCCCTGCCGTCGCGAGATGGTCCAAACAGTGATGTCCCACGCGTTGTGGATGCCGACCACCAGCAGCAGGCTCATACATGCCGCCAGCACAGCGCATCCTGCCACAGCACCGCAGGCCAGCGTGATGCCTACCGCGAGCTCGGCGACATAGGCCAGGAACGGCAGCACCCCATACCAGGTGCGATCCTCCCAATCGACGTTGGTGATCAGTCCGTCGCGGATCGAATCGCGCATGGTCAGCAGCGAATAGCCAAGACCCACCAACGCGCAGATGACCACGATGCCACCCAGCAGCAGCCAGCTCGTCACGGGCAGCAGCATGATCAGCGATGCCGCGAGAACGCTGCTGAAATGTACGACCGTCGCCGAAAGGAACATGCGAAGCGGCGCGCGGCGTTCGAGCGTGAATACGCCAGAGCTGACCGTCGCCGCAACGAACAGCAATCCCACCAACGTACCCGCTGCGGTGCCCAGCAGGACAAAGAAATCGTGCCATTTCTCCAATACTTCGTGCAGCGGCTCCATCTTATCCTCGTCGCGTCTCGAACCGGTATGGCGCGATGCCTGCGGTTTGCGGATCAAGCGCCAACCGGTGCTCCAGCGGCGGAAAGGCTCGGCTGCGGCAATCGGGGCGATCGCACAGTCGGCATGACAGGCCGATGCCCACCTTTGCCTGCTCCAGGTCCAGCCCATCCGCATACGCCAAGGCATCGGCGTGAACGACACTGCAGCCCATCGCCACCACGTGTGTCGGCCGCGGATCGCCCCAGGCGCGCGCAGGTCGCGTCACGGTGCGGGCAAAGCAGAGATAGGCCGTGCCATCGGGCAGCTCCGCGACCTGCACCTGCACGACGCTGGGCTGCGAGAACGCAGTGTGCACCACCCAGCGCGGACATGATCCGCCATAACGCGCGAAGGGAAATCCTGCAGCAGAGAAGCGCTTCGACACGTTGCCTGCCGGATCGACGCGGACGAAGAAGAACGGGACACCGCGCGCATCCGTTCGCTGCAACGTCGAGAGGCGATGGCAAGCCTGTTCGAATGATACGCCAAAGCGCGATGCGAGGGCCTCGACATCGTGACGCAGCTTGCGTGCCGCATCGAGGAATGTGGCATACGGCATCAGCAGCGCGCCGGCCACGTAGTTGAGCAGCCCAACGCGAATCAACATGCCGGCTTCGGCTGAAGAAGGCGATGCATCCGCCAGGACGGCCTCGACCGGGTCGCGCGCTTCAAGCAGTGCAAGCTGGAAGGCCATGTGGAAGCCGCGGCTTTCGCGCGGCAGCATCTCCGAAAGCGCAAGCATGCGTGCCGCGGGATCATAGCGACGCAGCGTGCCTTCGATCGGCTGCACCGTCACGGTCACGCCATGTGTTCGCCGCAGACGTTCGGCAAGGGCGTGGTTCATCTCCGCCGGAGTCGCTCCCAGTTCAGCCACCATCGTCTCGGCTGCGGTCTCCAGCATCGGAAAGTGATTGCCGCGGTCATCGAACAGGTCGCGAGCCTCTTCGTTCGGCAACAGCACGCGCCGGCCTGACGGCAGAGCAATGCCGCCGGCGTCCTCGCGCGCCACACGCCAGGCGCGATACAGGGCCAGCACCGCACGCGCCGCATTTGGCGCAGTGGCGGCGAGTTCGGCGGTCTCGGTTTCTGGCACTGCATCGGCCGAGAGCAGCGGATCGGCAAACGCCTCGCGCAGCGCGACCTCGAGTTGCCGCTCGGACCGGCCGGACAGCGTGGCCAGATCGACGCCCAGCGTTTCCCCAAGCTTGATCAGCAGAGAAGCGGTCACCGTCCGCTGGTCGTGCTCGATCAGGTTCAGATAGCTGGCGGAGATGCCCAGCCGGACAGCCAACGCCTGCTGCGTCAGGCGCCGCTCCATGCGCAGACGGCGGACCGTCCGACCGATCAGCGCGCGCGCCATGGTTTACAGCCTTTACAAATTGCGGGCCTCCGTAGTGAAGCTCCCGACAGGATTTCGCGGCATTCTGGCACATTTGGGGTGCACTTCGCATCTGCAATGTCAAATCTTCACGCACACAACAGGCTAGCCCAGGAGCTTCAAGATGCATCTCGTCCCCGATCCCTGCCGGTTCGACGGCATTCGCCGCGATTACATGCACCAGGACGTCGCCCGTCTGTCCGGTCGCTTCCGCATTCGCCATACGCTCGCCGAGATGGGCGCGACGCGACTGTGGCAGCTGCTAAAGACCGAGCCATATGTGCCGACGCTCGGCGCGCTCACCGGCAATCAGGCGGTACAGCAAGTGAAGGCGGGGCTGCAGGCAATCTACCTGTCCGGCTGGCAGGTGGCAGCGGACGCCAACACCGCCGGCCAGATGTATCCTGACCAATCGCTGTATCCGGTCGATTCCGTGCCGAACGTAGTGCGGCGGATCAACAATGCGCTGCGCCGCGCCGACCAGATCGCGCATTCCGAGGGCGACGACGAGACGTACTGGATGGCACCGATCGTGGCGGATGCTGAGGCCGGATTTGGCGGCGCGCTGAATGCCTTCGAGCTTATGAAGGCGATGATCGAGGCAGGCGCGGCTGGTGTACACTTCGAGGACCAACTCGCCTCGGAGAAGAAGTGCGGCCATCTCGGCGGCAAGGTGCTGATACCCATCGCCCAGCACATCCGCACGCTGAACGCGGCGCGGCTGGCTGCCGATGTCGAAGGGGTGGACACCGTCCTGCTGTGCCGCACCGACGCGCATTCGGCGCAGCTGCTCACCACCGATATCGACGAACGCGACCATCCGTTCATTTCCGGCGAACGCACGGCCGAGGGCTTCCATCGCATTACGCCCGGTCGCGGCGTGGAATATGCGATCGCCCGCAGCCTGGCCTTCGCGCCCTATGCGGACCTGCTGTGGTGGGAAACAAGCGAGCCGGACCTGAAGGAGGCGGAGCAGTTCGCTGACGCAATTTACCGCCGGTTCCCGGGCAAGATGCTGGCCTACAACTGCTCACCCAGCTTCAACTGGCAGAAGAAGCTGTCGCCCGAGCGGATCGCCAGCTTCCAGCGTGACATCGGGTCGATGGGCTACAAGTTCCAGTTCGTCACGCTGGCCGGCTTCCACAGCCTGAACCTTGCGATGTTCGACCTGGCGCGCGGCTACAAGGCGCGCGGCATGGCAGCCTATGCGGAGTTGCAACAGGCGGAGTTCGCCGCGGAGCCTGCTGGCTATACGGCAACCCGCCATCAGCGCGAGGTCGGCGTCGGCTACTTCGATGCGGTGGCAACCGCCGCATCGGGCGGGATGTCGTCCACCACCGCATTCTCCGGCAGCACCGAGGCAGCGCAATTTCACGATGCGCCGGCTGCACCGGAGTTGCTTCGTGGCAACGACGATGGGCAGGTGCACAACCACGAATGGGCGGTGGCGGCGAAGTAATTTAACGCGCCACTCCGTATTGCGGAGAAGCATGCGGCGGCCAAACCCGGCTATAGAGGGTGGCACACCACCCTCATAGCCGAGGAGCCGCCGCAACCATGACGTTCAAGGTCGAAGTCGGCCCGCCGCAGATCGCCATTCATCACGCGCAAACGGTGCTGATCACCGAAACCAATGGCGAGGTAGGGTGGCCGTCGGATAAGGGCCTCTACTTTCTCGACACGCGGCTGGTTTCGGCCTGGGCCATCTATGCCAATGGCGAGGAATGGGACCTGCTGAATGGCGGCGCGGTCACCTCGCATAAGGCGCGCATCCACATGACCAACCGCTCCTTTCCAACCGAGGATGGGGCGATCCCGGCGCGCACCCTTGGTCTGCAGATCAGCCGTCAACTTGGCGGCGGAATGCATGAAGACCTCGACATCGTCAATCACGGGCGCAAGCACATCCGCTTCAACTTGGAGATCGGCATCCGCTCCGACTTCGCCGACGTGTTCGAGGTGAAGCAGAATCGGATCGTCCGCCGTGGCCGCATCACCACCGATTGGTCAACCGAGCACCAGAAGCTGTCCACGACTTACCGCAACCAAGACTTTGTGCGCGGCGTGCACATCGGTCCACGCCATCAGGACCATCCAGCCGCCTATGCCAATGGCCGGCTCAGCTTCGAGGTGCAGATCGATCCGGGCGCCACCTGGCATTGCTGCCTGCTCTATGAGCTGGTGGACGGCAACCGGCATTTCCGCGCGCCGCATGATTGTGTGCATCATCAGAATGTCGACAGCGACTGGCAGCTGACCGTGCTCAAGATCCGCACGAGCAACGAGGAGTTCTATCGCTGCTATCATCAGGCGATCGAGGACATGTCGGCGCTGCGCCTACCGATTGCCGGTACCGACCACATGGTATTCGTGCCGGCCGCTGGGCTGCCGTGGTTTATGGCTCCCTTCGGGCGCGACAGCCTGGTGGTGTCATTGCAGAACATGCTGATCTATCCCGAGTTCGCTCGTGGCGCTCTCGATGTGCTGGGCCGATGGCAGGCCAAGGAACGTGATGACTTCCGTGACGCCGAGCCTGGGAAGATCATGCACGAACTGCGCTACGGCGAGCTTGCGCATTTCAAACTGATTCCGCATACGCCGTATTACGGCACCGCGGATGCCACGCCGCTTTATCTGATCACGCTGCACGCGGCCTGGCGCGCCACCGGCGACCGCACGCTATTGGAACAGCATCTGGATACGGCTGAAGCCTGTCTGTCGTGGATCGACGACTGGGGCGATCGCGACGGCGATGGGTTCCAGGAGTACCAGACACGTTCGCCGGTCGGCTACGAGAACATGGCCTGGAAGGACTCCGGCGATTCAATGGTCAATCCTGACGGCTCGCTGGTGAAGGGCCCGAAGGCGCTGTGCGAACTACAAGGTTATGTCTATGACGCTTGGTTGCGCATAGCGGAGGTTTACGACGAGCTTGGCCGCCCCGATCGTGCTGCGACATTGCGGACGAAGGCGTCCACGCTGTTCCGTAAATTCAACGACACCTTTTGGGACGAAGAATTCGGCTTCTACGTGTATATGCTAGACGGCGAGAAGCGGAAGGTGCGGACGGTCGCGTCAAACCCAGGCCACCTGCTGTGGTCCGGGATTGTACCGCCCGACCGTGCCGAACGCGTGGTCGCGCGGCTGATGCGGCCCGATATGGCTTCCGGCTGGGGCATCCGCACGCTGTCAGCCGAGCACCCGGCGTTCAATCCGTATTCTTACCAGAATGGCTCCGTCTGGCCGCACGACAACAGCCTGATTGCGCTTGGCTTCAAGCGTTACGGCTATGAGCGGGAGGTCGGTGTGGTCGCGCGCGACATCTCGCGGGCGGCTGGACATTTCCAGCTCAACCAGTTGCCGGAGCTTTATTCCGGCGTGCAGCGCGGCGACGCCGACTTTCCGGTACAGTATCTTGGCGCCAACGTGCCGCAGGCTTGGGCGGCCGGGTCGGTATTCGCTCTACTGCAGGCCATCCTGGGCATCACTCTCGACGCACCGCGTGGCCGCGTCTTCATCAATCCTGCGCTGCCATCCTGGCTGCCGGATATCACCCTTCACGATCTGCGCCTTGGTCGCCGCACGTTCGACATCCGGTTTTGGCGGGAGGACGACGCGACCCGGTTCGAGGTGCTGCGTGGGCCGCCAAACATGGTCGAGCATAGGCCGTTCAATCCGGGTGCGGCACCAGCTTGGTCCTGACAAACATCCCCGGCCGGCCTGACCCTTCAGACATCGCCACCCCGGGATGCCTTGCGGCGCCACCGGACGCCTGGTCAGAGAATTGGCTTACCTCCGGTCACCGCCACGGTTGCGCCGGATATATAACTGCCCTCATCGCCAGCGAGCAGACGTATACTGGGGCAACCTCTCTCGGTTGGCCTGGCCGCTGCATGGGCACCTGCTTGCCGAAATCCTTGACCTTCTCCGGCGGCATCGTCGAGGGAATCAGTGGCGTCCAAATCGGCCCCGGAGCCACGCAGCTCACCCGAATGCCTTTCTCTGCCAAAAGCTGTGCCAATCCCGCCGTGAAGTTCTGAATCGCACCTTTGGTGGTGGCATAAGCGAGCAGTTGCGGGCTGGGGGTATCAGCGTTGACCGACGCTGTATTTATAATGGCGCTGCCTGTCCGGAGGTGAGGGACGGCCGCCTTCGTCAGGTAGAACATCGAATGGATGTTGGTCCGGAAGGTGACGTCCCACTCCTCGTCCGTGATATCTTCAATGGAAGAGAACGATGCCTGATGCGCGGCGTTGTTGACCAGGACATCGATGCCTCCGAACTGCCGAACGGCTTCTTCCACGATGCGGCGGCAATGCCCCGGATCTTTGATGTCGCCCGGCATTAGCACACAGCGCCGCCCGGCGTTTTGCACCAGACGCTGCGTCTCCTTCGCGTCGTCATCCTCATCGTAGTAGCTAACCAGCACGTCGGCGCCCTCGCGCGCGAATGCGAGTGCCACCGCGCGGCCGATACCGCTGTCCCCGCCTGTGATGATGGCCCTCTTGCCTTCAAGCCGACCCGAGCCCTTGTAACTGCTTTCGCCATAGTCTGGCTGTGGATCCATTGCCGAGCTGCGGCCGGGCATTGGTTGCTGTTGCCGAGGAAACGGCGGCTGAGGGGTATCGAGGGTCATGTCTCGTTCCTTCAATAAGGATGGCTCAAATTATCCGGAAGGCAGTCGTAGATTACGCCGCCCATCGTTTCGACCCCGAATAGCTTTCTCCGGCGTCGCATGCGGCCTCGCCGAATGAAGCGAGCTTCGGCAACATCCACGATCGACGTGGCCTCCTTCACAGACGGACCCCACGTTTAGCAACGCAGACGGGCCACGCAGGCGGCCGTTGGCGCCCTATGAAGGTTTCGTGAACCTATCGCCTCCGCTCTTGGATGCGCGAGATGAAGCTGTCAAACGAATCGTCTCCGAGGCGCTGCTGCCAACTTGGAGTGCTTCGCCGGTAGCGAAGAGGCGGACGAAACTCCGCCACACGATTAATTGGGCTGCTTCTTCTCAACATTGTCATCTTTCACAACGAGGCCCGGAACCTTGGTCTTCTTCTTCTGTTACCTCCGCCACCGAGGATTGGCGGGCAGTAACAAGTTCATGGCGGCATGCTTCCTTCTAACTGGCGGAGCCGGGTTCATTGGACGACAGCTCTGTGCGGAATTGCTCACTGCGGGGTATCATGTCCGGGTGCTGGACAGCCTGGTCCCGCAAGTCCATGGCGACAGCGAGCCATTGCTGCCACCGGACGTCGAATTGCTAAAGGGCGATATTCGGAACGTCAATCTGCTCGATCGCGCATTGATTGGCGTCGACGGTGTGTTCCACCTCGCGGCAGAGGTCGGCGTTGGCCAGAGCATGTATGAAATCGCACGCTACGTTGGCGGGAACGATCTCGGAACCGCGATCCTACTCGAGCGACTGGCTGTTCACCCGGTTTGCCGCCTGGTGGTGGCCTCATCGATGAGCGTTTATGGCGAGGGCCTTTATAACGATGATGCCGGCCGTCGCCACAGGCTTGTCAGGCGCTCCCCGAACGTTGCGGCGCCCAACTGGGATCCCGCCTCTCCCGACGGTAGTCCGCTGATCCCGATGCCAACAGACGAGACGAAGCAGGTCGATCTGGCCTCCATCTACGCGTTGACCAAATACGTGCAGGAGCGGAGTTGCCAGATCTTCGGCGCCGCCTATGGGGTGGAAGTTATTGCTCTGCGACTGTTCAATGTGTTTGGCCCGGGCCAGGCGCTATCCAATCCATATACCGGCGTCCTGGCCAATTTCGGCGCACGCCTGTTGCACGGGCAACAGCCTCTGGTGTTCGAAGACGGTCAGCAAAAGCGAGACTTTGTACATGTGCGCGATGTCGCACGGGCGTTTCGTTTAGCGATGGAGAACCCGTTTGCAGCCGGCCATACGTTCAATATCGCCAGCGGGCACAGCTATACGATCGATCATGTGGCGCGTCTGCTGGGAAATGCGATGGACGTCCCACATCTGCAGCCGCGGATACTGAACAAGGCGCGCGCGGGTGATATCCGCCATTGCTTCGCCGATATCGGCAAGGCGCGCGATCTGCTCGGATTCCAGCCGTGCCATCTGCTGGAGGACTCGCTCGACGAGCTGGTGGATTGGATCAGCACATCGAATGCGCGCGATCATGGGGACGATGCCAGGCGGCAACTCGAGACGCGTGGTCTGGTTCTATGACTGGCATGCGACCTATGCAAGGAGCACGGAAATTGGGCCTCGCCGAGGGGCTACGGCTTGGCGAGTATGACCGCGTCCTTGCCACGATCGCGGAAATGCAAGCGGCTGGTGCATCGTACATGCGCGACGGCTTCTGGAGCCGAGCGGCTCCGCTGGCCCGCAGCGGTCAACCGTGGTGAAGCTCGCAATTGCCCGTCCGGTTGAGCCAATCGTCGTGTTCGGCGGCGCCGGCTTTATCGGCACCAACCTCGTGGATCAGTTGCTGACAGATGGCGAAGACGTCATCGTCTTCGACAATCTCAGCCGGCCGGGCGTGGAACGCAATGTTGACTTCCTGCGGCAGACGCATGGCCACCGGCTGCACACCGTTCTCGCCGACGTGCGAGATGCCACAGCGGTCGACGACACAGTGCACAACGCCAAAGCGGTGTTCCATTTCGCGGCGCAGGTCGCGGTGACCTCCAGTTTCACCGACCCGAGGCAGGACTTCGACATCAATGCCCAGGGCACGCTGACGATCCTGGAAGCGCTGCGCCGGTTGTCGCCCGAGACGCCGCTGATATACGCCAGCACCAACAAGGTCTATGGTTCGCTGAGCGATCTCCCAATCGAGCAGTTGCAGGGTCGCTATCAGCCCGTGGACCAGAGGCTGTGTGAGTTTGGCGTGGACGAGAACTGGCGGCTCGACTTCTGTACACCCTACGGTTGTTCGAAAGGGGCGGCGGACCAATACGTGCTGGACTATGCGAAGTCCTTTGGGCTGAGGACAGCGGTGATGCGCATGAGCTGTATCTACGGACCGCATCAGTTTGGTACCGAGGATCAGGGATGGGTGGCGCACTTCTTGATCCGGGCGCTGCGTGGTGAAGCAATCACCCTCTATGGTGATGGCCGACAGGTGCGGGACATCCTCCATGTCAATGATGCGGTCGCCGCCTATCGCGCCGTGCTTGCGGCGATCGATCGCGTGAGTGGGCGCGCCTTCAATCTGGGCGGCGGCCCGGCCAATGCGGTGAGCCTGCGCCTCTTGCTGGATGAGATCGCCACGCTGATCGGCCGTTCGATCGATTATCGCGTAGCACCATGGCGCAGTGGCGATCAACTCTACTTCGTCGCAGACACACGACGGCTTACCGAGGCAGTCTCCTGGCAGGCAAGCATTGGCTGGCGCGAAGGAGTGCGCGATCTGGCGCGCTGGATTGACGCCGTGTTAGTGCCTCCGCGGGTCTCAGATATGCGTGGGCGGCGTTCGCGCATGAGAGTCGCCTTGGTCAACCCGCGCTGGACGTTCGAGCGCAGCATTTACTTCGGCTGCCGTGCAGCCCCATCTGCCGCTTGAGCTTGGCTATGCGAAGGCGTCGCTCGAGCGCGACGGGCATGTCGTGTTGATGCTCGATGGGCATTTGTTCGATCGTAGCGACGAAGCTCTCGCGGCTGAGATCAACTGACTTCGGTGCCGACATGACCGTTGTGACCACGGCGCCAAGCTATCTTTTCTGGCGCTGTGCACCGCCGGAACTACGTGTCCCCGCACGTTTCCTACGCGCGCTGGACGGGTGCGGTGGCCGGACGGTCGCTGTCGGTCCGCATGGTTCGGTTACACCCGGCGCGACGCGCGCAAACTCGGGGTCGATGCCGTGGTGCTCGGCGAGTGCGAAGCCGTGGTGGCGGCGCTTGCCTCGGCATCTGACTGGTCCCGTGTTCCCTCAATCGCTCAAACCAATGACGACGGCTTGCAGATCAACGGTTCGCCCGCTGTTGCCACGTTTGTGGACGCGCCGCCACTGGTCTGGCCAGATGCGTGGATCGACCGTCACCACCACCATCACCACCGCTTCGACGAACCACAGCATGGCGCTGGAGCAGAGGTCGAGGCCTCACGCGGCTGTCCCTACAATTGCAGCTTCTGTGCAAAGAACGACTATCGCGACAAGTACCGTCGGCGCGAGCTTTCGTTGGTTCTGGCCGAAATCGATCGGCTGATCGACCAAGGCGTCGGCTACGTCTACTTCATCGACGAGATCTTTTTGCCGCAGAAACCGCTGCTGGAGGCTTTGGTGCAGCGCAGTATCCGGTTCGGCGTGCAGACTCGCATCGACCTTTGGAAGCCCGAGATGCTGGAGCTGCTCGGCGCCGCTGGCTGCGTTTCGATCGAGGCAGGCATCGAAAGTCTTACCGCGGAAGGGCGCGAGGCGCTTGCGAAACGCTGCCGCCTGGAGACCGAGGATCTGGCGCAACTGTTGTTCAAGGCTCGGCGGCACGTGCCGTTCGTGCAGGCAAACCTTATCGGCATGGAGCAGGACAATGAGACGCTGGTGGCCTATTGGCGCGACCGGCTGATTGCTGGCGGTGTCTGGGCCAATGAACCGGTTCCGCTCTATCTGTATCCGAGCTCGCCGGGCTACCGCGCCCTATGGGGTGAGCCGGACGATCGCGCCTGGGAGCGCGCGCACGAGCACTACCTCGCTGCTTTCAATGCTTTCAGCGACGTCCAGGACGAGCGCCCCGCGCCGTTGGCGGAACTGGAGGCGCAATGCACGCTGTGAAGCGACCACAGCGCGTGCTGATTACGATTGACGCGGTAGGCGGTGTTTGGCGCTACGGTGTTGATCTGGCCGGCGAACTGGGCGCTGCGGGAATAGCGTGCAGGCTGGCCATCTGTGGACCAAGACCCGATGCAGCGCAGGAGGCAGAGTGCCGCTCGTTGCGGAACGTATCGCTGGTCTGGACGGGATTGCCGCTCGACTGGATGGCAGCAGATGCTGCGGCTGTGAGTGATGTGGCGGGCGCACTGGTTGCGATGGCGCAGGACTGGGGTGCCGATCTCCTGCATTTGAACATTCCGTCACAGGCTGCAGGTCTTCCCGAAAGCATGCCAGTGGTGGTCACGTCGCATTCGTGTCTCGCGACATGGTGGAGTGCGGTAAAGGGCAGCGACTTGCCGCATGACTGGCGATGGCAGCAGGAGTTGACTGCACGGGGAATGCGGCGTGCACGCGTGGTCATGGTGCCGACGGCCAGCCATGGCAAGGCGGTCACAGCCGCATACGGTGCGCTGGATCATATGCGTGTCGTTGCAAATGCAACCTCATTGCCACAGACCGCCGGTGCGGCGAAAGAACCGTTCGTGTTTGCCGCCGGACGTTGGTGGGACGAGGGCAAGAATGTCGCTACGGTGGATGCTGTCGCGGGGTTGGTGCGTTGGCCGTTGCGCCTCGCCGGAGCGCTGAGCCGCCCGAACATATCAACTGTTGCGCTGCAGCATGCACAGGCGCTTGGGTCACTGACACAACAGGCGACTGCGCGCACAGATGAGCCGGGCAGCGATCTTCTTCTCACCCGCCTTGTACGAGCCCTTTGGGCTCGCAGTGCTGGAGGCGGCGGCGCGTGGCTGCGCGCTGGTGCTAGCCGACATTCCGACCTTTCGCGAGCTGTGGTCTGGCGCGGCTCTGTTCGTCTCGCCTCGCGACGTGGCGGGGTTCGCCGCCGCGATCAACCGGCTGACGGAATTTCCGGCGGAGCGGCAGATGCTTGGCCAATCGCTCGGCGATGAGAGCGCGCGACTTTACCCTCGCCCGGCAGGCCGAGCAGGTGCAGCAGGTTTACGCATCGGCGCTCGCCGCCGAAGTGCTAGCGGCTTGAGGCGAATGCGTTTCGTTCTTTACACCCACTCGCTGGTCTCGGACTGGAACCATGGCAACGCGCATTTCCTGCGCGGGGTGCTGCGTGAGCTACAGGCGCGCGGGCACGACACGCTGGCGCTGGAGCCTGAAAATGGCTGGAGCCGCAGTAACTTGCTGGCAAGCCAGGGAGCGGAGGCTCTGACGCGATTCCATCGATGTTTCCCCGAGTTGAGGGTGGCGACTTACGGAGCCGGGATTCGACCACGAGGCAGCCATCGACGATGCCGATGTTGTGCTGGTGCATGAATGGACGGACCCGGCCCTGGTGGCGCGGCTGGGACGCATGCCGGCGAAGCGGCGGCCACTTCGCCCTGCTGTTCCACGATACGCATCATCGCGCCGTCTCTGATGCCGCCGCGATAGCAGATCTGGCGCTGCAGGACTACGACGCGGTGCTGGCGTTCGGCGAGGTGCTGCGGCAGCGCTATCTGCGGCTTGGTTGGGGACGCCAGGTGTTCACCTGGCACGAGGCAGCCGACACGCGGCTGTTCCGCCCGATGGTCTGCCGCACGCCAAGACGGCGGACCTGGTGTGGATCGGCAACTGGGGTGACGGGGAGCGCGAACAGGAGCTGATCCGAATTCCTGATCGGGCCGGCGCGACGTCTGCGATTGAGCGGCACGGTGCGCGGCGTACGTTATCCAGAATCGGCACTAGCAGCACTGCGGAGCACGTCACTGCACTATGGCGGATGGATTGCCAATGTCGACGTGCCAGCGCTGTTCGCATCGCATCGCATGACGATTCACGTGCCGCGTCGGCCCTATGTGACGGCCCTGCCGGGCATTCCCACCATCCGCGTATTCGAAGCACTGGCGTGCGGCATACCGCTTGTTTCCGCGCCATGGCACGACGAGGAACGGCTGTTTCGTGCAGATGATTTTCTGCGCGCGGGGAACGGAGAACAGATGGCCGCGCAGCTCCACCGATTGCAGCATGACAAGCAACTTGCGGACACCCTGGCAGCAAGTGGGCTGCAGACCGTTCACAGCCGCCACACCTGCGCGCATCGCGTGGACGAACTGCTGAGCATCGTTGCGGCGCTTCGTTCGAATGGCGCGCAACCCACTCCGGAGGCCGCCTCGGTATGAAGATCGCGTTCTACGGATCGAGCCTGCTTTCATCATACTGGAATGGTGCGGCGACTTATTATCGTGGCCTGCTGAAGGCGCTGGCCGTGCTTGGTCATGAGATCAGCTTCTACGAGCCCGACATCCTCGACCGCCAGCGGTATCGCGACATTGCGCCACCGGATTGGTGCCAAGTAGTCGTGTATCCAGCTACCGATGCCGGCCTTCGTGCCGCGGTCGCTCAGGCCGCGCACGCCGACGTGGTGGTCAAAGCGAGCGGTGTCGGTTTCGCCGATCGATTGGCTGCTGGCCGCGACCATGGCAGCGGCGCGAGACGATGCGCTACGTATCTGGTGGGACGTCGATGCGCCGGCGACGCTTGCCGAGATCCGCGACGATGCAGCGCATCCGCTGCGTTCCACCCTCCCGAAGCTGGATCTGGTGCTGACCTATGGCGGCGGTGATCCAGTCATCGCGGCCTATCGCGCATTGGGCGCGGCCGATTGCGTGCCGATCTACAATGCGCTGGATCCGGCGACGCACCATCCGGTTGCGCCGCATGACCGCTACGCTGCCGATCTGGCGTTTCTGGGTAACCGGCTGCCGGACCGCGAAGCGCGCGTCGAGGAGTTCCTGCTGCGACCGGCGGAACATCTGCCGTCGCAGCGCTTTCTGCTGGGCGGCGCCGGTTGGCACGACCGGCACTGCCCGCCCAATGTCGTCAGACTCGGCCATGTCGGCACCGACGCGCATAACGCTTTCAATGTCACGCCGCGCGCGATCCTCAACATCAACCGCGCCAGCATGGCTGCAACGGGCTTCTCGCCGCCGACGCGGCTGTTCGAAGTGGCGGGCGCAGGTGGCTGTCTCATCACCGACGCGTGGGATGGCATCGAGCTGTTCCTGACTCCGGGCAGCGAAGTGCTGGTAGCGCGTGATGGCAGGGACGTTGTCGATATCACGCAGACGCTGACGGCAGAGCAGGCGGCAGCGATAGGACGGGCGGGGCGGCAGCGCATCCTGGCGGAGCACACCTATGACCGTCGCGCGGCTGCCTTGCATGCGCGGTTGCAGCTCGCGCTGGCACGCCGACGCGAGGCGTTGGCGGCATGAGACAGCGGTCGCTCGACCTGGTGTTTCTCGGGCTTTCCCTCTCATCGTCCTGGGGCAATGGCCACGCCACAACCTATCGCGCGCTGCTGCGCGGTCTGGCGGAACGCGGCCATCGCCTGCTGTTTCTGGAGCGGGACGTTCCTTGGTACGCCGCTGCGCGTGACCTGCCGCGGCCCGGCTTCTGCGACTTGGAACTCTACCATGACGTTGCAGATTTGCCGGTGCGCTTTGGCGAACGGATCGCGGCCGCGGATGCCGTCATCGTCGGCTCGTATGTGCCTGATGGCATCGCAGTAATCGATCGAGTAAATGGGATTGCGCGCGGTATTCGTGGTTTCTACGACATCGATACACCGGTCACCGTGGCGGCGCTGGAAAAAGACCGTTGCGCATACCTCGCGATGCGCCAACTGCCAGAGTTCGATCTCTATCTGTCCTTTACCGGCGGGCCTCTGCTAGCATATCTGGGCGAGCACTTCGACGTGCGCCGGCCACGCGCCCTGTATTGCGCCGTGGATACGCGGCTCTATCAGCCACAGGATCATGTCTCCCGCGTGGGACTTAGGCTATCTCGGCACTTATGCGCCCGATCGGCAGGCGGCGCTGGAGCGGTTGCTGCTTGAGCCGGCGCGTCGTTTGCCGGACTGCCGCTTTATCGTCGCTGGTCCGCAATATCCCGGTTCGATCGCGTGGCCGGCGAACGTGGAGCGAATCGAACACTTGCCGCCGGCGCAGCATGCCGCGTTTTATTGCCGCCAGCGTTTCACGCTGAATGTTACGCGTGCCGACATGGCTCGCACGGGATGGTCGCCCAGTGTTCGTCTGTTTGAGGCGGCGGCCTGTGGCACCCCCATCATCAGCGATCGCTGGCCCGGGCTGGACGCACTCTTGCCCAAAGGCGATGCCATCATTATTGCCGTTGGCGCCGGTGATGTGGTTCGTGCATTACGCGGACTGGATGATGCGCAGCGGCTGCGGCTGGGCGAGTCTGCGCGCAACATTGTGCTGGCGGGCCACACGAGCTTTGCCCGGGCGCGCGAACTGGAACAACACCTGTATGCCTGTATCGATCAATCGCGTACGCAGGCATGCGAGCATCTGATTGAGCAAGGTTACGCGTGATGTGGCAGGAGCAATCTCAATTGGATGTGACTCCGCGAACAGGGAGGCGTTGGCTGGCTTCAAGTTCAGCACGCGATCGCAGCGGCACACATGACAGATGTCACAGCCACCGAGGGTCTGATGACAGAAGCCACTACGACCTCTGATCGTGCCACTATCCGCCGATGGGCGGAGGAGCGTGGGGGTAAACCCGCAAAAGTGCGCGGCACAGAGGATCGGAGTGGTAAAGGCATTCTCCGCTTCGATTTCGCCGAACCTGACGATAAGCTGGAAAAGATTTCATGGGAGGAGTTCTTCCAGACTTTCGACGATCGCGAGCTTGCTCTCCTTCATCAGGACAAAACCTCTAATGGAAGGGTGAGCAGGTTCTTCAAATTTGTCCGGTGCTGACCGGCAATAAGGGATCGGCGTGCGCCGGTCTTGCCGACCCGTGCCGCCCCGCTTCCACGCATGCCGCGCGTGCGCTATTACGGGTTGATCGTTCAATGACGGCGTGCTGGTTCGTGGTGTGCATCGCCGCCTTATTGGCTTCTGAGACAACCCTCGCTCAGCTCTGTCGACCCGGCGCAGCTGGCGACATCGATGTCAGTAACGTCAGCCAAATGCCCACTGGCCAGACCGCCGGACACAGCGGCGCACCGATCTTTGAACGATTGATTGTTCATCGTCACGTCGTTCCTGCATAGTGTCGTGGCGCTGGACCTAATACGCAGCGGTACACCCGTGCTCTGGCGCTACAGTCCTCTGCATGGATATAGAGGCGCGCGCGGTTAGTTTCATGCCTGGGACGCCGTACATCGGCGTTAATCTCCGGATCAAGGCGCCGCACGACAACAACAGACGTGGCGCGCTTCTGGCCTGGGACGTGGTTGCCGGGAAGCCTGCGTGGAAGGCGGATAAATCCCTGCCCATCGAGAGCGGCGTTCAGCTGACGGCAGGCGATTGCGTCTTCTACGGCACACTCGATGGATGGTTCAAGGCAGTGGACGCGAAAAGCGGCAAGCTGCTCTGGCAGTTCCATGCAGCATCTAGGATCGTCGGTTAGCCAATCAGCTTTCTCCTGTGCTGTTCGATGATGCAGTGGCGCATGCTGGTCTGCATCGCCTGCAGCACCTGAGCTTCCTGCTCAGCGCACGAACGACGTGAAAATATGGGTCGAGCAGATGGCTACAGGGCTCGGCTACGATCGTGTTGTGTGGGACGAACTTCCGGCTGCCGTCGGGGGCTGATCCGCCGCGGTATCCGCCGAACCGCTGAGGTCATTCCTCACCCGCTCGATTTCCGGCCACGGCACCTGTCCCAGAGGAAACTGCCCGCCCAGGATCACGCTGAGCGCGGCATTGACCTTTTCAAGCGCGCGACGATCTTTTTCTGCGGCCGACTCCCGCAGGCGTTGCGCCAGAGTGTCGCGCCAAGTGGCGAGACGGCGGATCGCGGCAGAGAAATCATGACCGATCTTGTTCGGCCGGTCTGCCAGCAAGCGGTCGATTGCTGCCAACGCCTTCGCGCCCTGCCGTCGTCAGCCATGCGGCTATGGCCTCCGCCGGCTTAAGCCGACCCTTCCGCACGGCAGCAGGTCAGTGCCTTCGTCGTATGGATGCTGGTATTCGGGTCGCCATGGATGGCGAGCAGAACATTGGCGATCGCGCCGCTGCGCGTAACCTTCCCAGCCGAACACCCACGGCATGCCGACTTCGTGCACGACCTTGCCGTCGACCACGGAACGGACGGAGGCGCTGCGTCACCAGTGCCTTCACTTCCACCGTCACCGCGCGCCGTGCTGAGCACCGTCCAATCCAGATTGGCAATCCCAAGCTCCTGCGCCAGCTCCACTGAGATCTCCACGAATGCCTCGGGCTGCAGCTCCGCGGTGTGGGGCATCACACGCGTAGATACGCCGCCGCAGTGCAGCTCGGTGAGCCGGTATGTTGTCAGGACGTATGGGTAGCGCGGATCCTGCTGGCGCATGAATCTCGTTGCCCGGCCGCGGCCAGAGCTTCGCCGCCGGGTTGATCTGCTGCCGATACATCGGATTGGCCACCGGGCTCTCGACTGGCTCGTAGTGCGTCGGCAACGGGCCATCTTTCAGGCCAGACGGCACGAACAACTGGCATTTGCCATCCGCTTCCATGATGAACGGATCATCGCCGCCGAGAGCGTCCATCCCATGCGGCTGCGTGACTCCAGTCAGGTCGCATGTCGGGCGGTTTGGTCGGCACGAAGTCCGGCGTGTCTGTACCGATCCACTTCCTCTGTGCGACATCCCACCACACCATCCGCTTGCGCTCTGACCAGGGCTTTCCGTCGAGGTCAGCAGATGCGCGATTGTAAAGTGTGCGGCGGTTATCGGGCCATGCGAAGGCCCAGCCCTGATGGCTGCCGGGTCCGCCGGGGCCATCCGGCCTGCGCGACCGCGAGCGGTTGTCGTGCTGCGCCGGGAAGATCCCCGCGTACATCCAACCACCGCAGGCCGTGCTGCCGTCGTCCTTTAAGTTCCTGGTAGCTCTTGACCTGCTCGCGATCGGCGACCGTGTAGCCGTTGATCTCGCGCAGGACTGCTGCGGCATCAGGCTCCGCAATGTTCGCCGCTGACAGGATACGTCCACGTCAACGCCTGGATCGCGGCGTCGCGCGGCTCCGCGCTTTCTGCATAAAGCTGCTTCAATCGTCGGCCGAGATGATAGATGAACCAAAGATCCGATCGGCTGTCCCCCGGCGGATCGCATACCCTGTCATGCCATTGCACCAGGCGCGAGGTGTTCGTCATCGTGCCTTCCTTCTCCGGCCCCATCGCGGACGGGAAGAAGAACACCTCGGTTGGAATGTCCCCGGGCGCCAGTTCGCCCTTCTGGATCAGACTGCCTTTCTGCCAGAAATTGGCAGTCTCCGTCATGGCAAAGTCACGCACGACCAGCCAGTCGAGCTTTGCCAGGCCGCGCTGCACCAGTTCGGAATTTACCGCGCCGACCACCGGGTTCTGTCCCAGCACGAACTGGCCCTTGACGACCCCCTCGACCATCGCGAGGGTCATCGGCATTTGCGAGTGGTCGCCGGTCAGCTTGGGAAGATGGTCGTAGCCGAAAGCATTCTCCGGCTGCGCATGTGCGCCATACCAAGCCTTCAGCAGAGAGATCATGTAGGCTGGCAGATTATTCCACCAACCTGTCGGCACCGTTTCCGCCGCCAGGAACTCGCGCAGCGTTTTGTGCGGCAGGTAAGCGTTCGGCTGCGGCAGGTAAGTCGGCAGCATGTTGTAAAGCGTCGGGATATCCGTGCTGCCCTGGATGCTGCAATGACCACGCAGCGCCATGATCGCCTCCGCCGGGGCGCCCGATGTTGCCCAACAGGCCCTGGATGATCGACGCGGCGCGGATGATCTGCACGCCATGCGCATGATGCGTCCAGCCCACGGCATAGCAGAATGCGCTCGTCCGCTCGCGCCCCGAATTCTTGGTGAGTGCCTCGCACACGCGCAGGAAAATACTTTGCGGACAGCCGGTCACACGCTCCACCATCTCTGGCGTATAGCGCTCAAAGTGGCGGCGCATGATCTGATAGACACACCGCGGATGCTGCAGCGTTGGATCGGTCTGCGGCGGGTGCTGCTGGGCCTTGCTCACGCCCTCCACGAAATCGGCCGCTCGCACGAAATGCTCCGCCAATGGTGACGGCAGGACCTCATCCTTATACTGCCAACTGTCCGGTGTGTAGCTGGCATTCTTATCGTCGAAGCCGGAGAACACGCCACCATTGTCCTCGGCGTCGCGATAGCTGTCCTCGATGATCGTCGCGATATTGGTGAACGCGAGGGCGAATTCGCGGAACCAGAGGTCGTTCGCCAGGATATAGCGAATGATCCCGCCCAGGAACGCGATGTCCGTGCCGGACCTGATCGGCGCATGAATGTCGGCCAAGGCCGAGGTGCGAGTGAACCGCGGATCGACGTGCACCACGATGGCGCCGCGCTGCTGCGCCTCTGTGACGAAGCGGAAAGCAACCGGATGGTTCTCCGCCATATTGGAGCCCATCACTATAATGCAGTCGGCGTTCGCCAGGTCCCACAGGGCCATGCTCGCCGCGCCTCGTCCGAATGTCGTCCCCAGACTGGGTACCGATGACGAGTGTCAGATCCTTGCCTGATTCTCGATGTTCACCACACCGAGGCCGCCGCCCAGCAGCTTCTTGATTAGGTAGTTTTCTTCGTTATCGAGGGTGGCGCCGCCGAGCGATCCGATGCCCAGTGTGTGATTGACCGTGGTCCCGTCCGGGAGACGCTCGACGAAAGTCTCATCGCGAGTTCGTTTCACGTTCTGCGCCACCCGCTCCATGGCCCAGTCGAGCGGCCGTCGTTCCCAGGTACTGGCGTAGGGTGCGCGATAAAGCACGTGGTTGATCCGCTGTTCGGACAACAGCATTCCGAGCGTGCCGCCACCCTTTGGGCACAGGGTTCCCTGGTTCACCGGACTGCGAGGATCACCCTCGATGTGGATAGGCTTGCCGTTCTTCGCATATACCAGTTGGGCGCAACCTACGGCGCAAAAGGGACAAATCGAGGTGCCCACCCGGTCCGCCTGTTCCACGCGCGGCCGCAGGGTGCGCGATGTTCGACTGGACGCGGCTTCCGCCATCACGCTTTGACCGGCAAGCTGTCGCGGCAGCGACCAGTCCTCCACAAAGCCGGCGACGCGGTCACGCAGGTGGCGGCGGATGCGCTTCATGGGCAGAGACTCCACATCGCCCGCAACAACTCCGGGCGAGAACGTAGACCACAACACCGCTCCACCATTCAGGTTCCCGGTGAGGGTTGGCTACCGGCGGGCGGAAATGGCACACACTATCGATCGCGCCGGGATGCATATCGATCTGCTGGACGATCGAGGGTGAAATGCACCCTGGCCGGGGTCGCCTCGCAATGACTGGGTCGGCGGTCTAATATCCTCGGGCAGCCCGGGGAGGATGCATGATCATCGATTGTCATGGCCACTACACCACGTCGCCGCGCCAGCACGAGGCGTGGCGCGGCGAGCAGATCGCTGCCCACGGCGAGGGCAAGGCGGCACCCAAGCGGCCGACCATCCCTGACGATGAGATCCGTGCCAGCATCGAGAACGGCCAGCTCAAGGTGCAGCGGGAGCGTGGCACGGATCTGACGATCTTCTCGCCGCGTGCGGCTGGAATGGGCCATCACCTTGGTGATGCTTCGACATCCGAGGCGTGGGCGACCGCGTGCAATGAGCTGATCCACCGGGTTTGCACATTGTTCCCGCGCAACTTCGTCGGAGTGTGCATGTTGCCGCAATCGGCGGGAGTGTCGCCGCGCAACTGCATCGGCGAACTGGAGCGCAGCGTGACGCGAGTACGGCTTTGTCGGCTGCAATTTGAACCCCGATCCGTCAGGCGGGTTCTGGAAGGACCCGCCACTCGGCGACCGCTACTGGTATCCGCTGTATGAGAAAATGGTGGAGCTGGACGTGCCCGCGATGATCCACGTCAGCGCGGCATGCAATCCGGCATTCCATACCACCGGGTCGCATTACCTGAACGGCGACACGGCCGCGTTTATGCAGTGCCTGACCTCGGACCTGTTCAAGAATTTTCCGACGCTGAAGTTCATCATCCCGCATGGCGGTGGTGCGGTGCCTTATCACTGGGGGCGCTTCCGTGGCCTCGCTCAGGACATGAAACTGCCGCCGCTATCCGAGCTACTGCTGAGCAACGTTTTCTTCGATACCTGCGTGTACCACCTGCCGGGCCAGGAGCTGCTGACCAAGGTCATTCCGCTGGACAACATCCTGTTCGCGTCGGAGATGATCGGCGCGGTGCGCGGGATCGACCCGGAGACCGGTCATCACTACGACGACACCAAGCGCTATATCGAGCAGCTGCCGTTGTCGGCCGACGACAGGGCGAAACTGTACGAAGGCAACGCGCGCCGCGTCTATAGCCACCTGTCGGGGCAGCTAGCCAGGCAGTTCGGCTGAAATGATTTGATCTTAGCCGGGTTTGATGCTGCCAGCCGGCGGCCAGAGCCATACGCCACTCCTGCCGTTCTCTATGGCCTGTGGCGAGGGTGAGACGATGTAATTCGGGTGGTTGGCGTCATGATACCGATAGCCGATCACCTCGCCTGAGGCATCGCCCGGTCCGGGTGCCGTCTCACAGCCGGCTGATGCGGCGCAGAGCCCGCATAATGCAAGATAACGCAGCCTCATTGCAGCTCCTTGGTCATCCGCCGGATCGTACCGGTCGTGCTATGGCCGGCCTGCAGCTCGACCAAGAGTACGGTGCCGCCCCAGCTTTGCACAAGGTCGGCCCCGACGACCTGATCGATGCTGTAGTCAGCGCCTTTGACCAGCACATCCGGCCGCAATGCCTTGATCAATTGCATCGGCGTATCTTCGTCGAACAGCACAACCAGATCGACCGGCGCCAGCGATGCCATGACGGTCGCGCGCGCTGTCTCGTTCTGCAGGGGGCGTGTTGGACCCTTCAGGCGTTGCACCGAGGCATCGGTGTTCAGGGCAACGATGAGCCGATCGCACCTGGCGCGAGCTTCGCTCAGCAACCGGATATGGCCAGGATGGATCAGATCGAAGCAGCCATTGGCGAATCCGATGCGCCGCCCCTGGGCGCGCCACGCCGCAGCCCGTTGCGTAGCCTCGGCACGATCAACGATCTTGCGGTCGCTGGCGATCAGATCTTCCAGATGAAGAACGCCAAGCAACTCCTCCTGGCTCACGGTCGCGGTTCCGGGCTTACCCACGGAAATTCCCGCGGTGACGTTGGCGAGCATCGCAGCTTCCGGAAGCGCGGCACCGGCCCCGAGCGCCACGGCAAGAGCCGCCACCAGGGTGTCGCCGGCCCCCGACACGTCGGCGACCTCGCGGGCCCTGGTCGGCAGGTGCAGCGCAGGAGCATCGCGGCGCACCAGCGTCAGCCCCTTGGCCGAACGCGTCACGACAACCGCCTGGCAGCCAGTGTCCTCCAGGGCGCACTGGCCAGCACGAACAGCCTCAGCGTCGTCGGCGGCATCGATGCGCGTTGCCTGGCGCACCTCTTGCTCGTTCGGCGTCAGCACAGTCGCGCCGCGATAGGCGGCAAAGTCGATGCGCTTGGGATCAGCGATCAGGACTCGGCCGTGCGCCCGGGCCCGCTCCAGCGCACCCGAGAGGACGGCATCGCTGAGCACGCCCTTGGCGTAGTCCGACAGCACGACGATATCGGCTGCCTCGATCGCCTGCGTGAATGCCGACAACACATGGTCAGCCGTGACTGCATCGACCTCCGCAGTGCTTTCCTCGTCCAGCCGCAGCAATTGATGGGTGCCGGCCATAAAGCGGGTCTTGGCCGTGGTCGGCCGTCCAGGTGCAACAATCAGGTGCGGGCACGATGCCGCTGGACCCCAGCAGATTGGTCAACTCGCTTCCCTCGGGATCGTCGCCGATCACCCCCACGAGTGATGCCTGTCCTCCGAGTGTTGCGATGTTGAGGGCCACGTTGGCCGCACCGCCCAAGGTGGCGCGCCTGGCGTTCGGTCGCAGGACCGGAATAGGTGCCTCGGGCGAGAGACGGCTTGCGGTTCCGCTGACATAGCGGTCCAGCATGACATCGCCGAGTATTAACACGTGCGCCTGGGCGAAGCGGCGGACCAGCTGGGCCAGCTCCGTGTCGCCTATCGTGTCAGGCGCAATATCCATCTCTCTCCGTTCCGCGTCGCTAACCAGCAATGTCATAGCACGCGGGGACCGCCGAATGCACAAGGCTCAGGGAAGCTGCCGCACGTGCCCGAGTGTCGCGTCGATCAGCCCAATATGGGCGTTTGCCAGACTTGTGTGCGGCCGGTAAGAGCGCTGCATGAGTGATGAGGAGCTGATTTCTCTGGCCGCCTCGCTTGCGCTCGACGCCGGCGTGGCGATCCTCGAGGTGCGGCGGCGCGGCTTCGATGTCGAGCGCAAGGAGGATCGCTCGCCGGTCACCGAGGCGGATCACGCGGCCGAAGCCGTCATCGTCAACGGGCTACGAGCGGCCGTACCCGAAATTCCGGTGATCGCCGAGGAGGAGGTGGCGGCCGGCCATATTACGCAACCGACGGCGACCTATTGGCTGGTGGATCCGCTGGATGGCACGCGCGAGTTCGCCGCCGGCAACGACGAGTTCGCGGTGAACATCGGCCTGGTGCGCGACGGAAGGCCGGTGCTCGGCGTGGTGGGGATCCCCGCAAGCGGGGAACTGTTCGGCGGCATAGTCGGCCGTGCTGCCTGGAAGCGGATCGGCTCGCACCAGACGCCGGTGAGCGCGCGGCTACCGCCCGAAGAGGGGCTGACAGTGCTGGCGAGCCGCTATCACGGCAATAGTACGCGGCTGGATGACTTCTTGCGCGATAAGCGGGTGGCTAAGCTGATCAACTTCGGCTCGAGCGTGAAGTTCTGCCGTCTGGCGGAAGGCATTGCCGATCTCTATCCGCGTTTCGGCCGCACCATGGAATGGGACACCTGTGCACCGCAGGCGGTCCTCGAAGCAGCCGGTGGCACGATCCGGACATTCGATGGCGAGGTGCTGCGCTACGGCAAACCTGGATGGGAGAACCCCCACTTCGTGTGCACCGGGCAATTACCGCCGGCTCACTGACCGCGGGACAGTCGGCGTTCCATGCTGCGGCCGTAGGAGGACATGGCGTAGCAGCAGATAAAGAACATCAGCGCCGCAAAAGCGTAGCCTTCCTTCGCGAAGCCCAGCCAGGCGGGATCCTTCAACGCCTGTTCCACCGCACCCAGCAGATCGAACAGGCCAATAATCGTCACCAGGGTGGTGTCCTTGAAGAGATCGACCACGGTGTTGATGATACCGGGGACAGCGATACGCAAAGCCTGCGGCAGGACGACGAAGGCCTGCACATGCCACCAGTGCAGACCGAGCGTGTGCGCTGCTTCCTCCTGACCGGGATCGACGCCTTGCAGGCCGCCTCGCACCACTTCGGCCATGTAAGCGGCGTTGAACAGCACGAGCGCTGCCATTGCGCGCAATAGACGGTCGAACGAGACGCCCTGTGGCAGGAACAACGGCACCAGCACAGCGGACATGAACAACACGGTGAGCAGCGGCACACCTCGCCACAACTCGATATACCCTATCGAGAGCGTGCGAACGATCGGCAACTGCGAGCGGCGCCCAAGCGCGAGCAGAATGCCAAAAGGCAGCGATCCGGCTACGGTGACGAAGGCGACGATGAAGTCGAGCATCAGGCCGCCCCACAGCGTCGTATCGACATAGTCGAGACCGAAGATGCCACCCCACAGGAGCACCGCGGCGAGCGTTGGAAATAGTGTAAGCAGCAGGATGACCCACAGCCAGCGGTTCGCCACGTGCTCGCGCAGGACCGGAATGCAGAACGCGACCAGCAGAACACCGACCAGATCGACGCGCCAGTAGCTGCTGGCTGGATAGCGCCCGTAGAAGAACAGCGGCAACCGGACGCGGATGAAGGTCCAGCACGCGCCGTCGCCGGTGCAGCTTGCGCGGGTCGTGCCGTGCAGTGTGGCTTGCGTAATGCTCCAGCGAATCAGGGGCGGCAGGATGACAGCGGCGAACGCCAGCACAAGGATGGTCAGCACGGTGTTGGACACGGAACCGAACAGGTTGCGTCGAGCCCACTCGATCATACGCGCACCGGGGGTGCCGGGCTCGAAGTTACGCCTGATCGTCACCTGCTGGCCGGCGGTGGCCTCGCTCATCGACCGACCAGCGCGATGCGTCGGTTGTACCAGTTCATCAGTGCCGAGGCTGCCAGGTTGATCGAAAGGAAGATTGCCATCAGCAGGAACATCGTCTCGATTTCGCGTGCGGTCTGTTGCAGTACGGTGCCGGCGAAGATCTGGAACAGCTCGGGATAGGCGACCGCGGCGCCCAGGGAGCTCGACTTGATAATGTTGAGGTACTGGCTGGTCAGCGGTGGGATCATCACCCGCAGCGCCTGCGGCAGCACGACTTTCGACAACACTTTGCGAGGCCTGAGGCCCAGGCTGAGAGCCGCCTCGCGCTGTCCCTTATGCACCGAGAGGATCGCCGCGCGCACGATCTCCGCGATGAACGCCGAGGCATAGATGGTCAGTCCTGCCCAGAGCGCGATCAGCTCGGGAATGACCTGAACGCCGCCGGCGATGTTGAAGCCGCGCAACTGCGGATAGTCGATATGGTCGACACCTATGACGTACAGCATGGCAGCAGGAAACACCAGCAGCAGCGCTCTCGACCCAAGCGGCAGGTCGCGCCAGCTAAGGCGCCAGACGAATGGCGTGGCGATGAGCAGCGTTCCGGCAATCGGCCATAGCACCGTGGCTGCGGCGCCTGGTTCAAGGCTCGGCAAATAAAGCCCACGCACGTTGAGCAACGAACCCACTGGCAGCGGAATGCTCTGTCGTGGCCCGGGCAGCGTCTGCAGCACCGCAACATACCAAAAGATGATCTGTACGAGCTGCGGCGTGTTGCGCACCAGCTCGATGAAGCCAAGCGCGATATTGCGCACGAGCCAGTTCGCCGACAGACGCATGATGCCGACAATCAGCCCGAGCAGCGTTGCGGCGACGATGCTCATGGCGGAGACCAGCAGCGTGTTGAGGACGCAGACCAGCAGCGCGCGGGCGTACGTGTCGCCGACTGCCCACGGGATCAGCCGGAACGGTATGTCGAAATTGGCATAATCGGCCAGAAAGCCGAAGCCGAAATTGGTGTGCCGTCGGGCGAGATTGCCCGCAGCTTCACTGGCGAGGAACCAGACAGCCGCTACCACGACGACGAGCAGCACCCATTGTGCCGCCCGCGCACGTGGTGACGGCTGCCGGACCATGTCAGTGCCAGGTGGGCGTATACATCAGCCCGCCGCTGGAATAGAGGTTGTTCAGACCGCGTGGAAACCCTAGGCCGCCTTTGTCGCCAAAGGTCGTCTCATACACTTCGCCGTAATTGCCGATATCCTTGATGATGCGATAGGACCAGTTGTTGTCGACACCGAGGAGCTTGCCAAAATCACCTTCCAGGCCGAGGAAGCGGCGCGTCTCTGGGTCTTTGGTGGATGATTTCATCTGATCGACATTGGCTTTGCTGACGCCGAACACCTCGCCTGCGATCATGGCGTAGTGCACCCACTTCACCAGCCGCGTCCAAGCCTCATCGCCCTGGCGGGTGAACGAACCGATCGGCTGCAATCCGCCAATCGTCTCTGGCAGGAAGATCCAATCATTCGGCTGCTTCATCGTCGAACGCGCTGCCGCCACAGATCCACCGTCGTCGGTATAGCCATCGCATCGCCCCGCATCGGCAGCTGCGAACGCCTCCTCGGACTTATCGAACAACAGCGTGTTGATCTTGATATTGTTGGCGCGGTTATAGTCAGCAATGTTGGTTTCCAGCGTGGTGCCTGTGAGCAGGCAAATCGTCGCGCCGTTCAGGTCTTTGGTATGCGCGACCCCCAGGTTCTTACGCACCATGAATGTCTGCGCCGTGAAGAAGTTCACCGCGGGCTCGTCCAGGCCAAGCTGAGTGTTGCGGATAAAGGTGTGCTCGAAGTCGCGGATCAGCACGTCGATTTCGCCCGACTGCAGGACGGCAAAGCGCACCTTGGACGTGGTCCCGATGAACTTGATCTTGGTCGGCGAACCAAAGATCGCATCGGCGATCGCGCGACAATAAGCGATGTCGAGGCCCTGCCATTCCCCTTTCGAATCCTGGTAGGCGTAGCCCGGAATGCCGGTATCGATGCCGCAGATCAGCTCGCCGCGTTTCTTGACCGCATCGAGCGTGGTGCTCTTCACCTCGTTCTGAGCCTGTGCCGGCGCGGCGATCATCAGCACTCCCAGTACGGCAACACAAAGCCGTAACATGTTCCCCTCCGTGTAGTTGATTGTGTCCCAAGCAAGCCTAGCGGACCCGGCGGGCCTCGTCACGGCACGGCCTGAGGGAATACGGCCCCGGAGCGCTCAGGCGGCAGAACGGAACGGCACCGGCGCGGCCGCCGAATTCCAATGTCTGCGGCGGATGCGCCGCAACTCTGTCGGCGATCGCCCATAGACCTCGAAGACCACCGCGTTGAACCGGCGCAGGCTGCAAAAGCCCGCGGACAATGCGACTTCGGACATCGGCAAGTCGGTAGTGTCCAGCAAACGTTTTACGCGCTGCACGCGCAAAGTCTTCCCCACCTGAACCGGGCTTGCGCCGAGGTGCTTGGTGAAGAGGCGCACGAGATGCCGCTCGCCAATACCAAGCCTGCCGGCAAGCTCACCGACTTTCGCGTTCCTGCCATCCAGCGCTCCGTTGCAAATCAGGCGCAGGCCTCGTGCGACGGTCGTGCGCGAGCCGTTCCAGGCCGGTGAGAACGGCGCGGTTTCCGGCCTGCAGCGGAGACATGGGCGGAATCCGGCGGCTTCGGCAGCGGCCGCCGAAGGGAAGAACCGCACATTTCTTGATTGCGCCGGGCGCACCGGACACACCGGCCGACAATAGACGCCGGTAGTGCGAACACCAGTGTAGAACGACCCATTATAGGCCGGATCACGTGCCAGCCTGGCACGGTCGCATTTGGTTAGATCCAGCATTTCGGCTCGACCTCCTGCACATTCGGCTCATCGGGGATGGAGTCCGTTTCCGGCGAGCACGTGCGCGATGCACTGGCTTAAGCGTAGCGCGCTTTTGCGGGAGTGGCGAGGTTGCAGAACTCTCTCGACAATCCGGGATGCGACGTCCGCATGGGTTTTTGCGAACGTTGCCGCCCATGGGTCGTCGGGCGACGGATCGGACGCGCGTGCCGATGAAGATCACCACCTTTCAGCCCATCTTCTTCGGATGGAAGGTCGTGGTCACCGCATTCGTGGTTGCGACATTCACGTTCGGCGTCGGCTATTATGGCCCGTCAATCTTTCTCAACGTGCTGCATCAACAGCGCGGCTGGTCGGTCTTCGTAGTTGCCTGGGCGATCACGTTGCATTTCCTGGTCAGCGCAATCCTGGTCGCATGGCTACCCGAAGCGCATCATCGGTTCGGCATTGCTCTGACCACGTTCGTCGGCGTCGCGGCGCTCGCTTTCGGGATGCTGTGCTGGTCGGTGGCACTTGCGCCGTGGCAGCTATTTGCCGCGGCCGCGGTCACTGGGGCTGGATGGGCAGCAACGAGTGGCGCGGCAATCATTGCCATGGTGTCGCCGTGGTTCGATCGGCGGCGGCCTTTGGCATTGGGCCATGCGCTCAATGGGGCGAGCGCAGGCGGCATTGTGTTCGCACCGCTCTGGGTCGCGCTCATTGGCCGCATCGGATATACGCCCGCGATTGTCCTTGTTGGCATCGTCATGTGCATGGTGCTGGCACCGCTGATCTGGCGATACTTGCGTCCGACACCTGCGAGCCTCGGGCTTGCGCCGGATGGCGCAAGTGTTGCTGCGAACGAGCTGCACATTGTCCGCGCCGATTACCCTCGCGCGAGTCTTGCGCAGCTTTTTTCGTGCCGTTGCTTCGCCACGCTGTCTGCGTCCTTCGCTCTGGGCATGTTCGCTCAGGTCGGCGTGGTTGCACACCTCGTCACGCGTCTTGCTCCAACTCTGGGCGTTGCCCAGGCGGCCGCGGCATTGAGTGTCATCACGGCAAGCGCTGTCGTTGGACGAGTGCTGTTGGGCGCTGCACTCGGCAACACCGACAGGCGCGTGGTCGCGGCGGCAAATTTTGTCATGCAGGCGGCCGGCGTGGGATTGCTGGCGGTCGGCACGGCAGCGATCACGATCGTTCCGGGATGTATCCTGTTCGGACTGGGGGTCGGCAACCTGCTGACGCTTCCGCCCTTGATTGCTCAGCGCGAGCTCCCGCCTGAAACAGTATCTCGCGCTGTGGCGCTGATCACTGCCGTCAACCAGGCCGTGTTCGCATTTGCACCGGCACTCTTTGGGGTTCTGAGAGAAGTATCCGGGTCCTACCTGCTCCCATTCCTGGTCGCGGCCGCGGTTCAGCTCGTCGCCGCCTGCGTGGTCATCCTTGGCCGTGTCATCGCGTCTGCGGGACAGTTGGCACGGGATTGAGCCAGCCTGCTTGAGTGCCCGCTGACACGGTGCGGGTCTCGCAGTAGGGTCGCACGCAAGTCGCAATACTGCGCGAAGTGTACGGAGATCCGTCCCATGACGATCGAATTCATAGGTATGATCCACCATCGGCATGCGTCGGAGATCCATCCGCCGGGGCCGCTGCTGTTCGATCGCGGCTACGTGCGGGAATTTGCGCAGGCAGCGGAGACGGGCGGTTTCGATCGCGTGCTGGTCGGCTATTTTTCCGATGGGCCGGATGGGTTCCTGCTTGCCGCATTGGCCGCGGCGCATACCGAGCGGTTGAGCTTTCTGGTCGCGCACCGACCGGGGTTCATCGCGCCGACACTGGCGGCACGCAAGTTCGCGACGCTTGATCAGGTGACCGGCGGCCGCGCGGCGATCCACGTGATCTCGGGCGGCGACGACGCCGACCAATTGCGCGACGGCGATACGCTGCCGAAGGACGAACGCTATGCGCGCACCGATGAGTACGTGCACATACTGAAGCGCATCTGGACTGAAACGGGCGCGGTGGATCACGCAGGCAAGTACTATCGCTTCGTCGGTGCCTCCACCGCCATGCGTTGCGTACAACAGCCACGAATTCCGATCTATTTTGGCGGAGCTTCTGATGCGGCGATCGCGGTTGCCGGCAAACACGCCGACGTTTACGCGCTGTGGGGCGAAACTTATGCACAGGTCCGGGAACTGACCACCCGGGTGCGCGCCGCAGCGGCACGGCATGGGCGCGAGGTGCGGTTCAGCCTGTCATTCCGGCCGATCCTGGGGGCAACCGAGGATGCCGCCTGGGAACGCGCCGATAGAATGAAGCAGCGGATCATTGAACTGCGTGCAAAGGCGGGGCTGGGGGCGCGAACGCCCGCCAATGAGGGCTCACGGCGATTGCTCGCAGCGGCGGCGCAGGGTGAGCGATTGGACAAACGGCTGTGGACTGGCGCTGCGCTGCTGACCGGCGCGCGCGGCAACACCACGAGCCTGGTGGGCACCCCGCAGCAGGTCGCCGAAGCGCTGTGCGATTACCATGCGTTGGGCATCACGACTTTCCTGATACGCGGCTTCGATCCGCTGGAGGATGCGATCGAATACGGCCGTAGCCTGCTGCCGTTGACACGGCAGATGATCGCCGAACGCACCAGGATGGCGGCCGCCTAGCAATGCCAACGCTAGGCAAGGCAGTGCGCCACGAGTGGGCGTTGGATCCGGACTTTCTCAGCGTCAACCATGGATCGTTCGGGGCGACGCCGCGCGTGGTGCTCGCTGCGCAACGCGAGTGGCAGCAGCGGATGGAAGCGCAGCCCGGGCGTTTCATGCGCTCGGTTCTGCCCGAGGCGCTGCGTCATGCAGCGGAGCGGCTTGGGGCGTTCGTTGGGGCGAATGGCAAGGACATCGCGCTCGTGGAGAACGCGACGACGGCCTGCAATGCGGTGCTGCGTTCGCTGCGTCTCGGGCCGGGTGACGAGATCGTTGTGCTGAGCCACGGCTATGGCGCGGTGCGCAACGCCGTACGCTTTGTGTGCGAGCGAGCCGGGGCGCGAGTGGTCGAGGCGGACGTGCCATTTCCGCATCCCAGCGGCGAGGCGATCGTGACGAATGTTGCTGCCGCGCTCTCGCCGCGCACGAAGCTGGCGGTGGTGGATCACATCACGTCGGGCAGCGGGTTGGTTTTGCCGCTGCAACGCATCGTCGATGCGTGCCACGCTGCGGACGTTCCGGTCTTGGTTGACGGCGCACACCGACCAGCGCACGTGCCGCTTGATCTGCGCGCGCTCGGAGCTGACTGGTATTCTGGCAATTGCCATAAGTGGTTGTGTGCAGCGAAGGGGTGCGCGTTTCTTTACGCGCGGCCAGACCGGCAGGCAGATCTGCATCCGACCACGATTTCGCATGGGTTCGGCAAGGGGTATCTGGACGAATTCGATTGGACCGGCACACGCGATCCGAGCGCATGGCTGACGAGCAGCGTGGCGATCGACTTGCACCGCCGGCTTGGCCCGAAACATCGCGCTCGCGGCGGAAGCCACGTCGCTACTGGCGCGGCGGCTGAACACGGAGGCTGGTGCGACAGGCGAACTTGCTGGCGCGATGGGCCTGGTGCGCTTGCCCTTGACCGGTCCGGCCAGTGCGGAGCGCTCGATCGAATTGCGTGCGGAGTTGCTGACCGCCGGAACTGATGCACCCACACATGTGTTGGCGGGGGCAATCTGGCTGCGGCTATCAGCCGCGGCTTATAATGACATCGAGGACTACGAACGCCTGGCCGAAATTGTCGTTGGCGTGATCCGCGCGAATTGATGCCGGTGCGGCACCGATCGTGACATCACTTATGTGCTAAGCAAGGATCATGTCACCGCCCGTCGAACCAGTTCATTCTGATCCTCGTCCGCCCGAGCGCGCGGATGTGGTGATCATCGGCGGCGGCATCATTGGCGCAAGCGCGGCGATGTTCCTGGCGGAAAAAGGCCACTCGGTCGTGCTGTGCGAAAAGGGACGCATCGGTGGCGAGCAGTCCAGCCGCAATTGGGGCTGGTGCCGTACCATGGGTCGCGATGCGCGGGAAATTCCACTGGCAATCGAAAGCCTGCGGCTGTGGCGCAGCATGAACGAACGGACCGGACGAGAGACCGGCTTCCGCCAGGCTGGCATCGTCTATCTGTGCGAGAACGAGAAGGACGTCGCGTCGCAGGAGGCGTGGCTGAACGAGGCACGACAATATCAGATTGACGCGCGGCTGTTGCGCGGCACGGCGATCGATACGCTGGTGCCCGACGCATCCAAGATGTTTGTGGCAGCGATGCATACGCCATCGGATGGGCGCGCCGAGCCGTCGCACGCTGCGCCGGCGATCGCCGAGGCGGCGCGCGTGGACGGTGCGATCATTCTGACCGAGTGCGCGGTGCGAGGGGTTGAGACCCAGGCCGGGCGCGTCAGCGGAGTGATCACGGAAAAAGGGCGCATCAGTTGCAATGCGGTGCTGCTGGCGGGCGGCGCGTGGTCGCGGCTGTTCTGCGGCAATGTTGGGATCGACCTGCCGCAGTTGCGCGTTCTGGCATCGGTATTTCGCACCGCGCCGTTGAGCGGTGCGCCAGAGGTCGCGGTCGGCGGCTCGGTGTTCGCGTTTCGCAAGCGGCTGGATGGCGGCTACACGATCGCGCGCCGCAACGCCAACGTGGCTGACATCACCCCTAATTCGTTCCGACTGCTGCTGCAATATCTGCCGACGCTGAAGCAGAACTACGGCGAGATCCGCATGCAGTTCGGCCGTCGGTTCTTCGAGGAATGGCGAACCCCACGGCGCTGGTCGCTCGACCAGGCGACGCCGTTCGAGGCGGTGCGTGTATGGGACCCAGCGCCGAAGCAAGCCACGCTGGCCGAAGCGCGCAAGGTTTTGTCGCGCCGCTTTCCCGTGTTCGCGCAGATGCAGGTAGCCGAGAGCTGGGGTGGGATGATCGATGTGACGCCGGATGCGGTGCCGGTGATCGGCGAGGTGCCGTCTCTGCCGGGATTCTTCTTGGCAACCGGCTTTTCCGGGCATGGGTTCGGGATCGGGCCAGGGGCTGGAAGGCTCGCGGCCGATCTGGTTGCCAGCGACACGCCAATCGTCGATCCGGCGCCTTTCCGGTTCGGCCGCTTCAGCAATGGGCGGCGAGCGGGCGCTGCCGCATAAGCGCGGACGGATCTGGGCGAATTCGACCGGATCGGCTACAGATTCAACTTCGACTTGGCCCCTAGAAAATTGTGGGTGGATACTGCCATGCCGGACGCGATCTATAGGTTCGATCGGTTCGTCCTTGATCTGGCGAAAGGGGCGTTGCTGACGACGGACGGAACCGAAGTGCCGCTCCGCGCAAAGTCTTTCGCATTGTTGCGGTTCTTTGTCGAAAACCCCCGGCGGTTGCATAGCCGGACGACGCTAATGGAAGTGATCTGGCCCGGGGTCGTGGTGACCGACGATAGTCTTACGCAATGCGTTGGCGACATCCGCTGCGCACTGGGTGACGCGGCACATATGCTGAGAACCCTGACAAAGCGTGGCTACCTGTTCGATGCCGAAGTTCGCCGTGAAACGGCTCGTATATTCAGACGAGGGCGTCCGATCGAAGAGCAAAGCTTGTGGCATGAAAGCAGCAATGCCGGTCGGGCGTTGCGAGGCTGGGCTGTGGCGAAGGTGTTGACGCTGGGACGGGACGACGGGCCAAGGCCTCAATGGCGGACAGAGCGTCGACGCGAGGTGTGAGGCTTTCTCCTCGCAGACCGCATCCGGCGGACCAGGTGCTCATGTCGGCGTACTAATCGACGTGCAGCACCGCCTTACCGGCGAATTCCCGCGCGAGCAATCGGCGAGCGATGCCGCCGATGTCGGTCCATGGCGCCTCTATTTCGATAAGCGGGCGCAGCCGGCCGATGGCGACTTCGCGCAGCAGAATGGCGAGGCCTTCGCCGGCCGGTTCACCCTGACGCAGTTCGTGGAACAGGATCAGGCCGTACAGCCTGACGCCGCCCTGGCGGAAGAACGCGCCGCTTTCGAAGGTGGCACTGGGTGACTCGGAGACCCCGAACGTCACGCAGGTGCCGTTCGGCTGCAGCATGGACAGCGCCGCTGCAAGCGCCGAGCCGCCGACCGAGTCCAGGATGAGATGATACGGCCCGCGTGCCGCGGCAGCGCGCAGATCGGCGCCGATGATCACCCGATCACCGCACCATTCAGCGATCACCGATGCCTGTTCGGCGCGGCGCACGTGGCCGTAAACTTCGGCACCCGCGGCGGTGGCGAGTTGCACAGCGAGGTGACCGACGCCACCGGTTGCGCCATCGATCAGCACTTTGCGGCCGAGCAGCAGGCCCCCCTGGCGCAATGCGTGCAACGCCGTCAGTCCGGCGACCGGCAACGTTGCGGCTTGCGCATCGGTCACCGTCGCAGGAATTTCCGCGACCGCGTGGCTTGGTGCGCGGATCCGCTGTGCCCAGGCGCCAGTTGGCAGCATGCCGACCACGCGGGTTCCGGACGGCGGGCCACTGCCATCAGCTGCAGCTTCTTCGATAACGCCGACGAAATCCCAGCCAGGTCGCGCGCCTGTTTCAGACTGCGATAAAGCGCGATTGACCTCGCCGCGATTGAGCGAGATCGCGGTCACCCGGACGGTGACGTCACTCGGCAGTGCTGCGGGCAGTTCGACCTGCTGCAGCGTCAGCCTGTCGGTGTGCGATGGATCGACGACAACCGCGCGCGTTGTTGGCATTGTCAGCGCCCCTTGAACTTGGGCCTGCGCCGTTCGCGCCAGGCCTGGTGGGCTTCCTGCTTGTCCTCGGTCAATTCCAGCATCGCGAAGCGATACAGATCGCCCAGCACGGCATCCGCCAACGGCACGTCGATGCCGCGATTGAGCGACTCCTTGGTCAGGCGCGTGGCGAGCGGCGGCAGCGAGGCAATGTGCTCCGCCACCTCCATGGCCTGCGACATAAGGCGATCATGCGGCACCAGCCACTGCGCGAGGCCGATGCGATGTGCCTCCTCGGCCTTCAGCGGGAACCCGAACGCAACCCGCATGGCGAGGCCCTTGCCCACCCAGCGGGCAAGTCGCGTGGCGCCGCCCTGTGCCGGGATGATGCCGAGGCCGCTCTGCGGCAGCCGCCACTCGGCACGCTCCGAGGCAACGATGAGATCGCAGCAATAGGTGACGATGCAGCCGATGCCGACGGCGTAGCCATTCACCGCGGCAATAACGGGCTTGGCGAAATCGGTCAGCATCGGGATCGGGTGGGCGCGCCGGCGGTTCGGCAGGTCCTCCAGGAACGCCGCCACCGAGTCCATCGTGTGAGTGCGTGGGTTCTTCAGGTCGGCGCCGGCGCTGAATGCGCCGCCCTTGTCATCGCCAGTGAGAATGACGCAGCTTATGTCGGGGTCGGCTTCCAGTTCTGGCAGGCGCTGGCGCAGGCCGGTCTGGAACTCCTCGCACCAGGCATTGCGCGCCTCGGGTCGGCTCAGCGTCAGGATGGCGACGGCACCGGCGCGTTCGCAGAGGAGCGGCATTGCGGATGCTCCTAGCTTTGGGAGAGCGGTTCGCGTGACACCAGCACCTCCCCGGTTGCGGTGAGCCTGATCAGGTTAACCGTCTTCGCCAGATCGGGCGAGCCCGAGTAAAAGGCCGGCACCGTGCCGTCGCCCACCCGCTCGTGACGGTCCCAATGGCCCAAAGCGAGATAGTCCGCCGCGGTGGCGGCAATCGCATCGTCGCTGAACAACCATGACGGTCGGAGGGGCGTTGCCAGGTTATGCGGCGGCTCGTAGTGGCCGTGCGCCATGGCAATCTGCCAGCGGGTGCTTCGGGCTCGGGGGCCGCGCAGGGGTGCCATGTTCTCGTAATCGAGGTGCGCGTGGCCCCAGATTTCCAGGTCACGATCGGGATATGCGACCGCCTCTTCGTGCGTGATGCCAAGAATGCTGACGTTGGGGATGGCGGCGAGGCCGCCGCGCCGGAAAACGCTATTGGGCAGCGCGGGGTCGTGGTTGCCCGGCAGGATCACAACGGGGCGCCCGGCATCCGCCAGGAGCTCTGCGGTGCGCTCAAGGATCGTCGCGGGAACGCGGTTGTTATCGAAGGTGTCGCCGGCGAGTAGCACGATATCGGCATTGGCAGCGTGGGCGACGGACAGCACCGCGGCGAGTCCGGCGAGGCCTTCGCCATGCTTGGTAGCGGACGTCGCGTCATCGACGTGCAGGTCTGAGGAGTGGACGAGGAGGAGGTCCACCTGGGACGGCTGTGATGCGGGCATAGGCGGCATGGTAAGGTCGGAGCCTAGCGACGACAACTTCGGGCCCGGTGTTCCGCCTGTCTCTTTTGGTCAGGGTTAGTGGACACCGCACCGTGGGGAGATGATGGCAAACCAACAACCAACGATTGCACTCGCTCTGCAAGGTGGTGGCTCGCACGGCGCGTTCACCTGGGGCGTGCTCGACCGTCTGCTTGCGGAGGTCAGTGCCGGGCGGTTTCGCGTCGGCGCCGTCAGCGGCAGCAGCGCCGGCGCGCTCAACGCTGCCCTGACGGTCAGTGGACTTGCGTCGGGTGGGCCGGACGCAGCTCGGCAGAAGTTGGCTGCGTTCTGGAAGTCGGTCTCCGAACGAGGGTGGCGCAGTGGCAACGCGTTCTTCTTCGGTGAACCCGGACCGTTCGGCGGGTTCAACCTGGACTGGTCGCCGATGTCCATCGCTCTGGAAGCGCTGGGCCTTGTCGTTTCGCCCTACACCAACCCGTTCTACAGGGATGCATTGGCGCCGATTGTCGCGCAGGCGTTCCCAGCGGCTGAGCTCGAGGCGCTGAACGCCACTACGTCACCGCGGCTTTTCGTCGGCGCCACCGACGTGACCAGCAATGCCCGCGTTGTGTTTACCCAACCTGACATCTCCGTCGATGCACTGCGCGCGTCCGCCTGCTTGCCCACCGAGTTCAAGGCGGTCGGCGTGGACGGTGTGCCGTATTGGGATGGTGGCTATCTCGGCAACCCGCCGCTGGCACCGTTGCTGGATCATGCGCAGGATCTCGTGTTGGTGCTGGTCAATCCATTCCATCGCGATGGGATGCCGCCGCATTCCGCACCGGCGATCCTCGACCGGCTCAACGAGATCACTTTCAACGCGTCGGTGGTGCTGGAGGTGAATGCCATCGAGGCGATCAACAGCCTGCTCGGAGATCTGCAGGCACAGGGTCTGCCTTACTCCGGGCGATACAAGCCCATCCGGCTGCACAGCATCAGCAACGATGCATTTGTCGAGCAGCTCGGTTTCATGTCGAAGAGCAGCACGTCGTGGGAGTTGGTGTCACGGCTGCACGACGTCGGATATCAGACCGCTGAGGCTTGGGTAAGTGCGAACCTGGAGGCGGTGGGGCAGCATTCGTCGTTCGATGTAAAGGGAGAACTGACCCATAAGGTGCTGCGGGCGCCGATCCGGAACTAGCGTCTCAGTGCGGGGTTATCCGAACTATGGTACCTTTCGGTGGACGGTGTTAGATGCAGAGCCGCGGTTCCTCCTGCTGGATAGTGCAACAAGCACGCAGCAGCGAACGTCGCAACCTTCTGGTGACTGATCCACGCACGAGTTGCGTCTGATCCAGGCTACTGATCGCCCAGCTGGCTTGCGATGGACGCACACTCGCGAAGGCCAATGATCGGTTTCATAATCATAGGCTGCTCTCCGGCCATGGATCATTGCAATTCCCTCTGCCTCGGAAGGCCGTGGAACACAGCCTTGGTCTTTGGATGTGACGCGAGTTTTCTGGTATCGGAGTCCTCCTGATGCGCCCACTGCGAGGTTGAAGTGGTGCATCGAGCATCACCGAGGCGACCCGGAGTGTGAGGCTGCCATGCAGACCTGCAACGAAATATTGAAGACCGATCCGCAAGCCATATGTCAGTCGCCAATGGCCCATTGGTGCACATGATTCGAAGAAAACCGGAGCACGACGGCCTACCAGTCATGGTACCGCGGAGTGACAAGCGGCTGGCTCCCGTGTCGCCTGACCGCATTCGGCGGCTAAGGCAGCACCTCATTGATGTCATTTTAGACCTTAGGAAGGCTGGGACAATGAGGCCAACGGCGTCCGCCGTTGCGCCTGAACCTGTCGGCTTCACCGGGGTCGTGGCGCGAGCCGCTTGCGCGCTCTGTAAGGGCGTCTGTTGCAGGCACGGAGACGATAACGGATACATCGATGATCAGGCACTAGTCCGCGTCCAGCTCGAGAACCCTCGGCTGTCGGACGAAGCCATCCTGAAGCTGTATCTCCAACGCGTTCCGACTACCGCCTATCGTGATTCATGCATTTTCCATGGCAAGAGGGGCTGCACGCTGGATCGGACCATGCGCGCGGATGTCTGCAACTCCTACTTCTGCGGCGGCATAAGATCTTATATGGAAAGCGGTGCAGCGCCGGAACCGACCATCGTAATCGCCGGTGAGTCGGAAAAGATGCGCGTGACGCCTGTTCTGGTTCCGTGAATTGCTACCGCAGCGGAAGGGCGCCCGTACGGTCGAGCCTGCTAGCCTACCATACGCGCAAAGCCAAGTGGAGCTACTCAGGACGCCGGTGAATGCGCAATGATGCCGATTCCGCAGCTACTCTTGTGCTACGGTTTAACTGCCGGTCAGGTTCCGGCCGGCGGCATCCGTCGGTAACTGTCAATCAGCATGCGTTCGCGCGGTTTCTCGCGACGGAAGTTCCACTGCTTCCGTTCTCCATCCTTTCAGCACCGGCATCACCTCCTTTGCGAACAGCCGCATCGAAGCCTCGGCCTTGGCAAAGGGTATGCCACCGAAGCGGAACGCACTGTTCAACTCGTAATCGCCCAGCAGATCCCGTCGTGCCTCATAGGCGCGCAGCACCTCATGAGGTGTGCCGCGTACCGCGACCTGCAGCAGCGCGTTAACCAGGCCATCGCGCCCGGTTGTGCGTGCGATCTCGGACTTCTTGGCGTAGGCATCGTAGCCCGTCGCGGTGGTGAAGTGGGTGCTCATCAGCTCGTAGTGCTCGAGATTGCTGTCCACGAAACACGCCATGTGGCGCTCCGCCAGCGCGTTGGCTTCGGCCGACGTCGCGGCGCAGATGCACTGGTCGGCGGTGACCACCGGCGGCGCGGCAACACCATTATACTGTGCGTACAACGTGCGATAGCGCTCGATGCCGGGCAGACGCGCGGGCCACGGCCGATCCGCGAACATCAGCATGCGCGCCTTCAGCCGTGCGGCCGCCTCGATCGAATCTTCGCTGGAGGCCACGGCATAGGTGCGGTCCTCGAAGCTGCGCTCGGGCCGCGGACGGATCTCGACGCGAGGCTGGGGATAGAATTTGCCATGGCCCTCGATGAAGCCGGTGCGCAATGCTTCAAGTATCATCGCGGCGGCTTCGTCGAAGCGTTCGCGCAACTCATCCATGGTGCCGCGGAAAGCGGCGAACTCGCGCCGCGCAAGGCCGCGTCCGAGGCCGAGACGGACGCGGCCATTGCTCAGAAGGTCGAGCACCGAGACTTTCTCTGCCACGCGAAGCGGATCGTGCCACGGCAGGATGATCGCCGCCGTCCCCAGATCAGCGTGTGTGCACAGAGGTGCCAGATAGGACAGCAGCTGTGTGTTGTCGGGGCAGAACGAATAGTCGGAGAAGTGGTGCTCCACCGACCAGATGACGTCGAACCCCAACTCGTCGGCCAGCCGGGCGAGTCGGATCTCCTCCTGCCAGGCCTCGCGGTCGCTCATGCCGGGCCAGCCGTAGGTGGAGAAGATCATCTGAATGCCGACGTCCATCTCGCTGCCTCCTGTGATCGTGCTATCGGGCCTCGGTCCAGCTTTCGGAAAACGCCAATGCGCAGGTGCTGAACGGCCGACCTTCGCGCTCGCGCGGCCACGCCTGCCCGACGGCCTGGGCGCCATTCACCGTAAGCCGTGCGCCGAGCGCGGGAATCAGCAGCGTGCACACGCCGTACGGCCGAGCAGGATCGGCGTTTGGCTGGGTGTGGATCAACAGCGGCTCGCCGATATTGTGCCAGGTCAAGGAGATCTCCTCGTCCCAGGAGCTGACGCGCTCGGTCCAGAAGTAGCGCGGATCGCCGGACTTGGAGAATTCAGCCTCGATCACCGGGATCGACTGATCCTTCAGCTCCTCATTCAACATGCCCTGCACGGTCGATTGCAGCCAGCGCGCCATGGCGATGTTGTCCGAGTAGATTCGCCAGCGGTCGCTAGTCAGTTCGCTCTTGATGTAGAGCACGTGCCCCGGGCCTGCCGGGCAAAGGATGATACGCCAGAAGCTGGCATTGGTACTGACGGGCGCGCCGTCGGTCGCACTCAGCCGGATGAACGGGTTCTCACCGGTCAGGATCGGTTGTGTTGGGGTCAGCACTCATTGCATGTCTCCTCTGTTCAGTCTGGAATCAGCCCACCATCCACGTTGAATGACTGGCCGGTGACGTTGCGCGCGCCGGCCGAGGCCAGGAACACCACCATGGCGGCAATGTCCTCGGGATCGTTCGCACGCTTCAGCGGGATGACCGCAGCGCGGCGCTGCTCCATCTCCTCGACACTCACGCCTTCCTGTTGCGCGCGCACGCGCAGATTGGCGTCCGACAGCGCAGTTCGCGTCACGCCGGGGCAGATCGCGTTGACATTTATGTTGTGCTTGCCGAGTTGCAGCGCCGCGAGCTTGGTCATGCTGATCACCGCACCTTTGCTCGCGGCGTAGGCGACGTTCGATGCACCTTCGTAGCCCTTCCCGGCGATGGAGGCGATGTTGATGATCCGACCAGTGCGCCGTGTGATCATCTCCTGTGCCACGCGTTGCAGGCAGAAGAATACGCCCTTGGCGTTGACGCGATGGATGCGGTCCCAGTCGGCCTCGGTGATGTCCATGATATCGGCCCGACGTGTCACGCCGGCGTTGTTCAGCAGGATGTCGATCTGGCCGAACTGCTCGATCGCTGTCCGCACCATGCGATCGATCTGCTGCAGATCGCCGACATCGGTCTGCACTGCCAGCGATTTGCGCTGCGTGGACATGATGGCCTCGGCGGTCGCTTCCGCGCCCTGACGGTCGATATCGGCGACCACAACGTGCGCACCGGCGTCAGCCAGGGCAAGCGCCGAGGCCTTGCCGATGCCCTGCGCCGCGCCGGTGACCAGCGCGACCTGGTTGCTCAGGTTCATGCAACGTCCCTCCGTCCGATCACCGGACAGTCAAGCGACGATTCCCTCCGGCGTCCAGCGTGTGGTCGGTCCCCAGCCGAAACGCGCTGTTGCGGCAGCATGACTGATCGGTGAGGCGCGTTCATTGCGCTGGAAGTGTGCCGGGTCGCGCACCGGAATGCGCATGTCGTAGAGGGTCTCCAGTCGCGCGACGGTCGGTTCGGCGGCAAAGGCATCGGCAGCGGCGAGGAAGAAGGTCTCGAAACCGGCAGACGCGACGCTCACAGTTGCAGCGAAACCGCGGGCGCAATCCTCGGGACTGACATAGGTGCGCAGGTAAGGCAGCGGCTCACCGCGCCCTTCCGGCTCCGACCTGCCGCTCATGAATGCTGCCATCTCGGGGAATGCCACGAAGCACGGGCGGATGACGATTACCTCCAGACCACGGCGCGAGTACGCTTCCGCAATCCGCTCGCCGCAGAATTTGCTGAGCCCATAGGCATCGGTGGGGCGCAATTCATGCGCCTCATCAATCGGCAGGTAGCGCGGCGGCAGATGCGGATTGCTCTGGTCCAAGCCGAGCACAGAGCTGCTGGAACAGTGGACGACGCGGCGAACGCCTTCGCGCAGGCTTGCCTCGAACAGGTTCCACGTACCCATCGCGTTGACCTGCATCGTTTCCGCATCGTCAGTGGCCACCGAGCGATCGATGCCGCCGAGATGCACAACGACCTCGCTGCCGCGCACTGCCGCACGGAGTGCGGCAAGGTCGCGAAGATCGGCCTGCACGCATTCGCTCCCGGCGCCAATATCCAGCACGCGCACAGTGTGCGAGGAGAGCGCGCGCACGACATAGCGTCCGAGCCGTCCCAGGCCGCCGGTCACGGCAATCTGCATCAGGTCTCCTGCAAGTGTTCGCGCAGTGTCCTGCCGGCGTAGTCGCGGCGGAACAGATTGCGCGCCTGCAACAGCGGCACGACGGCCCGCGTGAACTGTTCAAACATACCGGGCATCAAGGTCGGCGTCAGAATGAAACCGTCGCACGCATGCGATTCGAACAGGTCCTGCAACTGATCGGCCACGGTCGCCGGGGAGCCGACGATCTGCGGGCATAACTCACTGGTGGCAAAACGACGTGCTGCCTCGCCCAACGTCAAACCCTGCGCCTGGGTGCCCTGCAGGATGACGTCGAGCGAGCCGCGGGATCCGGCCTCGATATCCATATCCGACAGCGGCAGGTCCGGTGGCAGGCGCGACAAATCCATGCCGATGTGTCCGGACATCTGCGCCATGCCGGCCTCGGTCTGCACCAGGTCGTTGACATATTCCTGCCGTTCGCGCGCGATCGCATCGGTTTCGCCAAGGATGACGTCGATCGAAGGCAGGACCAGGCATTGCTCCGGTGCACGCCCCTGCGCGACGGCACGCGACTTCAGGTCCTGATAGAAAGCCTGCATATCGGATTTGCTGTGCTGCAGGGTGAACACCAGCTCGCCCCAGCGTGCGGCGAAATCGCGGCCGCGCGGCGAAGAGCCGGCCTGCATGATCACCGGCCGACCCTGCGGTGATCGCGGCACGGTCAGCGGACCGCGCGTGCTGATCCAGCGGCCATGGTAATTGACATAGTGCACCTTGTCCGGATCGGCGAAGACACCGCGCTGCTTGTCGAGGACCAGTGCATCGGCATCCCAGCTGTCCCACAGCTTGCAGACGGCCTCCACCACTTCGTCTGCGTAATCGTAACGCGCATCACGGGCAGGCAGCTCGTGCAGCCCGAAGTTCTGCGCCTCAAGGTGGCCGTGCGAGGCGACGACGTTCCAGGCAACGCGGCCGCCGCTCAACAGATCAAGCGTGCCGAGTGAACGGGCCAGATAATACGGCGGGTAAAAGGTGGAGGAGAGTGTCGCTCCCAGACCGATGCGGCTTGTCGCGCGTGACATGATGGACAGCAGCGGGATGGGGTCGAGCAGGCCCATCTGTCCGCCGCAACGCAGAATGCTGGCGAAGCTGCCGCCATAAAGATCGTAGAGGCCGAGGATATCGGCAAAGAACAGACTGTCGAACTTGCCCGCTTCCAGCACGCGGGCGATGTGCTCGTGCCATTCAGGCGTGAAGAAGCCGAGATCTGCTTCCGGATGACGCCAGGCGCCATGATGGTGCGCGGTGGGCCCCGCCAGCAGGAAGGCGACAAAATGCATCTTGCGGCGGCTTGGCATCTTCGCCTCCTCGTCCGCCGCAGGATAGTTCGCTGATCGCAGGCGGCAACCTGGACGTCAGGCCTTGCCGGGATAGTCTGGATCGTTGACGAAGGGATACGGGCCCGGAAAGTCATCCACATACACAGTGTGGGAGACAACACCGTCGGCTTCGGTCCATCGGTGCAGCTGAAAGGCTGGAGGCTCGAAGATGAAGGCTCCGCGATCATTCGGGTTCAGCGTCATCTCTACCTGGTGCGCCACCGATGGACAGATCGACGCGACTGTGAACCCAACGCGCGCCACGATCGGCCGGTGATGGTGCCCACAGATGATGCGCTCCACCTGTCGATGCCGCGCGATGATCGCGGCGAATGCTGCTGCATTGCGCAGATTGATGCGGTCCATGTGAGCGATGCCGCACGCAAATGGCGGGTGGTGCATGGCGACGATGGTTGGCTTGTCCGGCGCGGCCGTGAGGCTGCGGTCCAGGAATTCCAGCTGTTCGGGACGGAGTTCGCCGTGGCCGGCGGCTGGTACGAGCGTGTCCAGCATGATCAGCCGCACCGGATAGTCATCAACCGTGTACTGCACATAGCGCGCATCCGCGGTGACGCCCGGCAAGTGCTTCAACGCCTCGCGCAGACAGCCGCGTCGATCGTGGTTGCCGGGGATGACGAACACCGGCATCGGCAGGAACTTGCGCAGCAGCTGATTGAGATTGGCGTATTCAGCGTCGAGGCCGCACTCGGTCAGATCGCCGGTGATCACCACCACATCTGGACGGGGGGTAAGCCGCGCCACCGCGCGAAATGCCCGCTCGGTGAAGACATTGGTCTCTGAGACGCGGTTCGCAGGCTTCCCCACCGGCCGTACGTGCAGGTCGGTGAGCTGGCAGATCAGCATGGAGGGCTCCTTTGGGCCGGCCGCCGTCATACTGGCCGTTTCCGTCGATTTATTCCACAACCGCGCGCATGAGCCGGTCTGCCTGTTGCAACACAAACGGGGGGCTTACAGGATAGCCTATGTCCTTTCGCGGCCTGTCACTGCCTCGCCTTGAAGACGCGCGCTTTCTCAGTGGGCGCGGGCAGTATGTCGACGACATCGACCTGTCAAATCTCGCCTGGATGCAGGTTGTGCGCTCGCCACACGCGCACGCCGGTATCGAGAAGATCGATGCCACGGCGGCACGCGAGGTATCCGGCGTGCTTGGGGTTTACACCGCGGCGGATCTTGCGGGGCTAGGAGCGCTGCCGTGCACAGTGCCGGTCGCTAGCCTGGCGCCAATGGTTGTTCCGCCGCGCTTTGCGCTTGCCGATGAACGCGTGCGCCATGTTGGGGATCCAGTGGCGTTCGTGGTGGCAGAAACGCGGGCCGCCGCACGCGATGCCGCGGAGGGCGTGTTGGTTCAGTATCAGCCGCTGCCTTCGGTGGTTGACGGACCCGCGGCGCTGCTGCCCGGCGCGCAACAGATCTGGGAGGCGGCGCCGAACAATCTCTCATATCGCTTCCAGAAGGGCGACCAGGGCGCAGTACAGGCGGCAATCGCCGGCGCGGCACACGTGGTCGAACTCGAGCTGGTGAACAACCGCATCGTGATCTCAGCGCTGGAAGCACGCGGCGCGATTGCACACCACGATGCCGATGGGTTCCACCTGCTGTTCTCCGGGGCCGGCGTGCACGCGCTGCAATCGCAGCTTGCCGCCAGCGTGTTTCGCGTTCCCGCCGAGAAGATGCACGTCGCCTGTCCCGACGTCGGCGGGGGCTTCGGTGTGAAGAACGCGCTGTACCCCGAGTGGCTGATGCTGCTATGGGCGGCGCGCGCGTTAGGTCGTCCGGTGAAGTGGATGAGCGAGCGGACGGAGGACTTTGTCACTACCGCTCAAGGGCGCGACAATGTCACGCGCGCGCAGCTGGCGCTGGATGCGGAAGGGCGCTTCCTCGCCTTGGATGTCGCGACGGTGGCGAACCTCGGTGCGTATCTCTCTTCAGGTGGCCCGGGCAGTTCGACCAACGCGCCGGCAAACGCGATGGGCAGCGGCTACGTCATTCCGGCGATCTTTATGGACGTGCAGGGTGTGTTCACCAACACCGTGCCCATTGATGCCTATCGCGGCGCGGGCAAGCCCGAAGTCAACTACATGATCGAGCGGCTGATCGATGCCGCGGCGCGGCAATGCGGCTTCGATGCGATTGAGCTGCGTCGGCGCAATCTGGTGCGCGAATTCCCGTATCGCAAAGCTTTGGGCACCATTATCGATTGCGGCCGGTTTGCCGACAACCTGGATGATGCCATCGTCGCTGCGGACCGTGCAGGCTTTCCGACGCGCAAAGCGCTGTCGCAGCGAAAGGGAAGGCTACGCGGCATTGGCGTAACCTGCTTCATGGAAACGGCGCGCGGTGCCCCGAACGAGGGCGCGGAACTGCGCTTCGAGGATGACGGCGCTGTCTCGCTGTTGGTGGGCACGCAGTCCAACGGCATGGGCCATGAGACGGCCTATGCGCAGATCGCCGCCGATCTGCTCGACCTGCCAATCGAGGCATTCCGCTACGTGCAGGCGGACACGGCGAAGGTGCGAGCTGGCAACGGCCATGGTGGCGCGCGCTCGATGCATATGGGCGGCGCGGCACTTTGCAAGGCGGTGGACGCGATGCTGGCAAAGGGGCGCGCCATTGCCGCGCGTTTGCTGCAGGCATCAGTGCAGCAGGTGGTGTTCGCCGACGGTCGGTTCAGCGTGCGGGGCGAAGCGGATCGCGGCATCGGTCTGCTGGCGCTTGCGCGTGCTGCGTGCGATCCCGCAAACTTGCCCGAGGGCATGACGACCGGGTTGGATACCTACGTCTGGAACCCGCTGGACCTGATCACATTTCCGAACGGCTGCCACATCGCCGAGGTGGAGATCGATCCGGAAACCGGCGCGCTGACCCTGGAACGCTACACCGCAGTCGACGACTTCGGCACATTGATCAATCCGATGCTGACGATCGGGCAGGTGCACGGCGGCGTGGCGCAGGGTATCGGCCAGGCAATGCTTGAACACACGGTCTACGACGCCGGCTCGGGTCAGATGCTTAGCGGGTCGTTCATGGACTATGCGCTACCGCGTGCCGAGGACCTGCCGGACTTTCATGTCACGCTGTCGGGCGTGCCGACGAACGCCAATCCGCTTGGCGTGAAGGGTTCCGGTCAAGCGGGCGCCATGGCATCGCCGCAGGCGATCATCGCCGCGGTGCTTGATGCACTGGCGCCTCTTGGCGTGACGCATATCGACATGCCGGCGACATCCGAACGCATCTGGCAAGCCATCAGGAGTGCGGCGAATGGATAACGAACCTCAGACCCGCATTGCGGCAGAAGACTACCTCGATGCGCTTGCGGCGCATGGCATCGACTACCTGTTCTGCAATCCTGGCACCGACTTCGCGCCGATTGTCGAGGCCTTCGCCCGCGCCGCGCGCAGCAACCGGAAGGTTCCGCGACCGATGGTCGTGCCGCACGAGAATGCTGCGCTGTCCATGGCACATGGCTACACGATGGTGACCGGCCGACCACAGGCGGTGATGCTGCACACCAATGTTGGCACCGCCAATTCGATCAATATGCTGATCGACGCCAGCCGCGACCGCATTCCGGTGCTGCTGACATCTGGGCGCACGCCATTCACCGAAGCCGGCGCCAAAGGCTCGCGCAGCGCGCACATCCACTGGGCGCAGGAGATGTACGACCAGGCTGGCATGCTGCGCGAGATGGTGAAATGGGACTACGAAATGAAGCGCGGCGATCAGGCTGCAAGCGTGGTGGATCGCGCGCTGGAACTGGCGATGACGTCACCCAAGGGCCCGGTCTATCTCTCGCTGCCGCGCGAGGTGCTTGGCGAAGTGGTGCAGATGCCAGCGGAAAGCGCTCGCGCCCATCGCAGCGTGCCACGTGCGCCGGTGCCGTCGCCGGCGGATATCGAGCAGCTTGCCGAATGGATTGGCGAAGCGCGCGCCCCGGTGGTGATCACCGGGTTGCTTGGTCAGGATCCACGCGATGCTGTGGTGCTGTCGCGACTGGCAGAGCAGTGGGCGTTGCCGGTCATCCCCTACACCAGCCGGTACTTCGCCATCGCGTCCAATCATCCGATGTTCCAGGGTTCGATGCCGGGGCCACTGTTGAACGAGGCCGATCTGGTGATCGTCATCGAATCAGATGTGCCCTGGCTGCCGAGCAAGGAGTCGCCTCCGGCTGGCGCGCGCGTGGTTCAGATCGGTGAAGATCCGCTCTACGCGCGCTACCCGATGCGTGGGTTCCCATCCGACCTGACAATCACCGCAACCGCGTTCTCGGTACTTGAAGCGCTGGAGCAGGCATTGCAGGGACGCAGTGGAGCGCATGTCGAAGCACGCCGCGCCCGGCTTGTTGCGCGCTCCGCCGAATTGCACGCGCAATGGCGTAGCGAGGCGGAGAGCGCCGGTCGCGGTGACCAGAATACGTTGGCTTGGCTCAACCACTGTCTGGCCGAGGTGGTGGATCGCGACACGATCGTGATCAACGAGTACTCGTTTCGCCAGGAATACTGTCCGCTAGAAACGCCAGGCAGCCTGTTTGGTGTCAGCAACGCCGGAGGCCTCGGCTGGGGTTTCGGTGCCTCGCTCGGGGCAAAGCTTGCCGCGCCACAGCGCCAGGTGGTTTCGTTGCTGGGCGACGGCGCCTACATGTTCGCCAATCCGGTCGCGTGCCACTACATGGCGCAGATGCAGCACCTGCCGGTGCTGACGGTGATCTTCAACAACGGCCTGTACAATGCGGTGCGGCGCGCGACGCTGGACATGTACGCAACTGGTGTGGCGGCCGACGGCGATGGTCGTCTGCTCGCCGATCTGCCGGCAGCCAACTTCGAGAAGATTGTCGCGGCGCATGATGGTCATGGCGAACGCGTCGAGCGACCGGCCGAACTGCCGGCTGCGTTGCGGCGCGCAGCGGAGGCGGTGCGCGGCGGCCAGCAGGCGCTGGTGAACGTGATCTGCCAGTCCTGATGCTCCTTGAAACCGCATGTCGCGACGTACGTGATGGTGGGATGTGCCGGTCGCATTGGTTTGACTACGCGGGCGTTGCCAACGGGACGCTGCGCAGCGCGCCTGGTTCTTCCTCGGCATTTCAAGGATCGATCAAGACCCCAGGGTTCAACAGGCTCTTCGGATCAAGCTCTCGCTTGGCGGCACGCAGCGCACGTGCGAACAGTTCCGGTCTTTGTTTGTCGTAGAACGGCCTGTGGAAGCGACCGACCGCATGGTGGTGGGTGGTTGTGCCGCCGTGCTCGACAGTGGCGGTCATGCAGGTTGTTAATATCGAGATGCATTGATCAAGCATCACTCGCTTGTCGAGCATGCCGCCCAAGGTGAAGTAGAGGCACGGCCCATCGGGATAGATATGCGTGAAGCGGCAGGTGACCGTGCCATCCCTGCCTGTGACCTGCTTTATCGCCTCGCGCGACACCTGCATGATTGTGGCATGAAAATCGCGGAAGCGCTCCCAGGTCATCGAGGTCTCGAACGTGGTGGACAGAAGCCCGCGCGCCACAGCGTGCTCGGTGTAGTAAGGTGCCCGAATGAACCTGTTGCGCCATGCACCGGCAGCACCCGATCGGTGAGAATTTTCATCTTCCAGCGCCGACCGATCGGCGACGCCGCCACAGTCTCGGCAGATTTCCAGCGCGCGGGCCATCGAGGCGTCCTGCGGGCGATCGGCTGACTTGAATGTGAGAACCAGGACGGACTCTTCGCTCTGCCACGGCGTGTCAGGAAGTCCCTCGCGGGCCTCCAGCAGCCGACAATTGGCAGGATACAGACCAGCCTGCGCGATGCCGCGCACTGCATCAGCCCCAGCGTGGAAATCATTGAAACGCACACTGGTGGCTGTCCGGAACTTGGGCTTCTTGCGCAGCCGCACCCAAGCCTCGGTGATAATTCCAAGGATGCCCTCGGAGCCGATCATCATGCGATCCGGGCTCGGTCCTGCACCGGATCCAGGAAGGCGACGCGTCTCGAGCGTACCAGTTGGCGTTACCGTCCGCGTGCTCTCCACGAAATCATCAATGTGGGTGTAAAGCGTGGCGTAGTGACCGCCAGACCGCGTAGCGATCCAACCGCCCAGCGTGGAGCAGCGGTAGGCCTGCATGTAATGGCGCATCGTGAACGGAGTATCGCGCAGTTGGTCTTCAAGATGGGGTCCGTAGACCCCGCCTTGGATGCGGGCGGCTTGGCTTACAGGATCGACCTCGAGCACCTTGTCCATGTGGCGCATCGACATCGTCACCACTTTCTCGAACTGCTCGGTGGGCTCGATACCCTTCACAACGGAGGAACCGCCTCCATACGGAATGACCTTGGCGCCGCCCTGCGCACACCAATCGAGCACACGGATGATGTCCTGCTCTGTTTCCGGGAAGGCAACCGCATCGGGCGGATTGGGCACGGAGCGCATGAACATTCGGCAGGCATCAAACCATGCCTTGCCGTAGCTATGTTCCAGACGGGTATGGTGGTCTGTGCGTACTATCCGCTGAAGCGCCGCAGGAACCGCGATCCGCGATGGGCGCAGTGCAATCTCGTCCGCCTGCGGCGGTGGCGAAACGTCGAAGCCGGATAAATCGTAGTGTTGGGCAACGTCGCCCTCCCACGATTTGATTTCGTCTGCGCTCAGCTCCTCGTCCGCGTAGCCCCACGCATAAAATTTCTTCTGCCGTCCCATGTTGCCTCCTCCTCACCCGGCGAGCGACCGGTTCAGATTGCTTTCGCTCGACAGGCTGCATGGCCGCCGGCAGTCGGACCAGAAGCAGCAACGACGCATGACGACCCTGATGGCCCGATTGCCGTCTTTTGTGCCTGCAACTTACGGCACCGGTTCGAACTTGAAGCCTTCACCCCAGCGCTTGATGTGGCCCGAGGACGGCGACGGGAAATGTGCCGTGCAAACCAAGGTGGACGTATCGCACAGGCAGCCGAACAGCTTGCGGCGTGACTCTCCCGCTTGCTCGGAGCTGTAGTCGACCCGCATGCCGAGTTCAGGGTGGCGGGCTTGCAGTGGCGAGTGAATCATGTCGCCGGTGATCACGGCATCGGCGCCCGGTTTGCCGACCTGCACCGAGTAGTGGTCGATGGTGTGCCCCGGTGTCGGGAGCAACTTCACGATATCGCTGAACTGGTGCTCGCTCTTCACAATCTCGTCGCGCTTTGCCGCGACGATTGGAAGAACGGAGTCAGTGATCCAAGGCGCCGCCGCCGGATCTTGTTTCTCCATTTCGGTCCAGTAGGCAAGCTCGCGGTCCGAAAACACGTACTTGGCCTTAGGAAAGGTCGGGACCCATCGTCCATTCTCCAGCCTGGTGTTCCACCCGACATGGTCGACATGTAGATGGGTGCACATCACAAAATCGATCTGATCAACCGAGACGCCGGTGGCAGCGAGCGCCTTCTCGAACCGGTCAGTGTCCAGCATGTTCCAGAAGGGGCGCGTCGGGCGCGGTTTGTGATTACCGACGCAGCTGTCGATGAGAATGTTGTGATGTGGCGTCTGCACCAAGTAGGATTGGATGCAAAGCACCAGCTGGCCGCTCTGTCGATCGAGATAACCGCCCTCGGTCATCCAACCGCGATTTTCTTCCAGAACCTCCGGTGTGAGCGAGGGGAAAAACTCCAACGGCGCGAAGAAGGGGCCTTCCTGCTCCACGACCCGGTGGATTGTGATATTGCCAACTGTGAACGTGGTCGTAGCCATGTCGATATCCTCCGTCGCCGCGGTCGATCCTAACGGGCGCGGCGGCAGCTTGGCTACTCCGCCAGCATCGCTAGAACTCGAACTCCGGTCCGTCGACGTATCGGAACCGCTCCAGCGCATCTGCGCGCAAGGTAAAGCCAAGACCCGGTCGTTCGGGGGCATGCACCATGCCGTTCGGACGAATGTCGAATGGCTCGTTGAAGAGCTCCCACATCATCGGCATGTAGCCTTGCGTCACCTCGAGAATATGGCAGTTCGCAGCGGCCATCGCGACGTGGATGCTTGCCGCGAACAGTACGCCACTGCCCCAGGCGTGCGGCGCGAGACGCACACCGTGAGCCGAGGTCAGTGCTGCGATCCGGCGGATTTCGGTCATGCCACCAGCGCGGGCAACGTCAGGCTGCGCAATATCAAGAGCGCGACGTTCCAGCAGGTCCTGGAAGTCGAAGCGCGTGAACTCGCGCTCGCCCGAGGCAATTGGGATCGTCGTCGATCGCCTTACCTCCGCTTGGCCCGCGTGATCGTCCGGCGAGACCGGCTCCTCGAACCAGGCGATATCGTAGGGTTCCAGTTCCTTGGCCAACTTGATGGCGGTCGCAACCTCAAGCGAGCCATGCGCGTCCACCATCAGTTCGACGTTCGGGCCTAGGCCCCTGCGCGCCGCCTTCACCCGGCGAACGCAGTTGGCAATAGAGAATCCGTCCCGTCCGACAACGCGCATCTTGGCCGCGGTGAAGCCCTTCGCCGCGTAGCCCGCAAGTTCCGCCTCCGCCTCGTCGCCCGGCGCCCAGCCGCCGCTGGCATAGCCCCGCACAACGCTGCGAACTGCGCCGAGAGCCTGGTAGAGTGGAATACCGAGTGCTTGCGCCTTGACATCCCACACCGCGATGTCGACGCCGGCAATCGACTCCATGATGACGCCACGGCGCCGACTTTCATCGGCCTGTGTGATGCCACGCTCGAGTGCCGGTCTGCTACGCGAGCCGTTATACATCTTTTCGTAGATGCGCTCGGAGAAGATTGGATATTCGCCTACGCATTCCGGTGCCAGTTCGTGCTCGACGATGGCTGCGACGATCGGCGGCGTGCCGAGAGCAGCGCCGATGCCGGTGAGCCCGTTATCGGTCTCGACGCGGATGAGTGTCGCGTCGCTCTTCACCTTTGTTCCGAGATCAGTGCGGTGACGTTTTTCCTCCGGAACCGGTGCAGACATCGGGATCGCGGACACCTTGGCGATCTTCATGGCTCGCTCTTTCTATCAGTCGGTTAAAGCAGTGAGCGGCCTACGCTGCCAGCGCGTGGTCAGCTCGACAAGCGACTACTGCTCGCTCAGCTTTGCATCGATCAAGGCAATTCGGCTTTCAGGCACCGCCCGCTCCCCCTCCCTTTTTACAGACGTTTTTTGTTTCTCACCCGAGAGACCGCATGAGCCGCACGATGACATACGGAGCCCCGCGGTGATCAACGCGTCCGGGCCCCAACAGGACCCCCCACCGTGAAACGATGGTAAGGCACAGCAGGAGTATGAGACGGCGTCAGATCGGAGGCAACCGGCACCGGTATCGAGCCATTGTTGGTGTTCGCAATCCAATAATCGATAATTGATCGAGGCCTGCAGTGAAATCGCGCATAAGCTGGACTGGAAGACACTCTTCCGTTCATTGTTGTCATAGCCATGCCCAGCCATGTCATGAGTTTCGTGCGCCACGCCGCATTATGCGCCTGTCTTTTTATGTCGGCGTGCGCTCTCGGCGAGGTCGACTTGGTCGATCGACGCTTGGCCGCTGATCGGCACGATACCGCTAGTAGCGGGTTTGCCGGTCGTATGAGCTATGTTCCAGGACCGCTTCAGCCAAATAACTGCGGCACTCCCGACACTTTTAAGCCGTGCATTCTTGCCGCAAGCCGCCCTGAGAAGCCGGTAGTGATGATAGAAGAATTAGGGATCGCAAATGCTGAACCACTTGCTCATATGAGAAACGCGCTATTCGACTACTCAAGGTTGAGCATTGAGCATCTCGTCTTGCCCGATAGGTGAGACTCGTACAGTCCCAGCCATAAAAGAGCAGCGCCGACGGCCGGAACGGATCCACGTCGCCATGGTCCCTGTCGCGTTGGATCTCACCAAACCAGAATAAGCCAGATCCACGGCGTCAAAGCGAGGGATGCCGCCGCGGCAATCAACGCATACCCTGTCAGCCTGTCGCCCGATAGGTCGCAGAACACTTTCATTGCAGTCCTTAGGGGTAAGAACTGCCAGCGGAGCTGTATATACCCAGAAAGCATAAACACGCCGCACCAGACATGGCGGCCAGTTACACCGCATCCACCAAAATGCGCAGGCCTGCTAGCCGTTAGAATGAACTTAAGGCATCCGTCGCAGCCAACGACCCTTTCCGCGCATCAGGCGCCTCAACCCCTATGCCGCGGCAGGCAGTCGATGCAGTTGGGCGCCAAGAAATTCGGCGATTGCGCCAGGACCAGACCGGCTGGTGCAGGCGCGCCCCGACCGCGCCTCTGCGTCAGGATTATAGTTCGTATTCGTGTTGACGTCGTAGACCAGCGTCCGACCTTCGTTGTCCGTGATGAACTCGATACCCGCCACCTCGATGCCGGTGGCCGTCAGGAAGCGCTCCAGTCGCGTCCGCAACGCACTCGGGATGCCATCGATAATGGTGAATTTGTGCCGCGGCGCCTCGCCGACCGGACAGTTGGCGTCACCGATGGCGCACGCATCTGCCGGGCAAAGTTCGAAGCCGTCGCTGGTATCGACTTCGACAGCGTAAAGGAAGCGCCCGCCGACGAATTCGGCGCGCGTGATGAACGGGCGCTGGGCTCTGACGTACTCCTGCAACAGATGGATCCCGTCCACAGGTGCTTCATAGGCGTCCGAGTCCAGGTACGCCGTGAGGCTGTCGACCGATGCGAAAAGCTGGACGCCGAGGCCTTTGCCACCACGGTTGGGTTTCAAAATGAACGGCTGGTCGGCGAAGTAGCGCAGTGCGGCGGCGGCAACCCGCTCGCGCCCGCCGATCAGCACCGTGCGCGGCGTGGCAATGCCGTGACCCTCAAGAGCGGCATACTGGCGCGCCTTGCTGATTTCCAGGTCCAGCGCACCGGGACCATTGACCACGCGGCGGTCCCACCGGACCAGCCACGCCAGAACCGCAGCCGTTAGCTCAGCCGCAAACCGATGATCGCGTGTATGCGACGAGGCGCTCATCCGATTGTAGAACACGCCCTGCGGCGGCGGTGCAGCAAGATCGAACGTGCCGGCGTCGAGGAACCACTCGGTCCAGGGCAGGCGCCGTTGGTCGAAAGCCTGTGCCAGTGGCGGCAGCCAGGCGGAATTTTCGTGCAGGATGTGGATACGGCTCACGGCTCCGGCCTCCAAAGGCGTCCACCAATGGAGTTATATTTTTCGCCAACACGCAAGAAGCCGGGCTGAAAAGGTAAAAATTAGTGGTGGCTACCCACAAATTAGAAAAATCTTGTCGCTGATGCGGCTGCGCAGAGTGCAATCCTGCTCCCTGTCCGCGAGTCAAGAATTGGCCGACACCGCCAGCCCCCGCCGCCCGATATCCTGCCGGCAAAAGCCCCCCGGCCAGTCGACCTGCCGGACCGCCGAATAGGCCGCATCGCGCGCCGAGCGCAGATCAGGGCCGGTGGCGCAGATATTCAGCACTCGCCCGCCTGCCGCTCGCAACCTTCCTGTCGTGTCAGCCTCAGTTCCGGCATGGAAGATCAGCACCCCCGGCACCGCTGCCGCCTCCTCCAGTCCGCGGATCTCGCTGCCGCGTTCCGGCTTTTCGGGGTAACCGCGCGCCGCCATAACCACAGCGATGCTCGCCTCGTCACGCCACCGCAGGTCGAAATTCGCCAGCTCTCCATCATACGCGGCCTGTAGCGCCGGCAGCAGGTCCGACATCAGTCGGGGCAGCAGTGCCTGGCACTCCGGATCGCCGAACCGCACGTTGAACTCGATCAGCTTGGCGCCGCTCGCGGTCAGCATCAGCCCGGCATACAACACTCCGCGGAACGGCGTGCCACGCCGTACCATCTCGGCGAGCGCGGGCTGGATGATGCCATTTATCGCCGTCTCTTGTGCAACCTCGGGAAACGACGGCGTTGGCGAATAGGCGCCCATCCCGCCGGTGTTGGGGCCAGTCTCCCCCTCGCCGACACGTTTGTGGTCCTGCGCCGCCCCCAGTGGCAGCGCAGTGGTGCCGTCGCACAGCGCGAAAAGCGAAATCTCCTCGCCTTCGAGCCACTCCTCGATCACTAAGGAGGATCCCGCCTCTCCGAATGCTTCCGTCTCGATTATGGCGTCGATGGCTGCCAGGGCCTCCGCCTCGCTCGCCGCCACCACCACGCCCTTGCCGGCGGCCAATCCGTCGGCCTTCACCACGATTGGCGCACCACGTCGCCGAACGAACTCACGGGCCGCTTCTGCATCGTCGAACCGCTCCCATTGCGCCGTCGGGATACCTGCCGCGTCGCAAAGTTCCTTGGTGAATGCCTTGCTTCCCTCCAACTGCGCCGCGGCACGCGATGGTCCGATGCATGGCACACCCGCCGCCTCCATTGCATCGACAATGCCGCCGACAAGCGGCGCCTCCGGTCCCGGCACGACAAGATCGATCTCGTTGTCCTGTGCGAATGCCACAAGCGAGGGGAAGTCCATCGGCCCGATCGGCACGCACTCCGCCACCTGCGCGATGCCTGGGTTGCCTGGCGCGCACCATAGTTTGGTCAGCAGCGGGCTGGCGGCGATCGACCAGCACAGAGCGTGCTCGCGGCCACCCGATCCGATCACCAGTACGCGCATGCCTGTCTCCCGCTGGTTCGGCGCCCGAACCGGCTCTAACATGGCGCATCGTTATCCGGCGAGGCACCCCATGGCACCTCCCTTTCCGATCACCCGTCTCCGCCGACTGCGCCAATCGGCAGCATTGCGCAGCATGGTGCGCGAGACCACGGTCACCGCCCATGACCTGATCCAGCCGATCTTCATCGAGGAAGGCATCGACGAACCGCTGCAGATTGCGGAGATGCCAGGCGTCGCCCGCATCCCCGAGCGCAAGCTGCCGCACGTGGTCGAGGGCCTGGCACGCGACGGGGTGAAGGCGTTGATGCTGTTCGGCATCTCACACCACAAGGATGCATCCGGCAGCGATGCCTGGAACAGCGACGGCCTGGTGGCACGCATGGTTCGCGGCGCCAAGCGGGCCGCGCCGGAGTTGGTGGTGATCCCCGACATCTGCTTTTGTGAATACACCGACCACGGCCATTGTGGCGTGATCGAGCACGACCACGTCGCCAACGACATCACCATCGACAACCTCGCACGTCAGGCGGTGACCGCCGCCGCCGCCGGTGCCGACATGGTGGCCCCTTCGGCGATGATGGATGGCCAGGTTGCCACCATCCGCAATGCGCTGGACCGGGCAGGGCATCCCGATACGCCGATCATGGCCTATTCGACCAAGTTCGCCTCGGGCTTCTACGGCCCGTTCCGTGTCGCGGCCGGATGCGAGCTGAAAGGCGACCGCAAGACCTACCAGATGGATCCGATGAACGGCCGCGAGGCGCTGCGCGAGTCCATCCAGGATGAGGCCGAGGGCGCCGATATGCTGATGGTGAAGCCGGGCCTTGCCTACTTGGATGTATTGGCACGGCTGCGCGAACGCACGCTGCTGCCGCTTGCCGTGTACCAGGTGTCCGGTGAGTACGCGATGATCAAGTTTGCTGCTGCCGCCGGTGCGGTGAACGAGGAGGTGATCGTCCGCGAGACGCTGGGCGCGTTCAAGCGTGCCGGCGCCGACCTGATCCTGTCTTACTTTGCCCGGGACGTGATCCGCGAGGGTTTCTGATCGGCTTGGTGTATTGCGGCCGGCATCATGGCCGCATGGTGAATCGCGATTCCCCAGGCGTCCGCAATGGAGCCGCCATGTTGGCGAAGTCGCAGAGCAGGCGTCGCGTCTCGCGTGGGTCGATCACCTCCTCGACCCAGAACGGCTCGGCCGTGCGAAACGGCGAGCGCAGCCGGTTCAGGCGCGCCTCGATTTCCTCCATCTTGGCCTGCGGATCGGGTGCGGCATCGATCTCGGCGCGATACGCTGCCTCGATGCCGCCTTCCAACGGCAGCGAGCCCCAACTTGCCGACGGCCACGCATAGCGGACGCAGAGATGGCTGACCGGCTGATGGCCCAGTCCGCCGACGCCATAGCAGTTGCGCACCACGATGCTGCACCAGGGCACGGTTGTCTGATTGATCGCGGACAGCGCGCGCACGCCCCAGCGGATGACCGCACTGCTTTCCGCCGCAAGCCCTACCTGAAAGCCTGGGCAATCGACCAGGTGCACGATCGGCAGGTGGAAGGTCTGCGCCATATCGACGAAGCGGATGATCTTGTTGCACGCATCCGCGGTCCAGGCGCCGCCATGGAACAGCGGGTCACCGGCCATCAGCGCGACTGGCCAGCCGTCGAGCCGACAGAAGCCAGTGATGATCGGCCGGCCGAACAACTGCCCCATTTCGAAGAAGCTGCCCTTATCCACCAGCGCCTCGATGATCCGGCGCATGTGATAGGCCTGCTTCTTCTCGCGCGGCACCGCGGCGATCAGGAACTCGTCCCGCCGCTCCGGACTGTCCCAGCGGCGCACCCGTAGGGGCAGGTCCCAGATCGAACCCGGCAAATAAGACAGAAAGCGGCGTGCTGCATCGAACGCCTCGTCCTCGGTATCGACCGCGTGGTCCACCGCTCCGCAGCCAAGCTGCACTTCCCAGCCCCCGAGTTCCTGCTTGCTGCGCGGCTCGCCCAGTCGCTCCACCACCGGTGGACCGGCGACGAACACAGCGGAGATATCCTTCACCATGATCGAATAGTGGGCCGCCGCCAGTCGCGCCGCACCGAGACCAGCTACCGATCCGAGCCCAAGCGCCACCACGGGCACCGCGCCCATGTTGTTTGCCACGAGGTCGAACGACGTGGTCTCCGACAGCCCGCCCGGCAGGTTCGCGCGTCCGGTCGTCTCGATCGTCTTGACCGAGCCGCCACCGCCGGAGCCTTCGATCAGTCGGATGATCGGCATGCGGAACTGTGCCGCGATCTCTTCCGACATCTTCGGCTTGCCCTTGATCGAGGCGTCCGCCGAGCCGCCGCGCAGCGTGAAGTCGTCTCCCGCGATTACCACCGGGCGGCCATCCACCGTGCCACGACCGAACACGCAATTCGCCGGCATGAATGCGATGATGTCGCGACTGTCCGCGTCATATGTGGCTTTGCCAGCGGTGGCACCGATCTCGTGGAAGCTGCCGTCGTCCAGCATCCGGTCGATGCGCTCGCGCACGGTGAGCCGGCCGCCGGCATGTTGGCGCGCGACGCGATCCGGTCCGCCCAGTTGCCTGGCCAGTGCGATGCGCGCGCGCAATTCAGCAAGTTCCGGCTCCCAACCGACCGGCTCGGTCTGCTGTGGGCGCGGCAGGGCGGCATCGTCGGGCATTGCAACTCTATCCTGGCTGGCGGACTGGTGACGCTATGGCACCGGCATCTTGCCTGCAACGTCGCGACGCAACAGCAGCGATCGGTTGACGACCTGCGCCGCCGGTCGCCAGAGTTGGCGCTGATCAGGAGAAAGTGGCATGCGGATCTGTGTTTATGGCGCCGGGGCGATCGGCGGCCACCTTGCAGTGCGCCTCGCGCGTGGTGGCGCGGATGTCTCGGTGCTCGCACGCGGCGCTCATCTCGCCGCGATTTAACGCAACGGTCTGGTTGTGCGCACGACCGAGGGTCAGTTGCACGGGCGAGTGTTGGCGAGCGACGATCCGAAGTCGCTCGGACCGCAGGATGCGGTGCTGGTTACGGTGAAAGCCCCGGCGTTGCCGGCGATCGCTTCGGGCATCGGACCGCTGCTCAAGCCCGAGACGTCAGTTGCCTTCGTGATGAACGGCATCCCCTGGTTCTACTTCCATGGCATCGGCGGCGAACTTGAAGGCCGCCGCCTGCCGAAGATCGATCCGGGAGACGCGCTGTGGCGCGCCGTCGGGCCAGAGCGGGCCATCGCCGGCGTGGTGTACGCGGCGAGCGCGGTGATTGAGCCGGGGGTGATCGACCTGGAGAATGCCAACCCCCGCGTTGTGCTGGGCGAACCGGATGGCCGGAAATCGCAGCGCGTGCAGGCGATCGCTGCGCACATCAACGGGGGCGGCATGCAGGCAATCGTGAGTGAGACGATCCGCGACGAGATCTGGAACAAGCTGCTTGGCAATCTCGGCAACGGTCCGCTTTGCGTGCTGACGCAGGTCAGCATGCAGCAACTGTACGAGGAGCCGCTGTGCGTCGACGCGGCGCTGCGGGTGATGCAAGAGGCGCAGGCAGTGGCGAATGCACTCGGCGCGCATCCGAGCGACAATCACGACAAGCGGATCGCGCATAGCCGTGGCATCGATCACAAGCCGAGTATCCTGCAGGACCTGGAACTTGGCCGTCCGATGGAGATCGACGGCATCTTCGATGCGCCGCTGGAACTCGCCCGCATGGTCGACGTGCCGACGCCGACACTTGACCTGTTGGTGGCGATGGCGAAGGTGCGCGCGCGAGCGGCGAAACTTTACTGACGGAGGTTGCAATCATGGAGATGCGGACATTCGGACGGACCGGATTGCAGATATCGATCCTGGGCTTCGGCTGCGGTGCAGTGGGCGGACTGATGGTCCGCGGTTCGCCGGAGGACCAGGAACGGACCATCGCACGTGCGATCGAAGCCGGTGTGAACTACTTCGACACCGCCGCCATGTACGGCAATGGCGAATCAGAGAAGAACCTTGGGCGTGTGCTGGCAAAACTGAAGCCGAACGTCGTCGTGGGCACCAAGGTGCGCATCCCGTCGATGGATTTCGGCCGAATCGCTGCGGCGGTGACCGAGTCACTCGATGCCAGCCTGAAGCGCATGGGGCGCGAGCAGGTGGACATCTTTCATCTGCACAATGCGATCACGGTGAACGGCGGCGGCGAATCACTGCCGGCCAGGACCGTGCTGGATGAGGTAGTGCCGGCATTCGAGAAGCTGCGCGAACAGGGCAAGCTGCGATTTCCCGGTATCACCGCCGTTGGCGACACGGCGGCGCTGCATCAGGTGATCGACTCACGAACGATCGTTTCGGCGCAGGTCAGCTATAACATGCTGAACCCGAGCGCGGGCGAGGCGCTGGCGGCCAACTATCCGGCGCAGGATTATGGCCGGATGTTCGACCACACGCAGGCAGCGGGCGTCGGGGTTGTCGGTATCCGCGTGCTTGCCGGTGGCGCGCTGAGCGGCACCGGCGAACGTCATCCGATCGCCAGTCCGCCGCCCGACCCGATCGGCTCGGCCAATTCATACGACGCCGATCTGCACCGCGCGAGCAGGCTGATGCCGTTGGTGCAGCAGGGTCACGCGGCCAACCTGGCTGAGGCGGCGATACGTTTCGCGATCAGCCAAAAGGCAATGGGCACGATCCTGGTCGGTATGGCGACGCCGGAGCAGTTCGATCAGTCGCTTGCGGCGGTGAACAAGGGGCCGCTGTCACCGGCGGCGCTGGAGAGCCTTGCTGCGCTACAGCGCGGATTTGCCGGCGAGCAGCGGTAGACGCAGTTCGCCGCGCAGGTCCTGCACCACTTTGTCGCGGCTGCGCGTATTCCATCGGGAGCGGCGCCCGATCGGCTCGTTTTCGACTTCCTGCGCCACCTTGAGTGCGACGAATACCGGGCCTGACTGGGCGAGAATGCTTGGCAGCTTCGTGGTGAAGTCGGCGAGTTCGGTGAAGGCGAAGGCGCGCGGGTAACCCGCGCCACGCGCCAACACATCGTAGGCGACGTTGCTTGCGTTCGGCACCGGCTGGCCGCCTGTGGTTGCGTAGCACTCGTTGTCGAGCAGGAAGTGATAAAAGTTTGGCGGCGCCTGCTCGGCGATCGTCGCGAGCATGCCAAGGCTCATCAGGATATCGCCTTCTGAGTCGAACAGCACCACACGGCGGTGTGGCTGCGCGATCGCGAGGCCAAGTGCGAAGCCGGCGTGGCCCCCCATCGCCGGGTCGCCCAATGGCACATCGAGCGTCTCGTGCGTGGTCAGCTTCACCCAGTGCCGGCCGCCACGTCCCGGTACCACGATGGCATCGCCACGGTGTTCGGCAAAGACTTGCAACAGTTCGGCGGTGTGCATCATGGCCGCGCGCTCCTTAGCGGTTAAAGCCGTGGTATTCATCGCCGACCAGCACCACAACAGGGCGTTGGGTGCGTGCGGCTTCTTCGAATGCCACGGTGATCCGTGACGCGTCGGCGTCGCTCTCCACCAGGTAGTAGTTGATGCCGAACGCCATCAGGAACCGTTCGGTGTAGGTCGCCGCTGTGTCGGTGTTGACGCCGTGCCTTGTCCAGCCGCGATAGCCGACCATCAGCACCACAGGGACATTCATCCCCAGCAGCCAACCGCGAATTGAATCGCCCAATTCCATCATGCCGGTGTTCTGGATCAGGATCAGCGGCTTGCGTCCGCCTGCATGCAGGCCCGCGACGATGGAGCACGCGTGGCCCTCGCGCGTCACACCGATCAGCCGCAGCGACGGCTCGGCCCTCATCAGCATGTAGAGCCAGTTGGTCTCACTGTCAGGCAGCCACACCACGTCGGTGACGCCATTCTGCTTCATGTGCTGCAGCACGGTTTCAGGGCTCAGCGCCGCTGTGGTCGCATCATTCATGGCAGCCTTCCGGATAGGGTTTGTCGCCGGGCAGGCCGGTAGCTAACATCATCCGTACCAACCATCCAAGGGAGCGAGGCCATGGCCAACACATTCCGGACCGGAAACATGACCATCCATCGGATTGTCGAGATGGAAAGCGGAATGAGACCCGCGGTGGAGTTCCTGCCGGACCTGAAGCCCGAGGTGCTGGCGGAGAACCGGTCGTGGCTGGCGCCCGCCGCGCTCGATGCGCAGGACAACCTGGTGCTGTGCTTTCAATCATACATCGTGCAGACCGGCCGCCACACGATTCTGGTGGATAGTTGCATCGGCAACGACAAGGATCGACCGCAGCGCCCCCAATGGCACCAGAAGAAGGATGATGCTTGGATGAAGGGGCTGGCCGCGGCCGGCCTGACGGTGAACGACATCGACTTCGTCATGTGCACGCATCTCCACGTCGATCATGTCGGCTGGAACACGCGGTTGGAGAACGGGCGCTGGGTGCCGACCTTCCCCAAGGCGCGCTACTTGTTTTCCAAGAAGGAACTCGACTACTGGCTGGCCGAGAACGACAAGACTGCGCTGCCGCCGATCGTCGATAGCGTTATTCCCATTGTCGAAGCCAAGCGCTGCGATCTTGTCACCAGTGACCATGCGGTGGATGACACGGTGGTGCTGTTGCCGACCCCTGGCCACACGATCGACCACTACGCGGTGGCACTGGGCCGCGGCGGCAAGGACGCGGTGATCACCGGCGATCTGATCCACTCGCCGCTGCAGGCCCGCTATCCCGATCTGGGGATGTACGTCGATTATGATGTGAAGCAGGGTGCTGCGACGCGGGCGCAAGTTCCTGGAGACCTACTGCGACACCAGCACGCTGTGCTGCTTCGCGCACTTCCCGTCGCCCTCGCGCGGCTATGTGAAGCGCTGGGGCGACGGCTTCCGCTGCGACTACGTCGATAACTGACCGCGCGCAGGGTTGGTGTGGCGGCTGCGCGCGAAAGAAAGAGCAACGTGCGGCTGCTCGCCTGGAACATCCGCCAGGGCGGCGGCACGCGGCTTGTTGGCATCATGGCCGCAATTTTGCGCCATGATGCCGATGTATTGATTTTGTCCGAATATCGTGGCGGCAAGTCAGCCGAGCGATTGTGCGTGGCGCTGAAAGCGTCGGGCTATCGCTATGTGACGAAGCTCATCCCGCCGCCACAACGCACCGGCGTGGTGATCGCAGCGCGACGACGGTTCGTCGAGCGAGGGCCGTTGTGCCCGCACGTCTCAGAGCCGTGGCGGCTGGTCGATGTCGATCTCGGCGTGTTGCGGCTGACCGGCGTCTATATGCCGAACCTGAAGGCGAAGCTGCCGTACTGGCAGACACTGGTGGACGCTTTCGCCGCGCGTGCAGTGGGAGACGCGTTGGCGATCGGCGACTTCAACACGTGTCGCGCCTATGTGGACGAGCCCGGCGCGATCGATGTCATGGCGCATTTCATGGACAGCATGGATACGATCGGCTTTTGCGATCTATGGCGGCATCGGTATCCGGATGGTCGCGAGTTCACCTGGTACAGCCACCGCGGCAACGGCTTCCGCATCGACCATGCGTTCCTGTCGCCAAGTCTTGCGGCGCGTGCGGGCGTCATCCGCTATTCGCATGAGGAGCGGTTGGCGGGATTGTCGGATCATTCAGTGCTGCTGCTGGATCTGCAGCGACCTCGAAGAGGTGCAATGTCATGAAATTCGGCCTCCGCTATTGTAATACCGGTCGCTACACCGACCCGGTGCGTGCGGTTGAACTGATGCAGACGGGCGAGGCAGCTGGGTTCGAAGTCAGCGTGGACCGTCGAGCACACCGTGATTCCGCACGGCTATCAGTCGGCGTATCCGTATACATCGGATGGACGCCTGCCGGGTGGCGACGGTGATTTTCTGCTGCCTGATCCGTTGATCTGGATGGCTTACGTTGCGGCGGCAACGTCAAGCATCAAGCTGGCCACCGGCATCCTGATCCTGCCGCAGCACAATCCGGTTATTGTCGCCAAGCAGGTCGCGACACTCGACCACATGTCGAACGGTCGCATCCTGCTCGGGATCGGCGTCGGCTGGCTGAAGGAGGAGTTCGACGCGGTCGGTGCCGCGTTCGATAACCGCGGCCGTCGGACCGACGAATACATCGCGGCGATGCGCGAACTGTGGTCTGCCGATGCACCGAATTTTTCTGGGCGTTATGTTAGCTTTAAAGACGCCTTCATGCGCCCGAAACCGGTGAACCGCAGCGTGCCGATCATCATCGGTGGCCATACCGAAGCCGCCGCGCGTCGTGCAGGCCGGCTGGGCGACGGCTTCTTCCCTGGCCGCGGGCTGCCGATGGAGCTGATCGAATTCGTGCGCGGTGCGGCTCGCAATGCGGGGCGTGATCCTGCTGCCGTGGAGATCACCGTCGGCATTCCCGACGACCTGTCGCAGCTTTCCGACTACGCCGCTGCGGGCGTGTCACGCGTGCTGCTGCCGGTCACCGGCGTTGCCGGACTTGCACGGAAGGTTGCTGGCCCGGAGGACCTGCTGGCTTGGCGCGAGACGATCGAGCGCTACGCTAACCTGTAGCTCCGGGTCAGGCGGCGCGTTGGCTGCCGGCTGCCAGCGAGGCGCGTATCGTTCGAGTGTCGCGCCGGCCACGACCAACGGTGCGTAGCCGTGCTGCTCCCATAGCATCGCGTAGTGGTCCTGTGCCGGCGTGAACTCGGGATGAAGCTGAATGACGGCGTTGCCGTTGCTGAATGCGCTGCGCGCGCCTGCCTCCAGATAGGACTCGGCCGGCATGCCGTCCGCAAGCAGCACGTCATGCTGCTGCAGTTCGATGTGATAGTAAGTGATTGCGCGGCGTTCGATTTGCGTGATGGTGGTCCCATTGATCAGGTGGCGGATCGGGATCAGCACACCCTCGACGTACACCGCGTGATCCGGTGACAGGACAAGGTTGCGCTTGGGCTGCTCTGGGCCAAACGCGTGTGCCGCGATACGCACCGGCAAGACACGCTGGCGGTTAGGGTGACGGCGAAAGTCGACACGGCGGCGACCGATCCAGCGGATTGGCTGCGGGCGGCCTGAGAGCGTCATGACAAGCTCGTCGCGGTGCAGGCGCTCTATCGGCATCTCGCCGCGCGGCGTAAGGATCCGAGTGCCGGCGGCGTAACAGATGGCGGTGACGGTGATGGCCGATCCGGTGGCGCCATCGCTCGCGACAGTGAACTTGTCCTGGGAATAATCGCCTTGCAGCGACAGCGTCGCGACAGTCGTGCCGCCGTTGGCGAGCGTCAGCGTATTGCTCGACAAAGTTGCGGTATCCGCCTTGATGCCCGTGAGGTCGATGCTGTCGCCTGTCTGGAAGCCGGTGATCGAGGCAAGGAACTCATTCGGCTGCCCAAGACGGAGCACACCAGTATTGTCGACGAAGTCGAACGTCTGCGTCTTACTCACGGTGACGTTCGCAACGTCGACGGTGCCTTTGCTGACCACCTGGATCGTGCCGGAACCCGCCGCGATGGCTGTTTTCACGTCCAGGGTGTCGCTGTTGCCGGCAGTGATCGTGCCGTCGTTGCTGAACGTGCCGCCGCTGTCCGCCAGGGTGAACGTGCCGCCGGTGGCGACCGCATCGAGTGTCCCACCGAAACTTAGGTCGGTGCCACTGCCGGCGTTCAGTGTCGCGAGCGCCCCTGCCGCGCTGCTGTCAATCGTTACCGCAGGCTCTATGGCGAAGGTACCGGGGCCACTCGCCTGCACGACTGCTGCTGACTTGGTGTTGCCGATATTGAGGATGGCGTTGTCGAGGAGGGGAACTGTTGCGAACTGCAGCGCCGCACCCACGCCGGTTAGATCGATCGTCCCCAATGAGACGCCGTCGCTGCCCAGGAAGCTGGACAGACCTGACACCGTTGCACTGGCACCGACGTTAAGAAGTTCCATCGGCCCCTGGTACGTCACATCTGCCAGGGTTCCGCCATTGAACAGGATGCCGCCACCGGGATCTTCGACGTTGCCGCCACTGATGGTGCCAGTGCTCGCCAGTGTCAGCGTCCCAAGCGGTGTTCCGGTGCCGATGGTCAGGATGTTGGCGGTGTTGTCCAGCAGGCCGGCCTCGGTGACGCCCGTGGCGCCGGTGATGTTACCGAGTCCCGACGCGGCGAGCGAGCCGTCGAGCACCAGCGAAGCGATGCCGGAGAGAGCGATGGTACCCGAGGTGTTGTCCCAAGTGCCGAGTGAGCCGCCCTGGTCGAAGCCGATGGTTGCAGTCTGGTTATCGACTAGGATGGTGCCCTGGTTGGTGAAGTTCAGCGGCGCAATGGTGAGCGAGCCACCCGGTGCGCTCGCGTCGATCGTGCCCTGATTGATGATGGACTCGCCGCCGGACGTTGTGCTGTCCAGCGTCGCGGTGGGCCCGGTTTGTGTAATCACCTCGCTGGGACCAAGGGTCAGCGCACCGCCAGCCTGAGACTGCAAGGTTCCACCCAATTCGATTGGGATGTTGTCCAGCGTTTGGACACCTTGCGTGGCGAGTAGCGCGTTGTCCTTGATCGCCGAGGCGGCCAAAGCTCCGGCATCGATGAGCGAACCGGCATCGATGGTCACCGTTCCCACGGTGTTGAGCGAACCATCGACTTCCAGGGAATTGCCCGGCGAATTGATCAGCAGATTGCCCACCACATTCGTCGCGCCGGTGGCGATGGTGACGCTGGTGCTGCCCGGGTTGGCGATGACTGCGGTGTCGAAGCTGCCCGGAATGATGGCCGGCGACCAGTTTGTTGCGGTGTTCCAGTCGTGACCGCTGCTGGAGGTCCAGGTCAGTGTCTGGCCGGTGCCGGCCCCTGCGATGTCGGTGCCGCCCTTGCCGTCGGGTGCGAACTGGAAATCCGTGATGTCGGACCGGTCCGGGAAACTCAGCGTCGCCTGGAGATTGCTACTGTCGGTGAGCGTCAGCGTACCGTTTGAGAACGATTCGGCCGTCGCGGCGAAACCAGTGAGATCGACGACGTCCCCAGCGGCAAGGCCGACGATAGACATCGTACCCAGACCACCTTGATCGCCCGAGATGTTCCAAGAGCTGCCCTTGTCGAACTGCAGGGTGCTGAAATTGGTGATGGTGCTGCCGAAGTCATGCAACGTCCCCGTGCTGCTGCCGGAGGCAAGTTCAAGTACACCCTTGCCGCCGGCGATGACACCATTGAAGACCGCCCCTGGATCGGCAATCAATCGATACCCGGCTCCACTGTAGCCAGAGAAGTGGACCGCGTAAGCGCTGCCGCTCACAGTGCCGGCGTTGGTGAACGTGCCGCCATTCGAACCAAAATATACGCCTTGACTCCCGCCCGTGATGTAACCGCTTGCTGCGTTGGTAATTGACCCTCCTCCAAACAGATCAACTCCCAGGTAAAGGCCGCTCACCGTACCCGCGTTGACGACCGTGCCGGAGCTGTCGAGCCAAATACCGACGGACGATGTCCCGGAAATGACTCCGCCGTCGGTATTGGTGACAGACCCGCCAAGGAATGCAAAAGCCCCGTTTGGACCGGTCAAAGTCCCTGCATTGACGATCTGGACTCCCGGCTGATCTCCTGCGGCCCGAGATGGATCGCCGACAATGTAAACTGCCGAGTTGAGCGTCCCCGCGGCATTCGCTGCACTGATGTAGCCGCCGGTCTGGTTGGTCACGACGCCGGGACCGGTGATGGAGACACCGAACGCGCCCCCGGCGATAGTGCCCTGATTGGTGACCATTCCAGCCCCGACGGGTTTGCTGGCGGGGTTGTAGCTACCCAGCTGGATGCCGGCGGCGTCGGTGCCAGTGCTGCTGATTAGCCCACTATTCGCGATTGTCCAGAAATTGGCCGTACCACTCGGTCCGTAAAGCGCACTAGGGGTGCTGGCGACTATCGTGCCTGTGCCCGTTATCGATACGGGATTGTCCCCGCTCGTCAGCGTGATTCCTGCGCTCGCGCTCGTGGTGGTCGAGATCGTTTTCGGCATCGGGGCCTCGGCAACTCGAGATCGCCTGCATTGGCGCCGATAGATTAATGAACAGTGAAGCGACGCTGGTCAGTGCCGGAACCGTTCGCCACCGCCACTGAACCGGCCGCCACTGGGCGCCGTATATTGCCGGCCGCCTTGGGAGCGCGCGAACCGGTCCTGCTCAAGCTGTTGATAGTTGCCGCTGTTGAGCGACTGCCGCGCCCCGCCTTCCGAGAGCCTCGACGCGCCGGTGCTGCCGTTGAGATTCCCTTGCGCGCGCGCACCGGAGGGCCTCTGCGCCGATTGCCAACCATTGTTCCACTTCGACCAGCCGTTGTCGGTGTGGCGGTATACATTGCCGTCGGCGCCGGCATAGACGTTGCCCGTGGGGGTGCGCGCGACGCCGGCATTTCGGCCGGTGGCATTGCTATGGACCCCGGCACCGGCCGCGCCGGTGCTGGAGCTGAACGCACCCGCCGAGCCCCGCGCGTTGCTGGCGCTGGCGGTGTTCACCGTCCGCGTGGGCGTGCTGATCGTGCTCGATCCCCAGCGCGAATAGGCATTGGCATTCTGTGTCGTGCTGCCCGCGACACCGTAGCGCGGGTTATAGTAGTTCGCGTGTGCGGTTCCCCCATTAGGCCCCCACACCGCACCGCCGCGCGCGTATGTGCCCGTGCTCGGATTGTAATAGGACCACGCGCCGGCGCCGCCATAAGGTCCATAGACAGCGCCACCCCGTGCCCAGGCGCCCGTGGCGGGGTTGTATGCCGCGCCAGCCGTCGCCGCCCCGCCATACGGACCATAGACCGTGCCGCCTCTCGCCCAGGTCGCGGTCGCAGGATTGTACCTGACGGCGCCAGCATACGAATATGGATACGGATAGTAGACCGGCATAACGCCGGGCACGACGTACGGGGGATAATAATATCCCGTGCCGTAAACCAATGCCCCGGCGGTGATGAACCCCATCGCATAGCCGGCCGTATAGCCGTAAGTGACCGTTTCGGGCGTGGCGGCATATACGTTCACATAGCTGACGTTGTAGACCGGACTGCTCGGCGGGATGGTGTGGATGGCCGGCGGTATGCTGTCGGCCAATGCCCATGGTCCGTTGGGTGTCGGACCGACGAACCAGGCTCCCTGGTAGCAAACATAATACTTGCCGTCGCTGCCGATCTCCTGGAACGAGGTATTGACCGCGTAGATGAGATCGGTGCCCGGGATCGGCTTGAATTGCGGCTGTCCGGCGTAGGTCACCGTCAGCTTCGCCTCTGATCGCTTCAGCGTTGCCTGCTGCGGGATCTGCGCCTTGATCACGGCGAGCTGGGCTTCTGACGTGCCAGGCACCGACGCCAGAACCTCACCGCGCGTGCTCTCCGGTGGGATCAGCGAAAAATCCGGCGGCAGGTCATTGGACGCAAAACTCCAGGGGCCGTCGAGCCCGGCTGCCGAGAACCAGCGGCCGGATATCAGGTAATAAAACTTGCCCTGTGCCGTGTCGAAGAACAGGTCGCTCGCGGTGTTCTTCACGTACTGCAAACTCGTGCCAGGGATGGCGACGAACTGAATCGCGCCGTCGGTGACGATGATCTCGGCTGGCTTCATGCTGATGAAGATCGTCGGCACCTGTGCTGCGGCGACCGGTTTCGCCGGGACAGCCTTGCGGACATCGGCGAAATTGGCGTCCGATGGCAGCCTGCTAAAGGCGGGCGGCAGTTTCGTGACTGCCTTGTAGGGACCCGTGGCTGCCGGTGCCGACAGCCAGATGCCGTTGTTGAGCAGATACCAGGTACCGTCGGCGGCCTGGAACACGTCCCAGTTGGTATTGACCGCAAACTTCAGGCCACTGTTGCCGGCGAGCGCCATCACCGGGTCACCATCGAACACGACCAGGCTGGCCGGCCGGTCGGCATGGAAGATGGTCGGTGGGTCGTTGTTCACTGCCACCGGCTGAGCAGTCTGCGGCAGGTCCTTCAGGCTCAGCACGATCGCATCGAGCGGGACCTGCTTGAGTTGAAGGGTCGGCAGCAGTGCGCCGATCCTGTCCTGGAGCTGACCGGCCTGTGCGGTGTCCAGTGTCGGAAAATGCGACGCGATCAATTTGGAATCGCTGAGCGTGACCAGATGAGTCGCGTTGTCGACAACGGTGGCAAAGGAGATCTCAAGCGTCCCCAGCACGGGTGTCTTCGCGCCGGCCGGCGTTATGGCGAGCGCCATTCGCGTCGTCAGAGTCTTCTGGTCAGGCCACGAGATCGCCTGGGGCTGGTACACCGTCGCTGTAGCGCCATTAGGCGTGGCGATGGTGTGTGGCCAGTCGGCAGCCTCCTGCGCCATCGCCACGGAAGGCAACATCATCATGAAAGCGAGCAGCAGCAGCCGCGCAAGGCGCATCCGGACCAACCCCAACCCGAAGTTTCGCTTACGCCTCGGCGGCAGCCTTCCGCGCCATCGCCTCTTCGGCCGAAGATATGCCCCCGTGTGCGGCTGACCAGGCGACCGGGTCTTCCAGGAACCGTCGCACGCCGGCGAGTGCCGCCTCGGAGAAGTAGGTTCGCTCGTTGCAGGCCTCCAGCACGTCCCACCAGGTGCACAGGTGGTGAAGCGCGATGTCCATACGCGCCAGTGTCTCGAACGCGCCGGGGAAGACGCCGTAGAAGAACACAACGAAGGTGTGGTTGACGATGGCGCCGGCATCGCGCAGCGCCTGCGCAAAACGGATTTTCGATTGCCCGTCGGTGGTCAGGTCCTCCACCAGAAGCGTGCGCTTGCCTTCCGGCACGTCGCCCTCGATCAGTGCATTGCGACCGAACCCTTTCGCCTGCTTGCGCACATAGGCCATCGGCGCGGACATGCGATCGGCGATCCAGGCAGCGAAGGGGATGCCCGCGGTTTCGCCGCCTGCCACCGCCTCAATCGTCTCGTAACCGACATGGCGATTGATCTTCTCCACGCTGAGTTCGCAGATCTTGCTGCGCGCGCGGGGGAAAAAGATGATGCGGCGGCAGTCGATATAGACCGGCGATTTCCAACCCGAGGTGAAGGTGTAGGGCTCGTCGGGACGAAAATTGATCGCCTGGATCTCCAGCAAAATCCGCGCCGTGGTCAGCGCCGCATCACGGTCCCAGTCGCTATTGGCTGGTTGCTTGGCCATGGCCCTCTCGCCCTGATCGCCGATCGCTGATAACTGACCACCGGGCGAGGAGATAGTCCATGGCAAAGACGCACAGGATAGCGGTCGTCCCCGGCGACGGCATCGGCAAGGAAACCGTGCCTGAGGCGCTCAAGGTTCTGGACGCCGCCTCGCGCCGGTTCGGCTTCGGCCTCGCGTTCGCACATTACGACTGGTCGTGCGAGACCTATAAGAAGACCGGCGCGATGATGCCGGCCGACGGCATGGACCGGCTGGCACAATCAGACTCGGTCCTGCTGGGCGCTGTCGGCTGGCCGGACGTCCCAGACCACGTGTCGCTGTGGGGGCTGTTGATCCCGATCCGCCGCGGCTTCGACCAGTACGTCAACCTGCGTCCCTGCAAGCTGATGCCCGGCGTGCGTACGCCGCTTGCCAATCGGACCGAGGCCGATATCGACTTCTATGTCGTGCGGGAGAACACCGAGGGCGAATATTCCTCGGTCGGCGGCCGCATGTTCGAAGGCACCGAGCGCGAGTTCGTCACCCAGCAGAGCGTATTCACTCGCCATGGCGTCGATCGCATTCTCAAGTTTGCCTTCGAACTTGCCCGCTCGCGAGCAAAGAAGCATCTGACGTCCGCGACCAAGTCGAACGGCATCACCTTTACCATGCCCTATTGGGATGAGCGCTTTGCGGCCATGGGGAAGAACTATCCCGATGTCCGTACCGACCAATTCCACATCGACATTCTATGCGCGCATTTCGTGCAGCATCCCGATTGGTTCGACGTGGTGGTCGGCTCCAATCTGTTTGGCGACATCCTGAGTGATCTCGGTCCCGCGGTTGCAGGTTCGATCGGCATCGCTGCATCTGCCAATGTCAACCCGGAGAAGAAATTCCCCTCCATGTTCGAACCCGTGCACGGCTCGGCACCCGACATCGCGGGCAAGTTCGTCTGCAATCCGATCGGACAGATCTGGTCTGCTGCACTGATGCTGGAACATCTCGGCGAGGCGGCGGCAGGTTCGGCCATTGTCGCCGCGATTGAGACGTTGCTGCGTGAGAGTGGCCCCAAGACGCGAGACATGGGTGGCCAGGCTGGCACGGCCGATGTCGGCACGGCGCTGGCGGACATTGTGGCGCGCAGCTGACCGGCGAGGACGGATTGCTGCAGCGCCTGCACTGGAACAACCGCACGGAGAGGAATCCAAACCGATGTCCCAATCGATTGTCGCTGAACTCGCCCCGCATGGCGTGCTGCGCGCCGCCATCAACATGAGCAATTTCCTGCTGGTGACCGGTCGCACACCTTCGGGCGATCCGGACGGCGTGTCGCCTGACATGGCGCGCGCCATTGCCGATCGGCTCGGCGTTCCGGTGAAACTTGTGCCGTTTCCCAAGCCCGGCGAACTGGCGGACGCGGTTGGCACCGACGCGTGGGACATCGGCTTGATCGGCGCCGAACCGGCGCGTGCCGAGAAGATTGCCTTCACCCCGGCCTACGTGGAGATCGAGGCAACTTATCTGGTCCCCGCCGGCTCACCGCTGCAGAAGATTGAAGATGTCGACAAGCCTGGCGTGCGCATTGCGGTGACGGCACGCAGTGCCTACGACCTATGGCTCGAGCGCAACATCAGACATGCGACGCTGGTTCGGTCCGACAGCCTGGCGAGTGCCACGGAGAAATTTGCGAGCGACAAACTCGACGCGCTTGCCGGTTTGCGTCCGGGACTTCTGGGCGATATCGCAAAGTTCCCCGGTGCGCGCATCCTCGACGGCCAGTTCACCGCCGTTCAACAGGCGGTCGGCACTGGCCGCAGCCATTCCGCCGGCGCCGCCTTCCTGCGCGACTTTGTCGAAGAGGCGAAGCGGTCGGGCCTGGTCGCGCGCCTGATCGAAAAGCACGGCGTGGTCGGACGTCTGTCGGTCGCATCGCCAGGCTGAACTCACTTCTAGCGCGTCCCCCGCCGGTTGACGGTCCAGTGTGATGACGTTGGCGGACTGTGCAGGGGACGCGTCGTGCCAGATGTCTCTGCTGACCTTCGCCGACTTCCCCCACGGGATCCTTTTCTGTTTGGGCCAAGTTGATTAAGAGCAAGAAACTAATGGCGGGAGGGGGAATTATGAAGAAGATCGTTGTGGTGGTCGCTGGGATAACGGTTTTCCCACTGGTCTCGATCGGCGCAACTGCGCAGACATCTCAAAGGGTCGACGTGCCGAAGAGATCGAAGATCTGCAAAGTCAGTGAGCCTTTTGCCCCCTCGGGGGGTGTGGTTGTCTCGGCAACCACGATTACCATGAACAATGACGGCAACCCCTGCTGGTACATGCGCCGCTCCACGCAAAGTGGCCGTGTCTTTGGGGTGCCCATGCACTTAACCAAGCAACCGAGCCACGGAGCCGTGGAAATCACCGTGCTCGATAAAGGCACGCGGATCTCCTACAAGCCAACCGCTGGATTTGCGGGAACCGACGAGTTCTCCGTCATAAATGAAATGTACAACGTGGATCGCCCGTATAAGGTCTCAGTAAGCAGGTAGAGCTGACCCATATAGAACGGTCCCAAGACTCGGTCGGGCCTGGGTCGCGTCGGTTCAAAGGCAGGGAGCAGTTTGGCGCAAGCCGCCAAGCAGAAATACTCGGCGACCTCAGGACGATCAGGGTATAATTTGCTGTTGGTGCGGCTGTCGCCAAAACTCCCGCCGAAGCCCACGT
>CAWKMC010000005.1:0-91602 GCA_963850535.1 uncultured Alphaproteobacteria bacterium | reverse complement strand
ACACAATTCCTGACAGGCCCGCGTCGCCATTCAGACGCTTCCAGTGCTTTGGCAATCTCCGCAGCGGTTCCCGCTATGATGCGTCGCTTGCCCCAGGATCGAAAGACACGGGAGGCCTCGACGCCCAGCACGTATCCCTTGCCGGCCTGACGCAGGTCTCGCTCGATGTCGCCGACACCATAGACTGTGTCGCCTGCAACCCATCGAAATGGCACAGATGTCGCGATGGCTGGATCGATCATCCGGGCTGCCAGCTGGGGCTTGGTAGCAAACACCACGTCGTCTGGAACGTAAGTGGCTTTCATACGCGCCGGATCATCGGTCCAGCTCTTCGGTAAGTAGAGCGCTCGATCGATGAAAGCATGCCCGTGGCGCGACACATAGGCCGCGAACACGCCGATCTGGCAGTTCGTGATCTTCCCTGCCGACCCCGTGTACTGCCGTGCAACGCCGCATGATGACTTGCCCTGTTTGAGGAAGCCGGTTTCATCGACCACCAGCACGGCATCGTCATCAGCGAGATGCTCAATGACATACTCGCGCACCATGTCGCGTAACGCATCAGCGTCCCATCGGTCGCGGCCCAACAGCGCTTGCTGTCGCCACGGCCCGGGATCTCCGGCTGCCTCCGCGCGCATCCATCCCGTCTTGCGTCGCTCATTTCCCAGCAAACCGTCGAGGAACAGTCCGGCGTTGATTGCTGCGCGGTCTTGCGCAAACAACTGTCGCATCTGACGCTACACCTCTCGCAGCGACGATGCCCATAACTCCAGCGTCGCCTCGATCGATGCTCCCGCCATCCCATGATCTCCGAATCATGGTGACCCATCGATTCAGAGTTTCAGCCGCTTCGCAATCAAAAAATCACAACTGTAATGCTAGGGCGAGGATGAGGCGGTCGATTGGCTCCATTGCCAGGAGAGGATCAGGGGACGTTGTAATGGGTGTGTGTCGCGCTCGTTACCGTGTCAGCTCCGGCTACTCGCGCGTGAAGTCGTAGGCCTGCCCATCGTCGAATGAGAGGTGTAGGACATTCGGCTTGGCGTCGGCGTCAATCTGAAATTGCACGAACGCATTGGGCGTCGGTCCAAGGTTTTCGGCCACGGCGATGAACTTCTCCGCCGGCATGACTTGTGCCGTGAAAATGCTGCCGTTCCACGATGTCAGCTTCAGTTTCGCACCGCTGGCAACCAAGGTCATCACCAAACCCTCGTCATCGACCGATACCGTCGCCTCACCAACCCCGGGATGCCGATAGCGGCCGGCAAAGGGTGTGACCGGTGGGAAAGGCTGTGGGTTGGCAGGCGCAGCAAACTGTCTTACGGATTTTTCAAAACCCGCCGTCGCAGCTTTGAAGACCTCGGCGACATAGTCGACCTTGGGATTGCCCAGGATACGGTCCAGAACCCATCTGCCCAAGGCATCCGGCAGTCCAACGTTCACCTCATTGGTGAGCACCACGACGCCGACATCTCTGTCGGGCAGCAGGCCGAAATAGGAACCGAACGAGGTGGTCCCGCCGTTATGCCAGACGATGGTCCCATTGGGCGTCTGCTGCACAACCCAGCCCATCGCGTAGGAGGCCTTATCGGATACGGCTACCTTGGGCGTACGGGTCGCAATGATGTTCTCGGCGCTGACAATTCGCCGCCCTTCGAAGCTGCCGGTACCAAGCTGCAATCGGAGCCACCGTGATGCGTCGTCCACGGCGGAGTTGATGTCACCGGCGCCATCAAAGTCGTAAGGGAAGATTTGGGTGAACGGAACCTCGACTGTTCCATCGGGTGTCCATCGATAGCCGCTTGCATGATTGGGCGCAGCTTCGATGGCCGCCGCGGTGTACGAGGTCTCCCGCATGCCGAGTGGGTCGAGCAGCTCCTTTTGCAGCACCTCGTTCCATTCGTGCGCGCCGGCTGCCTTTGCTACGATCCGGCCAGCAAGAATGTGCGTTATATTGGTATAGGCGAAGGTCGAACGGAAGCTCGACACCGGCTCGACATAGCGCAATGACCGGATCAGCGTCGTCCGGTCCAGTCCTAGGATCCCGAGCGCATCATTGGCGTAAGGCGGCAGCCCTGAACGCTGCGCCAGAAGATCGAACACGCGAAATTCGCGCGTGACCCAGGGATCTTTCAAACGAAAATCATCATCGAGATCGATGACGCGGTCGTCCCACTTGAATTTGCCGCGATCGACCATCAAAGCCATCGTCGCCGACAGGAACCCTTTGGTGGCGGAGCCGATCTGAAAGACCGTGTGCAGATCGACGGCCGAACCGCCTGACTTTCGTCGGACGCCGAAACCCTTGCTGTAAACAAGTTTGTTGCTCGTAACGATGCCGATGGCAAGGCCGGGGCAGTCGAACCGCTGCATTCCGGCAGCGATGTAGCTTTCTGCTTCGGGTCGCACCGCCTCGATCGCTGACTGGATTTGCGTATCCGCTGGCCATGCAGGTGTACAGACCGTCGCCGTCAGCGCGAGCATAACCAGGCCTGTCAGCCCAGACCGATGTCCCATGTGTAGCGCGACGCTGGTACTAGCTTGGCAGCTCGCCTTCCTGCTTCAACATTCGGAGCGCCTCGCGCAACGCCGTCGCCGTGTTCGCCACGTCATCCTTGGTGTGGGTGCAGGACAGCAGACCGCCGCCGCGTGGATTGAGATCGACCCCGTTTATCAGCATCGCCAGACGCAGCTTGTTGATCAGCTCCTTGGGCTGGTTCTTCATGTCCTCAAGCGGGATTTTTGCCGGGTCGAAGCTGTATGGCCCGACACCCGCGATGCCACTCGGATTGACGAACAGATGAAAGCCCGAGAACGTCCCGTACACAGCCCATGGCACGCGTGCCTCCGCCAGCACCTCGTTCAGCTTCTCTCGCAAATCCGCCGCGGTCTTGGAAGCATCGTCCGAAGCGCTGGTGTCCGCGATCACCGTCAATGCCGCAGTGCCGGCGGCGGCCGACACTGGATTGGCGTTGAACGTGCCTGGATGAGCGATCTTCTCCCGACCGGAGCGCGCGGAGACCTGGAAGTCCAACAGGTCCAGCACGTCCTTGCGACCGGTGACGCAGGCGCCAGGGAGTCCGCCGGCGACGATCTTTGCGAAACTTGAGAGATCGGGGCGCACATTGAACGCCATCTGCGCGCCGCCCTTGGTGGCGCGGAAACCGGTGACCACTTCGTCGAAGATCAGCAGCGCACCATGTTGCGTGCAAAGGCGACGCAGTTCACGCGCAAACTCCGCGTCGAGCGGCACTTGGCCGAATGACGAGCCGGTCGGCTCATAGATCACGCCGCAGATATCCGGATCGTTGGCGAATGCGGCACGCACACCTTCGACATCGCCGGGGTTCAGCAGGATCGACTTCTCCGCCACACCCGGCAACACGCCCGGCGTGGGCGAACCATCGAAGTGATTGGTGTAGCCGCTCGCCATCTGATCATGCCAGCCATGGAAGTGGCCCTTGAACCGCAACAGCGTCTGCTTGCCGGTGAAGGCGCGCGCGAGGCGCACCGCCATCAGCGTCGCCTCGGTGCCGGACGAGGTGAAGCGGATACGCTCGGCCGACGGGACGAGACGCTGGATCGCCTTTGCCCACTGCACCTCGCGTGGATGAGACGCGCCGAACTGGGTGCCGTCATCCAGTGCCTGACGCACGGCCTCGGTCACCACGGGGTGGTGGTGGCCCAGCAGCAATGCACCGTGACCGCCGAAATAGTCGACGTAGCGATTGCCATCGACGTCCCATTTGTGCGGGCCCTGAGCGCGCTCGATGAATACGCAATACGGATCGACATTCCGCGCATCATGTGTGATGCCGCTTGGGAACAGCTCGCCCGCCTCCTTTGCCAGATCGGCCGACCCGGGGGTGCGCTCGCGATAGGCTGAAATGATGCGGGAATTGCTCAGTTCAGCGGCGACATCGTTCATGACCGGGCCTCGCCATCGGTGGTTGTTGCCATCTTGCCGCGATGTGGCACGCTTGGCGAGAGGGAGAGCCGCATGTTCGATCTGGTGCTGAAGGGTGGGCGTGTCATCGATCCGGCACAGGGAGTGGACGCGCCACTGGATGTGGCGTTTGCCGACGGGAAGGTAGCCGAGCTCGGGTCGGATCTGCCGGGCGGCAAGCAGACGCGGGATGTGTCGGGGTCGATCGTGGTGCCGGGGCTGATCGATCTGCACACGCATGTCTATTGGGGCGGCACGTCTCTCGGCGTCGATCCGGATGCGTATGCCAAATCCAGCGGTCTTACCACGCTGATCGATGCGGGCTCTGCCGGCCCGGGCAACCTGAAAGGGTTCCGGCGCCATGTCATCGAACGGTCCGAGGTGCGTATCCTGCCGTTCCTCAACATCTCATTCGCCGGCATCTTCGCGCTTTCGAAGGAAATCAATGTCGGCGAATGCCGTGAACTGATGCTGCTCAATCCGCGTGTTTGTCTGAACGTGGCGAAAGCCGAGGCCGATCTGGTCGTCGGCATCAAGGTGCGGATCGGCAGCAATGCGTCGGGAGACTCCGGGATCGCGCCGATGGACATGGCACTGGAAGTGGCGGAGCACGCCGGTCTGCCGCTGATGACGCATCTGGATGCGCCGCCGCCGTATCGCTCCGATGTCATGCCACGGCTGCGCAAGGGTGACATCCTGACCCACTGCTTTCGCCCATTCCCCAACACGCCGGTGGCACCGGGTGGCGCCGTGCGCGAGGACGTTCTGGCAGCACGCGAACGCGGGGTGATCTTCGACATCGGCCATGGCAAGGGCTCATTCGGCTACGAGACGGCGATGGCGATGCTGAAGCAGGGCTTCCTGCCGGATGTGATCTCATCCGACATACACGTGGTGTCGATCGAAGGGCCGGCCTATGACCTGCTGACGACGATGTCGAAGTTCCTGGTTCTCGGCGTTCCCTTGGTGGAGGTAATACGCGCCACCACGATCAATCCGGCGCGCGCAGTGCGGCTGCGAGACCGGGGGACACTGCGTCCCGGCTTGCTTGGTGATGCCACTGTCCTGACACTGGAGAACGGGCGTTTCGTATTCGAGGATGTTCTTGGCGAGAAGCTATATGCAGAGCAACGTCTGGCCTGTCATGGCATCGTTCTCGGCGGCCGCTGGTGGCACGGCTGACGCGCAATGATCGCCGTCATGATGGGCGTGTCGGGCAGCGGCAAGACCACGGTCGCGCGTGGCGTTGCCGAACGGCAGGGTTGGGTCTTACTGGAAGGTGACGCGTTTCATCCGTCGGCCAATGTTGCGAAGATGCACGCCGGCCTGCCGCTCACCGATGAGGATCGGTGGCCTTGGCTGCAGGCGATCGCGCACGAGATCGACACACTAAGAGGCCAGGGCAAGAGCGCGGTGGTGGCGTGCTCGGCACTCAGGCGTGCCTATCGCGACGTTCTGATTGGCGGCCGATCAGACGTTGTCCTGGTGTATCTGCAAGGCTCGCAGGCGATGATCGCCGAGAGATTGGCAGTAAGAAAGAACCACTTCATGCCGCCGGCGCTGCTGGCCAGCCAGTTCGCGACGCTGGAAGAGCCTGGCCAGGACGAGCATCCGATCGTGGTGTCGATCGCGCAGCCGCCCGATGTGATCGTCGATGACATTATGCGCAGACTGGAGGAGCGGGGAGCATGAGCGGTGAATTTGCCATTTACCCGAGCCTGCGCGATCGCGTCGTGTTCATCACCGGCGGGGCGAGCGGCATCGGCGCGGAGCACGTGGCGCAGTTCGCCGCCCAGGGTGCAAGGGTGGCGTTCGTCGACATCGCCGATGATGCGGCACAGGCTCTCGTCAGCAAGGTCGAGGCGGCGGGTCACCCGACACCGCTCTATCGTCACTGCGACCTGAAGGACATTGCCGCGCTGCAGGCGGCAATTGCCGACGTGCGGCACACGCTCGGACCGATCACAGTGCTGGTCAATAACGCGGCGAACGATCAGCGCCACCGGTTCGAAGACGTGACGGTCGATTACTGGGACGAGCGCCTGGCAACCAACCTGCGGCACCAGTTCTTCGCCATTCAGGCCGTCGCGCCGATGATGCGGGCCGCTGGCGGCGGCTCGATCATCAACTTCGGTTCGGTGAGTTGGCATTCGCTGCAAGGCGGCATGCCGGCCTATACCACCGCAAAGGCCGCCGTGGAGGGACTGACGCGTGGCATGGCGCGCGACCTCGGGCCCGATAAGATACGCGTCAACACCGTGATCCCTGGCTGGATCATGACAGAGCGGCAAATCTCGCTGTGGCTGACGCCAGAGGGCGAGCGGAACCTGATGCAGATGCAGTGCCTGAAGGAGAAGCTGTTGCCGGCGGATGTGACCCGGCTGGTGCTCCGGCTGGCGTCCGACGACAGTCGGATGTGCACCGCGCAACTTTGGGTGGTTGACGCCGGCCGGATGTGATGCTTGACGGTCCTGGCCATGACCCGCGACGAATTTTGGCTGCGCTATCTTCGCGCGCATCGCTGCACCGGCACGAGGGTGCTGCATTACCTGGGTAGCCTGCTCGCGGTTGGCTCGGTGTTGCTTGCGATCGTTATGTCCGACTGGCGTTGGCTGATCGCTGCGCCAGTGATCGGCTATGGCTTGGCCTGGATTGCCCATCTGGCGATTGAACGCAATCGGCCGGAAACGTTCGGTCACCCGTTGTGGTCACTGCTCAGCGACTACCGAATGCTACTGCTTGCACTCAGTTTCCGGCTTGAGCCTCATCTGCGGCGCGCCGGTTTGCGATAACTGTATCAGAGGGGAGAAAAGATGATGTGGGAGCCGAACCAACGGTATCCGGATCCAGCGGTGCAGGTGCTCGATCCAAGTTTCAACAAGTACCGCCTGCCGCTTGCGTCCGTGGAACGACTGTACACCGGGTGTCGCTGGTCGGAAGGCCCCGTCTATTTCGGCGATGGCCGTTATGTGCTGTGGAGTGACATACCCAACGACCGCATCCTGAAATGGGAGGAGGAAACAGGCGCGGTCAGCGTCTATCGCAAGTCCTCCAACAACGCGAACGGCAACACGCGCGACCGCCAGGGCCGGTTGGTCACTTGCGAGCACCGTGGGCGCCGCGTGATCCGCACGGAGTATGACGGCGCGATCACCGTGCTTGCCGACAGCTACCAGGGCAAGAGGTTGAATTCGCCAAACGACGTGGTGGTGAAGTCCGACGGCTCGGTCTGGTTCACCGATCCGACCTTCGGGCTGCTGGGCTATTACGAGGGCGAGAAACTCGAACCCGAACTACCCGCCAATGTCTACCGCATCGACGGCCACACCGGCGCGATCACTATGGTTGCCGACGATGTGCAGGGACCGAACGGGCTGGCGTTTTCACCGGATGAGTTCAAAGCTCTATGTGGTGGAATCTCGGGCCATGCCAACACGCAAGCTGCGGGCGTTCGACGTGCGCGGCGAAGCGCTCGGCGCCAGCAGGATGTTTCTCGACGCTGGTCCTGGTACTCCGGACGGTTTCCGTGTCGATATCGACGGCAATCTTTGGTGCGGCTGGGGCATGGGCGAAGCCGAACTGGACGGCGTGCGCATTTTCAACCCGGCGGGCGAACCGATCGGGCATATTTCGCTGCCGGAGCGCAGCGCCAATCTGTGCTTCGGCGGACGCTGGCGCAACCGCCTGTTCATGGCCGCAAGCCACGGCCTCTATGCACTGTATGTGAATACCCAGGGTGCGCCGGGTGGCTGACGCGGAGATATGTTCGACCTGCGGGCGCATGCTACTTCGGTTCGCACCGAGATCCTTGCGGGCTGCACCACCTACCTGACGATGGCATATATTGTGGTGGTCAACCCGCTGATCCTGGCGACTGCCGGGATCGACCACGGCGCCGCGTTCGTCGCGACATGCATCGCCGCCGCGATCGGTTCGGCGATGATGGGGTTGATGGCCAATCTGCCGCTGGCGCTGGCGCCAGGGATGGGGCTGAACGCCTACTTCACCTATACCGTCGTGAAGGGCATGGGCATCTCCTGGCAGGTGGCTTTGGGTGCCGTTTTCCTGTCCGGCGTGCTGTTCCTGATCGTCAGTCTGCTGCGTGTCCGCGAGTGGCTCGTCAACGCGATTCCGATGTCGCTGAAACTCGGCATTGGCACCGGGATCGGGCTGTTCCTCGGCCTTATCGGACTGCACGAGATGGGACTGGTGACCGGCAATCCGGAGACACTGGTCACCTTGGGCCATCTCGGCGCGCCGGCCACGCTGCTGTCTTGCGCGGGCTTCCTGATCATCGCGGGACTGACCGCGCGCGGCCTGCCTGGCGCCATCCTGATCGGAATCCTGCTGACCGCCGCCGTTGGCCTGCCACTCGGACTGACTGAATTTCGCGGTGTAATTTCCACACCACCGTCGCTAGCGCCGACATTCCTCAAGCTCGACATCGCCGGCGCGTTGTCGCTCGGTGTCACCATGGTCGTATTGACGTTCTTCCTAGTCGATATTCTGGACAATGCGGGCACTTTGATCGCCACCACCCAACGAGCCGGCCTGATGCGCCCGGACGGCACCATTGTGCGGTTACGCGAGGCGCTGCTGGCAGACAGCGGTGGCGCAATCATCGGCGCGCTGCTCGGTACCAGCACGGCCACCAGCTACATTGAGAGCGCGGCAGGCATCCAGACCGGCGGCCGTACCGGACTGACTGCCGTGACCGTCGCGGTACTGTTCGTGTTGACCTTGTCGTTCGCGCCGATCGCCACCGCCATCCCTGCCTTCGCCACAGCTCCAGCGTTGCTCTTTGTCGCTTGCCTGATGGCTCGCAGCTTACGCGACGTCGACTGGGATGATTCGACCGAATACGTGCCCGCCATGGTGGTCGCGGTCGGCATCCCGTTCACGTTCTCCATCGCGGCAGGCATAGGCCTGGGTTTTATTGTCTATGTCGTGGTGAAGGTGGCAGGGGCGGGCGTCGGATCGATCGCCGGTGCGGTGTGGCTTATCGCTGGCTTATCATTGCTGCGTTTCGTGTTGGAGTAGCTGACGGTGGAGTGGGTCGACTGCGTCGTGGTGGGTGCCGGGGTGGTCGGTCTCGCAGTTGCGCGTGCATTGGCATTGGCCGGCCGTGAAGTGATCATCCTGGAGGCCGCGGACGGCATCGGCACCGAGACCTCATCGCGCAACAGCGAGGTGATCCACGCTGGCATCTACTATCCAGCCGGCAGTTTCATGGCGCGGTTCTGTGTAGCCGGACGCCGTGCTCTTTATGCGTATTGCGCGGAGAAGGGCGTGCCGCATGCCAATTGCGGCAAGCTGATCGTCGCAGCGAATGCCGAAGAGGATGCGATGCTTGCTGGCATCAAGCGGCGAGCCGAGGTGAATGGCGTCGAGGGCATGCGCGTGCTGAGTGCGACTGAGGCGATCGCGCTGGAGCCAAACCTGTCGTGCACCAGCGCCCTGCTGTCGCCGGTAACGGGCATCATCGACAGTCATGCCTTCATGCTGGCACTGCAGGGCGACGCGGAGAATGCCGGCGCGGTGCCGGTCTTCTTCAGTCCGGTTACCGGTGGGCGTGTGGTGCAGGGCGGCGCTGAGATCGATATCGGGGGTGCCGATCCGATGATCCTGCGTTGCCGGCTGCTGGTCAACGCGACCGGGCTGCATGCTCCCCGCTTTGCGTCACGGATCATTGGCATGCCATCGGATCGCATTCCCGGCGCCTACTACGCCAAGGGGAACTACTTCACGCTTTCGGGGCGTTCGCCGTTCACGCGTTTGATCTATCCCGTGCCCGTGCCTGGTGGACTTCGGGGTACATCTGACGATCGACCTCGGTGGTCAGGCGCGGTTCGGACCCGACGTGCAATGGATCGATACGATCGACTATACAGTGGACGCGGCGCGAGCGGACAGCTTCTATGCGGCGGTACGGAAGTATTGGCCGGCGCTGAAGGACGGCGCGCTGCAACCCGGCTATTCCGGCATTCGGCCAAAGATCGTGCCGCGCGGCGCACCCGCACAGGACTTTGTTGTGCAGGGACCGCAGACGCATGGTGTGCCGGGGCTGATCAACCTGTTCGGAATCGAAAGCCCGGGCCTGACCGCCGCGCTGGCGTTGGCGGATCATGTCGTGGAGGTGGCCGCCACCGGATAACGCTCAAACGTCTTCGCTTCTCGGCGCGCGCACCCGCGCGGCTTGGTTCAAGGAGGTTCACTTGCAACTGCGTGTCATCACTCTTGCGGCTGCCCTGCTGATGCCAGCCCTGAGGTCCCACGCTGATCAGATCCCGCCCGTGGCCGAAGCCAGCAATATGCAGATTATTGGTCACAGCGATCTGAACGGAGCAGGGAAGGGCGGCGAGGGGTTGGCTCTGGGGCAATACGCCAATGGCCAGCGTGTGCTGTTTCTTGCGCACGAGTCAGCGCCGATGTGCGTCAGCGTGATTGACGTGACGCATCCGGAAGACCCGAAGGTCATCACCCAGCTGCCGGTCGAGGCAAACTTCGCGCGCTGTAACTCGTTGGGCCTGTCGGGGACCACGTTGGCCGTCGCGCACCAGGTGGAGAAGCCGGATCAGCCCTACGCCGGCATGGACGTGTACGACGTCAGCGACCCGGCCCAGCCGAAGAAGTTATCGCACTTCGACACCTCGGGCCCGCATTCGCGCGGGGTACACTATTTGTGGTTCACCGATGGTCAGTTCGCGTATCTCTCAACAGGGGCCAAGGACTTTGTGCCGCACAACCAGGACGATGATCAGTTCCTGATGATTGTCGATCTGCGCGATCCTGCGCATCCGAAGGAGGCGGGGCGATGGTGGATGCCGGGTACCCGCGTTGGCGACAAGGAACCGCCGCCACCGCGCGTGGCACCATTCGACGCTGGCATTCGCATGCACTCGCCGGCGCTGTCGCCGGATCGGCCGGATCGTGTCTACATTGGCTGGATCGACGGCGGCCTCGTGATCCTTGACATCAGCGACAAGGCCCATCCGAAGCTGGTCGCGCACAAGTCGTGGCAGTCGGCCGGCGACGGCTTTGCGCATACCCTGGTGCCGATCCCATCCCGCAACCTGCTGATCCAGAGCGAAGAAGCGACCGCGGCGAACTGCAAGGACTGGCCCAAACGCGACTGGGTGTGGGACATCAGCAACGAGCGCAACATCATCCCGTTGGCGGCTTTTCCTCCGCCAGCCGATTTCGCCGCGCTGTGTCAGGCGGGCGGACGGTTCGGTGCGCATAATATCGACATGAACCGGCCGGTGAGCACGTCGCGCACGCTCAGCAGGACGGTGGTCGGCAGCTTCTTCAATGGTGGCATTCGCGCCTATTCGATCGAGGATCCGTATCATCCGGTGGAGATCGGCTATCTGGTCGAGGCGGCGCCACCTGGCAACCAGACCCATACCATCCAGATCAACGACGTGTACGTCGATGAGAACGGGCTGATCTATGCCAATGACAGGCTGAGTGGCGGACTGGACATCGTCAAGTACACCGGGTCGGTACCGTTGCAGTGACCGTCGACCAGGTTTTGTAACGAAAACTCCACGACTGCATGCTAAGAGGCAGGCCATGCAGGTCCTGTCCAGCATGTCCGTCGTTCTGAGATTGGCTCTTCTGATGGGGCTGCTGCTTTCATCCCCGCTTGTCGCTGCGACGCCATCCGCCGAGTTCGACATTCCATACCAGTTGCGGGTGGTGAACGATGGTTCAGTTCTGGAACTTTCCGGAAGCTTTTCATGGGCGCTGCCACAGAGCTTCCAGGCGGTTCTCGCCGGCGCTCCCAATATACGGATGATACGGCTCGAGAGCCCTGGCGGCCATGTTCAGCCGGCGATACAGATAGCGACGCTCATCCACGAACGCGGGCTTGACACCTATGTGGGGCGGTTCTGTGCGTCCGCATGCACCATCGCCTTTCTCGGTGGAAGGCAGCGCTGGCTTGGGCCAGGTGCACGGCTTGGGTTTCATCAAGCGAGTGCACCCGGTCTCCCGTCAGAACTGGTGAACGGCTATCTCAAAGCGGCCTACGATAATTTCCGCGTGCCACCAGCATTCGTGGCACGCGTGCTCAGCACCCCGGCGTCCGACCTGTGGTTCCCGACCCAGCCTGAGCTTCGTGCTGCGCACTATACGACAGGTGATCCGCCTGGCTCCGTGGTCGTGCTCGACGGTGGGTGGCCGCCGAGGCTACGGGATTTCGCCAGATTGGTCCTCCAGGCTCCCGACGAAGCGGTCGTGCAGTTCGCCGTCACGATAGCCGATCTGGTGGCGGCCTTGCAGGTCGACAGCCTGGAAGCCTGCTGGGCTTTCGCACACGAGGGACCGGACACGTCAGCGGCAATGCTGCCGACTGCGGCGCGCGATGCCCTGGTAAGCGCTGGAACACAATTGGCCAATGCAGCGAAACAAGGCCGCGAGATTTCGAGGAACGGGGATCCCAGCGGCAAGGCGGTGACGGAGCTTGTCTCTGTCATTCGGGAAAAAGGAATGGCGCCAGCTATGCAGGGACTGCGCCCGGGCGCCGAACATACTATGTTCTGCTCATCGTTTCATATGCTGCTCGAGGTTGCCTTGGCGCTGCCGGCAACTCACCGCGTCGACGCGCTACGAGCCGTCCTGGCAGGTGGCGGTCGCTCGATCTGAACTGGTCGCCCGCCGCGCTGCGCCGCACACTAACTTCGTGCCTGATCCGGGCGGAAGCGGACGCCCTTACGGGCGTAGCCGCCACCGACACCGATCGGGGTGCCGTCAGCGCGCCAGCAGGCGGCTCCCTTCATAGCACCATCGACATCGAACTGGATTGCACTCATACCGCCGCCCACGTTGCCGGTGGCCACGACGTCATGGCCACGGTCGCGCAGTGTGGCCTGCACGTCGGATGGCACGACGTTCTCCACTTCCACACCGTAGCCCTGCGTCCACACGCGTGGCGCCTCGACAGCTTCCTGCACCGTCATGCCATGGTCGATCAGGTTGGAGAGCGCCTGCATCACCGAGGGGAAGATGCGCAGTCCCCCGGGTAGGCCAAGTGCGTAGCGAGGCTTGCCATCCTTCAACACCATCACCGGCGACATCGACGAAGTGATGCGTTTGCCAGGTGCTATGGAGTTGGCCCGGTCCGGATATGGCGTGAACACGAACATGTAGTTGTTGGGGATCATTCCAGTACCAGGCACGATGTAGCGCGCACCGAATAGCGAGTTGATCGTCTGCGTACTGGCGACGATGTTGCCCATCCCATCGGCGACCGTCAGATGCGTGGTGTTGGCGCTCTCGCCCGGTGCGACCTCCGCGCTCCAGCGTTGCGCCCGACCGATGTCGATCCGGGCACGGCGCGCGGCGGCATAGGATTTCGACATCAGCTTTGCGACCGGCACCTTGACAAAGGCGGGATCCGCCGTCGCTGCGGCGCGGTCGGCGAACGCAATCTTCAGCACCTCGGCCAGCAAATGCAGCGTGTCCGCCGTGCCAAACCCAAGCCCGGCGATGTCGTAGCCCTCCAGGATGTTGAGCATCTGAATGATGTGCAGAGGGCCCGCTGAAGGCGGCGGTGGTCCGACAACATCGAAGCCGCGATAGGCGCCGCGCAAGGCATCGCGCTCAATGGTGCGATAACGCGTCAGATCCTCGCGCGTGATGTATCCGTCCGATTTGGCCATGTGATCGGCATAGAATGTGCCAAGGGCGCCGTTGTACAGCAGGTCCGGTCCTTCACGTGCGATGCTGCGCAGCGTTGCAGCGTAATCGCCGGTGATCAGCCGGTTGCCTGGCTCGATCGGCTTGCCCCCTGGAAGGTACAGCCTGGCAATTTCAGGGTCGCGTGCCAGGTCGCCAGCCGAGTCCGAAACGCACTCGTGCAGGTAAGGCGTGACGCGAAATCCGCGTGACGCATGGCGGATGGCCGGCTCCATCACATCGGCCAGCGAGAATGTGCCGAAGCGGTCCAGGGCCTCGCACCAGCCTTTCAGATTGCCTGGCGACGCCACGGCGGTCGGGCCGACAGCATTCTTGCGCCCGACGGTGTCCATGGTGCCTAGCGCAGCCTTGGGGTCAGGCGTAAAGGTGGTGGGGCCGGTCGCGAACGGCGCCATGCTCTGGTTGTCGATAATGACGTGCCGGCCGTCAGCCAGCCGGATATGTGCGATCCCACCACCTAGGATCCCTACCATCATCGGCTCGACAACCGTCAAGGCAAAGAACGCAGCGATAGCGGCGTCGATGGCGTTGCCACCCGCGGCCAGCATCTCGGCACCGGCGGCGGAGGCCAGCGGATGATTGGTAACCACCATACCGCGTGCGGCGGTGACCGGCTGCTTCTCGCAGCGGAATGTCGTACCCGCGCGAGCGCGCCAGTCTAGATCGGGCATGTAGCGTCCTTTCGTGTGATGTTGCCGCCACCATGGGCTGGCATATGCGGGGGACAATCCGAGGAGGTGTCCGCGTGGACCCGAGCACCACGGCCGGCCTGGTCGGCGTCTGCGTAATCCTGTCGGTGTATTTCGCCAACCAACAGGACTGGCTGGATGCCAAGCGCTGGCAGTTCCCCGCAGCACATCTCGCCGGCTCGCTGCTTATCCTGCTGTCCCTGTGGGATGCATGGAACCTGCCGTCGGTGGTGATCGAGATTGCTTGGTCAGCGATCAGCGTGTGGGGGCTGATCAGGCGGAGCCGCCAGCGTTAGACGGCCTCGGCCGCGAAGCGACGGGGTGCCGCGCAGCAGGCGCAACCACCCGGATGGGAGCGGAACGGCATGCCAGTGCTGGGCGCTTCGGCAGCCCCGCCGCCGATTGCCGGCAGGGTCAGCGTTCGTGGGGCCGGATCACCGCACCCAGGGCAGGGCTGTGCCAGATCGAATTCCGCGATCGGGTGGCTCTCGCTGAACGGGCCGCAGCGTCCGCAATCGTAAGCATAAGTGGGCATTCAGGCCTCATCGCATCCGATACGGCAATTCTGCCATCGGGACCAAGCGGTAGTCTAGATAGAGGCACAGTAACGCAATTCCCAGGCCTGGTTGCTGTCGGGTCGCTTGGCTTTCACTCTTCTTTATCGATGCCCGCACGTTTGCGCGCCGTCGATGTGTGCTGACACAGCGTTGTCAGTACGCTCCTGCCAACTTGTCCGAAGCGTCATCATTCAGGTTAGGAGCAAGGCATGCAGACGGACCAGATCCGGTCAACCGTTGGCGTCGATCCGGCAACCTTGAGTGCGATCGAAGGAGTATACCGGGCGTGGGATGCGGCGCTGGAGGCGAAGGACGTCGAGGCAGCGGTGGCGCTCTACGCTGAGGATGTCCGGCTGGAGAGCCCCTTGGTGCGGCATCTGATCGGCTCGCAAGAGGGTGTCATCGATGGACGCGAGCAATTGCGCGACTTCATCCGCCTGGTCTTCGCGCGTACACCGGCCAATCGCGGTCACTTTCGCACCGGGTTCTTCACCGACGGGCATAGCTTGATCTGGGAGTACCCACGCGAGACGCCGGCGGGTGATCAGATGGATTTCGTCGAATCGATGGAGATCGAGAACGGCTTGATCCGTCGACATCGCGTCTATTGGGGTTGGTTCGGCGTCAAGGTGATCGAGGAGAACCGCTACCACCGATAGCGCGAGGCTGATGTATCAGTCCAAGTGTCCCGGCCAGCAGTGTGCCGACTATTCCGACCATTGCGACGACAGAGAGTCGCTCAAACAGCAACCACGCGGGCGAGTGGGGCTCTCCCATCGCCTGAGACAAGAGAAATGCGGTGACTGTTGCGAGTGCCGAACCGACCAACAGCGGCACGCCGGCGCGTAGCGGTCGGAATACCGACGTGCGTAGCACACGTGCATTCATAGCCAGTACGTATGGACTAACGAACACCTGAGCACCCAGCCATACCAGTACCGCGGCCACTGGCGTGGCAGGGCGAAGCGCCATGACTCCGGCAATCGTTGCAACGACGCCGGCGAGGTTGGCTGCCAGAACGTAGCGAGCCTCACCCCGTGCGATGACCGCCACCCCGGCTGGAAATGCGAGGAACAGCCAAGCGGTCAATGCGATCAAGGGCAATGCGGCCTCGCCAGCCGGTTGCCATACCGGCCCGAGTACTGCTGCGACGAGGGGCTGTATCGACAGCGCCATGACAGCGCATAGCGGAAAGGCGAGCAAGCTGGACCAGACAAGGCAGCGGTCGATAGCCGCGTGCAATGCACGGAAGTCATTCTGGCGCTCTGACAGGACCGGAAGCATGAGACGCCACTGTGCCGTGAAGGCAAGTTCACGCACGGCATCGACCAGTCGGAACGCCATATGCACCTGGCCGAGTGCCGCCGCGCCGGCAGTGCCCCCAATCAACAGCGCAAACACACGGTAGCGGCCGTGCTGCAGTAGCGTGCTCACAGTCAGTGGCAAGCCGATCCACAGCAGCTCGCGCAGCCGTTGAATGCTGAACATCCGACACGGGCGAATCGGGCACTGTGCCAGCAGCACGATGGCACCGGCGCTGGAGGTGACCAGTTGCTGCGCAATCAGTGCCCATGCTCCAGCGCCAAGCAGTGCGCCGGTGACGCCGGCCAAGGTTCCGCCTCCCTGGCCAATCAGTGTGCGCCACGCCAGTTCGCGATAGGCGCGGTTGCGGGTGAGCAATCCCTGGACCGGGCCGGCTGCACCCACCAAGGGCAATGCCAGCGCCAGAGCCAGAGACATACTCGTCAGGCGATGGTCACCGAACGACCAGGATAGCAGATACCCGAAGGTCGCTTGCAGGACGGCAGCGACGCAGCCAACCACGACCGACGCCATGAAAGCAGTGGCTATGGTCGCGTCGTCCACGGTTTGACGTTGAACCAGCGGATCGGCGAACAGCAAATTCACCACCACCCACAGCAAGACATGCACCGCGATGACCGCCGCGCCGATGCCCACCTCTATGGGACCGATTATGCGTGCGATAACAAAAGCGGAAGCGAAGGAGCACAGCGCGGCAAATCCCGCCTCAAAGGCGGACCAGAGGACATGCGCTGCCTGCGTCCGTTTCATGGGCTGAATGCCGGAGTTGCGGCGCGCCGCAAAGCGGCAATCCCAAGTAATGCGGCGAGCGGTGGCAGCCACATGATGCGGCTCTGGTAGCGCTCGTGCGGACCAGACAGTCCGCCGGTGACGGCGGCGTTGGCCAATAGTGCCACCAACTACGGCGACCGCCAAACCCGTCGCCAAGTGCCTGCGCGGGGCAAGGAACAGAATTGCACAGCAGCCTGCAATACCTGCCACTGCTGTCGCCAGGTGCAGCAGCTGGAGCAAGCGCGGCACCGCCAGGCGACCGGTGTTCTGATAGGACATGGCGAAGGCGGCGTTCTCGAATTGTGGAAAATGCCGGGCAACGCGTGGGCCAACAGTATCCGACCACGGCTGTAGACCATCGCCAGAGGAAAACCGGACAAGCTGCTGCACAGAGTTTCCCGCGAAGGCCAGCAATTCCGTTCCCGGTTCGGCGACCAAGGCTGCCGCGACGATAGCGCTGGCATCACTCGAGACCAGCTTAGCGCCGCCTGCACGTGCTACCGGTCCGTCGGAACGCCAGAGAAAGTCATCCCAATGCGGCGGCATGCTCTCGACGAATGGGCACAGGCGCCAGCCGGCTGCGGGACAGTCACGACGAAGAACGTCCATGCCCGGGCCATCGTAGATGACGCGTGCGAGCAGAAAGACGTTGCCGAACGGCGCGAGCGATGCGCGCCCGAATGCGAGCAAATTGACCGACACCAGCGCAACTACCGCAAGGATCACCGGCGCAATGCATCGCGCGACCGATGCCCAGGATCGCCGCATTGGCAGCAGCACGGCCAGCAGCATGATTGCGAGCGGCACGTGCGACAGGTGCACGGCGATTGCAATGGCCGTCAGCGCAACCAGCCAAATGCGTTCTCGGGCTGAAAGGCGATCGGCAGCGAAGATGAGCAGCGCAAGGGCAACAACAACGATGCCGGTGAACACGTCCGGCATGAGCTGGGAGGCGAACCATGGCAGCGGAGAAGCAAATGCAAGTGCGCCTGCAACCGGCAGCAACCACCAGACCGACGTACCGGGCAGCAGGGTACGGCGGAGCAGGTCCAGCAGGTATGCGACCAGCAGCGCCTGGACCCCGATCGCTGGCCAAGTGGTCACCGTCATATGCAGTGGGAAGAGGAACAGGCTGTAGAAGATCGGCCGATCCCAGCCAGCATAGTGCTCGATCGCTTGCGACAAATACGTGCCGGTATCAGCAAAGACGAGCGGATAACCGTTCCAAAACGCTGGCCACAGCAGCAAAATTGCAGCGAGCACCAACACCAGGGCGGTGGTGATCGGTCCCTCAGTCGACATAACCGTTGGGACGCGCCTCGCGCCATCGCAGCGCGGTACGCACGATCTCGTCGAGGGCGGTCAGGCGTGGTTGCCAGCCCAGTTCCCGTCGCGCCCGTTCGGATGAAGCGACCAGCACCGCCGGGTCGCCTGATCGGCGCGGCGAGATGCGATACGGAACCTTACGCTGCGACACACGCTCCACGGCCTCGATCACCTCGAGCACCGAATGTCCCGCGCCGTTGCCAAGGTTGACGCTGATGCTGCCATGTTCGAGGCGGTGCAGCGCGAGCAGGTGTGCATCGGCCAGGTCAGTCACATGCACATAGTCGCGGATGCACGTGCCATCCGGCGTGGGGTAATCATCGCCATACACTTCAAGCGCCGGACGGCGGCCAAGTGCCGCATCGATCACCAGAGGAATGAGGTGGCTTTCCGGCCGGTGGTCTTCTCCCAGTCGTCCCTTCGGATCAGCACCTGCGGCGTTAAAGTAGCGCAGTGACGCATAGCGCAGTCCGTGAATGCAATCCGCCCAGTATAGCGTTCGTTCCAGCATCCACTTGCTGTCACCATATGGCGATTCAGGGCCAAGCGGCGCTTCTTCCGGGATCGGCACTGTCTTTGGTGTTCCGTACAGAGCAGCGGTGGAGGACAGCACAAACCGCATGATGTTGTGACGGATACAGCCTTCGATCAGCCGCATCCCGTTCACGCCGTTGTCTATCAGGTATCGGAAGGGCAGCCGCATGCTTTCGCCAACCTGCGAAAGTGCTGCGAAGTGGAACACGGCGTGCCACGGACCGTCGGCGAGAGTAGCATCGAGTATGCCGGCATCTGCAAGGTCAGCCACTACCAGTCGGACACCGGCCGGAACCGCTCCGCGATGGCCGGTGCGTAGATTGTCAACCACCACGACTGTATCGCCGCGCTCGACCAGCGCGGCGACGAGGTGGCTGCCGACATAACCGGCCCCGCCGGTGACCAGAAATCGCTGTGCCATTTGCGCTCTACCCCCGGACGGTGCCGCCATAGCGTGGATGATAGACTTCGGCGTCGGCGTGACCCGAGCGCAAATGGACGTTGACGTCGACCCGGGTCAAGGCCACACCGACCACGTTGGCATGCGCGTCCTCGAGCAGTTCCAGGGCATGCAGCGCGGTGTGGCACGACGTAGCGCGCCAACGGACACAGAACACCGTGGCATCCGCCATGCCGGCGATGATGCGGGCATCCGTGATCGCTTCCGCCGGCGGCGTATCCAGCAGCACAAGATCGTAGTCTTGCCGCAGCGTCTGCAGCAGCCGCGCCATCCCGGCTGACATCAGCAGCCCGAGCGCATTCGCTTCATTGGTGCCGCACGGAATGAAATCCATTCCTGTGGTCGGGTTTCTGCGGATCACTTCGGCCAGTGCGGTTCGCTCTCGCAAGCAATCGATCAGCCCCGGCGTCACATTCCCGCTCTCCTCCACCCCGGCAGGGTGCTGGATATCGCAATCCACGACGATGACGCGTTCTCCGTTCATCGCGGCGAGGCGGCCAAGTGCGTGTGTGAGCGTCGTCTTTCCTTCTCTCGGCGTGGCTGCGGTTATTGCGACGCTGCGCGGGTGCTCGGGAGCCAGTAATAGGCTGGCTCGCAAAGCCCGAAGCTGCTCGGCCAGAGTGGAGAGAGGTTTGCGCGCGGCGTAATCGGCAATCGTCATCCCGCGCAGCGTACGGCGTGAAATGTACGGAATGAGCGACACGCACGGCAGGTGGAGGACCGAGCGGACATTGTCGCTGCTGTGCAACGTGCTGTCGGTCAGCTCACGCACATAAACAAGGAGGAGCCCAAGCGCGAACCCGAAAGCCATCATGGCTTCCGTCCATTGGCCGATGCGTGGAAGACTTGGTCGGCCTGGAATTAGCGCGAGCGAAATCTCGTGTGCATCAGGCATTTCGATTTCGGGCTGCTGCGCGGTCTGCTGGAGGCGGTCCAGCACTGCCTGCAACTGCCCGCGTTTCGCATCAGCCTCGCGTTGCATAGCATTCAATGGCACCTGGGCGGCGGTGTCCTTGGCGATCAGTGCCTGAGCTTCGTCCAGATTTTGCTGCAAAGTCGCGACGCGCGCCTCGGCCGCACGCACATCGGCCTCGATGGCAGTCTGCACGCGCACGATCTCAGCGGCGATGGTATGATCCACATCAGCCAATTGCGCTCGCAGCGCCCGAACATCCGGATGGTTGCCTCCCAACCGGCCGAGCATCGACTGCAATTCCGCCGATATCTGGTCATGGCGCACGCGAAGCTGCACCACGGACGGCGCGATGGCCGCCTGCGCCGTGGCACCCGCCTTGCCTCTGGCAGCGTCCAGTTTGCCGGCGGCGGCCGCCAGGTCGTTACGGGCGTGCGTGAGGTCGTCGGTGAGCAGGCTGATTTGCTCGCTTGCCAACCTTGCATGCATGCCTTCGATCAGGCCTTGCTCGGCGCGGTAGCGGGCAATGTCGGACTCCTGCTTGCGCACAGTGTCCCGCAACTCCCGGGCCCGCTGCTCCAGCCAACCACGGGCCTTGGCCGACGCGCCGTATTTCGCGGAAAGCTGCGCCTTCACGTAGACGTCCATAGCGTCGTTCACCGCCGCGGCGGCGACAATCGGATCTTGTGCGGTGAACGTGACCTCGAGGACGTGCGACGACTTCATTGGTGAGACGACTAGAGCGGCGCGCACGGCACTGAGAGTTGCATTGCGCGCAGGATCCAGACCGGGGCCGGGTATGCCGTTGGGATTTTCAGACCGGTTCGCAAACAATGCCGGGACCAGGCTGGAGAGCACCCGCGTGACTGCTGAGGGCGGCCGCAGCGTAGGATTGAATTCCGCGTTGTCCTGAAGGTGCAGGCGATTGACGACCTGCTCGACGATCGGCACCCCGCGCAGCACTTCGGCCTGGCTGGACATCACTGCTTCGGTTATCGGATCGGCCTGGAGGATGCTCTGCAGCTCACGCACCTTGTACTGCGCAAGGTCGTATAACAGCGCGCCTGACGCGGTGTAGCTGGGTGTGATCTGGGCGAGCGCAAAGTAGGTCAGCAGGGGACAAAGGACGATCGGTGCGAGCAGCCACCACTTGCGGCGCCGGATAGCTCCGACCGCTGCGGCGGCGTCGAATGCCGCCAGATCGTCACCATCTGGTCTCCGCCTTGCCGGCCAGCGGTCGCGCTGTATTACAGCGGCATCTGCTGCAGGTCGGTCGAGCATCAGCTGTCCTGCCCAGGGATTGCGCGTTGGGCGTTCTGCCCGACCGGGTTGCCCTATACGTATGGTGTACCGGTGCCGGATTAATTCTCGGCTAATCCCTCAGACGGCATAGTCGAGCGATGCAGCTTGTCGCAGCGGCGGCCGTGCGCATGGTCCGCCAGATCTGTCTCTTGACCCTCATGCTGCTGGCGGCATGTGGCGGTCCGGGAAGCGAGTTGCCTCTGCTGCCGGATGCTGGACCGCCTGATTACAGGCTCGGCCCGGGCGATCAGGTGCGGATCATCACTTACGGTGAGGAAAACCTGACGGGGGAATTCCGGGTCAATGACAGCGGCAACATATCGTTGCCCCTCATTGGCGCGGTGCATGCCGCGGGGCTCACGTCGAGCGGATTGGAAGGCGCCGTGGCAACGGCGCTGCGCCATGGCGACTTGGTGCGCGGGCCGTCCGTTGCCGTCGAGGTCATAAGCTATCGTTCGATCTACGTGTTGGGCGAGGTCAACAAGCCGGGCCAATACGCATATCAACCGGGAATGACGGTGCTGTCAGCGATTGCTCTGAGCGGCGGCTTCACCTATCGGGCAATCGATGACTACGTGGCGGTTGTTCGCTCAAGCGAGGGCAAGACGGTCCAAGGCCGGGCGGGGCCCGAGGCCTTCCTCCGGCCCGGCGATGTCCTCAAGGTGTTCGAGCGACGGTTCTGATAACCGCTCCGGGTGCGCGCGTGTGGTCGCCGCAGTGCTCGCTGCCCTGAGCCTCGCGGCCGCAGACACCCCGGCGCCAGGACCGCTCCACATCATCGGCAGCCAGGCGACCGGATGCCTTGCGGGTGCTGTGCAGTTGCCGTCAGCAGGTGTCGGTTTCCAGACCATCCACCGCGCGCGCAGCTCCTTTTGGGGTGCCCCGTCTACCATCTCCCGTATCGAGTCGCTTGCCGCACAAGCGCATTCAGCAGGGCTCGGAGACCTGTACATTGAGGATATTTCGCGGCCCCGCGGTGGCCCATTGCCGGGCGGACACCAGAGCCATCAGTTGGGGCTGGACGTTGATGTTGGGCTCGATCCTGCTCCCAAGCGTGCTCTGACTGCGGCAGAGCGCGAGCAGGTGGAACTAACCAGCATGGTGCGGCCCGATCAGCGCGCGATAGACCTGGCGCACTGGTCACCCGATGTCATAACGCTCCTGCGTCTGGCTGCCAGTCTGCCGGACGTCGATCGCATTCTGATCAATCCCGCGATCAAGCGACAACTCTGCCAGGACGTGCGAGGGGATCGCTCGTGGCTGCGACTGATGCGGCCTTGGTACGACCACGCGGCGCATATGCACATCCGATTTCGTTGCCCTGCGGATCAGCACGATTGCGCGCAAGCGCCTCCACCGCCGCCGGGCGACGGTTGTGACGCCACGCTGCAATGGTGGTTTGACCAGCTGGCGCTGCCACCGAAGCCGACGCCGCCCTACCGTCCGCCACCGCTGCCGGCCGCCTGTAAGGTAGTGATGCAGGCGCCGTGAGCTATGTAACGCCTTCTCAGTGGCGGTCGGTTAGGCACTCGTGCTTCGCCTCTCGCCGGCGCGCGTGCAGAATGAACTCGGTGTAGCCGTTCGGCTGCATGCGGCCCTTGAAGACAAGGTCGCAAGCCGCTTTGAACGCAGGCCCCTCGAATGCCGGCGCCATGGGTCGATAATTGGGGTCACTGGCGTTCTGCCGATCCACCACCTTCGCCATCCGCTGCATCGTCTGCATCACCTGTTGCTCCGAGACAACGCCGTGGTGCAGCCAGTTGGCGATGTGCTGGCTGGAGATGCGCAAGGTCGCACGATCCTCCATCAGACCGACATCATGGATGTCGGGCACTTTGGAGCAACCGACCCCCTGATCGATCCAGCGGACCACGTAGCCGAGAATGCCCTGGCAGTTGTTGTCCAGTTCCTGCGCGATCTCGTCGGGCGACCAGTTCGGCCGATCGGCCACCGGAATCGTCAATAGATCGGCGAGCGACGCGCGTTGCCGGCTGACGAGCTCCTCCTGCCGATGCGCCACGTCCACCTCGTGATAGTGCAGCGCATGCAGGGTCGCGGCGGTGGGCGAGGGAACCCAGGCGGTGTTGGCGCCTGCCTTGGGATGGCCGATCTTCTGCGCAATCATATCCGCCATTTGGTCAGGCGCGGCCCACATGCCCTTGCCAATTTGCGCGCGACCTCGCAACCCGCAGGCCAGACCAATGTCGACGTTCTGGTCCTCATACGCCTTGATCCACGCCGTGTTGCGCATGTCGTTCTTGCGGATCATTGGTCCGGCTTCGATCGAGGTGTGAATTTCGTCGCCGGTGCGATCGAGGAAACCCGTGTTGATGAACACCACCCGGTCCTTCGCCGCCTGAATGCAGGCCTTCAGGTTGACCGAGGTGCGGCGCTCCTCGTCCATGATTCCCATCTTCAGCGTATTGCGTGCGAGGCCCAGTATGTCCTCCACGCGGGCGAAGAGCGTGTCGGTAAATGCCACCTCGTCTGCCCCATGCATTTTTGGCTTGACGATATAGACCGAGCCGGCGCGGCTGTTGCACAGCGGACCAGTGCCTATGATATCGTGCATCGCAATCAGCGCAGTGACCGCTGCATCCAGCATGCCCTCGGGAATTCGGTGATCCTGATGCGTCGAGCACCGCATCGGTGTCCATGTGGTGGCCGACATTGCGTACCAGCATCAGACTGCGCCCGGGCAGTTTGAGCGTGCCGCCATTGGGCGAGGTGTATACGCGATCGCACACCAGGCGACGCGTCATCGTCTGGCCGCCCTTGTCGAACGTCTCCTCCAACGTGCCTTGCATCAGCCCGAGCCAGTTGCGATAGGCCAGCACCTTGTCGTCGGCATCGACGCAGGCGACCGAGTCCTCGCAATCCTGGATCGTGGTGATGGCCGCCTCCAGCAGCACGTCGGCGATACCGGCGGCGTCCTGCTGACCGATCGGTTGGCTGCGATCGATGACGATTTCGATGTGCAGACCGTGATGCTTCAGCAGCACAGATGATGGGTCGGTCGCGTCGCCGCGATACCCGATAAATTGCTCCGGATGGGTCAGACCTGTCCGTGCATTGTCCTTAAGAGTGACCGCAAGTCGGCCGTCCTCGATAATATAGCCTATGGCATCGCGATGGCTACCGATGGCGAGTGGCACCGCCTGATCCAGGACCTGTCGTGATTTGGCGATGACCCGCTCACCGCGGACAGGGTTATAGGCCGAACCGCGTGTTGCTCCACCGTCTTCAGGCAGCGCGTCGGTGCCATAGAGCGCGTCGTAGAGGCCGCCCCACCGCGGATTGGGGGGGGTGAGCGGATAGCGGGGGTTGGGGGCCGGCAAGGCAAGGTGCGGGCCTGCGATCGGGGCGACCCGGGATCGACGTTCTCGGGGCCGAGCGAGGAATCCGCCGGGTCCGGCTGTAGATAGTCGATATCACGGAAGGATTGAACATAGCCTTCCGGACTGATGAGCCCGCCACGATTTTCCAGGTGCCAGGCGTCGATCCGGCCCTGCAGTGCATCGCGCTTGTCAAGAAGTGACTTGTTGTGTGGCATCAGGTCGCGAATGAGCGCGCCTAACCCTTGCCAAAACTGTGCGGTTGCGACGCCCGTACCGGGAATCGCCTTGTTGTTGATGAAATCATATAGTCGGCGAGCGATCCTGAGTCCGCTGTTATCCAGGTATTCGATCCGCTACTACTCCCAGCCGGGTTGACGCCGAGGCACGCCACGGCAGTCCCGAGCCCCGTGGTGGGGTGGTGTTGTGTGGTGTCTCCTCCTGTGGTGGGGCGGTACCCGCGGTGCGGATCTGTTTGTTTTGGTCGGCTGGCTTCTCGCCTGCGTCGTTGTATACGCGCTTTGCCGGAGAGTGCCAGTGGTGGCTGCAATCGGCGGCGTCCGCCGTGCGGGCTGCTTTGGTCCTTGCCGACCGACGCTCGTCTGACATCAAAGTGACCATCGGCTGGGTGTTTTTTGGATCCCAACCTTGCTGGCAATAGGTTGCGACGAGTTTTTCAATTTCTTTCTCCCCTTGTTGGTGCTTAAAGTAATTGGATTAGTAGAATTGTGGGTGTCGCTGACGATCCTGAAAAAGGAGAATTGATAGGTGTCCTGGGAGGGAGCCTTGGCGGCTTCCCTCGCGGCCGCGTTCGGTCCAGTTTTGGCGCAACTGAAGGTCACGGCATCGAGGTTGCCGAGGCCCTCGGTTGGTGCAGTTGCGACCGGTGCGGAGGCGGGGGCGCCGCGGGGCCTGGCGGCACCGGGGCAGCCGGCTGCGCGCTTATTGGGGTGGTGCAGACTAGCGGCTAGCGCCCGCGAAAGACTGCTTTCGAGATCCGACGCAATGTCGCCGCCTATGTCTGGGCAGGTCGGAACAGTTATTTGACTGAGACACTGCCGCCGCCCCTCTCAGCCATGTCCACAGCTATATGCCGCGAAACAGAACGAGTACATCCACTGCCTTTACGCCCTGACCCGATGGCGCACCATGCGCGGATTGATGTCCAACTCCGCCAACTGCCCGTCAAGATGCATTGCGCGGTGCGACACGCGCACCAGGATATCCGCGAGCGCATCGAGGTCCACGCCAACGATGACTTCTACACCTTCTCCGACCATCTCCTGCACCGACACGCCGGTGATCCGAGCCTGTGGCGCATAGGCCGCGGCACTGGCCAGGATCTCCGCGTAAGCCGTTCGCACCTGTGCAGCGTCGCGCAGGTTCAGCCGCACCACGCCGGCCTCTGTCTTGTGCAGAATATCCGGTGAATCCACCTTGAGAACCACCAGAAACCCGCCCTGCGCACCAAGGCCGATCTAGATGAGATCGAGGACTGGACCGACCACGCCGCGCGGCGAATGTACGAGGGTGCCGGACTTGGGCCCGCGGACGTCGATGTATTCAATCCCTACGACGGCTATGCACCCATGGCGCAGTTCTTCCTGGAGGCGTTCCAGTGGCACGGCGTCAAACGCGGCAATGCCTTCGCGTTCTACGCCGGCGATATTAGGGTCGAGGGACCGCATCCGCTGTGCTCGAGCGGCGGCAATCTGGGGAACGGGCGGACGCGCACGGCGATGTACACCGACTGCATCGAGCAGCTCCGCGGCACGGCTGGCGCATGGCAGGTCACGGTTCGGGCAGAAACCGCGCTGGGCGCGTTCACCACGCCAAGCAGTGGGGGGTGGATCATGTTCGGGAAATCTCCGAACTGAGGGGGCGTGTCTCGGTTTGAATTGCGGTTGCGACTATGAAGCAATCTGCTCGCCGTTAGAACTGCTGCCGCAAGACCGGACGTTCGGTTGACGGCAGGGCTTGGCCGGCAGCGGCACGCCGGCTGTGCTACGTTGCCTTACCTGCAGGCTCGCCGAGGACTTTGGCCTCCGGCGCCCTGTCACGCAGCGAACACGCGATCGCGGCAATCACTGCGAAGGCTGCTATCAGCAGCATCACGTCCCCGGCTGCATCGAGCAGTGCGTGCTCATCGGCACCGACCGTGCTCTCATGCAGACCGGTGGCTCGTTCCAGTCGCCAAGCTAGAAGCGCAGATGCGCTCGCGACGCCGATCGCCGTGCCGAATGCCCGCAAGAGGTTCAACAGGCCACCGGCCTGCCCCGCATGATCGGCCGGCGCCGCGGTGAGCGTAGTGCTGTTGTTCGGGGCGATGAAAAGTCCGAGCCCGGCGCCAAAAGCGATGAGCCCAGCCATGACGCTGAGCATGCTGTCCGAATTTCCCGTGAACGACCAGCGAAGCCAGATCACGGCACCCACAGACAACACAAGGCCGCCTAGCATTACATGACGCGGTCGCAGTTCGGCCGCAGCGCCGCTGAATGGCGCAACCACGCCGAGCGCCACGGGAACCAAGGCAAGATGGAAGCCAGCCGTCAGCAGCGTCTCGTGATAGCCGCGTACCAGCGCGAACGACATAGCGAAGAACATGGCATACAGCATCGCGTAGGACAGCATCACTGCGACGGTGCCGCCGGAGAACGCCCGCGACCGGAACAGGCCAAGATGGATCAGCGGTGCCCTGGTTCGCCTCTCCTGCCGGATGAATCCCGCAACAAGCAGGATCGCCGCGGCCGCCGCAGCCGAGCACGCCGAACGAGAGCGCGCCCCACGCATTGAGCTTTGAGATCGCAAGCATCAGCGCGGTCAGGGCCGGGACCAGAAGCAGCGCACCGCCCCAATCGAACGACGTGTCGTGCGACATTCGCGTGCTGACCGGCACGAGCAACCAGCCAAGCACGGCGCCCAAGGACCGCGAATGGCACTGTCACCCAGAAGATCCAGTGCCAACTGAGGCTGGCCAGGAGCATGCCGCCGAGCGCGGGCCCGGCGCTCACACCGATCGCCTGGGCTGCCGCAAACAGGCCCATCGCGCGGGCGCGACGCGCGGGGCCCGCGACAGCGACGAGGATGACGACGCTATTGGCTCCGAGCAGCGCGCCGCTAACTCCCTGCAGGACGCGGAACGCGATGAGCCACGGCAGGTTCTGGGGCAAGGCCGCACAGTGCCGAGAACAAGCCGAACAGCGCAAAGCCGAGGATGTACATCAGCTTACGCCCTGCCATTTCGGCAAGGCGCGCGTAGATCGGCAGCACGGCCGCGAATGAAAGGCTATAGGCGATCGCGACCCAGCTCACAGCATTGAGCGGCCTGTCGAACGCAGACTCGAGGTTCGGCAGCCCGAGTTGCACGATGCTGGCATCGACCTGCCCGGCGAAGGCGCCGAGACAGGCGACGCCAACCACGAGCCAGGGATAGGCGGCAAGCTCGGTCAACGCGCGGGCCGGAGGTGGTTCGGGCAGAAACGGGCGGTGGCTGCGTTCCTTAATGGGGTGCGCGCTCATAATGGGGTCTCGTCATCGGTCACAATGATAAAATGATAACAAACTGAACGCGAGTGCACCGGCTCAAAGTGGTGCCGAATGTCCGACGCTCGGTCGCATTTTTCACGGACCAGGCTCGGACTGGAAATTCAAACTTGGGCACTATCGGCTCGCCGCCTACGACGCCGCAGATCGCTGGCTGACGGCGATCATCCTCGGTCACGTGTGCAGTGATTTGCCGCGCAACACGACGAGGGCGTCCACCGCCTTCACTCCCTGACCTGACGGCAGCACCATGAGCGGATTGATGTCCAACTCCGCCAAGTGTCCTTCCATGTGCATGGCGAGGTACGACACGCGCACCAGGGTATCCTCGAGCGCCTCGAGGTCCGCCGCCGGCCGTCCGCGAAAGCCCTGGAGCAACCGGGCTCCTTTGACCTCAGCGATCATCGCCTGTGCTTCGCGAGCGCGTGATGGGGCAGCGTCGCAGGGCCACATCGTTGTAGACCTCGACCATCACGCCGCCACTGCCGAACAGCAGCACCGGGCCCAATTGTGGGTCGCAGGACACGCCAACGATAACTTCGACACCGTCTCCGACCATCTCCTGCACCGACACGCCGGTGATCCGAGCCTGTGGCGCATACGCCTTGGCATTGGCCAGGATCTCTGCGTAGGCCGTTCGCACCTGTGCCGCATCGCGCAGGTTCAGCCGAACGACCCCGCCCTCTGTCTTGTGCAAAATATCCGGCGAATCGACCTTGAGAACCACCGGAAACCCGAGCCGCGTCGCGGCCTCGACGGCGGCCTCTGCCGACGTTGCCAGGTGCTCACGCGCACTCCCCACGCCCCAGGCTGCCAACAGCTGCTTGCTCTCGGACTTCGAGAGTGTCGGACGCCCCAAGCCAAGAGCCTGGGCGATGGCCGCATCCTGCGCAGCCGAGCGCGACGGGGCCACGGCAAAGCGATCGGCCAGGCGACGCTCGCGCCATGCATGATACGCGAGCCGGCTCTGCAGGCCTCGTGCCAACTTGTCCGGCGTGTAGAAGATCGGGATCCGCGCGTTCTTCAGCTGAGCCAGGCCAGCCTTGGCGTCCCGGCTTCCGGTCCACAGGAACACCACACCCTTGTCGGTCCGATCACGCTGGCTGATGACCTGCTGTGCCTGCGCGTCCGCCCCGGCACTCGCCACGACGAGCGTCCCCATCCGGGGATCATTGATCATGTGCTCCATGATCTGCGGGAAGGACTCGCTGTTGGCAAAGCCTGTCACATCGGCAGGGTTCGCCGCCCACCCGAAGCCCTTCAGGATCCCGTTGATGCCGTCACGCGCCGCGTCGCCCAGCGTCGGCAGATCGAGACCGGCCGCGCCGCACATGTCGGCAGTAAGCGAGCTGATACCGCCCGAGTGCGATACCACCGCGATGCCGGGCGCGTCGGGCTTGGGGGTATGGGCCAGCAGGTGCGCGACCTCCAGCAGTTCGTCGTAATCCTGGACCCGGATCACCCCGTATTGGGCAAAGATCGCATCGTACCGGGCATCCGCGCCCGTCAGCGCTGCAGTATGCGATTGTGCCGCCCTCGCGCCGAGTTCCGAACGCCCGATCTTGATCAAGACGATCGGCTTGCCGCGCTCCGCCGCAAGCTTCGCCACTTCAAGAAATTTATCCGCGCGCTTGAAGCCTTCGACGAAGCCAGCAATGACCCGCGTATCCGGATCATCCAGCAGGTAGCGGGCAAAGTCGGAAAAATCGAGGTCTGCCTCGTTGCCGGTCGAGATGATGTAGCTGAAGCCAATGCCGTTCTCCACCGCCCGCACCAGGAACGGCCCGAACGCCGTCGCGCCGCTTTGGCACACCAGGCCGATCGGTCCGGTCAGGCCACCCGCGCCGCGCGACGAAGAGGTGGCCCAGATGTCGTGCTTGACATTCGCGAGCCCCAGGCAATTGGGGCCGCTGATCCGCATGCCTGACGCGCGGGCAAATTCACTCAACTCTCCCTGCAGATCGCGCCTGTCGTCCACGCCGCGTTCGGCAAAGCCCGCCGAGATCACGATCGCGGAACCCGCTCCCTTGCGGTGGCTCTCCTGGAGGACATCGAGCACCTGGTCGTAGGGCACGACAATGCCGACCACGTCAGGCGCCTCTGGCAGGTCCGTCACATTCGGATAGGACTTTTCCTCCATGATTTCGTCATAGCGCGGGTTCACCGCATAAACCCTCACCCGGTCCTTGGCCTTGAGCGCCGCAGCCAGCATCCGTCCGCCATACTGCATCCGCGGCGTCGCACCCACGATCGCTATGGAGCGCGGGTTCAGCATCTTGTGGATCGACGCCATCTGCGGTTCTGACCAGAACTCCATGACACCCCCTGAAAAGAATGTGCTCCGTCGGCTCGCCAAACCCACGCTCCAACAACCGGGCGTCGGTGTACCGCGTTAGCGCACATTCGCCCCGTACGGCGAGTAGCAGCAGCCGGCAATCAGTACGGACTGGCGGTATTCAGCGCCACTTTGTGGCTGGGTCATTAGCGCAACGGCTGTGCTGCCTGCTGCGATCGTGGCGTTTCCGCCAGCGCGGCGCTGTTCCATATTGGACCGCTGCACGCTGATGACGGCGCACTGGCTGCGCGGTCGGCACTCCCTCTGGCGGTGGTGATTTCCAACTCAGTCATAGGCAAGCATGATGCATCTCACGCTCAACCCGCTGGTCGCGGCCGGCGTCGTCCTGGCCACTGCGGCGACCGACGCGCTCTATGTCATGTTCACTGCGTCGGTGGTCGCACGCCGGCCGATCGCCGCGGCGAATTGGAGTGCGATCTGGTACATCGTCTCCTCATTCGCGGTCATCAGCTACACCAGCAATGCGGTGTATGTGCTGTTCGCGGCGCTGGGTTCCTGGTGCGGTGCCTATCTGTCACTGACGTGGCTCCGCCACTAGGCTGACTGCCAGCACCCGGGAGTATTCGATGACCGTGAATGTCCTTGCGATCCAGCGTATCAGCGGGGCCGACCGAGCCCGCGTCGAGGCGATCGATCCGGCGGTTCGCCTGGTCGACGCCGGTGGCTGGTTCGATGGGGAAATTCGCGATACGTGGCCGCCCTATGCTGTCGCCCGCTACCTGGCCCCTGGGACCATCGCCGGGCAAGGCACGCGCGCTGAGCGCGACCAGATGCTGGCAGAGGCCGAGGTGATCCTGGGCGGCTGGCCCTTTCCGCTGGACCTTCGCGCGCGCGCGCCGCGGCTGAAATGGTTCCACCAACGACCCGCCGGCGCGTCCAACCTGCGGCTTGGCGATCTGTGGGGCAGCGACGTGATGGTGACAACGTCGCGCGGTGCGGGCAGCACGCTCGCCATGGCGGAGTACGCGATTGCCGGCATCCTGCACTTCGCCAAGGGCCTGAACCGCGCGGTCGATGACAGGGCATCGGGCACATTCGACCATCGCGCGTATCGTCCGTTGCTGATCGAGGGCAAGACGCTGTGCGTCATCGGCGCCGGCGGCATCGGCCGTGAAGTCGGAAGGCTTGGCGCCGCGCTGGGAATGCGGGTGATCGGCACGCGTTGGACGCCGCAGCCTGATGCGCCGCTGCCAACGGGATTTTCCTTGATGGGAGGTGCCGATGATCTCGACCAGTTCTTGGCGGGAAGCGATTTCGTTGTCGTGTGCTGTCAGTGGACTCCGGAAACCACCAACCTGATCAACGCAACCCGGCTGGCCGCCATGACGCCAGGCGTGGTGCTGGTCAATGTTGCGCGCGGCGAGATTGTGGATGAGGTGGCACTGGCCGAAGCCCTGACGCGAGGGCACCTGCGCGGCGTGGTGTTGGATGTGTATGTCGGCGAATTCGAACATCGGCCGCCCGAGGTGCTATGGCGTGATCCACGTGTTCTGATCACCCCGCACATTTCCGGCGCAAGCGATGAGAACCGACACGGTGCAATCGAATTGTTCTGCGAGAACCTGCGCGCGTATCTCGACGGCGCCCCACTGCGGAATGTGATCGATTGGCAACGGGGTTATTGAGTTGCATGTCAAGCAGTGGTGCCAACCCGTGTGCTGCCAGCGGCGAGCGCAGGCTGCCTAGCCAACCAAACGGCGTGCGATCGCTATCACCCGGTGCGCCTCGCTCCACAAATCGTAGTCCGCGAGGGCGTCAAACGGTGCCCAGGCCGCTTCGGTGACATCGGTGGCAGCAACGGGTTCGCCACCGACCCAGCGGGTGGCGAAGTCGATGATCGTATAATGGAAGCGCACCCTCCCGGTCTCGTCGCGGCGGATATTGTCAACCGTTGCGGCAAAATGCAGTTCACCGGCTTCGAGACCCGTTTCCTCCAACAGCTCGCGTCGTGCTGCTTGTTCGGCCGTCTCGCCGAGTTCCTGCGCGCCGCCCGGCAAGGTCCATGCGCCGACATTGGGTGGCTTGCCGCGACGGACCAATAAAACTGTGTCCTCCTTGATGACCACGATCCCAATTCCAACGATAGGTCGGTGGGATACTCGCGGTCACTCATGGTCGGTCCAGGCACCAGCCCTGTCCCAGCTATGGGCCGGCTTTGTGTCGGCCATCATTGCTTGGGTGGCTCAGCCGGTGGTGTGTCAGGCTTTTCCGCAGCTGGCGCTTTGAGCTCGTCGAGCGACGGCACCAATGCCTTCTCCTTCCAGGAACCGAGCTGATACGTCCAACCAGCCAGGCGCGTGTTCAACTTGTTCGCCTCATCCTTGGTCTTGTCATCGCCGGTCGCCGAGAAGCGTGCCCAGATGTCCTTGTCGCCTTTGAACACTGTGGCGGTGACCGACATGCCGTCGCTGGTGGTGTAGACCGACTGCCCGATCTTGTCGCCAACCGGCTGTTTGTTGGCCTGCACGTCCTGGAATGTCAGCAGCTCCAGAGCACGATCAATATCGTCGACCTTGTAATCGTCCAGCGGCGGATGATCGGCAGGTTCCTTCACCACCAGCTTTTGGCCATCGCGCGCAAAGTCCAGCTTCTGATCGCCACGTTGCACGTCCACTGACGCTATCCGCGCGTGGTCGATGTTCATGATATCGCGCTCGAGCCACTGTTGCGGATCGGCATCCACTTGCAGGCTGCCCTCGGCTAGCCACGTCTGGTTGTCGTCGGGCCGACGTACATAGACCTGCTCAGGCACATTGCCCTGAGTCCGAACGCGACGATGTCCGACAATCAGAGCCACGATCGGCTTGCCGGAGGCGTCGAGCACCCGCAGAAGATTGGAAGTTGCCGCTTTCTCATTGGCATCTTCCAGGCCGAGGCGGTTGAACTGTGCGGGGTCGGTGGTTCGCGGTTCGACCAGTCGCAGCTCGGTCAGCGCCGTCAGCATGCCACGCAGCTTGCTAGGCTGTACCGGGTACCCACCGCGATCGGCCAAACCCCAGCTGTCGCCGTGCCTGGCGATTGTGGTGGTGTTGTCCTGGTGCACGACCTCGATCCGGGCTGCGTCCTGCAGCTTGGGCGCGAGATCGGGAAACATCAGCTTGCCGCCGCTGTAGGCTTGCTGCTCGCTGGGCTCTTCCCGCGTGCCAAAGTACCAACCGCCGGCCACGGCGAGAACGCCGATGATGACGAGGGCGATGAGGGTGCGAGGCCTCATGAACGATTCCCCCTGCCCCTAGCGGTGCCACTTCCCATCATGCGCGGGCCCTCGCGCGGCGGCGGCGGCGGGCGTTTCCCAGGACGATCGCAACGATCGCCACCAGCACCGGCACCAGCACGATGTTGAACACGCGCAGCCCGGTCTCCAGACGTGAAATGTCGCGGTTCAGATCGTATTGCACCGCGCGCAACTGCTGGCGCGTGTCAACGATATCCTTGCGCGCCGCGTCGATTGCTGCGCGTTGCTCTGGCGTGATCACCGCCGCTGCCGTCGCCTGTTCATTGCCGCCTGGGCCTTGGCGTAGTGTACGAAGTTGCTTTTCCGTGTCGTCCAGGTGCTTCTGCAACGCCTGCTGGGTCTGACGGAACTTTGCTTCCGCCTCACTCTGCATCGCGTTCACCAGTACAAAAGGATGATTGCTGTCGCCACGCGAACGCAGGCCGATCAGCGCATCACCGCCCGCCAGCGTGCCCACCAAGTTGGCGACAAAGGGCCCGTTGTCGCTGAACGGCATTGCCGTCTGCTGGCCAAAGAAGTCGGAGATCCGCACCCAGAACCGATCCGCCAAAACGTCGCTGTCGGCCACCACCACGAGGTTCGCAGGACCATCGGTCTGCGCCTTGTACTCGGGGAAATTCTCTGGCCGTTTCTGATCCTTCGCGAGTTCGGGCGGTCCGGTGAACGCAGACTTCAGCACGCCGTGCACACGTGCAGCGAGGACGCGCGCGCCACCTTCCGGCTTGAAGTTCGCCAGCACCTTGGCGGGATCCGGCATCTTCACCTGATCGACCGGAATGTCGCCCGAGCGCGAACTGCTGCGCAACAGTGGAGTGAACTCGATGGCTCTGTCCGGTGCCTTGCTGATCGAACCCGACGAGGCGACGGTGACCTGTTGCAGGTCCGCAGTGGCCGGATCTTCGTGGTTGATGCCGTCGCGGATGTTGAACCAGGCGACATAGTTTACCGCCTGCACACGGTCCTCGCCGGCACGCACCCGCCACGCGCCGGTGAGATCGCCGACCACCTTTGTTGGGTCAAACTGGATACCCCAGGCGTCGAACAATTTCTTCAGGTTCGAGCTGGCATCGGTCGGCGGCCCACCACCCGGCGTGGGTGACGAGGCCATCGCCTCGCTCCATGGATCGACCATCACCATCAGCCGACCGCCGCGCATGACAAACTGGTCGATCGCATACAGCGTCGCGTCCGACAGGTTCTGCGCCTCGGCCACCAGCAACACCTGAATGTCGGGATCGATCACCTGCGCGTCCGTGCTGACCGTCTTCACCTGATTGGTCTGTCGCAGCTGCATGATCGAAGCGTAGGGCTGTCCGCCCTGAACCTGCTGTCCGCGCATCGCCATCATCATCATGCGCGGATCACCATCGACCGGCAGCGACGACATCACGCCAACGACTGGCCGCGTTGGGTTCGACAGATCGTAGATCAGCTTGGTCAGGTCGTATTCGAGGAAACGTTCACGCTCCGGCTGGAAGAAGGCGATGGTGCGCTCATCGTCCTCTTGGTTGCTGCCGGCGAGACCGAAATAGACCTGCGTTCCGCCCTGATCGACCGGCACGCCTTGCAGGCCGTAGGAGAGTGCGCGGTCCTCGGTGTCGCTGAACGGTTCGGGATCGTAGAACTGCAGACGGATCTTGCCGCCGGAGACCGCAGCATACTGGTTCAGCATCTCGCGCACATGGTCGGCGTAGGCGCCGTAAACCGGCACCGTGGCGCCTAGCTTGCGAGAGTAGAACAATCGGAGCGTGATCGGTTCTTTCAGACTTTGCAGAATCTGCCTGGTGCCTTTGGACAGTGTGTAGATGCGGCTCTGCGTCAGGTCGACATGCACATTCGCCAGCCGGGCATCGGCGAACATGTTGATGCCGACCACGATCGCAAAGACCGCCACTACACCGACAATCGAGAACCAAATGCGTCGTCGCATGGCTCAGTCTGCCTTCCGCTGCTCGACCAGCACGGCGTTGAGGAACAGCCAGAAGCCGATGAAGGTGGCAAAGAAGATCAGGTCGCGCACGCTGACGATGCCGCGGGTGAAATCCTGATACCGGTCGATCACCGCAATGCGTCGGGCGATCTCGGCGAGCACCGGTGTGTTGCGCGACAGGAAGTCGGTGACCACAGGATAGGACGCCACCGCGAACACGAAGCACACGGCGACAGCGAGCACAAAGGCAATGACCTGATTTTTGGTCAGCGCGGACATTGCCGCGCCGATCGAGAGGAAAGCGCCGGCGACCAATAGCGAGCCGACATAGCCCGAAGCGATCACGCCGTTGTCGGGGCGACCCAGGATGTTGACGGTGATGACGAAGGGGAAGGTCAGCACCAGCGCGATGGCGCAAAACGCCCACGCCGCCAGGAATTTCCCCAGCACCGCCTGGGTTTGGGTGATCGGAAGCGTCAGCAGCAATTCAATCGTGCCGAGCCGGCGCTCCTCCGCCCAAAGCCGCATGGTGATGGCTGGCACCAACAGCAGAAACACCCATGGAATGAAGGTGAAGAAGGGATTGAGGTCCGCCTGGCCGCGATCGAAGAAGCCGCCCAGGTTGAAGGTCAGCGCGCCTTGCAGCACCAGGAAGATGACAATGAACACGCAAGCAACCGGTGTGGCGAAGTAGCCGGCGAGTTCGCGCCCCGCGATAATGAACACATTGCGCATGCTCAGGCCGGTTCCATTGTCAACTGCCGGAACACGTCATCGAGCTTGCCGGAGGGATGACGCCCCTGCAGCTCCGCCGGTGTGGCGTCCGCCACGACCTGCCCCGACGCGATGATGATCGCGCGCGTGCACACTGCATCGACCTCTTCCAGGATGTGCGTCGATATGACGATCGCCTTTTCCGGCGCCATCTGCGCGATCAGTGTACGGACCTCGTGCTTCTGATTGGGATCCAGGCCATCGGTTGGCTCGTCCAGGACGAGAACCGGCGGATCGTGCAGCAGCGCCTGAGCCAGCCCGACGCGGCGCTTGAAGCCCTTCGACAGAGTTTCGACGGGCTGCAGCAAAACGCTGTCCAGCCGCGTCAACCCGACCGCTCGCTCGACGCGCTGCAGCAGGTCGCGGCCGGTGAAGCCACGCACCTTGGCGCAGAAGGTCAGGAAGGCAGTGACCGTCATTTCGGGATAGGTCGGCGCACCCTCCGGCAAAAAGCCGAGAACGCGCCGCGCCGCCACCCCATCTGTCTGCACGTCGTGGCCGCAGATGCGGGCGGTCCCAGCAGTCGGGATCATGAATCCGGCCAACATACGCATTGTGGTTGATTTTCCGGCGCCGTTGGGGCCGAGGAAGCCCAGGACCTCGCCACGCGCGAGATTGAAGCTGACGTGGTTGACCGCGGTGAAGCTGCCGAAGCGCTTGGTCAGTCCGTTGATCTCGATCATCAAAGGCTGTTCTGCCACGCTTGCCGGCATTTCCTCGTTCCCCCGTCGGCCGGCGGCATAGCGGAATTTCGAGGCAATGCAAGTCGAAGTGTCGCGGATGACAAAGGCTTAACAGGCCGGTATGGTGCATCGCAACGCAAGAGCAGACGGAAAGGACGCTCGATGCCTTTGGAGTCGATTGAGCAAAGAATCGATACAGATCTCGCTGCTGTCCAATGGCAGGCGCGCGTGGATCTGGCGGCGGCCCATCGTCTGGCGGTGATGCATGGATTCCATGAGGGCATCTTCAATCACCTGACACTGCGGGTGCCTGGACGCAACGATCGCTACTATCAGATCCCGTTTGGGCTGCACTGGTCGGAGGTGACCGCAAGCTCCTTCATGGAGGTTGGTTACGACGGCACGCTGCTATCCGGGGAGGGCGATATCGAACGCTCGTGCTACTGCATCCATGCGCCGATGCACCGGCTGCTGCCGGATGCCGCGGCGGTGTTTCACACGCACATGCCGTACGCGAGCGCCCTGACCCGACTGGAAGATCCGCGCATCCTGCCCATCGGGCAGACTGAACTCGCCATCATGATGGTGACCGCCTACGACAATACCTACACGGGTTTGGCGTTCGACCCCGCCGAAGGTGAGCGTCTTGCTGGTGTGATCGGCGACAAGCACGTGCTGATGATGGCGAGCCACGGCGTAGCCACAGTGGGCAAATCGGTGTCGCGGGCGTTCGACCTGCTGTACTACACCGAGCGCGTCGCACAGGTGCAGTTGCTCGCGATGTCGAGTGGCCGCCAACTCAGGTTCCTGTCGGACGATGTGGTCCAGGCGACCTGCGACGGCTACCGCAACGGCGAACACTACGGTGGCCGGCCACCGTGCGATTGGCACTTTGCGGCGCTGAAGCGGATGCTCGACCGGCGGGAGCCGGACTACAAGGACTGATGCAAGGACTGAGGCGACAGCAGCGCTAGGTCAGTGTTCCGCCTGACAGGTCGCTGGTCTTCTGGTTCAGGCTCTGGATCAGAGCCTGCGCGCCGCCGCGGGCGACCAGCCGACGAAAGTCTGAGCGTTGGACTGCAACCCGGCTGATGGAGCCGTCCGCCAGCACATCCACGGCCTTCCACCCGCCGGACGATCGGCGCATCACGTAGTCGAGTTCGTGCGAGTTACCCGACGCCGAGACGATCTTCGTCTGCACCAACTGTTCGCCGTTCGGCAGGCTCTTGGTATCGGGCTGGATATCAAAACTCTGGCCGTTGTAGTTGTCGAAGTTGTTGACGTAATTGGCGACCGTGTAACGACGGAAGGCTGCCAGCAGGGTGCCCTGCTGGTCGGTTGGCAAGGTTGACCAGGCGGGCCCCACGGATAGTTGCAACACCGCCGACAGATCGAACGCGCGGTCCACTTCCGGCGTGAGCATTTGAAACCGTTGAGGGAACGGAGTGCTTGAGCCCGCACGCATGATGCGCAGCAGGCCGTCGGATAGTTGGCGGATTGGTTGCACGGCGCCTGGGTCAGCTTTCGCACCAGGCACAACGAAGGTCGCGCCCGCGATGGCGAGAGCGGTTCCAAGACAGCGCCGGCGTCCAATGGGGGCTAGCGACATGGTATGTTCCTCGATCCGCTGATATGCGAGGACCGCCTCGCTCCAGAGTGAAACGTCTCGCTTATCCCTTCGTTGATTGCGCGGTCAACCAGACCGCGCCGATGGCAGAAATGTGGTGTCGGGCGTAGAGCACGCGCGACGATCCGGCTTCGTTCAGGTCACGATCCCGTGCCCGTTGCTTGGCAGGAAAGGTAGCGCGTGCCGCTGCAAACCTCGATGCTCGCCCTCGCCGATGGTTTGGCGAACGGTCTGGGTCTGTTCAGGCGGCCGCTACGGCCCGAGGCGCTGCTGGGGGCCGCGCGGCGGCGAAGCGGGTTGGATGAGTTCGGTGACACGGCGTTTCTCGATCCGCTGCAGCGCTTGCTGACCGCGTGTCACGAGGAAGCCAGTCTCTCCCTGGTGGGGCGGATCGCGACGCGGTGGGACGTCGTGCGGTTTCTCAACAACCTGCTGCGGCTGCACGAGGAGGAGCGGCGCGCACCCGCCCTCCTGCAGCAGCATATCGACCGCCCAATCTTCATTACCGGGCTGCCACGCAGCGGCACCACCTTTCTGCACCGGCTACTGCTCGAGGACCGGGACAACCGCGGCCCCCGCGTGTGGCAGACCATCGCCCCTTATCCGCCGAAACGGGGTCAGGATCATCGGGTGCGTCACGTCTCGCGGCAGCTTCGGGCGTTCGAACGGCTGGCCCCTGAGTTTCGTGCCCTGCATCCGCTGGATGCCGTATCCCCGCAGGAGTGCAGCGAGATCACGGCACACGCGTTTCGCAGCCTGCGGTTCGACACGACCTATCGCATCCCAAGCTACCGCCGGTGGCTTGATCGCGCCGGGCATCTACCGGCGTATCAGGTGCATCGTCGTTTCCTGCAGCACCTGCAGCATCAGGCACCCGGCGGCCGCTGGGTGCTGAAATGCCCGGATCATCTGTTTGCGCTGGAGGCATTGCGCAGCGTCTACCCGGACGCGCGCCTCGTGTTCGTCCACCGCGATCCGGTGAAGGTGCTGCTATCGGTGGCCAAACTGACCGAAGTCCTGCGGCGACCGTTCACCCGGCAGCTCGACCCGCAGGAGATCGGGCGGCAAGAAAGCGCGCGCTGGTTGGAGGGCACGCAGCGCATGGTGGCTGTCGGTGACGACGCAGGGCTGCCGGACCCAATCCATCATGTCCACTACGCTCGGCTTGTGGCCGATCCGGTCGCGACGGTGGCCGGCCTGTATCGGCACTTTGGTCTCAAGTTGGCGTCGGGTGTGGCAGACGCCATCGCAAGGTTTGCCGCCGCGGTGCCACAGGGCGGCTACGGCCCCCGGAACTATCGCTTCGAAGACCATGGCCTGAACGCCGACGCTGAAGGGGAAAAATTCCGCTTCTACATGGAGCGGTTCGGCATCGCGTGACGGCCCTAGGCACGCCAGAGCGGCTTGTTTGCCTCCGCCTCCGCCTCGGCAAAGCTGACGCCGATGTCCTTCAGCATATGGCTGTCGAGCTGGGCGATCCGCTGGCGGGAGCGGTAACGCCGCCAAGCCGAGCGGAGGCTCACCCAAGCCGAGGGGCCTCGCGCCACCAGCACGTGAGGCTGCGGCATCCGAGTTGGATTGGCAAAGAGCAGGCGGTTCGACATCGGACCTTCCTTACGCTGGGCAGACAGGTTGCCGCCGGCCGGAAAATCAGTAAAACGAATTGGCTTGATGCCAGTGATGAATATTTCTGATGACCACGCCCGCACCGCACCACCTCGACACTGACCTGCTGCGCGCCTTTGTGCTGATCGCCGAAGGACACAGCTTCACCCAGGCGGCCGCGCGCGTTGGGCGCACGCAATCCGCCGTGTCGATGCAGGTGAAGCGGTTGGAGGAGATCCTGGGCCAGCCCGTCTTGACCCGCGGCAAAGGTGGCAGCGTCGAGCTGACACCGCATGGCCATTATCTGCTTGGCCGCGCCCGGCAGATCCTGACGTTGAATGATGAGGTGCTGACCACATTCCGGGCGCCCCAGATCGCCGGGCGGGTGAGGCTGGGATCACCGGATGACTACGCGTTCGCCTATCTGCCGTTGGTCCTGAAGCGCTTTGCCGAGACACACCCTGCCGTGCAGGTCGACGTGGTCTGCTCGCCATCCTCCGAGCTGATGCACCGGATCAAGGTCGGCGAGCTTGACCTGACGCTCATCTCCAAAGGCCACGGACTGCCGGACTGGCAGGAGGTGCCGTTGTGGCGTGGGCCGCTGGTCTGGGTGACTTCGACGCGATACGCACCGCACCGACAGGATCCGCTGCCGCTGGCGTTGGCGGACCGCAGCCCGTTCCTGGCGCGCGGTCAGGACTGCGAATGGGCGGGTGCGGCGGTGCGTGCGCTGGAGCAGGCCGGGCGACGCTACCGGATCGCGTATACCTCCGCTTCGCATATCGGCACCCACGCGCCGGTGCTGGCTGGGCTGGCAGTGACCGTGTCCACCTTGTCATGGCTGCCCGATGGCCTGCGCGCCATGCGACCTGAGGAGGGCATGCCGACGCTGCCGGACTTCGGCATTCTGCTGATCAAGGCGAAGCGGCCACCGCAGCCGGTGACCGACGCACTGGCCGCGCATATCGAGGAGAGCTTCGCGCTTGAGGCGGGCCGTATGATGGCCGCGGAGTAGGTCTCGGTCTACCGGTACGCGCAGGTGGAACAGCGGACGACGGTTCGGCTGTGTCGTCACCACCGCGACCGGCCGAACCGGCTCCGTATCCGCCAGGGTGATCTCGAAGTGCCGGACCAGCAGGGCCAGTGCCAGGGTGGCCTCGGTGAGCGCGAACTGTGCGCCAACGCACACACGTGGACCAGCGCCGAACGGCATATAGGCGAAACGCGATGGGGGCGGTTCATCCGGCATGAACCGATCCGGATCGAACGCATTGGGATCCCGCCATAGGCGCTGGTGCCGGTGGAGCACCCAGGGGGCGATCATCAGCACCGAATGGCGCGGGATGTCGATGACCCCTGCGCGATCCGCCTTGATGGCCTCGCGCACCAGGGTGAAGGCGGGCGGATACAATCGCAGCGCCTCGTTGAGCACCGCGCGGGTGCGGACTAGTCCTGCAACAGCATCCATCGCTCGGTCCGGCACTATCGTCACGCCGTTTGCCTCGTCGGCCACTCGCCGCTGCTCGTCGGGTGCGTTCGCCAGCAGGAACAGCGACCAGAACAGCGCCACCGCGGTCGTCTCATGGCCGGCGAGAATCAAGGTGGCGATCTGATCGCGCAGTTGTTCGGGGGAAAAACCCTTGCCGGTCTCAGGGTCGCGCGCGGCGTGCAGCAGATCGAACAGGTCGCGCGGTGTATCGGTGGCGGGTTCGGCAAGCCGCGCCTGCATGATCTCGGTCATCAGCGACATCCAGCGATGCTGAAAACGCCGCCGCCCGATATCGCGCAAGGTCGGGATCGTCGGCGGGAGCACCATGTCCCACAGCCGCGGTCGGGCGTAGGTCGCGCCGTATTCGTTCAACATCCGCCGCATCACTGCGACGTAATGCCGCATCTCCAGCGAGAACATTGACCGACCGGCAATGTCCAGCGCGAGGGTTTGCATCGCCGCCAGCAGATCGATCGGCTGGCCCGCCTGGGCGTCGAGCACGGCGAGTGCTTCCTGCGTGCAGGCAACGATATGGCGCGCCAGGACGGGCAGGCTGCGCGGCGCGAGCGCCGGCCCGATGATGCGACGCTGGCGTCGCCAATCCTCGCCCTCGCTGAGCAGCAGACCGTAGCCGGTGATCGGCCGCAGGATCCGGATCGAGGCGGGCGAGCGTCGATAGTTCGTCGGGTTATCAACCAGGATGTGGTGAATCGCGTCCGGCTCGTTGATCAACAGGTGGGTGCGGCCGAAGAAGCGATGGCTCAGCACCTGTTCCTGGTAGGCCGCCTCGGTCCACATGGACAGCGCATTGGTGCGCACCGCGCGAAGAAACTGGAAGAAGCCCAGCGCCCGGCTCGGCCTTGGCGGGACCGGCGGGATCAGAAGATTGCGCTGAGCGATATCCATGCCGCGACGCTCCCATCAAGGGACAAAGATCATGAATATGTAGCTGGCGAACAGCACAAGGTGAACGCAGCCTGACAGCAAGTTGGTGCGTCCCTGGCCGTAAGTCAGCATGGCGACCAGGAAAGACAGGCCGAGCATAACCGTGGGGCCGGTATCGATCCCCAGCGCAAGCGGCTGGTGCAGCAGTGTCGCGATGACGGTAACCGAGGGGACAGTAAGGCCGATGCAGGCGACGGCGCTGCCTAGCGCGAGGTTGATACTGGTCTGCAGCTGATTGCGGCGTGCTGCGCGCAGTGCGGTCGCGAATTCCGGCAACAGCACGATCAAAGCGACGATCACCCCTGCAAGCTTCAGCGGCGCGCCGCTCGCCTGAATGCCGTGCTCGATCAACGGTGCGAGCTGTTCGGCAAGCAGAATCACGGCAACCAGGGAGACGATCAGCAGCCCACCGCTGACGGCCCCAAGCCTGGTCGAGGGTGTTGGGTGAGCATCGCCCTCAACCGCGCCGGCAGGGAGAAATACTCTTGATGGCGAACGGTCTGCACGAACAGGAACACGAGGTAGAGGGTGAAGCAGGCGGTTCCCACAAACACCAGTTGCAACGGCGAGTAGAAAGGTCCCGGCGTGGTGATCGTGTGGTTTGGCAGTACCAGGACCAGCACAGCCATCGGCATCAGCACGGCGAGGAACGCATTCGCACCCTGCGTCTGGAATTCCTGCTCGCGATGACGCAGCGTTCCCGCGACGATGCACGCGCCGGCCAGGCCGCTGAGCACCAGCATCAGCACGGCGTGGACTGCGTCACGCGCCAGCGTCGCGCTCGGTGCGCCGGTCAGCATCATCGAGACGATCAGCGACAGCTCGATGATCGTGACAGCCAGTGTGAGGACCAGGGTGCCATAGGGTTCGCCAAGCCAGTGCGCGATGATCTCGGCATGATGTACAGCAACAAGCACCGAACCGATCAGGAAGATCGCCGACAAGGCGCCGAGTGCCCAGGATTCGCTATGGCCGATGATCAGCGCAGCAATCAGCGCGAGGATCGGCACGACCCAGCTATGGATCGGAACGCGGTTGACGTGCGGATCGGCCATGTGCAGGTCCCCCTCTGATACGCCAGCGTCTGGCAGTTCAGCTACTGATCAGTATAATCGTGTCGTCCGAACCGGACCGCCTGGCGCCAGAGCCGGACGAGAGGGCTCATCCGTCTCTGGCCTGATATTCTACCGCGTGATTCAGACCTACGGCGATTCCGCCTGCGGCCATCACGCTCGAGGGGAGTGGAGCATGAGTTTGAAGGGAGCAGGCTATATCGTCGGTGCGTACCAGCACCCGACACGAAGGGCAACCGACAAATCGGTGGCGTTGCTGCACACCGAGTGCGCGAAGGGCGCGCTGGAGGATGCCGGCCTGACCAAGGACGATATCGACGGGTATTTCTGCGCCGGCGACGCGCCGGGTCTCGGCCCGCTGTCGATGGTTGATTACATGAACCTGCGCTGCCGGCACGTGGATTCCACCGATGTCGGTGGCTCATCCTATCAGGTCGCGGTGGGTCACGCGCTGGAATCGATCGCCGCCGGTCGCTGCAGCATCGCACTGATCACGCTCGCCGGCCGGCCGCGCAGCGAGGGCATGGCAACCGGAACCGCGACGCGTGCTGGCAACGTGGCACAGCCTGACGTGCAGTTCGAATATCCCTACGGGCCGACCGTGGTGAACATGTACGCCATGTGTGCAGCGCGCCACATGTATCAGTATGGCACGACGAGTGAACAGCTCGCCTGGATCAAGGTGGCGGCGTCGCAGCACGCACAGCACAATCCGCATGCGATGCTGCGCGATGTGGTGACGGTCGAGGACGTGGTGAAGTCGCCGATGGTCTCGACGCCGCTGCACCGGCTGGACTGCTGCGTGATCAGCGACGGTGGCGGTGCGCTGATCGTGGCGAAGCCGGAGATCGCCAAGAGCCTGAAGCGCCCCCTGGTAAAGGTGATCGGCGTTGGTGAGGGACCCAAGGGGCAGATGGGTGGCGATGTCGATCTGACCTATTCCGGCGCTCGCTGGTCCGGGCCGCCCGCGTGGGAAATGTCGGGGGTCAAGCCGTCCGACATCAAGTACGCATCGATCTATGACAGCTTCACCATCACCGTGCTCATGCAACTCGAAGACCTGGGCTTCTGCGAAAAAGGTCAGGGTGGCAAGTTCGTGTCTGACGGCAACCTGATCTCCGGCGTTGGCAAGCTGCCGTTCAATACGGATGGCGGCGGATTGTGCAGCAACCATCCAGCCAATCGCGGCGGCATCACCAAGATCATCGAGGCGGTGCGTCAGCTGCGCGGCGAAGCGCACCAGTCGGTGCAGGTGAAGAACTGCAATCTCGCGTTAGCGCATGGCACCGGCGGTTCGCTGGGTACACGGCATTGCGGCAGCACAGTCATTCTGGAGCGGGAGTGATCGACATGGCTTATGTTCAGCGCAAGATCTCCTTCGCCGGCGCGCCCGACACCAATCCGGAAACCAAGCCGTTCTGGGATGGCTGCGCCGCGGGCAAATTCCTGATCCGCCGCTGCACGTCGTGCAAGAAGGCGCACTGGTATCCGCGTGAATTGTGCCCGTTCTGCTTTGGCACCTGCGCTTGGGAAGAAGGATCCGGCAAGGGCAAGATCTATTCGCTCAGTGTGATGAAGCGCGCCGAGGTGCCCTTCGCGATGGCGTATGTGGAGTTGGCGGAGGGGCCGAAGATGATGACGAACATCGTCGATTGCGACCTCGACGCACTTAAGATTGGGCAGGACGTGAAGCTGAAGTTCGTGCCAACGGACGGCGGACCGCCAGTGCCGATGTTCACGCCAACGTAAACGGACTCCGTCATGGCCGGCCACCGTGCCGGCCATCCGTTGCAGCACATCGCCGCCACTGATGGCCGGGACAGGGCCCGGCCATGACGGTTTGGCTCAGGTTACCTTCACAAGCTTCTGCAGGCTGCGCAGGTTGTCGGGTCGCGGTTGGCCTGGAAACAGCGAGGGCCAAGACGCGACCGAGACCTCGCCCACATAGATATCGCCGCGCGAATCAACCGCGATGCCGTGCGGCGACATAAATTGGCCAGCTGCCTGGCCATGCGGATCGGTCTCGGAACCGAGGCGCGCCAGCAGCTTGCCCTCCTTGGATAAGATGCTGATGCGCGGACCGAGGTTTGGGAACCCACGGTTGGAGCCAAGATATGGCCCGACCTCACCGATAAAGCACAGAGGGCAGCGTCCTGTTGTCATGTGCAGCGCACTCGGCCGATGCACCACGTTGCACCACGCGGTCTCGAACCGGCCGTTGCCATCGAACACCTGTACGCGGTGGTTTTCGCGATCAGCGACATAGACCCAGCCGTCGGCGTCACAGTGGATGTTGTGCGGCAGGTTGAATTCGCCTTCGCCGATGCCGCACTTGCCCCATGACATCAGGTATTTGCCATCGGGCGAGTACTTGTGCACCTGCGCGTTGCCATAACCGTCGGTTACGTAGATCTCCCCCTTCGGCGACAAAGCTGTGTGGGTGCAGCGGCAAAACGGTTGTCCGCTCATGAACGGCGCCGGCTTGCCGGGCGTGCCCAAGGTCATCAGCACCTTGCCGTCGAGCGTGCATCGCCGCACGCAATGCGCGCCGTCGTCGGTGAGCCAGATTGTCTGTTCCGGATCGATGTGCACGCCATGCGCACGGGGAAACATGCCTTCGCCCCAGGAGCGCAGAAAATTGCCTTCGCGATCGAACACGATCATCGGGTGCTCGCCGCGATTGAACACATAGACGTTGTCGTGCCCATCGACCCCCACGGCTGCCACCTCATGGAACGACCAGCCATCAGGGATCCGGCCCCAGCCCTCTTCCACGCGGTACCGGTATTCGCCCGCTCCCAATACGACCGACATCCCGTTTCCTCCGTTGCTGGCGCCATTGTTGCCCGCAGGGCATCGCCGCCTCAAGATGAGGTGGGGTTCCGAGCGGCGGAGCGCCGCGCCATGAGCTGATCGCGGCGGAGGCGATCATCCGTATGAAACGGCGCGATCATGATCAACGCGGCGCGCGGCGGGACTGCGGACGAGGCGGCGTTGTATGATGCGCTGGTCAGTGGCAAGCTACTCGGCGCAGGGCTTGACGTGTTCGCAGCGGAGCCGGCGGACCCCGCCCATCCGTTGTTCCGGCTGGATCAGGTCGTCGTCACCCGCACACCGCGGGCAGTGATATCGACCTTGTGGATGATATTGCGCGTCACGCCTTCACCAACATGCAGTCCGTGCTGCGCGGCGCGCCGCTTCCGCCGGATGACGTGGTCCTCGGGTCAAGCTCGAGGACGCTGCCGAAGGAGAATGAGTGATGGCAACGTTGCAGAGCAGATCAGTACGTCGACGCGAGGATGTGCGGCTGCTGACCGGCAAGGGGAATTACAGTGCGGATCCGAACCCGCCCGGCCTGCTGTACGCCGTGCTGCTTCGCTCTCATCATGCCCACGCGACGATCGGCAGCATCGATGTCAGCACCGCGACCGCAATGCCGGGCGTGGTTGCGGTGTTCACCGCGCATGATCTGACGGATGTCGGACCTATTCCAGGCGGCATTGGTTTTCCGCGACCTGACGGCAGCCCGGCGCCAAAGACCGATCGGCCGCTCTTGGCGGCGCAGCGGGTGCGTTTTGTAGGTGAGCCCGTGGCGGTGGTTCTGGCCGACACAATGGGCGCCGGACAGGACGCGGCTGAGGCGGTGCTTGTCGATTACCAGGAACTGCCGCTGGTGACCGATGCGATCACCGCGCTGCAGCCGGATGCGCCCAAGGTGTGGGAGGAGTTGGAAGATAACATCGGCTTCCTGTGGAAGCGCGGCGATGCCGAGGCAACCGAGGCTGCATTAGGTTCTGCCGCGCACGTCGCGCGGCTGCAGTTCACCGTGTCGCGTGTGACGGCCAACACGATGGAGCCGCGTGCGGCGTGGGCCCAGATAGGTCCCGATGGTCGCATGGTGGTGCACGCGGCGCATCAGTCGCCATACAACCTGCGCAACGGCATGGCGAACGGCAACTTCAACATCAAGCCGACCGATCTCCGCGTGCTGACCGCCGATGTCGGCGGCTCGTTCGGCATGAAGTCCGGTGTGCAGCCGGAATATGCACTGGTCGCCTGGGCAGCGCGCAAGGTGGGACGGCCGGTGCGCTGGGTGTCTGACCGCACCGAAGGCTTTCTAGCCGATGAACAGGCGCGCGAAATGCGCATCACCGTCGAGCTTGGTCTTGATGCACAACACAAGTTCACGGCGCTGCGTTTGCGCTGGGATGTGAACCTGGGCGCTTACGTGACGGGCCGATCGGGTTGGCCGGTCGGCAATATCGGCGGCACGGCAGGTGTCTATCACATCCCGACGATCTACGCTGAATCCTGCGGCATCATGACAAACACGGTGCCCACCGCAGCCTATCGCGGCGCCGGACGACCGGAGGCGACCTACACGATCGAACGCATTATCGATGTGGCGGCGCGCGAACTTGGCATCAGTCCATACGAATTGCGCCGCATCAACCTGATCCCGCCGGAGGCGATGCCATACAAGACCGCACTGACCTTCACGTATGATTGCGGCGAGTTCGAAGGCAACATGCGCAAAGCAGCCGACATGGCCGAGCTGGACAGCTTCGAGCGTCGCCGCGCCGAAGCGAATGCGCGTGGCAAGTTGCGTGGCATCGGCATTTGCAACTGTATCGAGGTCGCCGGCGGCCCGTTCCTGCGACCGGCAAAGGACCAGGCGAGCCTGCGGCTGGCCGAAGACGGCTCCTTGGTGCTGCGCTCGGGCTCGATGTCAGTCGGGCAGGGGCTGGAGACGGCGTTCTGCCAACTGGTCGCCGATCGGTTCGGCGTGTCGCTGGACAATGTGCGCTACGAGGCGGGCGACACCGACCTGTTGTCCGGTGGCAAGGGCAACGGCGGGTCTGGCGCGTTGTGCATCGGTGGTGCCGCGGTGAGCCTTGTGGTGGACAAGGTGATCGAGAAGGCGAAGCAAGCCGCCGCTGAACTGCTCGAGGCCGCCGAGGTGGATGTCACCTTCGACGCCGGACGATTCACTATCGCGGGGACGGATCGCTCGGTGAGCCTTGCGGAGGTGGCGCGCGCCACAACCGTTGACGGCAATGAACTGGTAGAGAGTGGAGAATTCACCCCGACTGCAGTCACCTTCCCGAACGGGACGCATATCTGCGAGGTGGAAATCGATCCCGACACCGGTGTCGCCGATGTCGTCCGCTACAGCGCGGTGGAAGAGCTGGGGTACGTGCTGAATCCGATGCTGGTGGCGGGACAGACGCATGGCGGTGTCGCGCAGGGTGTCGGCCAGGCGATGGCCGAGCAGATCGTGCATGATCCGCACTCAGGACAGATGCTGACGGCGTCGTTCATGGACTACCAGATGCCGCGTGCGGCGGACCTGCCGGATATCCTGATGGCGACCCGCGAGGTGCCGACCAAGGTCAATCCGCTGGGGGCGAAGGGCGTGGGTGAAGCGGGCACCGTCGGCGCGATGGCGGCAGCGATGAATGCGGTGAACGATGCGCTGGCACCACTCGGCATCCGCCACTTCGATATGCCGGCGAGCCCGTATCGTCTGTGGTCGGCGATCGCCGCGGCGCGTGCATGAGTGAGTTGCTGTTCCACATGGTCACCGGCGCGCCGACGCCGGTGGCGCCGTTCTCGCATGCAGTCGAGGTGGACGGTTGGGTGTTCCTGACTGGCCAGATGCCGACGTTGCCGGACGACGATCGGGCGCCGCTGCCCGAGGGTATCGAAGCGCAGACGCGGCGCGTGATGGACAATCTGATCATCGTGCTGCGTGGCCTCGGGCTCAGCTTGCAGCACGTGGTCAGCGTTCGCGCATATCTTACGCGATTCGAGCGGGACTATGCGCCGATGAATGATGTGTATCGCAGTTACTTTCCGCCGGACCGCTTGCCGGCGCGGACCTGTGTGGGTGTGACCGGCCTGGCGCGTGGGGCATCGGTGGAGATCGACTGCGTGGCGCGACGCTAAAGCGTGATGATCGCTGGCGGAACGTCGGAGATCTGAATCGCGCGGTGCGATAATCTAGCTACGGCCACCGCTGAAGGCGTTGAAGGTGATCAGCGTATAGGTATCCTTCACGCCCTTCAGAGTTTGGATCTTCTCGGTCACAAACAGGCCGATGTCCTGTTCCGGTTCCAGGTAGAACTTGCCCAGCAGATCGTATTGCCCGGATGTCGAGTAAAGTTCTGACATTTGCTCGATGGTATCGGCGGCCTCCCGTGCAACCCGGTAGGCCTGCCCCATCTCACATTTGATCTGCACGAATATCGCTCGCATAGCGACACCCTAGCAGTGAAAGTCTCGTAGAACTATGCCCGCCCAACGGTTCGATCGGCCAGCGTCGCGAGGCGATGGCTGGCACTGCCGAGGCGACGGAGCATGACCGGAAGCTGCGGCTGGGCGGGCAGCGGACCGTCCTGGCAGAAGTCGGACCACTGTGTCCATTCGTTCTCCGACAGCAGCAGCACGCGGCGCCGATCGTCGTCGCTGAGCTGCATCTGCTCGCCAATCTCGCTGAACAGCTGGAACTGGCAGCGCGCCAGATTGTCCGTGGCGAACCAGGTCATGCTCTGAAGCATCTCGGCACCTCATTTCTGTAGTCTCAGCAGATACGCAGACGGTGGTTACTGGCAAGGGCGGAAATTGGCAGACGTTTTGTCGGATTTGTGGCGAGCAAACACTCTCGAGTGACCGCTGGAAAGTTCGGAATTGTGCGGGCAGGGATTCTACGTACGGGTCGTTGGCGAGATCGACGCGACCTGACTATTCTGTGAGCAAGCGCCCCAAGGCGCCCAGCGGGAGGCTTGCATGGAACTGGCTCAGGCGCGCAAGGCGCGTATCGTACGACGAACCGGTGGGCGCGCGGTGGCCGATGCGTTGGTCGCGCAGGGCATCGACCATGTTTTTGCCGTGCCGGGCGAGAGCTATCTCGATGTGCTCGATGGCCTGTACGAGGTGCGTCAGAAGCTGCACCTGGTGACCTGTCGGTTCGAAGCCGGCGCCGTCAACATGGCCGAGGCTTTTGGCAAACTGAAAGGCCGACCCGCAGCAGCGATGGTGACGCGTGGACCGGGTGCGTGCCATGGCGCGATCGGCGTGCATATCGCGATGCAGGACAGCACGCCTCTGCTGCTGTTCGTCGGCCAGATCCCACACGAGGACGCAGGGCGGGACGCGTTTCAGGAAGTGGACTACCGACGCATGTTCAGCCCGCTCGCAAAGTGGGTGACGCAGATCGATCAGGCGAAGCGCATCCCGGAAATCATCGCGCATGCCTATGACGTGGCCGTGTCCGGGCGACCGGGTCCGGTGGTGATCGCGCTCTCGGAAGAGATGCAGAAGGATCTCATCGAAGTGCCGGACCTGCCGCGTGCGAAGGTCACACCGCCGCATCCCGACCCGGCGGCCTTGCTTCAGTTGCGTTCCATGCTCAGTCGCGCGCGCAAGCCGCTTGCTGTCCTTGGTGGGTCGTGCTGGACCGAGGAAGGCCGCGCGGCAATCCGCGATTTCCTATTGGGCAATGACGTCCCGGTGACCGTCGGCTTCCGTCGCCAGGCGTTGTACGACGGCACGGTGGTCAATTTTGCCGGCGATCTGGGGGTGGGCTCCGATCCAGGTTTGGTCGGCAGAGTGAAGGATGCCGACTTGATCCTGGCGATTGGATCACGGCTCGGCGATACGGTGACGCAGGGCTACACGCTGCTCGACATGGCTGGCAGCATTCCGATCATCCAGGTGCATCCCGACGGCAGCGAAATCGGCCGGGTGTTCCGGCCGGCGCTGGGTATTGTCTCCGACCTCAACACGTTCGCCCATGCCGTTGCCGCGCTTGAGCCGGTGCGGGCCAATTGGGCCGGGTGGACCGAAGAACTGCGCTCGCTGCGCGAGGGACAACGCGCGGTGCCAAACTACCAAGGCACGCTCAACCTCGGCACCGTGATGCGTGAGCTCGAAGGGTTGCTCGAGCCGGATGCTTTGATCACCACCGATGCCGGCAATTTTGCCGGCTGGGCAACGCGTTTCATCAACTTTCGGGATGGCCAACGCTACATCGGGCCGACCAACGGTGCGATGGGCTACAGCGTGCCGGCGGCGGTGGGAGCCAAGATTGTTTACCCGGACCGCATGGTCGTTTCTTTGGTCGGCGATGGTGGTTTCCTGATGACGGGGCAGGAGCTGGCGACCGCATTCCATCACGGAGTGGCACCCATCGTGTTGGTGTTCAACAACCAGATGTATGGCACGATCCGCATGCATCAGGAGCGCGCCTATCCAGGTCGCGTGTCAGGCACCGCGCTGACCAATCCTGATTTTGCCAAGTTCATCGATGCGTTTGGCGGCCACGGCGAGGTGGTAAGCGAGACGTCGGAGTTCGCTCCAGCATTTCAGCGCGCGCTGCAGAGCGGCCGTCCAGCAGTGATCGAGCTGCGCATGAACCCCGAGCAGATCACCACGCGCGCCACGATTGCGGAATTGCGCGCAGGCAAGGCGGCAAGCCGTGCCAAACCGAAGCGGGCGGCAACGCCCAAGCATCCGAAGCCACGTTCCGGACCAATTGCTAAAAAGCGGGGTGCGTGAGCTTCGGCTACAGCCGTCGCTTCGCGCGGCATTCTTCGCCCTAAGCGCCATTGGAACAAGGGTGTGAAGCACTTCAGCGCCATCCAAACATCCATATGGCAACTTGTGATTGCTGCGGCGGCGAGGCTGCTCGTTGGCCTGCTTCTGGTCGGCTGAAGGGCCCCCGGGGATGGTCTCCGGGGCCGCAGCGCGTGCGGCTGGCGAACAGACCGCGATGCCAGACGAGGATCAGCGTCAGTGCAGATTGACGAAGTTCAGACCACGATCGGCTGCCGCTTCTAGTGCGACATCCACATCGTCGGTCGCTACGATCGGCGTGCCATCGGCACTGTAGAGCACGAAGAGTATCTCGCCATCGCACATGCCGGATTTAAGGTAGACGACCTGGCTCATTCCGAGATGCAGCAACTGTTCGCAGGTCATCTGCCGCAGAGCAGACCGCTGCATTGATCCGGCGCGAATCCTATCATCGGGTGTGTGGAGTGTATTCATAGCGGTCGCGATGCGAGCATATACCTGGTTGCCGCAGCAATTCGGAACTGCGCGTACGGATCGTCGCGTAGCCGCGAAAGAAGACAACGGAATCGTCCCATCATGGCCGGCCCCCAAGCTCTCAGGCACCATCCGTATCGCCGCAGAACTTCTTTGGGAGTTCGGGTGGGCATGCCTTGGGGATTGCACGAACGGCGTTGTGCATCTCGATCTTCAGGACCGCTTCCACGATCTCGACCGCCTCGGTCAGAGTGGTCGGTTCGCCCAAAGGCCCGCAGTCTTTGTCCAAAACCCAGACGCCCGCCGCGCTTCGCCAGATGGTCCAGGTCGGCTCGGCTTTTTCCGGAGCCTCGTAGGGCCGGTAGACCTCCAGCGCTTCGGCGAGTTCACGGTGCAGCGGAGTGACCACTGCCCAGATTGCCTTGCGGCGGAGCCGGTTCCGAAAGGCGCACAGCACCTTGTGATCCGCCATGCTGAAGGCGAGCGCTGCAACGGATTTGCTGAACGGAGATTCGGGTGGTGCAGGGAGGTGAGGCATGCTCGGGATTTTCTCTATGCGTTTGAGCCACCGCCGGCGGCGGGCTGCCAATCGCCGGGGAGCAGACAACAACCCCAGTCGTCGGAAAGGGTGGTTTCCCCGATCAAGGTCCCAGGAGCCGCCGGTTGGTGCGAACCTTGGGATTCCTCGGTGCTCTCGGGTGGAGCGATAGATTGCGGAGTATTCGATACGACGGGTGGCGAAACGCCCAGCTCGTGCCAGCGGGCCGACCTGATTTCGCCGACGCGTCTCGCAATGGACTCGAAGTCGTCAACGACACTCGGCATTGTCGATCTCCGTGAGCATGCTGGGGCGCCGGAGCCAGCCCGCTTCACCGGGCCCATGGCCGACTTCCAGGACTGTCGCCCTTGCGGTCAAGCCGCCGCTCGGTGCGGGCCGGTTGGGCAGTTCTTCCGCGGATCTGGCTGAAATCCTCGATTGCCCGCTCGATTCGCAGGAGTTCGGCGGGATCAGGCTGGGCATCGCGGCAGTCCAGGAAGATCCGCGTTACGCGATGAGGCTCGATTTTCGTGGCGATCAGCGACATGCAGGGCCATTGGGGCAACGTCTGGGGAAGCGAGAGGCGCGTAACAGTGGCTATTCTGTGCGCACACCACTTTCTGCCCGGTTACCGCCCCGCGAGATTCGTGCCCTAGCCGCGTCAGCACGCTGCTACCGGGGTCGGAAGGCTCCGGAACCAGCCGGGCGGGGACATACGAGTGGGCCTTGCACGCCAGGACCCAGGTGGTGGGCCACCGTCGCCGGCGAGGCCCTTTCGCGGCGAGACGCGGGGACGCATCATCGAGAAGGGGAATTGGCGGATTAACGCCCGCCGATTAGCGCAAGACGGACGACCTCTTTGGCATCGTATCTGGGCCAGGCCTTGTCGCCTAGAAGGGCGGCCGCTCCATTGGTTGATAGGCTTGCGCGTCGAATTCACTGGATTGATCGGACGGCGACGCGCCGCAATCGGCCTCACGCTCCAATTCGACGGCAAGGGCGAGTAGTTCCCTTGCGGCAATCTCATCCGGCGTATTGGCGGCCAAGCGCCTGCATTTTGCTGCTTGTGCCTTCAAATAGGCTGGATCCCGTCCTCGCGGCATCGTCCGGTTACCGAATTCTGATTATACCCGATTAGTAGCCTAGGGAATTCAGATGGACTACCGTAAGTTGCATGACTTTCGCGGATGCGCGTTTCACAAGAGCGCGAGTCCACGAACCGCATTTCAAGCAGGCTACGATCAGCCTCTCAATATCGATGTGGCTTGCGAATGATCGCGGATGTTTTCACGCGCGAAGCGCGCTTACAGTCACGCGAATCATGTGGGTGCTGGAGCACGTGCCATATCCAGCATTGCGAGGGAAGTGAAACCCGCACGCTTCATTGCCGATATTGAAGTCAGGAACACGTGTCCGCTCTCTCACTATCGACTTGCCCGACACCCGTTCCTTGCAGAGGGGCATCATTGGCGATGTTCGGCGCATCGCCGGTGACATCGGCGCCATAGCGTAAGATCTTCCGCAATGGTCCCTCGGCAGCTGCACAACCTCGATGACGATGTACGAACCGGCTCCAGCCTTTCATCGCAGGCGGCGTCTATTGCGTGACCAATGCGTTGCCCATGCACTGGTCGCCGATGTTGCGGCGGCAGATGTTCATTGCCTGCGATCTCCCCGGAGATCCGATTGATCTCGGGAGCGTGGAGCGGGGACCGCGACCGATAAGGCGACCGATATGCTCCTTCACATGTGGGACTGGCCGTTCACCGAACAGGGCACGTGGTCAACCGGCGGATGTCGCGGTAGGGTCACCCGGTTAGGGGGCGCAATGAATTTTGACTTCTCGGACGATCTGAAGCAGCTGCGTGATCAGGCGCGGCGATTTCTGTCCGAGCGCTCGCCGCCATCTGTGGTGCGTAGCGTGCTGGAAGCTCGCGAAACCTACGCGGCGGATCTGTGGCGCGCGATGGCGGAGATGGGCTGGCTTGGCGCTGCCATTCCGGAACAATATGGCGGAGCTGGACTTGGGTACGAGGGATTGTGCGTACTGGCCGAGGAACTCGGGCGCTCGCTCGCGCCGGTGCCATTTGCGTCCTCAGCCTACCTCGCAAGCGAGGCCGTGCTGCTCGCCGGCAGTCAGCCGCAAAAGGCACGTATATTGCCGTCGTTCGCCGATGGTTCGACGATAGGCTGCTTTGCATTGACCGAAGGCAGCGGCAATCCGAACCCCGGCGCAGTGCAGGCGCGATGCGTTGGTGGCCGTTTGACCGGCAGCAAGTGGCCGGTGAGCGATGGCAGTATTGCAGATCTGGCCGTCGTCGCGGCGCGCGACGAGGCTGGAGAGATCGCCTTTTATCTCGCCGACCTGACAGCGAACAATGTGAGCAGACGCACGCTTCGCACGGTCGATCCAAGCCGCGATCATGCGCGCATCGATTTTGCCGGCGCGGATGTCGAACGGCTGAGCAGCGAAACCGGTTGGCCGGTAGTGCTGCGAATCCTGGAACGTGCGGCGATACTCATTGCGTTCGAACAGGTGGGTGGGGCCGATGCGTCGCTCGAGATGGCGCGCAATTATGCGTTGGAGCGCTACGCGTTCGGACGGCCAATCGGATCGTTCCAGGCGATCAAGCATAAGCTCGCCGATGTGTATGTTGCGACTCGAACTGGCACGATCAAATGCCTTTTACGGCGCCTGGGCCTTGTCGGCCGACGCCGCAGAGCTGTCCCTGGCTGCGGCGACGGCGCGCGTGTCGGCAACCGAGGCATTCCATCTCGCATCGAAGGAGAACATCCAGACGCATGGCGGCATCGGCTTCACCTGGGACGATGGACTGCCATTTGTATCTATCGGCGGTCGAAACAACTCGCGCTGGCGCTTGGCGGTGCGCCGTGCTGGAAGAACCGGCTGGTCGAGTTGCTGGAAATGCGCAACGCGGCGTAGGGGAGACGCACGATGGACTTCAACGACACGCCCGAAGAAGCCGCCTTTCGCGCCGAGGCCCGAGCATTCCTGGAGGCCAATGCCGAGCCCAAGAGGCGTGCGCGGCCGGTAGCTGCGCGGTGGACTTCGACGCCGAGGCGGTGAAGCGCTGCAAGTCCTGGCAGGCAAAGAAGGCGGATGCCGGCTTTGCCGGGATCACCTGGCCGAAGCGCTTCGGCGGCCGTGAGGCATCGCCGATCGTGCAGGTGATCTACAATGCAGGAGGAAGACGAATTACGCGGTGCCGCGTGGACTGTTCGAGATCGGGCTCGGCATGTGCATTCCGACCATGATGGCATATGCGACGCCCGAGCAGCTCGAGCGTTATGTGCGTCCGGCACTGCGTGGCGAAGAGGTGTGGTGCCAGCTGTTCTCGCGAACCCGCCGGCGGATCCGATCTTGCAGCGCTGCGCACGCGCGCCGAACGCGACGGCGACGACTGGATCATCAACGGGCAGAAGATCTGGACCTCCGGTGCGCATCTGTCGGATTTCGGCATTATCGTCGTGCGCACCGATCCCGAATGTGCCGAAGCATGAGGGCCTGACCTTCTTCTTCCTGGACATGAAATCGCCGGGCATCGAGATACGGCCGATCCATCAGATGTCCGGCGCGTCGCACTTCAACGAGGTGTTCTTCACCGATGTGCGCGTGCCTGATGCGCAGCGTCTCGGCGCAGTGGGGCAGGGATGGAAAGTCTCGCTGACCACACTGATGAATGAACGGCTGGCAGTAGGCGAGGTGCACCGGCCGGATGTCGAGGACCTTGTGGAGCTTGCCCGATCGCTGGTGGTCGACGGTGCGCCGGCGATCCGGAACGCTGCGGTGCGCGAACGCATCGCGGAGTGGTATGCGCGGACGCAGGGACTGACGTTCACCCGCTTCCGCACGCATGACGGCGTTGTCGCGGGGCCAGACACCGGGGCCGGAGAACTCGATCCATAAACTGGTGAACGCCAGCAAGCTGCAGGACATTGCGTCCTATGGACTGGATCTTGATGGGCGCAGCCGGACTGATCATGGACGACGATCTGGCGGCATCGTATGCGATGTTCCAGCAGGCGCTGCTGTCGTCGCCAAGCTGGCGGATCGCCGGCGGGTCAGACGAGATCCTGCGCAACATCATCGCCGAACGAGTGCTTGGGCTGCCGTCGGATATCAGGGTGGACAAGAACAAGCCGTTCAACCAGGTGCCCACCGGCCCGCGGTGATCCTCCATTGCGTGCAGAAACCAAGCCTGTGCTAAAACTGTGACCGCGAGTCTTGGGGGGACCGACACGGTGGCACGGAGGGGGCAGCAGAAGCCGGACCCGTTGCCAAATGCCGAAGCGCATTCGCGCGGGTTCAAGCAGAGCAGGGACGCACGGCGGAACACTCTCCTGGAGGACTACGTCGAACTGATCGCTGACCTGATCGCAGATGGCGGTGAGGCGCGCCAGGTCGACATCGCTGCGCGCCTTGGCGTCGCACAGCCGACTGTCGGCAAGGCGCTGCGCCGGCTCGGCGCGGCAGGGCTCGTGGTGCAGAAGCCCTATCGCGGTGTGTTCCTGACCGAGGCCGGGCAGAAGAAAGCCCGAGAGAGCCGTCTTCGACACCAGACCGTCGAGGCTTTCCTGCGCTCGCTTGGCGTCAGCTCCGAGACGGCTCGGATCGATGCCGAGGGCATCGAGCACCACGTCAGCGACGAGACGCTGGCGGCGTTCAGGCGGGCGATGGCAGGCGGCTTGGAGAAGTAGCTACTCCTCCAGGCGGAAGCCGACCTTCAGGGTCACCTGGTAGTGGGCCACCTTGCCGTCTTCGATGTGGCCACGGACCTGATTGACCTCGAACCAACCGAGGTTCCGCAAGCTCGAGGATGCTTTTTCGATCGCCCGATCGATCGCTTTGCTGACGCTCTCTTCCGAAGTGCCGACGATTTCCACGACCTTGTAGACGTGCTGCGTCATCTGCGCGCTCCTCTGCTGGCAACGCCTGCGGAAACGACAGGCGATGGCAAGTGTTGCCCGAACGCACGCGATCGGGAAGGGCTGGCATTTCGGTTCTGGTGCACGCTTCCAGATATGGCGACGGGCCGACACCAGGTTAGCCGGGAGTGTGGCCGTGCCTCCGGGTGCTGGGTCGGATCTCGTGCAGAACCAAAGTGGCAGGTGGGCCCGGAGGCGCCCGGATCGAGGTATAGCCGTTGTCGCCACCTTGTGTGCAAAAAGAACGGAAAATCGCACGATTGCAACCAGACCCGTACTGCACCGCGACGATCACATAGCTGGTGACCAGCAGCTAGGCTGGCAGTTCATCGAGAGCAGTCCTGCAGTTCTATGTCAGCGCTGATCGGTTGGCATTCTTGTCGCCTGGCATGGTGCGATGACTTGCTCGCATAAGAACGCGTGAGTTCACCGAAACTCGCCGAGCGTTACCCTCTACGACAAGGCGTGTCTTCTGGTCACGACGCTTGTTACCGCGTCCTTCCCTATAAGCCTAAAACTTCATTCGTCACTGCTCAGCCGTCTGAAGCGATACCCGGTCCGCTGCCTCCGTCGTGCCAGCTATGGTTTCGGCAGCTTCATCGTGGCTTCCGTTTGCCGGGCGATCCTCGCTAGACTGATCGAAAGGGGCCGGATCCGGCCTGAATTCTTTTGCGGGAAGGGTCGCGCATGCAAGCGGATTACGTCATCATCGGCGCAGGCTCAGCCGGCTGTGTGCTGGCTAACAGGCTGACGGAGAACCCCAACACCAAAGTGTTGTTGATCGAGGCGGGTGGTCGTGATCGGAATCCGCTCATCCATATCCCGGCGGGTTTCTTCAAGATGCTCGACCACCCGACCCTTACCTGGAAATACCGCGCAGAACCCGATCCCGGCATCGATGGCCGCGCTATCGTCTACACTCGCGGTCGGGTAATTGGCGGCTCCTCCTCGATCAACGGGCTGATCTACATCCGTGGTCAGCCGGAGGACTATGACCACTGGGCACAACTTGGAAACCGCGGCTGGTCGTGGGACGATTGTCTGCCATTCTTCCGCAAAGCCGAGCGGTGGGAGGGCGAAGGCAATGCGGTGCGTGGCAAGGACGGACCGCTGTTCACGTCGAAAATGGATCGTTCCCCGATCTGCGCTACAGTGATCGAGGCAGGCAAACAGCTTGGCCTTGAGTATCGCGAAGACGTCAACGACCTGCCGCCCGGTGCAGGCGATAGCATCGGCTGGTGCCAGCAGACCCGTGGGGGGCGCCGACGCGCAAGCGCTGCGCGGACCTATTTGCACCCTGCATTGAAGCGGCCAAACCTTCAGCTGGTCACAAACGCGCTGGTCCACCGCGTTCTGTTCAACGGCAAACGCGCTACCGGCATAGAATTTTCGCGTGGTGGTGGAATTGAGAAGGCAGAGGCCGTACGCGAAGTGATCCTATCGGCGGGCGCAGTCGGCTCGCCGCACATCCTGCAGCTGTCGGGCATCGGGGATCCAGAGCATCTCGCCAAAATCGGCGTACCGATCGTGCACGAGCTGCGCGGAGTTGGGCGCAATATGCAGGACCACTATACTGCGCGCGTGTCTAATCGGGTCATCGGCATGGCTACGGCCAACGAGAAGTCATATGGTTTGCCTCTCGCGATTGAAGCCATGCGTTGGGCCTTCACTGGTAAAGGCATGTTGAGCTACAGCCCATCGCTCGTCGCCGCCTCCGTCAAGGTCTTGGAGACGTCGGCAACGCCAGACATGCAGGTGACGTTCGCGCCAGGCAGCTTTAAGGGCGGCCAGATCGGCGAATTAGAGCGGACGCCGGGTCTCAGCGCTGGTGCCTGGCAGATGCGCCCTCTCTCGCGTGGCTATGTCGAGGCAAAAACGAACAAGCCAGGCGACATGCCGGCGATCAACCCGCGTTATCTGTCGGACGAGGCCGACCGGCGCGCCATTATCGGTGGCCTGCGCTTTGCCCGGCGCTTGTTTGCAGCTCCCCCGCTGAACCAGTTTGTCCGTGACGAGAGCTTCCCTGGGGATCAGGTCCAGACGGATGACGAACTGCTCGACTATGCCCGGCGTAATGGCAGCACCTGCTATCATGCCAGCTGCACATGCATGATGGGTTCGCATCCAATGAGCGTTGTCGACAACGAAATGCGCGTGCACGGCATCGAAGGACTCCGTGTCATCGACGCCTCAGTGATGCCGGCTGTCACGTCGACCAACACCAACGCGCCCACGATCATGATTGCTGAAAAGGCTGCCACGATGATAAATGGTTCGGCCCGGCAAAAACTGGCAGCCTAGCGCTCTATCATACGAGCTGCCGATGCGAAATTCTGTTGAGCACGTACAGCTGGCCGCACAGTCCGGGAACGCAAAACGGCTCTGCTATCGATACCGCCTGCGCCTCCGTATCATTCGGAACATCAGGATCAGAATGCCGAGAATGGCTCGAAAGATGAGGATGGCCAAAGTAAGTTGGACCCAGATCCCAAAATTCCCGATCGTCGATTTAAGTCGATCCCCCCAAGGATATGGAAGGTGCGAGGAGCCATCCTCGATTAGCCGATTGGTGCTTCGTTTCCACCAAGTCAGGTACTCTGGTTTATCGAGCCAAAGGTAGACAGAGACGCCCAGAACGGCGAGCGCGGTCCAAAAACGAAAGAACTGGACCCGCAGCCACGCCCAACTCTCTGAAAATACCTGCTTCATCAAGAGCCGCTCGGTGTCATTGCGCAGTGATGCAGAGGTTCACACCTTTATACCGCGAGAGGGGCGTCGTCCGTCGCAGAACGAGTGACACCGCCCGGACATGTACGCAAGACCCCAAGTGGCACCGCGGCCGGGCTAGCAAAGTGGCTCGGCGGTGGCCAGAGTAACGGCTGGAGGAGCAGAAATTTCTGTAGCAAATGGGCGGGCGGCTGGATCAGCGGCAGGGGAGGCGGATCATGGCTTACGAGTTCTTTTATTGGCCGGAGATCCAGGGACGCGGCGAGTTCGTTCGCCTGGCACTGGAAGATTCAGGCGTGGCATATATCGATGTGGCGCGCGGCTTAGAGAGCGAAGGACGCGGCGTTCCGGCCATGCTGGCCCTCATGCGCGGTGAGGGCACGTCACACATTCCCTTTGCGCCGCCGTTCCTGCGCGATGGCGAGGTGATCGTCAGCCATACCGCAGCAATCCTGTTGTATCTGGGTGGGCGCATCGGACTTGCGCCATCTGACGAAGACGGCCGGTTGTGGACGCATCAGATCCAGCTCACGATTACCGACATCGTCAAGGAAGTCTATAATTCGCACCATCCGATCGACGAGGACAAGTGGTTCCACGAACAGAAGGATGAAGCGATCGCGCGTGCCACGGTCTTCCGCAAGGATCGGATGCCGAAGTTTCTCGGCTGGTTCGAGCGGCTTTTACAGGCAAACCCCGCGGGAGCAGACCACCTGGTTGGCAGTTCCGTTACCTATGCTGATCTGTCCTTGTTCCAGTTGCTCGAGGGATTGCGTTTCGCGTTTCCTGTCGCATTACAGCGAGAGTTAGCGAAGCTGCCGCGCGTGACGGCCCTGCACAGAGCAGTGGCGGAACGGCCGAAACTGAAGGCCTATCTGGCGAGCGAACGGCGCGTGCCGTTCAAGGAGACGGGAATCTTCCGCCGCTATCCGGAGCTGGATGGTTAGCACGAAACTTTCGGCGAGTGATGCCGATATTGTCTGACCCTTGTCTGGACGAACGCGCGGCGTGACACTGGCGCCAAGCAATCGAGGAACCCGAAACATGTCCAACGAATTCGACCTCGTCATACGCGACGGCACCATCATGGACGGCAATGGAGGAGCGCCCTTCCGCGGTGACGTCGCGGTGAGCGGTGGCCGCATCGCCGAAGTAGGCAAGGTAGCGGGTCGCGGGCGGGAGGAGATCGATGCCGCCGGCCTGTCGGTGACACCGGGCTTCGTCGATATTCATACCCACTACGACGGCCAGGCCGTGTGGGACTCGCATCTCGCACCATCGTCGTGGCACGGCGTCACCACAGTGGTGATGGGCAATTGCGGCGTCGGCTTCGCGCCGGTGCGCAAGGACACGCAGGATGCGGTGATCGCACTCATGGAGGGCGTGGAGGACATTCCCGGACCCTGCCTGCATGAAGGCCTCGACTGGAGTTGGGAGAGTTTTGCCGATTACCTGACCGCGCTTGAGCGTCGCAGCCACGACATCGATTTCTGCGCACTGCTGCCGCATGCGCCGATGCGTGTCTACGTCATGGGCGAGCGCGCGTTGAAGCTGGAGGACGCCAATCAGGCCGACATAGCAGGGATGCGCGAGATCACCGCCGAGGCGGTACGCGCCGGCGCGTTCGGTTTCTCCACCTCGCGCACCATCGCGCACAAGACGCTGGCCGGCGATCCGACGCCGACACTGCGAGCACAGGAAACGGAGCTGACCGGCATTGCCATGGGGCTGAAGGATGCGGGGAAGGGGTTCATCGAGATGACCTCGGACTGGAACACCCCGGATCCGGCGACCGAATTCGCCATGGTGCGTCGCGTGATGCAGGCCTGCGGTCGGCCGCTGGTGTTCTCGCTGAACCAGCGCCACGACCGCACCACCGCATGGAAGGACCTGCTGGAACTGTCGACCCAGGCGGCCGCCGATGGCTTGCCGGTGCGCTGCGTCGCGCCACCTCGGCCGATCGGTGCGCTGCTAGGCCTGTCCGGCAGCCAGCAGCCGTTCGCCGGCACGCGCACCTATCGCTCGATTGCGCATCTGCCGCTCGATCAGCGCGTCGCCGCGATGCGCGACCCGGATGTGCGGCGCAGGATCACCACCGAGGACCCGAGCGAATTCAACACCTGGTCGCTGCTGACCCGCATCGGCTTCGAGCGGATGTTCCGCTTCACCGATCCGCTGAACTACACGCCGGCACGCGAGGATTCGGTTGCCGCGATCGCCGCGCGCGAGGGCCGGACGCCGCAGGATGTCGCCTATGACATGCTGATCGAGGATGACGGCAAGGCTTTCATCTTCGCCTGCATCGTCAATTACGCGAACTACGATCTGGAGCCGGTGAAGGCGATGTACGCCCGCCAGCATGTCATCCCGGGACTGAGCGACGGTGGTGCGCACGTGGCGTTCATCTCGGACGCGTCGTTCCCGACCTTCCTGTTCAGCTACTGGGGGCGCGACCGCGGTGCCGACCGCATGGACATCCCCGATCTGGTGCGGCGCCAGACGCGGGAGCCGGCGCGCTTCGCCGGCTTGAGCGATCGGGGCGTGCTGGCTGCGGGCATGAAGGCGGACATCAACATCATCGACTTCGCCAAGCTCGCTTTGGAGCGGCCGCAGATGGTGGTTGACCTGCCCGCCGGCGGGCGGCGCCTGATGCAGAAGGCGCGCGGCTATGCGGCGACGATCAAGGCCGGGCAGATCACTTACCGCGACGGGGTTGCGACCGGTGCACTGCCGGGCGGTCTGGTCCGCAGCCAGCCGGCAGTGTAGCGGCAGACGCCGCGATAGGACGGTCTGCTATTGCGGGATTACGGCGGGCCGGTGCTAGCGGGTGCTGGGGAGCGTAACTCCAGTGGCAGCCAGGTGGCGGAGGTCTCGTACCAGCCCGGAGGACGCGGCCGCGTAATTATGTCTTTGACCAGGGCGGCGTAGTTGCCGCCGTGCTGCATGAGCGCCCGCTGCACCTCACGCCACAGCGGATGGCACGGCAGGATGCCGAGATCGCGACAGATGTCGGCGATGACGGCCCCGATCGGCTTGCGGCGGACCTCGGCGGCAATCCGCTCCGGCGTGGGCAGATGGGCAAGACGCGCGTCGGCGACCTCGACCTGGCGCGTGGAGGGTACGGCAGTGCGGCTTGCGCGCGGCCGGCGTGGCTTTGGGCTTCGCGTCCAGCCTCGGCGCGATGCGCTCGAGCCGTTCTTCGAGTGCCCGGGCACGGAGCAGGCCCTGGGTGATGCGGGCGACGATCAGCTCGATGTCGTTGGTGCCGAAGTTGCAGGCGCGCGCGGGGAAGTCGATTTTTCCGGTGCGCTGCTGGACGATGGCGGCGAGTTCCTTGCCGAATTCGATGAGCTTGCGGACGAGGTCGAGGGCGCGCGCGAAGCGGCCCGGTTTGTCAGCTGTGGTCGGGCCATTGTCAGGCGTTGGGTTGGCGGCCGTGACGCTCATGAACATAACGAGAACATAAAGCGGCGGGCAGAGGCAAGGAATATTTTCTCCCCTCCGGGTGGCGCAGACACCTCATCGCGGTCATTCAAAAGCAAAGACACGCTTCCAGTCATTCTTCATGCTGATGATCGTCCAACCCTTGGCCTTCGCCTCATCCATCAATGATTGGTCGAAAGTACCCACCGTGGTGTTCGGCAATCCACCCGCCGGACCATAGGCATATTCGCGCTGCGCATCGTCGTGGTGCACCAGCATTTTCAGCCGCGTGCCATTTCCGGCGCCAGTCCATTCCAGCATTTCGCGGTCACCCGTGGAATTACCGAAGGCTGCATAGGGGCGTTTGCCGATGAACAAATCGATCCCGATCGCCTTACCTGCGTGGTCGTCGTCGAAGAATAGCTTCGGCAGCCGGATCAGCTCGGGCTTGCCGTTCTTGATTTCATACTTGGTGGCAATGCTCGATCCCACCACCTGCTCAGGCGGCACGCCGTAGACCTCCTGGGCGTAGGTCCGCACAAAGTCCTGTCCGCCCCCCGTTACGATGTAGGTTTTGAATCCGTTGACACGGAGGTAGTCCATCACCTCGCGCATCGGCTGGTAGACGAGTTCCGTGTACAGCCGATTGAAACGCGGATGCTTTGCTGTCGCCAGCCATTGCCTGACGATGTCCGCGAACTCAGCCTGGCTCATGCCGGCATGGGTGACGAAGACGATCTCTGCCCAGTCGCGTTCGGAGAACTTCGCCATGGCGGCCTGGTTATTGGCGAGCACGGCCTTAAACGGGTCGTGTACTTTCCATTCGGGATGCTTAGGCGCCAACGCATGAAGTCGGTCGAGGGCGAACATCGCCTGAGTGTAGACCGGATGCTCCACCCACAGCGTGCCGTCCTGGTCGAAGGTGGCAATGCGGTTGTCGGGCGATACCTGATTGGTCGTGACGCGAACGAAGTCGATGATTGCCTGTTTCGTCGGCCCCTCGCTCCATGACGCAAGCGGATCCGGCGTTTGGCCCTGCGCCTTGGCGTATGGAGTTAACGGAAGTGTAGCGATGGTTGCAGTCACGCTGAGCAGGATCGATCGGCGGCCGGCCACCACACGTGTAATTAGCTTTGGCATGGTCTCCCCTTGGTATCGGCTGGCTCAGTTCCCGGTCGGCAGCGACACGGCTGCCGTCACGGCGCTAAATTCGTGAGCGCGTTGAGAATGGACACACGTCGGGTCAATTCAGCCTGTTTGTTCGCATTGAGTTGGGTGCTTTCCCTGAATGCCTGATCAGTCAGTTTCGAGAACAGCTCGGCCCGAATTGTCCTGAGACGCGTCACAGCATCTCCCCAGGTGAGCCGCCGCTTGCTGAGCAGCACAAACACTCCATCCTCAGCGTTCCAGCCGGTCAAAACGCATCCCAGCGCAATCGGGGAATGCAGTCGTATCGCAGCCAGCGTCTTTTGCCGGCATTTTTGCAGCTCCTGCGTCCGGGCGAGCAGCGCACTGACCTCCTCCGGGTTTGCGAGCTGTGCATCAGCCATCTGTCGAATTGTTGCCTGATAGATGTCGACCAACGGCATGCGTCGCGCAATCGGCTCGTACTCGATATTGCTCGCCAGGGAGCGGCGGCATGATGCTGCATCCTGCGCAACCGATATGTCATCGGTCAAGAACGAGTTCGCGTTGATATCGGCCGATATCGAGCAGGCGCCCAACAAAAGATTTATGGCAACGAAGAGTGAGGCAACGCTCTGCAGAACTAATCGATTGTGCAGGCTCACGCGAACCTCACCCGGCCGGCCTGCAAGGATAGTGAGCGCAGCCCGGCCGTCCAACATCACGGTCGGCGATCAGTTTCCGGTCGGGAGCGGAAGCTGGATGCCGCCTTTCGCCAACTGGTCGCGGACGAACTGGAAGCGCTGATAGTCCGATAGCGTGATCGGTCCGGTATAGCTTTCGCTCTGCAGCTTGCGCGGTGGATACTTCATGTACGTCTGCATCAGTTCCTTGACCGCATCGTTTATCGTGACCAGGATCCAGGTATGTTCCGTGTAGTTGTTCATGAACATGTCGTAGCGTTCCTGCGGATCCTGCCACAGGTCGAACACCTGCGGCACGGTCGCGACGTACTTCTCGGGCCCCTTCCAGCCGAGGTTTGAATCCACCGCAAGGCCGCCGGTCTTCGCGCCGTCGCCGCCACGCAGGTTGAACACGGCCTTGTAGTTGCCGACCCGCGCCGCACCCGGCGTCAGCTCGTTCTCGGTGAAGTAGAACCACGACTTGCGCGGCGACTTGCCCGTGCCGAACAGGACCGGCGTCATGTCGTAGCTGTCGAAGATGATCGGCTTGCCCTTCGCGATCGTTCTCCGGCAGCTTGCGCGCCGCCGAGCGCGGCGAACGTCGCCATGAAGTCGAGGCCGCCGAGGATCTCCGCGTTCTTGCTGCTCGGCCTTGATGCCCGGCCCCCAGGCGATGGACGGAACCCGCGATTGCCGCCTTCGCGGTCGGTGCCCTTGGTGCCGCGGAACGGCGTGTAGCCGGCATCCGGATAGACGTCCTGCCAGGCGCCGTTGTCGGTGGTCCAGAAGACGTAGGTGTTCTTGTCGAGGCCGAGCGCGCGCACCTTGTCCATGATGCGGCCGATGCGCGTGTCGTTCTCGACGACGGAGTCGGCGTACTTGGATCTTCGACAGCGACTTGTGGATGGAACTCCGGGTGCCGGCATGTTCGGCTGGTGCACCTTCATGAAGTTGACGCTCATGAAGAACGGCTGGCCGGACTGTGCCGTTGCGATCGAGATAGTCGAGCGCGGCCTTCTCGACGTACTCGTCGAAGAACGGGATGCCGACGACGCCCTGGTCCGGCGTGTTGACGTATTGGCCGTTGATCTTGAAATCCTCGCGCGCCGCCTCGCCGGCATTGCCGGACAGCGCGCCCTTGGTCACCTTCTGGAACATCTCCCGCAGCTTCGGATCCATGTCCGGGAACCAGTCGGGATCGGCATAGGTGTAGGCGTTGAGATGATAGAGGCCGCAATACTTCATCTCGTCGTAGCCCTGCGCGTTGGGCAGCGCGTAGTCGGCTTCGCCGAGATGCCATTTGCCGGTGAAGAAGGTCTTGTAGCCCGCCGTCTTCAGCACGGAGGCGAGCGTCCATTCGGCCGCCGGCAAGCCGCCGCCCTGGCCCTGGAAGGCGACTGTCGTCATGCCGCTGCGGTTCGGAATGCGGCCGGTCTGCATCGCGGCGCGACCCGGCGTGCAGCTCGGCTGCGCATAGAACGACGTGAACATCATGCCTTCCGCTCGCCAGGCGGTCGATGTTCGGCGTCGGCATGCCGCGGGCTTCGCCGCCGAGATAGCAGCCGGCGTCGCCGTAGCCGAAATCGTCGGACACGATCATGATGATGTTTGGCTTGGTGCCGCTCGCTGCTGTCACCGGTCGGCCGGCTGTGTTGGTCTGCGCCTCTGCTGGAGAAGCCAGAATTGAGGCTGCCGCTGCCGTCGTCGTGCCGAGCAGTACACCGCGACGACCGAGGCCGCCCCTATTCCCGCCGTCGCGTTCTTCGCTCATGTCTCTCTCTCCTTCTTCCGTATGATGCAGCGAAATCCGACATGGCTGGTCGATGTATCGACGGGCTCGGCGTGTCGGGCCGCTGGCCGGTAGCGCCGGCAGTAGTTGGGCGCGCACAGATGCGAGCCGCCCTTGATGACCTTGCGCGGAATTTTGATGTCAGGCAGCTGCGGGTCGTAGCTCGCGGCCTCGGGGCCGCCGCGCGGATTTGTCGGGATGCAGCACGCCTTGGGCTGCGTCGGCGGCGTGCTTCACCGACCACCAGTCGGTTGTCCACTCCCACACATTGCCGATCATGTCGTAGAGGCCGTAGCCGTTCGGCGGAAATGCCCTGACCGGCGAGGTGCGCCTGTAGCCCGGCCGCCTGTGGTGCGGGAATTCACCATGCCAGGTGTTTGCCATCGCGCGCCCGCGGGGCATGAACTCGTCGCCCCAGGCGAACTCTGCGCCATCTAAACCACCGCGCGCGGCGAACTCCCATTCAGCTTCCGTCGGCAGCTCCTTTCCTATCCATGTGGCATAGGCCAGCGCATCGCCAAAGCTTACGTGCACCACCGGATGATGGTCGTGCCCCTTGATGCTGCTGCCGGGTCCGTACGGCTGCCGCCAGTTCGCGCCCTTGAGCAAGGTCCACCATTGGCTCCAATCCCGCAGGTCCACCCTTTGCTTTGGCGGCGTAAAGACGAGCGAGCCGGCGAAGATCAAATGCGGCAGCGAACCAGGATAATCTTTTGGATCGGGTACCGTCTCGGCGAACGTGACATGATCGGTTGCACGGACAAACTCGGCGAACTGTCGGTTGGTCACTGGCGTCACGTCAATCGAGAAGGGATCGACGGTCACGAGGTGGGACGGGGCCTCCTCGGGATAATGATGATCGGAGCCCATGCGGAATGTCCCGCCGGGCACCTGGATCATGTTGTCGTGCATGACTTGCTACTTAGAGCCTGCGAAGGTCTGCGCATTGGTTGCCTTCAGTCCGGCATGGGCGCGAAGTGGCATCAAGCGATAGGTTGCACATGTCGTGTTCGCCACCAGTACTGTGGGTTCCCTGAGGTGATCTGTGTGCAAGGGCAGCGTTCCGCAGCCCAACAATGGTTGGACATTGCGTGACGTAGCGCAAGACTCCCCCACGCATCGCCATTATTGCTAAGGCCTGCGCGCAGTCATGGGCGTTCTCGGACACGCGTATCGCCCGCAACGCGGGATGTCTTGCTGCCTGGCAGCTGTACTACGTCAGCGCGGCCAGGAGGACGTCCCGGGTGACCGGCTTGATGCAGTGCGGACAGTCCCGATGTGCCGCATCAAGCGCATCCCTGCCGTAGCCCGTGACGAATACAAATGGAACGTTGCGCTGCGTCAGTGCATCGGCCACCGGATAGGATTTGACCCCGTGAAGGTTCAGGTCCAGGACCACGCGATCCGGCATTTGAGCCTGCTCAGCAATGAAGGCGAGCGCCTCGTCGACCGACCCGACCGGCCCCAGCACCTGCGCCCCCTCATCTTCAAGCATAAGCAGAATTGTCTCGCCGACGAGGAAGTCGTCCTCGATCACGAGGATCCGGGAGCCTGCCAGTTGTCCGTCATTTGGCATTGATTACTCCTGGAGTGCTGTCGTCACCGGGATGGGGCTGCGCCTGAGTGAGTGGGATTGCAATGCGACACGTGATCCCGTCCTGGCGGAACTGGATTTCGGTCTTTGCTCGCATGGTATGGGCCAGAGCACGCTCAATCAGGTGCCGCCCGAAACCACGTCGGGATGATTCGGGCGGTGCCGAGAGACCAATCTCATGCCAGTTCAGCACCAAGAGTTTTTCTCCCTGCTGGCTGCATTCGACGGTCCAGGTGATATCGAGATGTCCCGCCTGCTCCTTCAGCACGCCATGCTTGACGGCGTTCGTGGCCAGCTCGTGCAGCGCGAGCCCGAGCGTCTGGATGTGTTCGATCGGCAGACTTACGTCCAGCCCCTGAACCGTTAGCCGATCAACCGCTGTCTCCCCTAGTGCCTGCACCTCCCGCCGAACAATTTCCCTTAGTTGAACCTGATCGCCATCCGCCTCGCTGATTACGCCCTGAACGCGACTGAGAGCAGCCAGCCGGGTCGAAAACGTTTCGAGTACCGGTCCCTTCTTGAAGGTCTGCACAGCAAGCGACTGCACCAAGGCCAGCAAATTTCGTGTCCGGTGCTGTAACTCCGCGATCAAGATCTGTTGGCGCCGCTCCGCGTGGGTCAGGCTTGATACGTCGACAAACGTCACCACAACGCCCTGCACCTTTTGCTCGCCGTCCACGTATGGTGCCAGCCGGAGCAGAAAGTTTTCAGAACCCCCATTCGTCCCGACACGGCGCTCGATGGATTGCCGTTCCGCGAACACCCGCCGGATATCCTGGGCAAAGTCCGACAGAACCACGTTGCTCGACAAATCGGTGATCGGTCGGCCGCGGTCGGTGGGGAGTATGTTGAATACCTTCGCGACCGCCGGTGTGAAGCTGCGAATGCGCAGGGACTTATCGAGAAACACCGTCGCCACGTCCGTGCTTTCGAACAGGTTCTGCAGGTCGCTGTTCGCCTGATCGAGCGACTCGATTTTCAAGGTCAACTCGGCATTGACCGTATGCAGTTCCTCGTTGACCGACTGCAGCTCCTCCTTGGAGGCTTCGAGTTCCTCATTCGTCGACTGCTGCTCCTCGTTGACCGAGACCAGCTCTTCGTTCGACGACTTCAGCTCTTCCAGGGCGGTCTCATATTCTTCGATCATTGCCTGAAGACGGTCGCGGGTCTCGCGCAGCTCCCGATCGACATGAGCCGCGATGTCCGCCGCGATCGGCTGAGCCTGTGCCTCCTCTCGCGAGAGCACGCCGCCTTCGTCGAGGAACAGGATCAGGTATAGCGGATCGCTTCCAGTGCCGTTTGCCAGCGGCTCTATCTTGAGCCCGACCAATTGGACGTTGCCCTCGTCGGTCTCGACCGCAATGCCAGTGCGCGACACGCCACGTCCGGTGTCGACGGCTTCACGGAACAGGGTGCGCAAATCCAGCCGGAGCCCCTTGCGGGCAATGGTCCCGATTTGCCGGGTCGGCATCCCGATCGGCGCCTCCAGATATTTGCCGGTGCGCGCCGAGTAATGCACGACATCGCCATCGGCGTTCACCAGGACATGCGGCGGCGCATAGCGTTCCAGCACCTGGTTCTCTGCCGCCTGCCGCAGTGCAAGCGCGCCGAGTGACGGTCGTCTGGACCGTTCATCGCTGGGCAACCCGGTTCGCAGCGTGGAGATCATCAGCGGCAGATGAAGCCGCGGCGTCGCGTCCACCCTGCTGCGAAACAGGCGGTTGGATTTGTCCAGCGGCGCAAACAGTTCGCTGAAGCCCGACACGTTCTCGGCCAGGCCAAGGAACAGATAACCATCCGGCCGCAGTGCATAATGGAACAGCGGAATGACCTGATGTTGTATATTGCCGCCGAAATAGATCAGCAGATTACGACAGGAGATCAGGTCCATCCGCGAAAACGGTGGGTCACGGATCAGGCTATGCGGTGAGAAGATGCATAGCTCGCGCACATCTTTCGCCACCACGTAGCTTGCGCCGTCTTCGATGAAAAACCGCTTGCGCCGCTCCGGCGAGATCGTCTCCAGCAACGCCTCGGGATAGCGGGCAGCCCGGCCAACCGCCAGCGCACGCTCATCGATGTCGGTCGCGAAGATCTGCACACGCGGCGGCTCGGTCAATGTATCCATGTGCTCCCGCAAGAGCATGCCGATGGAATACACCTCCTCTCCGGTCGAACAGCCGGGAACCCAGATACGAACCACGTCCTCGGTTGACCGCTCTTCAAACAGCTTGGGGATGATCAGCGTGGCGAGACTGTCGAACGCATCGCTGTCCCGGAAGAAATTGGTGACGTTGATCAGCAGATCGCGGAACAGGGCGGCGACTTCCTGAGCGTCCTGGCGAAGCCGTTCCAGATAGGCGTCAGCAGTGGACAAGCTGGGTCACCTGCATGCGCCGTTGAACACGGCGCAAAAAGGTCCTGGTCTTGTAGCCGCTGAAGTCGTGGCCGATCCGGTTGCGCAGAAGCACGCAAATGTCGGATTTCATCTGCTCCAGCGCCTGGTCGCGAGCTTCCTCCTCCGCCGCATCGACGAGATTGCGAAGCTGCTCCGGGCCGTGCGCAAACTCGACGAGCTTTGCACCCATCTGGTCAGCCGGGATGGCGAGGTCGACGAACCCCGAGGCGATGGCGCTGTCAGGCATGTCCCGATGACCTGGACCGAAGCCATCCGCAACCTGCGCGATTGTCAGACCGCCGCGCTCCTTGATGGCCTTGAGACCGAGCGTGCCGTCGCTGTCTCCCCCGGACAATACGATACCGACCGCCAGTTCCGCTCGATCCCGGGCAAGAGTGCCAAAGAAGATGTCGATGGGCTTGCGTTCCCGTCGACCTGCCGGTTGCCTGCGCAGCTGAAGCCGGCCGTTCTCGATGCCGAGAATACTGTCCGCCGCGAGCACATACACCGCATTTGGCCGAACTTCGGTCCCATGCTGCACCAGATGCACGGGCAATGTGGTGAACCGGGCCAGGATCTCGGACAGGTTGCTTTCGCGCGTCGGGCTGAGATGGGTGACGACGACCACCCCCACATCCGGCTTGGATGGCAGGCCGCGGAAGAACCCCTCCAAGGCCTCAACGCCTCCGGCTGAAGCGCCTATTCCAACGATGGGGAATGTCGCGTTGTCGCTCACGGCTTTGGCCGGAACGCGATGGATTGCCGTCGCGCAGGGTGTTCCTCGGGCGGATCGCTGGCAGCTATCCGCGATGCCCGGATTTCCCCACCAGTTCCATCGGAATTGCCTTGCAGGAGACGCAAGGCTGCACGCACCACCTCGCTTGCCGTTTGATAGCGGCCGGATCCTACCTCGCGGTCGACATAAGCGCGGAGCGGCTGGGTCAGCGAGACATTCAGTGTGTGTTTCGCGGACATGTTCTTCCGGACGTGCGGCTGGCAGCACCATGGCACCTTTTGCCATCGATGCCACTCACATCAGCGGCATCGTCCAGGGCAGAACCGCAGCCATCGCAAGCCCGGAACGCAGAACATCAGTCTATCGCGGTCGGTGGCTTCTGACGCTGTAACTCAAGAGGTTAACGTGCTTGCGCCGATGCCGCTTCGCTGAGCCGCGCATAGATCAACTCCAGAAGCCGTTCCCGCGCCCGCACAGCGATATCCTCAAGAGACGGGGTCTGGGCTAATTGCTGCCTCGCATAGCGGCGAACCTCTTCAAGGGTTGGCACCTGAGGCAGGTCGATCTCGTTCCAGAATGTCGCCGCCTGGCTCTGGGCCGATGTGATGCATGCCTTCAAGTCCACCCAGCCTGGTGCACGCGCCAGTGCGTCCTAGCACCTCGCGCGCGATCTGGTTGACCGGGAATGATGCCGCGAGCTGGGTCGCCACCTTGTCAATGACAAGCCGTCCCAGCCTGTGCTCACCCTTGACCACGGCCGGAGGCGGAAGGTGCAAGTCCCATACAATGCCAAGCCAGGACAGCACGCGCAGAGCGTAAAAGGTCGGATCGTACTCCCACCAGCGAAATCCCTGTCGTGCCGATGCCTGATAAGCGTGGTGATTGTTATGCCAACCTTCGCCCATCGTCAGCAGTGCGAGCAGCCAGTTGTTTCTAGACCGGTCTCCGGTGACGTAGCGCTGGCGGCCGACCAGGTGAGCAAGCGAGTTGATGCAGAATGTTGCGTGCCAGACTGCGACGGTGCTCCAGCAGAAACCGATTGCAAGCCCTGGCCAACCGGCGATCAGCCACGTGGCAGTCGCGAGGAGCGCCGCCGGCAGATAGGGATGGCGGTCCAGCCACATCAGTTCCTTGTATCGCGTCAGGTCACGCACCGCCGCATAGTCAGTGGCATCGTTCCGCGGCACAAAGATCCAGCCCACGTGAGCGTAGAAGAAACCGCGCTGAACCGGCGAGTGGACGTCGTCCACCGTATCGGAATATCGGTGGTGCCGACGGTGGTTGGATGCCCACCACAGAATGCCGCGTTGCGCGGAAGTCTGTGCCAGGAACGCCAAGACGAACTGCGCTATGCGACTGGTACTGAAGGCGCGATGCGCGAAATAGCGATGATAGCCGGCACCGATCGCAAAAATGCGCACTGCGTAAAGTATCACGCCGAGCGCTGCGGCATGCCATGTCACGCCGGACCAGACGGCGGTCAGGCATCCGGCGTGAATGAACAGGAAGCCGATGCTGGACGGATAAGCGATGTCATCGTCGCTTTGTGTGGCCATGCGCATGACGCGATCCTAATGCACCATGGTTATGCCGCAGGCCGAAGAGTGCGCGTGCGCCGGGCGCGCCGATCTCGGCTGGACGGGCGGCTCTTGGTGTGTACCTGGCGCTGCGACTGAATTGCGGGCGGTTCGCGGCCGGCGATCTGCAGACTTGTGCCGGTCATGTGCTCGATTTTTCGCAGCACACCTTGTTGCGTGGTGTCACAGAACGAGATGGCCACGCCGCTCGCACCGGCACGTGCCGTGCGGCCAATGCGATGTACATAGTCCTCCGGCTGTGCCGGGAGATCGAAGTTGATGACGTGGGAGATGCCCGTCACGTCGATCCCACGCGCGGCAATGTCGGTCGCAACCAATACGCGCGCGCGACCCGTGCGGAATTGTTCCAGCGCCTGCTGCCGCGCCGGCTGGCTCTTGTTGCCGTGCAGTGCGGCCACTCGCACGCCGCCGGTCTCGAGCGCATCGGCGACCTGGTTGGCGCCGCGCTTTGTGCGGGTGAACACGATAACGCGTGACAGGACAGGATCGGCCAACAGGCGGCCCAGGAGTGCCTTTTTCCCAGCGGGCTCGACGAAGTGCACGTGCTGCTCAATGGGCAACGCGCACGGCGCGCTGCGAGCCACATCCACGCGCAAAGGGTTGTGCAGCAAGGTTTCCGCGAGCGTCGCAACCTCCGGCGGCATGGTTGCCGAGAATAGCGACGATTGTCGTTTGTCGGGCAGGGCAGCGACAATGCGGCGAACGTCACGAATGAAGCCAAGGTCGAGCATGCGGTCCGCCTCGTCCAGCACGAATTGGCTGACTTGGTTCAGCTTCAACTCTCCCGTGGCCATCAGGTCGCAGATCCGGCCTGGCGTGCCGACCACAATATCGGCCCCGCCGCGCATGCGCTGGGTCTGCATGAAGCGGCTGACGCCGCCCAGGATGGCAACAATGCGCAACGCCTGCCGGTCAGCGAGGCGTCGTAGGCTATCGTCGATCTGCAGTGCCAGTTCGCGCGTTGGCACCAGGATGAGCGCGCGTGTGGCGAAATGGTTAGAGCGAGCGGGAGCGGTGATCAGGTGCTGCAGCATCGGAAGGGCGAAGGCGGCGGTCTTGCCCGTTCCAGTTTGGGCGATACCGAGCAGATCGCGGCCGGCCAGCAGATGGGGGATGGCACTTGCCTGGATGGGCGTTGGTTCAACGAGGCGCTCTCTCGCGAGGGCGCGCAACAGCGACTCGGTCAGACCGAGCGTGGTGAATGTGTTCAATGACAAGAAGTCGGTGCTCCGGCGCCCGCCAATGCATAATGTCGGGGCGCCCTGATGTTCGCCTGCCCGCGCGACAATGGGGCGAACGCGTTAGACCAAATTTTCCGGGAGGGCTCGACGTCCTGAGCGGGACGAGGCGCCAATCACGCTTTCACGGAATGCTTGGCATATATCGCACGGATGAGGCAAAAGCAAGACCGGATCTTAATTTGTATCCAGGAGCAGGTGGAATTTCGCTATCGCTCCCCATATGAAACGGAAGCCGCTCTCCGCTGCGAGACGAACTCTGCAGGGATGCCACGGGATGCGGCAGACCTCAGGAGTATATATGAACCGACGCGGTCTGTGCCGCCCTTCGTTGAAAATCACACGGTCGGGAGATCCGTCGGAGGCAAACCGATTTCGCGTCGAAGTGTGGAACCCATTCCTCCACGAATACCAGCTGATCAATTCGATCGAAGAGGGCGCCACGCGCGTCGATAATCTGGCGAAGCTTATCGGTCGTATGTGGCTGGAGCGACACCCGAAGCGGGACATCCTGATGGATGTCCCGGTCGCGGCGGACAGCGACGGGAGGCGCTGGGGCGAGTTGCGTATAAATGCCACAACCTTCAGAAGCTATGATACAAGGAGCGATGATCGTCCCACCTGGGCAAAGGCAACGGGCCTAAACCAGGCGATGGCGTTAATCTGCACCAAGGTGGGGTATGTGCTTCAGAGCCCGGTGGCACAGTGACCGACCTCATTCTGGATCGGATAAGGGGAACAGCTACAGCGATGGATCTGACGTGGAATCAAATGACATTTCTGGCCGATTTGCAGCAAGGGACCTGCCGTGCCACTGCGGCACAGGACGCGAGCGTCATAGGGCCCCTGATTAGGGCTAATCTGGTGCGCTGGGACGTCGATCCGGGCGAAGAAGCTACCCGTCGCAATCCACCGGGTAGCAGCTTTACTCTTACGTCCCTCGGTGAGGCGTGCTTGGCGGAGCATGTCGCACAATAGCACGTGGAAGATAGCGGCGGGCTGGCACTGAACTCGACGTCCGCAGCCGGCTTCGCGAATTACACGTCAGCCGAGCTGGCGCTTGACCGGGTGCTGCATGCAGTTGCCCTTCTGTTGGCGGTCGTGGCGATTGCCTGGCTGTTCGCGACCACGATGGCGGCTGGAAGCGTCCTCCAGCTTATTGGCGTAACCACGTATGGTGTCGGCCTGATCGGAATGTTGGCGGCCTCGGCTGCTTATAATTCGTGCTATCCGTGCCGCGCCAAAGAGCTGCTTCGCCGTGTCGATCATGCCATGATCTTTGTGATGATAGCCGGTACGTGTACCTCCGTTCGCGCTGTCCGCCTTCCCCGTGGGCGTCGGCCTGCTGTGTGGTTCGCTGGTATGGATCGTCGCTTTGATTGGCGTGGTGCTGAAGCTGGCGTTTCCCCGCCGCTTTGAACGCCTGTCGCTTGCGCTGTATCTCATTACAGGGTGGACGATGTTTGGCATGGGCTGGGCCTACGCCGACAACCTCTCCAACGTCGCGTTGCCGCTGTTGTTAGGTGGCGGGATAGCCTATTCGTTCGGTGCCTTTGTCCATGCGCGGGGTCGTCTGCCATTCCATAACGCTGCATGGCACGGACTGGTTCTGATTGGTGCCAGCTCGCATTGGGCCGCCGTCGCGAACCAGATTTTATACTGGCGCGGTTGATAAAGTGGCCAGGGCATGAGCTGCGCCAGATGGCGGCGGGTCGCACCAGTGGCCCGTGCGATGGGAGCTCTACGGCTCTCGCACGCACAGCTGCAAAGCGATAGATGTTGCCGATAATCGCTCGATAGGTGGGCTTCTCGAGCGCTGCCGAGCACTAGGCGCTGCTAAATCATACAAAGCCGAGCAGCGCATCTCCACCCAGGAAGGTCAGGCGGTTTTGCGTCACACGCCCCTCCCCCTTCCCCCCTCCCGCAAGGGGAGGGGGAGGATGGGGTGGTTCAGTACCCGCGGCACCCCCATCACACCGTGCAGTTCGAGAAATCGGGCATCGTTCATCAGGGTATCGACGGTTTGCCCGATCCCATGCCTTATCAGTGTTGTGCGGATCAGCTTCACATCAGGATCAGTGAAGCGTCCGCTGCCAATAAAGCCTGCGAGCAGGCGCCGGCTCAGTTGATCCGGCGTCTGGTTCGCAGCGAATTTGTCGACAAACTCGTTGCTGGTGAAGAATTCACATATCGCTCTATTGAGCGTCTTCCTTCCCTTCGTGAAGCAATTCACATAGTACTGGAAGCCCGCCAAATCCGAATTACGATTGAAAATATTTCGGTACAGCGTTCCCGTGATGACCTGCGCGACGTTGTAACTCATCCGGTGGGTTCGCGACGGCCGCATGGTTTCCACGGGCGGCTGGTTCGACGGATCCGGTAATGGATTTCGCCCAGCCAAAGTACGTCGCATTGTCGTAAGTGTTTCGCCGGCAGTGACCGTGGGCAGGCAGGGCTCGCTCGACTTCATCGTGCGCCGGATCCGCGCAAGCGCCTCCGCGACGTTGCCGAACTTGTTGCGGTCTCCGAGGTCCCGATAGCTCTCCACTGCCGCACCCTCCGCAAACACGAGCTCGTGCTGAGGAAGTTCGAGCTGAAAGTACAGAATCGCGTCCGGCCGATCGAAGTAGGCGATCGAATCGCCGTTCAGCAGGTGACGCACGGGAACCAAGCTGTTCTCCAGGCAGACTGCGTGATCGGGTGAGATCAACACGTCGTTGCACGGCATCCCGTCGCCAAGCGCGCCCTGCTCGATGCGGATCGGCACGAGCCTCTCCCAATCCTCTAGAAAGATCGCACTCGTGATGTCCTCTCGCCGTCCGATCCAGGTGATCTCACTGGTGCCTCCGGCGCCGGTCACAACTCTGTCGTTCACGCGCAGATCCTGCGCCTCGGCCACGCCTTCGGGGGTCCGGATCCTGGTGCCCTCGCAGAAGCACATGACCGCTTCCCCCATGAACGGAGCCGCACAGTGTAGGTAGCCAACGCCCCGACTGGCGATTGCGCCGCAACCGGCTCAGTTGTTACATTCTGCTACTTCAAGTCCTACTTGACGCGAGATATTCAATCACAGAGTGTCCACGAGACAAGAGGATTGAGGCCAGGGCCGGCATGATTGCGGAGGCGCCATAAACATTGGCGAACAATACGTGGGCAACAGCCGATAGCGGGAGCTGGACCGAAAAGTCCCGCTGGAGTGGTGGCGGTGGTGTCCCAAACAACAGTGGCGATGGCGCGACGGTCACTGCGAGCGTGGGTTCCGTTACGAGCCCCTACAGCGTGGCCCTGGACGCAAACGAGACGATCGGCGCGCTCACTCTGAGCCAGTCCGCCGCCACGCTGGCGATCGCCAGCAATACCCTGGCGATCACCAACTCGGGCGGCCAGGCCGGCACGGCCAACCTCACGGCCGGGCACTTGACGCTCACGGGCGGGAGCATCACCACGACCGGCGGCATTTCCGTGGGGAAGGCTGCCGACATCGTCGGCACGGGTACGATCGGAGGTTCGGGGAGCCTGTCGGGAACGGGCGTCGTGCGGGCGAAGGGCGGAACCGTTTCCATATCGGTCAATATCAACGACGCCAGCCGGCTGCAGTTGGGCGGCGGGAAAGACACACTGGCCCTGGGCGGCGCCCTGACGGGGTCGGACACGATCACCTTCCAAAGTGGCGCCGATACACTCGCGCTAACCTCGTCCACTGCGGTCAGCTCGTTCGCATCTCCCGCCAACGCGATCACGCTGGCGGGGTTCGCCCCGGGCGACAAGATCCACATCGGTTCCGGTGCCGCTGTGACCAATGTGGCTGTCTCTCATCCGAGCGCAAGCACTACGGATCTAACCGTGAGCTTGAGCGGCAGCGGGAAAGCCGTGTTCCATCTGAACTCGCCAGAGACGGGTCTTGTTGCGAACTGGACCCGCACTGACATCAGTACCGGCTTGCTATCTCGCAGGGACGCGTATCCTGACATGGCGCGGCGAGGTTGCCGTCGAGGACCTGCGGGTGGGCGACCTTCTGGTTACGCACACCGGCGAAGCTCATCCGATCCGCTGGATCGGCGTGCGTGATTATGTCACGCGACTGATCCCGGCGGATGAGCGCCGGACGCTGCTGCCGATCAGGTTCGCGCGGGGCGCACTCGGCGCCGGCTTGCCACGTCGTGACCTGTTCCTGTCGCCAGAGCACTGCGTCAGCCTGCAGGGCGTGCTCATTCCGGCACGGGAACTGGTCAACGGCAGCACGATCGACTCCTTCGACGACCTTGAGGTGATCCGCTACTTCCACCCTGAACTGCCGCGTCACAGCGTGATCTATGCGGAAGGAGCTGCTGTCGAAACTTATCTCGACACCGGAAACCGCAACATGTTCGCCAATGCGCTCGACTCGCTTCTCTGCGCGGAACCGGTCAGCAGCGAGCCGTGTCAGCCGATCGTCGCGTCAGGGCCGATCCTCGCCGAAATCCGTTCCCGGCTGGCGGCCGAGGCGGCGGTCCTAGAAGTTGCCTCGGCAATCTGGTCACCCCTGGCCGCATTGAGGATGCAGCCGCAGCACCTTTATCGCGTTGGTCCCCAGCATCGCTGAGGCGCGGTTGTGCGGCGGCTGACTCGCGCTTCAATGAAGCCAGGCACTACTGCACGACGCGCGGTGCATCGGCGGCGAGTTCGATGAACTGCGCCCAGTTCCCGGCGGACATGAGATGCGCAAAAAGGGGCGCGAGCCAGTCGCGCCGGCGCCACTCCAGGAAGGTGAGATCGGAGACCTCCTCTATTCGGCGCGGGTCGACTGCGCGGAACCCGGTAACTCGCGCAGTGCCGCCGAACGAAAACGAGATCGTGGCGTCTCGCGTCTCCAGCAGCCCGGCCTGTCCATCGCCTCGCCGAACGAACGGGCTTCCTCAAGTGACGTCCTGCAGCATTCGCAGAAGCTGATCGCCTCGGTCAGCATTGCAGTTGGCTGGCCGTCCTCGAACAGCTTCTGACCTCGCTCGCTGCTCAGGCATTCGGCATCCGCTTCGATGCCGACAGCGCGCGCCCCCGTCACCACGTCGTCCAGAAAGATGAATGGGTAGGCGCGGACGAAGGCCGGCACATACGCATTCGGCATCCACGAACCCTGCCGGTCCACGAACAGGTTGTATCCGTGATGGATGCCTAGGAGAGCCACCGGGACTGGCTGTTCGCCGCCGGTGAACAGGATCGGATAGTAGAGCCCGGCCGCCGGGAATTCCTGCAGGCCGAGTGGAACGAAGTCCGCATCGCTACAGTAACGATATCCAACGCCGCGATCGAGTCGCAGGGCGCCATGAGCGGACGAATCGAGCGGAACGATTCGCTTGTGCAGAAGCGGCAGTTGCGGCTGAAGTCTGCGGTGTCAGATCGGACATGCGACCTCCCCTCAGATGGCGAGAGACGAGGCAGAACAACGGCATGCCGCCCGTGAAATCTGCCTACCTATGTTAGGTTTTTCTTGACTGATGCAATTTGGGATTGTAGATTGTCATTCAACTCTCAACGAGGATGCGAAGTTCGACGAGAAGTAAAACGGCAAATTAACGCTCACAATAACGATGTCCACATCCGTCAGAATGATCGCGTGAGGTACAATTTGGCATGACAACCTTCACCTGGAAGACCGGCGGTTCACCGTAACTGGCAGGGCGCGGGCTACGGCTGGAGTCCGGCGGCGGTGCTCTCCGCGGACAAGAATAGCGATACCGCGGACGATCAGCGTGGCTGGGGCCTATACGGTCACCCTGAATGCAAGCGAAACGATCGGCGCGCTCACCCTGAGCCAGTCAGGTGCCACGCTGGCGATGGGCGCCAATTCCCTGACAATTACCAACTCGGGAGACCAGGTAGGGACTGCCGCTCTCACGGCGGGCCATGTGACGATTGCGGGCGGAACCATCAGCACGACCGGCGGCATTTCGGTGGCGGCCGCCGACGTTGTCGGCACCGGAACGCTCGGGGGCACGGGAAGTCTGTCTGGAGTAGGAGTCGTGCGCGCGATCGGCGGAACGCTGACGATATCGGCCAATGTTGCCAGCGGCGCCACCGGGCTGCAGGTCGGCAGCACGGGCCAACACCCTAGCGTTGGGCGGCGCTTTGGGCGGGTTGGACACGATCACCTTCCAAACTGCAACCGATACCCTATCGCTCACGTCGGCCACATCGGTCAGCTCGTTCGCATCAGCCGCCAACACGATCACGCTAACCAGTTTTCGTCGCGGGCGATAAGATCCACATCGGTTCCGGCGCCACGGTAACCAAAGTGGTTCTCTCTCATCCAATCCTAAGCACGACGGATCTGACCGTCAGCCTGAGCGGTGGTGGGACTGCTGTGTTCCACCTGAGTTCCGCCGAGACGGGGCTTTTCGCTAACTGGACCGGCACCGACATCAGTCTGAGCTCGAACCCCTGCTATCTGGCCGGGACGCGCATCCTGACGGCGCGAGGAGAGGTTGCTGTCGAGGAACTGAAGGTGGGGGATCTTCTGGTCACACAAACTGGAGAAGCTCTGCCGATCCGCTGGATCGGCACGCGCGATCATGTCGTGCGGCTCATTCCTTCGGACGAGCAACAAAAATTGCTGCCGATCAGGTTTGCACGCGGCTCGCTCGGCAATGGTCTGCCGCGTCGTGACCTGTTCATCTCGCCCGAGCACTGCGTAAGCATGGACGATGTGCTGATCCCGGCGTACGAACTGGTCAACGGCAGCACCATCGACTACTTCGACGACCTTGAGGTGATCCGCTACTTCCACCTCGAACTGCCGTGTCACAGCTTGATTTATGCGGAAGGTGCAGCGGCGGAAAGCTATCTCGATACCGGCAACCGCAACATGTTCGCCAACGCTCTTGACTCGCTTCTCTGCGCCGAACCGATCAGCACCGAGCCGTGCCAGCCAATCGTCGCGTCAGGACCGATCCTTGGCGAAATCCGTTCCAGGTTGGCCGTTCAGGCAGAGCTTCTCGAGGCTGTCTCCACAGTTTGGTCGTCACTGGCGGCATGGAGGGCACAGCCGCAACACATGGATCCCGCAACCCAATCTTTCTGAGAGATGCCGCACCCGTGCGCAGAGATCGGTGCGCACGGATGTTCGGTTTGTCCGTCGCAATAGGAACTGGGTAGCCGGCCGAGGAGCAGGACCATAGCCAAGAGCTGGCTAAGATTCCGCTCATTCGGCAAGACATTCGAGATTGCTGTCGACCCGCCGCTTGACTCGATCCAACGCGAGATCGCCGGACAGCAGGACTTTTACGAGATCGCCGAGCTGAGCTTTGTTCGTTGCTTCTTGCCGACAGCAGGTGCGCGCGTCCTGGATGTCGGCGCCAATATTGGCAATCACGCCATCTTCTTCGACCGGGTCTGTCACGCCGAGGTCGTCGTGTTCGAGCCGAATCCGCCGGTGGCGCAGGAGCTGGTGGCGAATTTCAGGCGCAATCGATGCTGGCGCACCGACACTCGCCATCTCGGCGTCGCTCTCGGGGCGAGTTCGGCTTCAGGCCACTTGCATCTGTCCCAGCGTGACCTGGACCAGAACAATCGGGGCGGAACCTGTGTGCATATCAGCGAGGGGGGAACCGTCCCGGTTCAGCGGCTCGATACTCTGGTGACCGGCAATGCCGACCTGATCAAGATCGACGTTGAGGGAATGGCGCTTGAAGTGCTGGCAGGCGCAGCCGGACTGCTGCAAGCCGAACCGCGGCCGATGCTCTTCGTTGAAGTCGAAGGTCAGAACGAGGGGCGGTTGCGGCACTGGCTCGATACGAACAACTACGTCGTGCGCGCGACATTCTCGATGTATGCGGACATTGTGAACAATTTCTGCCTGCCGATTGGTTGGGGTCGCACGGGTCACAGCATGACGGGCTCCAGCTTGCGTCTGATAGCACGTTATTGTGCCCTTCGTCTGTGGGGCGCAGGCCGCCGATTTCGACTGAGTTGTGCATTCCTCAGGTTGTGTGTTGCCGGCGCAGGCGTCATTCCGCGCGCATTTGTACTGTGCTGTCGGTCCGACTCATGCTAGGTGAAGGACTTAAAGAAATTGGCACGCTGCATGAGCGCAGGCGATGTTAAAGTCCGTAGGCTCGGGAGGACACGGGGCCTCCTGGCGGTGTTCATTCGCCAACCTGATAAGCGGCGAGGAAGTAAGCCACTGACTTCCTGCCTGGGACTGACCGCGCGCGGTGCAAAAGACCGGAGAGACGTGGATGGCAAAAGCCTGGTCCTTTGATGAAGCTTGTACAATTGCTGGCGAGCTCTATGGCAATGTACTTGCGAGAAACAGCGACGATGCTGGCTACAAGCACACCGTCAATCAACTCAACAGCGGGAATGAAAGTGTGCGAGAGATCGTTAGGCGGTTCTGCACATCCGAAGAGTTTCGTGAGAAGTATATCATGAATCAGACACCGAACGAACTCGCCAAACGGCTCTTGTCGCGACTAGGACGGGATCGGCGCCCGGACCCGCAGGCGATCAAGGTTCTCGCGGTCTCGCTGGTCGAAAGGGACTGGCGACAGGTTGTCGAAGAAATAGTAAATTCGCCGGCATACAAGCAAGCTTATGGCGAGGATGGTGTCCCCTTGTGGGCCTAACGCCGAAGGATGACGGTAGTGGCAGTTGACGCACGCAAGTCGTTTGGTTCGAGAAAGACCGGCCGGGCACCTTCAGCGAAGAACACATCGAGCCGGGATCTATCACCTGACACAACCGTTTCGGCTTCCACCGTTGCCGCCTCGGTGTCTGGCGTCAATGCGACAGTCGAAGGAGACATTATCTCGGTAACTGATGCCGGCGTGGTCGGGTGGGCGTGGGATCCCGCAAATCCGAGGCGTGCCATATCCGTCGCCATTATGCACGGCGACGAGACGATAGGCGTCGGCATAGCCAATGTCTTCGACCACGAACTGGTGCGTCAGCGTGCTGGGCGGGGCATCCCGGGTTTCCTCGTCAAGCCGACCCGCCAGCCGAAGGGGAAGTATCCCATCACACTGACCTTGAAGGTCGACGACGGTCCGCTGCTTGGCACGCCGCTGATCATAGACGATCCCGCCGAACTGGAAGTCCTTCTTTCCGGTATAGAGACTGCATTGTACGATGGGAATGTCGACTTCCTGCAGGATGGCGCAGTGATCGGCTGGATTTGGAGCCCGGATTTTCCCAATCATCGGGTTCCTGTGGAGATATGGGATGGTGAGGAGCGCATCGATCGCACAGTCGCCTCGACCTATCGCGAGGACTTAGTCAGCTTAACCAAGGGCGATGGCTATTACGGCTTTCGGCTTGAGCTGCCCTTGTCGTTGCTGGATGGCCGTCACCACGCCCTGCGAGTGGGGTGCCAAACAGCCAGTACGAAATACCTGGTGGAGCGATCGACTTCGGGCCTATGGCCGTGTCGGCGCTTATGAATGAATTGGCGGGGTTACGTACAGAGGTCGCCGGCCTCAGTAAGCTGATCAATCAGGTGACATCGCCCCACGGTGAATTTCAAGGCACGGTGATTCGCACCCTCTCGGAGAGACTGGCGGCACTGGCGGAGATCCAGCGCGAAACAGTCGAACGTGAACTGGATGCGCTGCGAGCCTTTGCTTTCGACCCTGCAAACGAGCCGACGACAGCCATCGTGCCGGAGGCACAGCCGCCACTAGAGAGCAACGTTGCGGCGCGAGAAGACGTGTCACGGACGTCGTCTCGCCCACAGCGGCCTAAGACAACAAGTGCTGGAAAGCGATCGTCGGTTGTCGCACGGGACAATGGCGCCCCTGCGGACGATCTCCGCCACAGTGAAGTGGTGCGATGAATCGGCAGCCAAATCTCGCCAGGCTGGTCGTCTTCACACCCATGCCGCCACGGCCCAATGGTATTGCCGACTACTGGTACGAGCTGCTTGCCGGTCTGGCCCGCGATTTTGACTGCACCGTTGTGGTCGAGGATGGGACCAGCAATTCGCTGGCTCCTCCAGGCGTCACGGTGATTTCGGAGACGGAGTACCGCCTGCACAACTGCAGCCTTGCCTCACCTCTCCATATCTACCAGCTGGGAAACAACCACGACCACGTTTATATTTTGCCGTACCTGCAGATGCACCCGGGCCTCGTGGTGCTTCATGACCTGACCCTTCACTACCTATTGGACCGCGTGTCGGTCGGCGCGGGCGATATGTCCCGCTACGTCGACGCGATGGAGGCCGAACATGGCGTCGCCGGCCGCATCCTGGGGGAGCAGTTTGAGCGGTTCCGGTTGCGCGACAACAATATGTTCTTCGACATGCCGATGATCGCGGGCGTCGCAAGGGCTTCCAAGGGCATCGTTGTGCACTCCAAGGACGGAGCGGTGAAAGTTAAGGCCCGCTGCCCCTCCGCTTCGGTCACCGTCGTGCCTCACCAGTACAGCCCACCGCCTGCTGACGAAGTCGAGGACCCGCGCGAAGTGCGCTATGAACTTGGCGTAGGCGAGTCCGGGCTCCTCTTTATGTCGCTGGGCTTCGTGGCGAAGGCCAAACGCATAGATTCGGCCATTCGAGCCCTTGCCGCCATCCGCCACCGTCTGCCCCCGTTCAAGTACGTGATAGCGGGAGAACTGCGCCCGCAGGAGGTGGATATTCTAGGGCTCGCAATATCGCTTGGCATACGTGACAGGTTGGTCACGCCCGGCTACGTCAGCGAGCGTCGGTTCTTCTCTCTGTTGCAGGCCGCAGATGTGGTTATCAATCTGCGCCACCCGATCGGCGGCGAGACGTCTGGGACGATGATTTAAGCACTGGGCGCCGGCGCATGTGTTGTGGTCGTGGACCGAGGGCCCTTTGCTGAGATCCCCCAGGGAGCTGCCATGCCGGTTCGCTGGGGGCTGGGATTTGAACAGCGGCTGACAGACGCACTTCTAAGACTTGGGACCAATCCGGACCTGCGCCAGCAGATCGGCCAACACGCACGCTCCGTCACGACGACGGGCAACAGCCTTCAGGCGACCGTTGCCGGGTATAAGCGCGCGATCACGGCTGCTCAGGCCGCCAAGGCGCCAGCTTGCAGTCCACGGCGCAGCTGGAGCTTCCTGCCACAGCGTCGGCTCAACCACCTTGTCGCCGGAGCGAGTCGAAGCCTCGGCAAAGATCTGCCGGTGTGGTTCACCGGTGGCATGGTTCCCATGTGCGACAGTTCCGCGACGCGTGCTGTTGTCGTTGGCGCCGACGCTTCTGAACTCGCTCTGCTGGAACTTCTGGGCCACGCCGAGTCCGTGGAACCATTTGGCAATGAAGAAGGTGCCGCCGACCTGATCATCTGCTTCTCGGACGCCACCGTAATTGCCGGCGAGGAAGGGGCGATAGCGACGCAATTAAATCGCCGCCTGGCATTTGGCGGCATGCTGGTATGGAGCATCACGCGGCGGACCGAGGCAGGCGCGACCAGCGACCTTGAACAACGCCAGTGAGGTGTGCGACTGCTCCAGTCGTATGGCTTCCGCGTGGATGTGACCAACGCGTGGAGCGAGCCGTTGATCGACGACGATCGCGACCCAACCGCAGCAGAGATTGTCGAGCAGCGCGCCTGGCGTGCCTACAAGATCAGCGAATCGTTCGCAGGTCCGCAGTTCTGGCCCGATAGGCAGAGCGGCGTGCAACCTGTCGATTTGTCGTTGCAGCAGGTCTAGGTTGCTCTCCTCGTCACTTCTCTATGCTCTGATGTGCGTCCAGCGCGGCGGTGGCATCACTGCGTGGGAGACTTGCAGATCCATCCTGCGAACAGTGCCCACGGGCTCGGACGTCATCGCCGCAACCTCCGCCGGATCCTATTTGGCGCGCATGTTGCGTGACGAAATCGAGCAGGAGCATCTGTTCCTGCACGACGTCTCGCAGGCTTTCGAGCCCGACTCCATTCGACTGATTTCGCAGCAGGACGACAATGGCCTGCCGCTTACCCTGGGTGACCGCGACCTGGAGATCGTTCCATCGCTGCCGATATGGCCGAGCTGGAGTTCGCAGACTGCACAGCGGATCCGCACAATCAACTCGCTCTATGGGACACACCGACCGGGCCTTCTCGTGGTCGAGGACGTCCGTTCCGCCGTCCCGATTTTGGATGGCGCTCGCGAGACGCTGCGGCGGCATCGTCCGGCGGTTCTCATCAGCTTGAGCAACTCTGCCTTGGCGGAGCGCAGCACGGTATGGGAGGCGTGCGTGGCATGTCTCGAGCCGCTTGGCTATGTCTGGGTCGACGGCCTGATGCTGCCGCGCACAACGCGCGAGCAGCGCAGCGAAGCCGTCACTGCCTGCGCCAACGATGTCATTTGCGCTCTGCCGTCCTCGGCGGTGGAGACGGATCTCCCCAGCGAATTGCTGCCATTGCCGGCTTACGACGGCGATCCGATCGCCGCGATCGCATGGAAGGACTGGGCGATGCAGGTGGGCTTCGACCCGCAAAGAACCATGCGTTTCGACCTGCCGTTCGACGACAGCATCGCCGCCTTCGGACTGCATCCGGCCGAGCATGATGGGTCCGGCACCTGCTGGCGGTGGAGCGGTCCCACCGCTCATGTGCGGCTCGCACTTCCTTTGCCGTGCGCCGGCCATTGGCGGGTGCGGCTTCAGGTGTTCGATTGGGGCATTGCCGGAGATGCCAGGGATCTGCAGGTCTTCATGCAGGGGAAGCCAGCGCCCTGCAACGAGTATGGCGACCGCTTCGGCTGGTTTGGCCCGATCGCCGTCCCCAGGATGGCAGCCAGCGGCGTGTTGAACGTCGACGTCATCACACCCGCCCCGCGGCGCGCGTCAGACCAGGACCCTCGCAGGATCGGCGTGAACTTCACGCGCTGCCTGCTGGAACGGACAGCCTGAGTGATGGCGGCGCGCGTCCTTATGGTCTCGCCGATTCCGACCCACCCGCAGGACCAGGGCAACAGCAACCGCATCTACACGATCGGCCGTCTGCTGCAGTCTGCCGGCCTCGTCGTGCATTTCCTGTATTACCAGGCGGAGGGCCTGACCGCCGCACAGCGCGCGCAGATGGAGGCCTGCTGGGACCACTTCCACGTGGTCCCCTGCCGCCCCGGCAGCATGCTCCCGCCGGACGGCGAAACCCATCGGCTGGATGACTGGTGGGAGCCGTCGATCAGCGAGTTCGCCCTGCAACTGCACAGGCGCTGGCGCTTCCGCGCGGTGATCGCCAACTACGTCTGGTTCAGCGGCGTGCTGGAAGCCTTTGGCGGTGACGTGCTGAAGGTGCTGGATACGCACGACGTATTCGGCGGACGGGCAGAGCGCTTCAAGGAGGCGGGGCTTCGTCCCGAATGGTTCTATACCACGCCCGAGGAGGAGGCGCGCGGCCTCGCCAGGGCCGATATTGTGCTGGCCATCCAGGACGAGGAGGCGGAGCATTTTCGCGGGCTGGGCCACGGGAACGTTCAGGTGGTCGGTCATCTCAGTCCGACGCGCCGGCGGCTGCCGAAGCAGGCAGCGGGATCGCGCGTGACGGCGGGCTACATCGCGAGCGGAAATCCGATCAACGTCGTGTCGTTCGAGCGCATGAAGCAGCGGCTTGGTCAGGAGCTGCCGGGGGGGAAGCGGCTTCTTGTCGCTGGCTCGATCTGCGGCAGGCTGGCGGGGGACGTGCGGCCGTTCGAGAGCGTCGGACGGGTCGATCATCTCGACGATTTCTATGACCTGGTCGATCTTGTGGTGAACCCGATGCCGTTCGGGACTGGACTGAAGATCAAGTCGGTGGAAGCGATCTGTCAGGGCTTGCCGCTGATCGCCACGGAGGCTGCGATGGTTGGGCTGCCGGCGCGTCATCCGTTGCACAGGCTGGCGTCGCCGGAGGAGGTCGCGGACAGGTTGCGCGACTTCGATGTGCGCCAACGGCTCGACCTGACACAGGCTTCGCTGCAATGTGCCAAAGCCTATTCAGAAAGGGTGAAAGCCTCTTTCCGGAATCTCGTATATCCTTTAGTCGAGTAACGATGAACGTCGTACCTCTTGGCAACGCCGTGCCGTTAGTGCGCAAGGCCGACAACGGCGGTTCCTATCGTCGAGTACGTGCTGAGCTGATTGACTGTCCGTGCTTCCTCGTCGACAGCTTCAATAAAGCCGCCCCAGAGGATGCTGTCGTTAGTCCGCCACATGGGCAAATCGGGGAGATTGGCGGTGCGACGGTAACCGCACGTGGTGTGATCCAGACTCGCGATGGTACTGATCATTCGGGAGAGCCTGATCAATTTGCGCGAACAGGATGTCAAGTCGCTCCTGGCGCATCCTCGCCCCGAACCGCAACGAATATATGACGGCACTTGCGTATTGCTGAAGCAGACTTGGGACGGGAATTACGGCCACTGGCTCATTGAGAGCCTGCCGCGCATTGCGATGATTAAGGGCATGATGGACATCAGCGAATGTCGGTTTGTAGTGCAACACGATCGAGGCGGAATTAGCCAAGTCTATCTCGATTCTCTCGCTACAATGGGAGTGCGCCCCGACCAAGCTCTTTTTACCAACTTTGACAAATACAAATTCGAGCGCTTGGTTTATCCTGCGCCCCTGACAGTGCAGCCTTGGATCAAAGCGCCAGCCGCCATCACAGCACTCGAAAAGTTGGTTGCGTCTGGCACTGACGGCCCCAAGCTAGTCTATGTCTCCCGTAACAAAACATCCAAGCGTCGTCTGCTAAATGAAGACGATTTCCTGCCAATTTTGCGGCACATGGGCTTCGTCATCGTCTATCCTGAGACGATGACGTTCGCGGAGCAGATTAGCGCATTCTCGCGAGTTCGGCTCGTGGTGGGTAATCTCGGCGCCGGCCTATCAAACATCGTCTTTGCTCCACGCGGCCTGACGCTAATCGCCCTCACAACGCAATTCATGCGCGACGATTTCTATTATGACATCATTTGCCATAAACTTGGCCGCTACATTTCGCTTCACGGTGTAGCAACGGATCCGGATAAAGGGATGCAGTCTGATTTTCGCTGTGATCCGCTTAAGGTAATTGATCTAATAAAGCGTAACTTATGCCCGTGAGGTGGAACCCGAGCGGTCGTGCGTCAGTCGAAAGGCTGCCGTCGCTCAATCGTCAGCAAGAGTGCATTCCCGGCCTGAAGAACAGCCGAAGATGGGACCTCGAACTCAAATGTCTTGTGGGAGCGGCTGGTGAACTCCACACGCGCCAAGTCCACCTCATTCAGGCTCACCTGAATCCTCCGAAGGCCGACATCCGGGATGATGAAGGGTACCCACCATCGTCATTTGCAGGACATCCCCAGTCCGCTCCATCGGCAAATCTGGCGAGGCATGGCGACCACGCGGCTCGTGAAAGTCATGGCGCACTGTGTCCGGAAATTGCTCGGCCGTATCAGATATCTCAGTTCCTATGACCGTCACGCCCTGACCGAGATACTCGCGAAACCACGCTTGTTCAACACCCCGCCGCGTGCCATGGCAGATCCCGAACGAAATATCTGGCACGGTAATCCTGAGGTAATTGGCGAGAAAACGAATGCTGGGCTTATACCAGCGCTCGTTGATCAGAACCCATAGGCCCAATGCCGAAGGCCGACAGACATGATCGTCCAAGGCTGCGCGATGAGCTTGTTCCAGGCGTCGCAGCAGTGATCGACGATGTTTGTGTAGGATTGGAAGACGCGGTTC
>CAWKMC010000004.1:0-26843 GCA_963850535.1 uncultured Alphaproteobacteria bacterium | reverse complement strand
GACAACCGGCTGGCGCACCTCATCACCGAACTGCAGGGCCGCGGCCTGCGGGTGGAGGTGCCGCTCGAGTCCCGGCAGGGCGGCGCCGGGCCCGCCGACGCCGGCATGCTCTGGGTCGACGGCTTCGCCGCTACCGTGCCCACCGGCGCGCACTACGCCAGGACCTCGCCGTACGTGCTGCGGGCCGAGGACGACGGCTGGGCCGTCTACCGGGACGGCGAGCGGCTGGCCTCGGCTGAGCCGTCCCGCCGCCCCCGCTACTACGACCTGGCCACGGCCGACGGCATCCCGTACTGGAAGATCGCCCTGCTGCACCTGGACTCGGTGGCCAGCACGGTCAACCAGACGTGCGCCTACTGGGGCAACGCCGACCAGTGCGCGTTCTGCGGCATCGGCGTCACGCTCGCCAACGGCCGAACGATCGCGAGGAAGACCCCGGAGATGCTGGCCGAGGTCGCGGTCGCGGCCCGGGACCTGGACGGCGCGGTGGACGCCACCTTGACCACCGGGACGACCGCCACCCCGGACAAGGCGCTCTCTACGTCGCCGGGTGCGGCCAGGCGGTGCGCGAGGCCTCGGGCCTGCCGGTGGAGGTGCAGTTCGAGCCGCCCCGGGACCTGGACGTGATCAACCGGGTCGCCGACATGGGCATCTCCTCGGCCGGCATCCACGTCGAGACCTTCGACCCGCAGGTGCTGGCCCGGATCGCCCCGGCCAAGGCGCGCACCGGGATCGACGGCTACTTCCGGGCCTGGGAGCGGGCGGTGGCCGCGTTCGGCGAGGGCCAGGTGTCCACCTACGTGATCCTCGGCATGGGGGAGGACCCCGACCTGATCGTGGAGGGGTGCCGCCGGGCGATCGACATCGGCGTCTACCCGTTCGTGGTGCCGCTGCGCCCGACCGTGGGCAGCCTGATGGAAGACCTGGTCGCCCCCTCGCCCGAGTACTGCGAGACGATCTACCGCCGGGTCGTGCCCTACCTGAAGGCGCGCGGCATCGGCGCGCACACGGCGGCCGCCGGCTGCGCCCGGTGCCAGGCCTGTTCCGGGATGAGCCTGCTAGAGGAGAGAACCGACACGGATGGCCGAACCTTCCTCCCGCTCGTCAGCCACGGCTAGCCTGCCGGGCCGCTCGTCCCGGGCGGCGGCCACGCAGCTGCTGGCCTGCGACGCCGTGGCCACCGAGGCCGAACGGTGCGCGCATTTCCGGATCCGGCACCAGGTCTTCGTCATCGAGCAGGGCATGTTCGGCGGCTCGTACGGCGACGCCGGCGGGGCTGGCGGCGACGACGCGACGGGCACGACGATGACCCGGCCACGATCCACGTCATCGGCCGGGCGGACGAGACCATTTGCGGCACGGTAAGGCTCTCCCGCTGGGACCCGAGCGCCGACGGACGGTGGAAGGGCGACCGCCTGGCCGTACAGGCCAGCTATCGCCATCTCGGCCGGCGCTCCGCTGGTCCGGTTCGCGGTCAGCTGGCGGCCCGGCTCGGCGGCCGGGAGATGGAGGCCTTCATCGAGCCCGCCAACATCGCCTTCTTCCGCTGGCTGGGCTGCGGCGGACCGGGGGCCTGGTGGACTACGCCGGCCTCCCGCACCAGCGCATGCTCATCGACCTGACCAGGCCGACCTGACCAGGCCGACCTGACCAGCCGGAGCTAACCGGCCTGGGAGCGGATGGCCGTGATGAGCGTGCGAGCGGTCGCGGTCAGCGGGCGGTGCCTGGCGTAGCACAAGGCGATCGTCCGCTGGGCCGTCGCCTCGCCCGGCTCAGCCAGGTCAGCACCGGGTCGACGGCCCGGCTGGCGGTCACCCCTTCGCTGAACACCAGCGGCAGCCGCGTGGTCAGACCTGGAACACCGTTAGGAATATCAGGGAACGGCGCGTTGTTGCCGTGGATGCGCTTGCCGCCCTCGCCTTCGTAGCTGGAGCCGCTGTGATCGGACGATACGATGTCCAACGTGCCATGCCGTACGGCATCCCACAGCGCCTCGCTTGTGGCTCTATCACGCGGGCTTGGGCTGCACATGAACTTGGCACCCTCGAAGCCCGGCCGGTCCATATCGGCCGCGCCAAGGACGAAATATTGCGGGCACGTCTCGGCCCACACTTTCAGTCCGCGCGCCTGCGCCCGGGCGATCTCTTCCGCCACTTCGGGACACGAAACGTGGAACACCTGGATCGGCTGGTCCACCATCTCGGCCAAAGCGATCGCGCGGTAGGTAGCCTCGCGTTCGACCACCTTGGGCCGCGACCACGAATGGTATTTCGGCGCGCTGCGGCCATCCGCCATCAGGGCGGCCATGCGCCAGCGAATGGCCTCGTAGTTCTCGCAGTGCATCGTCACCAGCGCACCATTGCGCCGCGCCGCGGCGAGCACGCGAAGGAACTCGCGGTCATCGAGATGCGACGGCTCGTAGGTCAGGAATACTTTCAGGCTGCGCACGCCCGAGGCCACGACCTCCGGGATCTCCTGGCGCACCACGGTTATCGGATGGATCGGTGATGATCTGGTGGAAGCTGTAGTCCACCATCGCCTTTTTCGCCCGCCGACGGTACTCGGCCAGCGTGTCGCGGATGCCGTGACCCTTGAACTGCGCGGCAAAGGTCACGACGGTGGTGGTGCCGCCGGCCAGACAGGCCGTGCTGCCGGTGGTAAAGCTTTCTTCGTCTGCCTTGCCGTTCGGCCGCAGTTGCTCGATGTGGCAGTGTGTATCAACGCCGCCGGGCATCACATACAGTCCGCCGGCGTCCAGAGTATCGGTCCCCTCCAGCCTCTCACCGACCGCGGCAATGCGACCATCGCGCACGCCGACATCCGCTCGATATGTATCGGCGGCGGTGACCACCGTGCCGCCACGAATCACCAGGTCGAACTCCGGCATCACTGGGTTCCCTCTGCTCAAATCCACTGGTGCACCATGATGGCGCAGCGGTGTCGGGCAACGCAACTTTGCCACAGCGGGCGCCGCGGCGTATAGCCTGGCCCCCGGTCAAGTGTGTCATTCAGCATAGCGTGAACCACCCCCGCAGCATGGCTTATCTGCTGTCGCTCGTCACGCTGCTGTGCGGCGCCCCGGCATGTAATCGATAGGTGTGGATTTACGCGCGTCAAAAGTGCCACACTCTTCAGCCGCGCAACGGTGTTCAACCGCGCCGGTACGCCAGATGAGCGCTGGCGCGCAAGCGCGGCGAACGCGCACGACGCGTTTGGACGGAACGAGCGGCCCACTGCAGTCCAAAGCGATCGGTTTGGCCGGAACGCCCCGTGCCAACGCCGTTGAGCGCGACGCCTTCAATCGGAAAGCGCACGGCAAGCCGATCAAAATCTTGACCGGCACCAACCAACGCATTGACATCCTGACCGGGCGTCCGATCGACTGATTGCCACCGCTGACCGCACCCAACGCCAGCACCGTCACCTGAAACTTCCGTGCCGAACCTTCCTCAGACGCGCGAACTGGGCCGATAGAATGGCGCATGGGCCGACGGATCGAAATAGTCAGCATAGAACGCTTTCACATTCGGCAACAACGCCTTCGACAGCTTGCGGCGCTCCACCTCGTCATCCGGCAGCGCCTTTTCAGATCGTCATGCAGCACCCGCAGCGCCGCATCGCGCTTCACCTTGGTAAAGCGGCCGTCGGCATAGATCACCTCGCCATCGCAGATCACGCTGTGCACACCAGAACTCTTGGCCCGCTGCAGCATCGTATCAAGCAGCGGCTTTTCCACATCCGAGCCCATAGCCGCACCGGTCGCCTCGGCGATCAACACCACCATCCAGGCAGCGTTTAGGTTCATCCGCAGCACCATGAACAAGTCTGGTAGAATTGCCGGGATCACCACGCGCGTATAGATCTGTTGCTTCGACGCTCCCATCGTCCGGGCAACGCTGATCAGGTTGCGGTTGGCGCCATCGACCTGCTGGAGAGTCGCCAGCACCATGTGGAAGGACAGGGCAACCACCACCATGAAGATCGCCTGGCCGTTGCCGATGCCGAACAGGAAGATCGCTACCGGCAGCAGGCGATAGGCGACACCGGTGCGAGCAACGTGATGGCAGCGCCAGCTTCTCGAACAACTGGAAATAGCGGATTGCCACACCGTCGAGATCGCCAGCGTGAACGCGATCACCAGTCCTGCCGGCTCGCGCCCGGTTGACGACAGCAATGTATAGAACGCTGCCTTCACGTCGTTCAGCAGCATGTGCCATACCGTTCGATGGTGCAGATCATGTCAAGCGCGCCGGCCTCGACCGCCTCGGGCGTATTGCCCATGTAGCGCACGTTGACGTCCTTGAACGCGACCCCGTGACGCTTCATCCAATGGCAGGGCAGCACTTCCAGCGTATCCATCTGGAAGGTGCCCAGCGTCTTGCCCTTCAGCTTCTCGGGGCTATCCAGTCCCGGCTGCGCCACCAGGATGCACCCCTGAATACCGCCGGCGGCGATGATCTTCACCGGCGCGCTTGCGTCGAACAGCGCCACGAAACTGGTATAGGGATCAGTCCGGCATCCACCTGTCCCGCGCCAAGGAAGGTCACCTGCTCGGCGAAGGTGGGCGTGATGACAAAGTCGAGCATCACGCCATCGTCCTTTGCGGTCTGGCGCCCAGCGCCAGTGTCAGACTGCTGGCGGCGGTCGCCCGCAGGAAACTGCGGCGGTCGAACCGCGCCGTGCGCAGCCGACCGAGGTCGATCGTGCCGTGTTCACACATGGCGTGCTCTCCTGCATCGCCGTCGGCTGACGGAACAGGCACACTGCCTTAAATCGGCGCCATGCCGCCTTGGGACTTTGACCGATCCATTTCGGCCCCTAGAAGCGTCGCATGCGGCTCTTGCATCGCTCTATCCGACCTGTCGGTCGCCCCATCGGTTTCCGTTTTGACGACACGCCTATCGAGGCACTCGAAGGCGAGACGATCGCCGCCGCGCTTTCCGCCGCCGGTATCCTCGCCTATCGGCGCACCGATAGTGGCGCGCCACGCGGCCTGCACTGCGGCATGGGCGCCTGTTTCGATTGCGTGGTGACGGTGGACGGCCGTATCGGGCAGCGCGCCTGCATGACCAAGGTCGCCGACGGCATGCAGGTTACCGGCGAACCGACGCTGCCCCTCGCATCGCTCGGCCCCCGAACACGACGGCGGCACCAGCCGAGGATCACGCATGCGACGTTCTGGTCGTCGGCGCGGGGCCAGCCGGACTGTCAGCGGGGGTCGCCGCCGCGGAAGCGGGGCCTCTGTGGTCATACTCGACGAGCGCAGCGCCACCGGCGGGCCAATACGCCAAGCCGCTTGCCGACAGCCATGCTGATCCGTCTCCCGGACGCGCAATTCCGCCTCGGCCATCATCTGCGGAATCGCGCCCAGCACGCCGGCGTCCGCATTGACACCGACGCCACCGTCTGGGGCGGGTTTGCCCCTGACGAGATTGCCGCCCTGGTTGCCGGCCGCGCGGTTACCTTTCGCCCCCGAAAGCTGGTCCTGGCGCCTGGCGCGCATGAGCGCCCGGTCGCGATACCCGGCTGGACGCTGCCAGGCGTGATGACCACGGGCGCTTTGCAGACTTTGGTGCGGGCACAGCGTGTGTGTCCTGGCGAACGGGTATTGATCGGTGGCAGCGGACCACTGAACCTTCAGCTTGCCTGCGAACTCCTGGCCTGCGGCGTGAAGCCTCTCGCGGTGGTGGAAGCGGCGCCGCGCCCGTCCCCGACCGGATGGCGGACCGCATGGACGATGGCACGTGCTGCACCTCACCTGCTGCGCGAGGGCATCGGCATGCTGCTGCGGTTGAAACGGGCTGGCGTGCCGGTGCTGTGGTCATCGCAGGTCGAGACGCTTACTGGCGACGGCCGCGTCCAGACAGCGTGCGTCGACGGCCGCGTCTTCGACGTGGACGTCGTCGCGCTGAACCTGGGATTTCAGCCGGAAACCGGGCTCGCCCGAGCTCTTGGGGCCAATCACCGGTTCGTCGACGCCGGGCTTGGCCATCTGGCGACCGAAACCGACGATGACGGCCGCACATCGGTGCCAGGCGTCTTCGCGGTCGGCGATGGCGCCGCACTCGGTGGCGCGCGCGTGGCAATGGCGCGTGGTCGGCTGGCAGGATTGGCCGCAGCGCGCGAGCTTGGTCTGAATCCACCGGACCAACCTGCGACCCGCGCGGCGTTGTCGCGGGCGATGTCGTTCCAAAGCGCGCTATGGACGCTGTTCCGTCCACCGCAACCCGCCACCTTGGCAGACGACACCATCGTCTGTCGGTGCGAAGAGGTCACCGCCGGCCGCCTACGTCAGGAGTTGGCAGCCGGCGTGAGCTCGCTGCCGGCCTTGAAGAAGGCGACGCGCGCCGGAATGGGGCGCTGCCAAGGCCGCTTCTGTGCCGCGACAATCGCCCGGCTTTGCCCTGACGCGCCTGATGACATGGCATTTGCCGCACCTCGCGCGCCGCTGCGTCCGGTGCCTGCTGCACCGCTGATGTTTGAGGCACCCGAATTCGAGGCGCCGTTGCTGCAGCTTCCGACCTCATCGCCGAATCTGCACCGGTTTCCTTCGATGGCGCAGGAAACAAGGCATTGCGACGTGCTGGTGATCGGCGGCGGCCTTGCCGGCCTGTGCAGCGCTTACTTTCTGGCGAAGGATGGTGGTGACGTGCTGCTGGCAGACCGCGACGAAGCCGGCATGGCCGCGAGCACCGCAAATGCCGGCAGCCTGCACGTCCAGCTTTTGTCCTACGACTTCACCGACGAGACGCCGGACGATGGCGGACAGGCGGCGCACACGCTGCCGCTGGCACCGCGTTCCATCGCACTGTGGAAGGAGATCGCGGCTGAGGTCGGCGAAGATCTTGGCATCCGCACCGAGGGCGGGCTGATGCTGGCTGAGGATGCTGCGAGCCTTGAGTGGCTCCGACGCAAGTCGGCGATGGAGCGGCGCTGGGGGATTGAGAGTCACGTTCTGGGCGCCAACGAACTGCGCGCACTGGCGCCAGCGGTGTCGGAACACATGGTCGGCGCGGACTTTGTTCCGGCAGAAGGGTACGGCGATCCGCTGCGCGGCACGATGGCGGTAGTGAAGCTGGCACAACGGGCCGGTGCGCGTCTGCTGCGGGGCGCCGAGGTGCACGCGATCGAGCGCCAGGGTGCGGCGTGGCATGTGCAGACAAGCAAGGGCTTGGTCATCGCGGGCCGCGTGGTGAATGCGACCGGTCCGTGGGCGGGTCACATTGGCCGCATGGTGGGGCTCGACCTGCCGGTGACCGGCACTGTGCAGCAGGTGATCGTCACCGAGCCTGCGCCGCCGATGACGCAACACCTGATTGCGCTGGCCAACCGGCACTTGTCACTGAAGCAGCAGGCGAGCGGCGGTTTCCTGGTCGGCGGCGGTTGGTTCGGCGGCTTTGACCAAGTTAGCGGACGCTCACAAAATCTGCGACGTAGCATCGAGGGCAACCTCTGGGTCTGTGCACGCGTGCTTCCGGCACTGCGCTCGCTGTCATTCGTGCGCTGCTGGACCGGCATCAACCCAGCGATCGACCGCGCGCCGATCCTGGGCGAGGCGCCCGGGTTGCCGGGGTTCTTCAATGCGGTCAGCGCCAATGGCTACACGCTTGGCCCGATCATTGGTCGTATCACCGCCGATGCCGTCCGTGGCGAACCGGTCAATCCATACTATCGGTTGGAGCGCTTCGGTCAGGCTTCTCGACATTTCGCCATGTAGCTCATAGCGTCACTTGGTGGTCCTGTCAGAACGACAGGATAGATGCGCTGCCCGGCCCCGCGAAAACATCTGTCTCGCATGTCGTCGCGCTGTTCTCTTGTCCTGTTTGTGCTTATCGCTGCTGCGGTGTCCTGGCCCAACGCGGCAGTGTCCGACAACCGACATGTAATTGTCGTCATCACGCCGCCGCACGCAACCTTCCCCACGGCCATCGTTCCCAGCGCAGCCACCGTTGCAATGGGCGCCTCCGCTTGCCCGGGGAGCCATGCCTGGCCCCCGATTGCCCGCCGCCCGCTGCTATGCCAAAGGGCACGACTGCCCATTGGACCAACCTGATCGCCTTGGCAAGTCGTGCAGTTGCGGAGGCGCCGTGCTCGGGCGCGCGCTGATTCCTCCAAGCCGCGATGTCACCGGCAAACCTGTGCAGTCCGACTAAGAACTTAATTCGGCAAGAACTTATCTGTCAGGAACCCGCCGATGGCATCTATGAAACCTTTGGTGTTCTGACCATGGACGTTGTGCCCGCAATTTGGCACGGTCACCAGCGTCCCGTTCGGCAGCGTCTGGCGAAACCGGTCGGCCGCCTCGGCGGTCAGGATCCGAGAGTCGGCGCCGCGCACCAGCAGCACCGGTAAGTCGAAGGCCCGCGCCTCTTCCAGCGTGATGTTCTCCTGCGGTCCGGTACCGCGCACCACGCCAAGTCGGCGCGGGTTCGCATCGCATTTGCTGACAAATTTTCCGTCCGCCCGCTGCAGCATGTTGTACTTCACCGTCCGCTCGATATGCTCGCGCGAACGATACGGATCGTACTGCTGGACGTTGCGCACGAAGTGGTCGAGATCGTCGAACTCCTCGTTGTCACGCACGAAGCCGGCGATCACCGCGCGACCGCGATCCGACACCTCGGGTCCCACGTCGACGATCACCAGCGCGCGCAGCAATGATGGATTGCGGCGCGTCAGCAGCATCGCATTGCGGCCCCCCATCGAGTGGCCCATCAGCAGCGGTCGCTGCAGCCTCGTAGCGCTGATAAATGCTTCTGCATCCAACGACATCTCATGGTTGGTATAGGACACGTCCCGCGCCCATTCGCTGTCGCCATGGCCGCGCTGATCGAGCGCCAGTACGTGGTAGCGCTGCGCCAGGTGCAGGCTGACCAGATCCCAGGAATGCGCTGACTGATGTCCGCCGTGCAGCAATACGATCGGGGGCGCGCCCGGCTCTCCCCACTCGAGGAAATGCAATCGCAACTGCCGCAGCACGATATTGCGCGACACGTACCTGACCTGGGGCGTGTGCGGAATGCCGAGGTCGGCAGCACTTGTCAGTAGCGAACGGAACTCCTCCGTCTCGGTCAGATCGAGTGGTTCGGTCGTGTCGGCAAATCGGTTCAGGAACATGACGAATCTCGTGTTGGTGCCGCCACGTTCGGGCAAGCCCGCTGTTATGGCAACGGGCGTTCCTGCTCACATCTGCCATCAACCCATTTGCTCGGCTTGTCTTCGCCGATCCATCGGCAGACGATCGCGCTGCACGACCAGGAGCAGCCGATGCAATACGTTCCGCCGCCGCACCTCACCCAGCACTGGCAGCTCAGCAAGCCATCGGCGACTGGGCACCGCGGCATGGTGGTGTCGCAGGCGAAGGGCGCGGCCGAAGCTGGCGTCGCTGTCCTGGACGCCGGTGGCAATGCGATGGACGCGGCGGTGGCAACCGCACTGGCGCTTGCCACGCATGAACCTTGGAACTCGGGTCTCGGGGGCATCGGCTTTGCCTTGGTGCACCGAGCCGGCCAGCCGCGCGCCGATGTGGTGGACTTCGGTCCGCGCGCGCCTGCCGCAACCGATCCCAAGCGTTACAAACTCACCGGCCGCATGACCACGGACTTGTTTGCCTGGCCGGAGGTCGAGAACGACATCAACATCCACGGCCCCCTCTCGGTTGCCATTCCTGCTTCCGTTGCCGGCTATGAGTATATCCATCGTCAGTGGGGGAAGCTGCCGTTGGCGGACGTGATCGCTCCCGCCGTCGCCCTGGCAAGACGCGGTCTGCCGCAGGATTGGTATACCGCGCTAAAAGTGGTCACCTCTGCCTCGGCGATACGGCTGTATCCGCATACTGCCGCCATCTATTTGCCGAACGGCCAGCCGCCTGCGCCGCCTTACCAAGGCAAGCCCGGCTTTTTCCGCCAGGGGAATTTGGCGGAGACCTTGGAGCGCCTGGGCCGTGCGGGCCTTCGCGATTTCTATAACGGCGAGGTCGCCGCCTCTGTCACTGCTGACGTCAAGGCGCTGGGCGGCGTACTGTCACTCGAGGACCTGCGGAACTGCCAGGTTCGCACCTGGGAAGCGGAGCAGGTTGGCTGGCGCGGCCGCACGCTGCAGCTCACCGGTGGCCTCACCGCGGCGCCGACGTTGAAACGCGTCCTGGAAGGCATGGCGGACGCTCCCTATTCCGGCAAGGCGCCCTCCTCCGAGTGGTACCGCACGCTGGCGCGCGTGATGAAGGCGGCCTATGCGGAACGGCTGGCCTCGCCTTGGCGAATCTGAGCCGCTGGCGGCGGAAAGCTGCACAACTCACCTCACCGCCTGCGATGCCGAGGGCAACACGGTAGCGATGACCACCACGCTGATGTCGTCGTTCGGCAGCCGCGTGCTGCTGCCGCAGTCGGGCGTTCTGCTCAACAACGGCATGATGTGGTTCGATCCGCGTCCCGGTTCGCCGAACTCGATCGCACCTGGCAAGCGCGCGCTGTGCAATATGCTGCCGATCATCCTGGCAGAGAACGGCCGGCCATTCGTTGCCGGCGGCGCTTCAGGCGGAAGGCGCATCCTGGCTTCGGTCTTCCAGCTCATGACCTTCATCGCCGACTTCGGCATGGACGTGGAGGCAGCGGCGCATCATCCACGGATCGACGTATCCAGCGCCGAGGCCGCAAGCGCGGACACGCGCCTGCCCGCCGCGCTGCTGGATGCGCTGGCCGCGGACGGGCCGCTGCAGGTGGTCGAGCACAACGCAGTGCCGATCAACTTCGCCTGCCCCAACGTCATTGTGCAGTCAGCCGACGGAACGCGAACCGGCATCAGCGACGTAGCGTCACCGTGGTCGGGTGCGGTCGCGCAGGCCTAGCTGGCGCCGGGTTACGCGTTCTCCTTGCACCACCGCGCCACCTGTTCATGGGTGGCGAACCAGCATTTGCCGCGCGCCTTCATGTGCTTGATCAGCCGCTCAAGTACAGGCATCCGCGAACGATGGCCTGTGATATGCGGATGCATGGTGAGCAGGAACAGGCCGCCTTCGTCCCATGCGCCATCGAATTCAGCCGTGAAGATCTCCTCGACCGCTGAGGGTGGCGTGTAGGGCCGCAACGCCGAGAAGCGGACGAAGTTGTAATATACGGCGTCGTCGCGAATCCATTCCGGCGGCAGCTCGACGATGCCGGTCGGCTCGCCGGCATCCATGATCTCGTAGGGATCGTCATCCGCCATCAGCGAGCTATCGTACAGCAGCCCGAGTTCGCGGACGATGTCGAGCGTGTTGACAGAAAAGTCCCAGCTGGCAGTGCGCATACCCACCGGATCGCGCCCAGCGATCCGCCCCAGCGTCTCGGCGGCGCGGAACGTCAGGTCGCGCTCCGCCTCGCGCGGCAATGTGGTATTGGCTTCATGTATCCATGAATGTATGCCGATCTCGTGGCCGTCATCGGCGAGCGCACGCACTTCCTCGGGATGCAGCAAGGCTGAGACCGCCGGATAGAAAAATGATGCCGGAACAGACTCGCGTTCCAGCAGCTGGCGAATGCGCGGCGTGGCTTGGCGGTTGCCGTACTGGCCCTGGCTGATCCGCATCGGGCTTTCGTCGCTATCACGCAGCGGGATGGTTTCGTGATCGGCATCGAAGCTGATCGCGACGGCACAGCGGGCCCCGTCGGGCCAAGCCTTTGGTTTCAGGCTGCGTCCGGCGCGCGCGCGGCTGATGATGCTGCGCCACCTGGCCTCGGACCACTGCCAGGGCTGCTCGGTCGGATGCGGAGTTGCATCGTTCATCAGCTGTCCTCCTTGCGATCTCACTGTTTCGTGCCACCATGCTGCGCCGGATTGCCGATGGACGGGAAGAGGCAGCATTGCTGGTGTTCGGCGCTTTGCGATACACTCCTGACGGGATCGTGCTGCAGCTTGACTGCCAAGCTGCTGCTCCGCGTTACGGCGCCTCTGCTACACAAGAAAGCAACGGACCGCCCGTTTCGCCAGATCGGGCGAGTCTCAAGGAGGGTCCAGGATGCTCGATCTGATCGATCGGCGACATAAGCTGACCGCGAACCAATGGAAGATCGCGCTCGCCGCAACACTCGGCGACATGCTCGATTTCTTCGATTTCTTCCTGATCGGATTTGTTCTGGCGTTCATCGTCAAGGACTGGAACCTGACCTATGGCGAGTTGGGGCTGATCCTGTTGGCCTCGGGAATCAGTGCGCCCTTCGGTTCGTTGTTCTACGGGTGGCTCGCGGACAAGATTGGTCGCCGCAAGGTGATGATCGCCACCGTGCTGAACTTTTCCCTCGCCACCGGCGCGATGGCGGTGACGCCACATGGGGCGTGGATCTATCTCGTCATCTGCCGTTTTATTATCGGGCTCGGCGTGACCGGCCTCTACTCGGTCGATATAACGCTGGTGCAGGAATTCGTGCCGGCGGCCAGGCGCGGGTGGATCACTGGACTCACCACAACGATGTTGCCGGTCGGCGTGCTGCTCGGTGCCTTCCTGGGAGGGTATGCCACTCCGTATATCGGGTGGCGCGGGATGTTCGCCGTCGGGCTGCTGCCGGCGGCATTGACGCTGTATATTCGTGCCTGGGTTCCAGAATTGCCCTACTGGCTGATGCGCATGGGCCGGGTCGAGGAGGCACGTCGGTCAATCGCCTGGGCGTTGCAGGTCGACCCGCACTCGATCACGTTGCCTGACACTATACCGGCGCCAGAGCATACCCGCTGGATGGAGCTGTTCAAATATCCACGCAGTCTGATCACCGGTTGTCTGACCGGGCTGACTCAGACGGGTGGAGTGGGCCTCGCATTATGGATGGTGACACTGTTCGTGATGGTGTTGCAGGTCACCCCGGCCGAGGCATCGAAGCTTGCCATCTGGGTGAGCATCGCCGCAGTGGCGGGCCGTTTCTTCTGCTCGTGGATTTCCGATGCGATGGGTCGGCGCGCGTCCGGCGTACTGAGCTGCCTCGTCGCTGCGCTGTTCATGTCGCTCGCCGGCTACCTGAACAGCGTGTTCATTGGCGGCGTTTCGATGTTCTTCCTGATGATCGTGCTGCAGAACTTCTTCGGCAGCGGCAACTATTCGATCGTCGGTCCGTACATGGGAGAGTTGTGGCCGGCGCGACTGCGCGGCAGCGGCATGGGCTTTGTGTATGGGGTGGGCAATCTTGGCAAGTTCATTGGCCCGGCTGGGCTCGCGCTGATTGCGGGGTCATCGACCTACGTGGCGCCGAAGGCGACTCTGGAGGCGCTGGTCCCCGCATTCAACTATTTTGCCTTTTGGTATGTGCTGGGTGCCGTAGCTTTCTGGTTCATCGGCATCGAAACGCGCGGCCGGTCGTTCGACGAGATCGATGCCGCCTTGTCCACGCCGGCGGCATCGTCGGAGCGAGCACTGTCGCGGTAAACACCAGCACTCGTTTCACCAGGCCTCGGAAGAGGCCTGGTGAGCTCGATCAGGCGGCGATGCGCACCGGCAACTGGCGGATCGCATGCAGGAAGTTGGAGTAGGCGTAGACCGGTTTGTCGACCACCTCGATGCGCAGGTCGCGGCGCAGGACCTCCTCCCACAGAATGCGCAGCTGCAGTTCGGCCAGTCGGTTGCCAAGGCAACGATGGATGCCGAAACCAAACGACATGTGTTCGCGAGGGCGCTTCCGGTCGACGATCACCTCGTCCGCTCGCTCAATCACGTCTTCGTCGCGGTTGCCGGAGATGTACCAGATCACGACCTTGTCGCCTGCCTTGATCGGCTTGCCGCCAATCTCGGCATCGGCAAGCGCAGTACGCCGCATGTGGATGACCGGCGTCTGCCAGCGGACGAATTCCGAAATGGCACCCGGCACGAGTTCGGGATACTCGCGGAGCTTCTGCCACTGATCGGGAAAACGGCTCAATCCCAGCAAGCCGCCGGACATCGAGTTGCGCGTCGTGTCGTTGCCGCCGACCAGGAACAGGATGAGGATGCCCATGCGCTCGCGCAGCGTCATTTTGCTGGTCGCCTCGCCATGCGCCATGATCGAGATCACGTCGAAGCTTTTCGGCTTCTTCGCCCGCTCTTCCCAGAACTCGTTCATGTGCTCGGCGAAGCGCATCTGCTCGGCGAAGCGCTCTTCCTCGGAGTGCACCGGCGCGTCGGGCGCGTTGATGTCGCAGATGAACGTGTCGGACCAGCGAATCAGCCGCGCCTTGTCCTCAATCGGATAGTCGAACAGCGTCGCCAGCATCATCGATGTCAGCTCGATCGACACGTGCTCGACCCAGTTGAAGGTTTCGCCACGCGGCAGACGGTCCAGCACCATGTTGGTGCGTTCGCGGATCAGGCTCTCCATCTTGGCCAGCGTGATCGGGTTGACGGTCGAGCTGACCTCCCGCCGTTGATCGTCGTGCTCTGGCGGATCCATGCGGATGAAGCTGGTGCGCTCCAACCCCTTCGGCGCGTCGTTGATCTGAACGCCACCGACATCATCGGACGAAGAGAACACCTTGTGGTTCACCTCGACCTGCACGATGTCCTTGTACTTGGTGACAGCCCAGTACGGACCATAGGGACTGTCCGGCGTGTAGTGTACCGGATCCTCTCGACGCAGCCGCGCGAAATACGGTTGCCAGACGTCGCCATAGTAGAGCCGCGGATCGCTGACATCGATCTTGTCGAGAGGCATCGACAAGGCAAGCGCCCCACGGTCCATGTCGACCGGTGCGTTCATAGTGTTCCTCCCTCAGTGAATTTGCACCGGCAGTTCGCGAATGCCGTGGATGATGTTCGAGCGCAGGTATTTCGGCTTGTCCATCACCTCGATCTCGAAGTCGCGCTTCAGAATCTCTTCCCACAGGATGCGCAACTGCAGCTCGGCCAGACGATTGCCGACACAGCGATGCACGCCGAAACCGAACGAGATATGCTCGCGTGCCCGGGGGCGATCGACGATCAGCTCGTGCGGATCCTTGATCGCATCCTCGTCGCGATTGCCGGAGACGAACCACATCGCCACCTTGTCGCCCTTGCGGATCGTCTTGCCGCCGAGTTCGAAATCCTGCAGGGCAGTGCGCCGCAGATGCAGCACCGGCGTGTGCCAGCGAATGATCTCGGAGATGGCACTGGGCACCAGCTCGGGATTTTCCCGTAGCTTGCGATAGGCCTCGGGATATTTCGAGAAGCCCCATACGCCGCCCGACATGGAATTGCGCGTTGTGTCATTACCGCCAACGATCAACAGGCTGCAATTCGCCAGCAGTTCGCGGAAATCCATGTTCCGGGTCGCATCCGCGTGCGCCATCATTGAGATCAGGTCATAGCGTGGCGCATTGCTCGCGGCCCGTTCATCCCACAGCGCCTTCATCGCTGTGGCCATCTTCTGCAATTCGGCGTACCGCTCGGCCTCGGAGTGGACCGGCGCGTCTGGCGTATCGACGTGGCACACGGTGACGTCTGACCAGAACATCAGGCGATGGCGATCTTCAATCGGCCAGTCGAACAGCGTCGCCAGCATGCGCGAGGTCAGCTCGACCGACACGTGCTTGACCCAGTCGAAGGTCTCGTTGCGCGGCAGATTGTCCAGCACGGTGATGGTGCGTTCGCGCACCAGGCCTTCCATTCGCGCGAGGTTGCCGGGCGCAACTACCGGGCTGACCGCCTTGCGGCGTTCGCCGTGATCGGGCTCGTCCATCTGAATGAAGCTGGGGCGCTCGTAGCCCTGCACCTGGTCTTCCAGCCTGACGCCACCCAGATCCCAGCGCGAGGAGAACACGTGGTTGTTGACCGCAACGCTCATGATGTCCTTGTAGCGGGTCACCGACCAGTAAGGACCGAAGTGGCTGTCGGCGGTGTAGTGCACCGGGTCCTCGCGCCGCAGCCGCTCGAAATACGGCTGGTAGATGTCGTCTTGGTAGAGTTCAGGGACGCTGACATCGATCTGGTCGAGTGGCTTCGAGTAGGCGTCCTCGCGCGGGTCGAAACTCACGTTGGCGTCCATCGTTATTGTCCTCCAATACGCCGGTTCAATCCGGCTTCAATGCTGTCCCTCCGGCATGCGTACGACGAGTCCTGCGAGTTCCTCGCGCATCGTGATCTGACACGACAAGCGCGAGTTTGGCTGAGCCACTGCGGCAAAGCTCAGCATGGCGGCTTCTTGCGAGCCCAGCTCCGGCAGACCGATCTTATCCAGCCAGGCCGCATCGACATAGACGTGGCACGTCGCACACGCGCATTCGCCGCCACAATCAGCATCGATTCCGGGCACATTGTTGTCCACGGCGCCACGCATGACCGACGTCCCGACCGGCACCTCAACGCGATGCGCGGTCCCGTCAAATTCGATGTAGGTCACTTCCGGCATGCTGCCTCCCAGGCGCACGGGCCGCTGTCTCGGCCACAAGTTGTTGCCTTGTGGGTAGCATGCCATACCGGCCGGAAGAAAGTGTCAATTGGCGAGCCGCTGCGAAGGGGTCGAGCATGCTGCATCATCGCGTCAACGGCTATGACGTTGCGTATATCGAGTTGGGGCCTGGCGTGCCGTTGATCTGCGTGCACGGAACCCTGGGCGACTTTCGCGTCTGGTCGCCGGTGATAGGCCCACTCTCCCAGGGTCACCGCGTGATCTCACTCAGCCTGCGACACTTCTTTCCGGAACACTGGGACGGTGTCGGTTCTGACTACACGATCGCGCAGCACGTCGCCGACGTGATTGCCTTCATCGAGGCACTAGGCGTCGGACCTGTTGACCTGATGGGGCACTCGCGTGGCGGCCACATCGCGTTCCGGGTCGCCCAGCAGCGGCGGGACCTGCTGCGCCGCCTGGTTCTGGCAGAGCCCGGCGGCGACATCGATGCCTCACTGGCGCCGGCCGACGCGCCGCCGCCTCCTGCGTCGTTCGGCACTCGCTACAACGCTGCCGCCGATCGGATCCGCGCAAACGACATCGATGGGGCGTCGATGCTCTTCAGCGACATCGTCGGGCTGCCCTGGGCCGGTATCCCGGCGACGGTGCGCCAGACTTGGCGTGACAATGCGCGCACACTCCTGGGGCAGATCAACGAACAACGCCGGCCGTTCTCGCGCAGCGATGCCGAGAGCATCAGCGTGCCTACGCTGTTTGTGCTCGGTGGCGATACGCCGGGCCCATTACCGCGTGTATTGCGGGCACTGGCCGCGCATGTGCCGAACGCGCGCACCGCAATCATACCCCGACGCCAAACATTTCATGTTCGAAGACGATCCGGTGCGCTACAGCGCCGAGGTACTCGAAGTTCCTGACCGAGTGACTCAGTGCACCGCTTCGAGGATCGACACGTAGTTCGCCACCGCTGCGCCGCCCATATTGAACACGCCGGCGATGTCCGCTTGGGGCAACTGCATCGCGCCCGCCTGTCCCGTCAGCTGCATGGCGGTGATCGCGTGCATCGACACGCCTGTCGCGCCGATCGGGTGGCCTTTTGCCTTCAGTCCACCGGACGGGTTCACTGGCAATCTGCCGTCCTTTGCCGTCCAGCCTTCGAGCACCGCGCGTGCACCCTGGCCCGGTGCGGTCAGCCCCATCGCTTCGTATTCCAGCAACTCGGCGATGGTGAAGCAGTCATGCGATTCGACGAACGAAAGGTCATCCAGTTTCACGTCTGCAGAATCGAGCGCACGCCGCCATGCCTCGCTTGCGCCCTCGAAGCGGGTGATGTCGCGCTTGCTGATCGGCAGGAAGTCGTTCACCTGCACCGCCGCGCGGAATCGCACCGCCTTGCCCATTGTACGCGCCGTCTCCTCATCGGTCATCACCAGCGCAGCAGCACCATCCGACACCAGAGAGCAATCCGTGCGTTTGAGTGGCGGCGCGACATAGGGGTTCTTTTCGCTGACAGCGCGGCAGAACTCATAGCCCAGGTCCTTGCGCATCTGCGCATAAGGATTGTCGACGCCGTTCTTGTGGTTCTTTGCCGCGATTGCCGCCAGTGCGTCCGATTGATCACCGTAGCGCTGGAAGTAGCGTTCGGCGATGCGTCCAAAAACACCAGCGAAGCCGGCAGGAATGTCGGCCTCTTCCTTTTGGTAGCTCGCCTTCAGCAGGATGTCGCCGACCTGCGGGCCTGGCGTTGCCGTCATCTTCTCCACGCCGATCACCAGCGCGAAGCGGCCGCGCCCTGCGGCAAGAAAGTCCCTCGCACCGTGTACCGCGGCGGATCCCGACGCGCAGGCATTCTCAAATCGGGTGATCGGGCGGAACCGCAGTTCCGGTACGTGCTGTAAAACCAGCGAAGCCGGAAAGTCCTGCGCAGAAAACCCGTTGTTGAACAAACTCACAAAGCTCGCTTCGACATCGGCCGGGGCAACCCCCGCGTCATCGATAGCAGTGCGAGCAACACGGCCGATCAGCGCCTCGATGTCTGGATCCTCCAGCCTGCCGAACGGCGAGTGTGCCCAGCCGATAATGCACGCTTCGGTCATGTCGGGTCTCCTGATCGCTGGACGATGCTAACCAATCACGGCGCAATTGGCGAACCACCCGCGGCGCCGTACTATGCAGGATCTGGTGCGTCCGAGGGGAAATACGATGAGGCCTGGACTGCTTATGTTGCTGACCGGGTTGATGCTCAGCGCGGCTGGTGCCGCCGGCGCGCAACAGCCCACTCAGGCGCAGGCCAATGCCATTCGCCAATCCTGCCGCAGCGACTATCAGGCGCACTGTGCGAGCGTGCCCACCGGCGGGGCCGCTGCGCTGCAGTGCCTGCAGGCGAACATCGCCAGCCTTTCGCCGGCCTGCCAGTCCGCCGTTGGCGTGACCGAACGCGGGGCGACGATGCCCCCGGCGGGTGGCACCGCCGTCCCCGGGCAAGCAGCACCGATGGCGCCACCGCGCGAGCAGGCCGCAATGATGCGCCGCGCCTGCAGCGGCGATTTCCGCGAGTATTGCCGCGGGGTCGGATTGGGCGGCGGTCGCGCACTTGCCTGTCTCGCCGACCACCGGGAGAGCCTGTCTCCGGGCTGCCGGGATGCGCTGTCAGCGATGCGCGAACGGTAGGCGCTCAAGCAACCGCGCGGTTTTGTCATCGTCGTTGCAGGCTCGTAGCCACACTAAAGCCATAACCGGCGCCCAACTGTTGGACGTCGGAGGGGTACACTTCATGCGCCGCCATGAGATCCACGTATTAGCGTTCTTGAGCTGTCTATTTGTTGCTTCAATGGCCGTCGGCCTCAGCGCCTGGTTCTGAGGCGGTTGGCGCCGACTTCGACCCGCGCGTTCAGTTCAGGAAGATTTTGCCCGGATTGAGGATCCCGCGCGGGTCCAATGCCTGCTTCACCGACCGCATCACCGCCAGCGCCTCAGCACCGTGTTCTTGTTCGAGAAACTCGCGCTTGCCGATGCCGACGCCATGCTCGCCGCTGCACGACCCTCCCAGCGATAAGGCTCGGGCGACGATTTTCTTGTCGAGCTCCCAGGCGCGCTGCAGGCCGTCGGGTTCCGGGGGCACCAGGATCACTGTGTGGAAATTGCCGTCTCCGACATGGCCCACGATCGGTGCCGTCAGTCCCGACGCCGCGATATCTTCCTTGGCGCCCAGGATCGCCTCGTCGAGAGATGAAATCGGCACGATGGCATCCGTGGCGATGCCCCGATGCCCTGGTTTCAGTGCGAGGCAGGCCCAGAGAGCGTCATGCCGCGCTTTCCACAGCTTGCTGCGCTCGGCGGCATCGGTCGCCCAGCGGAAGCCCTTGCCCTCGCAGCCCGCCGCAATCTCCTCGGCTTGCTGAGCCTGCTCGGCCACCGACGCGGTCGAGCCATGGAATTCGAAAAACAGCGTGGGCAACGACTCCAGCCCGTCCAGTTTCGAGTAGGCGATGCAGGCGCCCATCTGCACTTCGTCCAGCAGCTCCATACGCGCCACCGGAATGCCGGTCTGAAGGATGGCAATCACCGTCTCGACCGCACCGCGCAGCGTGGGAAAATGGCAAGTGGCCGACGATATCGCTTCAGGAATGCCGTGCAGCCGCAGCTGGACTTCGGTGATGACGCCTAGGGTGCCCTCCGAGCCGATGAACAGTCGCGTCAGGTCATAGCCGGTGGCTGATTTGCGCACCCGCCCCCCGGTATGGATCAGCCGTCCATCGGCCAATGCCACCGTCAGGCCCATTACATTCTCGCGGATCGTGCCATAGCGCACCGCATTTGTGCCGGAGGCACGCGTCGCACACATGCCGCCGATCGTGCAGAGCGACGTGCCGGGATCGACCGGGAAGAACAGCCCCTGATCGCGCAGGTGCTCATTGAGCTGGTCGCGCGTCACCCCGGCCTCGATGCGGCAGTCCATATCGGCCTGGCTTATGGCGATGATGCGCGTCATGCGCGACAGATCGAGCGTGATGCCGCCGCGCACCGGCGTCACGTGGCCCTCCAGCGAGGTACCCGCCCCCCACGCCACCACCGGCACATGCGCATCGTTGCACAGCGCGAGCAGGCGGGCGGCTTCATCCGAGGTCTCGATGAAGGCGACCGCATCCGGCCGCACGGGCGGCTGCGTGTCCTGACCGTGCGAGTGATGCTCGCGCAAGGTGGCATTGGTCGTGATACGCTCGCCCAGGAAGTCCCGGGCGACGGCGATCACGGCGTCGACGGCTTCGGACATCGCACAACCTCAGGCTGACCGCGGCAGGGTTGCAAACCAGATCCTCGTTTGGCAACCCAATGGGATGCGCTGTGGGTGGCACCCCGAAAAAACCCCGGGAGCGGCTAAAAATGGGAAAAGCGTGCCAGACTATCAAAAGAAAGAGTGTTAATCACGCTCGCATCGCCCTTCAGACAAAGCGGTGATTAGCTACATTCCCCAGTGTCCGCTTTCTCGGTGAAGGTCGGGCCCGATCCGGCGGACGTGCAATTTGTAACCGTGAACTGGCTTGCGGCCGCGATGGCCCGCCCACCGTGCCTCGTCATCTCGGCGAATGGCGGCGGCCTCCAGCGGAGGCTCATTTGCAAAGAAACCGCAAACACGGCAAGCTTGCCCGGTTGGCAAACACTTCCTCCAGGATCGTGCCAAATCACCAGCAGCATCCCTTGATCAGGATCAACGGCGACCAACCGGCCTGGCCCCGAGCCGAGCTGGAGATCCCACCGAACGGGCAATCGCATTACGGCAGCGGTTAGATGCTGCCCCAGCAAAGCGACAACTGGAGCCGTTTCGAGGAAACTTTTCAGGTTCGCCCACCCATCTGCATGTTCGTCCGTGATTGGCAGACTGCGAATTCCGTTCTAGCGTCGTAGTTGGCGATATACGGTGGAGAGCTGCGGAACGGCCGTGCGCCCTTAGCTCAGTTGGATAGAGCAACAGCCTTCTAAGCTGTGGGTCGCTGGTTCGAATCCAGTAGGGCGCGCCATTTTGGCGGTCCTTGGGGTCCAAATGGGGTCCAGACTAGAGCATCCCGCCCCCTCGCGCTGTGATCGAAATGCCGGAGGTCACTGCCCTGGGCTTGCCTTAAATGCGATGCTCGCCACAGCGCGCTTTCCGTCGGCGTCAATTTTGCCGCCGCAAAAAATTGAAGTCATGTGGCGGTTCGAAAAGAAAAGCTTGCAAGCCCCATCATCCACATATGTTGGCTGTTGGGAATATACCCTTGAGACCTGCATGATTTCGCCGCTGGGTTCCGCGATACCAGCAAATGCAAGAATTGTTTGAGCTTCAGACTGCTCGGCAAAGTTAACCATGACATGCCGATATTGATTATCGAAGAAGACCAGCACAGCTCCGTCGCACTGAAAGGGCTTCTGACTGCGGGTGAGATCGGTCCCAACCGGCCCCGCGGCGATGTGACTTATTGCTTCACACGCGCCACGTACACCCGTCATATGCTGCGATTGTCCTTCCGCCTGCACATTCTCAACCAGGGCCGGAATGAATGCGGCCGCGTAAGAGGCCTCCGGTCGCGCCGCGCCTGATGCTTTCTCGGATTGGCCCGCTCGGATAGCCTAGCACTCAAAATACCCGGGCACGGTCGACGGTACAGGGGCTTGACCTAGCCCACGCACCGCCAGCTTGGCATTGATGCCGTTGTCGGCAAATCTGCTTGTCCATCGGAGGGTAGGTATCGAGCGCGTTCGACGCTGTCTGGTAAATCCAGTCCAGACTTTCTCACATGAATGCGTCGAAGTCGCACAGACTCGCGATCCCTCGCTTCCAGCTGCTCATAGCAATGTAGGTGTCCTCGCTCCAAACTGGCCGAGCCTGCGCGTGACCAGCCGGCAAGGAAAAGGCCGCGCCAATTAATGGAGCGCGGCCCGTCAGTCGGGAGGAAACGTCGGACGCCAGCATCGCGCATTGCGCCGAGTTGCGGCCAGGGCTTTTTCACGCCGTCGGGCTGCGCCAGGTGCCGCGACTTAGGGGGCCGCTGCTTCCCCGGTGCCTGCGCCCGGCGCGGTCCAGTGGGCCGGCCGGGTCAGACCCTTGGGCAGCGTGGGCCGGTGCCGACAGTGGTGCCCCGGTGCGACGGCATAATCCATGGCTTCTTCAGCCTCACAGGCATATTGGACAAGGCCGATGTCGCATTGGACGAGGCATGCGTCTGGCTTCGACGCGTGTTCGCGGCCGACCGGCAAATGCTTGATGCCCCAGTCATCCGCGAGCTTGCGGGCCAGCCGCAGAGACACTTCGCCGACCAGGCCGGCGTGGCAGGCCCATCTCGACCGCCTCGGCATCAGTGCTCTGCGGGTCACCCCAGACCCGGTGCAGATCGCCACCGAGGGCGCACTCTGGGGCAGCGTTCACGCACATGGTTTTCTGCACGCCGCGATCGTGCTCAGCGACGATGCCGGTCAGTTCGCCGTCGGGCTACATGCCTTGTGCTGGGTCCATGCCGAGCGGCTGGTCCATAAGCTCGACACCTTCACCGATCTGCACCGCGCTGCGCAGCAACGTATCCGCACGCGGATCTGGGAGTTCTACGCCGATCTCAAAGCGTATCCTGATTACGCATAAACCTCAGCCAATTTCAGGAGCCGATAGGGCATCGGTGTAGTTCGGACGGCGGCCCATGCGAGGCGCGGGATCATGGCCGCCAGATCGTATCGCCGATTGAAGCGATATTCGAATTCGGCGAGATAGCGCGGGACATGCTTGCCGTTGATGGCGCGGTAGGTTCCTGTGATGGCGGCCTTGATGTTGCCGAGGGCGGTGTTGACCCATTTGAACGCCGGCGTGCGTGCCGCCTTCGGTCCTGACCCGGTCGTGACAACCTGGTGCGCGCACCCGGCATCGGTGACGCTGGTGAAACACTGAAGGCCGTCGCTGACGACAGCACAGTCCGGATCGAGGCTGCGCTTGGCGAACCCTGCAATCGAGGCTGCACAGAAGCTGGTGACCCGGCGCAACTTCAGCCGAACCGGCTTTCCCTCGGCGGTGGTCTCGACGGCGGCGACGAACGGCGTCTTGCCGGGTGCCCCGCGACCTCGCTTCCCGCCATGGCGTTCACCGCCGAGATAGGCGTCGTCGATCTCGATCCGGCCGGCCAGACGCTTGCTGGCATCCCGCTCGAGCATGACCTGCTTCAGCTTGTGTTTGATCTTCCAGGCGGTGGTCTGCGTCACCCCGAGGCGACGGCCCAACTCGATGCTGGAGATGCCCTGCTTGGTCTGGGTCAGGTGATAGATCGCACGAAACCACAGCCGCAGCGACAGATGCGTCGATGCGAAGATCGTCCCGGCGATCGGCGAAGTCTGCCGCCGGCACCTGGTGCACTGATAGAGATCGCGGCTGGTCACCAGGCTATGCTGCCTGCTGCCGCATACCGGGCATTCGAAGCCGTTGGGCCAACGCGATGCGATCACGACCGCGCGGCACTGCTCCTCGGTGCCGTACTGCTGTTCGAAGGCAGGTTCGCTGAGACCCTTCTGGAACTGCACGGCATTTCGAGCCATCGCCACAACCTCATGAAATCCCGGAGAATTCCCAGCCTGCTACCAGGCGTTTCGTGACTGAGGGAAGTGCGTAATCAGGAAGCGTATTGTGCGGCGCCAACCCCGCGGCGGCGCAGCGAGATGCGCGCACGCTTCGATCGCATCTTCCGCCGCCGCACCGGCTTCGTCACGCTCGATCGCCTTTTGCAGCGACTGCATGCCAACAAGGCCGAGTTGCTCACCGTGCTCGACCGGCCAGAGATACCGCTGCACACCAATGGTTCCGAGCGCGACATTCGCTGTCACGTCATCAAGCGCAAGATCAGCGGTGGCACGCACAGCGACACCGGTCGCGATTGTCGCGACGCTCTCCTCGGACTGATGCACACCTGTCGCAAACTCGGCATCGCGTTTTGGGATTATCTCGGCCATCGCCTCAGAACACCGCAACATCTTGCCGTGCCACATCTGCCAGACCTCATCGGCAGCGCCAACAACTCCTGAACTGCCGCGCCCGGACTTTTGCCCCGGTTACGACGATGGCAATCAAGCCATTGAAATACTCGGGTATAATAGGACGCATCTCCTACGGACCTTGTTTGCATTACCGCTCGCGGATGATGACATGGCGATCTATCGCGAACACACGGGGCGCACGGAGCCACCTAACAAGCCCTCGCGGAGGCCTTTTCCGTTGGTGACGCAGGTTGCACAGGCGGAGAGATGCTCATTGCGGTCGGAGTTGGCGGTTGGATTTCCGACGTTTGGCCTCTGGCACCAAGGCTGGTTCCTGCCTGCTGGCCATCATCCTGGCGCTGCCACGCGCCACATCCTGATGGCCCGGCCGAACCTGCGTCATGCCGTAGCCGCCCGCCTTCGCTTCGGCGCAGCACCTCGCCATCCGGTAACGCCCCTCATGCTGCCGTAATTTGCGCCGCGTATTAGACAAGGCGGATTGGGCTACGCAAAATATTGCCCCTCCTTCTTAACCTCACCATTTCCGCAACCTGCGCACTTCCTTCTGGAGCCACGGCATGAGACTGGCCGCATTCATAAAAGCGAATATCGAGGCCATCTCGGTCGAATGGGAACGCTTCGCCGCGGATATGGACGAAGACCAGACCGAGGAGGAGCAGCACGAAAAATCCGAAGACCATCCGGACCGCTCCAACTTCACCCAAGGTGCAGTGGTGCAGCACGCGCTGGCACGGGTTCAGATGGGATTATCCGCCCGGCAATTCATCTCCGAATTCAGGGCGCTCCGCGCAACCGTCATCCGGTTGTGGCAGCGTGACACCGTCGAGATCGACAGCGCTTCCCTCAACGATATGATCCGGTTTAACGAGGCCATTGATCAGGTGTTAGGCGAGGGAGCCATAACCTATACCGAGGAGGTCGACCGCTCCCGTGAACTGTTCCTCAGCATCTTGGGGCATGATCTGAGAAATCCCTCTCACCGCGATATCCGGCCTCGCCGAACTGCAATTGCGGACCAAAACGCCCGAGCGCCACGCGCAATTTGCGTCGCAGATATTGGCCAGCTCGCGGCGTATGTCGCACATGATCAACGATCTCCTTGAGCTCGCGCGTGTGCGCCTCGGATCAGGGATAACCATACAGCCAGCTCCGACCTGCATGCGCCGCATCTGCGGGAGCGTTGTCGAGGAGATGCAGGCCGTCTTTCCGAAGCGCGCGTTTCAACTGAAGGGCGATGACGAGCTGCCCGGCGAGTGGGATGAGAACAGGCTAAGCCAGCTGGTATCCAATCTCGTCAGCAATGCCGTCCAGCATGGGGCCAGCAATTCCGCCGTGACCATAACGGCCAAAAGCAGCAGCGACGGGGTTGAGGTTTCGGTGCACAACGAGGGCACCCCCATTCCTTCGGACAAGATACCGAAGCTCTTCGATTCCTTCTACCAGCTCGACAACAGAGAGGCCGATACCGATTCCACCAGCCTTGGCCTTGGTCTCTACATTTGCAAGGAGATCATCGCGGCGCATGGGGGAACCATAGACGTGCGATCATCTGCCGATGAAGGCACCACGTTCATCGTCCGCTTGCCATCAACGCGGGAAACCGGGAGAGCCGCCGCCTAAACCGGAATACGCTGCAGCCCCCGGGTCCGACCCGCTGATCGTCACCAGGCGCTCGCGCGCTTTTGCCGCCGGGCACGCCGCCCCGCAGCCATCCATTAAATCGGCATGCGGTAGCCGTAGAACTCGTGGTCCTCGTTGTAACCGCCCTCACCGGCGCCAAGGTCGGCGAAGTCGTGCACGAACTCGATGGCCGCGATCCATTTGACCATCTTGAAGCCGAGTTCGTTCTCGCAGCGCAGCCGCAACGGCGCGCCGTGCAGCACGCTGACGCGGCGCGCCGTTCATCTCGTAGGCCAGGATCGTCAGCTCGTGGCGCATGTTGTGCATCTTGTGCACGTCGTAGTAGCGGCCGCCGTCGCCCCCATCGGCCAGCGAGTAGAACACCGCATAGCGCGCCTCGGCGGTCGGCTTCACCAGGTCGAGGATGTGGCGCATCGGCACGCCGCCCCACTTGGCGACGCCGGACCACCCCTGGATGCAGAAATGGGTCGTGATCTGCTCCTGCTTCGGCATCGCCCGCAGGTCCGCAAGCGAGAACTCCCGTGGCGTCCTCGACCAGCCCATCGACCCGGAGCCGGTAATGCTCAAATTCGCCGGCGACGAGGGCATCGAACTCCGCCGAATGCGGCATGGTCCCGTTCGGCCAGAAGTACGGCGAGATGTCCTTCTCGGTGAGCTGGGAGCGCGGGTCCCACCACTCGGCCAGCCCCTTGATCCAGCCGACCATGAACTTGCCCGTATGCTGCACAAGGCGGGCGTGCCGGATCGTCGCCGGCGATGCCACGGCCCAGGCGATACCAACCACCCCCATGGCAACAAGGAAGGGCAGCAGCCCGGCCCACGAATTGCTCTCCACCCCAGCGAACATGTGGTTGGTGTTCGCCCGCAGGCTAG
>CAWKMC010000003.1:0-246174 GCA_963850535.1 uncultured Alphaproteobacteria bacterium | reverse complement strand
TTGTATCTTGCCATTGCCGGCCACCAAACCGTCGGCAAGTCTATCGGTGGATGGGAGCCCGCAGCCCCCCAGGGTCGGTGAGCCCGAGAAAAAGCAAGGAGCCCTGTCCACCGGTTCCGCCGCGAACCCGAACAGTCGCCTGGGCCGCAAGCCGAGCCCGCATTCGCAAGGACGGGTCATGGAACACCCCGCTTCACCGAGCTTCGTTGGGATCGACGTCTCGAAGGTTCGCCTTGATGTTCATGTGCGTCCGTCAGGTCAGACCTTTGCCGTCGGGCGCCATGGCCAAGCCCTCGAGCAATTGGTCGACGATCTGCGAATTCTGGCTCCAGCGCTGATTGTGCTCGAGGCGACCGGCGGGTTCGAAATCGTCGTAGCTGCTGCCCTGGCCGGGGCCGCTCTGCCGATTGCCGTTGTCAACCCGCGCCAGATCCGGGATTTCGCCCGTGCCACAGGCCGGCTCGCCAAGACCGATGCGCTTGATGCCCAGGTCATCGCCCTGTTCGCTGAACGCATCCGTCCCGAACCGCGCCCAGTCGCCAACGCTGATAGGCAGACCTTGGCCGAACTGGTCGCGCGCCGCCGGCAAGTGGTGGAAATGATCGGCATGGAGACCAATCGGCTCCATCAGGCACGCAATCCTCGCGTTCAACGCATGCTCAAGGCAACACTGAAGACGCTGAAGGTCCAGCTCGCCGAACTGGACCGCGACATCGACGATACCATCAAGCGATCGCCCGTCTGGCGGGCAGCCGACGATCTGCTGACATCAGTTCCCGGTGTCGGTGATGTCACCGCACACACCTTGATCGCCGATCTGCCCGAACTCGGTCTACTCGACCGCCGTCGTATCGCCGCTCTGGTTGGTGTCGCGCCGGTCAATCGAGACTCTGGGCAGATGCGCGGCAAGCGAACCATTGCCGGTGGCCGGGCTGATGTTCGTCACGCTCTCTATATGGCAACGCTTTCCGCGACCCGTTGGAACCCTGTCATCAGCCAGCATTACCGAAACCTGGTCAAACGGGGACGCCCAAAGAAAGTCGCCCTCGTCGCATGCATGCGTCGTCTCCTTGGCATCCTCAACGCAATCATTCGGACGAAGACATCATGGCAATGCGCGTAAACCACGGCGGCGAACCGATCAAAAGCCGGACTGGCGTGCAACGCGGTGGGTCAAGGCCGAAGCCGCCGAAGGCGGTGGCGCGACGCGCCAGCCTTGAGGCGCCGCGGTCTACGCCAGATCATGAAACGTCGGAACGACGCTTGACAGACAAGACAGTCGCTTTTTCCGCGCTCTTCACGCTCTGGCTGTCGATCACGCAGGCGGTCGGGCTCGCCTGCCGCCCCGCTGCCTCTCGGCACTGCACATACAGCGCGTGATGAACCCTTTCGATCGTGCCGTCATAATTCCATCGCGTCAGATAGTCGTGCACTGTGCTCTTCGGCGGCAGGTCCTTGGGCAGATAGCGCCACTGGCAGCCCGTGCTCAGCACATACATCACGCCGTTCATCACCTCCCGCACAACCACCCAGCGTCGCCGCCCGCCATGCTTGGCCGGTGGGATCAGCGGTTCAATCAGCGCCCACTCCTCATCGGTCAGGTCGGACGGATAGCGCAGCTTGTCGCGGTTGTAGCGGGGCGGTTCTCGATCGTCCACATCGGGCACCTCATGAAACGGTGCCACCACCGAATCACACTCATTCGAGCCGCTTCAAGCGACACCCCACCCAGCCGCCAACCGATTCAGATGACGCGATATGTCTCCGGACGGACACTTAGAAGAATTGCAATGACTGTTGCATTTGCCAGCATCCATCAAACACTTCGGTATCAGAATGTGGATACTGGTTGGCATGTTGTTGCCTTCACCGACAAGACTACTTTCTTCAGTCGTCGCCAACCAAGGCTATACGACGCCGCCGCCCGAATCGTGGCATTACGCGAGATATTACCGGGCGCTTATGTCAAGGTCCGATAAACTGAAAGTCAGCGACGCAAGGTGATGGAGGCGATCCAGCTGTTACGAGAGCCGCCGGAGGAGCCGCTTTTCGAACCCATGCCTGACGATGGTCATTTGTGAAATGGATCCGCGAGCGGATTGATCAATACCACGGTCGCCAGTCAGCATAGCTTATTCGCCACATAGCGAGCAGTCAGGTGACCCCGACACATATGAAGGAAAGGCGATAGCCTTCTCCATCCACTTTGCGCGAAGGTCCATCCGCATTAACCCCGAGCAGAGACCGTATGTCATGGTATTTTTCAAGTGACTTACGACATCAGCAGCGACATTCTCAGCATGCCACTGCGCTGTCGTCGCGCGATACTCCAGGCCGCCGCTTCGTGTCGCGGCGTTGCGCCGCAACTCCCGCGAGATCGTTGAAGCTGCGCGTCCGAGCCGGCGCGCAACCTCCCGCATGGAGCAGCCTTGCACTCGAAGAAGTGCGATCTCCTCTCGCTCTGCAAATGAGAGATACCGGCCGGACAGCGGCTTCGCTGATGGCCGAAATATCGCTGCTGGCATGCGGCCTGCCCTTCGGAACAATCTTGATCCTACAGGCTGCGACATCCCAGCTTGCAGCGCAGCATCTTCACTCGCCATGCCTGCCGATCGCCGCCCAGAACCGGCGCTGCTCATCTCGTCCTGCCACCACCGGGCGACCTGGTGAGAACAATAGCGCCCGACCAGACGTTCCGAACGCCGCCTGTGCTTCCTCATCGCAACTCCTCCTTCAAGGTGTTGCGACGACCATTTGATCTAGCCAATATGTCTCCATTCACTACCGCGAACGCCTTGCTGACGCAGGCATAGACCCTTCAGTCGGCAGCGTTGGCGATAGCTATGACAGTGCACTGGCCGAAACCGTCAACGGGCTGTTCAAGACTGAGGTCATCCGCCGGCTAGGACCCTGGCGCTGTCGAGTTCGCTGTCCTCGAATGGGCCGACTGGTTCAACCATCGCCGCCTTCTCGAGCCAATCGGCAATATGCCGCCAGCTGAAGCCGAACAGCGATACGATGCCCAATTGCAGAAGATAGCTTTGGCGGCGTGACTTAATCTAACCCGCCTCCGGGAAACCCGGAGCGGTTCAGAATGAGAGACTTGGCTGGCTGGGGGACCTGGATTCGAACCAAGGCTGCCCGGTCCAGAGCCGGGAGTTCTACCGCTAAACTATCCCCCATCGGCCAGGGCGAGGCGGGCAATTACCACGCCTCGCCTTGCGCCGGCAACCTCAGCCCAGCGCCGCGAGTCGGCGGCGTTGGGGGGAGGAGGCACCGTGGCCTAAAGGGATTTCGCGCGTAGTCAACGGCCGCCCGTAGTAGGCGCGATCGTCCGAGGCGTCAGGCCGGATAATCGACCCGTTCCGCGCGACACCCGCGTAAGCTCCGGCGGACGAACCGCATACGACGATTTCTGCACCAACATGATCCCCTCCAGCCAAGATCAGCACACCGAGCGCATTTGATCCCAGTTTTGTTGCGATAGGCAAAGGAGACCTGCAATTCGGCGGCTTTATTGCTTGGGCCGGACGGGCCGATCACAGCTCGCTGAGGATGGTGTCTACCGTTTGCCTGACGCTGTCCTGCCATGCCGGCAGTCGCAGCCCGAACACTGCCCCAAGCCTGCTGCAATCGAGCCGCGAGTCGGCGGGCGCACAGCCCTGGTGGGCCACTCCCGCGTCGTGATCGGCTCGACGCAGGGCGCCCTGCGGCCATGCCGCATTGCTGCTGCGAAGGTGGCGGTGGCCAGTTCATGCCATGTAGCGGCGCCCGCGCCGGCCGCGTGGTAGATGCCGGCGCAGCGATCGTTCCAACCGTCGCGTAATTGCCCAGCGATACCAAGGATGACCCTCGCAAGATCCTGCGCGCTGGTCGGGCAGCCAATCTGATCCGCCACCACCCGAAGGTTGCCGTTGCGCTCACCTGCGGCCAGCATAGTTCGAACGAAGTTCTTGCCGGTCGGAGAATACAGCCACGCCGTCCGCAGCACGACCGCGCGAGGGCACAATGTCAGGACGGCGCACTCACCGGCAAGCTTGCTCGCGCCATAGACGCCCTGCGGCGCGGTGACGTCGCTCTCCACATAAGGCGCACCTTTCCGTCCATCGAACACATAGTCGGTGGAAATATGGATCAGCGGAATACAGGCCGCCGCGCACAATCTTGCCAGTTCCGCAGGTCCATCACGATTGGCGCGATACGCCGCTGCCGAATCGTCCTCGGCTGCATCCACATTGGTATAGGCGGCAGCATTGATGACCAGTGACGGCGCATGCGTGGAAAATACCTGTGCGATGCTGGCAGGCCGCTCGATGTCCAAAACGGGTCGTTCGAGGCACTGTAGGGTCAAACCATGCGCCGACGCCGTGTCGGCCAGAGCAGCCGCGAGCTGCCCAGTACGACCGGTAACCAGAATGGATCCTGCCATGCTATCGGGCGTGCCACTCGCCGCACTGGGCCAGCTGCGGCAGCTCCCGGTCCTTGTCAGAGAGTATCGCTTCTCCCATCGCCAGCGGCCAAGGAACACGCAGCATCGGATCGTTCCAGATCACACCCCGCTCCGCTTGCCGATCCCATGGCGCGGTCACCTTGTAGATGACCTCGGTATCCGGCTCCAGCGTGCAGTAGCCGTGCAGCAGCCCAACCGGAATCCACAGCTGCTGCCAGTTCTCTGCCGAGAGCACGACACCCGCATAGCGACCATATGTCGACGAGCCCGGCCGGATGTCCACGGCGACATCCCAGATCGATCCGCGCACCACGCGGATCAGCTTGCCTTGGGCATTCGGGCCGATCTGCAAATGCAATCCACGCACGACGCCCCGGTCCGCCGAACGCACGTGGTTGTCCTGCACGAAAGGCCCGGTAATGCCGGCTTCGGCAAAGCGCTGCCCGTTCCAGGTCTCGGAGAAGAAGCCACGTTCGTCGACAAACCGCGGCGGCGTCAACAGCAGGACATCGGGAATAATCGTCGGTTCGACAATCATGCCTGCTCCCCATCGGCAAGTTCCACCAGAACCCGGCCGAGTTCCGTCTTGCCGAGGTGGTGTGCATGGGCGCGCAGCCTGTCGGCATCGATATAGCCCATGCGGAACGCCACCTCCTCGGGACAGCCAACCAGCATGCCGGTGCGCGACTGAATGGTCTGCACGAAAGTTGCTGCCTGCAGCAGCGAATTGGGCGTGCCAGCATCGAGCCAGGCGCAACCACGCGACAGCCGCTCCACCGACAACGTGCCCGCGTCGAGGTACAGCCGGTTCAGGTCGGTGATCTCCAGCTCACCACGCGCCGACGGGCGAATCGTGCGTGCCAAATCGCTCACCGCTTCGTCGTAGAAGTAGAGACCCGTCACCGCCCAGTTCGACTGCGATCCGAGCGGCTTCTCGACGATGTCCACCGCACGCCCTTCGTCATCGAATGACACTACCCCGTAACGTTCCGGATCACGCACCTGATAGGCGAACACCGTTGCGCCTTTCCCTCGCATCGCAGCGGCCTGCAATGACATCGACAGATGATCGCCGTGGATCAGGTTGTCACCAAGAGCCAGCGCACACGCCTCACCGGCAATCCAGTCGCGACCGATCAGAAATGCCTGGGCAATACCGTCCGGACACAGCTGCTCGGCGTACTCGAAGCGCACGCCGAAACGCTCGCCGTCGCCCAGCAGTCTCTGGAACTGTGGCAGATCCGCCGGCGTGGAGATAATCAGGATGTCACGGATGCCGGCAAGCATCAGCGTCGACAACGGGTAATAAACCATCGGCTTATCGTAAACCGGCAGCAACTGCTTCGATGCGGCCAAGGTCATCGGATGCAGTCGCGTGCCGGAGCCGCCGGCGAGCAGAATGCCTTTCATGCCGCAGTCCCCAAGGGGATGTTACCCAGACGCTCACCGGCATAGCGGCGAGCGCGAACCGCCTGCCACCATCCGCGGTTCGCAAGATACCAATCGATGGTGCGCGCCAGTCCCGTCTCGAAGTCGTGCTGCGCCGTCCAGGCCAACGCCTCCTCCGCGCGCGATGGATCGATCTCATAGCGAAAGTCGTGCCCTGGTCGATCCGCTACGAACTGGATCAACCGCTCGCGTGGACCGGTCGGATCCGGCTTGCGCCTGTCGAGCTCGGCGCAGATCGCGCGCACCACATCGAGGTTGCTGCGCGGCTGCTTCGCTCCGATCGCGTAGGTGGCACCCGGTTCACCCCGCTCCAGCACGCGCACCAGTGCGGCTGCGTGATCCTCAACGAAGATCCAGTCACGGCGATTGGAACCGTCGCCGTATACCGGGAGCGGCTTGCCTTCCAGTGCGTTCAGCACGATCAGCGGAATAAGTTTCTCCGGAAACTGCCAGGGGCCATAATTGTTGCTGGTGTTGGAGATGATGACCGGCAGCCCGTAGGTGTGGAACCATGCGCGTACGAGATGGTCAGAAGCCGCCTTGCTGGCGGCATAGGGACTCCGTGGATCGTAGCGGGTCCTCTCATCGAATGGAGCGTCGTCCGTGCCCAGCGCGCCGAACACTTCGTCCGTCGATATGTGGTGGAACCGGAATGCTGCGCGCCGTGCCGGGCTGAGCGACGCGTAATACCGCCGCGCCTCCTCCAGCAGCGTGAACGTTCCGATGATGTTGGTTTGCATGAATGCGGCGGGGGCATCGATCGAGCGGTCGACGTGGCTCTCAGCCGCCAGATGCATCACAGCGTCCGGCTGGTGTGTTGCGAACACTTCGCGTGTCGTAACGGCATCGCCGATGTCGGCTTGGATCAGCAAATGCCGGGGGTGACCGCGCGCCTCCTCCAACGCCGCTTCGGATGCTGCGTAGGTCAGTTTGTCAACGTTGATTGCTGTGTGATCGGTGTGGCGCACCAAGTGGCGCACGACCGCCGAACCAATGAACCCACAACCACCGGTAATCAGGAGTTTCATTCTTTGGTTGTATGCCGTACTCCGCCCACCGCAGGAAAGCATTGTTTACAGTCTGCCGAGCAGCCAGCCTCTCAACCCGCTCTTACACGCAGCGGTAGCGATCCAGCCATGTTGCCAACTGACGCCCCGTACCGTCGGACTGCGATGGTCTCAGTATTTGCAAACTGAATGCCCAAAATGGGGCGAACTCGTCGCAAATACCCAGTCTATCGGGATCACACGGACGTCAAAATGCATGGCAATCCACGCCGGACTCAGCGGAACTGCTGCTTACGGTCTGCATCCGCCGCTGCCGCTGCGAGCCAGAATTGGGCCGGGCTACCCGGCGCTAGCCAGGCGCTGTTGCGAGTTCGGGCGAGCGAGGATGGATCCGTCCGCTCGCCGCGGATTTATCGGACCGGACCTGCGCCGTGCGCATGCGAGAAGGGCTGGCGCACTTATCATAAGCTTGCTTATTATCAGCAGGCTTGCTCAAGGACCCTCATCGCAGTGCATGATTTTCAGCGCGATCTAATGTTCCTGGTGCACGACGTGGCCAGGCTGCTCCGAGTTGACGCGGACAAGCGGGCCAGCGTGCACGGCATGACGCGCGCGCAATGGGGTATCCTGATTTGGCTGGAGCGCCAGCCAGGTCTCTCGCAGAAGGAATTGGCCGAGCTCCTGGAGGTCGAGCCGATCACGGTCGCCCGGCTGATCGACCGCCTGGAAGGGCGGGGCATGGTGGAGCGGCGGCCCGATCCGAAGGACCGCCGCATCTGGCGCCTGCACCTCTGCAAACCCGCCTATCCCGTGCTGCGCGAAATCGACCGCCAGCGCGAAGAGATGCGGCTATTGGTCACCCACGGACTGGACGAACCGACAATAGAGACGATGACCGAAGCGCTGATCACGATGAAAACGACCCTGACCCACGAGATCCACCCGCTCCGCCGTTACGCGCCCGCAGATGCAGAAGCGCGGGAGATTGCCTGATGTCGCAAGCCGCCACCGCCGGACAGGCGCCGCGCGTCGCTGAGGCGCCCGTCCGCAGTCGCCGCATGAGCCGCGCCCTGCTGCGCCCGATCCTGATGCTGGGCGGCATTCTCGTCGTCGCTGTCGCCTCGGGCGCCTATTGGCTGACCGGAGGGCGTTACGTCTCGATCGACGACGCCTATGTGCGGGCGGCGAAGGAATTGCTGGCGACCGACATATCAGGGACCGTGGCCGGGGTCTTGGTGCACGAGGGTCAGCGGGTCAATAAGGGCGACGTGCTGCTGCAGCTAAATCCGCGGCAGTTCCAGATCGCAGTCGATGGCGCACGCGCCAGCCTCACCGGGACTGTATCCGCACTTAACGCCATGAAGGTGGATTACCAGCGTCTGCTCGGGGAAGTTGCGGTGAAGGAAGCCCAGGTTCAGTCCGATCAGGCGAACTTCGAGCGCTATTCCAATTTGGTGAAGTCCGGCGGCGTCACGCGCGCGGATTATGACAACATGCGCTTCCAGCTCGCTGCCAATCAGCGGGCGGTGCTGGCACTGAAGGCGATGGCCGAGGTTCAGCTCGCCAAACTGCAGGGCAATCCAGACATCGACGTGACAACGATGCCCGAATATCTGCAGGCCAAAGCAAGGCTGGACGAAGCGCAGCGGCAACTGGATGACACGGTGATCCGCGCGCCGTTCAATGGTGTCGTTACGCAGGTGGATACGGTGCAGCCCGGTATGTATCTCGCCGCCTCCACCGCCGCGTTCGGCATCGTGTCCCACGAAGATGTGTGGATCGAAGCCAATCCAAAAGAAACGGAATTGACCTGGGTGAAGCCGGGCGACCCGGTGCGCGTTGACGTCGACACCTACCCCGGCCGTTCCTGGGACTGCAGGGTTGCGAGCATCGCGCCAAACTCAGGGTCGGAATTTTCAGTGTTGCCGGCGCAGAACACCTCGGGCAATTGGGTTAAGGTCGTGCAGCGCATTCCGGTCCGCGTCACTTGCGACCGCAAGCAAGGCGACCCCGAAATGCGCGCCGGCATGAGCGTCGAGGCGACGATCGACACCGGCCACCGGCGCAGTCTCGCCGACCTGTTCTAAGGCGAATAAGTGGCTCCGGCCTCCCATGATCAGGTGCCACACCGCCTGATCATCACTCTCTGCACGGTCGGAGCGACGCTGATGCAGGCGCTCGACCAGACGATCGCCAACGTGGCGCTGCCGTATATGCAAGGCAGCCTGTCGGCGAGCTTCGACGAGATCACCTGGGTGCTGACCTCCTATATCACAGCGGCGGCGATCATGACCGCGCCGGTGGGCTGGATGGCAGCACGATTCGGCCGCAAGTATCTGTTCATCGGCTGTCTGACCGGCTTTACCATCACATCAATGATGTGCGGCGCAGCGCAGACGCTCGACGAGATGGTGCTGTTCCGTCTGTTGCAGGGAATGTTTGGGGCCGCGCTTGTACCGCTGTCGCAGGCGACCATGCTCGACATCTATCCAGCCGAGCAACGCGGCAATGCGATGGCGATCTGGGGCGTCGGCGTGATGATCGGCCCGATCCTGGGTCCCACACTCGGTGGTTATCTCACCGAGATGTACAACTGGCGCTTTGTCTTCTATATCAACCTGCCGTTCGGCATCCTGGCAACGCTTGGGTTGATCTTCTTCATGCCTCGCTCCCGGCAGAACGACAGTTTGCGCTTCGACTGGGTCGGCTTCGCGGTGCTCAGCCTGGGAATCGGCGGGCTGCAGATGATGCTGGACCGCGGCCAGGATCAGGACTGGTTTTCCGCGCGCGAGATCATCATCGAGGCGGTACTAGGCGGCCTTGGTATTTACCTGTTTGTCGTGCACATGCTGACAGCTCGTCGGCCGTTCATCCCGCCGGCTCTGTTCAAGGACCGCAACTTCGCTGCCGGCATCGCCATGATGTTCGCCGCCGGCACGATCCTGGTTTCCAGTTCGTCGCTGATGGCGCCCTGGCTGCAAAACCTTGCTAACTACCCGGTCGACTCCGCCGGCCTGATCATGGCACCGCGCGGCATCGGCACGATGGTTGCCATGGTGCTTGCCGGCCGCATCGCGACGCGTATCGATCCGCGCCTCGTCATGGGCATTGGCATTCTCTGCGTCGTTTGGTCGATCTGGGAGCAGACGCGGTGGACGCCGGATATCAATGAACTACGGCTGATCTTCACCATCTGCGTGCAAGGGTTTGGCCTGGGTTTCCTGTTCATTCCGCTGCAGATGGTCGCCTTTGCGACCTTGCCGGTCATGCTGCGCACCGACGGCGCGTCGTTGTTCAGCCTGGCGCGCAATATCGGTGCAGCAATCGGGGTATCGGTCACCTCCGCCATGCTGGCGCATAATTCGCAGGTGCTGCATGCCGAGATCGGTGCTCGGGTCAACCCGTTCAATCGCGCCCTGCAGGATGGCGGAGCGGTGCAGCAGCATCTCGATCCGGCGACGCGCCATGGAGCTGCGATGCTGGATCACTTGATCAATCAGCAGGCCCAAATCATTGCCTATGTAGACGACTACAAGATGATGATCTTCACCACGCTGCCGGCGCTGCTGCTGCTGTTGTTGATGCGCCGGCCGCGGCAGGCGCCGCGAACCGCCACGTCACACGCAGCAATGGAATAAGCGGCAAAGCCGTCCCGTTCAGTGCAACTGATGGCGTCGTCCCACGCCTCTGTTACTGGGCAAGTTCCTTCTCGCCGCAATGGGCCGTCGGGCAAACGACACGGGCGACCGCGCTTATCCCATTCGGAACGCCGGCTTTCGTTTTTCGGCGAATGCCTCCATGCCCTCCCGCTGATCGTGCGTACCGAACAACGACATGAACAGCGCACGTTCATGCCGCACACCTTCAACCAGCGTGGTCTCGAACGCTCGGTTGACTGCCTGCTTGGCGAGCGCGACCGCAACCGGCGACAGTTCCGCAAGGCGCGCGGCGATCTTCAGCGCCTCGGGGATGAGTTGATCGGCGGGGAACACGCGCGACACAAGGTTGGCGCGGTCCGCCTCGGCTGCGTCCATCATCCTCGCGGTCAGGATCATGTCCATCGCCTTCGACTTGCCCACTGCGCGGGTCAGCCGCTGAGTGCCGCCGGCCCCCGGCAGCACGCCCAGATTGATCTCGGGCTGACCGAACTTCGCGGTGTCGGCCGCAAGGATGAAATCGCACATCATCGCGAGTTCGCAGCCGCCACCGAGCGCAAACCCCGCTACGGCTGCGATCACCGGCTTCTTCACCTGCAGCACGGTTTCCCAGCGCTTGCCAATGAAGTCCTCCAGGATCGCCTCGGGGTGGGTGCGGTCCTTCATCTCCTTGATGTCGGCGCCGGCCGCGAAGGCCTTCTCATTGCCGGTGAGCACGATGGCGCCGATCGCCTTGTCGGTGTCGAATGCCAGAAGCTGGCTGCCAAGCTCGTCCATCAGCGCATCGCACAGTGCGTTCAGTGCCTGCGGGCGATGGAGGCGGATCAGCCCGACCCGGCCATGCGTCTCCACGATGATGTTGGTGAACTCCGGCATCGACCCGTCTCCTATGGCTCCAGTCGTCGCGCTTGTGTAGATTGCACCTGCTTGAATGACAATCGCGCGCCCCTGCGCAGCAGCGACGCATCGACGCTCCGGCCTCGGTTGATCAGGTGGCGAGTGCGACCGCTGCTCAAAAATAGTCCGCGCGGCCTGCCATCTGATACGATATAGGAATAAAAGCAAAAGCGGATTAATCCCACGGTCCAGTGACTCAATTCACACTTGGCGCGCGTGCCATGCTGTAACGCTTGCGTGCGAGGTGTCACAGTTGTTCTGGCTCTTCCAGCACAGACCTGCAGATCCTCTGGACGCCGTATGACCTGAGGACCACTATTCCGCATCGCCGAGCGGGGTTGCTTTGGACATTGGGCGATGGCTGCGATCTCTCGACTTGGACCGCTATGAGGCGGCATTCCGCGAAAACGACATCACCGTCGAAGTGTTGACCGAACTGACGGCGGACGATCTCAAAGAACTTGGCGTAGCCTCGATAGGCCATCGGCGTCGTCTGATGGCAGGCATAGCGGCGCTGCGGGATACCGGTATCCTCTCTCTCCGTGGCGCAAGATCAGCCGACAGTCAGGGCGCAGGCGTTGCCTCTTCCGAGCGCCGCCAGATCACGGTGCTGTTCTGCGACATCGTGGGTTCGACGCCGCTGGCTCGAGGGCTGGATCCAGAGGACTTACGTGAAGTCCTGACCACATACCAGGCGAGCGTTGCGGGCGCCGTTGCAGCACAGGGGGGCTACGTTGCCCGATTTGTCGGTGACGGAGTTCTTGCGTATTTCGGTTGGCCTAATCCTGACGAAGCGCATGCGGTCAGTGCGGTGCACGCAGGTTTGGCGATCGTCGACACGATAGGGCCACAACAGCTTTCGGTTCGCATCGGGATCGCCACGGGGCTGGTCCTGGCTGGCGATCTGGAAGGCGTCGGTGCGGCTCAGCGTATCACTGCGGTGGGCGATACGCCGAATCTGGCGGCGCGGCTGCAGACGCTTGCCCAACCGGATACTGTCCTCGTAAGTGAGGGCACCCGCTCGCAGCTCGGGCATATGTTCGAACTTGAAGGTTTAGGCGACCTTACACTCAAAGGATTTGATGAGCCTGTAAGGGCTTGGAGAGTGCGGGGAGCTACTGGGGCGCTGAGCCGCTCCGAGACGGTGTACGCAGGAACCGTATTGCCGATGGTCGGTAGGGAAGAAGAGCTCAAGCTCCTTCTGCATCGGTGGCGACAATCGAGCGCGGGTGAGGGGCGAGTGGTGCTGCTCACCGGGGAGCCGGGAATCGGCAAGTCGCGACTGCTGGCAGCTCTCGAGGAGCAGCTCGCCGAGGAAGAGCATATCAGTCTGCGCTACTTCTGCTCGCCTTATCACAAGGACAGCCCGCTTTACCCAATTGCGGTGCGGATGGAACGGGAGGCTGGTTGCGTACGCGGTGACAGCGCCGAGGATCGGCTGCGGAAGCTGGAGGAATTGCTCGCACCGGCCGAACCGCTGCCCGAAGACGTGAGCCTCTTCGCGGCGTTGCTGTCGACCCCGACGAATGGACGCTATCCAGCGCTCCAATTGAGCCCACAACAGAGAAAGACCCAGACCTTTGGCGCGCTGAAGCGCCGACTCTCGAAACTGGCACGCAAGCAGCCAGTGCTGATCCTCTTCGAGGACGCGCATTGGTCGGATCCAACATCGATCGAACTGTTACATGCGGTGATTGAAGACATCCCACGGCTGGCAGTATTGCTGATCATCTCGTACCGGCCTGACTTTGCGGCGCCTTGGTTCGACTTTCCCAACGTCAGCCTGATGGCGCTCCACAGGCTGGATCGACGGGACGCAAGAGCGCTGGCCGGCCGGGTTGTCACGCATCACGTCATCGCACCGCTCGTGCTGGAGCGCATCGTGACGCAGTCGGATGGTGTGCCGCTGTTTATCGAGGAGCTGACCCGCGCCGTGCTCGAAGCGCCCGGACCAGACGCTACCGGCGCGACACTCGCCGTTCCTGACACATTGCAAACGTCCCTCATGGCGCGCCTCGATCGGCTGCCGAGGTCAAAAACGATCGCTCAGATTGGATCGGTTGCCGGGCGAGAATTCTCTTACGCCTTATTGACTTCAGTCGCTGAAATCGAAGAGGCGGACCTTTTAAGTGGATTGCAGCAGTTGACTGCCGCGGGGCTGTTGTTCCAGCGTAGGGTGTCACCGAATGTCGTCTACACCTTCAAGCATGCCCTGGTGCGCGACGTGGTTTACGCCAGCCTCCCCAAGACCAGGCGGCAAATGCTCCATCGCAGGATTGCGGAGGCGTTGCGGGATGAGGTTTCGGAACGAGCGGAGCCGGAACCGGAGGTTATCGCCTATCACTTCACGGAAGCAGGTTTGAGCGAAATTGCGATAGAGTGGTGGAGCAAGGCGGGAGACCTCGCCCTGCAGCGTTCCGCCTATATCGAAGCAATTGCGCATCTCGAAAGAGCGCTCGAAATCGCAAACGGGCTGGACGATTCAGAACCGCTCCGTGTCTCACGTCTTCGCCTGCAGATAAGTGTTGGCAGCGCTTTGAGAATCACGCGAGGTTTCGCCGCTCCAGAAACGCAGGCCACGTTCGCACGTGCTCGCGGGATTGCGGCAACCATAACCGCCGACATACCCGAGCGTCTTTCTGCAGAGTACGGGCTCTGGAGCGGCAGCTTTCAAAGCGGAGACCTGTCCGCCATGCGTGAACTGGCGGATGAATTTCAGCGCAAAGCCGAAGCAGAGCAAGTGTCACCTGAACGGGGACTCGCTCACCGGATCGTCGGAATGACGCACTGGTTTGCGGGTGACTTCGGCAACGCGCAGCCACACCTTGATCGCGCGCTCGATCAGTACAACGACGCCCGGGACCGGCCGTTGGCTCACCGTTTTGGCCAGGACCTGGCCATTCCTGCACTCGCATATCTCGGGATGACTCTGTGGCCTCTTGGGAGGTGCAAGGAAGCCAGCCGTTTTGTCGAAGAGGCCATCAACCATGCTTCGCGCACGGAGCATGTTCCGACGATCGCTTATGCATACCTCCACGCTGCCTTCTTCGCGATGCTGCGCCGTGACCACATGAAGTGCGGTATATACGTCAGGATTTACCTGGATCTGGCGCGCGAGCACATGATGCCCTTGTGGCTTGCCAATGGCGTCTTTCATGATGGCTGGGTGCGATGGCACACTGGTGACCATGTCGGGGGCACTGCCCAGATGCATGAGGGGCTGAGACTGTTACGTGAGCAGGGGCAAACCGTCTATCTGCCCCTGATGCGGGTGCGACTTGCCGAGACTATGGCGGACGATGGTCGCCATGATGCTGCGCTCGCGACAATAGATGCAGAACTGGCCGGAATGAAGCAGAGCGGACAATGCTGGTTCCTCGCCGAAGCGCATCGTGCATATGGTGAGATCATCTGCAGATCGGGTCTGGCCGATTGTGAACCTGCGGAACGCGCTTTCGCCTGCGCGATCGGCGTTGCGCGGGAACAGTCGGCAAAGCAGTTCGAGGTTCACGCGGCAAAGAGCCTTGCGCGAGTTTGGGCTGGCCAAGGCAGGAGTACCTGAGCCGCTCGGGTTGCTCGCAATTCTTGGCCAGGGTGATGCCGCGCCGCATTGATCGCGGCCCATACTCGCCGATACCTATCGCTGGGTGCGCGGGCAATAGAATGTGCTGCGGCCTGATTGGGTAACGCGCCGAATCCCAGGGCAGGCTGGGCGTCCGGGGCAATGCTCACAGGGTTCCCCCTCGCGGCCATAGACCTTCCAGGCATGCTGAAAATAGCCCAGCTCGCCATCCGGCTGGACATAGTCGCGCAGGGAGGAGCCGCCGGCAGCGATGGCGTCCTGCAGCGTCGCTTTGATTGCCGGTACAAGGCGGCCCGCACGGGCGCCGGGGATGGTGTGTGCCGAGCGCAGTGGGCTCAGCCGGGCGCGGAACAGCGCTTCGCACACATAGATGTTGCCGAGACCGGCGACCACCTTCTGGTCCAGCAGCGCTGCCTTGATCGGGGTACGTTTGCCAGCGAGGGCGGCGGAGAGCAAGGCAGGGGTGAAGGCAGGATCGAGCGGCTCGGGCCCCAGTCCGGCGAGCAGCTTGTGCTTTTCTTCTTCCGGCGTCGGCACCAGGTCCACCGAGCCGAACCGGCGCGGATCGACGAAGCCCAGCCGCCAGCCCTCATCCGTCTCCAGCACTAGGTGTTCGTGCGGCGTCGGCATGTTGGGGCGCAACGGTGTCAGCACGATCCGGCCCGACATGCCGAGATGGAGCAGCACTAAATCGCCGCCGGCCAGGCGCATCAGGATGTACTTGCCGCGCCGGCGAAAGCCCGTGATGCGTGCGCCGGTCAGGCGGTGCTGCAGGTTCTCGGGAAGCGGCCAACGCAGGTCGGGACGGTGCGCGGTCGCGCGCACGATGACGCGTCCCTCCAGCCGCTGGCGAAGGCCACGCATTACGGTCTCGACCTCGGGGAGTTCCGGCATGGGGGCGCGGCACGCTATAGATCGGCCGGATGACCGACAATACCGAAACCACCGATTTCGGCTTTCGCCGCGTGCCGCGTGCCGACAAGCGCGGCATGGTGCGCGCGGTGTTCGACAGCGTGGCTCCGCGCTACGACCTGATGAACGACCTGATGTCGCTTGGCGTGCACCGCGCCTGGAAGCGCATGCTGATCACAGCGCTCGATCCGTCGCCTCGACGGACGTTGCTGGATCTGGCCGGAGGTACGGGGGATGTTGGCTTGGCCTGGCTGGAGCAGGGGGGCGGTCCACTGCTGCTGAGCGATATCAACGCCGCGATGCTGGCGGTCGCGTGGGAACGAGCACTGGCGGGTGGGTTGGTCGGCGGTGCATCGCTGCTGGCGGCCGATGCGGAGCGGCTGCCGCTGCCCGATCGCGTCGTGGACCGGGTGTCGATCGCGTTTGGGCTTCGCAACTGCACCGATAAGTCGGCGGTGCTGGCCGAGGCACGGCGGGTGCTGCGTCCGGGCGGTCGGTTCTTCTGTCTGGAGTTCTCGCACTTGCGGGTAGCGGCGCTGCAGCCAGCATACGATGCGTGGTCGTTTCGGGTGCTGCCGATGCTGGGGCGTTACGTCGCGCATGATGAGGCCAGTTATCGCTATCTGGCCGAAAGCATCCGGACGTTTCCGGACCAGGATGAACTGGCGGACATGCTGCGGCAGGCGGGATTCGCCCGCGTCGAGGTGCGCAACCTTTCGGGAGGTATTGCAGCGATCCATTCGGGGTGGCGGCTGTGAGCGATCTGTCTGGCAAGCGGGTGCTGCTGATCGTCTCCGGTGGCATCGCCGCCTACAAGGCGCTGGAGCTGATCCGGCTGTTGCGCGGCAGCGGATGCGGCGTGACCTGCGTGCTGACTGATGCGGGCAAGCATTTCGTCACGCCGTTGTCGCTGCAGGCGCTGAGCGAGAGCAAAGTGTACGTCGATCTGTTCTCGCTGACCGACGAAAGCGAGATGGGGCACATCCAGCTGTCGCGCAGCGCCGATCTTGTCGTCGTAGCACCGGCATCGGCCGACATCTTGGCGAAGATGGCGACCGGGCTGGCGGGCGATCTCGCCTCGACGCTGTTGCTGGCAACCGACAAGCCGGTACTGGTGGCGCCGGCGATGAACGTGCGGATGTGGCAGCACGCGGCGACGGTCGCGAACATGGCGCTGCTCGCGATGCGCGGGATCCACGTGGTCGGACCGGACGAAGGCGCGATGGCGTGCAACGAGTATGGGCCGGGGAGACTGGCGGAACCGCCGGCAATTCTCACCGCAATCGAGGAGCTGCTTGCCCCGGACCACGATCCGGGGTTGTTACCCGCCCGGCCGTTGAGTGGACGCCATGCACTGGTTACCAGCGGGCCGACGCATGAGCCGATTGACCCCGTGCGCTATATCGCCAACCGCTCCAGCGGCCGGCAGGGCCACGCGATCGCGGCATCGCTTGCGGAACTGGGGGCGAGGGTGACTTTGGTGAGTGGGCCGGTTTCGATGCCCGATCCGGCTGGCGTGGCGATGAAGCGCGTGGAAAGCGCGCGGCAGATGCTGGATGCGTGTCAGGCGGCGCTGCCAGCCGACGTCGCCGTGTTTGCCGCCGCGGTCGCTGATTGGCACGTCGCGCATGCTTCCACGGGCAAGATAAAGAAGGTGCCCGGTGCGGCGCCTCCAAAGCTGGAGATGGTGGCCAACCCGGACATCCTCGCGACGATCGCCGTGCCCGGACCCAATCGGCCACAATTGGTGATCGGTTTCGCCGCCGAGACCAACGATCTGATGGCGAATGCGCAGGCGAAGCGTGCGCGCAAGAACGCGGACTGGATCGTCGCCAATGACGTGTCGCCCGAAACCGGCATCATGGGCGGCGAGGAAAACGTCGTGCACCTGATCACGGCTGAAGGCGTGGAAGACTGGCCGCGCTTGGCAAAGCACGAGGTGGCACGAAGGCTTGCATCGCGCATCGCTGCAGCGCTGGCATGAACTACGTGGTGCGCGCCCTCGGCGTTGAGGATGTGGATGAGTTTCGCCGCGTGCGGCTGGACGCGCTGCGACTGCATCCCGAGGCTTTTATTGCCTCGTACGAGGACGAGTGTGTCCTCGATCGTGTGCAGTTCGCTGAAAGGCTGGCAACACCTGGGCTGACCCGGTTCGGCGCCTTTGCGCATGAAGAGATGGTGGGGCTGGTCGGTCTGCAGGTTCCAAGTGGGACCAAGGTCCGGCACAAGGCGCATCTGTTCAGCATGTATGTGGCAAACGGCCATCGGCGTACCGGCCTGGCTGACCGGCTCGTTCAGGCGGTCATCGATGCGGCGCGCGAGGCCGGTGCGTTGCTCCTTCAGCTTACCGTCACCGCCGGCAACGCGCCGGCACAGCGCCTATACGCTCGTATGGGCTTCCAGATATACGGTATTGAACGACGCGCGGTGCAGGTGTGCGGCCGATTCTATGACGAGGAACTGATGGTGCTGGACCTGGACTGCTAGTGCAGCTGTGTCGGTCCGAAACAAACATCGGTTATGGCCTTCCTAGTGGTGTAGCACGTGCGGACGGCGCGCGACCGCGCTTGATGGCGCTGAACATCGCCATGCCGACCAGCATGGCAGCAACGAATAACAACGTGCGTGCGTTGCCGAAACCGAGGGACGCAAGCGCGGGCCCAGGGCAGTAACCGACGAGGCCCCACCCGACTCCGAACAGCAGGGCGCCGCAGGCCAACGGTTTGTCCACTTGGCTGGCAGTCGGAGCCATGAAGTCTGTGGCGCAGAGGGGAGCGGCTCGGCGTCTGGCGAGAGCATAGGTGGGTATCGTGACACTAAGCGCGCCGAGCATGACGCATGCGAGACTCGGGTCCCAGTCGCCGGCAATGTCGAGAAAGGCAAGCACCTTGGCCGGATCGACCATGTGGGAGATCGTCAGGCCTAGCCCGAACAGGATGCCTGAGACCGCAGCACAGACGATGGCCAGCATGCGATCAGCCTCCCAGGATGTGGTGTGTGACAAAGACAGTGATGCAGCCGGCCGCCATGAACAGACAGGTCGCAACGACGGATCGGGTGGAGAGGCGTGCAATGCCGCAGACGCCGTGACCGCTGGTGCAACCGCTGCCGAGTCGCGTGCCGAAGCCGACCAGCACGCCGCCGGCCAAGATCTTCGGCCCCGAAGTATCCAGGAGAATGACCGGCGCGCCGGCAAGTGCCTGGTAAAGCCAGGGCGCGCCAATCAGACCGAGCAAGAAGGCGATGCGCCAGGCGATGTCGCTCTGGCGGGCGGTGAGCAGGTTGCCGAGGATGCCACTGATGCCGGCGATTTTGCCATTCACCAGCCACAGCAGCGCCGCCGCGCAACCGATCAGGATGCCGCCGAGGAACGAGGCAATGGGGGTGAAATTGGCCATCGAGCGAATTTATAGACGATCAACAGTACGCTCGCGTTGAGCTGGATCAATCGCGTGGGCGCCGATCTACGCAGGGCGGTCGGAGAAGATGCGGCATCCGAAGCCTATCTGCCTGCCAATTGATCTAGCATGCATACCTCTCGCCTGGGATTGCCGGTCAAATCGCTCGCCAGAGAGGTCGGGTCAGCAGCATCATCAGTAGACCCACCAACCCCGTCGCCGCGGTCGCCGCAGGTGCGCCTATGGCATCGGCCAGCCAGCCCAGCCCAACGAAGCCGACCGGTCCGATGCCGATGCAGACGGACAGCACGCCCAGCATGCGACTGCGCATCTCAGGTGGCGCGGCGAGATAAACCAGGGTGGCCTGCATGATGCTGAACCCGGCGCCGCCGAGGCCGGTCAGCAGCAACGCGCTGCCAGCGACTTCTGGCAAAGGCACGAGCGCGAAGACGATCAGCATGACCATGTATAGCGTCACCCCTCCGACATAGGCGGTGCGATAGAACGTGGCTCGGCAGAACATCGCCATCAGAACCGCGCCCGCAAATGCGCCGATGCCGTCCATGCTGGCGAGGATGCCGATGCCTTCCGGGCCGAGTTGCAGCTGGTCCTGACCAATCACCGGCACCATGCTGGTGAACGGCCAGCCGAACACGTTGTAGATGACCGTGACAGTCAGCGTACCGATCAGCCGTCGGTCCCTGCGCACTAAGCGCAGACCTTCGGCGATGCGTGCCAGCACGGGTTCCGTTGTGACCGGCGGAAACAGGTTATGATAGCGCACCCGGTATGCCGCGAACACGGCGACCGTGTAGAGCACGACGCTCAGCATGAACACGCCATGTATGCCGACACTCGCGAGCAGCAGACCGCCGATGATCGGACCCACCATGCGACTGGCATTGTTGGCACCGACGTCGATCGACATGGCTGTGCCCATCTGTGTCGCGCCGACCGCCTCGCCGATCATCACGCGTCGCACCGGATTGTCAGTGGCCCAAGCCACGCCGTTGACGAAGCTGGCAACGGCGAGATGCCAGACCTCAAGCAGGTGCAGACGTGCGAGACTCGCCAGCGTCAGCGAGGTGAGCACCATGCTGATGGTCACGATGATCAGCGTGGTCCGCCGCTCCGTGCGCTCGGCCATGGCGCCGAGAAAGGCGCCGAACAGGCCCATCGGCAACAGGCGCAGCATCGTCATCATAGCCACCGTGAACGCAGAGCCTGTCTGCTGGTAGACGAACACGCCAACCGCAACGGTTTCCACCCAGCGGACTGTGAACACGACGAGGCCGACGAACCACAGGCGCCAGAAATCCGCGCTGTCGATCAGCCAGGCCGGACGGCTGGCCGGTCGGGCTGATGTGGTCTCGGGCACGGATGGACGTTCCTCGATGGCGTTGTTGTCGATCTTGCCGCAGACAGCCCGCTGGGGGAGCATGCTGTTTCGGCAAAGGAGGCATGATGGCCCAGGATCCGGAAATTACCGAACTGCGGCGGATGATAGAGGAAGCGCAGCGGATCGTGTTCTTCACCGGTGCGGGGATCAGTACGGAATCGGGCATCCCAGATTTCCGCAGCCCGGGTGGCATCTGGACGCGCATGCGGCCGATCGATTTCTCCGACTTCCTGAGATCGGACGAGTCGCGGCGGGAGACCTGGCGGCGTCGGTTTGCGACCGACGAGACGATGCGTCGGGCAGAACCGAACCGTGGGCATCGCGCGGTGGCAACGCTGGTCAATCGCGGCAAGGCCTCGGCCGTGATCACGCAGAACATCGACGGGCTGCACCAGGCGTCAGGTGTGCCAGCGAATAAGGTCATCGAACTGCACGGCAATACAACCTATGCGCATTGCCTCGACTGTGCGCAGCGTTATGAGCTTGAAGATATCCGGGTGGCGTTCGAGCGCAGCGGTGAAGCACCGAACTGCGACAAGTGCGGTGGTTTTGTGAAGACCGCCACCATTTCATTTGGCCAGGCGATGCCGGCCGCGGCGATGGTTCGCGCCGAGGAGGAGACGCTGGCGGCTGATCTGTTCATCTCGATCGGGTCGTCGCTGGTTGTGTATCCGGCGGCTGGTTTCCCGGAGATGGCGGCGCGCAACGACACCCGGCTTATTATCCTGAACCGCGAACCGACCGGTCTCGACCCTTATGCAGATCTCGTGCTGCACCGGGAAATCGGTGTGACGCTGGGCGAGGCGGTGGGCAACAACTGAGCGGTCCGTACGGCCACTCACGACCACATAGTTTCGACGACGACCAGGACTGACCAATCACCATGGGGTTATGGTCGGGCTTGGCCGTTCACGAGTTCGCAGGGATCTTGCGCCTTCGCTTGACCAACGCATAACTATATAGTTATGAATAGTCGACCGCAGGGAGAGACCGGGTATGAAGAAGAGCGGGGCGGAGGAAGTGAAATCTCCCTCCGAACTTATCGACACGAAGATCAAGGAACTTGGCGACTGGCGGGGCGACATGCTCCGTCGGCTGCGCGCCTTGGTCAAAGAGGCAGATCCGGAAGTCGTCGAGGAGTGGAAGTGGCGTGGCGTTCCCGTGTGGTCGCACGATGGATTGATCTGCACGGGTGAGACTTACAAGAACGTCGTGAAAATGACCTTTGCCAAAGGGGCGGCTATTAAGGATCCTTTGCGTCTCTTCAACTCCAGCCTCGAAGGGAACACGCGGCGCGCCATCGATTTCCACGAAGGCGAGAAGATAAACGCGGAGGCGTTGAAGGCTCTCATTTGCGCCGCCGTGACCTTGAACAAGTCCAAAGCCCGAAGCTGATCGTGACGCCAGAACCCCATGATGTTGTTTTCAGGGTGTTGGCTGACCCCACGCGACGAGCCCTTTTCGAACAACTGTGCCGCAAAGGAGAGCAGACAGTTGGAGCGCTGACAGTGCGTGCCGGTGTCTCGCAGCCCGCCGTCTCAAAGCATCTCGGGGTCCTGAAGCAAGCCGGATTGGTGCGCGACCGCCAAAACGGTCGCCAGACTCACTATAGCGCGCAGCTCGGCGCACTTGCTCCGCTGATCGACTGGACAAGCCAGATGGCCAGTTTCTGGCAGAACCGGTTCGACCAGCTCGAAGATTTGCTCAAAAGGATGGATCAATGACCGATACGGCCGCAGAAACACTATCCGTCGTTGTCGAACGGGAAGTCGCCTATCCGCCGGAGAAGATCTGGCGCGCGCTCACAGAGCCGCACCTGATCGAGGAGTGGCTTATGAAGAACGACTTCAAGCCTGTCGCCGACCACCGGTTCAATCTTCGCGGCGACTGGGGCACCGTCGATTGTCAGGTCCGCGCAATCGAGCCAAACAAGATGCTGTCGTACACGTGGGATGCTCTTGGTCTCAAAAGTATCGTGACTTGGACACTGACCCCGACGAGTGCGGGGACTCATCTGCGGATGGAGCAGTCCGGCTTCCGGCAGGATCAGCAGCAGGCCTACCAGGGCGCCAAGTATGGCTGGCAGCGCTTCTTTGCGACCCTGGAGCAGGTTTTGGCACGGATTGATTGACGACTGCCGGCACGATCCTTTGCCTCCGCAAAGACGAAAACTCCTTGGCATTGACAGGGTATGGCGACGGCACACTATCCCGAGAGGCCGGCCTGTACGGGCCGCCTGAGCCATCGTAGGAGGTAGTCGTGGCACGCAACATCGCGGTCGGTACGGGGCTGATGGAATTTCCATTCTCCAGCACCGACGGGTTCTGGCGATGGGTCGATCTGTGCGAAGCGGGTGGGATCGATTCGATCTGGCAGACCGACCGTATCGTCAGCCGCCAGCCAATTCTTGAATGCATGACGGCGCTCGCCGCGATCGCCGGGCGCACGCGACGAATTAAATTCGGGATCAACGTGGTGTCGCTGGCGCTGCGCGATCCGGTGCTGCTGGCCAAGCAATGCGCGACGATCGATGTGCTGTCGGAAGGGCGATTGTTGCCGGGGTTCGGCATCGGCAGTCCGCAGGGACCGGAGTGGCAGACGCTGCATATCGACACGACGACACGTGGCCGTCGGACCGACGAGGCGCTGGAGATCATTGCACGTCTGTGGTCGCAGGACAGTGTCGATTTCGAGGGACGGCATAATCATCTGACCGGCGCTTCGATATCGCCCAAGCCGGTGCAGCCGGATCTGCCGATGTGGATCGGTGGCTCATCGGCTGCGGCCGTGCGGCGCACAGCGCGATATGGCACCGGTTGGCAGGCGGGGGCGGAGACGCCGGCCGATGTCGGTCGAGTGATTAGTGAGATAAAGGCCGCGCTGAGGGCGACCGGCCGCAGTATCGACGAGGACCACTACGGGGCTGCGTTCGCGTTTCACTTCGGGCGAGCAGACGATGCCGGCGTCGCGCAGGTGATGGAGGCGTATCGCAAGCGCACGGGTCGTGATCCAGAGCGACACTTCGCCATTGGCGACGCGGGCATGATGCTGGATCGCATTGCTCAATACGTGGAGGCGGGCGCGTCGAAATTCATCCTGCGCCCGGCGGCGCGCGATGATGCGGACATGCTGGAACAGACGCGCAAGCTGATCGAACAGGTGCTGCCGATGGTGGCGGCGCGCTGGCCGAAGCAGAAGAAGGCAGCCTGACCGTCAGAGCAGCACGCAGTGCTCCGGTGCAAATGACACGGTCACGCTGCTGCCTTCCTCGAACAGTTCGGTAGGCGGCCGTCGCACGATCAACTGTCCGGCTGGCCAGTCCACGACATACTGAATGAAATCGCCGTGGAACATGCGGCGGTGGATGGTGCCCTGCACCGTATTGTGCGTCTCCAGCGGGTCGTCGAGGTGCACATAAGACGAGCGAAGCGCCGCCATCTCCTGTCCGCTGCGCGATTTGTCGGCGGCGACAACCTCTAGGCGCATGTCGCCTTCGGCATCGAACATCAGCGTCTGATTCTTGCCCGATGGCCCACGCACTTTCCCTTTGATCAGATTTGCCGAGCCGACGAAATCGGCGACGAAACGGCTGAGCGGGCGATTGTAGATAGCCTCCGGCGAGCCGATCTGCTCGATCTGGCCACCGTTCATCACGATAACGCGGTCGGAGATGGCCAAAGCCTCCTCCTGGTCGTGCGTGACGTAGAGCGAGGTGATGTCCAGGCGGCGCTGCAGTTCGCGCAGCTCCACCCGCATCTCAGCACGCAGCTTGGCGTCGAGATTCGACAGTGGCTCGTCGAAAAGCAGCACGCTCGGGGAGAAGGCGATCGCGCGTGCCACTGCCACGCGCTGCTGCTGTCCGCCAGACAGTTTCGATGCAGGTCGCGCGGCAAAGTCCTGCATCTGCACCAGGTCCAGAACGCGCTCGACGTTCTGCCGTACTTCCGCATGCGGCAGTTTGCGCACGCGCAGACCATAGGCGACGTTGTCGAACACCGTCATGTGCGGCCAGATCGCATAGGACTGGAACACCATTGATACGCCGCGCCTTTCCGCGGGCACGTTGCGACGCTCGGAATAAACTGTCTCGCCGTTCAGGCGGATCGAGCCGGCAGTTGGCGTCTCCAGGCCCGCGACCGAACGCAAGGTGGTGGTCTTGCCGCAACCCGAGGGGCCGAGCAGCGTCACCAGTTCGCCGGGCGCGATGGCAAAACTGATATTGTCCACGGCGGTCACGTCGCCATAGCGAACGACCAGATCGGTGACCTCGATGCAATTCATTGGGTAATTCCGGTGAAACGTCGTGCAACGCCGAACAGGATGGCGACGGCGACGAAGATGGTCGCGGTCTGGATCAGTGCCATCGCCGCTGACAGTTCAGAACTCGAACTCAGCCACGAGTTGACGATGGCGGGTGCGATCACCTTGGAATTGGGGCCCATCAAAAAGATCGACACACCCAACTCGCGCACCGATGCGATGAAGATCAAGAGCCATGCCGCGACCAGACCGGGACGCAGCAGCGGCATGGTGACGGTGCGCATTTGGTATCCCCATTTCGCCCCGCAGACACGGGCACATTCTTCCAGGCTTGGGTCGACCTGCAACACGACGCTGGCAATGGTGCGCAGACCGAGTGGCAGGAACACCGTGAAATACGCGAGTGCCAGCAGCCACAGTGTGCCGTAGATCGGGATCGGCAGATTGATCCATGCCCAGAGCAGGCCGAGACCGAACACAAGGCGTGGCACAGCTTGCGGGAACATGATGACGTATTCCGCTGCGCTGCTGCCAGGCATGCGCGAGCGATAGATGATCCAGGCCAGCACGCCGATCACCAGCACGCCAATGGTGGACACAGAGATTGCCAGGATCAGACTGTTGATGAAGGCGGGGCCGACCGAGCCCATCTGCATCGCGGTGGTGTAATTGGCGACGGTGAACTGCATCTGAGGGATGACCACCGTCGCGAAGCGTTCGAATGACGTGAGCAAGAGGGCACCTAGCGGCAAAATCACCGCGACAATGATGTAGCCCCAGGCAATCGCGAGCAGCGGCCAGCGCAGCGCACCGACCTCCATCTCGCGCGGGCGAAACGCCTTGCCGGTGATCGTGGTGTAGGTGCCCTTGCGCAGCACAAGCCGTGCCAGGGTCAGCGTGACCAGCATCACTACGAACAGCGACAAACCCATCGCTGCGGCGCGGCCGTAGTCGGGCGGAAATGACAGAGTGGCCTGCCAGATCGACGTGGTGACGACATAGAACCGCCCCGGAATGCCGAGGACGAACGCCGCAGCAAACGAGCCGAGCATTTCGGCGAAGACAAAGATCGTTGCGCTGAGGACGCCTGGCGCGACCAAGGGCAACGTGATGCGCAAGGCGGTGCGAAGCTTGCCGGCGCCCAGGACACGTGAGCTTTCTTCGAGCGACGGGTCCATCGACTTCATCGCGGCCGAGATCATGACGAAGGCCACGGTGCCTTCGAACAGCGCCATCACCCAGGCGATGCCCCAGGGCGAATAGATGTTGAACAGGTCTCCCGGTGCACCGAACGAACGCCATGCCTGATTGACCAGGCCGGTCTTGGGTCCGAGCAGCACGCCCCAGGCCAGCGCGCCGATCAGCGGCGTCATGTAGTATGGCAGCTCCATCAGCCGTTCCAGTCGCTGCCGCCCAGGAATGTTGGTGCGCGTCAGGATCCACGCCTGCAGGAAGCCGAAGATCACCGCGAGCACGGTGGCGATGCATGACACCAGCGCCGTGTTGGCCAGCACATGGTAGTCGTCAATCAGGTTGAAGTAATTGTCGAAGCCGTATTCCTCAGGCGGGAAGGCCGACGGGTCACCTGTGTTGAGCGACTCGTTGATCAGGAAGCCGATCGGATAAAGCACCAGCGCGCCGCACAGCAGCACAATAAGCGGCATGACGATATTTCGCAGGCTGATGCCCTTGATGCTTCGCATTGCCGTATCCGTTCAGCGCAGGCCGGTGATCTTGTCCCACTCGCGCACGAATTGCGCGTGGGTCTTTTCGAATGCCGGCCAGTCGGTTGGGGTCAGCAGTTTGAAGTTATTGATGCTGACGCCGCCGGGCGGGGGCGGCACGTCGCTGCGCGGAGAATGGTAGTAGAGGTGCTGGCCGTTGATGGTCTGGCCGGGCACGCTGAGGAACCAGTCCATGAACAACTGTGCCGCGGCCGGATGCGGCGCCTTGTCAACGATGCCCCAAGGCTGTGGTGAAGCCACCACGCCGTCCGGCGGAATAACGAACTCCACCGGCGCGCCCTTTTGCTTCATGATCAGGTAGCCAGAGTATTGCGCGGTCAGAGCAACCTTGTCCTGGCCGTTCACCAACCGATCGAACTGCTGCACGTACGAGTCAAAGGCGTGCGGCTTCAGCGGCGCCAGCTTCGGCCAGAAGTCGTCGCCGTAGAGCTGGCGCAGGACATACCACTCGACGTGCTGCAGGCCGGAAATCGTTACCTTGACCGAGATCGCGTCGGTCCATTTGGGATCGAGCATGTCCTGCCACGTTTTAGGCGCTTCAGCGGCAGTCACCAGGTTAGGATTATAGGCTATTGCGGCGATGGCGAGCGCGCCCCAGGTCCAGGCGCCTTCTGGCGAGCTCTTGTACTCGGCCTTGTAGGCTGCCATCTCTGGCGAAACGTACTGCATGTATCCGCCGCGCTTTTGGAAATCGAGCGCGAAACTCATATCGGAGAGTTGCGCGATGTCGGCGAGATAGACGTTGCCCTGTCGCTCGGTCCGCAGGCGCGCGTAGAGGCCGCCGGCCTGTATGCGGAGATAGGTCGGCTTGATCTTCGGGAAAAGCGCGTTGAACTTGGCCAGGACCTGCTCGGAAGGCGCTTCGGGATCGGTGGCATAAACCACCAGAGCGCCTTCGCTTTCAGCCTTGGCAACGTCGGCGCAGGTTTTGAAGCCGGCCAGTTGCTGCGGATCCTCGCAAGCGGACGCGGCAACAATGCTCAGAGCCGTCACGAGAACGGCTAGACACAGGTGACGCATTGCTTCCTCCGGACGTCGTTGGTGCGACTAGAGCACAACGAATGTGTGCTGCAAAACCGAAATGAGCGAAACGGAAGCCGCGGCAACTGCGATCAGGCTTGCCGCACAAGCTTGCGTACGCGGTGGTTCTCAGAGTCGCCGATATAGACCGAGCGGTCCGTTCCGACGACTGCGCCATGTGGCCGCGCCAGCGCGTCGGGGCCAGCCTCACCTGTGCCCGCGATCGTGCGGACGATCCAGCTCTGCGCATCGATCAGCCGGATCACATGATTTTCGGTGTCGACGATGAACACGTTGCCGGCGGGATCGAGTGCCATCTCCTTCGGCGCATCGAACACTGCGTGTCGTGCGTCGTGGTCATCGCCTGCGTAGCCACGCGCGCCGGTGCCGGCGATGGTCTCGATGATGCCGTCGCGCACGCGGCGCAGGCTGCTGCCCTGCCGTTCCAGAATGTAGATGGAATCGTCCGGCGCCAATGCGACGGCGCGAGCGCCGAAGATGTCCGCCGCCGTGGCCGGACCGCCGTCACCGGCGTGGCGACCGTTGCCGGTTCCGGCAAATGTGGACAGGGCGCCGGTGGCAAGCTCGATGACATGAACCCGATGATCGGCGACGTCAGCGATGAATAGGCGGCGATGCTCGCGATCCAGTGCCAGGCCATTCGGCTCGACCAGTTCGGCCAAAGTGCTGATGACGCCGCTGCTGCCATCGACCCGCCGCACGCGCTTGTTCAGCCGATCGGCGATATAGGTGTTGCCCGCTCGGTCGATGACGATGCCGTACGGCTGATTCATCTGCGCCTGGGTAGCGGGTCCGCCATCGCCGGCAAAGCCGCTCTGGCCGGTTCCGGCGATCGTGCTGATGACGCCGGTGCGCGCGTCGATGCGCCGGATGCAGTGGTTGTAGGTGTCGGAGAAGCAGAGACTGCCGCTTGGGTCGAACGCCAGATCGAAGGGATTGTTCAGCAGCGCCTGGGTGGCAGGACCGCCATCGCCGGCATAGCCAGATCTCACCGGTTCCCGCGATTGTGCGTCATGACCCAATGTGATTGCGGCATCGCATCCTCCCAAGGTTGTCGGCTTCGCCCATTCAAGCCTAGGATAAGTCAGCGAATTGCCGGAGGATACCGATGGACATGCAGGTGGACCGCGCCGCGAGCACACTCTACGCGAAGCTGGAGGAGCAGGCCCTCGCGCGTGACCAGATCGGCGCCAGCCAAGTCTACTATGATCTCGTGCGTGCGGGCCGTCCGCTGAAGGAGATCGTGGCGGAGGGCGTGCGGATCCATGCGCCTTACACGCATGTGCCATACCACGAGCGCATCGACGACGGGTATCCGAACTTCGTCAACAACGATCACTGCCTGCTGAGCGCGCGTGCCACCATCAACCTGACCAAGATGGTGCCGGAGCGGCTGGCGATGCTGCCGATGGCGCAGACCATCTGGTACATCCCGAGCGGGCTCGATATCTGGAACCAGAAGATCAACAAGGCGCCGGGACACTACACCCGGATGCGCGGCAATCTCGGGAGCGTGGAAAAGCCGCCGGAGCCGGTGGTGTACTGGGCGGATCAGGAACCGTTGCGGCAGGACGGTCCGTTACAGGAGCGCCTATCCAACTGGCTCACGCTGGTTCATCGCGGTCAGGTGATCGATGCGTATCGCACCTTCCTCGGCCTGATGGAGGACGTGCCGAACCGCAAGGCGGTGTTGGCAGAACTCGTGTTCGCCGGGTTGATCGACGTGCAGGATCGCATGCTGTTCAACCGCTCCTATACGACGGGGCACAAGGCATATCGCGCGCGTTCCACCGTGGAGATCGGCAATGCGATCGGCTGGGATGACCCTGCCTCGCATCATGTGCTGTACGCCGGTGCGTTGGACATGGCCGTGGGACCGCGCTGGTACTCGACCTACGAGATGGCATGCAACATGGTGAAGATGCACATCGAGGGCGAGGCATTGCATGCCGTGCCGTATGGCGGTGTCAGCGAAGCCGAGGTTGCGGTGCTGCACAACAACAAGGAGGCGTTGAATCAGGAAGAGGCGGCCGGTCTGATCGAGGCGGTGCTGCGCAGCCAGGAGCCTGACAACCTGCATTGCATTACCCGGCTGCTGAAGGCGGGGAAGGACCCGCGGCGCATCCTCGACGTGCTGCAGATCGCAGCGGCGACAGTGGTGCTGGAGACGGTGGATCCGAACAACTTCTCCATGCCGCATCACTGCTACGAGTACCTGCAACACGCTGGCATGGTTCTTCGACAATTTCGATCATCCGCGCCGTTTGCGGCTGATCTATCTGCTGGCTTCGTACTTGAACCACGTCGCTGGGCACCAGCAGGGGATCGGCGACGTCAATCCCGTGAAGGTAAAGCCTCCCAGCGGTGCGGATACGCTGACCGCCGGCCAGATGCTGGAGAAGGTGGACAGCGCTGTATGTGCGCTGAACGGGCCAGAGAGCCTGTCTTGGACTCATGCATATCTGAACAATGTCGGCGACCGGCGCCCCTTGGTGGAGCGCATCGCGCTGGCCGCGACCAAACTGGGCAACGACCCGCACAACCAGGAAATCGCCCAGTGCATGCTGATGGATTACGGCACCAACCGGCATCCGGAGCGCGACAAGCTGCTGCTGGCGGCGGCGTATCATACAGCGATGCATCGTAAGTACGGCGATCCGCTGGAGCCCGCGCGGCGCTACGGCGAGGCTATGGGAGTGGCGCTGCAATAAGCCTCTGACGGAGGATGCGATGCCCGCGCTGGATGCAACGTCACTTGCGTCGATACGCCGGCCGATAGGGGGACCGTCGGTCTGGTTCGCCGACGATATGCGCGGCCGGGAGGCCGACTGGAGCTATCGCCTGTCCGCCGCGGAGGTGGCCGAACTCGAGACCGCACTGCGCGCGGTGCAGGCGCGCGACTTAGACGTCCCAGCCATCAGCCGGCAGGATTTTCCGCTGCCGACGCTTGGTCCGGTGCTCGACCGGCTGTGCAATGACGTGCTGAACGGCCGCGGCTTTGTGCTGCTGCGCGGCGTGCCGGTCGAGAACCGGCCGATCGCCGAAAGCGCCGCGATGTACTGGGGCATCGGCACGTATTTCGGCAGCGCGCGGTCGCAGAACGCCAAGGGTCATCTGCTGGGCCATGTCTACGACCTTGGCGGCAGCAGCGCGACAGATCCGACCACTCGCAGCTACGCAACCTCGGAGCGACAGAATTTCCATATCGATCGCTGCGACGTGGTGGCGCTGTTGTGCCTGCGGCGCGCGAAGTCGGGCGGCCTCTCAGCGATCGCTAGTTCGATGGCAGTGCACAATGTGATGCTGGAGCGGCGGCCTGATTTGCTGGAACGGCTGTACCAACCGCTGCCGGTCGATCGGCGCGGCGAAGTGCCGGAGGGCAAGGCGTCCTTCTACGAGGCTCCGGTGTTCAACCCGCATGCCGGGAATGTGTCGGTGCTCTATTCGCGACTGCATATCGGCTCGTCGCAGCGCTTTGCCGAGGCGCGAAGGCTGACGCCGGAGGACATCGAGGCGCTGGATATGCTGGCAGCGCTGGCGGCTGATGATGCGTTACGCCTCGACATGACATTCATGCCGGGCGACATCCAGTTCCTGCACAACCACACGATCCTGCACGCACGAACGGGGTATGAGGACTGGCCCGAGGCGGAGCGTAAACGGCATCTGCTGCGATTGTGGCTTGCGCCAGAGCGGGCGCGTGAGTTGCCGGCGGTCTTCGTCGAGTGCTACGGCGGCGTTGTGCCCGGGGATCGCGGCGGGATCATCTGCCGCGGCACCCAGTTGCATGCACCTTTGGCGCCGTAACTTCGCGGGCATCTGAACGGAGGAACCATGTCTGCCGGATCATCGGGACTTGTCGTGCCGCGCCGCCGCGCGCTGCTCGGAGCGGCTGCTCTTGCCGCAACGCCGCTTGCCAAGCCTTTCATCGCAACGGCGGCGGCGGCCGACACGATCAAGATCGGCCTGCTGTTGGCAAAGACCGGTGACATCGCCGCACAGACCGAATACCTGGCGAACGGCACGTATCGCGCGCTGGAGGAACGGGGCAACAAGATTATGGGCCAGCCGGCGGAGCTGATCTGGCTGGACGAACCCTCTCCGCAGGGCTCGCAGCAGAATATGCAGAAGCTGGTGCAGGAGAACAAAGTCGTCGCGATACTCGGCGGCTCGCTCAGCTCCAACGCGCTGGCCGAGCAGGCGACCGCAGCGCAGCTCAAGATACCATTCGTCTGCAACAATGCCGCCGCCACCGATATGAGCGGCAAGAACTGCAATCATTACACGTTCAGGTTGAATACGCCCGTTGCCGTGCAGGCGGCGATGTTTGCGCCTTACATCATGGGTTACGGCAAGAAGTGGTATTTCCTCACCGCCAACTATGCGTTCGGTCAGGATATCGCCAAGTCGTTCAAGCAGATCCTTGCACAGGCCGGTGGCACCATCGCGGGGGATGATGTCGTGCCGCTGAACACGCCTGACTACAGCTCTTTCATTCTGAAAATAAGGCAGGCAAAACCGGACATGATCCTGGGCGGTGTGCCGGCCGGCGACCTTTCGACGTTCCTTAAGCAGTGGAACGAGATGGGGATGAAGGGATCGATTCCGATCTGCGAAATCGCCATTGGCGATACCGACATCTGGGCTGTCGGGCCAGAGGCGGCGACCGGTCTTTACACTGCGCTCTGGTGGTATGACAACGCGAACAACCCACCCGAGGAAAAGGCATTTGCCGCAGATTATTTGAAGAAGTACGGCAAGCCGGCAGCAGACAAGGCGTGGATGGGTTGGATCGCCGCAAAGTCGCTGTTCGAATCCATCGAACTGGCGAAGTCGACAGAGACCGAGGCCATCATTAACGGCCTGGAAAACTGGAAAGGTGGTTCAGCCACCAACCCGTACTATTGGCGCAAGGGCGATCACCAGATGCTGTTGCGGAATCTGGTGGTGCAGACCAAGCCGAAAATCACCGACAAGTGGGACTATTTCGACGTGAAAGGCGTGGTGCCGGAAAATTTAGCGGACCTGGAGAAGGTGTTCGGTTCGCCGGAAGCGAACGGCTGCCACATCACCTGAACCGAACGTGCTCGACATTATCCTTTCGCAGGTGGCCACCGGGCTGGTGCTCGGCGGCCTCTACGTGCTGATCGCTATCGGGCTCTCGATCATCTTCGGCCTGTTGGGGATCGTCAATTTCGCGCACGGCAACTTCTTTGCTCTCGGTGCGTTCTTTGCTCTGACCTTGCAACAATATCTCGGCTGGCCCGGGGTGCTGCTGGCGCCGCTGCTGGTTGGCGTCGTCGGTATGCTGGTAGAGCGGATATTGATCCGGCAGCTCTACGACAAAGAGCCGCTGGTCAGTTTGATCATTACCTTCGCGTTGGCGCTGATGATCGAGGCGCTGTTGCGCCTCGTTTATGGAGGGATCGGGCAGCCGTTCAGTCAGCCATCATTCCTCTCGGGCATCTATCTCTGGGGTCCGGTGCTGATCACCAAGTACCGGCTCACGGTGTTCGTAACGACGATCGTATTGCTGATCGGGCTGTGGGCCTTCCTTCAGTTCACCCCGTATGGCCGCATCCTGCGTGCGGGTTCGCGTGATCCTGAGATGGTCGGGCTGCTCGGCATCCGTCTGCCGCGCGTGCTGACGGCGGTGTTCGGTCTGGGTTGCTGCCTGGCGGGCATCGCCGGCGTTCTCGCAGCGCCGCTGTGGACCGTTATCCCGTCGATGTCCCAGAACGCCATCATGCCCGCCTTCGTCGTGGTGGTGATCGGCGGCCTCGGCTCGTTTGCCGGCGCGGTGATCGCCGGATTGCTGGTTGGCGTGGTCACGGCGCTCACCATCCAATTTCAACCCGATGCCGCCACTGCCATGATGTACGTGTTCATGGCGGCAGTGCTGCTGGTACGCCCGCGCGGCCTCCTCGGTGAGCGTTGGGAGCGGTTTGAGTGAGGCACTGGCCAAGCCTGGGAACAGAAGGCACCGCCCCCTCCTCCCCCTATCCCCCTCCCGCGAAGGGAGGGGGGACTGCATGAGCTTGCTCCGGCATCCGGTACTGTGGGTGCTGATTGTCCTTGTTGCATTGACGATCGCATGGGATGCGATCGGCGCGCCGGTGAGCCTGATAACCCAGATCGCGATCTACACGCTGTATGGCGCCGGAGTGAACCTGCTGGTGGGCTACACCGGGCTGGTGCCGTTCGGCGCCTCGGTGTTCTTCGGCTGTGCCAGCTACGCCGTCGCGATCTCGATGCGCAGCTTCCTGCACAACGAGGCAGAGGCGCTGGTATTCGCGGTCGGGTTCTCGCTGGTGTTGGCGGCGGCAATTGCATTGATCATCCTGCGGCGACGTGGCCTGTATTTCTCCTTGCTGACACTGGCGTTCTCGCAAATTGCTTTCGAGGTCGCCTATAAGTGGACCGACCTCACTGGTGGTGAGAACGGGCTACAGGGCGTGCCGCGGCCGTGGCTGGTCGGAGACTGGTCGTTCCACGTGTTTTCGGTCGTCACGGTGACGCTGGGGATGTGGCTGCTCTGGCGGATCGCCCATGCACCGTTCGGTCGCGCATTGCAGGCGTTGCGCGACAATGAGCAGCGCGTACAGAGCCTGGGATATTCGACCTTTCGCCTTAGGTTCGAGGCATTCGTCATCATGGGCGGCCTGATTGGCTATGCCGGCGCACTGCTCGCGTTCATGCTGCGGGGCGCCTATGCCGACAATCTCGGCTGGCAGCATGCGGGCGATGCGCTGCTGATGACTGTGTTGGGTGGCGTGCACCAATTCCTTGGGCCGCTATGGGGCGCCATCGCCTTCACACTGTTGCAGGACCGGCTAAGCGCGATCACCGAAAGCTGGTGGCTGATGTTCGCACCGATCATCATGGTGTTCGCGCTCGCCTCGCCAGAAGGAATGCAGGGCCTGGTGCTTCGTGTGCTTGGTCGCGACGACTGGACGCTGACACGCCGCGGCATACCCCAACGCCCAGCGCAGATCGAGCCATATCGTGGTGGCGGGGATGCGCATCTGGACGTCGGCAAGCCGGTCCTCGAGGTGCGTGGCCTGCACAAGCGGTTCGGATCGCTGATCGTCGCGGGCGATGTTCATCTCGACGTGCATCCGTTCTGCCTGCATAGCCTGATCGGGCCAAACGGGGCGGGAAAGACCACGTTCTTCAACATGCTGACCGGCCTGCTGCGGGCCGACGCAGGCGAAATTCGCTTTGCCGGCCGCGACATCACTCATCTGCCGGTGCATCGCCGGATTCGTCTTGGTCTCAGCCGCTCATTCCAAATACTCAGCGTGTTCCGAAACCTGACCACGTTCGAGAACGTGCGCGTCGCGGTGCAGGCACAGAGCGCTCAGCAGCACTCGCTATGGCGCGACGCCTATGGCATTGAGGACGTCAATGCACGCACGTGGTCATTGCTCGCTGCCGTCGGATTGGACAATCGTGCGGCCGAACCCTGTGCCAATCTGTCGCATGGTGAGCAACGTTTGCTGGAGATTGCTATCGCGCTTGCCACCGATGCGAAGCTGCTGCTGCTCGACGAACCGTTGGCTGGCTTGGCCGAAGCCGATCGCGAAGTGGTGGGTGCACTGATCCGCCAGCTTGCGGCCACCCACGCCGTGTTGCTGATCGAGCACGACATCGATCGCGTGCTGGCGCTGTCGGATCGCATCACGGTGTTGCACCAAGGCCGGGTGATCGCGGATGGCAAGCCGGCCGAGGTCGCCAGCAATCAGGATGTCATCACGGCGTATATGGGAACAGCGCGCGCCGGCGGTCCACAACCGTCGGTGCTGGTGGAAGCGCCGCGCGCCGCGCCGATGAAGCCGCTGCTCGAGCTGGAGCAGGTGCGTGCTGGATATGCCGGCAGCCTGGTGCTGACCGAGATTGATCTGATCGTGCACGAGGGCGAGGCAGTCGCGCTGCTCGGTCGTAACGGTGTCGGCAAGACCACGATGCTGCGCGCCATCACAGGTACTGTGCACACGAGCGCCGGGCGCATCCTGATGGAAGGTTCCGATATCACTCATGCGCGGTCGTATGAGATCAACCGCAGCGGTATCTCAATCGTGCCGGAAGGTCGGCGGCTGTTCCCGAACCTGACGGTGATGGAGAACCTGCGGATTGCCGCGCGTCCGGGCGGAGCCTCATTCGAGGAAATCTTCGAGTTGTTCCCCAAGCTCCGCCTGCTCAATCGCGCACGTGCCGAGAGCCTGTCGGGCGGTGAACGGCAGATGCTGGCGATCGCGCGAGCGCTGACGGTTCCGAGCAAGCTCATCCTTCTCGATGAGCCTTTTGAAGGACTGGCACCGTCGATTGTGCAGGAGGTCATGGATGCGCTGGTGCGCCTGCGCGGCCGAGTTGCCATGATCATTGTCGAGCATCACGCCGAGACAGTGCTGCCGATCGTTGATCGCGCCTATGTCCTGGTGAACGGGCAGGTGTCGTATCAGGGCAGTGCCCGAGCGCTGGAAGCGGACCATGCGTTACAGGTGCGACTGCTTGGCGTCGTTCAACAGGAACTGACGGCCGCCGAATAGGTAAGCGAGGCGTCATCCCGCACACCGCTGATCCGCTTCGGCTGAACGAAAGATCTGAGTCGCGCCATTTTTCCCGCTCATGTACCGGCTGGTTCACGAATTGCTGCTGGAACCTCAATAAATAGGTCGTCAGTTTCCTCCCAAATCTGATCCTTGAGGCCGGGCTGTCAAAGCCCGGCCTTCTTGTCGCGAATGTGGTCTGCCAGTGTATCACCGCGAGGCGAGGGCGGCGCCAGGCAACGCCTGTCGAAGAGAGCCCGGTCGGGCTGGTCACGGCCAGTACCGATTTTGGAATGGCCAGTTGGCGATTTATCCCAGTCGGGATCCTTAGAAGCGACCTCTTTGCTGCTACTGGAACAGCTTCAGCGCGTTGATCACTGTCTGGATCACGCCCCAGACGAGCGGGATACCGACGAGGCCCCAGGCGAGCGCCAAGTGCAGCGGTGTCGTGGTGTGGCTCATGCAAGCTGTTCCTTCAGTCTGTCATGCCCATTGCGTCGGCTTCTTCGTGCGGCATGTGATGTCGCTCGTGCACCTCCCGGATCAGCAGGTTGCAGAAGAACCCGATGACCAACAAAACGGCCATGACGTACATCGTGACGTTATAGGCCGCCGCTTTCGCGACACCATGCTCGATGTTGTATTCGCGGATGTAGTTCACCAGCACAGGGCCAAAGATGCCAGCCATCGACCACGCGGTGAGCAACAGCCCGTGGATTGCGCCGACATAGCGGGTGCCGAACATGTCGCGCAGGTAGGCAGGTACGGTGGCAAAGCCACCGCCATACATGCTGATGATAACGCAGAAACACAGCACGAACAGCCCGACGCTGCTTGCCGCGCCGGTCTGAGGAACCAGTGAGTAGAGCAGCACGCCCAGAAAGAAGAACACAAAATAGGTGTTTTTGCGGCCGAGATAGTCTGACACCGATGCCCAGAAGAACCGGCCACCCATGTTGAACAAACTCATCAGCCCTACGAAGCCTGCCGCAGCGGTCACAGTGACACGCCCCGGAAACATCTCCTGGCTCATAGCAGAGGCCTGACCCAATACGCCTATGCCGGCGGTGACGTTCAGGCACAGCACCCACCAGATCAGCCAAAACTGCGGCGTCTTGAGCGCCTGATAAACGAACACGTTGCGCGTTGTAATCAGCTTTTGCGGCTCGGCCGGCGGCTCGTATCCAGGGGGCAGCCAACCCGGGGGCGGCAGGCGCACGATGGCCGCGCCAACCATCATGAAGCATAGATAGATCAGGCCGAGGAAAATGAACGTCTCGGCCACCCCGATATGTGTCGGCGTCGAGAACAGCCGCATGAGCCAGACCGATAGTGGCGAAGCAATGAATGCGCCGCCGCCGAACCCCATGATCGCCATGCCGGTCGCCATGCCTGGCCGGTCGGGAAACCATCTGATGAGTGTTGAGACCGGCGAGATGTAGCCGATACCCAGGCCGAAGCCACCGAGTACACCGTAGCCCAGATAGATCAGCCAGATGTTGTGGACATAGACAGCAAACGCGGAGAGCAGGAAACCGCCCGCCCAGCAGAGACCGGCGGTGAACATCGCGCGGCGCGGCCCACCTTCCTCCACCCAGCGACCGAGCAAGGCCGCGGATGCACCGAGAACGAAGATCGCGATGCTGAAGATCCAGCCGAGATCGGTGAGTTTCCAGTCGTCAGGCGCCGATTGCGTAATGCCTATCAGGCGAGTCATCGGCAGGTTGAACACGCTGAACGCGTAAGCCTGGCCGATGCATAGATGCACGCACAGCGCTGCCGGTGGCACCATCCAGCGACTAAATCCGAAACCGGCGATGGTCCGCTCGCGATTGAGAAGGCCGACCGCCGCTTGCGCAGTGGTAGAACTCATGGACGGCTCCCCGAAACTTATGGCCTTAAACATTGCGCTGTTGCCCGCGCGTAGCGAATCAGTACGACTACCTGGGCAGTTTTTCAACCGCTTCCTGAACTAAAGGGTCCAGTCGTCCTTTCACTAAGTCGTACTCCGCAACGATGGTGCGGCGCATTCGGGGGTCCCAATACTTTTGCAGATGGTCGGTGATCGAGGCGACCGCCCTGTCGTGCGGCTCGTGCGCGAAGAACTTGCCGATCTGGTTCGCCATGTAGGCGAGTTTGTCAGGCGACATGCTGTACCTGCTGCGCCGCGATCCGGTCGGGACTGGTGAACACTTCGAACCCATCGCCGCGGGCGATGCCGACCAACGTGATGCCGGCCTCGTCCGCAAGCCGCACGGCAAGCGCCGTGGGTGCAGATACTGCGACGACGACCGGTGCACCCAGCATGGCAGCCTTCTGCACCAATTCGACGGAAATCCGGCTCGACAGCAGCAGCAATCCATCCGTCGCGGCCGCACCATTGCGCGTCAAGGCGCCTGCCAGCTTGTCGAGTGCATTATGCCTGCCCACGTCCTCACGCAGCGCGACCAGTCCGCGCTGCGGATGCCAAAAGGCCGCGGCATGCACTGCCCGCGTCTGTTGATTGAGCTTTTGCGCCGGCGAAAGAGCGGCCATCGCCGCATGAATAGCGGCGGGAGCGAAACCTGCGCCCAAGGCAACCTTGGGAGGCGTGCGGACCGCGTCAGCCAGGCTTTCCAATCCGCAAAGTCCGCAGCCGCTTGGTCCGGCGAGGCGGCGCTGCCGCAGCGTCATCGCGTCCGCCTTCTCCACTGACAGCCACATCCGCAGTTCGATGCCGGCTTCGCCTGCAACGATTTCCAGCTCTTCGATCTCCGCCGCCGACTGCACGATCCCCTCAGTCAGGCTGAACCCGACGGCGAAGTCTTCCAGATCAGCTGGTGTTGCCAGCATGACCGCATACGCAGCGCGATTGTAGCTGAGCGCGATCGGTGTTTCTTCCGGAATGGCACGCGTACCGCGCGTCGCCTCGCCATCGCGCCAGGCGGTACGCAGCACGCTGTGGACCGGCTCCGGCAGGCTCATTTCGCTGGCACGGCCTCGATCCGCCGGCTGCGCTGGGTCAGCTCGCGATACTCCTCCTGCCAGTCACTCGGACCGTTGCTAGGTGTTACCTGCACCGCGGTCACCTTGTATTCAGGGCAATTGGTCGCCCAATCGGAGTAGTCGCTGGTGACCACGTTCGCCTGGGTGGCCGGATGGTGGAACGTCGTATACACGACCCCTGGTGCCACGCGATCAGTGATCTTCGCGCGCAGCGTTGTTGCGCCCGAGCGCGATGCCAGCCGCACCAGATCGCCGTCGCGCACGCCGCGCTCTTCGGCGTCGTGCGGATGGATTTCCAGTACGTCCTCATGGTGCCAAACGACGTTGTCCGTGCGGCGTGTCTGCGCGCCCACGTTGTACTGCGACAGGATGCGCCCGGTGGTCAGCAGCAACGGGAAGCGCGGTCCCACCTTTTCGTCCGTCGGAACGTATTCGGTGATGATGAAATTACCCTTGCCGCGTACGAAGCCATCCACGTGCATGGTGGGCGTACCTTCCGGCGCCTTGTCGTTCACCGGCCACTGCAACGAACCGAGCTCTAACCGGTCGAAGCTGACGCCGGCGAAGGTCGGCGTGGTGCGAGCAATTTCGTCCATGATCTGCGATGGGTGCGTGTAGTTCCAGTCGCAGCCCATCGCCTTAGCGATCTCCTGCGTCACCTCCCAGTCTGCCAAGGCCGCACGTGGCTGCATCACCTTCCGCACCAGGTTGATGCGCCTCTCAGCATTGATGAACGTGCCGTCTTTCTCAAGGAAGGTCGAACCCGGCAGAAACACGTGTGCGTAATTTGCCGTCTCGTTGAGGAACAGGTCGTGCACCACGACACATTCCATTGCTGCGAGCCCCGCGGTCATGTGCTTCGTATCGGGGTCGGACTGCACAATGTCCTCGCCCTGGATGTAGATGCCCTTGAACGAGCCATCCAAAGCGGCGTCGATCATGTTGGGAATACGCAGGCCTGGCTCCGGATCCAGCGCGATACTCCACTCGCGCTCATAAATCGCGCGCACGCCTGGATCCGATATGTGGCGATAGCCCGGCAGTTCATGCGGGAAGGAACCCATGTCGCAGCTGCCCTGCACGTTGTTCTGGCCGCGCAGCGGGTTCACGCCAACACCACGACGGCCGATATTGCCGGTCGCCATCGCCAGATTTGCCAGTGCCATCACCGCGGTAGTGCCCTGCGAATGCTCGGTCACCCCCAGTCCGTAATAGATTGCACCGTTGCGGGCTGCGGCGTAAAGCCGGGCTGCCTGGCGCAGAGCCTGCGCCGGGACGCCGCTCGCGCGTTCAACTTCCTCGGGGCTGTTACGCGGTTCGGCCACGAATGCTGACCATTCAGCGAAGGCATCCGTATCACAACGCTCGCGCACGAAAGCCTCGTTGACCAAACCTTCGGTAACGATCACATGTGCCAGCGCTGTCAGCACCGCGACGTTTGTGCCGGGACGGAGCGCCAGATGATAGGACGCTTCAACGTGCGGCATACGCACCAGGTCGATGCGTCGTGGATCGACAACGATGAGCTTCGCACCTTCGCGCAGCCGCTTCTTCATGCGCGAGGCGAACACCGGGTGTCCGTCGGTCGGATTGGCACCAATGACCATGATGACGTCGGCGTCATCGACCGAATCGAAGTCCTGCGTGCCAGCCGAGGTGCCGAACGTCTTGCTGAGCCCGTAGCCTGTCGGCGAATGGCAGACACGGGCGCAAGTGTCGGTGTTGTTGTTGCGAAATACCTGGCGCGCGAGCTTCTGCACGAGATAGGTCTCCTCATCGGTACAGCGCGATGAGGTGATGACGCCGATCGCGTCCTTCCCAGCCTCAGTCTGAATGCGCTTGAACTGGGAGGCGACGTGTCCGATCGCTTCCTCCCAGGAAACCTCGCGCCACGGGTCGGCAATCTTGTCGCGCAGCATCGGCTTCAGTACGCGATCCTGGTGATTGGCGTAGCCCCAGGCGAAGCGCCCCTTGACGCAGGAATGGCCGTGGTTGGCCTTGCCGTCCTTCCACGGCACCATCCGCACGACGGTGTCGCCCTGCATCTCGGCCTTGAAGTTGCAGCCGACGCCGCAATACGCGCAGGTGGTCACCACGGAGTGCTCCGGCTGACCGAGCTCGACCACTGACTTCTCGATCAGCGACCCGGTCGGACAGGCCTGCACACAGGCACCGCACGAGACGCACTCGGACTGCAGGAATGGTTCATCCATGCCGGCTGCGATCTTCGAGGCAAAGCCGCGTCCCTGTACCGTCAGCGCGTAGGTACCCTGCACGTCCTCGCAGGCACGCACACACCGCGAGCACACGATGCAACGTGCCGGATCAAACTGAAAATACGGATTGGAAGCGTCAACTCGGCGCGTGCAAATGGTTGGCGCCAGTTTGGCCATAGCGCACCTCGCGCACACCGATCAGGCCGGCTATCTCCTGGAACTCGCTGTTGCCGGCGGTGGGAGCGGTGAAACCGTCCCAGCGGATGATCGGACAGATACAGCTCCATGACGCCGCGCCGCACCCGGCGGACGCGCTCGGACGTGGTGGAGACCTTCATGTCGTTTGCCACGGGGGTGGTACAGGAGGCCGGCGTGCCGGCGCGGCCCTCGATCTCCACAAGGCAGACACGACAACTGCCGAAGCTGTCCAGCATGTCGGTCGCGCAAAGCTTCGGAATGCGAACGCCGGCTTCCATCGCGGCGCGCATGATCGAAGTCCCAGCCGGCACCGTCACCTGCTGCCCATCGATCGTAAGGGTGACCTGGTCTTTGGCCGTCCTCGCGGGCGTGCCGTAGTCGATTTCCTGTATCAGGGGCATGGGTGCCTCATCAAATTGTCATTCCGCCGCTTCGCGGCGCATGGTGTGAAAGTCTTCTGGCCAGTGCTCGAGTGCGCTCATCACCGGGTACGGGATGAACCCGCCCAGCGCGCACAGCGAACCGAACTTCATCGTGTGGCAGAGATCGCGCAGCAGCTCGAGGTTGGCCTCAACCTCGTCGCCGGTGATGATGCGATCAACAACCTCCATACCGCGCACCGAACCGATCCGACAGGGCGTGCACTTGCCACAGGATTCTGCGGCACAGAACTCCATCGCGAAGCGCGCCTGCTTGGCCATATCGACTGTGTCGTCGAACACCACCACGCCGCCATGACCGATCAGCCCGTCCCTGGCGGCGAACGCCTCGTAATCGAACGGCGTGTCGAACAGGGCCGGCGGAAAATAGGCGCCGAGCGGACCGCCAACCTGCACCGCCCGCACCGGTCGGCCCGTCCGCGTTCCGCCACCAATGTCATTCACCAGTTCGCCTAGTGTGATGCCGAAGCCGCACTCGAACAGGCCGGCGTATTTGAGGTTGCCGGCAAGCTGGATCGGCATGGTTCCGCGCGAACGACCCATGCCGATGTCGCGATAGAACTCGGCGCCCTCTGTCGAGAATCACCGGCACGCTGGCCAGCGACACCAAATTGTTGATCACGGTCGGTGCGCCGAACAGCCCCTTGTGCACCGGCAACGGCGGCTTGGCGCGCACCTGTCCACGCTTGCCTTCCAGGCTGTCGAGCAGCGAGGTCTCTTCGCCGCAGATATAGGCGCCGGCGCCCACCCGCTGCTCTATGTCGAAATCATCGCCGAGCACACCCGCGCGCCGCGCGATGTCGAGCGCGGCGTTGAAGGTGGCAGTCGCGTGCGGGTATTCGGAGCGCGTATACACGTACCCCTTGCTGGCGCCGACAGCGAAGCCCGCGATCGCCATGCCTTCGATCAGCACGAACGGATCGCCTTCCATCAGCATTCGGTCGGCATAGGTGCCGGAGTCGCCCTCGTCCGCATTGCAGACGATGTACTTGCGTTCGCCCACTGCATCAGCGGCAGACTTCCATTTGATGCCGGTTGGGAACCCGGCGCCACCGCGCCCGCGCAGCCCAGATTGCGTCACCAGTTCGATGGTGGCCGTAGGGCCGATGTCTTTGGCCCGCGCCAGGCCCCTGAGGCCGCCATGCGCGCGATAATCGTCAAGCGACAGCGGATCGACGATGCCGCAGCGCGCGAATGTCAGTCGCGTCTGCTTCGCCAGGAAGGGCAAGTTCTCGGGTCTTCCCAGTCGCAACGGATGGACCCCACCGCTCAGCATGCCCGCATCCAGCAGGCCCGCGATGTCAGCCACGGTGACCGGACCATAGGCGATGCGGCCCTCCGGGGTTCCCACCTCGACCATCGGCTCCAGCCAGAACAGGCCTCGCGAGCCGGTCCGCACGATCTCGACATCGCCCGATTGGCTCAGCAGCGACGCTACAGCATCGGCGCCAAGTGCCAGCGCGGCGGCATCGCGCGGCACGTAAACCCGCGTGCTCATCGTGCTCGCTCCAGCACGGTATCAATTTTGGCATCGTCCATTCGTGCCAGCGGTGCACCATCCAGCATTGCGGCGGGGCCCACGGCACAAAGCCCGAGACAGAACACCGGCTCCAGCGTTACCGCGCCGTCCACCGTGGTGTCATGCCAATCCACCCCCAGGCGCTGCCGCACATGGGCCGCCACCGCATCAGCGCCAAGGGACTGGCAGGCCTCGGCCCGGCATAGCCGCAGCACGTGCCGGCCCGGCGGGTCGCTACGGAAATCGTGATAGAAGCTGACGATGCCGTGCACTTCGGCGCGCGTCAGGTTGAGAGCGCGGGCGATCATCGGCACCGCCCGCGCCGGCACGCACCCGAACGCCTCCTGCAGCGCGTGCAGGATCGGCAGGGTCGCTCCTTGCTGATCGGCATGGGCGGCGATGACCTCGGCACCGCGCGCCTCGCTCCAGGCCTCGTAACTGGCCACGCGGGCACTCCTCCCGGCAAAAACGCGGTTCTCAACACAATAATTGGCCGCGTGCCGGGAAATGCAAGAAAGCGGGGCCGAACCCCCGATAGAAATTCTCTATCGTAGCTCCGCGCCCCGGGCCTGGCCCAGTCGGTGCGCTTCCGTCACCAAAGCCGCCGTCAGCGGCGTGAGCGGCTCACGCTGCGGATACACCAGCCCGATGGTCGGTGGGTCGTCGTCACGGATCGGGACGGACCGGATCGGCTCTCCCAATCCCATGGTCTCGGCCAATACGGCTGGCATTACGCTGGCCCAGCGCCCCGTGCGCACATGCGAGAACAGCACGATCATCGAATTGGATTGCAGGGTCGGCGCCGGTTCCACGCCGCCGGCGCGCAGCCGGTGATCGATGATCCGGCGGTTCTGCATATCGGGGGTCAGCAGGCATAGCGGGACCCGACCGACCTCGGCCCAGCTCACGTCCTTGCGACGGCCCAACGGTGCATCGGCCGAGATCAGCAGTTGGTAGCGCTCATGATACAGCCGGACGAAGCGCACGCGGCCCAGCGGCTCGTTGTCGACGTAGGTGAGGCCGGCATCGACCTCGAGGTTTTCCAGCTGGGTCAGCACGTCGATGGAATTGCGCGACATCACGGTGAACACCACGTCGGGATGGCGCTCGCGCAGCGGCGTCGTCAGTTCCGCTACGATCGGCAGCGCGGTGGGCACCGCCGCCAGTCGAAGATGACCGGCCAGACCGCGCTTCAGCGCGCTGATCTCGTCGTGCATCGCGCGCGCATCGCCGACAATGCGGCGCGCCCAATCGAGCACGCGCTGGCCTTCCGGAGTGAAGCCGATAAAGCGCGACTGCCAATTCACCAGCAGCACGCCAAAACTCTCTTCGAGCTGCTTCAAACCCGCCGACAGCGTCGGTTGTGTGATGCCACAGGCATCGGCGGCGCGGCCAAAATGCTGCTCACGAGCAAGTGCGAGCAGCATCTCCAGCTTGTCGATCAGGCGGCCACCATTCGCAGATCACTCGCTCCAGGGCGCTCACCAAATACCTCACCAACCGGCCAACGCGTCAACGTATAATCCATCAGGCTCAGTTTTTGCGTCTTGGCGTCAAGGCTGGTGAGCGCCAGCACCAGACGCTTTGGGGGGAACCGCAGGTGATTCGGCACGAATTCGACGGACCCGGTGGGACGAACAGACCAGCGCGGCAACAGCCGGGATAAGCCAGATTGCGCGTGTTTCGTATCGAGGCGTGACTTCGGAAAGCGGGCCTGCGAGCGCTGCGAGCCAGGTTGCAGCCATTGCAAGTATAAAGCTGTCGCGTTGATCAGGTGTAAGACCACGCCGATACGAGAGTATCAGCAGATAGAGAATGCTCGCCAGCACTGTCGCGTACAGCGCCACATCCCATACTCGTTCCAGCTTCGCCTCCGGAAACGCGTTGACGCTTGCTGCGGACCTTACATCGAGCTTCGGCCAAAGCTCCATTTCTGTCGGCGTGTAAGTCGCCCAAGAAGGAATGAGATGGTCTTTGAGAGTAAAGTCGCCCAACTGGTGAGTGATGTCGAGCACGAAGGTCCGCAGCCATTGCCCAGGATAGGCCACCGCGACTGCTACATACAGCCGCTTATCTTGGGCGCGGATCGCCGCCCGATCTTCCGGCGTTAGATCACGCGCCGAATAGACGCCATTGTCGTGCCAGAGAAAATCGTCTGAATTCACATCGAGCCGGTCGAGGTACCGGCACATAACCCAACCACCCTTCGGGCATTCGCTGCGAAGATACAGCCTGCCCGGCCCATCCGCGACGATCCGCGCGGTGAGGAAAGGAGGTGTTATTGGTGTGATCGTCCATTCGTGGAATCCCACACGTCCAACGATAAGCATCGCGAAGATGCCAGTGGCGAGCGCGCCGACCATTGCTAATGATGACGATAACCGCCAGCGCAAGATTGCTCCGATGGCCAGCAACCCGCACGCTGTCATTAAATTGGTCGTGTGCATTGTCACGGAGGCGGCGATCACCACCATCAGTGCGAGCCGCTGGGCATGGCTGATCCGTTCCCAAAATACAGCCACGGCAATGATCGCAAGCGCGAGGATGGCGTTGAACACGTCAGGCATTGCGTAGGAAACTGTCCACGAGGCTGTGCTTAAAAGGGCAAGGAACAGCACGATACCGGTGAAATGCCAACGCGGGTTCATCGGGCATAGCTTCGTAAAGAACAGGCGTAGGAGCAGAAGGACAATTGCGCCCTGGATCGCCGTGCTCAACCATAACGTACCGAAATTTGCCGTTATGTATTCGTAAAGCGCAAAAAAGGCTGAGCGCGCGGCGCGTACCTCGCGCAACGTGTTGTCTATTGTTATGCTCTGCTCGGGCTGCACTAACGACACAATTTTTTCGATAGCGGCCCTGCCTCCTAGATAATACCCACGAGTGTCAGCATAAATTATAGGCGATTGGTTGATTATGGCTGGCAAACAAAGTGCAACAAGCTCGACAAAACAAAGTACGAGTTCGCCAACTTGGCGTCGCGAGATGTTCATCGGTGGATCATTCTCCTCGCACTTCCGATCCAAGCTGGGCGGCGATCTTGGCAAATGTTGAGTGCGGCAACTTCAATCGGACGCTCTTGCCAGGCCGAACATGGATTTGGATTAGCAAGCAGCAGCGGCTGTGTCACTGCAGTCCGTCTACGCGTGACATGCGACAACAGACAACCGATGCTTCTCGGCAGGAAGTCGCAGCGCGCGCTTGGTGCCGGAAATTTCTGCACGCGGATCGTGGCACGTAAGGGCATAGTTTTTCAGAGGCTCGCGATGGGTGAGCGCGATCACAGGCCCTTGTCATCGCGGTAATGGGCAACCTGTAGGGCATGTGCAATCGCTCCCCGCCTGACGTGCGGGCGGGTCGAGAAACAATTTGTATATGCAAAGGTCTGGAGGCGCCAGCGACGCAACTCATATCCTGCACCCCAGGGGGACGGGACCGTATAGAAGTGTTGGATGCTCGGGGCCCTACACCCTAAGTGCTATCTCTAATTGGGCATAATATGACCGTCGGCCCTGAATTAAGCCTTCCAGCGAAATCCTGCAGCGATGCGGCACGCGACCCGGGCTTAGCGAAGCTGCGCCGGATCTGCTACGGACCCTGTGGGCTAGCCAGCGGACAGCCCTGGCTGGCGGCAGACAGTGCGAACTGGCGGAAGAAAGCATGAGTAGCTCACCAACCGACGAAGTCCTGGCCAAGCGATCATGAGCGACGTGCTGCAGCCATATGCTGAGTTGCCGACTGGCACGGCAATACGGCATGCCCTGAAATGGCAGGTCATCGGCCTCATTCTCCTGGCTTACCATGCCTTTTTGGTGAAGCAGAGCCTCGCATTTGTGGTGGCCATGCCCATTCTGCTGGCCATACTTTATACTAATGCGCCGCTCGCGGGCTTGCTGGTCTACTTCCAATTCCTGATCTACCAGAACGTCGTGATAGCGGTTGCTGCCGTCGGCATGCCCGCGTTCAACTTTACGGTGCTGCTGGGAACTAACTTCCTTGCCATTACTCTGATGGCCGGCATTGGCGCGGGCCGGCTGTTCCAGCCACCATGGCGGCAAGCGACCAAACGAATGATGTCCGTCATCATCCTCGCCGTGCTGCTGGCCGGATGCTATGCGGCAGTGGGTGCCGTGCGTGCGGGACCCACGTCCGCGGCCGTCTATTTTCGTGAGTTCATCGGGCCGACCTGCGCGGTCGTGGTCGGGCTTGATGTCGGCCGCATATGGGGCTTCCGCACCGTCACGATCGGCCTGCTGACCAGTGTCGTGTTCAGCATATTCATCGCGCTGACCGAGGTCGCGATCCCTCTCGACTATTACAGCTGGATCAACGCGGTAGATTTCACCAATCTTAAGTCCACTTCCTCTCTCGCCACCATGACCTATAGCGCTCTTGACATCGTCGACCAGAACACGACGGCGCTATTCAATTTTGGCTGGGACAGCGCCAGCCTTGCGGCAGCGACGTCATTCCGCTTCGGGTCCAGCGTGCTGAACCCGATTAGCTATGCCTACATTTTGGTTATCGCCGGTTTGGCCGCGATCAGCCTGCACCGATACCTTTGGCTAATCGTGATCGTACCTCTCTTGATAGCGATAGGCGTCAAAGGGGCTGCGATCCTTCTTGTGCTCGCTCTCTGCCTTTACACCATATTGGTAACAACCGGCAGCGGCAGGCTCACCTTTGTCAGCACGGCTGCGCTGCTGATGCTCTACGTGGTTTACGGAATAAGACAGAGTCTTGCTTTCGATGATTACCATGCGCTGGGCTTTATTGGTGGATGGCACGGTTTCTTGAGCAACCCGCTCGGACGCGGGCTGGGGGTCGGGGGCAATATGTCGTCCACCGCTCTCAATACGAACTGGGCCAACAGTATCCAGAAGAGAGGCGCAGATTTTGCCGTCGAGTCCGCCGTCGGCGTGCTGCTCTACCAAATGGGAATAGGTGCATTAGCGATCTTCGCGGTGTTCGGCAGCCTGCTGAAGGCGGCACCTTTCCTGAGGCGTAAGCCGCAAGGCCGCGATATCTGGTTCCTGGCCCTTGCGACGGTGCTCGTCAACGGTGTGTTTCAGGAAGAGGCTTACGCACCGACGGCTGCTGGCCTGATCTCCTTGATCTGTGCGATCGTGGTGATGAACGATCGACGTCAAGTGGCATCATTGAGTAGTCGAGCGTCGCAGCTGGTGCCCAGGTCCGCTTCTGCGCCCGGCGCTCCCGCTTCGGCAAGGGTTTTGTCGCAGTAAGAGGGACGCTACGGACTCAGGCGCTCTGGAGTAGTCGATACAACGCTGCTGCATCTGGTGCCTGCCGAAGCTTTTGCACGAACGCGGCTTCTCGCATCGGCCGCGAGACTGCCGCTAAGGTCGCCAAATGCTGATTGCCGCCATTCGCCTGGGTCAGCAGCATGATCACGATGTCGACTGGACGCTCATCGATCGCCGCGAAGTCGATCGGGCGCGCCAGTCGGACGAACAGCGCATAGGGAACACTCAGTGCCTGCAGACGCGCATGGGGCAGGGCGAAGCCCTTACCCAGGCCGGTCGATCCCAGATTCTCCCGGGCCAGCAATGCGCTGAATATCGTAGAGGCATCAAGCGCAGTGGCGACCGCGCCACGATTGGCCAGTTCCTGCAGCAGTTGCGCCTTGTCGCCGGAGCGCAGCCCCACGATGACCTGATCCGGACCGATGAGATCCCCGATGGTCATCAATCGGGCGCCCGCAGCCGATAACCGACGCCGGTTTCAGTCAGGATGTATTCCGGCTTCTCGGTATCGCGCTCGATCTTCTGCCGTAGCGCACGGATATAGATGCGAAGATATTGCACGTCGGTGTTCGGGCCCCAGACCTCACGCAGGATCATGTTGTGCGTCAGCACCTTGCCGGCATGTGCGACCAGGAGCCGCAGCAGATCGTACTCACGGGGCGTGAATTTAACCTCGTGGCTGCGCACCGTCACGATGCGTCGTACCAGGTCGACCGTGAGGTCACCGGTGCGGAACAGCGGCTTCTCGCCTTGCTGCTGCAACTGGTGTCGCTGCGCGGCACGAACGCGCGCCAACAGTTCCTCGATCCCGAACGGCTTTGTCACATAATCATCGGCGCCGAGATCGAGCGCCGTAACTTTGGCTGCCTCGCTCTCACGGCTCGAAAGGACGATGATCGGCAACATAGTGCCGGCGTCACGGATGCGGCGGATCACGTCGAGGCCGTCGATATCTGGCAAGCCCAGGTCGAGCACCATCAGATCGGCACGCCGTTGTCGCACCGCGTCCAAAGCCCCTTGACCGGTCGTTGCCTCGACAACCACGTAACCCTGACTGCCCAGCCCCGCGCGCAGGAAGCGAAGAATCGCCGGCTCATCATCGACGATCAAAATGCGCAGCGGGCCCGAGTCTGTCGTCACCTCATTCCACCGCTTCGGCCGGCTGCTCCGCTTGGACAAACGCCGGCAACCGCAAGGTGAACACGGCACCCGAGCGGTCGGTGCGGTTACTTGCCCGGATGCTGCCTCGCATTGCCTCGACGAAGCCCCGGCAGATCGCCAGTCCGAGTCCTGTGCCAACCCTGCGCCGATCTGGGCCGCCAACGCGATAGAATTTCTCGAACACGCGTTCCAACTCGTCGGCCGGTATGCCCGGCCCCTCATCGAACACCTGCACGACCACCTGACCGTCATCCTGCCATGCTTTAAGGGTTATCAGCGATGCGGCTGGCGCGTATTTGCTGGCATTGTCCAGCAGGTTGAACAGTACCTGCTCGAACAGCACCTCGTCCACGTCGAGCATCGGCATATTCGGCTGAAGCAACACCTGCGTACGATATTGCGCCAAAACTCTCTCTGCACGGCGCAAGGCGCTGCCGATCGCATCCGACAGGTCGATGGGTCCCGTGCGCAGCGCCAACGGTCCCGACTCCAGTCGCGTCATGTCCAACAGGTTGCCGATGAAACGATTGAGACGCTCGGCTTCATCCTGGATATTGCGAATGAGATCAACCCGTGTCGACGCATCCAGCGCATCCCCTTGCGCGACCAGACTGGTGGCGGAGCCGATGATGGAGGCCAGCGGCGTGCGCAGATCGTGCGAGATCGACGTAAGCAGCGCGGCACGCAGGCGATCGGTTTCAGCGATCAGACGCGCGCTTTCCACGTCCTCCACCAGCTTCACCCGTTCGATCGCCAGCGCCGCCTGGTCGGCCAGTGCATCGAGCAGTCGATGCTGATCGGGCGTCAGGATCGGTCCTGGCTCGTCGTTATCGATGCCGACCACGCCGACTGCGCCGCGTCCGGTATTCATCGGCATGAACAAGCGTTTCGCGCCGGGCAGCGTATCCGACCCGCGCCCGGCAACGTGGTTCTTCTCCCAGCACCACTTCGCCGCCGCGAGATCGGCTGGATCCAACCTGTCCTCGGGCGGAAAGCCGGCACGGACTTCGACCGAACCCTGCTCCGGCAGCAGGATCACCACACGCACCCTCAGCATCAACGCTATCTGGTGCACAGTCGCCCATAGCAGATCGTCAAGATTGGCCGCGCCCGCCAGCTTGCGGCTGAACTGATATAATTCCTCGGTGATGCGCGCACGCTGCCGAGCGACGATCGCCTGCGCTCGTACACGCGCCGTCAGGTTGCTGGCGATCACCGCGGTGACACCGAAGAAGAACAGCGCAGCGACGTTCTCCGGATCCGCGATGGTGAACGTGTAGAGCGGTGGCAGGAAGAAGAAGTTGTAAGCGAGCACGCTCGCTAAACAGGCAAGCAGCGCTGGCCATAATCCATACGCGACAGCGGACACCAGGACCGCTGTCAGGAAGCACATCGCCACGCTGGACAGACCCAGCACGCGATGCAGCAGCAGTGCAATCCCTAGGGAAATGGCGACGAACGCAAGGCTGCCGGCAAAAGCCTGTGCCTCACCGCTCGGTAACGCGCGTCGGCGCTGCTCGGCTGCCTCGCCGCTGCGCCCCAACACATGCACGCCAGCACCACCCGCTTTGCGGATGAGCTGCTGCGCCAGCGAGCCGGAAAACAGTTCTCGCCACCATGACCGTGGCGGCTGCACGATCAGAATATGCGTCACGTTATTGGCACGCGCATAGTCGGCGATCGTGTCCGCCACATCCTGACCGGGCAGCGTGACCGTCTCTGCCCCCAGCCGTTGCGCGAGCCGCATCGCCGCGGCGATCCGGTCACGTTCAGCGTCGCTGAGATTCAGGTCGCGCGCCGTTTCGACATGCACTGCCGTCCATGGCGCCTTCAGGCTGTCCGCCATGCGCTTGGCGTTGCGGACCACCTCGGTGCCCGCGCCATCGCCGCCGACACAGGCGAGAATGCGCTCACCAGCCGCCCAGGGACCAGAGATGGCATGCGCCTGCATATAGCGCACCATCTGATCGTCGACCCGCTGTGCGGTGCGTCGCAGCGCGAGTTCGCGCAGCGCCGTCAGGTTTCCGGGCGAGAAGTAATGACGGATCGCGCGTTCGGCCTGATGCGGCACATAGACTTTGCCATCCTTCAGCCGTTGGATCAGGTCTTCCGGTGTCAGGTCGATCAGTTCGATGTCATCAGCCTTGGCGATGATCGAGTCAGGCACTGTCTCGCGCACCCGTATGCGGGTGATGCGTGCCACCACATCGTTCAGGCTTTCGATGTGCTGGACGTTCAGCGTCGTGTAGACGTCGATGCCGGCAGCGATCAGTTCCTCGACATCCATGTAGCGCTTCGGATGTCGGCTGCCGGGCGCGTTGGTGTGCGCCAGTTCATCGATCAGCGCGAGTTGCGGGCGGCGTGCGAGTAACGCGTCGAGGTCCAACTCCTGCAACGCTGTTCCGCGATAGTCGATGGCTCGACGCGGGATTACCTCAAGGCCGTCCAGCAGCGCTTCCGTCTCACCGCGTCCGTGCGTTTCCACTACACCGACGACAACATCGACGCCATCCCGGTGCCGCGCACGTGCCGCGGACAGCATCTCGAACGTTTTGCCGACGCCCGGCGCCGCGCCGAGAAAGACTTTAAGCCGACCATGCGTCCCCTCCTGCGCGGCCTGCAGCAGCGCATCAGGTGAGGGTCGTCCGTCGCGCGAACTTCGATCGTCCACATCGTACTCCTCCCCCTCCCCTTGCGGGAGGGGGGCGGGGGGAGGGGGCGGTGCATGATCCCCGCCCTCCTATTTCCTCTACGCCTTCACCGCATCGAGCGCGAGGTTGAGCTGAAGAACATTGACATGCGGCTCGCCGATGATGCCAAGGAGCCGCCCGTTGATGTGCTCCTCGACCAGCTGTCGCACCTTGTCCTCAGGCAGACCGCGCGCTTTCGCCACGCGAGGCACCTGGAACAGCGCGCCGGCGGGTGTGATGTCGGGGTCCAATCCGCTGGCCGACGTGGTGACCAGATCCGATGGGATCGGGGCGTTCGGGTTCTCGGCTGCCAGCTTTGCCGCGTCTTCCTTCACCCGATCGACCAGCGTCTTCGAAGTGGGGCCAAGATTGGATCCCCCCGAGTTCGCAGCGTTGTACGGTGCGGCCACCGTCTTGCTTGCATCGTTCGGATCAGGCGCGGTGGTCGCCGACGGCCGACCATGGAAGTACTTGTCAGAGGTAAAATTCTGCCCGATCAGCGCCGAGCCGATCACCTTGCCGTCCTTCTCGATCAGGCTGCCGTTGGCCTGATGGGGGAACACGGCCTGGGCGATACCGGTCATTGACAGCGGGTAGACGATGCCGGTGATGACCGTCATCAATACGATCATCACGATCGCGGGGCGAACATGTTTCAAAGTGGCGGCCTCCTCAGGCCAGACCGATGGATGTGACAAGCATGTCGATCAGCTTGATGCCGACGAACGGCACGATGATGCCGCCCACGCCGTAGAGCAGCAGGTTGCGCCGCAGGATTGCCGCGGCGCCGATCGGTCGATACGCGACGCCGCGCAGCGCCAGTGGGATCAGCGCGACGATGATCAGCGCATTGAAGATAATCGCTGACAGGATGGCGCTCTCCGGCGTCTTCAACCCCATCACGTTCAGCGCCTGCAGCTGCGGATAGAACGCGAGGAACATCGCCGGGATCATGGCAAAATACTTCGCCACGTCATTGGCGATGCTGAACGTGGTCAGCGCGCCGCGGGTCATCAGCAACTGCTTGCCGATCTCGACGATCTCGATCAGCTTGGTCGGATCGCTGTCGAGATCCACCATGTTGCCGGCTTCGCGCGCCGCCATGGTGCCGGTGTTCATCGCCACGCCGACATCCGCCTGCGCCAGCGCCGGCGCGTCGTTGGTACCGTCGCCGCACATCGCCACCAACTTGCCCTGTGCCTGCTCGTCGCGGATCAGCTTGAGCTTGGTCTCCGGCGTCGCCTGGGCGAGGAAGTCGTCCACGCCGGATTCGGCAGCGATGGCAGCGGCGGTCAGCGGGTTGTCGCCGGTAATCATCACGGTGCGAATGCCCATGCGGCGCAACTCAGAGAACCGCTCCTGAATGCCACCCTTGATGATGTCCTTCAGATGGATCACGCCGAGCAGCCGGCCATCCTTGGAGACTGCGAGTGGGGTTCCGCCGGAACGGGAGATTTCCTCCGACTTCATGGTCAGTTCGCGCACCGCTGCTTCCGAGACAGTGGAGCGCACCGCAACATCACCGCCATTGTCGTTGCCGTCATGCTGGCGGACGAAGGCCAGCACGGCGTCCACCGCACCCTTGCGGATGGTCGTCCCTTCCAGATCGACGCCGGACAGCCGTGTCTGGGCAGAGAACGGAATGAAACGTGCATGCGCGGGCGCCATCTCGCGGCCACGGATATTGTACGTCTCCTTGGCCAGCACGACGATCGAGCGGCCTTCCGGCGTCTCGTCCGACAGCGAGGCGAACTGCGCTGCGTCGGCGAGCTCCTGCGCCGTCACACCGGCCAGCGGCAGAAACTCTGTCGCCTGGCGGTTGCCCAAAGTAATCGTGCCGGTCTTGTCCAGCAGCAATGTATCCACGTCGCCGGCGGCTTCAACGGCGCGACCTGACATCGCCAGCACATTGAACCGCACCAGGCGGTCCATGCCGGCGATGCCGATCGCCGACAGCAGTGCCCCAATCGTGGTCGGGATCAATGCCACGAACAGTGCGACCAGGATCACCACGGACACCGCGCCGCCGGCATAGGTGGCAAAGCTCGGAATCGTCGCCACCGCGATCACAAAGATGATCGTCAAGCCGGCAAGCAGAATGTTGAGCGCGATCTCATTCGGCGTCTTCTGCCGTTCCGCGCCTTCCACCAACGCGATCATCCGATCGAGGAAGGTGGATCCCTGCGTCGCCGTTATGCGCACCTTGATCCAGTCGGACAGCACGCGCGTGCCGCCGGTCACCGCCGAGCGATCGCCGCCGCTTTCGCGGATCACCGGTGCTGACTTGCCGGTGATCGCCGACTCATCGACCGAGGCGATGCCCTCGATCACGTCGCCATCACTGGGGATCAAATCGCCGGCCTCGACCAACACGATATCGCCCTGCTTCAGCTCCGGCGCCGGCACCGCCTGCCAGTCCGTTGCAGCCTGCGATGCCAGCCGCTTGGCCATGGTCTCAGTCCGTGCCCGGCGCAGAGTCGCCGCTTGCGCCTTGCCGCGGCCTTCCGCCACAGCCTCGGCGAAGTTGGCGAACAGCACGGTCACCCAGAGCCAGAGGATGATCTGGAAGGTGAAGCCAAGATGTTCGCCATCGCCCGTGGCCAACTGATGCAGGAAGATCACAGTGGTGAGCGCGGCAACGATCTCCACCACGAACATCACCGGGTTTTTGACCAGCACCCTGGCATCGAGCTTGAGGAACGACTGCCCGATCGCCGGCAGAAGAATTGCGGGGTCCAGCACCGTGGACTGTGACTCGCGCATCTTGTTGCGAATTTCCATGGCTTAGCTGCCTGTGTCAAAGAGAGTGCCCGCGTGCATCGCGAAGTGTTCGACGACGGGGCCGAGTGAAACCGCGGGGAAGTAGATCAGTCCGCCGGTGATCGCGATCACACCAACCACCAGGCCGACGAATAGCGGACTGTCAGTGGGGAACGTGCCCGCAGAGGTCGGCACGATCTTTTTCTGCGCCAGCGAACCGGCCACCGCGAGCATCGGCACGATCATCAGGAAGCGTCCGATGAACATCGCCATGCCCAGGGTGTCGTTCCAGAACGGCACGTTGGCGGAGAGACCGGCGAAGGCACTGCCGTTGTTGCCGGTGGCCGAGGTATAGGCATACAGCGCTTCGCTGAAGCCGTGCGGTCCGGCGTTCGCCATCGCACCTGTGCCGACCGGAAGCACCACCGCGAGCGCAGTCCAGCCGAGGATCGACAGCGGCAGGATCAGGATGGCGAGCATCGCCATCTTGACCTCCTTCGCCTCCAGCTTCTTGCCCAGGTATTCCGGCGTGCGGCCGACCATCAGCCCAGCGACGAACATCGCGACGATGACGAACAGCAGCATGCCATAGAGGCCGGAACCGACGCCGCCGAAGATGATTTCGCCCGAGCATGATGTTGACCATCGGCACCATGCCGGCGAGCGGCAGCAGACTATCGTGCATGTTGTTGACCGCGCCGCACGATGCGTCGGTGGTAACGGTGGTGAACAGCGCCGAGTTGGCGATGCCGAACCGTACCTCCTTGCCTTCCATGTTGCCGCCCGGCTGCAGCGCGCTCGCCGCCTGATCGACGTTGAACTGTGCGAATGCCGGGTTGCCGCCGGACTCGGCCAAGTAGCAGGTGGCCACGCCGCCGAGGAACAATACGCCCATGATCGCGAAGATCGCCCAACCCTGACGCTGACTGCCGACCATGCGGCCGAACACATTGGTCAGTGCGGCACCGATCGAGAAAATCAGCAGGATCTGGATCAGGTTGGTCAGTGCGGAGGGATTCTCGAACGGGTGCGCCGAATTCGCATTCATGAATCCGCCGCCGTTGGTGCCCAGCATCTTGATGACTTCCTGTGAAGCCACCGGGCCCTGCGCGATAATCTGCTTGGCGCCATCCAGTGTCGTCGCCTCGGTATAGGCGTTCAGGTTCTCCGGCATGCCGAGTGCGACGAACACCAGACAGACCACGACGGCGATCGGCAGCAGGATGTAGAGCACGCAGCGGGTCAGATCGACCCAGAAGTTGCCAAGCGTGCGCACCGAGCGACGGGCGAAGCCACGAATCAGTGCGACAGCGAGCGCGATACCTGTGGCGGCCGAGACGAAGTTATGGACCGTCAGGCCCCACATCTGGGTCAGGTAACTCATCGTCGTCTCGGGGACGTACGACTGCCAATTGGTATTGGTAACGAAGCTGACCGAGGTGTTGAAGGCCAGGTCAGGCGACACCGCGTCCTGGCCGGCCGGATTGAACGGCAGCACGTTCTGCAGCCGCTGGATCCCGTACATGATGACGAAGCCGGCGAAGCTGAACGCCAGCATCGCAATCGCGTAACTGATCCAATGCTGCTCCTCGCGCTCGCTGGTGCCGCACAGCGCGTAGATCCCGCGCTCGATCGGGCGCAGCACCGGCGACAGCGGCGTATGCTCGCCTTCGAACACGCGCGTCATGTAACCGCCGAACGGCTTGGTGATCAGGATCACCAGGACGGCAAATATTGCGATCTGCAACCAACCATTGAAGGTCATAAGCGTTGCTCCTTGTGACCCCGCTCAGAACTTCTCTGGCCGGATGAGGGCATAGACCAGATAGACAAGGAGGCCGACCGTGATGATCGCGCCGAGTGTGTAGTCGAGGGTCATGACGTTGGCCTCAGAGTTTGTCGCAGGCGTAGGTGTAGAGGATGCAACCGCCCAGGAAGACGGCGCCGATCAGGATGTAGATGACATCGAGCATTGGTGGATTCCCCGGTCAGCAACAAAGCCGCCGCATGTGGCTAGGCATGTTGCGTGCACAGCAGCTAGTCCCGACGCCGTATAGAATTGATAGGATGTAAGCCGCTTCTGCATATAGATTTCATATAAGGTCGGCACACGATCAGAAGGTCAGGACGGCGTCCGCACCCGCGGCGTGACAGCATTATTGTTCGTCTGTGCATTGAACGGATGGTTGCCGGTGATCGCAAAGTCCCAGCGGACCTCCGGCCGGACCAGCAGCCCGGTCACCGGAGCCGGCATGATTTTCCCTCAGTTGTTCTTCCGCCCGTGCTGAACTGACCCCCAGCATGACGACCCCCAAGGCCGGCCGGCATCGAGGCCAGTCAATGGCCGCAGGGGTCGGTCAGTCCCCGGCCATAAACACCGCGACCTGGGCAAGCGCCGCCTAGCCGAGGCAGATGGCGATCACTACGCTGAACAGCCGCAGGAAGTCTCCTGGCTTGTATTTCTCATGCGGCTCTCGGATCGGCTGATCGCCTCCGTGAAGATGACCGGCTGCGTAGCGCGAACGGCATCAACCTCTGCCACGATGCACTCCATACAACAGCACAGCTCTTCTCAGACATGACCTTACCGACGGTAGTGCCATTGCAATTAGTGCTGCGGCGCATAATAAGTCGATGCCATGGCGGGAGTGGGCGCGTATAGAAATCCATATATGTCGGGGCAGGCCGGGCCCACCGATTTATTCGACAAAGCGAGAAGCACTATCGAGTTTATATGCCAACCCACCCAATCTGACCGGCGTGAGCCGCTGGCGTCGCAGGTCCATCCCGGGCACAGACGAATATCTTCTCGCGGCCAAGCATGAGAGCTGCCAGGTAGTAGTGCCGCCGTCGTCCACCAGGAAGCGCTCACCCCTGCCAGTGGCCAACGATCGGCGGCCAGCGTGCGCAATCGCCGAGGTTCAGCAATCGGCGGTGACTTTTTCTCGACCGCTTCCGGGCTCATTTGCACCCGGCAGCCTAATTGGCACAGATCGATGTCGACCCAGGCGGTCTGCACCACCTGATACGGCTGCACGCACATCGATCGATCTTCGGCAACCATCACACTCGCCCTCGAGCAGCGCTTCAGCGCCGCTTCGTGAGGGAACTCGGCGGGGAATATTGTTCGAAACCAGCTCTCATTCCACAACAATCGAGCAGCAGGCCATCGCCCAACGCGCGACCGTTGCTATCACTGCACCTCAGTCCGGCTTTCCTCCCGGTTCAGCTCCAGCCGGGTATGCCGAGTAGCCGTGCTGCTGTTCCGCCGAGGATGGCGACGCGTTCACTATCACTCAGGTCTGGCGTGTTGAGCACAAGATCGACTTCGGTGCTGGTCCAGGGGAAGGGATAGTCGGTGCCGATCATGATCTGTCCTGGCCCCGTCTCTGCGATCAGGTGCCGCAGCGCCTCGGGCGTAAAAACAATCGTGTCAAAGAACAGCTGCCCGTCGCGCAGATACGCTGTCGGCTGCTTCTTGGGCAACGGACCAACGCGCTGCGGGAAGGTGCGGATCACTGCATCCGAGCGGTTGGCATAGGAGGGCAGGAATCCTCCGCCGTGCGCCGCGCAGATCTTCAGGCCAGGGAAGCGGTCAAGCGTGCCCTCGAAGATCAAATGCGACAGCGCGATCGTGGTCTCCAGCGGATTGCCGATCGTGTTGGTCAGCAGTCCGCTGCCGTCGAGCCGCCCGGACGGTTCCAACTCGCGTGTACCGAGCGGATGCATGAACACCAGCACGCCGAGTTCCTCGCATTTCGCCCAGAACGGATGGAACCGCGGATTGGCGAGTTCCTCGCCGGCCACGCTGCCGCCAACGCCGACTCCGCGGAAACCAAGTTGCTTCACCGCGTATTCCACCTGCTCGGCTGCGAGTTCCGGATGTTGCAGGGCGGCCGTGGCAAAACCCGCGAAGCGTTCCCGGTTGGCCGCGCAGTACTGCGCCAGCGTCTCGTTCTGTACCTTGATCAACTCGGCTGCGGCATCACGCGGCGCGCGATACCAATAGGGATTGATGCTGAGCACCTCGACGTCGATGCCCTGCGCGTCCATCGCCGCGATGCGCGTGCTGGTGTTATCCATCAAAAGGCCGGGCGCTTCCAGCGGGTGGTTGATCACTGCGGCGGCCGCCGGAACGATGCAGTGGGCATGCACATCGACCGTCTTCACGCGCTTGCCGTTGATGACGGTCTCTCGGCGGCGAGGCGACGGAGCCGATGTGGAGCTCACGCTTGCCATCGCGCAGGGAATGAAGGCGAGTGCCGCCATCGTGCTGCTGAGCAGGCCGGCTGTCATCGTCATTACTGTCCCTCCCTGGTCCGTTCTGGCTCTACTCAGTCGGCCGCTGCCTGACAAGCGCGCGCATAGTCGAGCAGCGCGCCGTCCGGCACAGGTTCGATCGGCCGGAAGTCGCGATGCGCAATCCACTCCGGTCGTGTCGGCGTGCGGATATAATTGGAGACGGCGTTGAGCGTCAGATAAACGATCTTGCGCGGATAAGGGGTGATGTTGCCGGCCGAGCCGTGTACCAGATTGCCGTGGAACATCAGCACGGCACCCGGCTTGCCGGTGGGGGTGACGATGCCACCCTGCCGGACCAGGCGCTCGACGGTCGCGTTGTCCAGCGTCCACAATGGATAGGATGTGGTGGACAAGTCATGTCCCGCCTTTAGCACGCCTTCTTTATGACTGCGCGGCACCAGCATCAGCGGCCCGTTGATCGGCAGCACCTCATCGACGAACACGGAGATGTTCATCGCCCGTGGCTCCGGCATGCCGTCGTCACGCGCCCAGGTGCCGTAGTCCTGGTGCCACTGCCACACCTCGCCATCAAACGCTGACTTCGCGTTGATCTTGAACTGGTGCATATACAGTGCTTCGCCGAACACCTGCTCGACTGGCCGGATCAGCCGCGGATGTGTCCCCAGCAGACGAAACGCCTCATTATAGGTATGTGCGGCGAATGCGGTGCGCGGCGATCCGGATTTCTCGCGCCAGATCTCCTTGCGTTCGGTGTGGAAGATCGCTTCCGCCTCGCTGCGGAGAACACCCATCTCTTCGGCCGAGAAGAGATCGGGAAGGAACAGATAGCCTTCCCTGTCGAACTGCTGCAATTGCTGACGGGTGAGTGTCATGGCCGTTGCCTTCTGCCTGTCGTCATGGCGTCGTGCTAGGTCGCAAGATAGCCGCCATCGACATAGAGTTCTGCACCAGTGATATAAGACGCCTCGTCCGAGGCGAGGAACAGCACGGCGTTGGCCACTTCATCGACCTCGCCGGCGCGGCGAAGCGGCACTCCCTGCAGCATTCTTGCCCGCACTTCTGGATCGGCGGTCGCACCCGAGGTGCGCATCGGCGGCATCAGTCCGGGATGCACGGAATTGGCGCGAATGCCGTCACGTCCGAACTGCACAGCCGTCGATTTGGTGATCGTTCGCACCGCGCCCTTCGAGGCGTTGTAGCCCATGTGAGTCATGGTCTGGCCGGTCACGCCGGAAATCGATGACAGGTTGACGATCGAGCCGCCGCCAGCCTGCTTCATTGCGAGCACGGCATGCTTGATGCCCAGGAACACACCGCGGGAGTTCACCGCCATCAGCCTGTCCCACGCCTCGGTGTCCAGCATGTCGGACACTGCGCTGCCACTGATGCCAGCGTTGTTCACCAGCACATCGAGCTTGCCGTATTTCTGCACCGTCGCATCGACTACGGTCTTCCAGTCGCTCTCGCTGGTGACGTCGAGGCGCATGAAATCGGCGGTGCCGTTTGCGCGCGTGATATCGGCGGCAACCTTACGGCCCTCGTCCTCCAGCACATCGGCGACCACCACCTTGGCACCTTCGCGGCCGAACCGACGCGCGGTTGCCGCGCCCATCCCGGATGCGGCACCGCTGATGATCGCTACCTTGCCTTCCAGGCGCATGGGTGTTCTCCCGCAGACGTCTCCGAGGCATCGTTCGCCAGAGCCCGCGAGCAGTCAACCGCGCGGCGGCAACGCCAACCAGCAGAACGCGTCAGCGAAATCCGGCCTTCTGCAGCCCTTCGAGAATATGGGCTCGCGCCTCCGGGGTGCCGAATTGATCGGCGAACGTCCGTGCATCGAGGAGCGGCCATAAACGCGCAGTGATCGCGCGTTCATGCTCTGCGTCCTGCTGTCTGCCCAATTCAGCATAGGTAGCGGCAAGCATAGGATGCGTGAGCAGCTGGGTATTGCGCCCTGGATTGCGGGAAAGGCCGCGAACGCACGCATCGATGGCCTCGGTGTATCTGCCAAGAAGGTAATACGCCATGCACAGCTTCGAAGCTGCGAAACCATTGGCTGAATCAAAACGAAGTGCACCCTCCAACCAAGGTAGCGCCTCAGCAGCTCTGCCTGCCCACACCAGGAAGGCTCCACGGGCAGCGTAACTCTGCACGTCACTGGGATTGATCTCTAGCGCGCGGTCTATTTGCGCCAATGCGAGATCGTAGTGCTTCCGATAAAGTTCGATTTGGGCCAGCGCGTTGTAAGCGCGCGTCGTTGTCGGATCCAGCGTCAAAGCCTTCAAGGCGAGCGCTTCCGCTTGCTTGAGTTCTTGCTCGCGGAATTCGGCCCACCCTGATATGACCGATACGTAATGCGAGGAAGCCAGGGCAGCATATGCGTCGGCATAATTGGGATCGAGATCTATGGCACGCTGAAAAAGCTCGCATCGCCTCGTCGTTGTCATCACGAGTTTCCTGCGAGAAAGCCTCCCGACCACGCAAAACGTACTCGTACGCCGCAAGATTGCTCGTCGGTTTTGCCAAGACCCGCTCCTCCTCAAAGCGCGTGAGCTTGACCGCTGCCGCCCCGACAACACGTTTGGCAATTTTCTCTTGCACGGCGAAGATGTCATCGACGTCGGCGTCATACGTCTCCGACCAGACCAGGCGCCCCGTCGTGGCCTCGGTCAGTTCGACGCTGACCCGAACGTGTTTTTCCGCGCGCCTGATGCTGCCCGTCAGGAGATAACGCACCCCCAGCGCCCGGCCAATATCAGCGGGCGATGCACTGGAGTCTTTGAATGGGAAGCTGGCTGATGCCGAGATGACAAGCAGGTTCGAAAAACGGCTGAGCGCGGTGGTGACATCTTCCGTCACGCCGTCACTGAAGAAGTCGTGACCGGTATCGGCCGACAGATTCTTGAAGGGCAGCACGACGACCGAGGGACGCCGGGCAAGCTGAGCCGGTGCGGCAAGAGTAGCCACTTCGACCGGCTTCGGTGCCATGCCGAATGCAGTAATCAGTTGTCCTCGCCCCGGGTACGCCACCCAGGCGGCAACAGCCGCCGCTACGATTGCGCTAAATCCAGCGGCACCCAGCAGCGGCCAGCGAATTCTTCGGCGCGGGCTTTCGGTCGGCCCTATTGCCACCAGGTAGGCACGAACCGGCTCGACAATGTTCTTGACACGTTGACTGCCAAGAAACTGATAGTCGAGATCCAGCTTGTTCTTAACCTGCTCGTACACGGTATGTGAAATGCACACTGAACCTGGCTTGGCGAGGGCTTCGAGCCGGGCAGCGATATTGACGCCATCGCCGAAAATGTTGCTGCCGTCGATGATGACATCGCCAAGATTGACGCCGATCCGCAGCTCCAGGCGACGTTCGGATGGGATCGCGTCATTGATGGCACGTGCCGCGTGCTGCATCTCGATGGCGCAGGTCAGTGCATCGACGACACTGGGGAAATCAGCCAACAGGCTGTCGCCTGCGGTGCCCACGATCCGTCCGCCATGCGCGGCGATCAGCGGGTCGACGTTGCTGCGCAGCCGGCCAAGTGCCTGGTGGGTTCCGGCCTCGTCCTCGCCCATGAGACGGCTGAAGCCCACGACATCGGCGTGGAGAATGGCCGCGAGTTTCCGCTTCCGAGAGGAAGTATCCTCCGGATGGCGTGGTGGCGTTTCCAGCCCTGTTCGCGCGATGGGTTTGACCTCGCCGTAAGCAAAGAGCACTATATGCAGTTCTGCATTGGGTGGCCATGGAAGCATTCAACGCCATGTCACCGAGGGGGGAGACCATGCGGAGAGCTTTTTCTCACACAGCGGCAATCGGCAGCGCGCTAGTTGCTCTGCTGCTCGCGATGACTGTGGGAGCCTCGGCCCGGGCCGATGAACCCGGCCTCTCGATCAGTGGCTACGATCCCGTCGCCTATTTCACCGACGGACGGCCCGTTCAGGGCAAACCGGACTACGAGTTCTCGTGGCATAAATTGCGCTGGCGTTTCGCCAGCAGCGAGCACCGCGAAATGTTCAGCAAAGAGCCCAATCGCTTCGCGCCGCAATACGACGGCTATTGTGCGATGGGCGTGACGAACGATGCCGCCGCCCATAAGGACTCGATTGATCCGAACGCGTGGGCGATCGTCGATGGCAAGCTCTACCTCGTCCATAACACCTTCTGGTTGGAGAAGTGGCGGGAACAGGCCGCCGAGTACATCAAGCGAGCCGACCTGAACTGGCATGCAGTCGAGGACTTGCCCGCTCCGACGATCGTCGGCACGCCTTGCGCGGCGGCCCCGCCGACAACATTGGTCGCGCTGCGTGACGGCGGTCATTGGCTGGTCGTCGGCGGGCAGGTCGCGCGTGATGACGCCGGAAATGTCGTGGGCAAGGGCGACATGCGCGCGCAGATCGAGCAGGTTGGCAAGAATGTTGACGCGTGTCTGAAGGCCGGTGGCGCGAGCGTCAACGACATCGTCTTCACGGTGACCCGTAGCACGGCGCCTGCCGAGTTCGACAAATACACCGATTTGACCGAACGCTATTTCGGCCCGCCTTCGCCGAAGAGCCTGACGGTCCCCACACCGCAATTATCGAGCCCAGATTACCTGTTACAGGTCGAAGCCTTCGCGACGACGAAGTGAAGCGCCAAAGGCCGACCGCGTTCTGAGCCGGTCCTCTACTCAATAAGATCCGACACCACTGGTGGCTCAGCTTGGCTACCACCGCCGAACGTTGCACCATGCGCGCCGACGAGACGCGGAGATTTCTGATGGCCCATCGCGGCATGAAGTTCGGCATATTTCTGGCCCCGTTTCATCGCGTCGGCGAAAACCCGACGCTAGCGATGAACCGTGATATCGAATTGCTCGAGTGGCTCGACTGGCTGGGCTACGACGAGGCCTGGGTTGGCGAACACCACTCCGCTGGATGGGAGCTCATTGCATCGCCAGAACTCATCATCGCCGCCGCGGCGGAGCGGACAAAGCACATAAGACTGGGCTCGGGCGTCACCAGTCTGCCGTATCATCACCCGCTGATGGTGGCGCAGCGCTGGGTGCAGCTTGACCACATGACGCGCGGACGCGCCATGTTGGGCTGTGGGCCGGGCGCGCTGACCTCGGATGCCTATATGCTGGGCATCGAGCCTTCGACCCAACGGCCGCGCATGCTGGAGGCGATGGACGCGATCATGCGTCTGCTGAAATGCGAAGAACCGGTGACGATGAAGACCGACTGGTTCGAAATGCGGGATGCCCGCCTCCACCTCGCGCCGTACAGCGACCCCTGCTTCGAGATCGCGGTGGCCAGCACAATCACGCCCTTCGGCATGATCGCGGCCGGCACACACGGTGTCGGTGTGCTGTCGATCGGTGCCGGCCTGCCTGGCGGCCCCGAGGCGTTGGCTAACCAGTGGAAAATCGCCGAAGAGGCAGCGGCGAAGCACGGCAAGACGATGGACCGCAGGAACTGGCGCGTCGTGGTCAATGCGCACATTGCCGAGGATGACGAGCAGGCACTGGCGGAGGTCAAGAAGGGCGAACGAATTGAGACGGTCACCTATTTTGAGGACACGCTGGGCCGCCCTCCAGGCCGTGCGGATGATCCGCTGCGGGACGGCGTTAGCATGGGAACGACGTTGGTCGGATCGCCGGAGACAGTGATCAAGGGCATCAACCGCCTGCTCGAATTCAGTCGAGGCGGATTTGGCGGTATCCTGTTCCGTGCACATGAGTGGGCGAATCGCGAGCAGACACTGCGCAGCTATGAGCTGTTCGCCCGTCATGTCATGCCACACTTCCAGGGTTCGCTTGGTACGATCATCGGTTCCAATGCCTGGGCGCGGGAGAACCGGAGGCAGGTGTTTGGTTCGACACCGGAAGCAGTGAGGCGGGCTTTCACCGATTTCGGTCACGCCGTGCCCGAGGAGTATCGCTCACGCACCATCGGTGCACGTGACACCGATCTATCACCCTAGCGGCGGCTCCAGCCGCCAGATCGGCTAAGGTTGGCGACGTCAAGCTTCTACGCAGCCCCATGTCTACTCTGCCGAAAGCGGTCGGTCGGTCGGCTCGTCAATGAGTGATCGCCGTTGTTGCAAAATTCACAATCAAACAACCATCGATTGTCGCTTGATACATTTTCTCGGTTCTCGCGAGAGAACGCTTCACATGCTCCACAACTCTCAGTAGATTGTGGCCATCGATAACACGATCATAGCGCGGGCTATAACGGGGCGAATGCAAACTCGCCAGCGAACGGCCTACGCGATCCTGCATCGGCCAGGGGGAGCAAGGGATGCCATCTGCCACAGTTACTGGCGCACACGGCCAAACCGTCACGCTGAATTTCGACAGCAATGCCAATGCCGCACTGGCGAGCAGGTTGGCCGCTGCAATAACCGCGGGGGTTCAGAACGGTTCCATCATCCCCGCTGTCGATACCGATGGTCCGCCACCCGCCTTGCCACCAGGGAAAACCGGCGAGTTCGTTCAGACCCAGACTGGCAGCACAATTCTGCCACACGGCTACAAGGCGTTCGTTGACACTGCGCCAAATTCGATTGTCTTCGGCTCGGGTGACAAGGATGAGACGGTGCTGTCCAGCACCGGAAATCTCGATTTCATCGCAACCGGCGGTTCCGGTACAGTGGTTGCCGGCGGCGGCAACAACGTCATCAGCATCCCCCGGGGGGATAAGGGCGACTGGTCGATCAATACCGGTAACGGCAACGACAATGTCCTCGCCTCAGGCGGCGGCGACGATACGATCAGCGCTGGAGGCGGCCACAATCGCCTCGAACTAGGCACCGGCAAGGATTTTATCACCTCCTTGGGCAACGATATCATCGTTGGATCAACCGGTCAGGAAACTGTCGCCGCCTTCGGCAACTCCTCAGACTATGTCGTCGGCAACGCGAGCAACCTGTTCTTCGTCGGAAGCAGTGGATCGGCCACCATCTTCGGCGGCACCGGCAGTGACACCGTCATCGGCGGAAGCGGACCAGATTACGTCGTGGGTGGTACGGCCGGGCACAACTTCCTGATGGGTGGCTCCGGAACGGCGACGTTGATCGGTGGCGGTGACGGCGATGTCCTGAAGGCGGGTCTCGGCAGTCCCGGACAGGCACTGAGGGCCGGCCTCGGCAACGAAACGCTGGAAGGCGGCTCCGGCTCCGATACCCTCTACGGCGGCGGCAAGGGCAGTTCGACGCAAATTTTCGGCGGGCATGGCAACGACACGTTTGTTTCGGCCGGTGGCATCGCCACGGTTATGGCGGGCGCGTCGAGCAGTCTGTTCGCATTCGTCAAGAGCGACCCCGGTGGAAGTTCAGTCATCAACGGGTTCATCAGTGGCGTGGACCAGATCGGCCTGGAAGGCTTCAAACCGAACGAAGCCAAGCATGCGCTCAAATCGCAGAATGTGGTCAACGGCAACGATACCATCACCCTGTCGGATCACACCAAGATCACCTTCGTCGGCGTCACGAACCTGTCGGAGAGCGACTTCACCACGATCAAACAAAGCATCACGCCGCAGTCTTAAGCGGCAGCAAGGTTGCTGCCAGCTTCGCCGTGATGGCACTCTGCCGTCATGGCGACGCTGGAACTGCACGGTCTGCGCAAGAGCTTCGGCCTGATCGACGTTTTATCCGGCGTCGACCTGGCCCTTGCCGATGGCGAGATGTTGGTCATCGTCGGCGCCTCCGGTTGCGGCAAGTCGACGCTGCTTCGGTTGGTCGCCGGGCTGGAGCGGCCCACCGCGGGCCGCGTCCTGATCGATGGGCGCGACGTCACCAACGTCGATCCGGCACAGCGCGACATTGCCATGGTGTTCCAGAACTACGCGCTCTACCCCCATATGAGCGTGTTCGAAAACATGGCGTACGGGCTGCGTATCCGTGGGCTGTCGCGTCAGGACATCGGTCAGCGGGTAGATGAGGCGGCCGGGCTGCTGGGGCTCAACGAACTGCTGTCCCGCAAACCGCGTCAGCTCTCCGGTGGGCAGCGCCAGCGCGTCGCAATGGGGCGAGCCATCGTTCGCCATCCCAAGCTGTTTCTGTTCGACGAACCGCTGTCCAACCTAGACGCCAAGCTGCGGCTGAGCATGCGAGCCGAGATCCGCCGCCTGCAACGCCGCCTGGCGGTCACCAGCCTGTACGTGACCCACGATCAGGTCGAGGCGATGACCTTGGGCGACCGGCTGCTCGTTCTGCACCAGGGACGGCCAGCCCAACTTGCCACGCCGATGGAGGTGTTTGCCCGTCCGGCAGACACTTATGTCGCCGGCTTCATCGGCGCCCCAACGATGAATTTTCTCCCCGCAACCTTGGCACGTGGCGGCTTGGCGGCGCAGCTTTCAGGTGGCCTGCTGTTACCGCTTGTCGGCGGCCGCCGCGCCGGCAAGGACGGTGATGCCGTCACCGTCGGTGTCCGGCCGGAGCATCTGGAACTGGGGACAGGTCTGGACCTGATCATCGACCTCATCGAACCGCTGGGCTCCGAGACGCTGGTGCACGGACGTCTGGCCGGAACTGAAGATCACCGTCTCACCGTGAAGCTGAGCGGTCCAGCCCCGGCAGGGGACCGGATCTCGGTAATGCCGCAGCTCGAGCACCTGCATGTGTTCGATAGGGAGAACGGGAAGCGAATTGACCCGATTGTGCAAGAAACTGCTGCATCGCTGCTTGCTGCCGTGGATACGGCTGACTAGGGTCTCCGAGCTTTCCAGAGGTGTCCGATTCGCATGGCGGCAGTTCCGGCCATGTCCGTCCAGACCATCAGCCCAGGTGAGATGCAACTCCTGCTCTCGCGCGCCGGCCTTATCCTCAATCCCGGTCAGGTCGCGGATCTGGTGCTTGCCTGGCGACAGGTGGAGGGCCTGATCGCATCGCTCCGTCATGACCGGCCACTAGCTGACGACATGGCTCTGACGTTCCGACTGCCATCACCAAGCGTGTCACCCTCGGTCACTCCTGCCACGCCGGCAACCAACGCGAAAGCCAAGCCGCCGGTCAAGGCACAAGCAAAAGCAAAGTCAAAAGCAAAGTCAAAAGCAAAGTCAAAAGCAGCGTCCGCCAAGCGCCGGACCACCCCGTCACCACCTCGCAAGGGTGCCCGTCGCGGCCGATGACGGCTCCCAAGGCGCCTTTCCTCACCATTGCCGAGGCCAGTCGCCTCATCGTTGGGAAGAGGCTTTCACCGGTTGAGTTGGTAAAGGAACTGCTGGCACGGATCGAGAAGATCGATCCACACCTCAACTCCTATTTGCTGGTGACCGAGCGCCAGGCGCTGACTGCAGCCCGTGCCGCCGAGCGGGCCGTGATGGCGGGCCGTCGCACCCCGTTGCTGGGCATCCCGCTGGCATACAAGGACATATACGAAACAGCAGGTGTGCGCACCACCGCGCAATCCCGCATCCTCGCCGACAACATGCCGGAGCACGACGCCGAGACGGTGCGGCGGCTTGGTGCCGAGGGGGCGGTGATGCTGGGCAAGCTGGCGACGCACGAGTTCGCCATCGGGGGACCGGCATTCGACCTGCCCTGGCCCCCGGCGCGCAATCCCTGGGACACGCGGCGCTTCACCGGTGGGTCAAGCTCCGGCTCGGGCGCCGCCGTGGCGGCGGGGCTCGCGCTGGGCGCGTTGGGCTCCGATACCGGTGGCTCGATCCGGCTCCCGGCGGCTTATTGCGGTATTGCCGGGATCAAGCCGACACCCGGTCTAGTGTCGCGGCGTGGCGTAATTCCGCTTGCGCCCAGTCTGGATACCGCTGGGCCGATGGCGTGGACCGCCCTGGATTGTGCCATCCTGCTTGACGCACTCGCTGGTCACGACCCGTTGGATCCCGCTTCGGTGCCTGGGCCACCTGTGTCGTACGCCGCCGCGATTGCAACGCCCATTCGCGGACTGCGCATCGGAATGTTGCGGCGGTTCTACGAACACGACGTCCCGGCCTCGCCCGAAATGCTGCAGATGATGGGCCACGCCGCTGCGACGCTGCGCAGTCTCGGCTGCCGGGTCGAGGACGCATCGCTTCCCTCTGTGCAGGAGTACAACGCGGTCGGCCGGGTTATCATCTCGGCGGAGGCATATGCGCTGCACGAGGCAACGCTGAAGACGCGGCTGTCCGACTACTCGCGGGTGTTCAGGGTGCGGGTTCTGGCAGGCGCGCTGATCCGCGCCGCCGACTATATCGCAGCCCAGCGTCGGCGCGCCGACCTGATAGTTGCCACCGCCCGGGCATTCGATCGCTTCGATGTGCTGATCACGGCGCCGACGGCCGGCACGCCGCCACTGCTGACCGAGCAGCGGCCGGACGACGGCTTCTCGCGGCCGCTGCTCACCACGGTTGCGAATGTCGCCGCGGTCCCGTCAATGGTTGTCTGCGGCGGTTTCACGCCGGCGGGCCTGCCATTGGGTCTTGAGATTATCGGGCCGGCGTGGGGCGATGCGACGGTGCTGCGCGTCGGCCACCATTTCGAGCAGGCGGCAGGAACCCGAACGCGGCGCCCCGAACTGTAGACAGTCAGTTCGCTGACTGAAAACGCCCGGCGATCTGCTGGAGTGTAAAGTGCGCGGAGCGGACCGCGCCTTCCTGCCAGCCGTTGAGATAGGAAAGATGCTCGCCCGCGAACAGGAAGGGACCGTCGCCCTTCAGCAGGGTCGCGTAGTGCGCCGCCCGCGCTTCCTGGCCCCACTCAGCCCAGGCGCCGCAACTGTACGGAATCTTTTGCCAAGCAACGGAGATGCCCCTGGTCAGGTCGCGGCGATATTGGGCATGCAACCTTTCGCCATCAGCCAAGGCAGCATCCAGCCGTGCCGGCAGTGACAAGGCAGACAGTCTGTCGGCGATATCGTTCGACCAGATATATGCGCCCACAAGGACGCCCTTTTGCTCATGGATGCCCCCCGAGGGGTACCAGACCTGGGTGATGTCCCGCGTCGTCCAGGAGATGCCGCCGTAGATCGCTTCATCGAGCTCCCAGAATCGGCGCTCAGCCTGGAACGCCATTTTTACCGCCCGGATGTAGTCCACCGCGGCGATCGCGCTCTGAATGTCCGGGCCGAAGTCGGCGGGAATGTCGCGCAGAATCGGAAGCGGGATTGTGACCACGACGAGTTGGGCCTCCACCGCCTGTTCGCGTCCGCTCTTGCTGTCACGCCAAACAATCCGGGCATCGTCGCCGCTCCGGCGCAACGCGCGCACCTCGGTGTCATAGCGGATCATGCCTTGGAGCCTGCGCCCAAAAGCCTGACCGATGCGGCCCATTCCGCCAACCGGCTGCATCATCGTCGCCGCTTGGTGCCAGCTCTCGCCGAAATTGGTCTGGAACTGCCAGAAACCGGCATCAAGAATCCCACGCAGATCGAGCGGTGCACGCAGCGTCCCCGGATCGACGCCCGGCGGGTCGCTGTAGCCGGCGCGGCTGGAGCCCCCGTAGGCCATATGCTTGTCGAGCGCGCCAAACCCGCGCAGCAGCGCACGGATGCGATCCTTGTCCTCCAACGATACCGGCTGCTTCAGCGCGTTCTGGTCAATCGCCTTCGCGGCGAGTTCAGCGATGTAGCCACGTATGTCGTCGATCATACGCCGGTTGCGCACTGGCTTGCCGTCGAACGCGGCATCGTTCTGAAAGAACGCACCGCGGTTGTCGTTGGTCATCACCTCGAGCGGCACGCTTAGCTCGCGACAATACGATAGGATGCCCGCGTGGTGATACGGCAGCCGGGCCGGACCAGGATTGAAGTACATGTGCGGCCCAGCGTCCCAGGAGACGCGCTGCGCGCTGTCGGTCTCCGCCACGGCGTCGCCGCGACGCAACGACCAATTGCGGCCGCCGGGACGCGAGCGCGCCTCGAGGATCAGCGGCGCATAGCCGGCCTTGCGCAGTTCCCATGTCAGCACCATTCCCGCGATACCGGCGCCGATGATGATGATCCGCTGCCCTTTGCCGGGCGGCAGTTGCGGCGGCCCGGCATAGGCGTCCGGCACTGGCAGCAGGCCCATTGCCGCCATGGTGCGGTAAGCAGCGGCAGTGCCGCCCGCCTGTCCGACCAGATGGATCAGCCCGCGGCGCGACAGGGTCATATATGGGTTCCGGGCGTCAGCCCGGACTTCTGCGCCTGCCACCGGGTTTAACCCAGTGGTCGTGGCCGGGCCCGGCCATCGCCGCACCCACTACGCCGCCGGCATCGTAACGCCTGCAGGTATCTTACAAGTACTTGGCCGGCCGGATCATCGCCCGCCACATATGCGCGACAGGGCTGTTGTCGAAGCCGAGGCCTTCCTTCGGCTGGCGGAAGTTGCGGCCGATGATGTCGGTGAACTCCTCCAGCTCGACATGCACGTTCGCATCGAACGAATAGATGTCGTGCACGGTGATCATGCGTCCCGACATGTACCACTTATGATTCCGCATCCGCTGGTAGTCTTCCTCGACATACCGATCGGGACGGTAGTCGGCACCGAACGTCTTGATATACGATTGTGGATACTCATAGCCGACTGACGGATCCGGATAGAACCGCAGCACCTGATGTGCTCGGATCGCCCATGTAACCTCTTCATCGACGTATGGCTCAACCAGCTGTGCGCCCCAGTAGCCGTGATCACCGCGGATGAAGCCGATCGTCGAGATGTCGTGCAGCAGGCAGGCGAGCACCATCTTCTCCGACAGTCCGCCCTTCACCGCATGTCGTGCGCTTTGCAGCAGGTGTGCGGCGGGACCGAAACGATACTTGAAGAAGTCCATCAGGGTCGGCTTCTCCGGCATCGGCGGCAGGCGAGGATCGTCGCCCATCAGCACGCGCGCATTGGGATTGGCGGCCATCAGCGCGGCCGCGTTCGGCGGCGGGCTCATGTCCCCTTCCGCCATGCTGTAGAGACGCGACTTGATGACAATGTAGTCTAGCTCGCGGCTCATCTTTTCTTCCAGCGCGTCGGCGCGCTGGGAAAGGGTTGGCTGATCGTTCATGGGCGTTCTCCGAACTGCAGTTGCCACCACATTGGCACAGATTGCGGCAGAGGGGCAGCCACCGCCGCAATCGTTGGCGCCGAGCGGATCAACTCCCTCGAGCCGAGGGTGATAAGCCGTCTGCATCATAAACGTGTCGCGCCCAAGCGGCACACGAGGGGGCTCGATGCGTCTCACACGCCGCAATGTCGTCAGGCTTGCCGCCGGGTCCTGTCGCCACCGCCGGCCTAGGCGCGCTCTCGGGCGCACCGGCTGTGGCGGAGAGCGTGATCAAGATTGGCATCATCAACAGCCTCTCCGGCTTTCTCGCACCGCCGGGGGATGAACTGCAGAAGGGCATGGAACTTTATGCCAAGACGCATCAGGACGATCTGCCGGCGGGCGTCGGCATCAGCCTGATCACCCGCGACGACACAAGCAGTCCGGAAGTCGGAAAGCGCCTGGCGCAGGAGCTGATCGCCCGGGAAAAAGTCAACATCTTGCTCGGGGTGATCGGCTCACCGATTGCGGCGGCGATGGCACCGTTGACCGCCGAGGCCAAGATACCGCTCATCCTTGCCAACGCCGCCGGTGTGGCGATCCCGCGCATCTCACCTTACGTCGCGCGTGTCTCTTTCACCCAATGGCAGACCGCTTTGCCGCTAGGCAAATGGGCGGCCGCCCAGGGTTGGAAGAAGGCCTTCACCGCAGTCAGCGATTTCATTCCCGGACACGACGCGGAAGCCGCATTCACCAAGGGCTATGTCGATGCGGGCGGCCAGCTCGTTGGCACGATCCGGTTCCCGCCGAGCAATGCCGACTTCACACCGTTCGTCCAGCGCGCAAAGGATGCCCGGCCGGATGTACTGTTTGCCTGGATCCCAGCCGGGACCCAGGCGACTGCGATGATGAAGGCGATCCGGGACCTCGGCGTCCAGCAGGCCGGCATCAAGGTCGTGTCCACCCAGGACCTCGTGCCCGATGAGGAGCTGCCAAACATGGGCGACGCGCCTATCGGTGTTGTCACGGCCGGCAATTACTCGACCGCAGGCGTACGTCCCGCCAATACCGAATTTCTCGCTGCATGGGCGAATGCGTACGGTGCAAAATCGATCCCCGATTTCGTCTCGGTCGGCGGCTGGGATGGAATGGCTGCCGTGTTCGACATCATCAAACAGACGAAGGGCAACTTCACCGGTGACCAGGCGATGACAATTCTGAAGGGCTGGCAGAAACCTGACAGCCCGCGAGGGCCGATCTCGATCGATCCGGACACGCGCGACATTGTCCAGAACATCTACATGCGCCGCACAGAAATGAAAGACGGCAAGCTTGCCAACATCGAGTTCGAAACGATGGCGAACGTCAAAGATCCGTGGAAGCAACTGAACCCAAAGTAGGCAGAGAGCATCTGCCGGTGTCCCAGCCAACATCGACCACGGTTGACGCGCTGCGCCGTCAGGTGCCCGATATCGGCAGGTTCCATAGGCGAGAGGAGAAAGCCTGATGATCAAGGTAAGCGTATTCTATCCGATGCGCGACAACGCCAAGTTCGACATGGACTACTACTGCAAGAGTCACATACCGATGGTGCAGCAGAAGCTCGGCTCGGCGTGCAAGAGCGTGGCGGTCGAACAGGGGATAGCCGGCGGCGCTCCCGGCGCAACGCCGACCTACGCCGCGATGGGTCATCTCTATTTCGATTCACTCGAGCAATTCCAGTCCGCCTTCGCGCCGCATGCATCGGCTATCATGGCGGACATTCCCAACTACACCGACATCCAGCCGCTGATTCAGATCAGCGAAGTGAAGATGTAATCCCAGCCAGGTTTGGTGCGGCCGCGCTACGCAACGCAATCCCACTATGAGGTTCTAACTCCGTATTCATCGAGTATCGCGCAGGACGATCCGGCTGACTGGATTGCGCATCGGTGCTAGTCGGTCTGCGCCTGCAGAATTGACCGACTTCAAAAGTTGAGCAGCCGGTAGCAACGCCTTACGGTGCGCTCCGTGGGAGGCACAACCTTTGAGCGTCTGCATGCCGCCGCCAAAGCGTGACCCTCTTACGCATCAATGAAAAAGTAGAACCCAGGGGAGGTGACAGATGCCTGAGCCAATCAGGGAGCACAACAAAAAGGCTGCGGCCATGTGGGGCAGCGGCGGCCGAGCCTATGACGCGATCAGCCGGAGCATTGCCGACGCTACCGAGCACTGCGTGATTCGGCTGAACCCATCGCCCGGCGAAAATGTCGCAGACGTAGCAACCGGGACCGGCTGGACATCGCGAGCGGTCGCGCGCCGTGGTGCAAATGTTGTTGGTATCGACATCGCGGAGGGGATGTTATCTGCGGCGCGCGAAATTGCGCACGAGCAAAGTCTTACGATCGACTATCAACTTGGTGATGCTGAGGCGCTGCCATTTCCCGATGCTGCGTTCGACGGCGTCATTTCGACTTTCGGAGTGATGTTTGCGCCGGACCAGGCGCGAGCAGCATCGGAGTTGGCGAGGGTGTGCAAGCGTGGTGGCCGCGTCGCTATTGCAGCGTGGACGCCAACGAGCCAGGCCGTGACGCTGCGGCAAGCGTTGCAACCCTTCATGGGCGCACCACCCGCCCCGCCGCCTCCATCACCCTTCGTATGGGGGACGCGCGAATGGACCGGCACCACTCTCGGTCGTGACTTCCAAATCGCTGCAGAGGAGGGAACCGCGATCAGCCGCTTCTCCTCGGCGGAAGAAGTGTGGGAGGTGTACTCCCGGGGGTTCGGGCCGGTGATGGCAGTCGCCGCCGGTCTGGATGCAGGCCGTCGCAATGAGCTGCGAAATGCTGTCATCGAATGGGCGACACAGTTCCGAAGCGAGCTGGGGGTAGCCATCCCCCTGGATTACCTGGTGACGATTGGGCAGCGCCGCTGACGCCGACCGACGGGCATCGGCAACTGCAGGGAGAGGCAAAAAGTTACAAATACCGCGAGGTATGACTGCGGGCAGATCGGTTACGAGGCAAGTCGATGCGGCGACAGTCAGGGCTGCCGCTGCATGGACTGCCATTGAGTCAGTAATACGCGCTGCCGCCATTCACATGGATCGTCTGCCCGGTGATGAACCCGCCGTCGTCGCTGACCAGGAACAGGCAGGTGGCGGCAAGTTCGTCCACCTTCCCTTGCCGTCCGAGCGGGATACCCGAGGCACTCGGCAACCGCCCCTGATACCATTCCGGATTGGCGCGCTGCGTATCGATGCTGCCCGGTGACACGACGTTCACCCGAATGTCGTGTGCCGCAAATTCGCTCGCCAGGCCCCGCGCAAAACCCACCAACCCCATCTTCGCGGCCGACACATGGGCGCGTCCACTGCCACCGATGAATGCACCTTCGCCGGTGAAGAACAGGATGCGCCCGTACTCGTGCTGCACCATCGAGTCGATCACGGCACGCGTCAGATAGAGCGCTCCATCCAGCACCACACCGCGCACTGCCTCCCAGTCCTGCTGCGTCAACTCGGTGAACGGCTTGTGCGGTCGGATGGCAGCGTTGTTGATCAGGATGTCGACGCGGCCAAACTCGGACAACGCCCGCGCCGCCATCGCCTCGACCTGATCCTTCTTCCCAACATCGGCGACAACGGCAATGGCTTTCACCCCGAGCGCCTGTGCCTCGCGCGCCACGGCCTCCGCTTCGGCCTCGTTGCTGCGGGCGTTAACGATCACGTGCGCGCCTTCCGCCGCTAGCTTCAGGACTGTCGCGCGACCAATATTGCGCCCAGAGCCGGTGACCAGCGCAACCCTATCCTGCAGCTTGCCCATTAGACTTTCCTCCTCTTACTGAAGGCAGGATGTCACGGCTTGTCCATTTGCCGCAATTCGCCGCGGCGAACGCTATCGATCGCATTGCTGAGAATCTGCACGATCGCATCGTCAGCCACGCTGCGTGCAAGCACCGCCATCGCGCCACCCAGCAATGCGGACGCGATCGATAGCTCCGCAATGTTCTGGCCGAGCATGTGCTCGATCGCCTTATCGACCACTGCGCCGGCATGACCCAGATCTTCAGGCGGTTGTTCATCAGTCATGACGCGTATCTCCTCAATCTGCGATCTCCGGTTCGGCTTCCTGTTCGGCCTGCAGTGCCCACATCCGTGCATACAGCCCCTCGCGCGCCAGCAGCGCCGCGTGCCGCCCGCGCTCCGCCACAAGTCCATCAGCCAGCACGATGATCTCGTCCGCGTCCACCACAGTCGAAAGGCGATGCGCGATCACCAGCGTCGTGCGATGCCGCGCCACGGCACGCAGCGCTGCCTGGATATCCTGCTCGGTTCGCGTGTCCAGCGCACTGGTCGCCTCATCCAGGATCAGGATGCGTGGATCCTTCAGGATGGTGCGCGCAATCGCCACGCGCTGCTTCTCGCCGCCGGAAAGTTTCAGACCGCGCTCGCCAACCCGCGTGTCGTAGCCGTCGGGGAGGGACACGATAAAGTTGTGCACCTGCGCCAACCTCGCTGCGTGCTCGATCTCGTCCTGCGTCGCGCCGACCCGGCCGTAACCGATGTTGTAGCGTATCGTATCATTGAACAGTACGGTATCCTGCGGCACTACACCGATCGCGGCGCGCAGACTGTGCTGCGCCACATCGCGGATGTCCTCGCCATCAATGGTGATGCGGCCCTGGGTTACGTCATAGAAGCGGAACAGCAGTCGGCTGATGGTGGACTTTCCGGCACCGGTCGGCCCGACGATCGCCAGCTTTCGCCCGGCCGGAACAACGAAATCGATGCCGCGCAGGATGACGCGATCCGCCCGATAGCCGAACTGCACATGCTCGAACCGCACCTCACCGGCGGGGCCATCGGAGAGGTGCGCGGCCAGCGCGGTTGCGCCTGGTCGATCGGTGATCTCCCGCTCCACCTCGAGCAGGCGGAACATCTGCTCCATGTCGACCAGCCCCTGCTTGATCGTCATGTACACCACGCCAAGAAAGCCCAGCGGCTGGTAAAGCTGCATCAGATACGTGTTCACCAGCACGAACTGACCGACCGTCATCGCGCCGCCGCGAACCTCTTGTGCAGCCAGCAACATGATCAGCGTCAGCCCAAGCGCGATAATGAGTGCCTGGCCGATGTTCAGCATGTTCAGCGACACTTGCACCCGCACGGCTGCGCGTTCGTAGCGTGCCAGCGCTCCATCATAACGTGACGCCTCATGCGCTTCGTTGCCGAAGTACTTCACTGTCTCGTAGTTCAGCAGGCTATCGAGTGCCTTGGTGGACGCATCGTTGTCGGTGTCATTCATCGTCCTTCGGATGCGGGATCGCCAGGCGGCGAAGCTCATCGTGAAGCCGGCATAGAAGCCGACAGCGCAGAACGTGATCGCGGCAAAGCGCCAGTCGAACAGGCGCCAGATGATCGCAGTGACCAATAGCAGTTCGATGATCGTCGGCACCACGTTGAACACGGCCAGGCGCAGCACCGATTGGGTGCCCTGCGAGCCGCGGTCGATCGCTCGCGCCAGCGCACCGGTCTGGCGATCGAGATGAAAGCGCAGGCTCAGCGCATGCAGATGTTGAAAGGTGCGCCGCGCGGCACCGCGCACCGCACGTTGCTGCACCTTGGCGAACAGCGCGTCGCGCAGCTCACCGAAGGCCGCCGAGCTGACCCGCAGCAGGCCATAGCCGATCACCAGACCCAGCGGGATCGCCAGCATCGCCGTGTTGTCCTTCGGCGCCAACGCATCGACGATGCCGCCATAGACCACGGGAACGGAGACGGTTGCGACCTTGGCAAGCAGCAACAGGCCCATGGCGAGCACGACGCGGACCCTGGCGCCGGGGTCATCGGCGGGCCACAGATAGGGCAGGAACGAGCCAATCGTGGCCAGACCGGACCGCGGCGAACGTGACAGGCTGAGCGGGACCGTCTCGCCGGGAGATGAACGTCGCATTACCGGCATGTGGCATGGAGGCAATCGGTTTGGAAGGCGAGACGATGGAGATCGGGTTCCTGCGCCACATTCAGGCGTGCAACAACGCCGTGCTGCCCGGCGACCGGCTGCCGTTCGGGATCGGTGCCGCGCAGGTCGGTTGGTTGAAGCCGGATTTTGCCGCGAGGTTGACGGCATTCCCGGAAATCACTAGCGGCGCCCACGGCGTCACCTTGGCCGACGGCGCTGCATTGCCGGCCATTTCGCGGCAGCTATCCGATGCCGGGTGCTATCGCTGGCGGCGGGAGGAGTTCGATATTCGTGCCGAGCCCGACGGCCCCGTCCTCGCCAGGCTTGACCGAGGTGCACTTCCCACCTTCGGCGTCCTGGCGATGGGCGTGCACGTCAACGGTCTCGTGCACCGTCGTGATGGCCTGCACATCTGGATCGCCCGTCGCGCGGCGAACAAACACCTGGACCCGTCCAAGCTCGACCACATCGTCGCCGGTGGGGTGCCGGCCGGCCTTACCCCGGCCGAGACGCTGGTGAAAGAGGCGGAGGAGGAAGCCGCCATCCCCGCCTCGCTCGCCAGGCGCGCAACGGAGGTGGCGAGGATCGGCTACGCCATGGAGCGGTTCGAGGGTCTCCGTCGTGACCTGCTCTACTGCTACGACCTGGATCTACCAGACGATTTTTTGCCGCAAGCTGCAGACGGCGAGGTGGAGGCGTTCGAGCTTTGGCCGATCGACCGCGTCGTTCAGACGGTGCGCGACACCGACGCGTTCAAGTTCAACGTCAACCTGGTACTGATCGATCTGTTCCAGCGCCTCCGGCTGATCTGATCTGCGCCCGCGGTCTCAGCACTTGTGCGGCAGCGGCGTGAAGTCGGACATCTTCGCGTCCATGACGAAGTCGCCGAAATCCATTTGCAGATTGTCGGCTACACCATTTTCCCAGTACCGCATGCCGACCTGGTAGGTGGGGGTCTCACTGCTGGAAGAGTGATCAAAAAATGCCAGCCGCACGCGCGTGCTGGGCAGCCCGGCGAGCAAAGAATACTTATTGGGTGCCGGTTGCTTCCAGTCCAGCACAACGACGGAACTGTCTTCCGCCCCCGAGTCGTCCGTACCGTCGAACAGCGGCAGGGTAACGAACTTCTTCCCCGCCTGGGCGGCTGCCAGGATTGCCGATGTGTGGGCCATCGGAAACAAGGTGCCGGCAGGGAGCGGTTTGGTCGTGTCCTCGGGTACGGTGTAGTGCGCTGTGCCCGGGCCGCCCGTTCGCTCCAGCTTCGCGTCGCCGTCTGTCTGGCTGGTAACCGCTGTGTCGGTGGTCTGCTTCATGTGGAAGCGGAACTTCAGCCCGTCCTTGGATTCCCAGGTGGCGTAGTCCGATACCATCTGGACATCCTGCCCCTCGCTGTTGGTCAGCGTCATGGACAGGCGCTGGCGAACCGCCCAGCCGTCGCAGGCGTCGATCACCTCGTATCCCATCGTGCCGGTGGCAGCGACCACGTCGCCGCCACGACTGCTGGCCAGACTCAGCTCATAGAATGCGCGATGCGCCGCCGATGCCGTGTTCAGTCCGGCGGCGTCGGCAGGGAGTGCAAGTGCGCACAGCGCCAGGACGACGGCCGACGTGGCGGGGAAGCGCATAAAGGTGAACTCCGCTGAGGATTGGCGGGAACATAGGGAGGTTGGAGCCAATCCGCCAGCGTGGGCCGCGGCTGTTGACGCGGTCCCGTCATTTGCGGCGCAGCCTGACTCACACGCTGGTGAGATGAGGCACCCGCTAAGCGGCGAGAACCTGTGATGCTTCCTTGACTTCGCGGGTCGAGACTTCGGCAGCCTTCGTCGCCTCGGCTATCTGAGTCATGTTCTGGCTGATGCTTCCCACCGCTTCCGCGGCCGATTGCATGTTCGAGGATATATCCCGCGCCACGGCGTTTTGCTGTTCGGCTGCGCTGGCAATAGCTGCCGAAATCTCATTGATCTGGCCGATCGTATTGCTGATTGTGCCGATCGCATCCACGGCCCCGCTCGTCGCTTCCTGCACGGACGCGATCTGCTTGCCGATCTCCTCGGTGGCCTTGGCAGTCTGCGCCGCCAGGTTCTTCACCTCGCCGGCAACGACGGCAAAGCCCTTGCCAGCTTCGCCCGCGCGTGCCGATTTAATCGTTGCATTGAGTGCAAGCAGATTGGTCTGACCGGCGATATCCGCGATCAGGCTCACCACCTCACCGATCCGCCGGGCCGCGTCGGCCAGTTGCGTAACAATAGTGCCAGTCCTCGCGGCCTCGTCCACTGCTTTGGCGGAGACACTCGAGGCCTCGGTGATCTGGCGGCTGATCTCCCCCACTGATGACACCAACTCTTCTGCGCCGGCCGCCACCGCCTGCACATTCGAGGCAGTCTGCACCGATGCGCTGGCCGCACCCGCCGCCTGCTCGGTCGCGGTGGAGATCGCCTGCGCGATGCCATTGAGACCGGCATCCACCTGCTGTCCGACCGCCGCGCGCCGCATCCTGTCCTGCACCTGCACGGTAACATCGGTGGCGAACTTCACGACCTTGAATGGCCGGCCGTCAGGATCCAGGATCGGGTTGTAGCTCGCCTGTATCCATACCTCCTTGCCGCCCTTCCCAAGCCGCTTGTACTCGGCCGCCTGATACTGGCCGCGCCGCAGGTTCTCCCAGAAGCTCCGATACTGTTCGCTGTCGCGGAGAGCGGGTTCGACAAACATGCTGTGATGCTCGCCCTGGATCTCCGGCAGCGTGTAGCCGAGTGCAGCGAGGAACTTGTCATTCGCCGTGATGACTGTGCCATCCATCTTGAACTCGATGATCGCCTGCGACTTGGCGATCGCGTTGACCTGCCCCTCGAAGTCGGCCGACTGTAGTTTGCGCGAAGAGATATCGGTGGCGATCTTCAGTACCTTGCACGGCCGGCCGCCAGTTCCGATAATCGGGTTATAGGATGCTTGCAGCCAGACCTCGCGACCGCCTTTGCCCAGCCGCTTGAATTCGGCCGTCTGATGCTCGCCACGTTTCAGGGCGTCCCAGAACTGCGCATAAGCAGGGCTCGCCCTATAGGCGTCGTCGACAAACATGCTGTGGTGCCGGCCGACGATTTCCGACAGCGAATACCCCATCGCGTCGAGAAACAGCTTGTTCGCTCGCAGAATCTTGCCGCTGAGATCGAACTCGATCATCGCCTGTGACTGATCGAGAGCCTTGATGACCGCGCGCGCATCCCGCGCCGACCGAAGCAAGCCAATCATGAGTAGCACTCCTGGAAGGCAAGTGTCGCCACCGGATCGACGCAGCAACGCCAATGCTATCGCATGAATAGCTTACCGGAGTGTTAGGCAGGCTGCTGTCAGAATCCGCGGTCTACCCGCCCGAAGAACGAACCTTCGGTGGCAGATCGATCCGCATGTGCAGTTCCTTCAGCCGCTCCGGCGGCACTTCGGCCGGGGCGCCCATCATCAGATCCTCGCCCTGCTGGTTGAGCGGGAACAGAATCACCTCACGAATATTGGGCTCGTCGGCCAACAGCATCACGATCCGATCGATGCCCGGTGCGGCGCCGCCATGCGGGGGTGCGCCATAGCGGAACGCGTTCAGCATGCCGCCGAAGCGCTTCTCCACCTCCTCGGGAGGATGGCCGGCGATCTCGAAGGCGCGCACCATGATGTCCGGCCGATGGTTCCGGATCGCGCCCGAGCACAGCTCCGCACCGTTGCACACGATGTCATACTGAAATGCCTTGATGCTCAGCGGGTCCTGGCTGTTCAGCGCCTCCAGGCCGCCTTGCGGCATGCTGAACGGATTGTGGCTGAAATCGATTTGCCCGGTCTCCTCGTTCAACTCGTACATGGGAAAATCAGTGATCCAGCAGAAGCGGAACGCGCCGGTCTCGCCCAGCCCAAGTTCATCCGCCAGCCGCGTGCGCACAACGCCGGCGAACCGCGCCGCCACGTCCGGCTTGCCGGCCACAAAGAACACGGCATCGCCCGCCGACAATCCGCACGCCGCGCGAACGCCCTCAGCGCGGTCTGCTTCGAGATTGCGCGCGATCGGACCTTTCGGGCCGTCCGCGTCGTACACGATATAGCCGAGACCGCCGGCACCTTCGGCCTTCGCCCAGTCGTTCAGCTTGTCGAAAAAGCTGCGCGGCTGCGCCGCCGCACCCGGCGCCGGAATTGCACGCACCACGCCGCCCGATGCGGCAATGCGCGCGAACAGCCCAAAGCCCGACCCGGCGAAGTACTTAGTCACGTCGCTGACTCGCAGCGGGTTCCGCAGGTCCGGCTTGTCGGTGCCATACTCCAGCAGCGCCGTGTCGAAGGGGATGCGCCGGAATGGCAACGGGTCAACCAAGCGGCCTTCGGCGAACTCCTCGAACACGCCGGCAATGACCGGCTCGATCGTCGCGAACACGTCTTCCTGGGTGACAAAGCTCATCTCGAAATCGAGCTGATAGAACTCGCCGGGTGAACGGTCGGCGCGCGACGCCTCGTCGCGGAAGCACGGCGCGATCTGGAAGTAGCGGTCAAAGCCCGCCACCATCGCCAGCTGCTTGAACTGTTGCGGCGCCTGCGGCAGCGCGTAGAACTTGCCTGGATGCAGCCGTGCGGGAACCAGGAAGGCGCGCGCACCTTCCGGACTGTCTGCGGTCAGGATCGGCGTCTGGAATTCGGTGAAGCCAGCCTCGATCATGCGCCGGCGGATGGATGCGATCACACCGGCACGCAGCATGATGTTCCGATGCAGCTTCTCCCGCCGCAGGTCGAGGAACCGATACTTCAATCGAATGTCCTCTGGGAATCTCTCGTCGCCGGCGATCTGCATCGGCAGAACCTCAGCCGCCGACTGCACCGTAAGATCGGTGACGCGCAGCTCAACCTCGCCGGTCGGCAGGCGCGGGTTCACCGTGCCCGCCTCACGATTCACGACCTGCCCGGTCACCGTGATAACGCTCTCCGGCCGAACCGAATCCGCCGCTGCGAAGGCAGGAGACCCAGCCGGGAATACGCACTGCGTGACGCCATAGTGGTCGCGCAGATCGATGAACAGCAGACCGCCATGGTCGCGCTTGGCATGCACCCAGCCCGAGAGGCGGGCAGCCTGCCCGGCATCACTGGCGCGCAGCGCGCCACAGGAGTGTGAGCGATAGGCGTGCATTACTTTGTCCTGCTGGGTGAGCGGCCGCCACACAAGCCTTGGTGGTTCCGGCGAGTCAAGGCGAACGGTCTGGTATCTCCGGTGCAGCCTGCTCGCGCAGAGCATCGAGCGGCGTCAACCGACCGTCGCGCTCGAAATGCCAGAATGTCCACCCGTTGCAGGCCGGCGCGTTCTGCACAGCGGCGCCAACCTTGTGGATTGAACCCCGCTGCGCGCCCGACACGATCGTGCCATCGGCAGTGACAACTGCGGTGACCCGCCGCAAACGGTCGAACAGCCTTGTCCCCGGCAGCAACAAGCCACGCTCCACCAGGCTGCCGAACGGCACGCGCGGTGCCTCGCGTTTCGATAACGCGCCCGCCAGCCCATCTTGGGGGGCCGGCTTGGTGGAACGAATGCGACCGAGCGCCGCCTCGACATAGGCCGGATGGCGCTCAACGCCGATGAAATGCCGGTGCAGCCGCTTCGCGACAACCGCCGTCGTGCCGGTGCCCATGAACGGATCGAGCACGATGTCGTCCGGCGCCGTGCTCGCCAACAGCACGCGGTGTAGCAGCGCCTCGGGCTTCTGCGTCGGGTGGAGCTTCAGCCCGTGCTGATTGCGCAGCCGTTCCGCGCCGGTGCACAGCGGCAGGAACCAGTCGCTGCGCATCTGGATATCGTCGTTCAGCGCCTTCATCGCCGCATAATTGAACCGATGGCGCGAATCGCGGCCGCGTGCTGCCCAGATCAGCGTCTCATGCGCATTGGTGAAGCGGCGGCCGCGGAAGTTCGGCATCGGGTTCGCCTTGCGCCAGATCACGTCGTTCAGCACCCAGAACCCAAGGTCCTGCAAGGCAGCGCCGATGCGAAAGATGTTGTGGTAAGCGCCGATCACCCACAGCGTGCCGTCCTTGCGCAGCAGCCGTCGGCACTCGGTCAGCCAAGCCCGTGTGAACGCGTCATAGGAGGAAAAATCCGAGAAGCGGTCCCATTCCTCGTCCACGCCGTCCACCAGGCTGTCGTCCGGCCGGCGCAACTCACCGCGGAGCTGCAAATTGTACGGCGGGTCAGCGAATACGCAATGCACGGAGGCAGGCGGCAGCATGCGCATGATCTGCACGCAGTCGCCCAGCATGACCTGATCGAGCGGCAGTTCGCGGACGACTTCCACAGTGCTCCGGGGTGGCTGGTGGCAACGGCGGGACCATATGGTGGATGGCCAGCCGAAGCCACGTCAATCCAGTATCAAAGCGAGCTGGCTGACCGTTCCGAAGCTGGGCCGATGGTGCCGGGTCGGGCCTAGCCGTCGCAGCGCCGCCACATGGAACTCGGTGGCATAGCCAACATTGCGGCCCCAGCCGTAGTCCGGGAAGCGGATCGCCAGCCGAGCCATCGCCCGGTCGCGCAACACCTTGGCGACGATAGATGCCGCGGCGATGGACAGTGAGCGACCGTCGCCGCCCACCACGCATTGCACGGGACAGGTAAGCGCCGGCGGCTGGTTGCCATCGACCAGCGCCAGATCCGGCGGCATCTGCAATCGAGCCACCGCACGGCACATCGCCAGCAGGGATGCATGCAGAATGTTCAGGCGCTCGATTTCCGCGACCGAAGCGGCTCCAACGGCAATTTCGGCACGCCCTGACGCTCGCAGTGCCGCAAATGCCGTAAGCCGCTGCTCGGCTGTCAGCTTCTTTGAGTCGTCAAGCAAAGCCGCGAGCCGTCGCGGCACGCCGGTCGGAAACACCACCGCTGCGGCAACCACCGGGCCGGCCAGCGGGCCTCGCCCAACTTCATCAACGCCGGCGACGCGCCCCCCGGCACGCTTCTCAAGCAGAAAGTTCGGCACAGGTCCTGACTATCAGGCACCGGGATTCGGTCCAACGGTCAAATTGGGGCACCCAACTGCGCCGCGAGATGACTGACCAGATTCCGAACCTTCGGTGAGGCGGCGCGATAGGCGGGGCTGACAGCGTGCAATGCACTGCCCGCTGGCTTGTACTCAGGCAAGAGCCTGACCAGATGTCCGCCGGCAAAATCCCCGTCGACCAGATAGTCGGCGCACAGCAGGATCCCTGCGCCAGCGCGTGCTGCATCGCGACGCAACATTGCGTTGTTGACCTGCAGCCTGCCGTAGATCGGCACCTCGGTGTCCCCCTCCGGGCCGCTGAACTGCCAGCTCAGCGGCGTATCGGTCCCAGCAATGCAGTGATGGCCCTGCAGTTCCGAAGGCGACCGCGGCACCCCATGCCTGGCCAGGTAGGCGGGGGCAGCGCACAGCACGTAATTGAGCGACATGAGCGGCCATGCGGTCAGGCCAGGTCCGTTGGCAGGTCCGGTCCTGATTGCCAGGTCAAAGCCTTCCTCGATGAGATCGACCGAGCGATCGGATAGCTCGATGTTCAGCGACAGCTCCGGGTGAAGGCGCATGAAGTCCACGACCAACGGGCCCAACCGCGTGCTGCCGAACACGACCGGCGCGGTGATACGCATATTGCCGCGCACCGGCGCCTCTGGCTTAGCGGTTGATCGGGCGGCTTCCATCTCCTCCAGGATGCGCGAGCACTGAACAAAGAAGCTTTCCCCCGCCTCGGTCAGCGCAACCCGCCGGGTCGTGCGATGCAGCAGGCGCGCCCCTAGCCAGCCCTCCAGCATCTGCACATGCTTGCTCGCCGTCGCCTGAGAGATGCCGAGCTCGCGTGCCGCGCCGGAGAAGCTCCGCGTGCTCGCCACTCTCGAAAAAACCGCCATGCTCGTTAGCCGGTCCAAGATCACCACCTGGCAGCGATCACTGCCCGCAATCTATCTCCCGGCAATTCGGACGTTATGATCCCTAATAAATGGTTCAGGACGTTCGGAAGGCGTTAATGTTGCTGTTCCGGACCAAGGTCTCGGCAGCGCCTACTCACCCAGCATGTCCGCGACGATAACGCTGCGTGCCTCTTCCAGATCAACATGATGGCAATCGATCATCGGGGCCGCCGCAGCCAAGATCGCGTCGACGTCCTGCATCATCTTCAGCCGCTTGAACAGATCGGCCCGCACCAGCCCCATGCTCTCGCCGACCAGTTCAAGGAAGTTGACAACCTCGAATGGCCAATCGCGTTCGTGCGAACAGAGTTCGCGATGGCACGCGTGATAGATGCCGGCGAGTGTGTCGACGCCCGCATCTGCCGCAGCCTGCAGCTGATCCTGGTGCACCTGTCGCTTGTAGGCCGGCAGCGGGTTCAGTGTATTGCACATCCAGCCAATTCGCGGCTGTTCCAGATCGACGAACTCCAGTCCCGGGATCGCCTCTAGTATCTTCCGTGCCGCTTCGCTTACCCCTTGCACCCCGGGATGCTCGTGCAGTCCGACGCGCTTGCGCACCGGATGGCTCAGCAGCGGACGCAGATCGTCGAGTCGTGCTGCAAGAAACAGCAGGAACGGCTCAAGTTCCAGTTTGGTGTCCGACTTGCCCGGTATGACGATCTCGCCCAGTTGCACTTGGCACGATGGGCACCACGACAGCACGCGGTTTCCGGCACCCGCAAGCCGCTCGACAGTGCGATAGGCGATGCGGCCGGAGGTGGCGAGATCGCCGGCCCGGAACTGCAGGACACCACAACAATGCGATGGCCCTCCCATCACGCGATAGCGGATGCCCAGCGCATCCATGATGTCGAAACAGAGCAGCGCGATGTGCGGCGTCTTCAACAGATTGCAGCCGGTATAGAACACGACGTCCGGCGCCTCTTCGCTGTCCGTCTCCGCGCGAAAGCGGGCCAGCAACTCAGGCGACAACTGCAGGCGGGACAGTACGCGCACACCGGTGGTCATGCCGGTGAAGCGCGTAAAGCCATCTCGCCGCCGGTTAGCGGGTTCCTTGCGCTTCGCCATGGCAAGCCTTGCCATTGCCAGCATGAAGCGCGGATTGACGCCATACTGGCACGCGGGAATGCAATGGCCGCTGCCGGTGCACACCGCAGCCCAGCGCGCAGAATCGGCGGGATGCTCCTCACCACGCAGCAACGCCAACACACCCGAGGTAAGCGCGCGTGGATTTGCGTCGATGCCGGCAGGCGACGGCATGGGACAGACTTCGGCGCAGGCGCCGCATGACGTGCAGCGCTCCAGGATTCCCGTCACCCTCGCGTCCAACGCCTGTTCGAGCGGAAGCGTCGTCATCTTTGTTCCTTGCTAAACTCGTCGGAGGACGGCCGGCTGCTCCGTCACCAGCCCCGAGGGATGCGCTACCGTCGCAGGCAGTGTATCCGGCCAGGCCCACCCGGGCGCCCCGAACAGATGACGCATCGCCTGCGGGTCGCAATGGAACGGCGGCCCATTCGGGCGTCCGCTCTGCGTGAACAGGATGAACAGCGCGCCGCCCGGCCGCAGCCATTGATGCAGGCGCCTTGCGTAACTCGGCCACAGTCCCGGCGGCAGTGCGCAGAGACAGGCCTGATCATAAATCGCGTCGAATGGCGTATCGGGTGACCATGCGAACAGATCTTCCTGCTCTGCCCGCGCAGTGAGCTTGAGCCGTTCGAAATGTGCTCGCTGCATTGCCACAGCACTCGACGCTGCGTCCACCACGGTCACGTCAAAGCCGGCCTCCGCAAGCGCCACGGGTTCCAGGCTTCGCCCTGCACCAGGCACCAAGATGCGGCACGGCGCCAGAACACCAGCATCGCGCCAGGCGAGAAACGCCGGGTTCAGCCCGTGCCGTTCCCATCCGGCAGTGCCTTCGCGATAGCGGCCTTCCCAGTCGATCGCCTGTGTCTCGCTCATCCGGTTGCCTCGAGCCTTCCCGCACGCTCGACAATCTCGCGCACCGCAAGATCAAGGCGCGCGCCGACGCGCGGTACGTCGTAGGTCGTTCGCACGTGGCGATAGGCGTTGGCCGCGAGCGTCTCCGCATTGTCGCGATCGGCAATCAGCGCGCCGAGTACCTGCGCCAGGCGCACAACGTCGCCACGCGGTACGATCATTCCATCGATGCCATCGTGCAGGATCTCCGTCGGGCCCTCGCTGTCGGTCGCGACGATCGGCAGGCCATGCGCCATGGCTTCGATCAGCACGATGCCGAACGGTTCGTGGTGCGAGGGCAGGCAGAACAGATCGATGCCGGCGAAGAACGCCGGCTTGTCGGTCACCCAGCCGGGGAAGCTCAGCACTTCCCCCAAGCGACGCTCGACGGCAAGGCGTTCGAGCGCACCGCGCTCAGGCCCGTCACCGGCCAGAATCGCACGAAATGCGGTGCCGTTCGCTTGCAGCCTTGCCAGCCCGTTGATGAATACGTCGAACCCTTTCTTGCCGACGAAGCGGCCCATCGCGCCAATGATCGGCGGCGTCCGCCACGCATGACGTCGCGGCTCCGCGGGAACGTCGACCATGTAGGGCACGTGGTAGGCACTGGATCCGGGCAGGCCTTGTTCGATCGCATGGCGCCGGAGATCCAGTGTGGGACAGAACGCTGCCGCGACACCGGCGCACTTGATCTTGTAGTTGGCCAGCACGGCACCCAACGGCGCTGCACCCGCAACACGCAGCAGGCTCAGCGCCCGGTTGCCGTGCGCGATGCTGATATCCGGGGCCAACTGCCGCAACAGCCGGCGCAACCGCGTCGCCGCCAATGGATCCCAGGCACCGACATGCGGCAGATCATGCAGCGTCGCCCCTTTGGCCTCCAGTGCGGGCCGCAGCGCCGCATTCGGGTGAATGACCGTGTGCACATCATGTCCGCACTCGGTCAGCGCCACGGCGTAATCGAGGAGTGCCTGCTCCAATCCGCCAAGGCCCCGACCCAACATGACATTCAGGATGCGCAATGCCACCTCAGTGCGTTTGCATCCACGCCGGCATTCGCGGCGTCAGGGTTGCCTCGCCGCAGGTGAGTGTTCCTTGCATCGCCTCGAGCCGCAGCACGGCAAGACCTCTCTGGTCGATACCGGACCGCATCGTCCCGACTTCCCTGCCATCGCGCAATACCGGTGTGCCCGGCGCCGGGAGAGGACCATCGATCGTGACCGGGACAAGCCGCCGCTTTACCAGACCGCGGTATTTTGTTCGCGCCGTCAGCTCCTGCCCCATGTAGCAGCCCTTGGTCCAGGACACGCCGTGCAGCTCGTCAAAGCCCGCTTCCAGCAGAACGGTCTTCTCGATTTCCAGGTCGCGTGAACCTTCTGGAAGGCCCAGCCCGAGTCGGTGGCGATCCCAATCGACTTCCAGGGCAGTGGTGGGCAGCGGCACTGCCGACAACAGCCGCCAGCCAGCCTCGGGAAGCCGAGGATCCGGCGCCGCGATCGCATCCACCTGCGGCGCGCCATCCCACGCGGCATACACGGCGAATTCGTCAGCAGCGTGCAACGTCACCTTCGATCGCAGGCGAAAGCGCGAAAGCCGTTGTCGGATGGCTTCCGCTTGCTGCCGCTCGCAGTCCAACAGCAGCAGCTCGTCTTTGGAGAAGATAAAGAAGTCGGCCAGCCACTTGCCCTGCGGTGTGAGCAGCGCCGCCCAGACCGCGCGACCAGGTGCCGCTTCGGTCACATCGTTCGACACGAGACCTTGCAGAAAAGTGATGCGGTCCGGGCCCTCGATTGCCAGGACAGCGCGGCTTGGCAGGGCGGCCAGGCGGGTCATAGGCAAACAATTGGCGTTTCAGGCCCCCAGGGCAAGAGACTGGCGTCACACCCGTGGTTCCTGCATACCGGTGCGAATTGTGGGAGTCCGTCCTTAGCAATGTGCGGCATCGCCGGATTGATCCTGTCGAGTCACTCGCGACCGCCTGACCCGGCAATCCTCGCCAGGCTCATCGACAGTCTGCACCATCGCGGGCCGGACGGCACCGGGCATGCCGTGGTTGGCCGTGTTGCGTTGGTGCACAACCGACTCGCCATCATCGATCTGGATACCGGGGATCAGCCGCTGTTCGCCGGTCCCGCCGCCCTGGTGTGCAGCGGCGAGGTTTATAATTATCGCGAACTGCGGGCGTCCATGCCGGAGGTGAGCTTCGCCACCAATAGCGACTGCGAACCGCCGCTGCATTTGTGGCTGCGCGAGGGTGCGGACTACCCCCAGCATCTGCGTGGGATGTATGCGATCGCGATACACGAGCGCGCACAGCGGACAGTCACGCTGACGCGCGACCCGTTCGGCATCAAGCCGCTGTATATCGCCCAGGTGGCTGGTGGGCTGGCATTCGCCTCGGAACCGCAGGCGCTGCTGGAATCGGGCCTGGTCTCACGTGTCGTGCGTCCGGTGGCGCGGGAAGAACTGCTGCAGCTTCAGTTCACCACCGGGCCCGACACGATCTTCGAAGGGATCCAGCGTCTGCTTCCGGGCGAGACGCTGACCTGCGCCGACGGCCATGTGCTCGGTCGCCGTCGCGTGTCGCACATCCCCGAGGGTGGGCCGGAGAATATCGATGAGGACGCGGCCCTGGAGCGGCTCGACCGCGCGCTGGAGGAGAGCGTCGATCTGCACCAGCGTAGCGACGTGCCTTACAGCATGTTGCTGTCAGGCGGCATCGACAGTTCGGCGCTGCTTGCGTTGATGGCGCGACTGAACAGCCAGCCGGTGCTCGCCTTCAGCGCCGGCTACAATACGCCAGGTGCTGTGGACGAGCGTGAGTATGCGGCTGCGGTCGCCAAGGCGTTGGGCGCCAGACACGAATCCATCGAGGTGGACGAGCAGGAGGTGTGGCAGCATCTGCCCGAAATCATCGCCTGTATGGATGACCCAGCGGCCGATTATTCGATCATCCCGACCTGGTTCCTGGCGCGCCGTGCGCGACGGGACGTCAAGGTGGTGCTGTGCGGCGAGGGCGGCGACGAGATCTTCGCGGGGCACTCGCGTTACCGGAATGCCGTCCGGCCATGGTGGCGCGGTGGCCGTGCGATGTGGGCGCGCGGCAGCTTCGACCGCTTGGACGTATTACGCGTGCGCCCGTCATCCTGGCGCGACGGGATTGCGATGGCCGAAGCGGAGGCCGCCATCGGCGGGCGGTCCCGCCTGGCGGCGGCGCAGGCGACAGACATGGCCGACTGGTTGCCGCATGGGGCGCTGCTGAAGCTGGACCGCTGCATGATGGCGCATGGGGTGGAGGGGCGGACGCCGTTTCTTGATCCGGGGGTCGCCAAAGCCGCTTTCCGCCTGCCGGATGGCATGAAGCTGCGCGACGGGATGGGCAAGTGGATCCTGCGCAAATGGCTGGACAGGCACCTGCCGATGGCGCGGCCATTCGCGCCGATGCAAAGGCCCAGGGCGCCGATCGGCGACTGGATCAAAGGGCAGGGGGCGCGGCTCGGCCCGCTCGTGGCGGCGCAGCCGGGCGTTGCCGAAATCGCAGATCCCGCCAAGGTCCGGCTGCTCTTCGGCGACGTCCGCCGCCGCCGGCACGGCGTCGCCTGCTGGAAGCTACTATTCTACGCGTTGTGGCACCGGCGGCACATTCTTGGGTTGCCGCCGGTCGGCGACGTCTTCGAGACGCTGGCAGCGGTTTAGGACCGGCAGACTACCTCCAAGTCCGGCGCCGCAACCAGGATCAGTCGGGACTGATGGTTCCCGCCTCGGGGCCTTTGGCGCCTTGCACCACGCCCATGCGTACCACCTGACCCTCCTGCAGCGGGCCGAGACCCGCCCGCTCGAGCACGGACGCATGTACGAAAACGTCCTTGCCGCCGGCCTCCGGCGTGATGAAGCCGAACCCCTTGTCGGGATTGTACCACTTCACCGTGCCCGTCATCTCAACCGCGGTGCTGAGATCGACCTGGCGGCGCGGAGCACCTTCGAAGCTGCGCGGCGGGCGCTGCTGGTATCCACCTGGGCGGCGTGCCCCGGTGGGGGCCGCAGCGGTAGCGGTGCTCTCGTCGACCGAGGTGACCTGGTCCACCTGTCGGCCTTTCTGGCCCTGGCCCACGCGGATTCGCAGGGTCGCTCCCGGGCTCACTGTCTGATAGCCGGCACCCTGCAACGTGTTCACATGCAGGAACACGTCACCTGACCCGTCTGTCAGTGCAACGAAGCCGTAGCCCTTTTCCCCGTTGAACCACTTTACCGTCGCTTCCACCTCCGGCGCAGAAGATGCGAAGGATGGAAACGGCATCGGCGGCGGTGGCGCGTTACCGTAGAAATTGTCGTCATCAAAACCGCGTCGGCGTGAAGGCCGTTGGCGGTCGTTCCTGGGAGGTCGCAAGTTAGTCGTGTCCCCTATTCATCGGCTGCTGTCCAGATCCCACGATACGCCTGATTGCGTCCGCTGTGTAGCGCTACAAGCCGGGCGGGAAATTCTTTCATATTTCAGTCGAAGGCGCGCTTGATGCGCGCCCAGTCCTCGATTGCCCGCTCCTCGCCGGGGGTGATCGGAACTACAATTTGGCTCCAGCCCGCATCGCGCAACGCTTCGACGCGCTGTTTCAGCTCTTGCTCGGTGGCGGTGAACGTCGTCCGCCGGATCAGTTCGGCGGTGACGAACTTTCGCTCCTCTGGCTTCACAAATACGAAATGTCCGCGGTGGTTGTTGAGATAGCGCGCGTCAGGTGGCTCGAACCCACGCGCCATGGCAACGTACCCGTCGACCTGTTCCTGCACCGAGGACGGCACCGGCGAGGTGTTCTGCCAGCCTTCCATGTCGAGGTCGGCCGCGCGATGCAGCAGCACCGCGGCGCGCGGACCCGCCTGCGCGACCGCGCGCGGGCTATCGACCGGCTCGCCAGGCTCCAGCACACAACCACAGGCCCATGCAGTGGTATAAAGATCGCCCGGACTGCGACCAGCGGCCTTCCAGCTCTGTCGCATGCTCTCAAGCCCCGTCATTGCGCCATCCACATCGGAGATGAAGCTCTTCCAGCCGGCGTTCAGCTTTGCCGTCAGCGCCTGCGATCGCGGCCCGTAGGCGGAAACATGCAGCCGAATCGGATCATGCGTATTGATCAGGTTCGCATCGGGATTGAGAAAGCGGATCTTCTTGCGCTTCCCCTCCACATCGGTCTCCAGCGTTTCGCCATTGAGCAGGCCGTAGACGACGCGGATATACTCCTCCATGTCGGCAAGCCTCATCGCCCCGAGCCCCATTGCGCGGCGGGCGGAAAAGCCCGTGCCGACGCCAAAATCAATGCGCCCAGGCGCCATGCCGTTGAGCGTTGCGAACGCGTTGGCGGTGACCGGCGCGATGCGGTTAGATGGCACGAGCACGCCGGTACCGAGACGAATGCGCGATGTCTTCAGCGCCGCGGCTCCCATCGCGACGAAGCAGTCGGCGGTGATCATCTGCGTATCGAAGAACCAGGCGTGAGTGAACCCCAACTCCTCGGCGCGCTGCGCGAGCTTCCACGAGTCATGCGACGTGGCGATGCCGATGCCGAAATCCATTATTCCCTCCCTGTCAGCGATACATCGCCCGCTACGATGCGCGCCCGTCCCTCCGACGTGTCAAGCAAGAGCGCGCCATCGACATCGAGCCCGGCGAACTGGCCGGTGATGTAGCGATCGGCGACATGCACGCTGAGCGGCGCTCCTTGGGGGTGCGCGCGTGCCAACCACGCGCCGCGGATCGCGGCGAAGCCATCCTGCTGCCAGACGGTGAGCCAGTCGGACAACGCAGCCAGCAGCTTCGAACGCGTGCCGTCCACAGTCGCCAGCCCACCGCAGCCGACGATGGTAGATACGTTGTAAGATACGCCAGTGGGTGCCTGCAGCACGTTGAGGCCAATACCAAGGACCAGCGCGTCGTTGGCGTCCTCCAACAGGATGCCTGCGATCTTCCCACCCCGCACTAGCACGTCGTTCGGCCATTTCAGCGTCGCACGTATCTGGCGGGGCAACAGCGCTTCCACGGCATCGGCGACGGCGAGGGCTGCGACGAAGCCGATCTCGGTGCGTCGAGCCGGCGGCAGACCAAGGCGCAGCACGATCGATACGTAGAGGTTGCCAGGCGGGCTGGACCATCGCCGCGAAAAACGCCCGCGACCGGCGGTTTGCGCATCGGCGTGCACCACGGTGCCATGCGCGGCACCCTCACGCGCCAGTCGCGACGCTTCGTCGTTGGTCGACGCGATACTGGCGTGGTGACGGACGTCGAATGCAATCACGGCAGCGCGTCGAGCAGCTTCTGCGCGCGGGCACGCTTTTCCAGGCTGGCATCGCGTGCAACGATGCGCTGCAGCACCGACTTGGCGCGCGGGTCACCTGCCTCGCCAAGCTCGAAGCCAAGCGCGTCCCGCTTGTCGAACCACTGCGGGTCGAATGGCTTCAGAGTCAGCGGCAGGCGCCGCCAGTAGTATTTCAGCGCGTCGGAGCGCCAGTCGGCATAAACCTCTTCCCACGACAGCGGTTGGCCGTCCGGGTTCGCGTTGTCGATGTTGAATGGCTCGCTGACCAGCTGATAGCGCACGTCCATCGACATACGCAGCTTGTCGCTGCGGTTCGGCAGACCCTTGTGCACCGTCATACTGTGGAACAGCAGCACGTCGCCCATCGCGAAGTCGCCGCAGACCCAACGTTCTTCGAGCGGATCCATTATCTCGATGCCGCCCGCGCCGCCGGCAATGCCGAAGTCATACACACCGTTGGGTGCGAACCGGCCGCGATCTGCAACGGACCGACATGCAAGGGGCAGTCGATCAGCGGCATCCAAGCGGTGTAGACCTCGGTGGTGCCCTGGACGTTGGGAAAATCCTGATGCGCCTTGGTGGTGTATTCCTCGTGCTGCGGAAAGATGTTGCGCATCAGCACGCGCGGATGCGGCAGGATCGGACCACCCAGCATGCGCTCCAGCAGGTCGATCAGAATCGGGTGGTGCTTCAGCGCATGGTAGTCCTCAAGCCGGTTGATCCGCCGCAGCGTCTTCAGATAGGTGGGATCGGGATCGACGCAGAAGCCTGATGGGTCGGCAATCGCATCCTCCACCGGCCGATCGTGCGCGCAGCCATCCTGCATCGCGGGCGATTTCGCCGATCTGGCGCTGCACGGCCGCGACATCATGGCGTGGCAGCAATCGCGGCAGGAACAGGTAGCCATCGCGCCGCATGCGTTCCGCCAGCGCAGGCCCGTCGGTGACCAGGTCCGACAAGTCGATGAACGCCTGCATCACACCCACCCCTGCAGCCGTCCAGCCTCTTCGCGGCAGAGTTCCGGTCCTCCCAGCATCTGGCGGTTGAACATGATTCGTTTGAACCAATAGTGCAGGCCGAGCAGATCGGTGAAGCCCATGCCACCATGCGCTTCCGTCGCCATACGCGCGATCTCGCGTCCGACATCGCCTAGATGCGCCTTGGTCTGCAGCGCCGTCACCCGGGCCTCGTCCGGCAGTGCATCCTGAGCATAGGCCGCGTACCACACCATGCCGCGGCATGGCTCCAGCATCGTCACCATGTCGGCGAACTGGTGCTTCACCGCTTGAAAACTGCCGATGATGCGCCCGAACTGCTCGCGCTGCTTCACGAACGACAGCGCCGAGTCGAACATGTGCTGTGCGGCTCCCAGTGTGTCTGCCGCCAATACGACGCGTCCCGCGTCCAGCACGCGCTGCATCGCCGCCTGCGGTGCATTGGCTGCATTCAACGTGACTGCCTGCGACGGATCGAACGTCAGATCAGTGACGGGGCGTGTCCGGTCGATGCTGCGATGCATGTGCAACGACGCCTGCGCGGCCGGGACTACGGCCGCATTGCCGTCCGGCAGATACACCAGAAGATGCGTCGCCGCTCCGGCGTCGATCGCTGCGTGCACCTGCCCGCCATTCCGGCTTATCCCGACACCGAAGCGCACCTCGCCGGCCGCAATGCGCGGCAGCCATTCGGCCTGCATCGCTTCGGTCCCCGCATGGATGAAGGCGAGCGTCGCCATGACCACGCTGCCGGCGAACGGCGCGAATGCCGCCGCGCCGCCGATCACTTCCGCCGCGACGGCGGCGTCCACGATACCAAGCCCCGCGCCACCAAAACGCTCCGGCACCAGCAGGCCAGGCAGGCCAAGTTCAACCAGGCCGTCCCACAATCCTTCGTCGAAGCCGCTGCCGGTCTCGGCGTGGCGACGCAGCGCGTCGATGGTCACACGTTCGGTCAGCAGGCCACGCAGCGAGTCAGCAAACAGAACCTGTTCCTGGCTGAGCGCGAACTCCATCAGGCCCTCGCCACCTTCGGCTCGCGCGGCAGATCAAGGCCACGTTCCGCGATGATGTTCTTCTGAATGTTGTTCGAGCCGCCGCCGATCATCAGCCCCACATCGTACAGATAGTCGATGTTCCACGTCGTGGCGTCGTCGTCTTCCGCATCCTCGCCGGCGCTCTCGAACGGCAGGCCGGCAGTCCCCAGCGCGTCGATTGCGAGCGAGGCCAGGCGGAACCCCAACATCGTGCCGCCGTACTTGACGATCATCCGCTTGACGCCGGAATCAGTCCCTGCGCCGCTTCAGTCAGCAGTCGCAGGTTGTGTGCCTTCCAGGCGATCACCTCGCCCTGCAACTTCAGCAGCCGATCGCGGTACTCGGCGACACCAAGCAACCCATTTGTCTTGAGCAGCGCGATGACCTGTTCCAGCCGAGTCGTCATCTTCTCGGCATTGCCGATCATCGAGCGCTCATGCTTCAGCGTCACGTTCGCGACATACCAGCCCTTGCCACGACCCAGTACCATCTGGTCCTCGGGAACGCGCACATCGGTGAAGAACACTTCATTGAACTCGGCGCGCCCGGTCATCGTCCGCAGCGGACGCACCTCGATACCCGGCGTCTGCATCGACAATAGCAGATACGAGATACCTTCATGCTTCGGCTTGTCTGGCTCAGTACGACACAGCAGGAACATCATGTCGGCATAGTGTGCCGAGCTGGTCCAGATCTTCTGCCCGTTGATGATCCAATGGTGATCCTGCAGCACGCCACGCGTGGTGAGTGACGCGAGGTCGCTGCCGGCGCCGGGTTCCGAATAACCCTGGCACCAGATCACGTCGCCGCGGATCGTCTTTTCGACCCATTGCTTCTTCTGCTCCTCGGTTCCCACCTCAAGCAATGTCGGCACCAGCATGCTGATGCCCTGGTTGGTCATCCCGGCATAGATGCCCGCGGCGGCGAACTCCGAGGCGATCACCGCAGCCTCCAGCACGTCAGGCTCGGCGCCGGTGCCCCCGTACTCGCGCGGAATGGTGCGGCCGACATAGCCGTGATCCACCAGCAGCCTCTGCCAGTCGCGCGTCTTCTGGTCCGGCCGCTTCCGTCCGCCGCCGAGTTTCGGCGACTTGTGGCCGTGCTCGCGAACAAACGCGCGGACTTCATCCTGCAACGCGCGATGCTTGTCGGACAGGCTCAGATCCATTGCGTCATTTCCTCCACACCGCCAGCGCGTCAAGCGCTTCGATCTCCGCGCCGCGCACCCAGAGCGGATTAACTTCCAGCGCCTCCAGGTCGGGTCCCAGTGCGACCGCAGCGTCGCCAATCCGCGCAATCACTGCAGCGAGCGCATCGAGATCAGCCGCCGGCATCCCCCGCACGCCCTGCAAAAGTTTGGCGCCGCGCAGTTCGCCGAACATCCGCTTCACCTCTGCCGCGTCGATCGGCAATGGGCGGAGCGACACGTCCTGCAGTACCTCTACCCATACGCCACCCAGACCGACGGCGATGACATGACCCCATTGTGCATCGCGCGTGCAGCCGACGAACAGCTCCAGCCCGTTCGATCGCATCGGCGCCACCAGCACACCATCCACTCGGGCGCCTGCCGGAGCGACAGCCATGATCCGTCGGAATGCATCGGCGACCGCGGCGTCGCCTTCCAGGTTCAACAGCACGCCGCCGATATCGCTCTTGTGCGCGATGTCGTCCGAAGCAATCTTCAGCACCACGCGACCGCCGTTTGCGCGCGCCGCCGCCACCGCTTGGTCCGCATCGCGCGCCAGAGTCGTCGGCACTACCGGCACGCTGCATTTCGCCGGGTACTCCAATGTCGCCCGTTCCGACCGAGGTCGCTCGCGGGCATCGGCGATCGTGGCTATCGACGCAGAGACGCCTGAAAGGCGGCAATACTGCTCGGACCACCAGAATGCGTGGCCCAGCGCATTCATTCCGTGATGCAGCCCGGCACTGACGTAAGGAATGCCGATCTCCTCGATGATCCGCGTAGCGACCTCGGTCACCGGCTTGATGGTGTGGCTGATCATCAGCGCCGGCATCTGTGCGGCATTCAATCCCGTCGCGATGTGCCGCAGCGCGGTCAGCGTGAACTCCGTCGCGAGCGCCTCGGTCACCGGCACATCGAACAGACAGGCGAGCGCGGAAAACTCCGGTTGCTGTCCCAGAATGCGCAGTCCCTGCTCGAACAGGTCAGGCTGCAGCACCGCGCCACCGGTAATGTCGAGCGGATTGTGCGGTGTGCCAAAACTCGGTAGCGCAGCGCGCAGTCCGGCTGATGCAGCAGCAGACAACTCAGGCATCGGTACCTTCAGCACCTGCGCGCGATCCGCAACCACCTCGCATGCTCCACCCGAGATCGAGACCACCGCAAGGCCGCGTGGCTGCAATACGCCGGTCCGGCTGATGACGTCAGCGCTGTACAACAGGTCCTCGATCGACTCGACGCGCACGATGCCAAGCTGACGGCAGACACCGTCGAAAACGCGGTCATCACCGACCAGTGCGCCGGTGTGCGCCTGCGCCGAACGCGCGGTGACCTCGGACAGGCCGATCTTCAGCACCACGATCGGCTTCGCCGCCGCGATCGCCCGCCGTGCCGCTGCGGCAAAGCTTGGTGCATGGCGGATCGTTTCCGCGAACAGCGCGATCGCGCGCACCTCGGGCAGATCGATCAGGTGATCGATGAAGTCCGCGCAGTCGAGATCGGCTTCATTGCCCGTCGACACCATGTGCGACAGGCCGATCTCATGCTGTGCCGCCAAGCTGGAAATGAAGCTGCCATTGGCGCCGCTTTGGGTGACCACGGCAATCGATCCAGGCTTGCTCGGTGCGCGGAACCCGCCGGTCCATAGCGGCACATTGTCGATAAAGTTTACGAAGCCCAGGCAGTTCGGCCCCAGCAGCGATACGCCATGCTGTCGGGCGAGAGCAGCAAGACGCGCCTGATGATCAGCGCCTTCATGACCCGTCTCGGCAAAACCCGAAGTCAGAATGACCGCGTTGTGCACATCGGCCGCCGCGAGATCGGCCAGCGCCTCATCGACCGCCGCCATCGGCACCATCAGCAGCGCTAGGTCGATCGGTGCGCCGACGGCGACGCAGGATGTCGTGGCGCTGCGGCCATGCACGGTGCCGCCGCGGCGGCTGATCAGATAGACCTCACCCGGATATTTGCGGTTGACGAGATTGTCGAACGTGTTCTGCGACCAGCGCGACCGGTCCGTGGCACCGACCAGCGCGATCGAGCGCGGTCGCAGCATGGCGGTCAGGTCGCGACGCGGGTTTGTCATGACGCTTGTTTCCCCGTCAGGTCGCGCAGCAACGGCATCGCTTCCGCCGCAAAGCGAGCAATCTGTTCGTCGCGTTGTTCATAGGGTCCGAGCAGATCCAGCATCACATGCCGCACACCAGCCGCGTGAAATTCGCGAATGCGCTCCGCCACCTGTTCCGGTCGCCCCAGCGCACAATAACGTTGGGCCGCGCGACGGAAATCCATCGCGTAGCGCACGCTGAGCGTCTCGGTCGCGGCATCGAGCGCCTTGTCGTAGCTGTCGTCGATCCGGGTGAACAGCAGATGCCCGGTGGCGAACTGCGCAAAGCTTCGTCCGGCTGCATGCGCCGCGGCTTCGATCTTCTCCAGTCCTGCGCGATACATCTCCGGCGTGACGACATAGGACAACCACCCATCGGCCAGACGTCCGGCGCGTCGCAGCGCGCCATCCGAACGACCGCCACACCAGATCGGCGGTCCGCCACTCTGTCGCGGCGGCGGCTGCATCGGTACGTCAGTGAATGGCGGATAAAATTTTCCCCCGTAGCTGACCGGTTCGCCGCTCCAGAACTTGCGCAGCAGCGTGATGCCTTCGGTCAGGCGCGCGCCGCGCTCATTGTGCGGCACGCCGCAAACCTCGTACTCTCGCGGGAACTCGCCACCGACACCGACGCCGAACACCAGGCGCCCCTCGGTAAGATGATCCAGTGTCGCGACCTGCTTGGCGACCGGCGCCGGATGACGCAGCGGCAGCAGATACACCGATGTCCCGAGCGTCAACCGTCGACTCACCATCGCGGCTTGCGCAAGCTGCAGCAGCGGATCGAGGATGGGCACGGCGAATGAGATGTGATCGCCTACCCAAAGAGAATCATAGCCACTGCGATCGACCAGTTGGACCAGCGTCACCAGTTCGTCGATCGCCGGCAGCCACGGTCCGCGCGTCGGCTCCGTGCGGCGATGAATCGTCTGGACGCCGATACGCAGCCGATCGTCGAGTAGGAGCATCGCGCCTTGTCCGCCTGGTCAAACCCGATGATCCTGGCGAGCGGCGTACGACGCTGTCAACAACGGGGGAAAGTCCATGAGACTCATGCATGCAACAGGGTTCGCACTGCTGCTCACCGCTCACGCCGCAGTTTCGCAACCCGCGCCGCGCGACTTACCGGCCAGATTGATCCCGGTGCCAGCGACAGTGAGCCCGGAGATGCAGGCGATCATCGCGCAGGCTTACGGCCCACTCTGGAACGTGGTGCCCAAGTCGCCGGCAGATTGGAAGGCGATCGTCGACAAGGCCGCTGCGCCGATCCTCGCCGGGCTGCCCGCCCTGCGCGAGCAACTCGGTGTCGCGGTACAGCCGACCACTATCGCCGGCGTCAAGGCATTCATAGTCACGCCCAAGGAAATTCCGCCGGCCAATCGCGACCGTGTGTTGGTGCACGTGCATGGCGGCTATTACGTGCTCGCTCCTGGCGAGGCAGGAACCCGCGAGGCGATCCTGCTTGCCGGGTTCGGTGGGTTCAAGGTGATCTCGGTCGATTACCGGATGCCGCCCGACTTCCCCTATCCCGCCGCGCTCGACGACGCGATGGCGGTGTACCGTGCCGTGCTCGACACGACACCGTCGCGCAATGTCGGCATATTCGGCACCTCCGCCGGCGGCGGGCTGACGCTGGCAATGGTGCTGCGTGCAAAGCAGGAGCGCCTGCCGCTCCCTGGCGCCATCGCGCCGGGCACGCCGTGGTCAGACATGACCAAGACAGGCGACAGCTACTTCACCAATGAGATGGTGGACAACGTTCTGGTGTCGGATGATGGGTTTGGACACGCATCAGCCCTGCTGTATGCGAATGGGCACGATTTGAAGGATCCGCTGCTGTCGCCGGTGTATGGTGACATGCACGGTTTCCCTCCCACCATACTCACCAGCGGGACGCGCGACCTGTTCCTGTCTAATACCGTGCGGGTGCATCGCAAGCTGCGCGAGGCGGGCGTAGAGGCCGTGTTGCAGGTGTTCGAGGGTCAGTCGCACGCAGAGTATATCGCGACATCAAGGCGCCGGAAACCAGAGAGTACAATATGGAGGTAGCGGAGTTCTTCGACCGGCATCTCGGCAAGTAATCGCCGACTGTCAGTGCGATTCCCGCGAAAGCGTGGAGAAGCAATCTCGATAGGGTTTAGCTCGCTCGCAACGGTGGGTCACGCGCCCGGTTCGTACCTCCGCCACGCACTCATCTGCATCGCAGACGTGTGGCAGTGCACCACCACTGGCTTGGTCTTCACCGCAAATGCGCGCGCGATCCCGTCCGCCACCTCGGATTCCTCCCGGATGGTAATGCCTTCCGCGCCAAACGAACGTGCCCACGCAGCAAAGTCCGGATTGGTCAGCTTCATCAATTCCTGGAACGGCCGACCCGGATAGCGCACGTGATGGTGCATGCCGATCGTGCCATACATACGGTTGTCGGAGATGATGACGATCGGTGCACCGCCATACTGCGTAGCCGTAGCGATCTCGTTGCCGGCCATCAGCGCGCCGCCATCGCCCATGAATGCCACCACCTGCTTGCCAGGCCGCCGCAACGTCGCAGCGACCGCCATCGGCATCCCTGATCCCATCGCCCCCACCACGGCTGACAGGAAGATCTGTCCCGGCTTGAAGCCGATATAGCGATGAATGAAGCTGCCGAAATTGCCGGCATCCGAGGTCACCGTCGCGTCAGGTGCCAGATGCTTGTCCACCTCGCAGACGATCGCGGCGAAGTTGACACCGTCCGTCGTCGGTTCCCATTCCTTCGCCAGCAGCTTGCGATGAATTGCATGCAGCCCGCCGACCCAGCCGCGCCGCTTCTCGGCGCCCCCCGGAGCCCCACGCTGCAGCAGCGCCTTCACCACCTCATATGGATCGGCGGCAATGCCGAGATCGGGACGCCAGACGCGCCCAACTTCGTTGGCATCCGGCCACACATGGACCAGCGGCAGTTGCGGCTGCGGCGCAGCAGGGAAGCTGTATGACTGGCTGACACTGTCGGTAAGCCGTTCGCCGATCACCACCATAAGATCGGCTTTTTTCATCTCGCTGATCAGCGCAGGTGGCACGCGGATGCCCATGTATCCGCCGTAATGCGGATGCGCCGCGTCGAACAACTGGGGCCGGCGATGCGTCGGCGAGATCGGCAGCACCCACTCTTCCGCCAGGTGCCGAAGATCCGCGTAGACCGACTGCTCATAAAGCGAATCCGCCAGCAGCGCGCCGCCCACCAGCACCAACGGTCGCTCCGACTTCGCCAGCATCTCGGCCAGCGCATCCAGATCCTGCGCACGTGCGCCTGACAGGACGCGTGGCCGCGGCTGATCCACCGGTACATCGGTTTTCTCGTCGAACAGGTCCTCCGGCAGGATCACCGCCACCGGCCCCGGCGTGCCGCTTTCGGCAAGATGAAACGCGCGGGCGATCGCCTCGGAGGCCTGATCCGGATCGATCACTTCAATCACCGACTTCGTCACATCCGACAGCAGGCGCGAGTAGTTCTGCTCCTGCAGCGCCTGCCGGCCGAAGTCCTTGCGTTCGACCTGGCCGACCATCATCACCATCGGCGTCGCGTCATGATACGCCGAGTGCAATGACACCATGGCATTCGACAGACCTGGCCCGCGCGAGACGATGCAGCAGCCGGCACGACTGCGCAGACGACCATCGGCCACCGCCATGAAACCCGCACCACCTTCATGCCGACACACGATCAGCCGCAGCGAATTCATGTCGGTCAGCGCATTGATCAGCCCGACATAGCTCTCCCCAGGCACGCAGAAAATCTGATCGACGTCGTGTGCCTCCAGGCTCTCCGCCAACAGGCGGGCAACGGTACGGGTCATTGCGGTGGCGTCTCCTGGTCGGGTGTCAGCGCGCCGGGCAGCGCACGAGCGGATAGGGGAAGTCCTTGCAATCGGGGAAGGTGATCTCGTTGTCGGTTCGCCGCTGCACGCGCAGAATGTCAGGGCTGACGCAACCGAAGCCTACTTCGCCGCTGCTGCCTTGTGGCACCGGATTGAACGGCGTTGTGGGTGCGGTGGCAGGGGCGGGGGTGAAGCGAAATTCTGCCCCCTCGGTCGTCACTCGGGCGGTCTCGACCAGTCGCTGGTCGTAGAACTGATCGGTGACGACCGCGCGCATGACGATATCGCGGGTAAAGATCACCACTGGCATGGCCAGGCATTCCTGCGCGCTCAGCACGCTCGGCGCCGGGAACAGCCCGCCGGTCCATGCCCCAAACAGCCAGGAGTGCGGCGGCTGGTTGCTCTGCATCTGGGTCTGCGTTTGCCCCTGCGCCGGAACCGCCAGGGCAAGGGTCGCTAACAGGCAGGCGATACGGCGCATGCAGGCTCCAGGGCTGGTTGCGGCGGCGCACGATAGGGCGGGTGTGAATCAGTGACCAGGGGCGGGCAGGGTGCTAGGAGAGCCGCCCATGCTGCACCGCCTCTACATGCACACGCTCGCGCTGGCTGCCTCGCCGCGCGCACCATGGTGGCTCGCCATCGTGTCCTTTGCCGAGGCGAGCTGCTTCCCGATCCCGCCGGACGCGCTGCTGATCCCGATGGTGCTGGCAAGGCCCGACCGCGCCTGGCGCCTCGCTGCTGTCTGCACCATCGGCAGCGTGGCGGGCGGCGCACTCGGCTACGCGATCGGCTACTTCGTGTTCGATCCGCTGATGCGTCTGCCGCTCGCGCACGTGCTGTTCGGATCGGACCCACTCGGCGCGTTCCAGGCATGGTATGCGCGCTGGGGCCTGGCGGTGATCCTGATCAAGGGTCTGACGCCGATCCCCTACAAGATCGTCACCATCGCCTCGGGCGCCGCGAAGTTCAGCTTTCCGATGTTCATGGCGGCCAGCCTGGTCACCCGCGGCGCGCGTTTCTTCCTGGTGGCCGCCCTGCTGCGCCTGTTCGGCACCCCGGTACGCGACTTCATCGAGCGACGCCTGACATTGGTCACCAGCATGCTCGCGGCCGGCATTGTCGGCGGTTTCCTGGTGCTGCGGTTCATGTAACGATCAACTCGGGTTGAATGGCATCATCTCGCCCCATTCGGCCGCTTACACCCCACGCGTCGGTTCAGGGGAGACACGATGCGTCGGCGCGAAATCCTTTTGCACAGCGCGGTCCTGCCGGTTGTGGCCGCATTCGGCTCCTCAGCGCGTGCGGAAGACCCAGCGCCGTTCGACGGCACGACCGTGCGCAATCTGGCGAAGGAGCTGGCGCAGCGCGCCTGGCAGGCGCCGAATGAGACACTGCCTGACCCGCTCAAGAATCTCGACTACCAGCAATACCGTTCAATTCGCTTCGATCCGGGCCACGCGCTATGGCGCGGCCAAGGTCTGCGCTTCACCGCAGAGTTCTTCCATCTCGGCTTCCTTTACAAGGAGGCGGTCAAGATCTTCGAGGTCGTCGATGGCCACGCCACCGAGATCCGCTACAGTCCGGATCTGTTCACCTTCGACAAGGTGACGCCGCCCACCGGCGATATCGGCTTCGCCGGCTTCCGTCTGCACTACCCGCTCAATCGCGCGAACTACTACGACGAGGTCTGCGCGTTTCTCGGCGCCAGCTATTTCCGTGCTGTGGCCAGGGGCCAGGGCTACGGCCTGTCGGCTCGTGGGCTGGCGATCAAGACTGCTGATCCTACCGGCGAAGAGTTCCCGCGGTTCACCACATTCTGGCTCGAGCGGCCGCACAAAGGCAGCGACGCGATCGTGGTCCACGCGCTGCTGGACAGTCAGAGTGCGGCAGGTGCGTTCCGCTTCACCATCCGCCCCGGTCAGCAAACGCTGTTCGACACCGAGCTGGCGCTGTATCCCGCGCACCGACATCACGACGATCGGCATCGCACCGCTGACTTCGATGTTCTTTTTCGGCAGCAACGATCGTATGCGCGTCGATGACTACCGCTCGGCCGTGCACGATTCCGCCGGCCTGCTGCTGCTCACCGGCAAGGGGGAGCAGATCTGGCGTCCGCTCGCCAATCCGCAGACGCTGCAGATCAGCGCTTTCACCGACAGCGGCCCGCGCGGTTTCGGGCTGATGCAGCGCGGCCGCAACTTCGCCGACTACCAGGACCTCGAGGCACACTACGAGAACCGTCCGGCGCTCTGGACCGAACCGCATGGCGACTGGGGTGCGGGCATCGTCGAACTGGTGGAGATCCCCAGCAACCGCGAAGTCAACGATAACATGGTTGCTTTCTGGCGGCCGAAAGATCCGCTGAAGGCGAAGAGCGAAGTTCTGATGAACTACCGCCTGAACTGGTGTTGGTCGCTGCCTGGGGGAACGAAGCTTGCCGAGGTCGCTTCCACCCGCTGCGGCCTGTCGTGGGACCAGAAGAATCGTCAGTTCGTCATCGACTTCGTGGGCGGACCGCTGCAGCGCGCCGCACCGAACAGCTGCCGGCGATCGATATCGGCTCCAGCAAGGGCAAGATCATCGATCCCGTCGCGGAGCCCAACCCGGCAACCGGCGGAATGCGGCTGAGCTTCCAGCTCGACACCGCAGGCGAGAAGCTGGTCGAGATGCACGCCCGGCTGATGAATGGCGAAACACCACTGACCGAGACCTGGCTGTACCGGTGGACGACATAAGCGCGACAACATTCCGCGGGCTGCCGGACGAAGCGCCGCTGGCGATGCCGACGCAATCGCTGCGGGCGGCGCCGCGCGCGGACGGCGCCTGCCCAGCGCGCCTCGTGGGATGGGCTTGCGGCGGCTCCTGGTGATCGGCGCAGCGGTCGCACTCACCATCGAGGGCGCGCACGAGATGTATCTCGTGTTCGCGGTGAATGGCGTGACGCCGCTCGCCATCGTCATGCTGCTGTTGTTCGCGGCACTGTTCGCGCTGGATCGCATTGTCCTTCACCAGCGGCTCGCTGGATTCTGCTCGCTGCTCGCAGGCGGCGGCCGCCGGCTGGACACCGGCTCGGGCAAGCCGTTGCCGCAGTTGTCAACGCGCACCGCCCTGCTGATGCCAACCTATAACGAGCAGCCCGCGCACGTCATGGCGGGATTGCAGGCGATCTGGGAATCGCTGCAGCAGACCGGCGCTGCCGCGCAGTTCGATATTTTCGTCCTCAGCGACACCACCAACCCGGAGACCTGGGTCGCCGAAGAGGCTGGCTTTCTGCGCTTGCGACAGAACACCGGCGATCACGCGCACATCTTCTATCGGCGGCGCCCGCACAACATCGCGCGCAAGTCCGGCAACATCGCCGAATGGATCTCCCGTTTCGGTGGCGCCTACGAGCAGTTCCTGATCCTCGATGCCGACAGCCTGATGACCGGCGACACGCTCGTCCGTCTCGTCGGCGCGATGGAGCGGCATCCCGATGTCGGGCTGATCCAGACGCTGCCGATCATCACCGGCGCCACGACGCTGTTTGCACGCGTGCAGCAGTTCGCCGGCCGCGTCTATGGTCCGCTGATCGCGCATGGCATCGCCTGGTGGCATGGCGCCGAAGGCAATTACTGGGGCCACAACGCGATGATCCGCACGCGCGCCTTTGCCGAGTGCGCCGGCCTGCCGGAACTTGCCGGCCGCAAGCCGTTCGGCGGCCCGATCATGAGCCACGACTTCGTCGAAGCGGCGCTGATGCGACGTGGCGGCTGGGCGGTGCACATGGTGCCAGGCCTGCCCGGCAGCTACGAGGAGGTGCCGCCGACACTGACCGATCTCGCCGTGCGCGACCGGCGCTGGTGCCAGGGCAATCTGCAGCACGCCGCGGTGCTGCCGACACGCGGCTTACATTTGATCAGCCGGCTGCATCTGCTGACCGGCATCGGCTCCTACATCACCGCGCCGTTGTGGCTGCTGTTCATCCTCACCGGCATCCTGATCGCGGTGCAGGCGCGCTTCGTGCTGCCGGACTACTTCCCGCAGGGCAAGTCGCTGTTCCCGCAGTGGCCGGTGGTGGATCCGGTGCGCGCCATGTGGATGTTCGTCGGAACCATGGCGCTGCTCCTGGTGCCGAAACTGCTGGGCTGCATCGCGATCATGCTGCGCGCCAGCGAAAGGCGCCGCTTCGGCATACTGCGCCTGTTCGGCGGCATACTGCTGGAGACGCTGATCGCCGGCCTGATGGCGCCGGTGGTGATGCTGACGCAGACGATCGACGTCGCAGCGATCTTGATTGGTCGCGACTCCGGCTGGAACGCGCAGCGAAGAGGCGATGGTGCGATACCTGCACGGGAGACCCGCCGGCTGTATCGCCGCCACACGGTGTTGGGCTTGGCACTGGGCGCGCTCGCCGGGCTGATCTCTGTGTCTCTCGCATTGTGGATGTTGCCGGTCGTGCTCGGCTTGGCGCTGGCGATCCCGCTTGCGCTGCTGACGGGGCGTCGATCGCAGTCCGGCCTGCTGCGCACGCCCGAGGACATCGCCCCGCCGCCGGTGGTGCAGCGTGCGATGATGCTGAGACGTGAATGGGAAGCCGACACCGCACCGACTGTTGCGCACCTGCTCGGTGACGGCGCTCTGTTGAACGCGCACATGGCGATGCTCCCCGCGCCGCGACGTCCACGGCTCGACCCGATCAATCCGATCCTGCTGCAGGCCCGCGCGAAGCTGGAGGAGGCGACGACGCTCAGCGAGGGGCTTGCTGCTCTGTCGACCGCTGAATTGGCGGCCGTGCTAGGGGATGCGGCGATGATCCAACACCTGTCGGGGCTGCGCCCTGGCTAGCACGACGCCACGTTTCACCAATCCACCTGCAATCCAAGTTGTTCGAGGACGCGGTGGCGCAACGCAACGAAACGCTCGCTGCCGCGGTGTCGCGGGTAGGGCAGATCGACCGCTAGCTCGGCTACAATCCGAGACGGGCGGTGGCTCAGCACCACGACGCGCTCCGCCAGATACAGTGCCTCTTCGACATCGTGCGTGACCAGGAACGCGGTGAAGCGTTCGCGTTGCCACAGCGCCATGAGTTCGGCCTGCATGCTCATGCGAGTCATGCTGTCCAGATTGGCAAGCGGCTCGTCCATCAGCAGCACGCTCGGCTCGTTCACCAACGCGCGGGCCAACGCCGCGCGTTGCGCCATACCGCCTGACAGTTGGTGCGGAAATGCATCATCGAAGCCGTCGAGCCCGACCAGCCGGAGTATCGCGTCGATGCGCCCGCTTTGCGTCCGGATCAAGCCGCGCGTTTCCAAGCCGAGTGCAACGTTCTGCCGAACAGTTCGCCACGGATAAAGCGTCGGATCCTGGAACACGAGGATACGCGACGGATCGGGCTTCTCGACCGACTGCTCGCCCATCAGCACGCGGCCGGCATGCGGACGCTCAAGTCCGGCGATCAGGCGCAACAGAGTCGACTTGCCGCAGCCGCTGGGGCCCAGCAGAGCGACGAACTCGCCGGGCGCTGCCGCAAGATCGATCGTCTCGAGCACGGGAAGCGCCGCCCCGTGCAGTTGGAATTGATGGGACAGCTTCGCCAGTCGCACGCTGGCGGCTGCTACCACCGCAGCAGTCCCTTCTGCCAGGTCAGCAGACGATCACGCAGACGGAACAGCACCCAGATCACCCCGCTGCACATCAGCGCCATCACGATCAGCGCCGCGTACATGTTGGAATAAGCCGCCCAGCCCTGGGCCCAACTCAAGTACCAGCCGAGCCCGGATTTCACTCCCATCATCTCGGCCACGACCAGCACCGCGAACGAACCGCCCAGCCCCATGAACAGACCGACGAATACCGACGGCATCGCAGCGGGGATGGCGACCCGCAGGATCAGGAACTGCTGGCTGGCGCCAAGTGTGCGGGCCACGTCGTAGTACGCGGCGTTGACGCTCGCCACACCAGACCAGGTCAGCACCGTGACGGGAAAGCCGGTGGCCAGCGCAATCAGGAACACTCCCGCGGTCCAACTCGACGGCAGCACGAAGAACGCCAACGGCAGCCAGGCTGTGGCCGGCAACGGTCCGACGAAGCGCAGCAGCGGGTGCATCCAATAGCCGAGGGCGCGCGACCAGCCGATCGCAACGCCACAAATGAAGCCGAGCACCGCGCCTACCGCGTAGCCGGTGACCAGCAGCATCAGCGAGTGCGCCATGCTGTCGAGCAGGCGTGGCCAGTCGTCGGTGTAGACCTCCAGCAGCGACTGCGGTGCGGCGAAGAACGGGCGAGGCATCAGGTTCAGCTTGGCGCTCGCCAGTTCCCACGCCCCGAACAGCAGCGCGAGCGCGACCAGCCATGGACCCATTCGGAACAGCCGCGGCAGGGCGACGTAGCGACTGGTAAGTGTCGTCCCCAGCAACAGCAGACCGATGATCGCCATGATTGCCGCGAGCTGGCCCGTCGGTCCGACGTCGCCGTCGTCCGGCCAGCGGTGCGTTAGAGCCGCGGCGGCGACCCATGCCGTCGCCGCCACTCCGCCGCACCACCAGATCGGAAGGGGGGCAAGCCGCGCCGCATCAGGGGCCTGTTCGCCGGCGGCCTCGATGGCCCGTGTCGTCGCCTTCACGCGGTGAGGACGTCCGTACAGACTCGGCTGGCGAACTTCGACGCATCGGTGCTCGCCCGCAACACCTTGGCCTGCTTCAGATCCTGGGCATAGAGCGCGATCTCCTGCGTCAATGCCTCGCCAGTCAGATGATGCTGATGGGTATGCGTCCGCAGCATCGCGGCCACCTGCTCGCCGCCGCCGACCTTGCTGTAGCTTGCGAACAGCGCGCCGCCGGCGTCAGGGTTCGCCGCCAGCCATTGCTGTGCTTCCATGACCGCGGCGGTGAGTGCCGCTGCGGTGGCACGCTCGTCGCGCACCAGGCTGGCGCGAATGCCCAGCACGCAGCAGGCGCGATTGGCGAAGTCGCCGGTCAGGTTGTTGGTCACTTCGACCAGGTGGTCGCGGTCGCGCACGATCGAGGCGATCGGATCGTTGGTGGAAAACGCCTGGATCTCGCCTTTCTGCAAGGCGACGCTGAGCAGATCGGCTGGATAGACACGCCAGTCGATATCGGACAACGGATCGAGGCCGTTCCTGGCCGCCAGTATCGAGACGAAGTTGCGATCCGGGGCCGCCATGTTGAACGTGCCGACCGCCTTGCCCTTCAGCCCGGCGACGCTGGTGATGCCGGATTGTTGGTTCGTCAGCAGCCGGATGCAGCCGCCGTGCAGCGTCGCCGTAAGCTTCACGTCGAAGCCCTGTTCGAGCGGTTTCAGCCAGCTGAGCGCCATGCCGGCACCGGCGTCCGCCTTGCCACTGGCCAGCATTTCCAGCAGCTGGTCGGCGGCCCCCGAGAAGTTAATGCGTTCAACCTTGAGATTGCGCCTGGCGAAGAAGCCTTGCTGCTCCGCTGCGGCGAGGCCAGTGTGGCAGACCGAGTTGGCGTTCCAGCAGAGCCTGATCTCTCTCGGCGTGCTGCCAGGCGCGACGGCTTCGGCGGCCACACGGCAGATCGGTGCATCGAACGGAAGGCGAGGGCTCCGCCACGATGCTGGAGCCATGGCGCCAAGTGGGACCGCAAGGCCAGTGGCAGCAAATCCCAAGATCGCGCGGCGCCCTGGATGATTTGGAGCGGAAGTTAAGTGACGCTTCAGGCTCATGTTGACTCTCCCCTTTTGTTCTTGAGCCAACCGACGGCACGTGCGGCAACACTACGGCAGGCAGTATCGCGAAGCCAACAGGAAAGGCGGCAGGTCGACGGCGTCCGCTAGCGTTCGAAGACGGTGCTCCACCGCGCTTCCATTTCCGAGGAGCAGCTGAGTGACGCGGAAGTGCACCGCTAGGCAGCCCGAGCCTTCGCCGTCGCAGATGGCCGCGACAGCTTCGCCCCGATACGATCTATGGTGAGCGACGGCAGGAACTCGCGATCGGCGCAAATCTCCATCGCCTTCTCCTGGGTCAGCGCGGTCGTGGCACCAATCGTGTGCTCGCCGTCGCCGAGTGACCATGCGCTTTCCCACAGTATCGCGAGCAAGTGGCAGCCATCGCGCATGACCTCGATTGTGTTATCGCCGAACGCGCCCCACATCGCCTCGGCGCGTCCGCGCTTGCCTTTCCCAAGACCGACAAAGGTCTGCACGATCTTCACCGGCGGGATCGCGTTGAATGTCGCGCGCATCAATCCAATGGTCCGTTGCGCCGCCTCGAAACCATTGGCGACGTATTCGGTCTTCTTGGCTTTCTTTGGAGCCTGCTTCAGGCCACCGAGGATCTGCTCGCGGAACGCATTGACCATCTCGTCTTCATAGGCGCTGTGCACACCCTTCCCGAGAGGATCGTTCACCTCACCGGTCGTGCCGTCGCGATGGTGAACCGTGCGGGTCGTTGGCTGCTCTGGATCGCCGTCATGCAGATACGAGATGTGCAACGGCTGGCAGGCGTCGCCGATATAGTGGGCAAGCACGCCGGCCGCGCAAATGAAGCGTTCTCGGTCGCCGTCCGTCACGAACGTCACCATCGCGTCGAAGATCTGCCAGACGCGGAACGGCAGCAGGCCGCGATGCTCCGCTGCGACGGGATCGCCCGTCAGCAGGTCGGTGACCTGGTCATAAAATTGGTTCCAGCGATCCGGATCGATCCCTTCGGGCTGCGCCGACATGTCGAGCAGCGTCTGGCCTCCAGGCCCTGGTTGGTCCATGTCGGCGAAATGGTTCGGTCCCTCGCTGCCGCGCGAGGCGCCCTGTTTGCCATGCTTCCAGTAGAAATCTGGCACGTCGGCGAGCGGTACGAAATCCGCCTCGCCCATGCCTTTGAAATCGTCATTCAGGATTGTCGCATCGTCGTGCCCGATGATTTTCCGGTTGTTCTTGATCAGCGTGACTCAGCTTCGGGAATGCGCCGGACAAGGCAACCTCGGTGCGCGCCGCAATCGAGAAGTGCCCGACGGCCCCCCAGGTGTCCGGCTGGTCGAGGTTCCAGTCACGGATCGGGTCGACCGTCAGCAGAGCGCACACTCGGCTGAGCAGCGTTGCCAGCGCATAGGTCTGCGCACCCGTCCGCCGGCGCGCGCCGAACGTGTTCTGTCCCCACTGCATCGCAAGCGGCAGAAACTTTGGTGCTCCCTTGCCTGGCTCGATCGGTTCCAGCAGCCACAGCGTTCCGAAGTCGCCAGGATGCGTCGCGAAGGCCGCCTGCTGCCTTGCATGCGCTTCACCAGTCACTACGCGGCCCGATGAACAGGTCGGCCACGTACTCGAAGCCGCCTTGCGACTTGTAGCGATAGAACAGGCCGTGGATCTCTCCCAGCATGACGCCGCTTGCCGCACCGTGCCCGCGCACATGGCAGCCGATCAGTGCCAACGAAAGATTGTCGACGGCGAAGTCAGCCATCGGTTCCATCGTGCCGATGTCACGGATCTTCGCGGTCCACAGATCGAGATCGTCAACCTCGATCATGCCGATGTCGAGATTGACGAACGTATCGCGCCCGGCCAACCGGGGTACAGCTCGGCGAACGGCAGGCGAGTCAGTTGCTTGCCGGAACTGACGCCGATGCGGATCTGTTTGCCGCCAAGTTTGGCATAAACGACCTCGCCCATGTCGCCGGCGACGTGGCGGTTGGTGAGCGCGTAGACCTTGTGGCCATCGCCGACCAGGCAGGCAATCGTCGCCACATGGCTCTGCCCCTGCACATCGGCGACAACCGGGTAGCCGCCGCCAATGTTGTTGAGCGGATAGCGGATCGGCGGCGCCGTGACATCGGTGCGCGCCTGCCGCGGCGCCAAGATGACGCAGACCGGTACCTCGCGGCCATCAGGCAGATAGAGTGTGCGTGGCACCATCTGATCCGGACGGTATTGGGCGCCCTTGCCGCCGAATGCGTCGGTGTCTTCCCACTTCTCGACAAACACCAGCACCGCCGGCCACGAGTATGGACGCACCTCTGAGTTCACCAGCGTCCGCTCGCCCTTCACCGGGTGGCAGCCGTCATGGTTGGTCGGCCAGTCTTCTTTCTTGCGGATACGATAGCGGCCGACCGCCGTCGCGACGACATTGGGATGCCGCATGAGATGAATGTGGTACTGATCGCGCGCCTCGAGCAGGTCCTTGAGTGAGAGCTGCTCGAAACGGCTCGACTCTCTCTGGTAGGATCGAAGGTCGATCATGCTTCCCCACTGCTGGTTCCGGCCGCGGCACCACTCTACTGGACGGAAAGGGTGGCGCCGGTGAACCGGATCACAGGCAATGGTCGCTTGCTATGATCTCTTGGTGACAATTCCGGCCTGCGGAGCTCACGCTACGCCCTGAAACCAAGGGCTAGTGTAGCCGGAGTGGCGAAGAATGGCTCGGCCAATCCGCGCAGTGGTCAATGAACGAGTGCGTTCTCACACCGCCACGTCAAACAACGGTTCATCTGTGTGACTTACTCGGTGACCGCGTCGGCGCTGGCAAGGAGCAATTGCGGCACAGTGAACGGCGATACGACGCTCTGAGGCAGTCAGTTATAGCTGACCAACCGCATATCCTCGCAGCGGAACACGTTCTCGGTGTCGCACAGTTCGTTGGCAGCGGTGATCACCGGCACCACCGTGATGGTGACCTCCTTGTTGGTCCGGGCGAGGTCGCGCACCGTGTCGGTCACCGTCACCCTCTTCGAGGCGAGCGTCAGCGGATGCGGTGCGCGGAAATCGTAACGTTCGCGCGCATGCTCGTTCACGTCGCAATGGCCGGGATCACCAAGGCAGCCGCCATGCCCGAAGATGTAGAACGATCCGGCATAGCCGTGCTCGCGGTCGCGCGGCGTGTCGTGATCCGCATTGGGGTTGTTGAAGAAGACGCGTCCCTCATAGGACGCCTCGCCGTGGAAGATGCCATGGATCTGCAGATCGGCGCGGGTCAGCCGATGCTCCGGCGCGGCGAAGTCGATCGCTACCGGACGCGTGGTGAATGTCTTCGCACCACCTCCAACCCGGCGCGGCGCGCCAAGGCGTCGCGGCCCAGGCGCGGCTCCTTGCGTGGCGCGGGGTTCTTGGGGTTCGAGCCATCAGCCTGTCCCTCCGATCGTCACGACGCTCTGCGCGGCGCGCATAGTCGTAGCCAAGATCGTGCACGTTCAGCACGTCGCGGACCTGCACATTGAAAGGCGCCAACACCTCGTCCAGCAGGTCCGACGGGATGTTGCCGTTGCCATTGCGCGCCTGCCAGAGCCACCAAATCCGATCGATCATCGCGTGGTGCGACCAGAAAATCGGATCGAAGGCTGCCGTGCCGATCACGCCCATATCGCCAGACACCCAGCCATGCACCTGGTCGTGGATGTCTTCCAGCTTGTCGCTGAAATCCCCCCAATCGGTGCGCGACAGGCAATCGTCCACGTCGTTCTGGCTCGGCAATTCACTCGGCGATCCTGGCGAGCGGCTGGTCGGCCGCACCACCGGTGGATTGGCCTGCGGCAGGTTGATGCGAAAGCCAAGCAGCGAGTTGGGCTGGCCGTCTGCACCCGTGCGCTGGGTGAATATGGCAGGCAGCCCGTTCTGCCGCGGCGGTCCCAATGTCCAGTCCCACCACGGCAGCGTCACGCCCGGCACACGATCGCGCATCGCCATCTCCCAGTTGTAGAGATAGGCACGATGCCAAGGCAGGAACAGCCGCATGTTCTGCGCCACTCGTGCGTTCTGCTGGTGATGCCAGCAATACCAGTCCGGCACACCGTGCCGGCCCGCGAGCACCTGGTATCCCCGGTTGTCGTTGATCTGCATCATCTGCCGATACGAATCGCGGAACGCCGCCACCTGGGAGGCGTCCAGGTTATGGACGCCCTGCCTCATGCGGATATCGGCCATGTCGCGCGTCTCCCCCGAGTATTTGTGACGGCCGGCCGCGTGTGTAACAGAGCGTTGTTTCCGCCGCTACGGAAAGTTGTGATCCGTACTTAGTTGCGCAACGCCTGCGCCACTTCGTCGAGCGCCGCCGGGTCCTCGATGGTTGGCGGCACGGCAGGTGTCTCGCCGTCCGCAATGCGGCGAATGGTCGCGCGCAAGATTTTACCCGAGCGCGTCTTCGGCAACCGCGGCACGACCCGTGCTTCCTTGAACGCCGCCACGGGGCCGATCCGCTCGCGAACCAGTGCAACCAGTTCGTTCGTTATTTCCGTCTCCGGCTGGTTCACGCCCGCCTTCAGCACCACGAGCCCGATGGGCGTCTGCCCTTTCAGCGAGTCTGCGGCGCCGACCACCGCGCATTCCGCGACCGCAGCGTGCGAGGCCAGCACCTCTTCCATCTGTCCCGTCGACAGTCGGTGGCCGGCGACATTGATGATGTCATCGGTCCGACCCATTACCCAGACATCGCCATCCTCATCGATCGTGCCGGCATCGCCCGTGCGGTACCAGCCGGGAAAGTCGGCGAGATAAGCCGTGCGGAAGCCTTCGTCGTTCTGCCAGAGCGTCGGTGCCGAACCCGGCGGCAGCGGCAGGCGCGCGCACAGATTGCCGGTCTGACCGGACGCCAACGGATGGCCGTCGTCGTCCAACGCGTGCAGGTCGATCCCGGGGCTAGGCCGTCCACCAGATCCTGGCTTGAACGGGAACAGACCATATTGGCGGAAGCTGCCGGTGATCGCCCAGCCGGTCTCGGTCTGCCACCAGTGATCGATCACCGGCTTGTTCAGCAGTTCAGCAGCCCACACGGCAGTCGGCGGATCACAGCGTTCGCCGGCCAGGAACAAGGCTTCCAGTTTCGAGAGATCGGTACTGTTGCAGCAGCTTGCCCTCCGGATCCTGCTGCTTGATCGCCCGCATCGCCGTTGGCGCGGTGAACAGCGCCTTGACGCCATGCTGGGCGCACACCCGCCAGAACGCGCCCGCGTCCGGCGTACCCACCGGCTTGCCTTCGTACATCACGCTGGTGCAGCCGCGCAGCAGCGGCGCATAGACGATGTACGAGTGTCCGACGACCCAGCCGACATCCGAGGCTGCCCAATAAACATCGCCGGCATCGACGCCGTACAGCATCTGCATCGAGTTCCACAACGCGACGGCATGGCCGCCATTGTCGCGCACGATGCCCTTCGGCCGGCCCGTCGTGCCCGACGTGTAAAGGATGTACAGCGGATCGGTCGCGGCGATGCTGACCGGATCGTGCGGTAACGCCGCCTCTTCGGCCTCGACCAGATCGTGGTCCCGACCCGCGACCAGCTCGGCTCGTGCCGCATCTCGCTGCAGGATCAGGCATGCGTCCGGCTTATGCGGCGACAGCGCGATCGCCGCGTCGAGCAGTGGCTTGTATTTCACCACGCGCCCTGGCTCGAGCCCGCACGATGCCGACACGATCACCTTCGGCTTCGCGTCCGCAATGCGCGAAGCAAGTTCGGCGGCGGCAAATCCGCCGAACACGACGGAGTGGATCGCCCCAAGGCGTGCGCAGGCGAGCATGGCAATGGCCGCCTCGGGCACCATCGGCAGGTAGATCACCACCCGGTCGCCGCGCTGTACCCCCAGCGCCGCCAACGCGCCCGCCATTTTGGCTGTGCGGCTCTGCAACTGGCTGTAGGTGAAGGTCTCCACCCGCCCGGTCATCGCGCTGTCCCAGATCAGTGCCGCCTGCTCTCCGCGACCTGCGAGCACATGGCGGTCGACGCAATTGAAGCATGTGTTCAGCGTGGCACCGCTGAACCAGCGTCCGTACGGCCCGACCGACGGATCGAAGACGCGCTCCCATCGCCGCTCCCAGCTGATGCCTTCGGCGAGCCTCTCCCACCATGCGGAAGGGTCCGCGCGCCACGCATCATAGGCTTGCGCATAAACGGCCGTAGACACCGCATCGTCCATCGTTGCCTCCCTGGAGGTCCACAGGATGGCGCCGCCGACGGGCGCGAGGCAATAATGACCAGTCGCGAATATCGCTAATTCAACTATCCGATCGTTTTACTTCCGCGACATTTCACCCGAAAGGCGAATTGAATTGTGGCGCGATTTTGGCGCCTCTGTGTGGGTCAGTTCATAGCTATCGAGCCGTCAAAGCGTGGCCAATGGTCGTCGACGTAGTGTCAACGACGCATTGTCAACGACGCACTGTCAACGACGCACTGGCAACGGCGCGGGAGAAGTAAGGTGGAAATGTCCGCTATCGTCAGCATCGCGAACCGCCGACAGTTCGACTGGGATCGGGTCGGCGTCCTGTTCGCTACATTCGGCATTGCGTGTTCGGGCATCGCCACGGTGCTCTACAGTGTCGGGTTTCTTATTCAGGCCTGGTCACACCATGCCTGACGCCGTCGCACCCTATCAGGTCGAGGAACGCCTGGTCGGCGATGCCCGCTGGGTTGCGATCCGCGCCCGCGGCGCCGAGTGGTCCTATCTGACCGCCGAGGAAGCAGTCGATCTCGGGCGGCAATGGGTTGAGAGGTTTGGCGCAGGACTGGCCGCGTCACAACGGATGCCGCTGCCGGAGAGATAGAGCGCGATCGCTTGAGGCGAGATCGCCGGAAAGCGTGAATCGCGCTCTCTGGCTGTAAGATCCCTTAAGACATGGTCGGATCAGCTTCCGATCATGTCCTAGGCGGCAATTTTCCACAGCGCAGCTATTATGGCGGGATGCGTCTGCCCGTCGCGCTGATTCCGCTTCGTAATCCGACCTTCCGTACCCTATGGCTCGCAAACGTCGTCGCCTGGCTCGGCACCTGGTTGCAGAACACCGGCGCCGGCTGGCTGATGACCAGCTTGGCGCCGCAGCCCTTCATCGTCGCCATGGTGCAGGCGGCGACCATCATGCCGGTATTCCTGCTGGCGCTGCCCGGTGGCGCACTCGCTGACATCGTGGACCGCCGCGTGTTCCTGATCGGGGCACAGCTTTGGACGATCCTGGCCGCGACGGCGCTCGCTGCGCTCACCCTCGGGCACCTGATGACCGCCGCCTGGTTGCTGGCCTTGACGTTCGCGATCGGCATCGGCGCGGCGCTGACCGCACCGGCCTGGAGCGCCATCGTGCCGGAACTGGTGCCGCGCGAGGACCTGATACAGGCGATCGCGCTGAACGGCATCGGCTTCAACCTGACCCGCGCGGTCGGTCCGGCGCTTGGCGGCATGCTGATCCTGATCGGCGGCTCCAGCCTGGCATTCTCGCTCTATGCCGTGTCGATCATCGCGGTTCTCTCGGCTCTGTTCACCTGGCGGCGCGGCCGCCACTTCACCGGGCTACCTCGCGAGCACCTGCTGTCGGCGATACGCGCCGGCATTCGCTTTGTCCGCAACACCCCGGCGATGCAGTACGCCATGGTGCGCACCATCGCCTATTCCGTGCCGGCCGCCGCTCCCTGGGCGCTGCTGCCGCTGCTGGTCCGCCGCGATCTGGGGCTTGGCCCCGGCATGTACGGCCTGATCCTGGGCATGATGGGGATCGGCGGCGTGACCTCCGGCATGTTACTGCCGAAGGTCCGCGGCAAGCTGAGCCGTGGCAACACGGTGGCCGGCTGCACGCTGTTCTCCTGTGCCGGCATAGCACTGCTCGGCCTGACGCATCACTGGGTGCCGGCCGCGTTCGGCATGCTGCTGTTCGGCGTGGGCTGGACGTCGGCCTATGCGACGATCCAGGCCGCCGCCCAGCTGGTCTGCCCGCCCTGGGTGCGCGCCCGCGCCCTCGCCATTTACCAGTTGGCACAGAACGGAGCGCTGACCGCGGGCTCGTTCGCCTGGGGCTGGCTGGGCGATTATGCTGGGCTGCCGAACACCTTGCTGACCGCGGCTATTCTCGGGTCGGGCCTCGTTCTCCTAGTGCGCACATTCTCCATTGACCTCACCCTAGAGCGCCAGCCGACGCCGGCGCCTGAGCCACTGCCAATGCCCGAAGCGCCCGCAGCCGAACTCATATCCAGCCTCCGGCGAGCCCGCGGCCGGGTAATGGAGACGGTGCATTACCGTGTGAGCCAGGAAGACCGCAGCGACTTTCTCCGCGCCATGGCCGAGGTCCGCAAAGTACCGCGGCCGTGCTGGTGCCATGTTTTGGCAGCTCTATGAGGACGTGGCGCATCCCGAGGGATGGATGGAGGTATGGTCGATGGAAAGCTGGACCGATCACCTGCGCGAGGTGATGCGGCTGTCAGAAGAGGACCGCGCCGTGCTGGCACGGGCGGGCATCTATCGCTGTGGCAGCGAAGGGCCGCGTCCCGCCCGGTATATCGCCGTCGAACCGCATTGAGGCGCGTGCCATTGATGGGCGGGTCCAGCCCGCTCATCACAATAGGAGGCCGGGCTAACGCCCGGGAGCACTCATGAGCGGAGCGGCGGGCAGCATACCGCAGGCCAATCCCGGCGCGGGCTATCGCGCGCTGCAGACGGAGATCGATGCAGCGGTCGCACGCGTGCTGCAGTCCGGCTGGTATATCCTCGGGCAGGAAGTCCGCGCCTTCGAGGCCGAATTCGCCGGCTGGCTCGGCACCACGACTGCAATCGGCTGCGGCAATGGCACGGATGCGCTGGCGATCGCCCTGCGCGCCCTCGGCGTAGGACCCGGCGCGAGCGTCGTAACTGTTTCCCATACGGCGGTCGCAACTGTGGCGGCCATCGAGATGGTGGGCGCGACGCCTGTGCTGATCGATATCGAGCCGGACTACTACACGATGGATCCGCACGAACTGGCCGAGGTTCTCGCGCATCCTCCATCAGGTGTGCCGCCGATCCGCGCCGTCATTCCCGTGCACCTCTATGGTCAGCCCGCAGCGCTCCCGCGCATTATCGCCGCCTGCCGCCAGTATGGCGTGCCGATCATCGAGGACTGCGCCCAGGCGCATGGCGCCAGGCTTGAGGGCGCCTCAGTCGGCACATTCGCAGAGATCGCCACGTTCAGCTTCTACCCGACGAAGAACCTTGGTGCGTTAGGCGATGGCGGCCTGCTGGCGACACGGGATGCGCAGCTTGGTGCGGAGATCGCCGCCCTGCGTCAGTACGGGTGGAGAACTCACTACATCAGCGATGCGGTGGGCGTGAACAGCCGATTGGATGAGATACAGGCTAGCATTTTGCGTGTGAAGCTGGCGCACCTCGATGCGCAGAACGCCCGCCGGCGCGTGATCGCGGCGGCCTATGACGAGGCGCTTCGCGACAAGTCACTCGCTCCTGCTGTACGACCTGGTGCTGAACACGTTTACCATCTGTATGTGCTGCGCTGCTCGGAGCGCGACGCGACGCAGGCGCGACTTCGAGAGGCCGGAATTGGCACCGGCATCCACTACGCAACCCCGGTACACCTCCAGCCGGCCTATCGCGGCCGGATATCTCTCGGACCGGCTGGCTGCATTGCTTCCGAAGCCGCCGCCAGTCAGGTCCTCAGCTTGCCGATGTATCCCGAGCTGACGGACCCGCAGGTGTCACGCATCTGCGATGCGTTGCGGGGGATCTAACCTACTTACTTAGGGACGACCTGTTGGTTGCCCCCCGGCGTGCCCGGCGGAGGGATCACTGGCATCGTACCCTGGCCGCGCTGCGGTAGGGGCTTTCGAATGCCGGGGTCGATTGCCGGTGGCTGCAATGTACCCTGTTGCTGCGACAGCTTGTCGCTAAGGGTCTGACCGCCTGACGCGCCGTCCTTCGGATTTGCAGGCCGGATCTCCTCCGGAGGTGGTGATGGAGCATTGGGTGGCGCCAGATCGGTGTGCGGCTGGCCTGGTGGCGCCGGCTGTGGGTTTTGCGCACCTGCGACGCAAGGCAACACCAACGCAAGCGCGCCAAGGACGATCAGCTTCTGTTGGGTCATCGAGGCTTAACGGCGGATCATGCGTTGCGTTTCATGCTCACAAGGATGCGATAGGAAATCCCATGAGTATCAGGAACCTGTCATTGCGAGGACCGCAAGCGAAGCGTGGCAGGACATCTTCAGCGTCGTCTGAGAAAGCTCTTGGGCCAGGACGTTACCCGGTTGCGCACTGCTCCCTCGTTAAAGGGAAAGCCCGGCTCTTCCAGAACGAACGCAGGATTGCGTGCCAGGAAGGCATCGACCGCCGCGACCGGGTTGTTCCAGGTCCAGTCGGGCGCGGTGCGCGGTGCGCCGGCAAGCTCCGCCATGATGCCCTCGCAGGCCACCATATAGGAGCCTGGTGAAACCAACGACGCATAAAGATCGAGTTCCGCTTCGACGTGCGCGCGGCAGTGATTGGAGTCCAGCACAACCATCACGCGTTCGTCCGGGCCGATACTGTGGCGTACTGCGGCGAGCGTTCCAGGCGCCGCCGAACTACCCTGAATGAGAGTAATGCGCGCAGCCATTGGATGCGCCTCGATCGCCGTGCGGCTCTGTCGGCGAATGTCGACATCCACGCCAATAGCGCGACCGTTGCCCATCGCCTCGAACAGGCTGGCGTAGAAGACCAATGATCCGCCATGCGCAACACCGGTTTCAACGATGACGTCCGGGCGTAGGCGCCAGATGACTTCCTGGATGCGAATCATGTCCTCCGGCAACTGGATCACCGGCCGACCCATCCAGGTGAAACCATACACGTACTTCACGTCCCAGCCGCAGCGGAGCCACGCGGCGGAAACCGCCTCGAAGGCCTCGGGTGTATCGAGCGCAAGATCTTCGGTCGTGCCATCAGCGCGGTCGACGGTTACGCGACCATGTGCCTCATCGATGGTGAGCATTGGGCTTCCTGTCCAAGAGCGAGCAGCGCCGGCAAGTCGGCCAAAAGACCGCTGCAGGTGGGGCCGAACTCGTTGTTGATGCGGGTTGTGTCGATCGGCGGGTGGCGCACAGTCGGTGCATTGAACGCAAACGAGATGTGCCAGCCGGCAATATCGCGCAGTCGAACAGCGATGTCGGCATGATCGGTGGTTGCGCCGGCAGCAATATTGTAGAGACGATGTCTCCCGCTGCTCGCGATCGCAGGCAGCAATCGTGCGACCGCAGCGACGCTGACATAGTCCCGGGCAGATGCGGGGCTCTCGTGAAACATCACCTTACCGGCAACGCGACCCTGGTGCAGCACATCTCCCAGGAACGTAGCTGCTGGCATGTGGATGCCGTAAACGTCCGACAGACGCGCAACCCGCGTGGTGGAGCGCGGATCGGCAAGACACAGCGCCTCACCTGCCAGCTTCGTCAAATTGTATAGATCCGCGGGATCACTCGGCAGGGCCGAGAGCGTGGCGTCTTCGTGCGTTGCACCTGCATGCGCATAGACGCGGGTGGATGACAGCAGAAGAAAAGATTCGAATTTGAGCTCTGTAAGGCAGCGAGCGACAAGACCGACATGCGCTTCCGCGGTATCAAGCGGACAAAGACGGCAATCGTTGGTTATGCCAACGCAGTCGATGACGTGGCCTGCTGGTCGACGCGATGCCAGCAACGCCGGGAGTGAAGCGCGGGTCACTGCATGCACAACATGGTCCCCGCTTTCCAGCCAGGCGACCAAGGCTCTTCCTATGAAGCCACTGGCGCCCAGAATGGTAAACGTCTGACGATCGACAGCCACTCCAAGGCACCGAATAGCATTGTCTGCTTTGCTTTTAAGTCCTGCAGGTAAATTTAGCGTTGCTGCGCGCACTACGATGTACTCAGGTGTGCGTAGGGTATGCGACGGAGAAAGCGCAATCAGGCTTACAGCACCGTTTCTGTCATCGGTTGCCCAGAATAAGCGAGAATGACAAAGCCGTTCCGCGAACCGGCAGCGGTGACACCGTGGCATGTCGGGATAGTGTACGCGGTTGCTGCCGCCCCTCTCGTGGCCCACATTCAACCAACTTGATAGGAGGCTTTGGGTGGCGGCGCCGAAACCGAACTTCTCGTCCTCGATCTGGCTGATCGTCGCAGGGCTCGTGGTGATCGGAGCACTCGGCCTGTTCGGCGGCGGCAATGGCGGCGGCGGGGGCAGCGACGTGATCCCCTACAGCCAGTTCCAGCAGTATCTCGACGCCAACAAGGTCAAGGAAGTGACGGTCGCCGGCAATGTGCTCCACGGCACACTCACCGAAAAGATGGCGGACGGACGCACCAGCTTCACCACCGTGCAGGTACCGCCGGATCTCGCAGGCCAGCTGGCCAAGCACAACGTCCAGTTCACCGGTGCTGCTACTGACGGTGGTGCCGTCGGCACCCTGCTGTCCTGGGTTCTGCCGCCGTTGCTGTTCGTCGGCATTTGGATGTTCGCGTCGCGGATGATGATGGGCGGCCGCGGCGGCTTCGGCGGCGGGCTGCTGTCGGTCGGCCGGTCGCGGGCAAAGCTGGTGGCCGAGACCGACGTCAAGGTGACGTTCGCCGACGTGGCGGGTGTCGATGAGGCCAAGGAAGAGCTGCACGAGATCGTCGATTTCCTGAAGCGGCCGGAAGAATTCACGCGGCTGGGCGCGCACATCCCACGCGGCATCCTGTTGGTGGGTCCGCCCGGCACCGGCAAGACCCTGCTGGCCCGTGCGGTGGCAGGCGAGGCAGGGGTCCCATTCTATGCCACAAATGGCGCAGAGTTCGTCGAGATGTTCGTGGGCGTCGGCGCTGCGCGGGTGCGTGACCTGTTCGAGCAGGCGAGGGGCTCGGCGCCCTGCATCATCTTCATCGATGAACTGGACGCACTCGGGCGGGCGCGTGGCGTCAACCCGGTCGCCGGGCAGGACGAAAAGGAACAGACTCTCAACCAGCTGCTTGCCGAGATGGATGGCTTCGACCGCTCGGTCGCGATCGTGATCCTGGCCGCGACCAACCGGCCGGAGATTCTCGATCCGGCGCTGCTGCGCGCGGGCCGGTTCGATCGCCAGGTCCTGGTGGACCGGCCCGACAAGAAGGGCAGGGTGGACATCCTCCGCATTCACCTCAAGAACCTGAAGCTGGCTCCTGACGTGTCGCTGGAGGAGATCGCGGCACTGACACCCGGCTTCACCGGTGCTGACCTCGCCAATCTGGGGAACGAGGCGGCGGTGCTGGCGACCCGCCGTGGCGGCGAAGCGATCACCGAGAGTGACTTCACCGGCGCAGTGGAGCGGATAGTCGCAGGGCTGGAGAAAAAATCGCGCATCCTGATCCCGCGCGAGCGGCGGGTCGTCGCCTATCACGAGATGGGACATGCGCTGGCTGCCCTCGCGATCCCTGGCAGCGACCCGATCCAGAAGGTGTCGATCATCCCGCGCGGCATCGGCGCGCTTGGCTACACGATGCAGCGGCCCACCGACGACCGTTTTCTCATGGGCCGGCAGGAGCTTCAGGACAAGATGACGGTCCTGATGGGCGGCCGTGCCGCCGAAATGCAACTCGGCGAAGACATCTCGACCGGCGCGGCCGACGACCTCGCCAAGGCGACTGACATCGCGCGGGGTATGGTGCTGCGCTTCGGCATGGACTCGAAACTGGGGCCCGTCGCCTGGGACACCGAGCAAGGTCAGTTCCTGAACCAGCCCGGCGTGTTCTGGCAGCAGCGCCGCTTCTCAGACGAGACGGCACACGAGATCGATCGGTCGGTGCGATCGCTTCTCGAGGGCGCGCTCAACCGCGCGGTGCGGATCCTGCAGGCGAACCGGTCGGCGCTGGACGAGGGCGCTGCCGCACTGCTGGCGCACGAGACATTGACCGCGGAGGAGTTGCCGAAAGTGGCAGCCGAGGGTGCGCCGCAGTTGGCGGCACTGACCCACGAAGCGTCCTGATCGGCGCCAGAATTCGGGCCGTTCCCTGCACGTCCGGGAAACTCCGCCTTTGGAACTTGGCCATGATGCCAACCGCCGCGCTCATTGTGGCGCATCCGTTGGCCGGCTGGGCTGATTTGCGTGCGTCCGTTGCGCTACCAACGCGTGAATTTGACGCTCCAGGTGTTCCGAATCGAACGGCTTCGTCAGCACCGGGACGTCTGACAAATGCGGCGGGAGCACAGTCGCCGAATCGTAACCGGTACTGAAGGCGAATGGCACATTCGCTTCCTTCAGCAGCCCTGCGACGTCCCAGGACATCCTACCGTGCAAGTTGACATCCAGGATCGCTGCAGTGATCCCGGGCTCTCGCGCCATCTGGCAGGCGCTTGCGTGATCGGTCGCCGGTCCGATTACGTCGAAGCCCAAGTCGTCTAGCATCTCCTCAAGGAGCATCGCGACGAGTGCCGCGTCCTCAACCACCAGAATCCTTGGCCGTCCGCTGTCCGTCATTCAGAGATTCCGTTCCCTACGGATCGATAAGCGATGACTGGGGCAGCGACACTATACATTGCACGCCCGTCGCCAGAAATTCGATGTGCGCTTCGCCGCTTGTCTCGATTGCCAGCGCCCGCTCGATCAGCGTAGAGCCGAAGCCGCGCCGATGCGGCTTGCGCACTGCTGGCCCGCCGGTCTCGATCCAGCGCAGCTCCATGCCGCCATCGTCAGTCTGCTGCCAGCTTATGGCCACTTTGCCGCTCTCGACAGAGAGGGCGCCGTACTTGCTGGCATTCGTCGCCAGCTCATGCACTGCCAATGACAGCACAAGCGCGGCCTTGGGAGTTCAGCAGGATCGCCGGCCCGCGCATTGCAATTCCGCTGCGAGAGAACTGTTCAAGCTCCTCCTCGATCAGGCTTTGCAGCGACACGCTCCGCCAGCGACTTTCCGTCAGCAGGCTGTGCGCTTTGCCCATGGCAACGATGCGCGCTTCCAGGCTGCGCACATAGTCGCGCACCGAGCCGGCATTGCGGCTGCTCTGGCGCACGAGAGCCTGCACATTGGCGAGTACGTTTTTCACCCGGTGATCCAGCTCCGCCATCAGCAGGCGCTCCTGGTCCCGCAGGCGGTCACGCTCGCGGGCTGCGGCATCGACCCGATTGACAATCATCTCGAGCAACGCGACCCGTAGATCAACGGCTGCCCGGATCTCCGCCGCTGTCCACGGAGCGGCGTGGCCACGGACTTCCTGTTGCCAAACCTCGAACGACTTTCGTGGCGTAAGCCGCTCGCCGTTCGGACCAAGCTCCCTCACCTTGGTGGGGTCGCCCGCCCATGTGACAGTCTCGACGACCTCTGGCCGGAACCAAAGGATCAGATCCCTCGGTTGGCGCGACACTGAAATCACCAGCAACCCAGAGGCGACGTGCGCGAATTGCTGCGCCGGAGGCCACAGCTCGCCGAGGCGATCGGTTGCGAACAGGCCGTCTTGATTTAGTTTGGTGACGACCCATTCGGCCAAAGGTTGCAGGAGTTCCTGAGCGGGCGTCCGCCCCAGGGAACGAATGGCATTGTTCAGGAAGAGTGCGACGCCGCCGCGTCCGATCGCGCTGACCGCCGCTCCGCCAGCGACAATATACTCGATCAGACTGGGGGAGACGCTGACCAGGCCGTCGGCGAAGTCCGCCTGAGCCGTGAGACCGCTCAAGATCTCCTGCAGAATGCCACGGCTGGCGAGGTGCCCGTCCATGTCGTCGGCGCGCTGACGAGCGTCAAGCTGGGAGGAAAAGATGGGACCAAAAATCTCGCAAGCGGCGCGCAAATGACGTGGCAGCTGACGCGGGCTATAATTGTGGCAAGCGACCAACCCCCACAGCCGCCCCTGCACCACGATGGAGATCGACATCGAGGCTGCCACGCCCATGTTGCGCAGATATTCGCGATGAATAGGCGAAACGTCGCGCAGGGTTGCGTAACTCATGTCCAGCGGCCGGCCCGTACGCGGATTGATCTCAGGTACTAGCCTCGCCGGGGTGTAGTCGATGCGCACGATCTTTCGCAGCCAGTTGCGTAGATACAGCGCCCGAGCCTGGGATGGAATGTCGGCTGCCGGATAGTGCAGATCCAGGAACGAAACCAGTCGAGGATCACGACTCTCAGCGTACACCCACCCCGATTCGTCAGGTTGAAATCGATACACCATCACCCGATCGTAGCCGGTGACTCGACGTACCCGTTCCGACGCGAGCTGGCAGAGTGCCTGCAGACAGTTGGCCTGATCCAAGCCATCCACCAGTTCCTGCAGCACCGCCAGAGCATCACGCCTTGCGCCCTCCTGCAGGTCCGCTGGCACGAACTCCAATACGAAATGATCACCGGTACGATGAATACTGGCATCGACCGGCCGATCCGGCTGCACGCGCAGAATGGGGTCGAGCAAATGGCGTGGTGTGGTCAACGGCGCGTCGGCACATAACTCGTGCAACAGGCTTATCTGGTCCGGCCGCAGCAAGGTCTCGGGCTTCTGTCCAAGCAACTCGTCCAGTGGGCGGCCTAACAAATCTAACGTCTCGCCGGCCGCCTGCGAGATTTCGTAGGTGTCGCAGTCGAGTACCAACATTGCTCCATGCGGCAGAATGGCACCTGGGGTGCGTATCGGTTCCTTGTCGCAGTTGGTAAGGTCGAACTGGATGTTCATGCCGCCGACCGACCCGCCCATCCGGCGAGCCACTGCTCGAACGCGACGAATGTGTCGCTGGCAGCTTCGATGAGCGCATCGCGCGGTCCCGCCTCAGACTCGAAGGCCGCGAGTTCCGCGAGAAACGAACGCCAGGCAAGCCCGCTGGCGGTCCCGCGTCCGATAAAGAAACGGCGGCCTGCTGGTCCACCATGTCCCAGCACCGAATCCAGCCGACCGGCGAGAAGCTGCCCGCCGAGTGCTGCGCCCTCGATGACATAACGCGCGCCTAATTGCTGGCCGTGGTTGTCAACGCGAGGCAGGAACCGGCACAGCGGCACGCGCGCCCCTGCGTGCGGCGCCTTCAGGCAGCGCAAATCAGCCTGCAGCCACAGGCTCCGCTCGGGTCGCAGGCCGAGAGCCAATTCCAAAGGGAGGTAGAGCCCGAGCAGTCGCGTCAGCAGCCTGAAATAGTCGCCGCGTGAGATCTGCCCGGCCGCAATGGCGGCGAAACCCCGGTGCCAATGAAGACGCTCGTGAGCCTCGAGCGTCGCTGCACGAAGCGCGTCACGCAATCCTGATCCGTTCCCTTGACTTCGGCCGCGATATGCCACCGCCGGTTCGACCGCAGTGTCTTGCAATTCCTGTCCCACACCCGCCCGATATTGCTACGACTTTACGTTTTGTGCGGGATACCCTAGACCGGCGAAGCAAGCACGCACAAGGGCTGCAAAGTAGGGCGGACGAGTTGAACGAACAGCGTGTAGAACTCCGATCAAAAGAGCCTGGATCGATCGCGCCGCTCCGCTCCCAGGTGTTTTCGCGCTGTTTCCACGTTGAAGCCGTCGATTTCGCTGGCTCCGCCGGCTACGACTATAGGTGGTGCGGCCAGCGACATTTTCTCGCATGGCATGACCTCGTCTTGACCGACGGCGAAGCAAAACTTGAAGCATTGGCGGTCTCGAATGCGCATGATCTGCGCGATACGCTGACTTTCGTCCCGCCAGGCTGCGAGATCACCGGCTGGTCAGCATTGGCACCGCGCCGCAGCGGCTACACTGCGCTGAGTTTCGAACCAGACCTTGTTGAGCAAGAATTGGAGACCCGGGCCACCAGCGGTGCGTTCGAGCCGCTGCTGTATTTTCGTGATGCCGCGCTCGCCACTACTCTACGCAAAGTCGGCGCGGCATTGCGTCGATGCGGGCCACCCGACATGGGCTACCTTGAGGCGCTCTGCCTCGTGGCGGCGTTCGAACTCGATCGGCTGCAGCACGGCCCGCTCCCGGAAATGCGCGCCTCGGGACGTTTGACCAGCCAACAGGAACGGCTGGTGTGCGACTTCATCGCACAGAATTTGACGCGTGATCTCACGCTGGGCGAGCTGGCATCGCTTGTCGGTCTCAGCCGATTCCATTTCGCCCGTATTTTCAAGGCAACGTTTGGTCAATCGACACGGCAGTATCTTTCGCGCCAGCGCATTGAGCGGGCGAGCAAGCTACTTGCGACCACCAGCATGCCAGTGGCCTCGATCGCTACGACCGTCGGCTTTGGCGGAATGGCTCGTTTCGCAACGGCGTTCCGTCAGCACACTGGCCACACGCCATCCCAGTTCCGTCGCGGTACGTCCTGAGCGACTGCGCGTCTCGTGCGTGGCGCTGGCGATTCCGGCTGGCGGCGCGCGGCGAAAAGTGTTTCAGGCCGCTGCCTTAAACGTCCTCGGGATGCCGGCCTTCGGCACCTGGCCCTGCATCGGCTCGGCCGGCAGCCCCTCATGCAGCAGCCGCCGCGCATCGATCAGCTTCCGCAGATCGATCCCGGTCGCAAACCCCATGCTCTCCAGCATGAACACCAGGTCCTCGGTGACGACGTTGCCGGAAGCGCCCGGCGCATACGGGCAGCCGCCGAGCCCCGCCAGGCAGGCATCGAAGGCGCGAATGCCTTCCTCCAGCCCAGCCAGCGCGTTGGCGATGCCAAGACCGCAGGTATCGTGCAGATGCAGCCCGTACAGCGTGTCGCCGATCGCCTCGCGCGTCGCCCGCACCACCTCCTTGATCTGCGCCGGGTGCGCATAGCCCACCGTGTCCGCCAGCATGATCTGATCGACGCCGGCATCGGCCAGGCCCTTCGCCAGCGCGACGGTCTTTGCCGTCGGCACGACACCATCGATCGAGCAGCCGAACGCGGTCGAGCAGCCGGCGACCACCGGCACTTTCCGCGGCTGTGCACCCAGCCAGTCCATGATCTCCTGCATCATGGTGATCGACTGCTCGGGCATACGGTTCAGGTTGGCCATGCTGTGGCCCTCGCTGACCGAGACCGGAATGCTGATCTTGTGCACGCCGGCGTTATAGGCGTTCTGCACGCCGCGCAGATTGGGCGCGAGCGCCTGCACGATCAGGCCGGGGATCTTCAGGCACTGCTCGACAATCTCCGGCGTGTCGGACAGTTGCGGAATGACGCGAGGCGGCACGAAGCTGCCGACCTCGATCTCCTTCACGCCGGCGGCGGCAATCGCCTGGATCCAGTGCACCTTCGCCTCGGTGGTCATGCGGGTCTTGGCGATCTGCAGCCCATCGCGCGGGCCGACTTCGCAGATGGAAATGTGTTCGGTCATGGCAGCACCGTGTCGCTCATCAGCGGCTGACCTTGCGTGATCTGCCGATAAGATTCAACTCTCTGCCCTCACATGAACCCATGAGCGGAACCACCATGAGCGTCGTCACCACAGAACAGCGCGGCCTTGTCTCGATCATCCGCATCAACCGCCCGGAGAAGATGAACGCCATCTCCAGCGCCGTGGCAGTCGAACTGCAGCAGGCGTTCGAGGCGTTCGATGCCTCCGATCAGCGCGTGGCGATTCTCAGTTCGGTCGGCGAGCGTTCCTTCACCGCCGGCGCCGATGTCACCGATCTGCCGGAGCTCTGGCGCGCCATCCCAACGGTCGGCTTCAACACCGACAAGCCGATCATCGCCGCCACCTCCGGCTGGTGCATCGGCGGCGGCATCGTGATGGTGATGATGTGCGACCTGATGGTTTCAACTGAAAGCACTATCTTCTACTACCCGGAGGCGAAGCTTGGCGTCACCGGCGGCATGATCAGCTCGCTCGCCTCGCGCATGCCGCACAAGCTCGCGATGGAGATGATGCTTCTGTGCAGCAAGGTCAGTGCGCAGCGCGCCTACGAGGTGGGCTTCGTCAATCGCGTCGTCCCCAACGGCCAGCACGAAAGCGAGGCACTGGCGATGGCAAATGAGATGCTGGAGTCTGCGCCGCTGGTGATCGGCGCACTCAAACGGCTGGTTGGCGAGGTTCTGCCGATCGGCCCGGTGGAACGCATGGTCGCAATCAGCCAGACACTCGGGCGCGTGCGCAACAGCGAGGACATGCAGGAAGGCATCCGCGCCAATCGTGAGCGCCGCAAGCCGAACTTCCGCGGCCGCTGAGGAGATGACAATGACAGTCCATCCGGACGACATCGCCGGCGTCACAACCTGGTTCGACACGCTCGCTGCACATGTGCGCGACGTGGATTTCGTCGGCGCTCGGCCGATCTTCTCACCCGACATGATCGCATTCGGCACCTTCACCGACTTCATGACCGGTCGCGATGCAGCCGAACAGCAGCAATGGCGCAATGTCTGGTCGCACATAGACGAGTTCCGTTTCCGCCCGGACATACGCGCCATCGTCTCGCCCTGACCGGTTGCAGGCTGTCGGCATGGGCATCTTCGACTCCACCGGCTATCGCCAGGACGGCACGCCGTATGATCGGCCGGGCCGCGCCACCATCGTGTTCGTCCGCGATCGCGTCGGTGCGCCGTGGCTCGCGCAGCACACGCATCTCTCGCTGTTCCGCGACGTCCCGACGCGCAGCTTCAAATCGAAGCCGGAAAAGCGCTGAACACGACACTCGTCCGGAAGGAAGCCCGACTGTGACCGAACCGACCGGGCCGCTTGCCGGCCGCACCGCACTGATCACCGGCTCCGGCCAGAATATCGGCCGCGCCATCGCGCTCGCCTACGCGCGCCTTGGAGCAAACGTAGTGGTGAACGGCCACCGCAATCAGTCCGCCATCGATGGTGTCGCGGCGGAAGTGCGCACGCTTGGCGTCGGCGCGCTGGCTGTGCTCGCCGATGTCGCCGATGCTGCGGCGGTGCAGGCGATGGTGGACCAGGCCACCGCGACGTTCGGCGGCGTGGACATTTCGGTGTCCAACGCCTCGGTGCGACTGCACACGCCGTTCCTCGATATCTCGCTCGAGGAGTGGCAGCGCATCATGAACTCCAACCTCAACGCGTCGTTCTATCTCGCGCGGGCGGTGATCCCCGGTATGAAGCAGCGCAACTGGGGACGCATCATCCACATCTCCGGCCGCGACGGCTTCATGCCCATTCCCAACCGCGTGCACAACATCACCTGCAAGGCAGGTGTCTATGCCATGGCGAAGGCGCTGGCGGTCGAGTTCGGCCCGTTCGGTATCACGTGCAATACCGTGTCGCCTGGGCTGATCGATACCACCCGCGACTGGACGCAATATCCGCAGTTCCGCAACGGCTATGGCGACCGTGTTAAGGAGCTCCCGGTCCGCCGCGTCGGCCGTGTCGACGAGATTGCCGCTGCCTGCACCTATCTGGCCAGCGACGCCGCAGGGTTCGTGACCGGGCAGGTGCTGCACGTCAATGGCGGCGACATGATGTAAGGCGTGCGTCGCGCAGCAGCGGCCACCCGCTGACCGCGACGCCCAACTGCAACAACATCAGCAGCAGGAACGCAAACGACAGGCTCGCACCTTGTGCGACGAAGCCGATCAGCGCCGGCCCGGCGAGGATTCCGGCATAGCCCAACGTCGTGACGGCCGAGACCCCCGCATGTTCGGGCATGACACTCTGACGACCGACGCTCGTGTACAGCACCGGCACGATATTGGCGCATCCGGCGCCGATCAGACCGAAGCCGAGCAGTGCCAGCGGCCAGGCCATGGCGAGTGTTGCCAGTAGAAAGCCGAGTGCAGCGAAAAGGCCACCGAACACGACGACCGCGGACCCGCCGAACCGTGCCACAACGCGATCGCCGGTAAGCCTGCCGATGGTCATGGTCGCCGAAAACGTGGCGTAGCCCAGCCCGGCATAGGCTGTTGCCATACCGAGTGCCGAAGTCAGGAACACAGCGCTCCAATCCAGCATCGCGCCTTCCGCCAGAAATGCCACGAAGCACAGCGCGCCGATGAACAAAACGATACCGCGTGGCAGGGCGAAGCCTGGGGCGTCAGCGTCGCTGCCATAGGCGAGCAGGTGCGGCCGGGCCAGTCCGATCACGGCAACGATGATGGCGACGACACTCAGGGTGGCGACCAGAGGGGACGCGCCGACACCCAGCGTCAACGCGACGCTGGCCGCGCCGGCAATGCCACCCACGCTGAACAGGCCGTGGAACCCCGACATCATCGCTCGTCCGCTGGCGCGCTCGACGATGATCGCCTGGATGTTCATCGTAACGTCGAGCGATCCAAGCGCACCGCCGAACATCAGCAGAGCGCCCGCCAGAGCGGCGGGATGGACCAGCACCGCCAGCAGCGGCAGGCTGACGCAGAGCGGCACCGTCGAGGCGATCATGACGCGACGGCAGCCGAACCGCGCGGCCAGAGCGCCTGCGAGCGACATCGTGACGATCGAGCCGGCGCCAAGGCACAGCAGCAGCAATCCCAGGCCGTATGCGCCGATGCCGCTGCGCGCCTGTGCGAACGGCACCAGTGGCGCCCAGGCCGACATGCCAAATCCGACCACGAAGAACGCAAGGCGCGTGGCCGTCTGCTCGCGCCTGGCCGTGTCTATAGATGTCATGCGGGGAAGCGGTGCGACGGCTACGCCCCCAGTGCGCCTCGCACAGCGGCCAACGCCGCCTCTGCCTGTCCACCATTGGGGCCGCCGGCCTGCGCCATGTCCGGACGACCACCGCCGCCCTTGCCGCCGACCGCAGCCGATGCCGCGCGGACCAACTCCACCGCGTTGAACCGTCCGGTCAGGTCCTGCGACACGCCGACCACGATGCTGGCCTTGCCCTCCGCCGTGGATACAAGTGCCACCACACCGCTGCCCAGCTGCTTGCCGATCGCATCGGCCAGGCCCTTCAGGTCGCGTGCCGGCACCTCGCCCAGGTTGCGCGCGGCAAGCTTCACGCCGTTCACCTCCTGAACCTCGGCCGCACCACCGCCGGTGGCCAGCTTGCGTTGCAGGTCAGCCACCTGGCGCTCCAGCCGGCGCACGCTCTCCTGCGTCGCCGCCACCCGCTCCGGCGCATCGGCCGGGCTGGACCGTAGCGCGCCAGCGACATCGTTCAGCCGCCGCTGCGTTTCCGCCACCACGGCTTCGGCGAACGGACCGGTCACCGCCTCGATGCGGCGCACGCCCGCCGCCACCGCCGCCTCCGACAGGATCTTGAAATAGCCGATATCGCCGGTGCGCCGCACATGCGTGCCGCCGCACAGTTCGATCGAATAGGCCGGCTTGTTGCCCTCGCCATGGCCCATCGAGACGACGCGCACCTCTTCGCCGTATTTCTCCCCGAACAGCGCCATCGCTCCCATCTCGACCGCCGCGTCCGGCGTCATCAGTCGCGTGCTCACCTCGCTGTTCTCGCGGATGCGCACATTCACCTCCGCCTCGACCGCAGCGATATCGTCGCCGGTCAGCGGACGCGGCTGCGAGATGTCGAAGCGTAGCCGGTCGGGAGCATTCAGGCTGCCCTTCTGCGTGACATGCGTGCCCAGCCTGCGCCGCAGCGCCTCGTGCAGCAGGTGCGTCGCCGAATGATGCGCGCGGATGTTGCTGCGCCGCGCATGCTCCACCTCCGCCACGACCGGCGTGCCGACATGCGCCTCACCAGCCTCGACGCGACCAAGATGCACGAACAGATCGCCAAGTTTCCTCTGCGTGTCGGTCACTGCGATGCGCAGGCCATCCGGGCCAGTGATGGTGCCGGTGTCGCCGACCTGACCACCGCTCTCGCCATAGAACGGCGTCTGGTTCAGCAGCACCGCGACGTCGCTTCCCACCGCAGCGGTGCTGACAGGAGCGCCGCTCACCACCAGCGCGACGATCTCGGCCTCGGCCGTCTCGGTGCTGTAGCCCAGGAACTCGGTCGCGCCGACCTTCTCCTTCAGCTCGAACCAGACACGCTCGGTGGCGGCGTCACCGCTGCCCGCCCAGGCAGCGCGCGCCCGGGCCCGCTGCTCCTCCATCGCCGTCTCGAATCCGGCCAGGTCCACTGCGCGCCCCTGTTCGCGCAGCGCATCCTGCGTCAGGTCCAACGGGAAGCCGTAGGTGTCATACAACCGAAACGCCACCCCGCCGGGCAGCGCTTGCCCGTCTCCCAGCTTCTCAGTCTCCTCGTTCAGCAGGTGCAGCCCGCGCTCCAGCGTCCGGCGGAACTGCGTTTCCTCCAGCAGCACCGTCTCAACTGTCAGCGCCTCGGCTCGCGCCAGCTCGGGATACGCGCCGCCCATCTGCCGCACCAGCACCGGCACCAGCCGATGCATCAGCGGGTCGCGCGCGCCCATCATGTGCGCATGCCGCATCGCGCGCCGCATGATCCGGCGCAGCACATAGCCGCGGCCCTCGTTCTGCGGCAGCACGCCATCGGCGATCAGGAACGAGCAACTCCGCAGATGGTCGGCGACCACGCGATGATCGACACGATGCGGGCCATCCGGATCGGTGCCGGTGACCTCGGCCGACGCCAGAATGATCGCGCGGAAAATGTCGATGTCGTAGTTGTCGTGCTTGCCCTGCAGGATCGCTGCGATCCGCTCGAGCCCCATGCCCGTGTCGATCGACGGCCGCGGCAGCGGCGTGCGAGTGCCCGGCGGTCCTTCCTCGAACTGCATGAACACCAGGTTCCAGATCTCGACGAACCTGTCTCCGTCCTCTTCCGCGGAACCGGGCGGCCCACCCGGAATATGCGATCCATGGTCATAGAAGATTTCGCTGCACGGGCCGCAGGGCCCCGTCTCGCCCATGCGCCAGAAATTGGCGTCGGTCGGGATGCGGATGATCTTCTCGTCCGGGAACCCCGCTACCTTCTTCCAGATTGCCGCCGCGTCGTCGTCGTCCCCGTACACCGTGACCAGCAGCCGGTCCTTCGACAGCCCGTAGTCGCGCGTCACCAGCTCCCACGCATACGGGATCGCGTTCTCCTTGAAGTAATCGCCGAAGCTGAAATTTCCCAGCATCTCGAAGAAGGTGTGGTGCCGCGCGGTGTAGCCGACATTGTCCAGATCGTTGTGCTTGCCGCCGGCGCGCACGCATTTCTGTGCGGTGGTGGCGCGCACATACGGCCGCTTTTCCTGTCCGGTGAACACGTTCTTGAACTGCACCATGCCGGCGTTGGTGAACATCAACGTCGGATCGTTGCGCGGCACCAGCGGCGAGCTTTCCACCACCGTGTGCCCGTTGCGGGCAAAGTAGTCGAGGAATGCGGCGCGTATGTCATTGCTGCTGGGCATGGCAGTCAGATGGGTTCCCGGTTGGCAGAGCGAAAGGACAGGAGGTAGCGCGGGCTGGGCCGCCTGTCACCCTACGGGGACCTGAGCTGGGTTGCTGACAGCCAGCGATTGGGCGGTCGGCGAGAAGTGACAGCAGGCGCTCGAAAATCCCTGGCCCATCCGAGATCATCCATTGCCCGCTTGCTTCGATGTCAGCCAAGGCGGCACGTGCCGTCGCATGTTCCGCAGCCGAAGGCCGGCTGGCGTAGACGGCCGAAGCGCTGGGCGGGCGGCTGGCAGAGGAGGTGCAGCCGCGGGTTGCCGGAGGCTTGCGCTTCTTAAGGCCCGGAGCGATGCTTTCGAGGCAACCATCGCCTCGCCCAAGCCTTCCTCAAGCTGCTTCCCCAATGCTGCTGCTTAGACGCATCGCTCATCGGACGTGAGTTCGATGACCGACCTCTCACGACGAGGGTATCGGGGACAACGTTGCCAAAGGAGATACGACAATGAGAAGAAGCGCGCTGATCTATCTCAGTGTTTCGGCATCGATCGCCGTTTTGGCAACCGGTGTCGCAATTTCCGCTCAGGACAAGTACACCGTCAAAGTGCCGGGCGGCCTCGCATTCTCCGAGTTCAGAGGATACGAAGATTGGCCGGTCATCGCGATCAGCGAGAATGGAGGCAAGTTCGCTGCGATCGTCGGAAATCCGGCAATGATCGACGCCTATAGGCAAGGTATTCCCGACAACGGCAAGCCTTTCCCGGACGGCGCCAGGATGGCGAAAATCCATTGGAACCCGAAAATACAAGACACCTACCCCGGTCAGCCAAAGGTGCCAGGCACGCAGCACGACGTCGATTTCATGGTGAAGGACAGCAAGAGGTTCGCCGACAGCGGCGGATGGGGATGGGGCGCATTCGAGTATGACGCGGCATCCGATACTTTCACGCCCGCTACAACGGCGAACAGTCCGCCGCAGGAACACGACGCAAAGTGCGGCTTCGCATGCCACACCGGGGTGCAAAACCGTGACTACGTTTTTACGGAGTACGGGAAGCGGTAAGTATCGGATATCGCGAGCCGACCGGCACCACCAGGTTGTCTCACAGCGAGGAGAGCCATGCGAAATACTGAAATGGTCGATCGACGCGCGGTCCTGGTCAGTCTTGGGTCAAGCACCCAGAAAACATGGTACCCTAGATAAGCTCCGAGAGCCCTGATATACGAGTTCGCGGGCCGCACACGGCGTGTTCCGCAGTTTTCCAGTCCTGAGGCTCCCATCAGGTCCGGTGGCAGAGTGGTGATGCAGCGGACTGCAAATCCGCGAATGTGGGTTCGATTCCCGCCCGGACCTCCAGCGTTGCAAGCAGTTAAACGGACTTGTTCATTTTCACATTGAAGATCGCACTTTCACATTTGCTGTGCCGTTTGGTCGGCGGGCCTGAGGAGGTAAGCGGGCCGCAAGATAATCCGCACGGCCCCACATTCTGCGGTTGTTCTGCTTTCTCCCCCACACTATCTAGGAGCGGGCCGCTGACACTGGATTAATGTATGCTGGAGCATCGGATGTGAACCCGATCGCCAAGGTCGATCAAGGTTTCGAGCAAGTTCTAGAGTGGATTCGCCGGCGCCCCCTTCCATGGTTGTTGAGCCTGAGGATCGGAGCGCTTGGGAAGAAGGTCGGACAATGGACGATCCTCCTTTTCTTCAACTGCTGCATTAGGCCCACTGATCTGACCGGCGAAAGCAAAATCGAATTGCCATTCGGCATCTTCTACGCATTGGCACCGGCCAGCTTGTATGCACTGGCCTCTGTCCAAATGTTCAAATCGTTTATGCCTGTCATCGCTCCACCGAGTACAGACAGCCCTGAAGTTGACCCGGTTTCGTGGACACCGGACCGTTTGGGTCCAAGGAGTCCACGATGGCCAAGACAAGATTGCCTTACGCACCTGAGTTCCGTCACCAGATGGTGGCACTGGTGCGTGCTGGCCGTACGCCAGAGGAACTGGCTACGGAGTTTGAACCGACGGCGCAATCGATCAGGAACTGGGTTGCTCAGTCCGAGCGTAATGATGGCCGGGGCGACGGCGGCCTGACCACCGCGGAGCGCGAGGAGCTCAACCGACTGCGGCGAGAGAACCGCCAACTCAGGGTCGAGCGTGAGATCCTCTCAAAGGCCGCGGCCTGGTTCGCTCGGGAGACGAACGCGATCCCTGCGAAGGGTTCCGGTTCGTGAGCGATCACCAGGCAAGTTACCCAATCGCCACCATGTGCAAGCTGCTGGGTGTCTCCTCCAGTGGCTACTATGCATGGGTGCAACGGCCCCCATCGCGGCGGGCAGAGACGGACGAGACACTGATCGCGGAGATCCGTGCAGCGCACGGAGCCTCGCGCGGTATCTACGGTGCGCCGCGCGTCCATGCCGAACTGACGGCCAAGGACATTCAAGTTGGCCGCAAACGCGTCGCGCGGTTGATGTCGCAAGCCGGTCTTGCCGGTGTGTGCCGACGCAAGTTCGTCATCACCACGGTCAAGGGCGACAACTGTCAGGCACCAGACCTGGTAGAACGCAACTTCGCAGCGGAGGCGCCCGATCTGCTGTGGGTGGCCGATATCACCTACATTCCGACATGGGCCGGCTTTCTGTATCTCGCGGTGGTGCTCGATGCATATAGCCGTCGCATTGTCGGCTGGTCCATGGCGACGACACTTGCCAAACAACTGGTGCTCGATGCTCTGAACATGGCGTTGGCGACGCGGCGGCCCACTGGCGTCATCCATCACTCCGACCAGGGTTCGCAATACAGCTCGATCGAGTTCGGCCACCGCTGCCGTGACGCGGGCGTGCGCCCCTCGATGGGTTCGGTCGGCGACGCATACGACAATGCCATGTGCGAGAGCTTCTTCGCCACGCTTGAGTGCGAGTTGCTCGCTCGCTGCCGGTTCAAGACACAGGCCGAGGCGCGCAACGCGACGTTCGCCTTCATCGAAGGCTTCTATAATAAACGGCGCCGCCATTCCTCGATCGGATATCTCTCACCGATCGACTATGAGTGCCGGCATCAAAACCTGAAGGTCGATCCCGACGCAGACCACCCTGCCGCCGTGCTCGCGACCGTCAAGGACACGCCCTTCGGGCGGCCCCAAGATGGGGCCGTCCTTGACCGCCGCTGCGCGCGACGGCCGCACCATCGTGCGGGTCGGGGCGGAAGAATGGCTCCGCCAGAGGTCGAACCAAAGAATGTCACGCAACTGGAGGACAAGATGACACCCCAACAGCTAGTCTGATCCCAAGCCCGCAACTCTCCACGAAACCGGGGTAATTCCAGCCCCTTTGACCGAGCGATCCTGATGTGGGGAATGCCGTACATCATGCACGGGGCAGCGTTCCTGCTAATCCTCTCACTCACTTACGTATTGGGAGTCATGCGATGGGCCTACAGCAAAATATTTTGCGCGCTGCTGGGTCCGGTGCGGTCGAAGGTCGAGCGCGCATCTCTAGCCTATTTTTTGCTCAAATCTTGTTCCACTATGTTTATCTTTTCATTGTTTGCTTGGATAGTGGCTCATCTCGTTACTCTGGATCAAAACACCGCAGCCTCTCTCGCTACTTGGGGTGAACAGATAGGTCCCTTTCTCTCTATTCACAGCGGATACTCCATTTTCCTACTCGGAGCGACTGCTCTTGGATTTGCAGGCTTCGAGATGTGCCGTGTGAACGGAAGGGCTGCGATGCGGGAGATATATGTCGCTGACGCTACATCCGAGCAGGTCGAAGACGTGAAGTTGCTCATACTCGTGACGCTGTTTGCACTTCTAGCTTTTGCCCCGCGCCTCACCGGGTTGGTCCATTGAGCAGGCTATGTCGCTTGGGGGCTGCTCTTTGGGGGCATCCGGAAGAAGCTGCGCCAAGTTCCAACTGGCTCAGCTTGCAGCTTTTGATATCACGAGTGGTAACGCTATTCGTATTCTTGAAGGCTGGAAAGGCCGTTGCATTATGGATCGGTGCCCAGGAATACGAGGCACTTGCTGTTGGCTTCGCCGTTGGGTTCTACGGCTTTATTGGCATCAAGTATGCTCTTCTTGCTGTTGATAGGACTGCGGCGGCAGTTTCAGCCAAGCTCCTGAAGATCGTGCTGGCGTACCTTTGGTTTCTGATCCTCGGTGGACCAGTGCTGTTCGGCGGAGTGTGGTTGTCGCTACAGCCGATGCCAGACACGACGTGGCACGCGCGACTTTGGTTTCCAATCTTAGCGACAGCTCTGATCGTCGCAGGGTTCAGGGAGATGGTCAGTCTCGGAGCACATGCTGCACCCGACATACCGGAAGACGGGCTCAGCAGTAGCGGCACAGTTTAGCGCATTTCAAGATAGACACGTACCTCGCCTAGCGGATATTGGCCGAACATTTCGTACTGGCATCTTGGTTGGCTTTTCTGAATAATCATCGTCAACGAACCCTTGCCTCGAGAATAACTCGCACCGCGCCGGTCCTCGGCAGCATCATGGGCCGCGATTAGCCATGCGGACGCTCTGGACGTCGTCGCGCATCGGGACAGGAGCTTGGACAACCGCCAGCCGGGACGCGTCCCCGGTGTGCCTCGTGGGAGGGTTCTCGGGGCTGCGCGCCGCCCGTGGAGACAGGTTTGGGCAACTGATGAAATCGGTTCTATCAGAGCCGGTGGCAAATCAACGCTTCGGCATTTCAGACCTCGTGATCGAGCATGGCAGACCCGTCAGTCCACTCCAGCAACGCAAGTGGTCGCACAAGCTCGCAGAACGGCGCCTCGGGTGGCGGTCTCGCAATGCCACGCTACCAGAGCGGTCCAATTGCCGCCTCCGCCGCGGCGAGGCGCAAAAAAAGTTTCTGCCGGGTCGCAACATCTGATCCAGAGTACAGGCCCGGAGCCGCTTCAAAATCATCACCGGCCTCAATGCCGCATGAGTACGGGCAGGTCGGCATGCTCAATCATGTAGCGGGTCACGCCGCCGAGAATGAGTTCCCGCAAAGGGCTATGGGCGTAGGCCCCCATCACCAGCATATCCGCACCAAGCTGATGCGCCGCCTTGAGCAGAGTTTCGCCGAATGCTTGCCGAGTGATTGGCAGCACATGCAATGTCGCGGCGATATCGTGCTCAGCGAGGATGTCGGGAAGGCGCGGTGGCTGCGCAGGATCGCGGGTTCTCGCAAGCACGTGAATCTCATCAGCTTTGGCCGCACAGCGGAGGCCCGCGAGCACCGCCTTGATTGTGCGGCCATCATCGCGCCAAGCGACCGCAATCCGTCGCCCGAACGGCACCTTCAGATCTTCTGGCGGCACCAACAGCACCGGCCGGTCAGTATCAAACAGGGCCGCGTGAATGGCCCGGCGCTCCTGATCGAGCTCATGATCCAGCGGGCGTTTCAAGACAATGAAATCAGCCCTTCGACCCCATTCGGCCATAAGCTCGTGGGCCAGGCCCTCGCGGTCGGCCCACTCCGTTTTCAGCCGTGCCGACGGTGCCCACGATGCGAAAATCTGCTTCAGCGTATCGGTCCGCTGGTTCTCCGCGTCGCGAATGCGCTGCTCATGTTCTAAGGTAAGCACCTCTTCCGACGGCAGAATTGTCGATGCCGGCGGCGTGCGGATCGCCAGCACATTGATGCGGCCGGAGCTCGTAAGTTCGGCCAGGCAGGCCGCTGCCAGGAGCACACGAAGTGCAACTTCAGGGCGATCCAGGACGGCAAGGATAACGCCGGACATGGCCATCACACCTCTGACTGGTTCACCCGAATGGGACCACTGGCCAGAACCGGCGGAACTCAATCCAATGTGTTGCAACTCACCCACTCTGCACCCCGCCTAAAACTGGCGATTGATGGTAGCGGCCGCGTAATGTCCAACCGCCACCACCAAAAGGCAAAGGATGACAGAAAGTCCAACATTCCCAAGCGCTTGCCCCAACCGTCCGTCGCGCGCGAGTTCCAGTGTCTGGAGGCTGAAGGAGGAAAAGGTGGTGAAGCCGCCACAAATGCCGACCATGACGAAGGCTCGCGCGTCGGGTGGGACAGAAAACCGGCTACCGCTTGCTGTAAGCGTGCCGAAGAAGCCGATGACAAATGACCCGACAACGTTGATGAGAATGGTGCCCCACGGAAACTGGGGTCCAGTGATGCGTGCGACAGTGAAGGCAAGCCACGCGCGAGCGATACTGCCGAACGCACCACCGAGGCCAATCCAGAAATACCCAATCATCGTATGCCTGAGTGCAAGGCGCGCGGCCTCGCTACAATGGTCGAGGCGATGGTCTTTGTCCGTCTGAAGCCAATCATGTGCAGCCTCTCCACACCCAAAATAATTGAGCGCGAGGCTCGGCAGCGTCGGGTCGTTGGATGCACAACTCCGCCCGCGGGCCTTGCCACGCACGGTAGGAGTCATTAGCCCCTCAAGGGCGGTTTCGGGGGAACCCCATCCCCATCAGCGACGGGATGCTACCGGTCGGAGTAATTCCAGGCAATCGCGAACGTGCGCGATCTGCCAAACGATGCAGAGATGCTCGCCGTAGAGGAAAAAACTCCTTTCCCCTCGCAATGGCCGCTCAGGGTGGGCCGGTGTCCGGCGGCCACCTGCAAGCGCCGACGCGTGTCTTTGGCACAGACGGTGATACGATCTGGTCGATGACCGACCCTGCCTGCTTCACCGTCGACGAAGCTCAGCCCAAAGATGCTCCGGCAATCGCCACCATCCATCTCACCTCTCGCCGACGGGCGATGCCGTACTTCGCCGCCCGCACACGGATGACGAGACACGCGACTTCTTCGCCCAAGTGGTGGGAGATCGTCGGCAGGCATGGTGGGTCGTTCGTCATCGAGGGCAGGTCGTCGGCTACATGCTGATAGACGGAGAAAACCTCGATCACCTCTACGTATCGCCGAGCTGTCAGGGGCGAGGCTTTGGCTCTGCACTGCTCGATCGGGCGAAGGCACTAAGCCCTGGTCGCCTCGTCCTCTGGACGTTTCAGCGCAACGCAAGGGCCCGCTCATTCTACGAGGCGCGAGGCTTCCGCAGCATAGGACAGACTGATGGCGAGAACGAGGAAGGTGAGCCGGACGTGCACTACGAGTGGCGGACGGCGCCATAAAGCGAAGCAGCTGCTTCGCTCCGGGCCATGACGCATCAGCCGTGCCGTTGCGCTATCCGACTGCGGTTCGTTGCAAGGCGAGCAGCGTGCATCATCTGGCAGCAGGAGAGAAGAATAGAATATGAATTGGGCCGTTGAATGAGTGCGTCACCAAAGGCCGGAACCGAGGAAGGACCGATCATGCCGATCAGCACGCTCGCCGAGGCGATCTCCCACTATGGCCGTGAGGCCTATCTGCTCACGGTCGCGAAAGATGGTCCGCACACCAGTAATGTGACGATCGAGCTTCGCGGCGGCGGCATCGGCTGCAACGTGGGCGCTTCCGCTGCCAAGAACATCGCACACCAGCCCAACGTGTCGTTGTTCTGGCCGCCTACAGAGCCCGGCGGCTATGCCTTGATCATCAATGGCACGGCTGCGAGCGAGCACCGGTCAGCGGGCGTGACTATGGCAGACATCACACTCACGAAATCGGTGCTGCATCGTCCGGGTCCCAAACCCGTCGATAGCGACGGGCCATGCGCGTCCGACTGTCGCCGCCTGACACCGTGACCCTTTGTGTGGCAGGGCACCGGGGTGCACGAGACATGCCACGCTGGGCCACGCGACGCTGGGCCATGCTGTTGCGTTTGTCCGAATGCGCTCGCCCTGAACGTCACCACAGGGTCGGCAAGGGTGTTCAACGCGATAGACATGAAGCGCCGCCGAGAAGGGACAGCGCGGCTGCCTGCAGGACCTGCGGGAGACTGAAGCGCGGGTTTGTCTCCATTGCCTTACCGCAGGCCGAGGCGACAGCTCCCAATTGCCGACCGAGCAATAGGCTATACCCAGCGCGTTGCAACAGTTGGCGTTTCATGGAACAGCGAGCTGAAGCGGAGCGCCCGCTCGGCGTATTTCATCGGCGTATTTCAAGTTTAAGGCACCTTCGGCGTGGCCGGCATCGCCCAGGATAACGCTTCCCAAGACGAGCGCTAATGGCCTGTCATCAAATGGTGACCTATGGACGGCTGGCACAGCGTGCCTCGCTGGGTCCGGCTGGGTCCGCAGGTGTAGCGCGGCGCTCTGGATGGGGAGCGTTGCGTCGATCAAGATGGGGTCTGCGACGTCGCGCGGGGCAACCACCCTGTTTGTCGCCACGCGGCAAGGTCCGGGCGCGGGAACTGATGGCGTAGAAGGGCGACCCGTGCACCGATCTCGTCCCTTGCTGGTTAGGCCGTGAAGGTCCACTCTTCCGATAACAAAAAAATGGGGAGGCTGGACGTGAGTGGATGGCAAGTCAGCGGAGACGCTCCGAGTTTCTACCAGCGCTATGCATACGCCATTCAGGCGCCATGGACTGACGACCTGATCTTGCAGGCTGGTTGCAAGGATGGGGACCGCGTCCTGGACGTTGCTTGTGGTCCTGGGCTGGTCGCCGGAAAGGTGAATGAGGTAAGCAGGGCGACCTGCAAGATCACAGGCATCGATGTCAACGAAGTCATGCTCAATGCAGCGCGTAAGAATCCGAACATCGAGTGGCATCTCGGCAGCGCTACCGAACTACCGTTCGAAGACGACAGTTTCGACGTCGTGTTTTGCCAGCAGGGGCTGCAATATTTTCCCGACCGCGCGAAGGGCATGAGCGAGATGCGGCGAGTGCTGGCGCCAGGTGGAAGGCTCTCCCTCAATGTATGGGGGCCTCTCGAGCGCCAGCAGTTCGACACAATATTCCAGGAAGCCGTTTCGCGCGTTTCTCGGCCCTGCAGCTATGGCGCCCACGATCTTGGGCATGTCGCTGAACACATATGAAGAGCTTCGGAAACTCGCCACAGACGCGGGTCTACGTGATATCCACATCCGCTTCGAGCATCGTACCGCCCGTTACCCCGATTTGGCAGAATTTCTTTCCGGCTGGGCCCAGGCCACCCCCAGCGCCGCTCAGTTCCGAGCATTTTCCGATACGATGCGGGACCGCTTTATCGCTTACCTGATGGAGAGATTTGAAAGTTTTGTTGACGATGGTGGCGTCGCGATACCCCGCGAGAACCACTACCTGCTCGCTACGAAATAGGCGCGCAGAGGCTACCGGCGGCCTTTCTTCCTCCTGCCTCGAACGGGAAGGGGGCGGCCTTGCGCCTGAGCCCAACGTTCTTCGATGCGGCGGACGAAAGCCGGGTTTGTGCTGAAAGACGAAACGCGCGACTTTCACCTCTGAAGATGGGAGGAAAATTATGAAGAACAGTCTCGCGATCGCAGTCTTCGGGGTCGGGTTGGTCTTGTCCCTCGGCGTGGCCAGGGCGGACGTGCTGGTACTCTCCTCGCCGCAACTCGAGGACAACGCCACGCTGGCGGTCAAGAATGCATGCGCCGACACGCAGCGCAGTCCCAACTGCGTCGGCCAGAACCTGTCGCCGCCGCTTGCCTGGTCCGGCGTACCGGAGGGCACCAAGAGTTTCGCGCTGCTGTTGTTCGATCCCGAGGGACGCGCGCCTGCCGGCGTGTCGCATATGGTGGTTTACGGCATCCCCACCGACGTGAAGGGCTTCGCCGAAGGCGAATTGAGCCAGCCGTCTGCGAAGTTCGTCGGCGGCAAGAGCACGATGGAAAAGGCTACATATTGGGGGCCGGGCACGCCGCCAAATACCGATTGGCACCACTATACCTGGACCCTGATCGCAACCGATCTGGATCCCAAGGTACTACAGCCGGGAATGACCCGTGACGAACTCGCCGTCGCACTCAAGGATCACGTGAAGGGCTCCGCTGGTCTGGTCACTCGCTTCAAGCACCCGTAAGCGCAGTCAGCACGCGGCGCTGTATTCACCCGCCATAGGGAGGCTCTGATCCAAGCCGCGACATCATGGCCAAAGTGATTCGTCAAGGGACGGTTGCTGACGTGGCGGCCATCACGGCGCTCACTCGGTTGGCTTACGCGAAATGGGTGCCGCTCGTTGGTCGTGAACCGCTTCCGATGCAGGCCGACTACTCTGTCGCCATCAGGAGACACCGCTTTGATCTAATGTTCGTTGACTCTGATTTGGTAGGTCTAATCGAAACACTGCTACGCGCGGATGATTTGCTCATCGAAAATGTAGCGGTGGCGCCGGATTTCCAGAGGCGAGGATTTGGCCGGACACTGATTGCCCATGCCGAAGAGATGGCGGCCCAAGCTGGACGGGTGTGTGTCCGGCTCTACACAAACTCACGCTTCGAAGGGAATCTGCGTCTCTATGCATCTCTAGGGTATGTGGTGGAACGCAAAGAACTGCTCAACGGCGGTGTAGCAGTCCATATGGTCAAGCAGATCGACTAATATTTTTGCACAGCGGTTTTGACCTGTTGCGTGAGGGGCGCCCTGGTCCGGTCGATAGCCGGTGCCGCAATTCGACGTGGCGGCGCTTAAGGTCACCGAATGAAGTCTATTGTGGGCGGCGATGCCGCGTCTTAGCACAAATTGACCATTGACAAAATCGGTGTCGGCATACAAGCTTAATCGGCCCAAGTTAAAAGCGATCTTCTGTCGAGACGAATAATCAAATCCAAATAGGGAGTTGAGGAAATGCAGATGCGCTTGTACTTCGTGGCTATGCTTGCCGTCGTCGTAACTGGAACTCCAGCTATCGCTGCGGGTACCTGCGAGCAGTCGTCATTGGTGGGATCATACGCCTTCCACACCGAAGGAGCTAACCTTGGATTGCTGGATGCATCCGGTGCTTTTCATCCATTTAAAGAGCCTGAACCGTTTGCAGGGGTCGGCGAATATACGTTCGACGGAAATGGTAACTTCACGCGTGTCGATTACAACACGGGCCTCGGATCACCTGCATTCCCTCCGTCGCCTGTTAATGATCAAGGCTTCCGCACGGGCGTTGTCGGCACTTATTCTGTCGGAGAGGATTGTACCGCAACATTTATTATCCAGCTATCGGCGACACAGCAAATAATACTGGCGGTTGCCCTCGTCAGTTATGGTCAGGAGGGATTTGGCACCATCAAGAGCGAACACGTTGGCTCTTTTTCACCGGCCAACAACACGAGCGATCTACCATGTGACTCGGGGTGCAACGTGGCTGTCCAGTTGACGCACGAATTCGTTCAGAACTTACCCCGTAGGCGGTGAGGCTTTGTGTGGCCGCGTCGGAACGGCAGCTTGTTGTGCCCGCCGTTCCAACCCTGCCATTCCGCTTTCGGCCAGGACCGATCAATAGGCGGGATGTCTGAGTTTGAGCGTCTCTCCGAGTCGCGTGCATCGCACACCCGGAGCGACCTCACGCCGAATTTCGGAGCTGCCGCTGTGGGTGGAAAAAGGTCATTCGATCACCTCGTCGGCAACGCCAAGGATTGATGGCGGGATCGTCAGGCCGAGCAGCTTGGCGGTCTTCAGGTTGATCACCAGCTCCAATTTGGTCGACAGCTGAACCGGGAGCTCGTTCGGCCGCGCGCCATGAATTATCCGGTGCACATATTCCGCCGCGACGCCCCGGAAGATTGGATACATATCGGTCCCGAGCGAGAGCAAGCCGCCGTCTCGCGCATATGTAGTGTTGACACTGGCGCTCGGCAGATGCTGCTGGCGGGCGAATTCGATAACGCGCGCGCGAACCCCTGTGTCTCCGGCAAGCGTTGAATTGTCGACGAGCAAGATCGCGTCGACTGTGCCGTTAGTGTAGTGACTGAGCGTCCGATCGATATCGACGGAACCTCGGCTCTCGATCCGGACCAGGACCAGGCCCAGTTGCTTGGCCGCCGCGTTCGAGGCGATGAGAACGTCGTCAGTATTGGGGCTGTCCGGGTTCAACAACACCCCGATGCGCGATAAAGCGGGCGCGGTTTCCTTGAGCAGCTGCAGGCATTTCTCGCTCTGATTTTCCACCTCAAAGGCATACCCCGTGACATTGGCGCCAGGCTTCGCAAAGTTGCCTGCGAGATGCTCCATGGTTCGCTCAGCCACAGGGCCCACGATAATCGGAATGCTGGTTGTTGCTCCAGCGGCGGCGAAGGCCCCCGCCGTGCTGTACGTGTAAATGGCGGCAGGCCGCGCCTTGACCAGCTCCGCCGCAAGCGCCGGAAGTCGATCGAGGTGGTTCTCCGCGAACCGGATGTCGAACTTGACGTTCCGGCCGTCGACATCGCCGAATTCGCGCAGCGTCGCCAGGAAGGCCGCGAGTCGATCTCTGCCCACCGCCGCCGGGTCAGGTGACAGAATCCCGACCCGGGGCAGATCGCCAGCACCTTGCGCCCAAGTGTGCCGGCCGATCCCTCCGAGGCAAAGCCCATAAACGAGGAAGACCCGCCGTCTCATCCAATGACCCCTTCACGACGAGCGAGTCGTCGAGTTTTCGCCATCCGTGGCCCGGTCAAACCGTTGAACTGTAGCCGATTATGGGAAGCCCGGGTGACGATCAGCGCGGACAGCCTATCGGCATGGCTCGACGACGGCTTTGGGTCGGACGTGGCTGCAGCGCGCGCTGGGCATCCCACGCCTCATTACCCCGACCTCCGCCGTCCCTTAAGTAACCGGTCAAAACTCCTGTGCAGAGGTACCAAATGTCTCTGTCCGCTTCGGGCTTTGCCGCCTAAGGCGGATCAGCACTGTCAAGGAAAATATTCCTTGACGCGGACCGCTCGCATCATGCTTCTCTTCCGCCACAATGGCGTCGCTTCTCGACCTCGTTCGCAAGCTCATCGATTACGGCAAGGAACTCGCCGCAACCCTCCACCAGCGTGCCGCGGACAATCCTTATTTCGCCGTGTTCAACTACGCCACCAACGATCTCGCGCTGGTCCTGGCGCGCATCACTCGTGGCCTGCAGCGCGCCGCTGCGCTGGAGGAAAGACTGATCCGTGCACGAGGTCGGGCTCGACCCGACCATTGCGCACGTCCCGCGCAACAGCGTGCCCTCGCCACAGCCACATCGCAGCGCAAGCCGCGTCCTTTCCGTCCTGCTGTCCAGGATCCAGGCTCCCCTCTCACCCACATGCCGACAGCCGAGCAGATCGCCGCCGAAGTGCGCCGCCGGCCGATCGGCGCTGTCATCGCCGATATCTGCCGCGACCTCCGCATCCTTCCCAGCCATCCGCTATGGCGGGACATCCAGAACGCCATCAACAGGCATGGCGGCAGCTACGTCCGCCTGCTGAAGGACCTGCTCATCCGGAACTATCAGCTCGCTGCCGAACTCGTCGCACCCCACGACCCGCCGCCCGCGTCCCTACCATCGCCGGCACCCGCCTGTACCGGCCCACCCTGAGGTTTATGCTCGGGCCTGACCCGAGGACTCGCGCCTACATCTTCTTCCCAATCGTCCAACCCCCATCCACCGTCAGCACCGCCCCGGTGATGAAGCCGTTCGCCTCATCGGCCAGGAACAGGATCGCGCGCGCGATCTCCTGCGGCTCCGCCCAGCGCCCCAGCGCGTGGATGTCGCGGATCGCCTGCGCATAGGCGGGATCCTGGAAATACCGTTCGGTCAGCGGCGTGCGCACCACGCCAGGTGCCACGGCGTTGACCCGAATGCCGCGCTCGCCAAGCTCCAGCGCCATCTCGCGCGTCAGTCCGACCACGCCATGCTTCGAGGCGGTGTACGCGGCACGGTTGGGTGCCGCCATCAGTCCCAGCGTCGAGGCGAGATTGACGATCTGTCCCGTCTTGCCCTGCTGCACCAGGCGTCGCGCGAACGCCTGGCTGGTCAGGAATGTGCCCGACAGGTTCACATCGATCACCCGCTGCCATTCCTCGAACGACAGATCGAGCACGCTGACGATCTCGCGAATGCCGGCCGAGTTCACCAGCACGTCGATGCGCCCAAGGGACGACTCTGCTGCGGCAATGAAACCCGAAACCGACTCAGGTTCGGTGACATCGACGCGGAACGCATGCGCCTCGCCCTTCTGCCGTCGAATTTCTGCTACCGTTATTTCCGCCCGCTCGTGGTCCAGATCGCCCACCGCGACGCGAGCACCCTCGGCTGCCGCCGCATAACACACCTGCTGTCCAATGCCGCTGCCACCGCCGGTGACCAGCACACCTCGATCGCGAAACTTCATTTTTCCCCTCCGCTTTCGTCGCTCACCCGAGCATGGCAACGTCCATCGCGACGCATCAAGGGGAGGACAGTGCAATGCGGCTCGCAGGCAAGGTCGCGATCATTTCCGGCGCTGCATCCGGCATGGGCGCTGCGACAGCGCAACTCTTCGCACGCGAGGGCGCCAAGGTGGTGATCGGCGATGTGCTGGAACATGAGGGCAGACAGGTAACCGATACGATCGGCGCCGCCGCACGCTTTGAAAAACTCGATGTCACGGACGAGGACAACTGGGCCGCCATCGTTTCCGCCGCTACACGCGCCTTCGGCAAGCTGGACGTGCTGGTGAACAACGCCGGCATATCCGGCAGCGCCGAGCAGGATTTCTACAGCACCGACGCCTGGCACCGCATCATGGCGGTCAACGCCACCGGGCGTGTTCTTCGGCATCAAGCATGCGGTCCCCGCGATCAAGACCGCTGGCGGCGGATCCATCGTCAACCTGTCATCGATTGCCGCCATCATCGGCAGCGAGCACGTGCACATGGCCTACAACGCCTCGAAGGCGGCGGTGCGGCTGATGACCAAGTCCGTCGCGGTGCAGCACGCCAAGGATGGTATCCGCTGCAACTCGGTGCATCCCGGCATCATGCCGCCGATGCGCACATCGGGTCGCACCGCCGATCCCGCCATCCGCGCCGAACGCATGCGCGTCATCCCGATGCGGCGGCCGGGACGAGTAGAGGAAGTGGCCAACGCCATACTGTTCCTCGCCTCGGACGAGGCAAGCTACATCACCGGCTCCGAAATCCACGTCGACGGCGGCGCCATCGCCATCTGATGGCATAGTGCCCGATCACCAACCGGGCGCTGGCGTTTTCCTGGACATCCGCGAGCCGGTACAGCAACGTGCTGGTGCAGGGAGCGGTGAGGCTGGGGATCGGTAATGGACGTCGCCGGCTGGCTACGGCAGCTGGGGCTCGAGCGATACGAGCCGACGTTCCGTGAGAACGACATCAGTGCAGCGGTGCTTCCCAGTCTGACAGCGGAGGACCTGAAGGACCTTGGCGTCGCCTCCGTCGGGCATCGTCGCCAGCTGCTGGAGGCCATTGCCGCAATGCGCGGCGATACAGGTCAGACGACCGCCCAGACGCGTTCCTCGCCGAACGAAGTTGCGCCTGTGCCGGCGCCTGAGCGACGGCAGCTCAGCGTGATGTTCTGCGATCTTATGGGCTTCACCGAGTTGTCGTCTCGACTTGACCCGGAAGACCTCAGTGGCGTGGTCCGCGCTTACCAGGAACATGTGTCCGCGGTCGTCGCGCGCTTCAGCGGCTTTATTGCGCGCTACGTCGGCGATGGCGTGCTGATCTACTTTGGCTGGCCCGAAGCGCACGAAGCGAATGCCGAGAGGGCTGTTCGTGCCGCCCTCGCCATCATCGAGGCAATCAGTCAGGCGCCGGTCCGCACTCAGGACCTGCGGGTACGCATCGGCATCGCCACAGGTTTGGTGGTGATCGGCGAACTGATCGGCAGGGGTGATGCACGACAGCAGACGGCCATCGGCGAGACGCCCAATCTGGCGGCCCGCTTGCAGAGCCTTGCCGAGCCCAACGGGATCCTGATCGACGCCGTTACCCGCCGTCAGATCGCGGATCTTTTCGTCTGCCGCGACCTCGGCGCGATCGCCTTGAAAGGCCTGCCCGACCTCATGCCGACCTGGCAGGTGCTGGGCGAGGCGGCGACCGAAAGTCGTTTCGAGGCGTTGCACGCCCGGACCATGACGCCGCTGATCGGGCGCGACGAAGAGATCGAGCTGCTGCTGCGGCGTTGGCAGCAGGCAAAGAACGGCGAAGGCCAACTCGTGCTGTTGGCCGGTGAGCCGGGCATCGGCAAATCGCGCCTGATCGCAGCTTTGGATGAGCGGCTGCGCCGAGAGCCGCATCAGAGCCTGCGCTATTTCTGCTCTCCGCACCATCAGGACAGTGCCCTCTATCCGATCGTCGCTCGTTGGGAGCGTGACCTGAACTTCGCCAGGGGCGAAACGCCGCAGGAACGGCTGCGCAAACTCGAGGTGGCGTTGAGCAGCGTCGGAGCCTCTCCGGAGGATGTGGCGCTGATCGCCGATCTGCTGTCGGTCCCCGTGGACGACGGCTACCCGCGCCTCGATCTCAACCCGCAGCGCAAGAAGGAAAAGACCTACGAGGCGTTGCTTCACGTGTTGGCACATCGCGCTCGTCGGCAGCCGCTGTTGATGTTGTTCGAGGATGCCCATTGGGCGGACGCCAGCTCGCTGGAGCTGCTGGACAATGTGGTACGACAGCTGACTGGGCTGCCCATCCTGGTGACAGTGTCATACCGACCGGAATTTCAGCCTCCGTGGATCGGCCTGGCGATCGCCAGCCTTATCACTCTTCGTCGCCTGACCCACGGACAGGCCGAGCAGCTCGCCCAACGGGTTCTCTTCGCCGAGGCGATGTCGCCCGACATGCTCCATCGTATCGTGATGCAGACCGATGGCGTGCCGCTGTTTATCGAGGAACTGACCAAGGCTGTGCTGGAAGGCACGGATCAGCACGGCAGCAGCGCCGCAGCGCTGCAGGTCCCGGCGACCCTGCAATCCTCGCTGATTGCGCGGCTCGACCGCATACCGGCCGCTAAGCACATCGCGCAGATCGGCGCCGTGATTGGCCGCGAGTTCGCTCACTCGCTGCTTGCTGCTGTCGCGAACACGCCGGATCCTCAGTTCACCCGCGGTATCGACATGCTGGTCTCCTCGGGCCTGGCATTCCGGCACGGGACCCCGCCTGACGCGGTTTACGCCTTTAAGCATGCTCTGGTGCGGGATGCGGCCTACAGCACGCTCCTGCGCAGTCAACGCCAGGAACTCCATGCGCGCATCGCAACCGAGCTCGAGGTGCACCTCACCGACACTGCCGATACGCACCCAGAGCTGCTGGCGCATCATTGCGCACAGGCCGGCCTGACAGAACGAGCCATCGAGTTCTGGCGTCTTGCCGGCTTACGCAGCCTGTCGCGATCGGCCAATGCCGAGGCAGCGGCACATTTCAGCGGCGCGCTCGACCTGCTGGCGACGCTACCGAAGGACGCAGAGCACAACGAGCAGGCGCTGGATCTCACGCTCAATCTCGCCGTGCCCTTGATTGCGACATATGGCTTCGGCTCGTTACGGGTCGAAGAATGCGCCCTGCAGGCGATCGCTTTATCCGAGACGGTTCGCGGATCGCCCAGCCGGTTTGCCGCCCACCGCGTGGCGTGGAATTCCCGTCTCATGCGGCAGCCGTTGCCGCGAACAATCGCACTCGCACGCGATCTCACCAGGTTGGCTGAAGAAGATCACAACCCTGCCCGGATTGCAGTGGCCGATCGCTCGCTAGGTTACTCGCTTCTCATAATCGGCGAGTTCCGCGAGGCGGCGGAAATATTCGCGCACGGGGCGTCAACCGCGGATACCGTAGACGACCGCGAGTTCGCCGTTTACGGCGAGCATCCAAGTATTATCTGCCGCATTTACGGTGGTCAGGCGAAGATGTCACTGGGTTTCCCAGACTCGGCCGTGCTGCTTCTCGACGCTGCGATAGCGACTGCACGTGCACAGGACAATGCCCACAGCCTGGCCTGGGCGCTGAGCGTAGCGGCGCATGTCCTCACCAGTCAGCATGACGCAGCGACAGCAGCGCGGCTTGCATCGCAAGCACTGGAGACGGCGCGTGAACATCACATGCCGCAATGGATTGCGAATGGCGAGCGTTGCATGGGCTGGGCGATGCATCGACTTGGCAATTTTTCAGCCGGACTTGACCTGCTGACGCAGGGAGTCAAGCGGTGGTACGATACCGGCGCGAAGCTGCACACGACCCACTGCGAATTTGCTCTTGCGGACTGCTTTCTTCGCGAAGACAGGATTGTCGAGGCACGCCTTCACCTGGACGCTGCACGCGCGCATCTGACGAGCTATGGAGAATCCTATCTGGCCGTGGAGATGGATCGACTGGAGGCCTTGATACTTCAGCGCGAAGATGCGGCACCCGAGCTGGTGGAAGAATATTTGCTGAGATCAGTGGATACATCGCATCGGCAGTCTGCTCGTCTGCTCGAACTGCATACTGCGACGGCGTTCGCGGAGTTCCTGGCAGCCCGGGGCGAGCGCCAAAGGGCAATCGACACACTGACCCCGGTCTATCGCTGGTTCACAGAAGGCCTCGACACGATGGATCTGAGGGAAGCGAAGCAGGTTCTCGATACCCTCATGTGACCGCTCCAACCGGTCAGGCCGTGTCACGCAGCGCCCGCGGCAGCGCATCAAAAATGAGTTGCCCGAACAGCGTCATCTCCGGACTGGTGACCGCATAGCGTTCGATCGCTGCGAGCACCCGTTGCGCTGTCACCTCATCCGGGCGCGCGACATCGTGTGTCGTCGGCAGCCCCGCGATGATACCGGGCGCCGCAGTGCGCGCTGCATCCTGGAACGCCGCACGCGCGGCTTCGGTCTCCGGCGCCTGCAGTCGCGGTTCCAGTTCGTCCGCCAGCCACCGCAGCAGCGCTGGCCAGTGCGCAAGTTGGCGATACAGCGCAGGGATGAACGGCACCCCATCGACCTCGGTCGCGAAGCGCATCAGCACGGCGCGCTCTTCGTCGGGCAATGCAGCCGGATCAACATTGCCCGGCATCAGCGGCAGCATCTCCGGTGGCGTCCACCCTTGCGCATAGCCTGCTCCCCTTGGCGCGCCTTCAGTGAGCAGCAGGCGCAGGCAGGCGCCAGTCAGCAGGTTCACCGGCGAGACGCGAACGAAGTTGGCAGCGATGCTGCGAATGGCGGCGAGGTCGGCCCGATCGACGCGCCACGCGCGCAGCGCTGCTGACGTGACTGGCTCCCCCGGACGCAGGCGCAGACCGGACGCGAGCCGCCATGCGGTCTCCGGCAGCACGCCGGACACCATCGCCGGACGCAACGCCGCCCACGCCCATTCAAGCACCCCCGGCAGCGTCGCCAGATAGCGCTGCAGCGACGAGACATATGGTACGCCCGAGAACACCCGGATCTCGCGGTAGATTGCCGCTATCTGCCCGGTCGCCTGGGATTCAGGCAGTTCAGCAAGGAGGAGCACGGTTTGCTTTGGCATGGTTGCTTATGCACGGTTCGCTGTCCTGAGAGCCATAGGCGTGGATCGCTCTCATGACCTTTGTGCTCTTACTCGCGGTCAAAATTGCCGTGGCCGCGATAATCCTGGCGATCGGGATGAGCTCTGCGCTGTCCGATCTCAACTATATTTGGTTTCGTCAGAAACTACTGTTACGATCATTGCTCGCGCTGTATGTCGTCGTCCCGCTGGTAGCCCTGGCGATCGTCGAGCTCTTCCCAATCGCTCCTTCGGTCAAGGCTGCCCTTCTGGTGCTGGCGGTTTCCGCTGGCGCCCCGCTGTTGCCGCGCAGAATCAGCGGGATCGGCGACGGTGCGTATATCTTCGGCCTGGTGGTCACCTCGTCATTGGTGGCCATTGTCGTCGTTCCGGCCTGGATCGCAGTCCTATCGCCGTATTTTCAGCCATCCGCGTCATTGTCGCCCATGGGCGTCGCGTGGATCGTCGGCAGGTCGATCCTCCTGCCCGTGGCAATCGGTCTGATCCTGAATTGCGCAGCGCCGGCGATCAGCGAAAGGGCCGCGGCATACCTGCTGCCTGCCGGCGGCATCGTACTGATCGGCGCCGGAGGCACCATCCTGGCGCTCAACTGGGATATCGTCCTTCACGTGCACGCAGCCGGCCTCCTGGCGCTCCTGACACTGATGCTGGCGGCGCTCGTTGTCGGCCATCTGCTCGGTGGCCCGAGACCCGATGACCGCACTGCTCTGGCCGTCGCCTGCGCCACGAGACATATAGGCGTTGCCACGCTGGTGGCTACCGCATTCCCTGGCGTGCGGACTCTCGTTCTTGTCGGAGCCTACACACTGTGTTCCGCTGGTGTGTCGCTTCCCTATCTCTTCTGGCGTCGCCGCCTCACGGATCGACGCACCCCGCACCTGCCTGTGGATAGTCCGTCCACCCATGGCTCGCAGCATACGCAACCCACCGGTGCTGATCCGCCACCGACAGCACCATCGTCGGGCATGCGACATTGAATGCCTTCAGTCCGACGACGCCAAGCAACGCACGGTCCGGTTTGAAACACCCCGGCCCAGCCTCCGGATAGATTGGCCAGCCATGCTGCTCGGCTGATGCAGCCCAGTAAGCACGATCCTGCGCCGACATGTCGGCGTCTGTGCAAGCCACAGGAAACATGCGCACCCGCGTGATGATGCTCTCATCCGGTGTCCGCTCCGCGATCTGATCCGCCGTGAGGAACAGTCGCATCACGCAGTAGCCGATCTGATCGGCGAGAAACGCCGGACTGATCATGACCCCGATCATCAGCAACGCCCGCCCACGTTGCGACAGCCGAGGCCAGCGAAGCTTCGGCCTCGCCAAGCGTGGGATGCGGATTTCAGGACTTGGCAGGGCCGTGCTTGCATATGCCATTGCGACCTCCCCGGCGCGGGAGCCGCTCGCTCACCGCTGCAGCCGTCCAGTCACCACTGGCGCCTTCACCAGGGGCGCCGGATTACACTCTGCGAAGCGTCGTAAACGCAAGGGGACGGCTGCCCACGCTGAAAGTGTCAGCGCCGATAAGGCAGCGGCAGCAACTTGCGGATCGGTACTTTGCGCAGCCCCTGAGGGCCATGCACGATCACCAGAGCATCGGGGCAATGGTCGAGGAACAGTTCCCGGCAGCCGCCGCAAGGGGGGACCACCGCCAGTTCCCGGTTCAGTTCATCCGGCTTCGGGTGACGCACCGCCACGACGGTATCGATGCCGTCGCAGCCCTCCAGCACGGCGCGGCCCAGTGCCACCGCCTCGGCGCACACCGCCAGCCGTCCCACCGTTGTGCCGAGATGCAGGCCGGTCCAGACACGTCCGTCCCGTCCGCGTATCGCGGCCGCCACCGTGTGCCAGAACAGCTTGTAGTGCCGCGCAAGAACCTCATGCGCAGCGGTGACCAACGCGTGGTCAGACGCAGTCAGGGAAGAATCGGCCATTTCTCACGCAAAGACGTTGCGGGCCGGGCAATGTGCCGTCAGCGCCCGCTTCGCTCAAGCAAAACGGATTTGCCCGTTCGGCTTACTCTGCCGCCTCCGCCTCTTCAGCCTCTTCCCTCGTGGCCAACATGGTGTTTGCCACCAAGCCTGACTGCTCGCGGATCTTATGCTCAATGGTATCCGCGATCGCCTGGTGGTCGCGCAGGAACTGCTTGGCGTTCTCGCGTCCCTGACCGATCCGCTGGCTGTCGTAGCTGAACCAGGCGCCCGACTTCTCCACGACGCTGGCCTTCACCCCAAGATCGATCAGCTCGCCCACCTTGCTGATGCCCTCGCCGTACATGATGTCGAACTCCACCTGGCGAAATGGCGGCGCCATCTTGTTCTTCACCACCTTCACCCGCGTCTGGTTGCCCACCACCTCGTCGCGTTCCTTGATCTGGCCGATGCGCCGGATCTCCATCCGCACCGAGGCATAGAACTTCAGCGCGTTGCCGCCCGTCGTCGTCTCCGGATTGCCGAACATCACGCCGATCTTCATGCGGATCTGGTTGAGGAAGATCAGCGTCGTGTTGCTGCGCGACACGCTGCCGGTGAGCTTGCGCAGCGCCTGGCTCATCAGCCGCGCGTGCAGACCCATGTGGCTGTCGCCCATCTCGCCTTCCAGCTCGGCCCGTGGCACCAGGGCAGCGACGCTGTCGATCACCACCACGTCCACCGCGCCCGAACGCACCAGCGTATCGCAGATCTCCAGCGCCTGCTCGCCCGCGTCCGGCTGGCTGATCAGCAGGTTGTCCACGTCCACGCCCAGCTTGCGGGCATAGCCCGGGTCCAATGCGTGCTCGGCATCGATGAACGCGCAGGTGCCGCCGCGCTTCTGCGCCTCGGCAATGGCGTGCAGAGCCAGGGTGGTCTTGCCGGAGCTTTCCGGACCATAGATCTCGAGGATGCGGCCGCGTGGCAGTCCGCCGATGCCAAGCGCCAAATCCAGCCCCAGTGAGCCGGACGGGATCACCTCGATCTGCTCGTCCGTCCCGCGCGAGCCCATGCGCATGATGGAGCCTTTGCCAAAGGCACGCTCGATCTGCGCGACCGCCGCATCCAGCGCCTTGTTCTTCTCCATAGGGGGCTCCTCGTTCTGCCGTTTGCCGCGAGCTTGCAGCCGGATGACGTTGCCTCGGTCCGCGTTAACATTTTGCATACGGTTTTCCCCAGGCACCGATTCGTGCTCGAGGAAATTGTATGTCCGATCGCCCTGATCGTGACAAGAACATAGTGCGAACAATAGCTCGCCACATCAAGCCGACAACAGCGATACACACTGCATCGATTCCAGCAATATCAGGGTCGCAGCCCTGAGGCAGCTGTGGCTGGTCCCGCGGCCAACGGCCGCCGCGCCAGCCGCCATACATAGGCGATGATCTCCGCCACGGCCTGATAGTGCTCGGCGGGGATATCGGCATCTACCTCTACGCGGTACAGCGCCCGTGCCAGCGGGGGGTTCGCCACCACCGGGACGCGGTTCTCTTCCGCTACCTCGCGGATCCGTGCCGCCAGCGAGTCCACCCCCTTCGCCACCACTCGCGGCGCCGCCTGTTTTGCCCGGTCATAGGCCAGCGCAATCGCGTAGTGGGTTGGGTTGGTGACGACGACCGTTGCCTTGGGCACCGCCGCCAACATCCGTCTCCGGGCTCGTATGGTGCGGATCTGACGCAGCCGCGCCCGGAGCCGCGGGTCGCCTTCTGTCTCTTTCTGCTCCTCGAGTATGTCGTGCCGGCTCATTCGCAGCTTTCGGCTGTGGCGAAACACAACCCAGAAGTAATCCAGGGCCGCCATCCCTGCCTGAGCCGCCAGCACCACCAGCACGATGTGCAACATCGGGCCGGCCGCCCGCCCCAGGATCTGGCTAGGTTCGCCGTACGGGGCCGACAGCAACCCGGGCAGATCGGCCAGCAGCACCCGCCACAGTACCAGTCCCAGCACGGCGACCTTGGCGAGCGACTTGGCTGCCTCGATCGCACTCTCCGGGCTGAACATCCGGCGCAGCCCGGCCCGCGGGCTGATGCGCGAAATGTCGGGTCGCAAGCCATGGCCACTGAGCATGAAGCGTGTCTGCAGCAGCACCGCAGCGACACCGGCAATCAGCGCCGCGAGTATGAACGGGGCAGCGGCCCATGCGCCGGCCGTGACCGCCAGTCGCGCCACCGGCGTACCGAGGTTGAGCGTGTGTGCTCGCGCCAGCAGGACGCTGAGGCGCAGCGTCAGATTATGCACGGTCTGCGGGCCGGCAATGACCAATGTCAGGGTGACAGCGCCCAGGCCGGCGAAGGTGGTCAGTTCGCGCGAGACCGGGACCTGTCCCTCTTCGCGCGCTTTCTGTAGCCGCCGCGGTGTTGCGGCTTCCGTGCGGTCTTCCTGCGAATTGTCGGCCATGCGCGCCTACAACCCCGGCAGGGCGCCGAAGGCGGTGCGGGCGGCCTCTCCCCATGCCGACATCAGCGCACTCGCCAGCACGGCCAGCAGCAACATGCCACCCAGTAACTGGGCCGGCATGGCCACGAAATACACCTGCAGGCGCGGCACCAGGCGCGCGAGAAGGCCGATCGCGAGATTCCACACGACGCTGACCAAAATGAAAGGCGAGGCAAGCTGCAGGGCAACGCCAAAGGCAAAGCCGACCGCGCGGACAGCAGTCTGTGCGCCACCGGTCGCCGGAAGCATCGCGCCGGCAGGAATGATCGCATAGCTGCCGGCCAACGCGGCGAGCGGCAACGCGTACAGTCCGCTGGCCAGCACGAAAAGCGGTGCGGCGATCGCCAGCAGGCTGGAGACCGGGGTGGCCTGGCTGCCCAGTATCGGATCGGGCTGCAGCACGTTGGCAATCCCCATCATGTAGCCGATGAATTGTCCGGCGATCGGCAGCGCCAGCACCATCATCCGCGCCAGCCAGCCGAGCCAGAGGCCAGTAATCAGTTCGGCAGCGATCATTGCGCCCGCCTGCACGCTTGCCTCAGGCACTGCGGATATCGATGGTGCAATGCCCGGCAGCAGCAGCGCCGCGATGGCCGCGGCAAGACCGACGCGCAGGATCGCCGGCGGCTCGGATTCGCCCAGTCCAGGCAGCAGCGCCACCGCGCCACCGACCCGCGCCATCACCAGCACAAAACTGAACGCCCACGCCGGCAGCGTGGCGAGGAGTGCGGCGGCATCGCCGCTCATGACCCGCCGACAGCGACCAGCCGGTCCAGCAGCAGGTGTGTGTAGGAGGTCAGTGTCGCGACCATGAACGGACCCAGCAGAACCAGGGCCGCCCCAAGCGCCAGAACCTTGGGGACGAAGGCGAGGGTCGCCTCATTGATCTGAGTAATCGCCTGAACCAGCGCAACCAGCAGGCCGACGACCAGTGTCGCCAGCAACGGCGGTCCTGCCAACTTGAGCATCACCAGCATGCCGTCACGCAGAAGCATGGCGATATCGGCGTCATTCATGCCGCAACGCCTAAATCGGCATCTTCATGATGTCCTGATACGCCTGCACGACCCGGTCGCGGACCGTCGTTGCGGTCTGCAATGTCAGCTGCGCGCGCGCCAGTGCGGTGACGACCTCGGTCAGGTTGCCGCCACCGTTCAACGCTTCGGTGACCTTGGCATCCGTCGTATGGAAGGTGTCCACCGCGCCCTGCATGGCGCGTTCCAGCGTGGCGCCGAAGTCGCCCTGGACGTTGCCTGTTTCCCCACGGTCCACGCGCCCATATGCCGCGGCGGCGGATGAAGGGGTGACGACGATGGTCGGGATTTCACTCATTTCAGCAGATCGATGGTCCGCGTCAGCATGCTGCGCGAGGCCTGCATGACGGACAGGTTGGCGCTGTACGAACGTTCCGCCTCACGCATGTCCATGATTTCCACCAGGCTGTTGACGTTCGGCTGCTTGACGTAGCCTTGCGCGTTGGCGGCTGGGTTGGACGGATCGTAGTGCAGCGGGAAGTCGCTCTTATCCTGCCCGACCTGCTTTACCCGCACTGTCTCGGCTCCGAGCTGCTGATCCAGCCGGTTTTCAAAGGAGACGGTCTTGCGCCGGTAGGGGTCCGCACCAGGCTTCGCACCGGTGGTGTCCTGGTTCGCCAGGTTCTCGGCAATCACTCGCAACCGCGTGGTCTGCGCGTCCATGCCACTGGCTGCGATGCTGAGTGCCTTGTCGAGTTCCATGGCCTTGTCGCCTGCTAGCTCGAGGACGCGCGGCCGAGCGCCGTGTTGAACATGCCGAGATAGGCCCGATAGATCGAAGTGACGAAGCTGTGGGTGGTCTCGGTATCCGCGAGCTTCACCAGTTGTTCGTCGAGTGATACGGCGTTGCCGTCAGCCGAGTGCATGTGCGTGCGATCGACGACTTCGTTCGGTGCGGCGGTGGCGAGCGTACCGGCCAGGTGGCTGGGCTGCGTACGCATCGGTGCGACCGGCTGCACATTTGCCAACGTCTTGCTGAACGCCTGTACATCGTGCGGCTTGTATCCAGCCGTATTGGCATTCGCGATGTTCTGCGCCAATACGGCCTGCCGTTGGGTGGCCCAGGCAAGGCGATGCTCAGCCAGATCGAACAGGCCGATATGCTTCGCGTCCATGCGAGAGACTGTGCGCCGGTCGATTGAATCGGCGGTTAATGTTCGGTGCTGTGCATTTGGTGTCACGATAAAGGCTTCGGTAATCGCGCTGCGCTCTAATCACTGTCGATGACGGAAGCCTGTTCCTTCGACTCGCTGGCCGCAGTTCGTGCAATGGCGGACGAACTGACCGAGACCATCGGCTTGGCCCGTGCCCTCGCTTCCTGCGGGCGTGTCGTCGATCTGACTGGGCTCGACCAGCAGATTGGCCTGCTGTGCGCCAAATCGCTGGATCTGGAGCCCGACGATGGTCGGGGGCTGCGCCCGAACCTGATCGTCCTGTCGGTTGCGATGGAGACGCTGTCGCGCGTGCTGGCAGCGCAGGCCGCACCGTCCGGCTGATCGCACGCCCTGCTTCCGGCAAAAGGCCGCACATGATCAACGGAGCCAGTTCGCTCGTCACCGCCATCGCAGCGCTCGCCGCGGTCATGGCGTTGATCTGGCTTGCCAGCCGCGCGGCCCGGTTCGGTGGCTTCGCGCGTCGTCCGCCAAGTGGTGGTGTGCTGGCGGTTCAGGACGTGCTGATGCTCGACTCGCGCCGCCAGTTGCACCTGGTGCGGTGCGGCGAGCGCCGTGTGCTGTTGCTGACCGGCGGCGCACAGGACGTGGTGGTCGGATGGCTCGATCCGACCGATCGCGCGCCATGACCCGCGCACGCCTGCTCACCTTTGCCTGCTTCCTGCTGCTGCCGATGCTGGCGCACGCGCAGTCGGTGAACATCGATCTTGGCGCCGCGGGCGAGGCCGGTGCGACTGGTCGCCTGGTGCAGATCACCGCGCTGGTGACCGTGCTGTCGCTGGCACCATCGCTGCTGGTCATGGTGACCGCGTTCACGCGCATCGTCATCGTGCTGTCGTTGCTGCGCAGCGCCCTGGCGACCCAAGGCACGCCACCCAACATGGTGCTGATCGGCCTGGCGCTGTTCCTGACTTACTTCGTCATGCAGCCGGTGCTGAACGATGCGTGGGTGACGGGGATCGTTCCGCTGACCGAGGGGCGGGTCGGAGAGATGGAGGGGCTTCGGCTCGCCATCGAGCCGTTCCGTCGCTTCATGACTGCCAATCTGCGGCCGGCTGATCTGCAGCTTTTCCTCGACATCGCGCACCTGCCTGCGCCGGCGGTTGCCGACGACACGCCGTGGCGCGCGCTGGTCCCGGCGTTCCTGGTGGGCGAACTGCGCCGCGCCTTCGAGATGGGCTTTCTGCTGTTCCTGCCGTTCATGGTGATCGACATGGTGGTGGCGAGCGTGCTCATGTCACTCGGCATGATGATGCTGCCGCCCAGCGTCGTGTCGCTGCCGTTCAAGCTGATCTTCTTTGTCCTGGTCGACGGCTGGCGCCTGGTGTCCGGCAGTCTGGTGCAGAGTTTCGGCGTCTCTCCATCGTAACCGCATCGGCCTGAACCAGCGGCGATGATCCCAGCGATCGTTGGTCGCGGTATCGGCACGGATTTCCCTCAGCGCAACGAGTTATGGTAAGGTCAGCGGCAAGCAAACTGGCAGCTGCATAAAGCTGCCCCGCGTTTGGAGCCGCGATGAGCGCGACAACAGAGCAGAAATTCGAAGAACTGCGGCGCGCCTATGAGGAATTGCGGCAAGAGCACGACGCTGCTCTGGCGGAGTTGCAAGCTCGCACCGCGGCGCAGGCGCAGCAGCGCGGCAATGGATTGGATGCAAGCACCGAACAGACGGCAGATCGGAATTTCGGGACCTTAGAAACCGAGAACGAGGAACTGCGTGCGGCGCAGGCGGCTGGCTTGGAGGTGCTGCAGACGATGGTCGCCTCGCCCGGCGACACACAGCCCGTGTTTGATCTTATCGCACGGCGGGCAGCAGAGCTGTGCGCGGTGCCGGTCGCGGCAGTTGCAATGTTGAATGGCACCATGCTGCATCTGGCGACGCAAAAGGGGTTCGATCCCACCTTTGCCAGTGTGTATGCCTCTCAGTTCCCGAGACCTGTGGGGCCCGATACCGTTATGGGCCGCACCATCCTCAGCCGGCGGGTCGAGCAGATCGAGGATGTCGACGCCGAGCCGGCGTACGGCATCGCAGCGCCTGGACCCTGGTCTGCCATGGCGGTGCCGCTGTTGCGGAACGGCGAGCCACTGGGCGTGATCGCCGTGGGACGGCCTGTTATCGGGCGGTTTCCAGATAGCCTGGCGACACTGCTGCAGATCTTCGCCGAGCAGGCAGTGATCGCGATTAGCAGCGCCGAAACCTACCGCGCGCTGCAGGCCCGCACCGCCGCATTGGCCCAGCGCAATACCGAGTATGGCGAGCGGATCGAGCATCAGTCTGCTACCATTGATGTGCTGAAGGCGATGTCAGCCTCGCCCGATGACGCGCTGCCAGTATTCCGGCTGATCGTGGAACGGGCGCGGGCATTCTTGCGAGCGCGGAGGGCGCCTCGTTGGCGCTACTTCGATGACGATATGCTGCACCTGCAGGCATATGATGGATTTTTCCGACCTGATTACGAGGCGGGCTTCCCACGTCGGCTCAATCGCACAACGATGTTTGGCCGGGCCATTCTCGCACACGGCGTCGTGGAAATGCCGGACGTGTCTTTGGATCCTGACTACTACGCACGAGAGAGACCCGAGCAGGTCCAGCACGCCATCATCGCCGTGCCATTGCTCCGCGCCGGCGCACCACTCGGCGCCATCGCAATAGGACGGAGGAGGGCGGGGGCATTCTCGGCAGCCGAGGTGGAACTGCTGAAGACGTTTGCCGAGCAGGCGGTGATCGCCATCGGCAGCGCCGAGACATATCGCGCGCTGCAAACGGCGCACGGCCGACCTGCAGGAGTTGCTTGAGTACCAAACTGCGACCAGCGATATATTGGGTGTAATTAGCCGCTCGACCTTCGATTTGCAGCCGGTGCTTACTAGGGTAGCCGAGACAGCTGCTAGGCTTTGCATTGCCGATCAGGCCGCGATTTTTCTCGTGCAAGGCAACACGGCTCGCCTCGCAGCAAATTTTGGATTTCCGCCGGAATACCAGGCCAATGTGGAGCAAAGGGGCGCGTTGCCAATCCTCAGAGACTCCCCTTCTGTCGGATACCGAGCTCTCGCGGAGCGTCGCATCGTGCACATTCATGATGTAGCGGCGGTGCCTGGCTATCCCGAGACATCGGTTATACTGGGCAGGCAGCGGACTTCGCTAGGTATCCCCTTAATGCGAGAAGGCGAAGCGATCGGCCTAATCATGCTCGCGCGTCAACGGGTCGAGCCCTTCACCGAGCGCCAGATCGACCTCGTTAGTACCTTCGCCGATCAAGCGGTGATCGCGATCGAGAATACGCGGCTGCTGACTGAGCAGCGCGAGGCGCTGGAACAACAGACTGCGACCGCCGAAGTGCTGCAGGTGATCAACGCATCGCCTGGTGAGCTCAGGCCGGTGTTCAATGCACTGCTAGAAAAAGCGATGCGCTTGTGTGGCGCTGCGTTCGGCTCACTCTACACCTATGACGGTACGCGCTTCCATTCCGCAGCCCAGCTTGGTGTGCCCACCGCTTATTCGGCAGTAAGAGAGAAAACGCCGCCTTCCGGACAGTCTGGCGGCCCAGCGACACGAATTCTACAGACCAAGCGTACCGTTCATATACTGGATATGGCATCTGAGGAGGCCTATCAATCCGGGAACGATGGTATTCGTGCCCTAGTCGAACTCGGCGGCGCGCGTACCATCCTGGGCGTGCCATTACTAAAGGATGGCGCCCTTCTGGGTTACATCTCGATATATCGCCAAGAGGTGCGGGCGTTTTCTGGCAAAGAGACCGCTTTGTTGGAAAACTTCGCCGCCCAAGCGGTGATCGCGATGGAGAACGCGCGGCTAATCAATGAGCAGCGCGAGGCTCTGGAGCAGCAAATTGCAACCACTGAGGTGCTACGGGTGATCAATGAGTTACCCGGCACGCTCGCTCCGGTTTTCGATAAGCTCCTGGATAAGGCGCGAGCCGTTTGCGGCGTGGACCACGCCGCTCTAGAGCTCTACGATGGCGAGCGCTTCTACGCGGCTGCAGTACACGGGGCATCGGATGAGTTCGCCGAGCTGTTGCGGCAAGGCTACCGGGCTGACGCGTCGCCGGCCGCCCAGGCGCTGTTGCATGGTGAAGCTTACATCGAGATCGCTGACGCAACCCAGGTCGATCTCGCCACATTTCAAGCTGCCGCAGCGATCGACGGAGTGCGCACGGTACTGTTCGTGCCATTGCGTCGCGAGAAGACACTCCTTGGGATGATTGCGTCGGCGCGCCGCGAGGTGCGCAAGTTCACCGAAAAGGAAATCTCGCTACTGCAAAACTTTGCCGCGCAGGCCGTAGTTGCGATGGAGAACGCGCGGCTGTTGGCTGAGCAGCGCGAGGCATTGGAGCGGCAGACCGCAACCGCGGAAGTGTTGCAGGTCATCAACGCTTCGCCCGGTAACCTAGCACCTGTTTTCGACGCGCTGTTGGAAAAAGCGATGCGGCTGTGCGGAGCTGCATTTGGCATCCTATTCACATTTAACGGCGAGTTCTTTCATGCGGTAGCCATGCGAGGCGTACCCACCGCTTACGCAGAGTTCAGAGCCAGAACTCCGGCTAAAGTGGCACCGGGTAGTCGGCATGCCCGCATGCTAAAAACAAAGCTGCCCAGTCAATTTCTCGATTTAGCGTTGGATCAATCTTATCAGCACGGCAGTGCCAGTGATCGAGCTATTGTCGACCTTGGAGGTGCACGTACAGTCCTCTACGTGCCGCTTATAAAAGATGAAAGCGTGATCGGCACTGTTGCTATCTATCGCCAAGAAGTTCGCCCCTTTTTGGACAAGCAGATTGCGTTGCTGGAAAATTTCGCGGCGCAGGCCGTGATCGCAATGGAGAACGCGCGGCTGCTCAATGAGCTTCGACAGCGCCAGGAGGAACTGCGCATCACCTTCGAAAACATGGGCGATGGCGTGGCGATGTTCGACGAAACCCAGCACCTGGTGGCGTGGAACAGCAAGTTCCAGAAGATCTTCGGCCTACCCGACGATCTTCTCAAGCAGCGTTGTACGTATGAAGAACACCTCCGCTTTCTCGCCGACCAGGGATACTTCGGCGCGAATGTCGATACGGCGGAGCAAATTCACGCCCTAGTCGCCAGTACCGGCCAATCCTACGGCTACGAGCGGACGCTGCCTGATGGCAGGGTGATCGAAATCCGTCGCAACCCGGTCCCGGACGGCGGATTCGTGCTGATCTTCTCCGACATCACCGAGCGCAAGCGCAGCGAAGAAGAAATCCGTGCCGCCCGCGATGCGGCGGAGGCGGCGTATCGTGATCTGAAGACCGCGCAGGCCAGCCTGATCCAGGCGGAGAAAATGGCCTCGCTGGGTCAGCTCACCGCTGGCATTGCGCACGAGATCAAGAACCCGCTGAACTTCGTCAACAATTTTGCGAGTCTGTCGGTTGATCTCCTAGATGAACTGAAGCAGACGGCGGCGCCTGGCCTTGGGTTGCTCGACGACGCTCGTCGTGCCGAGGTCGATGACCTGACGAGTACGCTCGCCAGTAATCTCGTCAAGATCAACGAACACGGCAGGCGCGCCGACGGCATCGTGCGGAGCATGCTGGAGCACTCGCGCGGAAGCTCCGGCGAGCGGCGGTCGGTTGATCTTAATGCCCTGATCGAGGAGGCGTTGAACCTTGCGTATCACGGTGCGCGTGCACAGGACCAGACGTTCAACATCTCACTGCAGCGTCAACTAGGCGAAGGAATTGCGCCGATCACGCTGGTACCGCAGGACGTGACACGCGTGTTGCTGAACCTGTTCAGCAATGGCTTCTACGCGGCGCGCGAGCGTCAACGCGCGAAGACGACGTCCGGCTTCCAACCTTCTCTGAAGGTCTCGACACGTCAACTGGACGGTGCGGTGGAGATACTGGTGCGCGACAACGGCATCGGCATTCCTGCCGAAATCAAGGACCGGCTGTTCCAGCCGTTCTTCACCACCAAGCCGCCGGGGGAGGGCACCGGTCTCGGCCTGTCGATGAGTTACGACATCATCACGCAACAACACGGCGGCACCATTAGCGTGGACAGCAAAGCGGGCGAATACAGCGAATTCACCATCCGGCTGCCGCGTAACGCATGAACCTGCTCCCGCAGATCCTTTTCACTGCAGGCGATAGACGGCGGTCTCGAAGTCTTGGAACAGCTGGACCGTCTTCGCATCGAAGAACGGCAGCACCTGCGTGGCGTAGACGCCGGTGACCTGCTTCGCCGGGTCGATCCAGAAATAGGAGTTCGCGAGACCCGCCCAGGCCAGCGATCCAGCCGAACGCCCAGTCGGCAGCGGCTGCGGATTGATCAGGAAGCTCAACCCCCACTGCATGCCGTCGATGAAATCGACATCGTTCGACAACGCCGGTGCGCACGTCTTCAGCGCGCGGCACGTCACATTGCCCATCGCATTGGCGGTCATCGTCGCGACGGTCCCGGGTGCCAGCACGCGCGTGCCGTCCAACATCCCATTGTTTATGATCATCCGTGTGAAACGGAGGTAGTCACCCACGGTCGAATACAGCCCGCCGCCGCCCATTTCGAATTCCGGCTCCTGCGGCAACTCGAGGTCGGTGGCGACGAAGCCTGCGGGAGTTCGGTTATGCACCTTGGCCAGCCGTTGTCGTTGCGCCGGGCCGAGTTTGAACCCGGTGTCCTGCATGCCGAGGGGCTGCAGAAGATTCTGCTGCATGTAATCGCTGAGCTTCTGGCCGCTGACCGCCTCGACCGCCTTGCCTGCCCAATCGATGCCGATCCCATAGTCCCACCGCTCACCGGGATCGAACAACAACGGGATCGACAGAGCGGCGTTCTGGCACGAGATGATACCTGGCGTGCCGGTCGTCTCCAGGTAGCGTCCCATCTCCGGGTTCCAGATCTCATAGACGAATCCTGCAGTGTGTGTCAGCAGGTGGCGGAGCGTGATCGGCCGCCTTGCCGGTCGCATCCTGGGTGTGCCGTCCGGTGCGAAGCCTTCGAGCACCTGTACCTTGTCCAGCTCCGGCAGCACGGTCGCGATCGGCGCATCGAGCGAAAGCCGGCCCTGCTCGACCAACTGCATGGCGCAGGCACCAGTCACCGCCTTGGTCATCGAGGCGATCCAAACCACGGTATCGGCGGTCATCGCGGTTCCGGACCCGGTATCGCGCACACCGAAACCGGCGGCGAAGATCGGTCCCTCCGCCGTGGCCGCTGCGGCCACGACGCCAGGTACATCGCCCGCGTCAGTTGCCCGCCGGAGTATATCGGCAATCGCTTCGGTGTTGGCCATGCGGATCCTCCCATTTGCGTGCTGTTGACGCTTTCAGCAAATCATCGCGCTGCTGCCGCAGGGATCAAGCACTGTCCAGCAGCGAACGAATGCGTCGGTCGTAGTCGGTGGCCAGTGCGTGCAATGCCGCTGTGCAATCGCCGGCAAACGCGGGTCCATGCATCAGTGCAAGCATGCGCGGTGCCAGTGTCGCGAGCTGTCGAATTGTGCGTCCCGTGCTCGGATGCAGGCTGGAGAACCGGAACAAGTCCTCGGCGGAAATCGCAGGACCGACGATGTCCCCGCTGGTCGTCGGCGGTGCTTCCCCAGTCTGGGTAAACAGGTCGCCGCACAACAGCGTGCTCGACGGTTCATCGTACAGCACACCCGCCTCCCAGCCGTGCGGAATGTGCGGTGTGTCGAGGTAGCGCACGCGCCTGCCATCACCAAGTTCGATCGCCTCGCCGTCAGCCAGCGCGCGCGGCTGGCGAGCCGCCACATCATTGAGCGACACCCGGCACGCAGTGTTGCCATGTGCGATCTGCGCCTGCGGTGCCGCAGCCAGAAATTCGTTCATTGCGCCGCATTCGTCTGACTCATAGTGGCCGAAGGTGATCCAGCGCAGCCGGTCCAGCGGCATTACGCGGGCGATTGCCGCGGCAACGTCCGAGAATGTAGACCGTCGCCCAGTATGAAACAGCAGCGGCTCGTCGTCCGCAATTAGGAACACATTGTAGGTCAGACCTGCCGGCGGCGCGACCATGGGGTTATATAGCGAAATACGGTAGATGCGATCAGCAATCTCGTCGATTCTAGTGTCCATCCTGTTCCCTCTTGGTCCGTCTGCTTGAATTCCAGGTTCGCGCATCCTTCACGATCGCGCCAGGGAGCAATCGCGATGTAAGGGTGTGAACTGGGTCGCACCTGAAAGTCTGCCGTGCCGTTAAGACGCCCATGGCAACTTACAGGGAGTGAAGACCATGTCCACCACGCTAGCAGAACCCGTAACGCAGCAGATACCCGTCTTCGTCTTAGCCAACATGTTCAGCCTCTCGGGAGGCGGACTGCATGTCAGCTACAGCACGAGTGGTATCGACGGAAAACCGCATTTCTCGTATCAGGACCCGGTTCGGTCGCTCAGCTTTTCCGGCGACGAAATCCGCAGGGTGGAATGTGACCTCGGAACAGTCGTCAGCGTCACCATCGTGCGCACCATCGATGCCGGTTCGACCTCGTTCAGCCTTCTCGTCCCGCGCGTGAACTTGCCGGCGTTCAGCAGTGTTACCGTCAGAACGGATGGTGTCACCACGCATCATGCGTTCTCGATCATCCCGGCGCTCAATCACGGGCAGCGGGATTTCTACCAGGTGACCCCGTTGCACGGCACCGCCTCCAACGTCGTGTTCTGATCAGACCTTCAGCTTCGGACATCTTAAGGCTCGGGTTCGGCGTGCGCGTGGTCGCCTGCGCGTACGCCGCTTCGGTATTCAGCCCAGCTTGCCGGCGTATTTCTCCAGTATCTCCCACGGCTGGTCGCCCAGCTTGTCACGCCAGTATTTGTAAAAACCGCCTTGCTTCAGGCCATCGCGGAAGCTTTGGGTCTCCGCGGCATTGAACACCAGGCCGGCCTTCTCCAGGTCGGCCTGCACCACCTTGTCGTTGGCGGCGATGTCCTCGCGCTCGCGCTTTGCCGCCTCGTTCAGGCTGCGCGCCACGATCGCCTTCAGATCCTCGGGCAGTCCCTTCCACGACGCAGCGTTGCAGCACGCCCAATGCCCATCCCATACGTGGTTGGTGAGCGAGCAGTATTTTTGCACCTCGTACAGCTTGGTCACCTTGATCAGCGTCAGCGGGTTCTCCTGCGCGTCGGCGATATGGGTCTGCAGCGCCGAGTAGACCTCGGTGAACTGCATCGACAGTGGTGCTGCCTTCAGAGTTTGGAACAGCGTCACCAGGCTGGGCGCGACCGGCACACGGATCTTCAGGCCGACCAGGTCGGATGCGGTTTTGATCGGTTTGGTGCTGGTGGTGATCTGGCGAAAACCCAGGTCCCACATCTGGTCCATCGCCACCAGCCCGGACTTGGCCGCGATCTGCCCGCGGATATACGCGCCGAGTTCGCCGTCCATCGCCGGCCACACCTTGGAATAGTCAGACCAGGCGAAGCCCAACGCGCTGATCGCCGTCACCGGCAGGATCGACGCGAGGATCTGTCCGGTCGGCTGGCAGAACTCGATGGCGCCTTGGCGCGCCTGTGACAGCAGGTCGTTGTCGCCGCCGAGTTGGGCATCGGGGAAGATCTGCAGCTCCATACGCCCGTTCGACTCCTTGCCGATCTGTGCGGCTGCTTCGGCCAGGCGGATGTGGAACGGGAAGGTGAGCGGCGCGGTGTGCGCGAACTTCCAGGAGTATTCTGCGGCGCGCGCATAGCGCGCCACCAGAGGCGCAGCCAAGGCGCCGAGCAGCAATCTACGTCGCGTCGTTGTCATCAAGTGCGTTTCCTCACAGGCAGGCTGAATGACCGCTTACGCGGTTGGCGGCCGCATTATGGGTGGACAAGCCGCAAAATGACCAGCAGCGGTCAACACGGAACTATTTCTGCAGGCATGGGCCGAAGACCATGCTGCACATCGACATATCGCCGGAAAATGTCGAGCTGATCAGCCGATCGTTCTGGAACACCGCATCCACCGAGCAGGACGCGACCGGAAATGCCGTCGGGCTGCTGACGCCGATCGTTTCACCCCGTCTCAGGTTGGTCACGAACGACATATGATCCTGGCCGGCGTTTGATGTCGCCAGCAGCGGAGGGCCCGAACAGCTGAGGAACCTCGACTTCTGGATGCCCTCGAGCGATGCCGCAAGGTTCGCTGGTGCGGGTTGCGAACAGTCGGCAAGGATCACCAGGCACAACAATGCGCTGATACGAAGCCGCAACTGTATAGACATGGGCTCTATCCGCTCGCGATGGTTTACCGGCAACGGGCCAGCATTCCTGGCAATCCGGTTGATTTAGATCAATGATCCGAATCCTGCTATGGTTTAGCCGAAATTGCATAGCGCTCGCATCGCCGCCGCCTTGGCGGTGCCGCGTATGCTGGTTTTGCTTGCCCGGCGCAGGGAGATCTCGTCCAATGGTTCGCATCATACGACGCATGATATGGCTGCTGCTGCTCACGGCGTTCCTCGCACCGCAGGCGAGGGCGCAGTCGGCGCAGACAGCGACCCCGCAGGCGCCACCAATCGAACCGAAAGCGGTCGACATCCTCAAGGCGTCCTGCGACGTACTGTCCGCGGCCAAGGCCATGTCCTTCACCGCGGTCAGCACCTATGAGCGTGCGGCCCGGAACGGACAACCGCTGTTCTATGCCACCAAGAATGAAGTCACATTGCAGCGCCCCGACAAGCTGCGGGTGATCACCCCCGGCGATGGCATCCCGGATGAGTTCTACTATGACGGCAAGGCCATGATGGCCTACGTGCCGTCGCAGGATCTCGTCGCGATTGCCGATGCGCCGCCGACGATCGACCAGATGGTCGATACGGCATGGGAGAAGGCAGCCATCTACTTCCCGTTCGCCGACGTGATCCTGTCGAAGCCGTGCGCAGTGTTCGAAGAACACGGGATTAACTCGGCATTCTATGTCGGGCAGTCGAAGGTTGTCGGTGGCACCACCACGGACATGGTCGCTGTGGCCGGCGACAATGTGCAGGCCGAGTTGTGGATCGGTACCGAGGATCACTTGCCGCGCATGGTGCGCGTGGTGTATCCGCATGAGCCCGCGCATGCGCTGTATCAGACCGAATATTCCGATTGGCGGCTGACCGACTCGGTCGATCCCGCGACCTTCAAGTCCGAGAAAGCTGCAAAGGGCAAGGCGATGGCATTCCAGCCGCCCGGCATGCGCGAACCGCCCCCGGCGCAGAAGCCGCCGGCAAAACCGTAGGGGGAGGACGCAAATGCGCAAGATCGCTGTTGCAGTTCTGGCGGCTGGATTGCCGTTGGCATCGGCGCAGGCCTGGGTCCACGGCTACTCCGGTGGTGGCTACACCCACGCCGGCTCGGCAGGCGGCTGGGAGCACTCCACGACCGTGACCTCGCAAGGGGTGTCGCACTCCAGCGATTACGGCGGCTACGACCATAGCACGCAGGTCGGTTACGGTGGCGCTGCGCACGAAAGCAATGCCGGCGGCGCCTGGCACGGCACGGCCGCGACGCCGGAGGGCGCGTATCATGGTAGCGACTACGGCGGCTACTATCACGGCACTGCCGTTGGAGCGACCGGCACCGTGCACACGACGGCCAACGGAAGCTATTATCATCAGCCCGCGACGGTGAATTATTACGGCAGTGCCGGCTGCTATAATTGTGGTGGCAGCGCTTGGGGTGCTGCCGCGGCTGGTGCAGCGGTTGGCGCGACCGTTGGTGTGGCGGCCGGTGCCGCCGCCTCGGCCGCCGCTGCGCAACCGGCGCACTATGCGGCGCTCCCGGCCGGCTGCATCTACCGTCCGCTGCCGCACGCCTATGAATGCGGCGGCGGAACCTGGTTGTCTCCCGCTTATGGCGCAAACGGAATATATTATCAGCCCGTTCCCCCACCCTGACCGTCGGGCGGCCACGGCTGCCGGCAAAAAGCCCAAGAAGGAGTGCTGAGATGCCCAAGGTTTGCATGGCAGTCGCAGCGTCGGTCCTGATCGCCGGTTTGCCGTTGGCGCCGGCACAGGCTTGGTTCCATGGCTATTCCGGCGGCGGCTTCTCGCGCGGCGGCAGTTTCGGTGGCTGGAATTATTCCAGCAGCGTCGGGGCGGGCGGCGTCTCGCACTCGAGCGATTGGGGCGGCTGGGATCACAGCACGCAGGTCACCTCGAGCGGCGTTGCGCACGAGAGCAACTACGGCGGCGCCTGGCATGGCACCGCGGCGACGCCGGAGGGCGCCTATCACGCCAGCGACTACGGGGGATACTATCACGGCACGGCAGTGGGACCCTATGGCGCCGAACACACCGGCTATTACGGCCACACCACGACGACGGCTTACGGAACGTACTACCATCAACCCGCGACGGTGAACTATTACGGTGCCGGTTGCTACAATTGTGGCTACAGCGGCTGGGGTGCCGCAGCGGCCGGGGCCGCCGTGGGTGCGGCGACCGGTCTGGCGGTTGGCGCCGCCGCTGGCTCCGCTGCCACGGCCGCCGCATATGCGCCACCGCCCGCGTATGTCGCGGCGCTGCCAGCGGGTTGCTTCTACCAGGCGGCCTATCAGGAGTATCAATGCGGCAGCACCTGGTATAGGCCCGCGTATGGTGCCAACGGCGTCTACTACCAGTACGTCGCGGCACCATAACTTCGTTCCACGCGGCGAAGGTGACGCCCGGTCGCCTGTGCTGTGTTGCCGAAGGCGCGCGTGAGCTAGACTGCGATCCCCCGTCGCTGGTTGGCCGGTTCGCATGGACCAGCGATCGTCTGTGATCCAAGGTGTGTCATGAGTAATACCAACAGCACGTCCGTGCTCGCCCGCGCCGGGATCCGGCACTCGCGACGTATTCCGGTGATCTGGATCATTCCGATCATCGCCATCGCGATCGGCGTGTGGTTGGCCTGGGATACACTCTCGAAAGAGGGCCCCACCATCACCATCACCTTCGAGACCGCGGAGGGTCTGCAGGCCGGCCAGTCGCAGCTCAAGTTCAGAGACATAACGCTGGGCACGGTGAAGCGTCTGGATCTGACCAAGGACCATTCGCATGTGGTGGTGACGGTTGCCACGACCCGACAAGCCGATCCACTGCTGACTGATCAGACAGTCTTCTGGGTCGTCAAACCGCGCCTGTTCGCAGGCAACATATCCGGCCTCGATACGCTGCTGTCCGGCTCCTATATCGGCATGATGCCCGGCGCGACCGAGGGCAAGCCGCAGCGGGCCTTCACCGGCCGGGAGGAACCGCCGGTCCTGCAGGCCAATATCCCAGGGCACACCTTCTCCTTGAAGGCGAACCGGCTCGGTTCGATTTCCGTCGGCTCCCCGGTGTACTTCCGCGATCTCAATGTGGGGGAGGTGCTTGGCTGGGACATCGCCGACATGGCACAAAGCGTCACCATCCACACCTTCGTTCGTGCGCCATACGACCGCTACGTCACCGACGATACCCGGTTCTGGAACGCATCCGGGGTCTCACTGAAAATCGGCGGGACCGGGGTCGAGTTGCAGCTCGAGTCATTGCGGGCGCTGTTGCTCGGCGGAATCGCGTTCACCACACCGGACGAAAAGTCAGTCGGCACAATGAGCGCCGACAATCACGTGTTCCCGCTGTTTGCGAGCAAGGAAGCCGCCGATGCAGCATCCTATAGCCGCAAGATTTCGGTGATATCCTTCTTCCCCGGTTCGGTGCGCGGTCTTGGACCGGGTTCCGAGGTCACCATGCACGGCCTGGCTATCGGGCACGTAACGAGCGTGGCGCTCAGCTACGACCCCGTCAAGGATACGATTGTCGCGCCGGTCCGCTACGAGGTCGAGCCTGAACGGATCGTCGGCATCGGCAACCACGTATTCGCCTCGACCAACGAGGCGGTTCAGAACGTCCTGCAGCGTGGTCTGCGGGCGAGCCTGGAGAGTGCCAGCCTGATCACGGGCCAGCAGATGGTGACGCTGGATTTCGTGCGTGACGCACCACCCGCATCGGTGACGATGGACGGCGAAGACTTCGTGCTGCCGACCACCGGAGGCACCGGCCTCGCCGGCCTTCAGGCCTCGGCCACCGCACTGCTGGAACAGGTCAGCGCCATACCGTTCAAGCAGATCGGCGACAATCTCGCCGGTATCCTGCAGAGCACCAACAATCTGACGAATGGCCCGCAGGTGCAGAAGTCGCTGGAGGACCTTTCAGCGACCCTGGCCAGCGCCAAGCAAGTGCTGCAGCACTTCGATGCCTCCACAAGCAAGGCGCTGCCAGAGATCACCGCCGGATTGGAAAAGACGCTGAGCAACGCCAACAAGCTGATGCTCTCCTTGAACACCGGCTATGGCGACAACACGCAATTCAACCGGGATCTCGGGCGGCTGCTGATCCAGCTGAACGACGCCGTGCGCTCCATCCGTGCATTTGCCGATCTGCTGGCGCGCCATCCCGAAGCGCTCATCAAAGGACGCGCGGCCGGAGGCGTGGAGTAGTGGTCCTACATCGCCTTCGCGCCGCATCCGTGCTCGGTCTGCTCGCCGCACTCGCCGCATGTTCCTCGCCGAGCCCGGAACTCTATACGATCGCACCGGTGCCCGGTGTCCAGCAGGGGGCGTCGCCCAAGGTGATCGTCCTGCAGCAGATCGGTCTCGAACGCTACCTGGAACGCTTGCAGATCGTGCGATCGTCCGAGGACTACAAACTCGACGTCATGTCGAACGATTGGTGGGGCGAACCGCTCGGAGCGATGCTCAGCCGCGTCCTGGTCGACGAATTGCAGCAAAGATTGCCGCACAGCGTAGTGATCAGCGAGGTCGGTGCAGTCTCCGCGCCGGCCGACGCAACGGTGACCTTGAATATCCAGAGAATGGACAAGGATGCGGGCGGCAACCTGATCCTGTCGGCGCAGGCCGGGATCATTTTCAAGGGCAGGGCGGCCACGCCGGCGCTCCGTAATTTCCGCTTCAGCGTCACCCCGGGCTCATCGCGCATACCCGGCGAAGTGGCGGCAATCAGCACCGCGGTGGGTCAACTTGCGGACGGGCTGGCGGCAATGCTGGTGGCTCGGCCTGGCCGCTGATGCAACGGCGTCCGGATGACATTGTCACACCGTGGCAGCTGTGCGAATGCCTCGGGTGTGGTCTTTTGCAGGACGTCCCATCTCTTGCCAAGGGAATGACTGCCTATTGCGAGCAGTGTTCCACCGTCCTGCATCGGACCAAAACGCATCCCCTGGGCCATAGTATTGCGCTGACCATTGCTGCCTTGGTGCTGCTGCTGGTGATGTGCACCACGACACTGATGAGCGTGCAGACGGCAGGAATTGGGCACAGCGCGTATCTTTTGTCGGGACCTGCTGAATTGGTGCAGCGAGGCATGGCGCCGCTTGCCGCCGTGGTGGTGTTCGTCACTGTGCTCGCCCCGGCTGGGAAGCTCATCGGCACGCTTTACGTCCTGCTCCGTCTGCGCGAGGCCGCGCCGCCGCATCATTTGCGCCGAATTTTTGCCTTGGCCGAACGGCTACGTCCCTGGTCCATGATCGAGGTCTTCGTATTTGGTGTGTTCGTCGCCTACGTGAAACTTGGCGACCTTGTGCACATAACGCTCGACGCCGGCGTCTACGCTTTGATGGCACTGACCATCGTCATCATCTGGGCCGACAGTGCGCTCGATCGCGAGGCTGTCTGGCAGCGGCTTGATCGAAGGCTGCGATCGGACGGTGGTGCCGCGGTCAGCAGTGGCACAATCGATCCAGTCGGCTGCGAGGTATGCCGCCTGGTCAGCACGCCGCGCGAAGAGCATGCGCATTGCCCGCGTTGTGATGCGGCTTTGCATGTCCGCAAGCCGAACAGCGTGGCACGCACCTGGGCGCTGGTGATCGCCGCAGCCGTGCTCTATGTGCCGGCGAACTACTATCCCGTTCTGACCGTGATGCAACTCGGTGCCGGTGCGCCGAGCACGATCATCGGCGGCGTGGAAGAGCTGATCTCCTCGCGCATGTACCCGCTTGCCGCGCTGGTGTTCTTCGCCAGCATCGCTGTCCCGATGCTGAAGCTGGTGGGCCTTACCATCATGCTGGTGGCCACGCAGATGGGTCGGTCGGACTGGCTGCGCGATCGGACCCGCCTGTACCACGTGGTGCGCTGGATCGGGCGATGGTCGATGATCGACATCTTTATGGAGGCCCTGCTGGGCGCACTGGTGAAGTTCGGCACCGTGATCACGATCGAGCCGGGGGTCGGCGCAATGGCATTCTGCGGCGTGGTGATCCTGACCATGTTTGCAGCTGAGACCTTCGATCCGCGTCTGATGTGGGATGCGGCACGACGCGAAGAACTGTCTCCGGTCGTGGCGTGACGTGGGTGGCGTGACGTGGGTGGCGTGATCGTGCGATGGTCACGGCCTCGCAATGTGTGTGTCACAAGGAGGCGCCCGGGTCATGAATGCGGAACAGCTTCGCGCCATGCAGGCGCCCGTCAAGCAACGCTACCGCGATACGCCAGACGCCGCGCGCGTTCTGTCTCGCGCCGAGGCGCGGCTCGATCGCGACGATGTTGCCTGCACCGTGCCATCGTGGCACGGCGAGGTAACGGCAGGCCTGCACGCGGCGACCGGCGGTTCCGGTGAACACGCCTGCTCGGCTGACATGTTGCTGGAGGCGCTGGTCGCCTGTGCCGGCGTCACGCTGCGCGCAGTTGCCACCGCGTCCGGCGTAATCATTCGCAGCGGTCGGGTCATTGCCGAAGGCACGTGGGACGCGCGCGGCACACTTGGCATCGATCGCAACGTTCCGGTTGGTCTGAGCGATATCGCGCTGCGGTTCGAGATCGACAGCGATGCCGATCCCGCGAAACTGGAGCGTATGATCCAGACCACCGAGCGCTACTGCGTTATCCTGCAGACGCTGCGCAACCCGCCGCGCATCACTGTCGGGTGAGTGCCGCTTGCTGTCCCGCAATGCGGCCAAACACCACGCCGGCCACCAGACCGGTACCGCTGCCGTAGTTATGGAAGTATAGACCGCCGAGGATTTCACCCGCCGCGTACAGGCCCGGAACCGGCACCCCCGATGTGTCCACGACCTCGGCTGACGTCGTGGTCTTCAGGCCGCCGAAGGTGAAGGTGACGCCGGCCGTCACGCCGTATGCATGATAGGGCGGCGTGTCCAGCTTCTGCGCCCAGTTCGTCTTGTCAATCGGCAGCCCAAGCGTGCGCAGCCCATCGTGCACGTTGGGATTGAACGGCACGTCAGGCCGTGCCGCCGCGTTGTATTGGCGCAGTGTCTCCAGCACGGCCGCAGTATCGACGCCGGTCAGCTTCGGCGCGAGTTCCTCGAGCGTGTCCGCCTGTTCCTTGGTGATGCGCGCGATGCGGTATTCCTCACGCAGCAGGTGCACGATCTTTGCATCGAAGATCTGCCAGGCGAACAGGCCAGGCTGCTGCATCACCTCGTGCCCGTATTTCGCATAGGTGTAGCTGTGGAAATCGAGTCCTTCGTCCAGGAAGCGTTGGCCGCGCGCATTCACCAGCACGCCGAACGGATAGTTGTGCTTCTGGAAGCGGTCGCCCACCGTCAGGTCGCCATAAGGCGGCGCATTCATATCCCACTGCACGGCATGTGCACCGGACCAATGCCCGGCGACAGCGGCGCCGATGTCGATCGCCATGCGATGGCCGATGCCGGTATTGTACCTGGTACCGCGCACCTTCGCGAGGTCCCAGTTCGGCCCGAGATAGCGGGCGCGCATCTCGGCATTTGACTCGAACCCGCCGCACGCCATCACCACCGCACCGGCCCGCAGGTCGTATTGGCGAAAGCCATGTCGCACCCGTACGCCCTCGATGCGCGTATCGCCCCGCAGCAGTGCTGTCGCTGTGGTGTCGTACAGCACGGGAATGCCAAGGCGCTCCAGTCGGTCGTGCAGTGCCGCAACCAAATGCTGGCCGCCGCCCAAAATGTGGCACGCGAGCCCACCCCAGAACTTGAATTTTCCCCCGACCTTGAACGCCTGCCGTCCAAGCGCCGGCTGAAACCGCACGCCTTGTTTGCGCAGCCATAGGCCGGCCTCGAAGCTGTTGCCGATCAGCACCTCGGTCAGCTCCGGGTCGCAGCGATACTCGGTCAGCCGCCCCATATCGTCGAAGTATTGGCCATCGGTGTAGGTGCCGAAATCGATGCTGGCTAGGTCGAGGTCGGCGATGTCAGGCGCCAGCCGCAGCAGGTCATCGACCTTGGAATAGGTGAAGCGGAACGCGCCGCCTGTGAACGCCGAATTCCCGCCACGCGCGTCTTTCGGCGCAGTCTCGATCATGGCGACCGTGGCGCCGGCCTCGTGCGCCGACAGCGCAGCGTTGCAGGCCGCGTTGCCGGCGCCGATCACCAGCACGTCAACCTTGTCGAGTTCAGCCGGCGTCATGCGTTGTCTCCCTTGACATCGAAGCAGAGCGTGGAATGCTGGCGCAACACCGGGGTGTCCTCAAGCGAGGGCTGAGATCATACCCGAGAACCTGCTCTGGATCATGCCAGCGAAGGGAGATGCAATGCATATCATCGTTGTCGGCGCGGGCATTCTGGGCGCGAGCACAGCCTTCCATCTGGCGCGTGCCGGCGCGCAGATCACCATCGTCGACGCCTCGCATGATGGCCGCGCCACGGCAGCGGGTGCCGGCATCATCTGTCCGTGGGTGTCAGGCGCCGATGATCCAGCCTTCTATCGCCTGTATGTCGAAGGCGCGCGTTACTACACCGAGTTGGTGCCGGAGCTGGCGGAGCAGGGCGAAACCGAACTCGGCTACCGTCGCGCCGGCGCTCTGATCGTGTCCAGCGATGCCGATGAGCTCCGGGCTTTCGACCGGTTGCTGCAACGGCGTCGCAGCGATACGCCCGAGATGGGCGAAACCAACGTGCTGAGCGCGCGCGACGCGAGAATGCTGTTCCCGCCATTGCGCGAGGATCTCGCCGGATTGCATGTGGCCAATGGTGCCCGCGTGGATGGACGGCTGATGGCGGCAGGATTGCTGCGCGCAGCACAGCGGCTTGGTGCACGGTTGTTCAAGGCGCAGGCGAAGCTGATTGCCGACGGCAATCGGGTGCGCGCGGTCAGTATGGGCGGTGGGACGATCGAAGGTGACGGCATCGTCGTGACTGCCGGGGCCTGGGCGGCGGCACTGCTGCAGCCTCTGGGCATCGCGTTGGCGATCGAACCGCAGCGTGGCCAGATCGTGCATCTGCGCCTGCCGGGAGAGAACACACAGGACTGGCCGGTGGTACTCCCACCGGGCAGCCATTATCTTCTCGCGTTCGATGATTCGCGTGTGGTCGCCGGCGCAACGCGCGAGTTTGGTGTCGGCTTCGACTATCGCACCACCGCGGCCGGACAGGCGGAAGTGCTTGCTGAAGCGCTACACGTGGCGCCGGGTCTTGCATCGGCAAGCATCATCGAGACGCGGGTCGGGTTTCGTCCGGTAGGGCAGGGGATCCGGCCTCTGCTCGGTGCTATGCCAGGCGTCGACGGTCTTCTGGTCGGCAATGGGCTGGGAGCCGCGGGATTGACGATCGGGCCATTCGCCGGGCGCGTGCTGGCAGAGGTTGCGCTTGGACGCGAACCGCCGATCGATCTTGACCCGTTTGTTCCGCTGCAGCGCGCAGCGACCGGGGGGCACAATCTGCCGCTTCGATGATCCGCTATCTCATAACAATGCGTGGGTCAGGATTGCGCCGCAGACGACGAGATACAGGACCAACAGCGCGCCCCTGATTCTCGCGGCGTATCTCCGAGCTCCAGGTACCACGCCAGCCGCGATGAAGGCCGCCATTGTCACGCCGGTTACGATCTGCGCCGCGCGTATCTCTTCACTAGACACTGCACTGAGCAGGTCCACGTCGCTATGCTCCGGCGCAGCAACGGAGAACCGCGATGCGCCGCCTGATCCTGGCATTCCTGCTACTCGGCGTGACGCCGGCCGTTGCCGCTGATCTGACACTCAAGCGCGTGATGCTGTCCTCCGCTGGCGTCGGCTACTTCGAGTATGAAGCCGAAGTGGATGGCGATGCCACTCTCAGCCTCGACGTGCCGCTCGATCAGGTTGACGACGTGCTGACGTCCCTCGTGGTGTTCGACAATCAGGGAGCAGTTGGCGCCGTGGAGCTGCCTGGCCGCGACTCCACGCGCGCCAGCTTCGGCAATGTTCCGTTCGGACCTGAGGCGCTGCGATCGCCGGTGGATTACCTGAACAGTCTGCAAGGTGTGGAGATCGAGGTGCAGGGCCCGCGCCCAATGGAAGGCCGCATCGTGCATGCCGACCGAGTGACAGAACCACTGGCAGCTCCGCCTGGGCCACCGCAACCCGCTGTGCAGCGTACGCGCGTCACCATTCTCGGCCCCGAAGGACTGCGTCAGTTCGTGCTGGAGGAGGCTGACAGCATCCAGGTGGCCGACCCTGATCTGCGCGGGCGCATCGGGACTGCGCTTGAGTTGCTGCGGCGGGAAGCCAATCAGAGCGTCCGGCATCTGACACTGCACAGCCCTGGCAACGGCCAACGCACGGTGCGTGTGGGATACGTCGTCGCAGCGCCGCTATGGAAGGCCTCGTATCGCCTGGTGTTGCCGGCGAAGGATGGCGATCCGGCGCGGCTGCAAGGCTGGGCGGTACTGGAGAACCAGTCCGGCGCCGACTGGAAAGATATCGCTCTGACCCTGCAATACGGCAACCCGGTCACCTTCCGACAGGCGATCTACCAAAGCTACTTCGTCCAGCGCCCCGAGGTGCCGGTGGAAATACTGGGTCGCATTCTTCCCGCCGCGGACACGCGCGCGCGGCCGACGGAGTTCGCGACACAGAAGGCCGCCGGCGCCCCCGTCCCCGCTCGGGCGATGGCTGCACCGCCCCCTGCACCCGCGCCAGCCGAGATGGCGCAGGCGGCAGATCAGGCGCAGGCCGCGGAAACCGCCGAAGAGACGATCTTTAAGCTTCCTTCTCCGGTCACCCTGGCGGCCGGGTATAGCGCCAGCGTGCCGATCATCGATCGCAGCCTGCCCGCTGAGAGGGTGGACCTTGCAACTGGCAACGACGTCCATCCGCTGTCTGCCGTCCGCATCACCAACGACACCGGAACGTCGCTCCCGGCCGGCATCCTGGCGCTGTACGACGCTTCCGGGACCGCGACATTTGCTGGCGACGCAAGGTTGGGCGGGCTGCCGGTTGGTGAGCGCCGCCTGCTGTCCTTCGCGCAGGACCTGCGCACGACGGTCGAGCGCACCAGTTCGGGTGAAACAACGCTCGCCTCTCTGACTGCCGCGCAAGGCGTGCTGAGCATCACCACGCGCCAAAGGGAAGTGCTGCGCCTGACCATAAGCGCGCCGGCGAACGAGCCACGCACTGTATTGGTGGAAATCCCCAAAGAGGGTGACCGCACATTGACCTTCGAAGGCGGCCCGATTGCGGGTACCGAGGAGACCGCGACCGCCTGGCGGGTTCCCGTCTCGTTGCAACCAGGCGAGGTGCGCAAGCTGACCGTCTATCTCGACCGGCTCGAACGCGAGCACACCGAGTTGCTGGCCGACGATGCGCAAGTGGTGGTTCGGATGCTGAATGAACAGACGCTCTCGCAGGTCGCGCGTTCAGCGCTGCTGCGCCTGGCGTCGCTGCGGCAGGACGAGGCCTCGAAGCGCGCCTCGGTCGATCAGCTCAAGGCGCAGCAGGCGGCTGTCCTGCAGGATGAGGAGCGCATCCGACGCAACCTGGCGGCCGTGGCTGCCAATGACGCGCTCCATGCCAGATTGACCCGGGCGCTGGATCTCGATGAGAGCAGGTTGGAGCAGCTCAATCAGGCGATTGAACAGGCGACAACGGCAGCCGAAAAGGCGCATCAGGCACTGGTGGAGGCGGCTAGCTCACTGACGCTACAGGGCGGTTAACCGCGTCCTAATGCTTTGCCGCCATGCTCGCCGGCATGGCGTCTTTGCTAACGCAAGCCGATGTTGCGCGTCTGCTGGCAGAGCCGTCTGCCACGGTTCGTGCCGCGATCGCGGACAAACTGGCGCGCGAGATCGATAGCCCGGTGCTGGGTGAAGCCGAGTTAGGGATCGCGCATGACATTCTTCGCGTCATGGCGAAGGACGTCGAATCCACCGTGCGCAGCGCGCTATCGGCAAGCCTGCGTGCAGCGCGGCGTTTGCCGCACGATGTGGCCATGCGGCTTGCGAACGACGTCGAGGCGGTGGCGCTGCCGATCCTGGCTGAATCCCCCGTGCTCACCGAGGGCGACCTGGTCGAGTTGGTCGGCAGCGGCTCCTCGCCCAAACAAGAGGCGATCGCGCGGCGGACCGACGTTTCCGAGGCTGTGTCCGATGCGGTGACCCGACAGGGCAGCGAGGAAGCTGTCGCCGTGTTGCTGGCCAATGCGAAGGCACGCGTCACCGAGGCGAGCCTTGGTATCGCCGTCGACCGCTTCGCCGATAGCGACCGTGTGAAGACCACCATGGTTCATCGCGCCGGCCTGCCCGTCACCATCGCCGAACGTCTTGTCGCCATCGTGTCAGACAACCTGCAGTCCTACCTGGTGAGCCACCACGACCTGCCTGTCGAGCTTGCCACCGACATCGTGCTGCAAAGTCGCGAGCGCGCCACCTTGGCCTACACTTTCGGCTCGGACGAGCAGGAACTGGAACGCTTGGTGCGGCAGATGCATCGCAGGAAGCGGCTCACGCCGTTCCTGGTGCTGCGCGCCGTCTGCGTTGGCGATCTCGCCTTCTTCGAGATGGCCATGGCGGTGATGGCAGGCATTCCGGTCGCCAACGCTCGCACCCTGATCCACGACGCGGGCCTGAAGGGTCTGGTGTCGCTATACGAGCAGACGGGCCTGCCGCTGCGGCTGCTCCCTGCAGTGCGCGTCGCGCTTGACGTCGTGCACGGCACCGAATTGGATGGCGGTGAGCACGACAAGGAACGATACCGCTCGCGGGTGATCACCCGGATCCTCACGCAGTTCGAGGACATGCCGCAGGAGGACTTGGAATACCTGCTCGACAGGCTAGGCGACGTGCTGACCGCGACCGCGTCATGAAGGCGGCGGACTTCGTCGCCACCGGTCGCCCTCACCTCGCCAGGGTCAAGCATTTTCCGTCAGTGGAATTCGCCGACTACGAACGCCGCCTGGCCACCATGCAGGAGACCCTGCAGCTGATCCAGCAGTCCTATCTGCGCACCACGCATCGCGCGGTCATCGTCCTGGAGGGCTGGGACACTGCCGGCAAGGGTGGTGTCGTAAGGCGCCTCGGCTGGGCACTCGATCCGCGCAGCTTCAAGGTGCACGCGATCGCCGCTCCGAACGAGCGGGAAAAGCACCTGCACTATTTGCAGCGCTTCTGGGAGCATCTGCCCCAACATGGGCAGATCGTGGTGTTCGATCGATCCTGGTACGGCAGGGTATTGGTAGAACGTGTCGAAGGTTTCGCAACCGAACACGAGTGGCACCGTGCGTACGAGGAGATCAACGGCTTCGAGCAGATGCTGTTGGCGGACGACATGCGTGTGGTAAAACTATTTCTGCACATCACTCCGCAGGAACAGCTTCGCCGGTTCCGAGCCCGCCTGACCGATCCGCTGAAGCGCTGGAAACTCTCCTACGAAGACTTTCGCAATCGAGGCCGCTGGCAGGACTACGAGGCGGCGATCGAGGAGATGGTGGAGAAGACGTCAACCCGCCGCGCACCGTGGCACGTCATTCCTGCCAACAACAAGCCGTTCGGCCGGCTCGCTGCGCTGCGTATCGTCGCCGATCGGCTTTCCAAGGGGGTGCGCCTGGAGCCGCGGGCGCTGGAACCAGCGGTCGCCGAAGCCGCCGAGCGGCTGCTCGGCATTCGTGTGCCGGCTAATCATCACGCAGATTAGAGCGCGATCGCTTGGAGGCTGAATCGTCGGAAGGCGTGAATGGCGCGCTACATCGATCCGATCATGCTCTAACGGACGCGGACTTCCGCTCCGCGATGTGCCTGCGAATTTCCGTGCGTTCAGGCAATCAGCCAGTCTGATCGTCGAGGCGCAGTATCGCCACCTCGGGAGGGGCGGTCAGGATCTCGCTGAACGCATGCATCCATTGGCCGGCATCGTCTCGCCTGAATTGATCGAGCTGGTCCAAATCCCTCATCTCGATCTCGAACTGCAGCGCTGCCCCGCCGTGGCCACGGGTTAGCGGTATCAACAGGCGCGCCTTCAGGTTCCTTGCGCGCGCCGCCTGGACCTCTCGCTTGATGAAGTCCACCGCCCGCTGACGGTTCACTGGCAGGACGTCATAGGAAAACCTTGCAAGGTACATTCGGTATCTCCTCGGTGGGTCCCGATCGGACCAACGCGCCTCGCCGGCTAAGGTTCGCGTTGTTAATCGTCGGACGACTGGGTCCATATCGCCGGAGCCGTCGGAGCGGTCGCCAATTCAGGCTTTTTCATGGCGACTCAGCGCTGGCCGCTGCTATGGGTTCGGCATCGCGACAAACCACATGCACTCAGCTCGGAGACCAGGATGTCCGAAGCGATTGGCCCATTTTCTGTCGAAGAGCGGGTGATCGACGGCAATACCTGCTGGATTGCGATCCGGGCGCGCGGTGCCGAGTGGTCGTGGCTTACGCCGGCCGAGGCAGCGCATCTGGGCCAGCAATGGGTGCGGCGCTACGGCCATATGCTGCCGGCCGACAATGACCGGCAGTCCACCAACCTGTTCACTGCCGCGGAGTAAGGCGGACGTGTGGCGGAGCCGCCGCCACACATTTTGCCGATGTCAGGACGTCGGGAATTTGCAGTTGTCGGCGAGCGGGTGCAGCACTTCGGACGGCGGTGAGGTGTGTTGCAGTGCATACAGATCCCACGGCCCCTTGCTCTCGGCCTTGGTCTTGACCTGGAACAGATAGGCCGGGAACTCGCCTCGTCCGTCCGCTCGGACGCGTCCCGCCCCAAACGCATCATCGTCGGTCGGGATCGACTTCATCTTGGCGACCGTCGCCCGCCCACTCTTCTTCGCTTGCTCCGCTCCCATCTGCTGCGCCGCCTTCAGGTAATGCAGCGTGATCGCATAGGAGCTGGCGTGTGCCTGGTTCGGATAGTTATTGGGTGTCTTCTGCAGCAGCCGCTTGGTGAAAGCGCGTGTCCTGTCGTTCAGGTCCCAATAGAACGTTTCTGTCGTGGTCAGGCCGCCGCAAACCTCGAGCCCCAGCGAGTGGACGTCAGTGAGGAACAGCAGCAGCGGCGCGATCTTCATCGTCTTGTTCAGACCGAATTCTGCCGCCTGTTTGATGCAGTTCTGGGTATCTAAGCCGGCGTTGGCAAATCCCAGCACCTTGGCACCACTCGCTCCAGCCTGGGTCAGGAAGGAGGAGAAATCCGTGGTATCGGGGAACGGATAGCGCAGATCACCCTTCACCTCGCCCCCGCCCTTCTGTACCACGTCCTTCGTCAGGTCAGCGAGCGATTGGCCGAACGCGTAATTGGCGGTAATGAAGAACCAGGACTTGTTGCCCGACGCCATCAGCGCCCCGCCGGTGGAATGCGCGTTCTCCCAGGTGTCGAAGCTCCAGACGATGGAATTCGGGCTGCACTGCTCGTAGGTCAACGCAGCGACCGTGGCCGACGCGTTGAGCATGATCTTGTCCTTCTCCTTCGCCACCTGCGCGACCGCCAGCGCGACTGATGACGTCGGCACGTCGATTGCGGCGTCGACTCCCTGATCGAACCATTGCCGGGCGATGGTCGAAGCGACGTCCGGCTTGTTCTGATGGTCGGCGCTGATCAGTTCGACGTCGAAGCTGAGATGCGGCTTCATCTCCTCGATCGCCAGCTGCGCCGCGGCGACGGAGGTCGGGCCGGTGTTGTCGCGATACGTGCCGGAGAGATCGGTCAGCACGCCAAGCTTGATTACCGGCTTGGATTGCGCGCGCGCACGGATGATGGGCGCGGTCGAAATGGCGGCGGCGCTGCCCAGCAGTCCGCGGCGGGAAAGCAGCATCTTGGATTACTCCCTGTCTCTGTCAGGCCTTGTAGGGGCTGGCGGGCGCGATATGACGTCCGCGGCGCGGCGTCAAGCTGACGCTCGCCGAAGCAAGGGATGCAGCAACTGGCCCAGCAGACGGTTGGGCACGGCTCGACCACTGATACCAAAAACGGATGGTAGTCGGTCTTTCGGCATGTAGAAGGTACCGAACAAAAGATCTAGGAACGGGAAGGTGGGGGCGAAGTTCTTATCGCCCCCCTGATCCGCATAGGTATGGTGCCAACGGTGAAACACCGGGCTGGCGATAACGTAGCGAAATGGCCCGAACGTCCAGTTCAGGTTGGCGTGCACCAGAAATCCAAAGAACGTGTTGAAGGGCAGCAGCGCAATGACTGCCCTTGGACTGAAACCAGCCAAACTGATGATGACGTTGATTAGGGTTGAGTAGAGGACGAAGTTGATCGGGTGCATCCGCACAGAGGTGAGCCAGTCGACCTGTTCCGGGGCGTGGTGGATGCTGTGGAACCGCCACAGCGGGTCAAGGTGGAACAACCGGTGACCCCAGGTACTGCACCAGATCGGTGATGAACAGGATGATGGCGGCCTGCACCAGGATCGGCTGGTCGGCCAATGAACGGCCAACATATGCAGCCATCTGGTCGAGGTGCGCGTAATCTACCGCGTACGACCGCAAGATCAGCGCGACATAGGTATACAGCAGCGGAGCGAGGAACCAGTAGACCAGGTCCACCTTGAGGTCCCTGCGCCAGAACGGCTGGTCCTTGCTGCGGCACAGCCTGTGCAGGCTGCCAAATATTACCAGGCCGATCAGGAACCAGGACGTCGCAAAGACCAGCGTCGGAACCACAGTACTTGCGTATGAAGCCTGCTGCTGCACGACACTGGTTCCTCAGTTACCCACGGGTCCCACTCTTACCCGAACCGTGGCGTCCGCGGGAACCCATGCGGCGGCAACCGCCCGGCCTGGGCGCGTTCGCCGATCCAGTCGCGGAGGTTCAACTCGGTCCGCGTTTTGTCCCCCAGCCGCCAGCTTAGGCCGTCTGCCAAGTGGAACACCTTTGCGTCCGCCAGCCCGCCGTCGCGGTAGCGCTGCAGGATCACGCCCCCGCCGCGCGCCATCTCGGGCACCTGCTCAAGCGGGAAGATCAGCAGCTTGCGATTGTCGCCGATAACCGCGACGTGGTCGCCCTCGACCGGCACGCACAGCGCCGCTTCTTCCTTGGGCTTCAGATTGAGCACCTGCTTGCCGGTACGCTTCTCCGCCGCCAGTTCTGCCGCCGGGACGACGAAGCCGCGGCCGGTCGATGACGCGACCAGATACCGCCCGCCTTCGTTGGCGATGAAGACCGCGGCGACATCGTCCTCGTTGGTGAGGTCGGCGAGCACTCGCACCGGCTGGCCATCGCCGCGGCCGCGCGGCAGATCGCCAGCCTTCAGCGTGTAGGCGCGGCCGTTGGTACCGAACAAAGTCAACCGGTCGGAGGTCTGGCAGTGCAGGCGGAACTTCAGCTTGTCGCCTTCCTTGAAGCGCAACTCGGCGTCCTCAGCGATGTGACCGCGCACCGCGCGGATCCAGCCTTTGTCCGACAGGATGACGGTGATCGGTTCGCGCTCGACGAACGCCTCGCTCGCCACTTCAACCGTCGGTGGCGCCACTCCAAGTTCCGTTCGCCGGGCACCCAGAGCACCCGATCCGAACTTCTTCCTGACGTCCTCCAGCTCTGCGACGATCCGGTCCCAGCGCAGTGCCTCGCTCTTCAACAATGCCTGGATGTCTTTGCGCTCTTTCGACAGCGCCTTGTGCTCCTTGCCGATCTCCATCTCCTCGAGCCTGCGCAATGAGCGCAGCCGCATATTCAGGATCGCCTCGGCCTGGGTGTCGGTCAGCTTGAACCGCTGCATCAGGCGTGGCTTCGGTTCATCCTCGTTGCGGATGATACGAATCACCTCGTCGACATTCAGATAGACCAGCAGGTAGCCGTCGAGGATCTCGATCCGCCGCTCGATCGCAGCAAGCCGGTGGCGCGTACGGCGGACCAGCACCTCGTGACGGTGGTCCAGCCAGGCGCGCAGCACCTGCGGCAGCGACATCACCAGCGGTGTGCGCGTCGCATCCAGCACGTTCATGTTGAGTGGGAAGCGCGCCTCCAAGGCGGTGGCACGGAACAGCGTCTCCATCAGCACTTCGGGCTCGACGCCGCGCGTCTTCGGCTCCAGCACCAGACGCACCTCTTCGGTGCTCTCGTCGCGCACGTCGCCGAGCAGCGGCAGCTTGCGCTCTTCCAGCAGCTGGGCGATCTGCTCGATCAGCTTCGCCTTCTGCACCTGATAGGGGATTTCGGCGACGACGATCTGCCAGGTGCCGTGCTTGCCCTTCTCTACCGACCACCTGGCACGTACGCGGAAGCCGCCGCGGCCCGTCTCGTAGGCGGACAGGATGGCCGCCCGGTCCTCCACCAGCACGCCGCCGGTGGGAAAATCCGGGCCTGGCATGTGCGCCAGCAGGTCCGCAGTCGTGGACTTCGGGTGGCGGACCAGGTGGACCGCGGCCGCGCAGATCTCGCCGGCGTTGTGCGGCGGGATCGAGGTCGCCATGCCAACGGCGATGCCGGCCGCACCGTTGGCGAGCAGGTTGGGGAACGCGCCCGGAAGCACGACCGGTTCGCTCTCCTCGCCGTCATAGGTCGGCCGGAAATCCACGGCGTCTTCGTCGATGCCCGCCAGCATCGCGCGGGCGACCTCGGTGAGGCGCGCCTCGGTGTAGCGCATCGCCGCCGCGTTATCGCCGTCGATGTTGCCGAAGTTGCCCTGTCCCTCCACCAGCGGGTAGCGCGCGGCGAAGCCCTGGGCGAGGCGCACCAAAGCGTCGTACACCGCGACGTCGCCGTGCGGATGGAACTTGCCGATTACATCGCCCACCACGCGGGCGCATTTCTTGAACCCGGCGGTCGGATCGAGGCGCAGCAGGTGCATCGCATAGACCAGCCGACGGTGTACCGGCTTCAGCCCGTCGCGCACGTCGGGCAACGAGCGCGACATGATGGTAGACAGGGCATAGGCCAAGTACCGCTCGGACAGCGCGTCCGTGAGGCGCGTGTCCTCGATATGGCCGATCAGGTCATCCGGCATCCTGCTGCTCCGATTCGGCGGCCAGAGCCGCAACGCGGTCGTATAGCATCCGGCGCGCTTGCGGCAGCGGGCGATGGTGATGCCCGAAGGCGTCGCGCTCCAGGAAATGACCGGTCAGCCGCAGCCCGTCGCGCCAGTCCGGAGGCGCCGCGTCGTTGCCGCCCACCAGGAATGACGGCAGGCGCAGCAGACGTGATGTCCAGATGCCTGCGCCGGCCTCGGTCACCGCGCGGCCGGTCTTCGGCGACACGAAGGCGAGGCCCGCCGTCTCGCCGGTGACCGCGCAGCAGGTCAGATCGAGGCCATAGCCCAGATCGGCCAGCAGCACCGTCTCCCAGCGGATCAGGTCGGGGAGAACTGCATCTCTCTGCGACAAATGCGCAATCAGGTGCAGCAGGCTTTCGAACACCCGTGGATGCGGTTCGCGTTCCGGCAATGCCCCCTCGGCGACCGCGCACACCGACGACAGCATGGCCATCACCAGGGCATCGTCCATTGCCAGCGCCGCGGCCGGATGCACGAGCTCGGCGGTAAACGAGCCGAGCTGTTCGGAAAGCCGCGCCACCCAGCGCACCTGGATCAGGTTTCCCGGCTGCCAGATCGCCGTGCGGCCACGCGCCGCGCCACCGCGCGCCAGACCGCGGTGCGCACCATGCTCCGCCGTCATCACTGTCGCGATGGCATCGCCCTCACCGTAGGGCCGTGCGTCGAGCACGATTGCCGGAGCATCCCAGTCCATTGTTCAATATCGGTCAGTCGGTTCCACGATCGTCCGATCTACAGATAATGGGCTTGCATGGATCGTAAAACCGGCTGTGATGCGGAAAACACTGTGCCGGCAAAGCGGGCGCGGCGCACGCCATCAGGCAACACTGAAGACCGCCATATCGTGGTAGCCGAACCTTGCTATCGGGACCGATTTGGCAGGCCGAGAACAGGAGGGGGAACGTGAGCATGGTTTCCGAAGCTGTGATGACGGCATTCAGGAGTTCATTGCGCGGCCCGTCGTTTGCGCCGGGCGAGCCGGGTTACGATGCGGCGCGCGTCGTCTTCAACCGAAGTATCGACCGGCGTCCCGCGCTCATCGCAAGGTGCGCCGGCGCGGCCGACGTGATCGCCTGCGTTGGCTTTGCACGTGAGCAGCGTCTTCCGGTGTCTGTGCGTGGCGGCGGCCACAGCATCGCTGGCAAGGCGATCTGCGACGACGGGCTCATGATCGATCTATCGGCGATGAAGGGCATTCGCGTTGATCCAGCCACGCGCACGGTCCGTGCCGAACCTGGCCTCACCATCGGAGAGTTCGATCGGGAGACGCAGGCGTTCGGGCTGGCGACGACGATGGGTGTGATCTCGACGACCGGTATCGCCGGTTTGACGCTGGGTGGCGGCATGGGCTGGCTGATCGGCAAGCACGGCCTGGCGTGCGACAACGTGATCGCAATGGATGTTGTCACCGCGGATGGGCGCCTGCTCAAGGCAAGCGAGCAGGAAAATGCGGATCTGTTCTGGGGAATGCGCGGCGGCAGCGGCAATTTCGGCATCGTCACCTCGTTCGAGTATCGACTGCATGAACTCGGCCCCGTGTTCGGTGGCGGCGTGCTCTATCCGGTCGATCAGACGCAGGACGTGCTGCGATTCTACCGCGACTTCGCTCTGTCCGGCCCCGACGAGTTGAGCACGCAGATGGGACGGATCTGCACGCTCGACGGCGTTCCGGTCGTCGCTGTCGCGGGCTGCTACAGCGGTTCACTCGACGCTGGCGAGAAGGTGCTGGCGCCGCTTGCGTCGGTTTGGCTCGCCGATCGCCGACCTGTTCGGGCCGATGAGCTATCTGCAGATGCAGAGCATGTTCGATCCGTGGTTCCCGCCGGGACGCCAGGCCTATTGGAAGGCCAACTTCCTGAACGGCCTGCCGGATGACGCTGTCGAGACCTTCCATCGTTTTGCGCAAACGGCACCGTCGCCTTTCACCACCGGACCATGGATCGAGAGCGTGCATGGTGCGGTCTCGCGCGTCGACCCAACCGACACCGCGTTCGCGCATCGTCGGCACCCGTTCAATTTCCTGGTGCTGTCGAGCTGGTCGGAGCCGTCCGAGGCCGAGCGCAATATCGCATGGACGCGCGAGTGCTGGGACGCCATGCGCCCATTCATGGCCACAGGGGCCTATGTCAATTACCTGGAGGATGAAGCCGACCCGCATGCCCGCGACGCCTATGGTGTCAACTATGACCGGCTCCTGACGCTGAAGAACAAGTACGATCCGGACAATCTGTTCCGCATCAACCACAACATCAAACCTGCCATGTAGACGTCCAGGGAGACGAACAGTGTGTAAGCGCGGAACCTTCGTGGTGTTCCTGGTCGTTGCCTTCGGCTTGGCCGGCCAAGTATGCGCCGATTCAAGCGATTCCACAAAGATCAAGGCACTCGAGGCGAGATTGGCCGCTGCGGCGGAATCCAGGAATCTCGACGCGATAATGCAGGCCTACTTGCCCGATGACACCCTATTCGTGTTCGACGTGGTCCCACCGCGTCAGTACGTTGGCGCCAAGGCTTTTCGCAAGTCCTGGGGCGATTTCCTCGCCAGCACCAAGGGCCCGCTCAAGTATGAAATCACGGACCTCGCTGTCGTTCCGGTAGGGAACGTCGCTTACGGACATTCGATTCAGCGGACAATCGCAACTGGCACCAAGGGCGAGCCGGTTGATCTCACGACGCGTGTCACCGACGTCTATCGCAAACTCAACGGCCATTGGGTGATCGTGCAGGAGCATATTTCGATCCCAGTTGATCTCGACAGCGGCAAGCCGGACTTTGCCTCTAAGCCGTGAGCGGGATTCAGTCGGCGAAGTCTCCGAAAGTCTTGCCTGCCCTTAGTGTGACAGGCTAGCAAGCCGCATGCGTAACCTCCCCATCATCGGCATCACGCTCGATTCGGAGCTGCCCGGCGGCTACTCCAAATATCCCTGGTATGCGATTAGGCAGAACTATGCCGACGCGATCGTGGCCGCTGGTGGGCTGCCGATCGCGTTACCGCACCACGCGGCGCTTGCCAACGCGTATCTTGATCGCATCGACGCCTTGGTTGTGACCGGCGGTGCATTCGACGTCGACCCGGTACTCTACGGCGATGCCGACCGGCACGCGACCGTGACATTGAAAAAGGGCCGTACCGCCGCGGAACTTGCGCTTACCAAAGATGCGTTAGCGCGCGACATGCCGGTCCTGGGTATCTGTGGCGGACAACAACTGCTTGCTGTCGCGCTTGGTGGCACGCTCATCCAACACATACCCGATGCGATCGACGCTGCCCTGGAGCACGAACAGCCCAACCCGCGTCACGAGCCAGGACATTCGGTCGCGGTGCGCGGCGGCACGCTGCTGCATCGTATCGTGGGCACGTCAGAGATGCAGGTGAACTCGTCACATCACCAGGCGGTGCGCGAACCGGGCCCGAATGCAGTCGTGAATGCAGTGGCACCGGATCAGGTGATCGAAGGCGTGGAGGACCCGCGCCATCGCTTCTGTCTCGGCGTGCAATGGCACCCGGAGTTCTTCATCGATCCTGGCGACCGCCGTATCTTCGATGCGCTGATCGCTGCCTGCCGCGGTTGAGTTGACGCGTCAGGACCGCGCCCCGACACTCGCCGCAACAACCAGGGGAACGCGCATGAAGCTCACTCGACGCGCCGCGATCGGCACGGGCGCCGCAACGCTGGCGATCGGTCGTTCCCGCGCACAGACCGCCGCTCCCATTCGCATCGGCCTGCTGAGTGACTTCTCTGGCCCGTTTCGGGATATCAATGGCCCCACCAGTGTCGCCTGTATGGCACAAGCCGTCGCGGAATTCACCGCAGCCAATCCGGACATCAAGGTAGAGACGATCAGCGCCGACCATCAGAACAAGCCGGATATAGCGGTGTCGGTCCTGCGGTCATGGTTCGATCAGCAGGGCGTGGACATGGTGCTGAACGTCACCAACTCCGCGGTTGCGCTCGCCGCCACCACGATTATCACCGAGAAGGACAAGGTCTGCATCAACACCTCGGCTGGCAGTTCAGTGCTCACCGGGCCCTCATGCTCACGCAACCTGGTGCACTGGACCTACGACACCTGGAACCTGTCGCACTCCTCGACAACGCAGGTGATCAAGCTTGGCGGCAAGACGTGGTTCTTCGTCACGCCGAACTATGCGTATGGCAAGGCGCTGCAAGCCGACGCCACCAAGTTCATCGAAGGTGCGGGCGGCAAGGTTCTGGGCGCGGCAGTCTTTCCATTTCCAGAGACCGCCGATTTCTCATCTTTCATTGTGCAGGCCGCCGGCAGCAACGCTGATGTAGTGGTGTTCGCCATCGGCGGAGCCGACGAAGTGAACTTTATCAAGCAGGCACAGGAATTCGGCCTGACGAAGAAAGCGCGCGTCGTCGGCATGACCGGCTTCATCACCGACGTGCTCAGTATGGGCCTGCCGGTCGCAGAAGGCCTGCTGATCACCGAAAACTTCTACTGGAACTTCAACGACCGCACGCGCGCCTTCTACAACCGGGTGAAGCCACGCCTGGCGGCTGGCGTGTATCCCAACATGCTGCAGGCCGGCGACTACGCCGGCACGCTGCATTACCTGAAGACTGTGAAGGCCATTGGTCCGGCGCGCGCCAAAGGATCGGGCCGCGAGGTTGTCGACGCGATGAAGCGCATTCCCACCGACGACGACTGCTTCGGCCCCGGATCGATCCGCGAAGACGGACGCAAGCTGCATCCGGCGTATCTCTGGCAGGTGAAGAGCCCAGCCGAATCGCAGAGCCCTGGCGATGTGTACAAATTGGTCGGCACCACGCCGACCGATCAGGCGTTCCGTCCCCTCAATGAGGGAGGTTGCCCGTTCGTGCATGCATGAGGCATGGCTGAAGCACCGCGCGGCGAACGCATTGCCAAGTGGCTTGCGCGGGCCGGCGTTGCCAGTCGACGTGACGCGGAAAAGCTGCTGGCAGAGGGCCGCATCAGGCTGAACAATGCGGCGGTGGCGCATCCCGCGACGTTTGTATCCGCCGGCGATCTAGTGGTGGTTGATGGTGTGGTGGTGGGCGCCCCGGATCGCACCCGGCTGTGGCGCTATCACAAGCCGGTCGGACTGGTCACCACGCATCGCGATCCGCAGGGTCGGCCAACAGTGTTCGAGAAGTTGCCACCAGGCCTGCCGCGGGTGATCAGCGTCGGTCGGCTTGATCTCAACAGTGAAGGATTGCTGCTCCTGACCAACGACGGCGCGCTGGCGAGAAAACTTGAATTGCCGGCGACGGGCTGGATCCGGCGATACCGGGTGCGTGTGCATGGGCCTGTCGATGAGCGCAGGCTCGCGGCCCTGGCACACGGGGTCACCATCGATGGCGTCGCCTATGGAACGATCGAAGCTGGCCTCGACGCCCGCAGGGGAGACAATGCGTGGCTCACCGTCAGTCTGCGCGAGGGCCGCAATCGCGAGGTGCGGCGCGTGATGGCGCACGTGGGGCTTGCGGTGGCCCGGCTGATCCGTATCGCCTATGGCCCGTTCCAACTCGGAACGCTGCCGCGCGGGACGGTGAATGAGATCCCTGCGCGCGTTCTGCGCGATCAGTTGCCGCGCAGTCAGTGACGCCTGCATCGCGTGCGCATCGACAGCGGCGGCTCCTTGGATCGGGCAGAGCTGCGGGCGTCGGCGACATGCCGAACGACCAAGGCACAGAGATTGTTCGATGCGAACATATTTAGAGACCAATACAACCTACGATAGCTGCATTGGATCAACTCTGCGTCAAACATTCAGTGCCGACCCAAATGATGCGCCTGGAACAAAGAGAGGAAGGCTACCACTTCGCTGCACTTCATGAGGTGGTCCTGTATGAAGACGCCGAGCGCACATGCCTATGTCCGAGCCCTGCAGATCTGGGGACAATGGCTCCGGCACTGGCACTTGACGCGCGACCCGCGGGCGCTTCGAACGACCTTGGCCTGCAAGCTGATTGCGGCCGAGAGATTGGCCATTTGGCAAGCCGAATTGGGATTGAGACGATCGGTATGGGCCGCCCGGGCGGAGCGAGCCGCGCGGGAGGAATTCTCCATACATAAAGTCTTGCGGCAGATCAGGCGCGATGAGCGAGTGCTTCGCGCGACACAATTTGACCTCGCACTCAAGGAGATGGTCTCGGAAATAATTCAGTCTGCGGGAGATGAGCCGGATGAGGAGCTCGTGGCTGATGAGGAGCAGCCCAGGAGCGTGTTTGCATGAAGTCGAGACAATTGGTGCGACCGCGCAGAGAAGCTGCGGTCGAGACGAAGACCAGCCGCGAGGTGATCGACCTGGTGCGCCAAAACCCTGAACTCGGTCTTATGGTCATTCAGCTATGCGAAGCGGGGCGGTCGTGGCTTGTCGTGAAAAGCGAGATTGCGGCCAAGAATGGTGTAGCGGACCAGGCCCGCAGTCATGGTCGGGGGGTCTGCGATCCGGCTGAGCTCTGATGTCCGGATCGGGTGCAGAGGTGTAACACTGGGGACGGCGATAGGGGTATGACACATGAGCGGATCTCAACTCGGCAGCGACGAGAACCGCTTCCGGGATGGATAAACCAGCCTGACCCTTCCCGCGGCGTGGTCATGATGCGCGTGACTGCTTCTGCCCGATGAGAATTGTCGCGGGCCTTTGGCGCGGCCGTCTGTTGACTGCACCGCAGGGACCCGTCACCCGCCCTACCGCCGATCGTGTGCGCCAGGCCTTATTCGACATGTTGTTGCACGCGCCGTGGGGAGGCCGCGACATGGTGGACGGCGCACGCGTGCTCGATGTCTTCGCCGGGACAGGCGCGTTTGGCCTGGAGGCGCTGTCGCGTGGTGCGGCACATGCCACCTTTGTCGAACATGACCGCGCTGCGTTGGTCGCCCTTAGATCGAACATTGCAGCCTGCCAGGCGGAGGATTGCATCACCGTGCTGCCGATGGATGCGCTCGCCTTGCCGCCTGGTGAGCCTGCGGACCTGGTATTCCTCGATCCGCCTTATCGCCAAGACCTCGTCTCGCGCGCGGTTGAGCGCCTGCGCGCCGTCCATCGGCTTGCACTGCGCGCTCTGCTGATCGCCGAAACAGCGCGCGACGAACCGTCGCCTGCTACCGACGTGCTCGCAGAGCGGTGCCATGGCGCTGCCCGGATCAGCATCTGGCACCCCGACCTATAGCCGGATCAATGACGACCGCGCCCGTACCATTCCCGCTAATGGGCACGGTGCGACGAAGCCACTCTGGCAGAGCTGGCCAATGTGTTTCGGGCACGCGGTGTGCGCTCTGCGCTGCGTCACCCGGCGTGGGCGAGACTTCCTGCCTTTGCGCTCGCCTGAGCTCAGCCCGGCCACGCATTGCCCCAGCGGCCCGCGTGCACCACTTCGGCAAGCGGCTTGCGCGACAGCGGACCGAAAGGATCGATCGGCCAGCCGATCGGCATAAGGGCAAAGCTGTCCACATCGTCCGGCAGGCGCAGCAACACGCGCACGTCGTGTTCGCAGCGCAGATGGTTGGTGGTGATGGTGGTGCCCAATCCCAGGGCGCGACACGCCAGGATTATGTTTTGCACCGCCGGATAGATGCTGGAACCCCGAATCCTCTCGGCATACGCACGTTCGGCTGCAAGATCGACGTCGGGTGCATCCGGCACCTCTGGTCGACGGAGGCATGGCACCAGAATGACCGGCGCATCGCCCATGTGGTTCCACAGATGGATACCCGTCGTCATCATGCGCTCATACTGGCGCTCCGACATATGCGCTGGCCGGCCCTTGGCGGCGTACATCTTGGCCGCAATATCCGACGCCTTGCGGTAGATCACGCCGAGTGAGCGGCGCAGTTCCGCATCGCGCACGACGAGGAACGCCCAGTTCTGCGCATTGCCCCCTGATGGCGCACGGATTGCTGCTGTCATCGGGCCTGCAATTCTCCCCGAAAGTGGGCTTTGAAAATTCCCTGATTGGCGTTCCTTTCGGATCATTCGGTCGGGGCTAGTCCTGGCGGAATGATCCAGCCGCCATCGGCGCCAAGTCCCCCGCGCGGGGAGGCGTCGATGGTTCGACTTGGAGAGCTGATGATGATCCTGGAACTGCATCGCCAAGGCGTCTCGATCACCGCCATCGCCCGACGCACGGGGCGTGACCCGAAGACCATCCGCAAATACATCGAGCGCGGCATCGAGGCTCCTGCCTACGGGCCGCGTTGCGCGGGACGGCCGAGCAAGTTGGCGGCCTATCTCGATTTCCTGCGCGAGCGCGTGACCGCCTTTCCGGACCTGAGCGCCGCGCGGTTGACCCGCGAGATCCGCGAGCTCGGCTATGTCGGTGCCTATACCGCGGTGAAGCGTTATCTCGCCGCGATCCGTCCGCAGAATGGCCCCAAGCCCTACGAGGTGCGCTTCGAGACACCGCCAGGCGTTCAGGCACAAGTCGACTTTGCCCGCTTCGTCGTCGACTTTGCCGACGATCCCGGCACCAGCCGGATTGTTTGGCTGTTCAGCCTGGTGCTCGGCCACTCGCGCCTCCTGTTCGCGCGCTATGTCATGCATCAGGACCTACAGACACTGCTCCGCTGCCATATCCAGGCATTCACCGTAATCGGCGGTGTGCCGATGGAGATCCTGTACGACCGCATGAAGACAGCAGTGACCGGCGAGGACGATGTCGGCCACATCATCTACAACCCATCGCTGCTGGCGCTGGCGCGGCACTATCGCTACCAGCCCCGCGCCTGTCGGCCTTATCGCGCAAAGACCAAGGGCAAGGTTGAGCGACCGTTCAGCTACATCCGGCAGGACTTCTTCCTCGGACGCAGCTTCCGCAACCTTGACGACCTTAATGCCCAACTGGCCGATTGGCTCGACACCGTTGCCAACGTCCGCACCCATGGCACGACGCAGCGCGTTGTCGCCGAGGCGTTCGCCGCCGAGCAGCCCGAGTTGCAGACATTGCCCGAGCATCGCTTCGATGCCGTGCTCAAGCTGGAGCGCCGCGTCAGCCACGATGGCTTCATCGCCGTTGGAGGCAACTACTACAGCGTACCCGATCGCACCCGCCGTGTGGTCGAGGTCCAGCAATTGCCAGACCTGATCCGCGTCCTCGACCTGGGCAATATCGTTGCCGAGCATCCTGTCCTCGAAGGCCGCAGGCAGTATCGCATCGATCGCAGTCATCGCACCGGTGGCAGCGGTGTGAAGCGCCGTTCAGGCATCGCAGCGGGGATCACGATCGGCCGGATTGGCGATCATGTTCCGATGCGATCGCTGGCCGTCTACGAGGCGATTGGCAGCCATCTGGCAACCGGAGGCCGGCCATGACGCACACGTCTCCGTCGTCGCGGGTCGACAATATCCGCCACAGTCTGGTCGGCCTGAGGATGCCGCGAGCACTCGAGATGCTCGATGCCACCCTGCGCCGGATCGAACAGGGCCAGATCGACGGCGTCGAGGCGCTCGACGAATTACTGACGGAGGAACTGTCGCTGCGTGAGAACCGCCGGATCAGGGCGGCGCTGCGCATGGCACGGCTGCCCGTGGTCAAAACGCTCGCCGGGTTCGACTTCGCCTTCCAGCCATCGCTCGATCGCAATCGGATCATAGCGTTGGCTGGCCTCGACTTCATTGCCCGCGCCGAGGTGATCCACCTACTTGGACCACCAGGCACCGGCAAAAGCCATCTCGCCACAGCGCTCGCCGTCGAGGCGGTGCGCGCCGGTAAACTCGTCTACTTCGTCGCACTCGCGGACCTCGTCGCCCAGCTGGCCAAGGCCGAACGCGAGGGCAGCCTGCGTGAACGCATTCGCTTCCTTTGCCGCGCCTCGCTGCTGGTCGTCGACGAGATCGGCTACCTGCCAGTCACGCCCGGCGGCGGCAATCTGTTCTTCCAGCTGGTCAATGCCCGCTACGAGAAGGGCGCAATGATCCTCACCTCGAACCGCGGCTTCACCGAATGGGGCGACATCTTCGGCAGCCCAGTCGTCGCCACCGCGCTGCTCGACCGTCTGCTCCATCATGCCATCGTCATCCAGATCGAGGGATCGAGCTACCGCATGCGCGAACACGCCGCCCTCCTCCCGGAGAACATACACGCCAATGCCGCCATCAGCCCGGCCACACAAAAACGCCGCGGACGCCCGCCCACGAAACAACCAATCGGTCAGCAACATGCCTGACTACCAACCGCACAACCCTCCGCCGCACTGCGGAATATTCAGCGCCCACTTTCAAGGAAAACTCGGCGCCCTTTGACAGCTGCGTCGAGCACCTGGGTGATCAGCGCCTCCGGAACGGGATCAGGTTTCAGCCGCCGCAGCGATCGCGCCGTGTGGATGGCATCGAACAGTTCAATGTCACTCATTGGAGCCTGTATCCTCGGTTGCGAGGGCGGGCGCCGACACATTAGGCGTGGCGCGCCTCGTTCGCTTATCATTGCGCACAGGCGGGGGAGGAGGCCAGGATCATGTCGGCGAGCGAACGCGTGGCTGTCACGGTCGCTACGCCGCGCGAGCTTGCCTTGCGCCTCGATCGCGCATTCGGGCTGGCGCTGGAGATCGGCACCGCGACGCTGGTGGTGGCCGAGATTGTCATCCTGTTCGTTGGCATCGTCGCGCGCTATGCCTTCCACCATCCGCTGATCTGGTCGGATGAACTCGCCTCGCTGCTGTTTCTCTGGCTTGCCATGCTGGGGGCTGTGCTGGCGTTGCGTCGTGACGAGCACATGCGGATGACTGCGATGGTCAATGCGCTGCCGCTTGGCTTTCGGCACTTCTTTGAGCTGTTGTCGCTCGCTGCGGCACTGACGTTCCTGGGTGCCATCTTGCGCCCAGCCTTCGACTATGCGGCGGGCGAGTCGATCGTGTCGCTGATGTCACTCGACATTTCGATGAGTTGGCGCGCCGCAGCGATGCCAGTGTGCGTGGCGCTGCTCGCACTGACCATCCTGCTGCGTCTTCTGGCGCAGGCGAAGGTCACCACGCTGCTCGCGCTGCTGACCGTCGCCGTAGTCATCGTCGGGTTCGATGTACTGCACCCGGCGTTGCTGACATTGGGCCGCGGCAATCTGGTGGTGTTCTTCCTGGGCGTCGTATCGGCGACCGTGTTCGCGGGCATCCCGATCGCCATTTCATTCGGCCTCGCGACTTTGGGCTACCTCGCATTCACCACCCATGTGCCGATCGCTGTGCTGGTGGCACGCATGGATTCGGGCATGTCGCATCCGGTGCTGCTCTCGGTCCCGCTGTTCGTGTTCCTCGGCCTACTGATCGAGATGACCGGTATGGCGCAGGTCATGGTACGTTTCCTCGCCAACCTGCTGGGACATGTGCGCGGCGGCCTGTCCTATGTGCTGATCGGCGCAATGTACCTGGTCTCTGGCATTTCGGGTTCGAAGGCAGCCGACATGGCGGCGGTCGCCCCGGTGCTGTTTCCCGAGATGGAGCAGCGTGGCGCAGTGCGCGGCGACCTGGTGTCGCTGCTCGCAGCGACGGGGGCGCAGACCGAGACAATCCCGCCAAGCCTGATCCTGATCACCATCGGCTCCGTCACCTCGATCTCGATCGCGGCGCTGTTCACCGGCGGGCTGCTGCCCGGTGTCGTGGTCGGGCTGATGCTGTGTGTGGTGGTCGGCTGGCGCGCCCGACGCGAGGACCGCACGCTGCCGGCGCGGGCGTCGGCGCGCGATATCGCGTCTAGTTTCGTGATCGCGATTCCTGCGCTGGCACTCCCGTTCCTGATTCGCGGCGCCGTGGTCGGCGGCATCGCCACTGCGACCGAGGTATCGACCATCGGTATCGTCTATTCGGTGCTGGCGGGGCTGCTGATCTACCGTAAGTTCGATATCGCCCGCCTGCTGCCGATGCTGGTGCAGACTGCGTCGCTGACCGGTGCGATCCTGCTGATCGTAGGCGCCGCGACCTCCATGGCCTGGGCGATCACCAGTTCCGGTTTCTCTCGTGTGGTCGCCGGCTGGATTGCGGTGATGCCGGGCGGCGCTGTCTCCTTCATGGCGATCTCGATCGTGTTGTTCGTCATCCTTGGCAGCGTGTTGGAAGGCATCCCCGTGATCGTGCTGTTCGGACCGTTGCTGTTTCCGTTGGCCAAGAGTGTCGGTATCCACGAGGTGCACTACGCGATGGTGGCGATCCTGGCGATGGGCGTTGGTCTTTTCGCCCCACCGTTCGGCGTCGGCTACTACGTTGCGTGCGCGATCGGCCGCTGCAATCCGGACGAAGGCATGCGCCACATCTGGCGCTATCTGGCGGCGTTGATTGCCGGTCTGATCGTTGTCGCGGCTATTCCCTGGATTTCTATCGGTTTTTTGTAAGTCATCCGACTCAGGATGTTCCCCGGATGGACACTTAGCACACCTTCGGGTAGATCGCAGGTATCGTGGCGCCAGTAAGAGCACGGCACCCGCCGCACTGCTAACCTGTAAGCATGTCCGCGCGTCGTTGATTACTTTATCTCTACTTGAAATACCGAGACCTCCTGATATTTTGATCGAATTAGCTTTCCTTAGAGAGAGCAAAATCAAGTATTGAATTGTCTGGCAACGTGCCGCTGCAAAGAACCGGCGCACCGGCGACCGGTCAAGCACACAGGGAAGGAGAACGGCCATGGCTTACATGAGCCGACGGTCGGCGATCCGCGGATCATTCGGTCTGTTGGCATCAGGAGCTCTCATGCGCCCCCACATCGCCAGTGCTGCCGCGAGCACGGCCGTTGTCTGGCGGGATCAGGGCTTCGTGCCGGAAGAAGACGCTGCATTCCGCGCGACAGTTGCCGACTATGAAAAGGCCAGCGGCAACAAGATCGATCTCAGCATCATGCCGTTCACGGCACTGAACCAGAAAATTATATCCGCACTGACGACGGGCGATGTCCCGGATCTTATCTTCCACATCGCACCCTCCAGCATCCTGCCGCAGAACGCGTGGAACGACAGGATCGTAGACGTCAGCGACATCGTCGAGGCACACAAGTCGGAACTCAGCCACACTGCGCTGTCGAACTCCAGCTACTACAATAGCGTCACCAAACGCCGTGGCTATTACCTTGTGCCACTCAGCCAGGGCGCGGAGCCGTTCCACTTCTGGGGCGATCTGGTCGAACAGGCCGGCTTCAAGATGTCTGACATCCCAAATACCTGGGATGCGCGCTGGGACTTCTTCAAGCCAATGCAGCAGGTGTTGCGCGGCAAAGGAAGACGCAAGATTTATGCGCTAGGCCCACAGATGACGACTGTCGGGCCGAACGACGGCAACGGCCTGTTTCAGCACTTCATGATCGCCAATGGCGGAGGAGACATCATCACGCCCGACGGCAAGCTGCATACCGACGATCCGCGGATCCGCGAGGCGGCGATCCGGACGGTCAGCTATCTGACCGATGCCTACAAGGGCGGGTACGTGCCGCCCGACGCACTGAGCTGGACTGACGCCGACGACAACAACGCATTCCATGAAAAGCTCCTGGTCATGGATCTCGACGGCTCGATCTCCACGGAGCTGGCGATGATCAAGGACAAGAAGGCCTATTACGAGGAGATGAAGACCATCGGCTTGCCGCTGGGCAACGATGGCAAGCCAATGCCGGCTCCGGTCGGGGCCGGCGGCCTGTTCATCCCGAAGGGCACCAAGAACCTCGAAGTCGCCAAGGATTTCAGCCGGTTCTTCATGCAGCCGCAGGTACTGAATGCCAACCTCAAAGGCGGGCTTGGCCGAACGGTGCCGTCGATGCCCCACCTTGCGAAGGATGACCCCTGGTGGCTCGATCCGAGTGACCCGCACCGGGCGCCCTTTACGGAAGAATCGGTGCTGGGACCCACGACCGCGAGCTACTACGCCTACAACCCGGCATACGGCCAGGTGAGCGCCGAACAGCTCTGGGGCGTGATGTATGCCGATGTCATCAAGAACGGCATGACTCCGGCGCAGGCGGTCGATAAGGCGTTCAGGCGGGCGGAGGCGATCTTCGCAAAATATACATTCGACTAAAGCGCCTTTGCCCTGATCGGAACTGCATTGCTCTCTACGACCGGTGGTTCCACTGTCGAATGCCGCTATTCAGCTGCAATCGGATAGATTGCGCGCGTCATTGGATCCATCATCCCAAGACCAAGCAGTATGGTCAGCCAGAACAGGCCCGCGACGGCAAATACGCGCACGATCGCTATACCGTGTCGCACGCGCATGAACTGGAGAGCGACCAGAGCCGCCATAATCAGCGACGGCAACAGAAGTAGCGGTCGATAAGACCGGTCGAACCGAAGGGCGGCGCACCCGAATTGGACTGCGGCGAGCAGCAGCAGCCCGATCCAGCACAGCAGCAGCTGGCGGTGAGCTTGGCTCATGCACCACGACCGATCAGATAGATGAGCGGATACAGCACGATCCATACGATGTCGACGAAGCTCCAGTAGAGACCGGTCACTTCTACCGGGGTGTACCATTTCGACGTGAACGCACCTTTGCGGGCCTGCACCGCCACCCAGGCGACAGCACAAGTACCGGTGAGCAGGTGCACAGCGTGCAGACCGGTGGCGATGAAGTAGAACGACCAGAATAACCGTGCGCCGCCTTCATCGATGCCAGTGATCTTGAAAGCGCCGCTGGGGAACAGGTGATCCGAAATATCGATGAACCATTCCACGACCTTCAGGGTCAGGAACATGATGCCGATGGCAGCTGTGATCCAACAGCACTGCATCAATCGTCTTGGCTGCCCGAGCCTGATCCACTCAAGCCCCGCCGAATAGACGAGACTGCTGGTGATCAGCAGTGCAAGGTTCGCCGTACCGAATGCGATCAGCGTTTCACGGCCGCCGGCGTCGAAGCCTATTTGCTGCCAGTGACGGCAGGAAAGCCAGGCCAGGATCAGGCCGCCGAAGAACAGCGCCTCGGTGGCCAGAAACAACCACATGCCGGCAATCGCCGTGTCGGCCTGATGCCGTGCATTGGCGTATTGGAAATGCACGTGCGGCGCGATGTCTTCAGACATCGTACGGCTTCTCGCCCGGCACTGGGTACGCGTACGGGCCTTCAGTGACGATTGGCGTCACCACGAAATTCTTGGAGAACGGCGGTGACGGGGACTGCCACTCGAGGCCGAGTGCGCCCCAAGGGTTGGCCGGTGCCCGGCGACCGCGAAGCAACGACCAGCCAAGGTACGCCAACGGCATCAGATAGGCGACGGCGAGTATCGATGCGCCCGCCGATGACAGTACGTTCAGCACCTGGAACTCCGGCGGATAGGAGTGATAGCGCCGCGGCATGCCGAGGTAACCGAGAATGAACTGTGGGAAGAATGTCAGATTGAAGCCAAGGAACATCAGCAGCGCAGCGGCGCGAGCCACCATTTCCGGATACATGCGCCCGCTGATCTTTGGCCACCAGTAATGCAGCCCGGCAAAATATGCTGACACCATGCCGCCCACCATGATGTAGTGGAAATGAGCAATGACGAAATAAGTGTCATGCAAATGGATGTCCGCCGCCAGCGCAGCGAGGAACAGTCCGGTGAGGCCGCCCACGACGAACAGCCCGACGAAGCCGAGTGCGTAGAGCATCGGCGCGTCGAAGTGGATGTATCCCTTGTGCAGCGTGCCCAACCAGTTGAACACCTTGATCGCGGATGGCACGGCAACGAAGAAGCTCAGCAGCGAGAACGTGACGCTGGCATAGGCCGATTGGCCTGCGACGAACATGTGATGGCCCCAGACGAAGAAGCCGATCACGGCAATAGAGACACTGGCCCAGGCGACGAACTTGTAGCCGAACAGCTCCTTGCGCGAGAACACCGGGATGATCTCGCTGACCACGCCCATTCCGGGCAAGATCATGATGTACACGGCGGGATGCGAGTAGAACCAGAACAGGTGCTGGAACAGCAGCGGGTCGCCGCCGAGCTGTGGATCGAACACGCCGACATGGAAGATGCGCTCGAATGACAGCAGCAGCAGCGTAATTGCCAGCACGGGGGTTGCCAGCACGAGTATCACGGACGTGGAATAGAGCGACCATAGGAAGATCGGCATCCGGTACCACGTCATACCGGGTGCGCGCAGGCGATGGATCGACACGATGAAGTTCAGACCGGTCAGGATGGAGGAGAAGCCGGTGATGAACACGCCAACAACGGCCAGTGTCACGTGGCCCATGGCGTAGTCGCTGGACAGCGGCACGTAGAACGTCCAACCGGTATCGACGCCGCCGGCGAGGATGGCCCACAAGATGCAGGCGCCGCCGGCAATGAACAGATACCAGCTCAACAGATTGATCTTCGGGAACGCCAGGTCGCGCGCACCGATCATCAGGGGGACCAGGAAGTTGCCCAGCGTCACCGGCACTGCGGGAACCAGGAACAACCAGACCATAATGATGCCATGCATCGTGAACAGCCGGTTATACGTCTCGGCTGACCTGAGGGCGCCTTCCGGAAGAATGAGGTTGTAGCGGATCAGTGCCGCTGCCGCACCGCCGACAAAGAAGAATACTGTGATGGAAGCCATGTAGAGAATGGCGATCCGCTTGTGGTCCGTGGTCAGCAGCCAGCTCCGCAGCGAATGACCATCCTGCAGATAGCTCAACTGTTCCCGCGGCAGCGCATACTGCTGTTGCGGAATGGTGAGGTCGCTCATGGCTGCTGCTCCGACCCCAGAGATTCGATGTAGGCGACCAGCTTGACGAGGTCGTCTTCGCCGATGACGCCCTTGAACGAGGGCATGACCGGCTGATAGCTGGCAACCACCTGTTCGCGTGGGTACATAATCGAGTCTGAAATGTAGCGATCGTCTGCGATGACGGTGCTACCGTCCGACAGCGGTACCGGGCTTCCGTATAGCCCAGCCAGGGAAGGGGCGCGTACGGTGCCATGATCGTTGTGGCAACCGCTGCAGCCATACTGAATGAACAGACGACCGCCTTCCTGCGCCAGCGTGCCGCTCGTGCCATTCGCCGACAGCCAGTGCTGATAGTCCGGCCCTGATAGCACTGTCACGCTGCCGGTCATGGCGGCGTGCCCCGTGCCGCAGAACTGCGAGCAGAACAGGTGATAGGTGCCAACCCGGCTGGCGGTGAACCACAGCGTCTCGTATTGGCCCGGCAAGACGTCGCGCTTTGTGCGAAAGGCGGGGACAAAGAAATCGTGGATCACGTCCTGCGACGCCAGCACCAGTTCCACTGGCGTGTTCAGGGGTACATGCAGCGAGTTCGATCTCGCGCTGGCCGCCCGGGTACTCGACCTTCCACATCCACTGTTTGGCAGTGACGAAGATCTTCAGCGCATTGGGTGGCGGTTGGTATGCATGCACATAGAGCATCGAGCCCCAGATGAACAGGCCGAAGAACACCGCCAAAGTGGCGATAGTCCAGGTGATCTCGAAACGGAAGCTTTTTTCGGCGATCTCGCCGCGCCTGATCGGGCTGTCGTGGCGATAGCGGATCACATAGAAGAACAGCAGGAAGAATACGAGGCCAAGCACGGCGGCGGACACGAGCAGCAGCCCGCCAATCAGCCAGTCCACATTCGCGGCGCCGGTTGACGCTTCGGGGACACTGAAGCGCATCAGGTCCGTCTTTCGCGCAATAGGGAGAGAGCGATCATCCCTCCCACGGTCAGCGCTGTCAGCGCACAGGCCAGTGCGACCAGTTTGACGATCGCCAGTGAATAATGGCCGGTGGACGCATCATAGTGAAAGCACAGCAGGAGTATCGGCAGTGCAGCCTTTTCTATGCTTCCCTGGCGTGCGCGTGTCAGCGCCAGATCCAAATCGCCCGGCGCGTAATCGGCTCCCAGCAGATAAGACGAGATCGTGCCGTGCGGCGTCAGCACAACAAGGCCGGTGGGGTGCAAGTATTGCCGCAACTGCGGATCGTAGCGGGCGGGAAAGCCGACGGCGCTTTCGATAAGGCGCAGTTCGTTCGGAGCGGCGCTGACGTAATGCCAGCTTGGCGGTGGAACCGCCAGGCCGATGCGGGCAGCATCCCTGCCTGCCACAGCGCGTGCATCCGCCGGCGTCTCTGCCGGATCGATGCTGAGCACAACCAATGCATACCGATCCGGCGGCACACTGGCATGCGATAGCGCGTCCATCAGGCTCGCGCGCACAACGCCGCACAGCGTGGGACAATGAAAATAGCCGAGAGCGACGATCACCGGCTGGCCAGTAAGCAAATCACCGAGATGCAATGTTTGGCCGTGGTCATCGCGCAATATAGCGTTGAGCGGCACCTGATTGCCCGGTCTCTGCTCAAACGCCAATGCGGCAAGATCGGTCGACGCCTCAGCCAAGCCGGGCCATACCAGACAAAGCACGAGGAGTGCCGCTCGCACCGTCATGGCGGCAACTCCTTCGTTGCCGCCCAGTCCGGAATTCCCTGTTGTGCCAAGCGTTGCATCGCATCATCGATCGGAATGTGCGCGATTCCGCGGGCACGATCGACCCACCCGCTGCTGTTGAGCCGCATCAGTTCGCTTTGCTGGAACTGTCGCATGTCCGCGGTAGGATCAGATTGCAGGCGAGGTTGCGGATACAACGGCGACGGCCCCGTTAGTCGCTTGTCCAGTGTGATCGAGGGATACATCCATATCACCAGAAGCAAGCTCAACAGTATTGCGGCGAGAGTGCCGACGAGGCCGAACAGTAGATATGAGAACGCAACATCCTCGGGCTCGTAACGTGCCGGCGGCAAGCTGCTCTCGTGCTCAGCCATGGCTTGTCCGAAGCGACATTGTGACCGGGCGAGACCCGCGCAGCGCCATACCAGCCGCGAAGCCGGCAATCGCCAGCATGGCAGCCACGTCGATCCACCCAATGAACCGGTGGCCGGCCGGCAGCACCAGCCACCAGGCACGCAGCGCTTCCATGACGATCAACAGCGTGGCAACGGCGACCAGGCCCTGACGCGTCTGACGCAATCGTGGCGCCATCAGCGCGAAGAACGGCAGCAGGAAGTGGCCGACCGCGATGATGGCGGCCACGCTGGCCCAACCATGCGAGGCGCGCGCCACGTACCATGCCGCTTCGTTCGGCAGGTCGGAATTCCAAACGATCAAAAGCTGCATAAAGTCGAGGTATGCCCACAGCACGAGCAGACCCAGAAGCAGCCGACCGACATCGTTCAATGTATCCGCTGGCACGCGCGGGTCGAGCGCCGCTGCCAGCACGCAGACCGAAGCGGCGAGCAAACCGCTCTCGGCACCCGCTATCATCCCGTAGCTGCTGGAGGCAAAATGCGGATCCAGCGACATGGTCGCGTCGACCGCGGCAAACGTCACGGTGATCGCCAGCAGGATGAGCCCTGTGACCGCCAAAGGCCCTGGAATGGGCCCCCGTCTGGCTGCACGCAAAGCGAACCCAGCCAGGCCGAACCAGACAATCAGGTAGGCGATGCCACGCCACACGGCGAACGAGCCGTTCAGATAGAACGCATTGGCGATCGTGCCAGCGCCGTCGGAACGCAGCCACGGATAAAGTCTGGGCAGCACGAACAGAAGCGGCACGACCGCCGGCAGCAACAGCGGCAGCGTGCCGATCCCGATGAGCAGATGAGGGCGGATCGCAATGCCCCACCGCCCGCCGGTCAGTGCATGCGCCAACAGCAGCGCGAGGCAGCCAAGTGGCCAACCCACCCATGCGCTCAGCGCGGTAAGCCATGCGTAGGGAAAGACGGCTGGTTCCATCAGCCAGCCGAGCAGCGCGAGCACGCACCCCGTGCAGCCGATCAGCCAAGCCAGCCGCTCGGCCGATCCGCGCGTCATCGCAGTGCCTGTCGCTCTGCGGGCGACAAGTCGTCGGCTGCGCGCATGTTGCGAGAGCTGCACGGCTCGTATATACGCGGCGATCGCCCAACGGTCGGCGTGGTGCAACACGCGCAGCGAACGAATACATCACCCCGTGGCCGTCTGTGATCACATCATAGAAATGCTGTGTCGGCGCCTGACGAAGACGGTCGATGTGATAGGACGGCGGATGCGGGAAGCCGCGCTGCACGACCATGCCGTTGCCGTCGCCGAGCTCGGAATGACACGGCGTGCAGTAGATACGGAACCGCTGCTGGCCACGTTGCAGAAGCGCGAGCGTAAGCGGGGGCGGTGGCTCGGCTTTGTCCTGCCATGCGACGCTGTCACTCGCCTCATGAACGGTGTGTGAGGCAGCAGACCAGGCGCCTGCCTTCGGCTGCTTCGTCATGTCATCGCAGGTGGCGAGCGGCAACACCACTGCGAGCAGCGCGGCCGCCCGCGCGATCATGGCAGCTCCTCGAGATGGATCGGCGACAGGTCGCGCAGCATCGCACGTGCACGCTCGGGCTGATCTGTCTGGATCGCAACGCACCACATGTCGCGCGTTGCACGGCGGATAGATGGGCACTCATCGACAGGCTCGTACAGTCGCGGCATACGATTGACAGCAAGAAAGCCGAAAAACGCTACCAGCACCGCAGCGAGGATGCCGTTCTCGAATGCAATCGGGATGAAAGCCGGCCACGAAAAATTGGGCCGTCCGCCGATATCAAGCGGATACGCGACTGTGTCGCCGTAGCTCTGCAGCAGGAAGCTTGCAGTCGCTCCCAGTACTCCCGCCAGCAGTATCAACATCGGAAGTACGGACGTGCCGGTCTCGACCGGCTTTGGCGTGTAAGTCTCGATTGTGCCCAGACCAGCGGCGCGCAGCGGTGGAAGTGCAGCAACCAGCTCCCGTTCCGTGGCGAATGTTGCAAGCACACCGGCGCTCATGATGTCCGCCGCGGCGCGATGAGTTCGCGCATCTCGAACATGGCGATCATCGGTATCAGTCGCACCATAAGCAGAATGCCGAAGAAGAAGAACCCGACGGTGCCTGCCATGGTCAGCCAATCCCAGACTGTGGCGTGGAAAACGCCCCAGGACGATGGCAGGTGGGATCGATGCAGACTCACGACAACGATCATGAACCGTTCGCACCACATGCCGACGATGATGGCAAACGAGATAAGGAGAACAACCGGCTGGTTCAGGCGGATGCGGCGGAACCACAGGAGCTGCGGCACCATCACGTTCAAAACGATGGTGGACCAGTAGATGGCGGCGTAATAGCCAAAGACGCGTTCGATGAACTCGGTCCGTTCGGCCGGCTGCGCGCCGTAGAACACGGTGAATGCGTCCATGGCGTAGGCATAGAGTAGAAACAGGCTGCTGGTCAGCATAAGCCGGCACAGCACGTCCAGGTGCCGTCCTGTGATGTAGCGATCGAGCCGCAGCAGCCGGCGCAGTGGGATGATCAGGATCAGCACGGTGGCGAAGCCGGACAAGAACGCGCCGAAGACGAAGAAAGGTGGAAATTCCGTAGAATGCCAACCGACGGTCGCGGCGCCAGCAAAGTCGAGCCCAACGACGCTGTGCACGGAACAGACGAGTGGCGCCATTATGGCGGCGAGTACCGCGTAGGTCGCGTGATAGTGCCGCCACTGCTGACCGGAGCCGCGGAAACCCAGCGCCAGAATGCCGTAGAACAGTGCCCTGCCACGCGTCAGCGCGCGATCGCGCATTGTCGCCAGATCAGGAAGCAGGCCGAGATACCAGAACAGGATCGACGCGATCACATAGGTAAGGATCGCATAAAAGTCCCAAAGCAAAGGACTGCGGAACTGTGGCCACGTATGCATCGTCGACGGATAGGGAAGCAACCAGTAGAAGAACCATGGCCTGCCGAGATGGAGGACCGGATAGATGCCGGCGCACGCCGCGCCGAACAGTGTCATTGATTCGGCAATGCGGTTGGTAGAGCTGCGCCAATCTGAACGCGTCAGGTAGAACAGTGCGGAAATGAAGGTGCCGCCGCTGGCAATTGCGATCCACCAGACATAGTTGATGATGGCGAAACCCCACATGATGGGCCAGTTGATGCCCCAGATGCCGACACCGGCGTAGAACAGGTAGAGAATTGCGCCGAACAGCGCGGCGGTCAGCGCTGCGCATGGCGCTATGGCGGCCCACCACCAACCGAAGGCACGCCGGCGCGAAGCAACACCGACCACATGGTCGGTCATGTCCTGGTTATTGCTGCCAGGCAGCACGACTGGATCGAAGGCCCGGGGGACTGGGACGCCGCTGTTGATCACGCCTCACCAAGCGAGGGATTCTGGTTCTCGATCCTTGCCTCGTAGGTGACGCGCGGTTGCGTTCTCTGGTCCGCCAACAGTGCGTAATTGAGCGGACTATGCTTGCGCACGACTACATCGGCTTCCGGCTGTGCCATGTTGCCGAAAGTAAAGGCCTGTGTAGGACACGCCGCCTGGCAAGCGGTGCGCACCTCATTGCCGCCGATCGGACGGTTCTGAATATCGGCGGTAATTCGCGCCGCGGCAATCCTTTGCACACAGAATGTGCATTTCTCCATCACGCCTCGCGCGCGCACTGTCACATCGGGATTGCGTGCCACGGCGGAGCGGTGCTCCTCCTGAGCAAACGCATAGAAGTTGAAGCGGCGGACCTTATAGGGACAGTTGTTGGAGCAGAACCGCGTGCCGATGCAGCGGTTGTACACCATCACGTTCAGGCCCTCTTGATCGTGTACTGTCGCGCCAACGGGACAGACGATTTCGCATGGGGCCTGCTCGCAGTGCTGACAGAATACCGGCTGGAAACGCGCACCTGGGGCTTCGATCCCACCTTCGTAATAGCGATCGATGCGTATCCAGTGCATCTCGCGCTCCTTGATCACCTCCTGCTTACCGACAACGGGAATATTGTTCTCGGCCATGCATGCGACGACGCACGCGTTGCAGCCAATGCATGCGTTTAGATCCACGCTCATGCCCCATTCGGCTGGGCCAGGTGGTTTCCGCTGGTAGAGCGTGGGTGGTTCTGGGGGATCGGCAAACAGATGTTTGTCGGTCTTGAACTCCGCAAGCGTGGCGTGACGTGCGAATTTATTGCCGTCCGATTCCATCGCATTGTGATGTTCCGTGCAGGCCAGTCGTTCGCCGCCTTCGCCCTTGCGGATGTCCGGTGGATCCGCGAACCCGGTCAGCGGATAGAGGTTGAAGCCTGTCCCTTCACCGACGCTGCCGACGATGCTCCGGCCGAATCCCAGCAATCCGACAGCGCAGTCCTCCGCCTGTCCGGGCGAAATCCATGCGGGGAGGGTTACGCTTGTCTCGCCACGGGTCAGCACGACATGGTCGCCGTTGCGCAGGTTCAGTGCCCGAGCCTGTTGCGGCGAGATCAGCAGCGGATTGTCCCACGTCAGCTTGGTCAGTGGCCGTGGCAGCTCCTGCAGCCACGCATTGTTTGCGAACCGGCCGTCCCAGAGGTGGGGATCCGGACGGAACAACAAGGTGACCGGATGCTGCGGTGGTGCTGGCGGTCGCACTTGCACCGCTTCATCACGCAGCTTCGCATCGCTTGCGGCGGATACGGTGTTCAGGACCACACCAGCGGTGAGTGCACCGTGCCAGTTGGATGCAAAATCGGCTAAGGTCGCCTGCCAGGTCTGTCGAACAAGGTCGAGCGCTGGCGCGGGATTGAACTGCATGAACGACGTCAGCAACTGATATGGGCTCGCGCCGCCAAACAGAGGCTGCGCCTGCGGCTGGAGGATGGTCGCAGTTCCATCGAACGCTCGTGCGTCGGCCCAATCCTCATATGGATGCGCTTGCGGTACTGCCCATTGTGTGGCTTGGCTGGTCTCGTTCGGCTCGATCGACATAGCGAGGGAAAACGGCACTCGCTGCAACGCAAGGGTGAACCCGAGCGTCGAGGGTGCGGTGAACACGGGATTGCAATCGATGATCACCAGAGTTTGCACACGACCAGCGGCCATATCGGCAACCAAGTCGTGCAGTGACTTCGACTGATCGGTCGGCGCCACCTCAACCGCCTCGATGAGTTCGTACGTGCTGCCGCGGCCGTCCAATGCCTCATTCATCGCGTGCACGAGCGCGTGGAACTCCGCTGGCTGATGCGGTCCGAGGTGAATGAAGGCCCGGCCAGGATGCGCTTTCAAGTCCGCAGCGAGCTTTGCAAGCCAGGGTGGCGTATCGGACAGTGCGGCGCTGCGAAGCACCGCATCGGCTAGCGCAAGGACGGCGCGGTGTAGATCACGGGGGCCGGCAACGAACCGGTGATCCGCCGCGATGCCGGTCAGTGTCGGGGCCGGCTCGATGGCATAGACACGGCTCATGCTTGCAGCGCGCACCGGATTGCGCCGACTGGCGAAGTCACGTGCGAAGCGGACATGTCCTGGTGCAGAGCTCAACAGATCGCTGTCGATTGCCAGGATCATGTCCGCAGCGGACAACCGGGGAACCGCTTCCACCGGCTTGCCGTAGGCGAGCATCGCGCCAGCGCGTACTGCATCACGCGATACGGGCTCCCACTGATGCCACTGCGCCTGTGGATACATCCGGAGCAATGCTTCCATCAGTCGCTCCAGCGTCGGCGACGTGGTTGTACCGGTCAGTATGCGGAAGCCTTCGCCGTGCGTGCGCTGCAATTGGTCGCGCTGCTCCGCGAGAGCGGTCTGCAACGTCTGCCAATCCTGCGGGACATCATCACGGGTGATCCCCGCGGCGCGATCCGGGTCATAGAAGCTGAGGATTTCAGCTTGGGCGATTGCATCGGTGCCGCCAAGGCTGGCCGGATGGTTCGGATTGCCCTCTACCTTGATGGGGCGGCCGACATTGTGCCGCACCAGGACACCGGCTGCGTAACCCTGCAATACGCTCGCAGTTGCAAACATGTTGCTGCCGCGCGCAATCGACTCGCGTGACGGCCGCACTGGTGGCACCAACGCGCCACCTGGCTCACCGTCATCACATCCGCCCAGGCCCGCGAGTGCAAGCCCTGCCGCCATCAGCTTCATTACCGTTCGGCGATTGTGAGAAACCGACAGGGCTTCGGCGAGTGAGGGAAATTCTTGCGCTGCACGTGCGATGATCGCGGGATCACGCGCCAGATCATCGATACTTCGCCATTGTCGCGTCATCGGTGGCATATCGAGCAGTCGGTCAGGTTGCGCCCGCCGATGTGGTAATTTGCCATAAGCGCGGCGGGCGATGGTGTGTCCTTAGTGCGATGCCATTCGGTGTTAAAGATCTGATCACTCGGCCGGAGGCTGGGGCCAGGGTTCTTGTGGCAATCGAGACAGAACCCCATGGTAAAGCTGCGCGCTTTTTGCATAAGCGGCATGGCCTCGACATCACCATGGCAGCTCGAGCAGCCGACGCCTTTGGCGATGTGGATTGCATGGTTGAAGTAGGCGTAGTCAGGCAGGTCGCCGATGCGTTGCCAGACGAGTGGCTGGTTCTCGGTCAGGCTGCGCCGGACCGGTGCGAGCAGAGCAGCATTCGTCCATATCTGCGAATGGCACGTCATGCATGTATAGGTGGGCGGCAGTCCAGCATCTGCCGCTGTTTCCACCGTGGTGTGACAGAAGCGACAGTCGATGCCGAGACCTGCGACGTGATGTTGATGGCTGAACGGCACCGGCTGTTCGACCGTCCAATGGGTGTGACGCAGATAGTCGGTACGCGGCCAAAGCCACCACCATGCGGTGCCGGCGATCATCGAGCCGGCGAGACCCACGAGAACGAGTTTTGCAACAAGGTTCGCTCCGGGTGGAAAGATCGCGGCCATTTGTGGCGGGAGATGTGTCTCCGGGACTGGTCACCAGTGCTGCGCAGAAAAACGCTGCGCTGCCAAGGTAGTTGCCCTCTCTCGGAAAGGTGAGCAGGCTTTCGCTTCAGCTTGGCTGAGGTTGCGCGGATTCTGATTGGGAATATCGCATCAGCAGGCCGATGTGCCCGCAACAACTCCGGGCGAGAACATATACCACAACCCCGGTCCGCCGTTCATGGTTCAGTTGGCACCTCACCAGGCCGGAGGCAGCATGCAGTCCATTGTCGGCACAATTCTCATTGCTCAAGAGGGCCGATTCCAGCTGCTGGATCGCGAGGGCGTCGGACACCAGTTCCTGCTTCACCACCGTTCAGGCGTGGAGCCGGACCAACTGCCAGCGCTGCTGCATCGGCGGGTGCGGGTCGCCTACCGGCCGGCGGAGAGGGAACACATTATCGGTCACGCGGTGATGCACATCGAACTGCTGGAAGAATGAGCATGGAAATGCATCCGCGCATATTGGATCATACCGCATCTGACCTTGACGGAGTGATCGAGGATGAGGCGGAGCTTACGGCAGGCGTTCGCATCCGGCCCGGGCGGTCATATGGCTTCTTTACCGACACGACACTGTGCATCGGCTGCAAGGCGTGCGAGGTAGCCTGCAAGGAATGGAATAACCTGCCGGCGGACGGCATCCGTCTGACCGGCCACAGCTACGACAATACCACGGCGCTATCGGCCGATTCCTGGCGCCACGTGAAGTTCATCGAGACCGATGTGCGCGGCGACACCGCCCTTCCGTTCCAGAGCGGCTGGGTGATGATGAGCGACGTCTGCAAGCACTGCCACAACGCGCCTTGCCTGGAGGCGTGCCCGACCGGCGCATTGTTTCGCACCGAATTCGACACTGTGGTTGTGCAGCAGGACATCTGCAACGGTTGCGGCTATTGCGTGCCGGCCTGTCCGTTCGGGGTCGTGGATATCAGCCTGTTGGACGGCAAGGCGCACAAATGCACGTTGTGTTACGATCGGCTCAAGGGCGGCCTGGAACCGGCATGCGCCAAGGCTTGCCCAACGGACTCCATCGCGTTCGGCGAAGTGGGTGAGCTTCAGGAACGCGCGCGGCGGCGCGAAGCTGAACTGCATCATCGTGGTGTGACCAACGCCTACCTGTACGGGGCACCGGACACGCCGGGCGCGACCGGAGGCTTGGCACATCTGAACGCGTTCTTTTTGCTGACCGAGCCACCCGAGACGTACAACCTGCCGCGCGCTCCCACACGCCCGGCAGCCCGTGTCGCTCCGAGCCTGGCAGCGGGGATCGCCACCGTACTCGGCCTGGCTGTCGCAGCGCTCTCTCTGTTCAGACGGAAACCGCACGCATGAACAAACTTCCCGAGTGGGATGGACGGACTTATTACAACGAGCCGCAACTCAGGCCCGCGCCATTCAACAACGCGCTGGTCGGCGGCTACATTTTCCTGGCCGGCCTCTCTGGCGCGGCCGAGTTGCTGGCGGCCTTGGCGGAGCTTGGGCGCCGACCGGGCGCGGCGTCGATCGTTCGGCGAGGACGCTATCTGGCAATGCTGGCGCCGACCTTGGGCACCGTCTGTTTGATCCTGGACCTGCATACGCCTCAGCGCTTTTACAACATGTTGCGTCTGATCAAGTCTACCTCGCCAATGTCACTCGGAAGCTGGGGGTTGGTTGGATTCAGCGCCAGCAGCGTCGCGACGGCTTCGTTGCAGTTCGCTGCGGATCGCCTGCGTTTCTCCTGGCTACGAAGTGTCGCCCGCCTCATTCAAGTTCCCGCCGCGCTGGCGGGCGCGTTCATCAGCACCTACACCGCATCCCTGCTATCGAGCACCAGCACGCCGTTTTGGGCCGCAGCTCCCAAGAGCCTCGCGGTGCGCTTTGCGTCTTCCGCACTCGCATCGGCGGCGACCGCGCTGGGCCTGGGCGAGCGGAACGTTGAATGGCGGCAAGACCTGGACAGCATCGCGATCGCTGCATTGGCGGTGGAGGCAGCCGCTGCACTCACGTCCGAGCATGCAGCGCGCCAGGTGGGTGCCGATGACGGTCCAAGCAAGCGCGCAATCGAACCAATGGTGCTGCCGCTTGTGCTCTTGCTTGCATCACAACTGCTGCCCAGCCGCCTCGGACGGGCTGTTTCTGTACTCGGCTCCCTCGGAGTGCTGGGCGGCGGATTGGCGATGCGGGTCAGCGTCCTGGCACGAGGCGATGCATCGGCGCGCCAGCCGCGCCGCAGCCTGCGGTTCGCACAGCCGGACAACCTTCCTCGCGCGTAGGCTAGCTCTGAATTCCGCTGCGCCGCCGCTTCACTGCCGCGCTGATCAATGGCATGCGGTCGTTGCCAAAATACATGTCATCACCGCCCACGAACATGGTGGGTGAACCGAATCCACCGCGATCGATGAGTTCCTGGGTGACGGCGCGCAGCTTGTCCTTGATCTCCTGGCGCTCGATGCCCGCCAACAGCCAGTCGGCATCGATCCCGACCTTGCCGCAGATCTCGCGCAACACCGGGACCTGCGAGATGTCATTGTCGTCGCCCCAATACGCCTCGAACGTCGCCAGCGCGAACGGCACCAGCTTGCCTTCCGGCTCAAGCAGAATGCAGCTGCGCATCGCGCGGACGCTGTTCACCGGGAACACGGTGGGGCGGTAGTGCATACGTATGCCGAGATGGCGTGCCCAATCCTGCTGGTCTTTCTTATTGTAGGCGACTTTCGCCGGGACCGGCTTCTCCCGCGAGTTGTGCACGCTGGGATTGACTGCGTTGAACACGCCACCGACCAGGATCGGCCGCCACGCGATGTCGATCCCCAGCTCCTTTTGCAGCAGCAGCAGGTTGTGGAAGGCGAAATAGGTCCAAGGGCTCGAGCAATCGAAGAAGCATTCGACGTCTGCCATGACGCGCCTCCTATGCCGGCACCGGACGAGCGCGCTGGTTGTAGAGCAGCCTGGCTCGCCGGTCGCGCTCCTCCTGCGGCAGCTTGGACGGGTCCTCGGAGAGGTCGGCGCCCACGGCCATGCCGCGCTGTACGCCGGGCCGCGCGCCCAACTCTTCGAACCAGCGCTTGAAGTAGGTGAACTCCTCGATGTCCTGGCCCTGCGCCTTCCAGTTAACGGTCCACGGGTAGCAGATCATGTCGGCAATCGTGTATTCGTCACCGGCCAGATAGCGGCTCTCATGCAGCCGGTTGTTCAGCACCCCATACAACCGGTTGACCTCATCCGTGAAGCGATTGACGGCGTAGGACTGGTCGCCCTTGGTGTCGGCCAGCCGACGGAAGTGGCCGCATTCTCCGCTCTTCGGTCCCTGGTTGGCCATCTGCCAGATCAGCCACTGCGTGACCTGATACCTTGGCCGGGTGGCCTGCGGATAGAATTTGCCCTCCTTCTCGGCGATATAAAGCATGATGGCCCCGGATTCGAAGACGACCAGTGGCTCGCCGCTGTCCTTCGGCGCGTGATCCACCAGAACCGGCATGCGATGATTTGGGTTCATCTTTAGGAATTCAGAGGTGAACTGGTCACCACGTCCAATATTACATGGCACGATCCTGTATTCAGCGCCCAGTTCCTCCAGCAAAATTGTCACTTTTTTGCCGTTGGGCGTCGGCCAGTAGTGCACGTCGTACATGGTTCTGCCTTTCGGTCCTAGCGTTGGGGCCCACCATGCCACAGCCAGGGACATTGGAAAGTCCCTGGATTTCCTGTCCCGCATGCAAGAAATGCTTGTTCTTTCGCACAAACCGTGATTCCGTCATCGTCCAGTGGAAACCTGCACAGCGAGTCGCTTCACTATGGCAGCAAGGAAGGCTCCCGCGGTGGCCAAGTCCGCGGCAAAGACCCCCAAGACGGCGGCGTCGGCAAAAGGCGGCGCACAGTCAACCGTTACACTCCGGCATCTCGCCGCATCACTGTCCGAGAGCCATGACGTCCCTAAGAAGCAGTGCGACGCGATGCTGTCCGACATGGTCGGTCTGGTCGCGAGGCACCTGAAAAGGGGGGACAAGATACGTATTAACGGTCTGGGCGTTCTTCAGGTTCGCAAGCGCGCCGCGCGCATGGGCCGCAACCCGGCGACCGGCGAGGCGATCAAGATCAAGGCAAGTAAGAAGGTCGCATTCCGCGTCGCAAAGGAACTGAAGGAAACAGTGTAGCCCTCCAGGAGAAAACGGGCGACGCTGCGTGGATCTGTGATCCCTGTCGGCTGCGCGCTTGGTTGGCCCGCTGGCTGTCAAGCCTGTCTGGCACTCCAGCCAAGTTGAGCAGTCTGATCTGATATCGCGAGCAAGGCCTTTTAGAGAAGAACTTGCGCCAATCCAGAGCCATGCCCGGGGAAGCTCAACAGGCGCAGCGGAATCAGTGCCGCGGCTCTGACGCCATCTGCTGCAGCGCACCGGGATTGCGAATGGTGATCGTGCCACGATCGATTGCAATGGTCGCGTCACGGCGCAAATGACCGAGCAGGCGGCAAACAGTCTCGATCGTCAGGCCGAGATGATCGGCTATGTCAGCGCGCCCCATAGGCAAATCCAACACATTCGGCCGTAGTTGCGGCAGCCGCTCTGCCATCTCCAGCAGGAAACTCGCGATCCGCTCCGACGCCGTCTTGCGCCCGAGCAGCACCAGCCGGGCATGGGCCAAACGAAGACGAACGGCCGCCAGGTCCCGCAGCCGCCGCGCCAGCACCAGGTTGCTGCCGGCTAGCGAATCCACCATTCGTCGGGGATAGCGCCGCAGCACCACATCCGATACCGCCTCGGCGGTGAAGTCGTAACAGTCCAGGGCGTCGAACCCGAGCTGGTCGCCCCCCATCAGAAACTCGCAGATCTGGCGGCGGCCGTCTTCCATCAACTTCACCAACCGCACGCAGCCAGCAACGATACGATAGCAAAACTCTGCAGCGTCGCCCTCACAATGGATTTCGCGATCATGCTGCACTGATATTGTGGAACCGAACTGTTCAAGGATATCCAGCACGTCGCGTGGCTGGGGCCGCAGGGCGCCACGGGTTTCAGTCCGTTCCATCGTTGCCAGCATGATCGCTCCCCTTAACCATTCGTGCATGTTGTCCATGCCGGTCTACCGGTGACGATCGAGCAGAGAAATTCGGAAACAGCCGTACGGAATGATACGTATTGTGCGCCGGCATGCCGGAAGGGAGAGTCGGAATGGCTGAACCACCTCTCATATACGTGGTCGACGATGATGCGTCCGTGCGCGAACTCGCTGACTTTGCTGCTGGAAACAGCTGGGTTCCAGGTGCGCGCGTATGATTCGCCCTTGAGCTTTCTGGCCGCGGTGCCGTCCGGCGGCGTAGGGTGTGTGCTGACCGATGTCCAGATGCCCGAACTGAACGGACTCGAGCTACAACAGCGCATCGGCGCCCAGGGCATCCGGCTCCCGGTCATCGTGATGACTGGGCACGGAGACGTGCCGATCGCCGTGCAGGCCCTGAAGGCGGGGGCCACAGACTTCCTGGAGAAGCCGTTCGACGATGCGCAGCTCCTGTCGGCGGTCAAACGCGCCATTGCGGTCAGCCAACGGGCAAAAGACGAAGCGACGGCCGTGGCGGATATCGCTGGGCGGCTGGCCACGCTCACGCCGCGCGAGCGGGAAGTGCTCGACCGGCTCGTGGCCGGCCAACCGAACAAGACGATCGCCTACGACCTGGGGTCCAGCCCTCGCACCGTCGAGGTGCACCGCGCGCGCGTCATGGAGAAGATGCAAGCCCGCAGTCTCGCCGAACTGGTGCGCATGACGATTGCGGCCGAGGCAGCTGCGTCTGGAAAAGCTTCAGACCATTGACCTAAATCAAGGCACGTCGGCTCGTCTCCGGCATTATGAGCGAGATGCTGATGCAAGAGACCATCGCACAGAGGGCTGGAGAATGCCGCGTGCATAATGTGTCCGACCGCCTCGTTGCCGTGGTCGACGACGATGACGCGGTACGGGATTCGTTGCGTTTTCTGCTGGAAATTTCCGGCTACACCGTTGCGGCCTATGCGTCGGCCGCTCAGTTCCTGCAAGAGGCGCCACTGCGCGAGCTGTCGTGCCTGGTTGTGGATCAGCACATGCCGGAACTGACCGGCCTCCAGCTGGTGGCCCGCCTGCGCGGTGCCGGGGTGGGACTGCCGGTGGCCCTGATAACCGGCTCGCCTTCGGCGGACGTGCTCCGGCTGGCGCGGGAGTTGAGCGTTGCGCGGGTGCTAGAGAAGCCGCTCGACGACGACCAGCTGCTCGATTTCATTGCGACTTCGGACGATTGACGCTTCCGAAGGTTCAGGCGACCGTTGTAATGGTCGCCCATGGGTAACCGCAAAGCCACGAAGATCGACCCGATTACCAGCGAGGCGGCGCTGCTGCGCTCGGTCTTGGACACCGTGCCGGACGCGATGGTGGTGATCGATGAACTGGGCACCATCCAATTCTTCAGCTCGGCAGCGGAACGATTATTCGGATATACGGCCGACGAAGTGCACGGGCAGAACGTAAAGCTGCTGATGCCTCCGCCCTACCGCGACCAGCACGACGGCTATCTCGCTCGCTATCGTGCCACAGGCGAGCGGCGCATCATCGGCATCGGGCGTGTCGTGGTGGGTCGGCGCAAGGATGGCAGCACGTTCCCGATGGAATTGTCGGTCGGCGAGACAAGCCAGGCTGGCCCTCGGCTGTTCACCGGCTTTGTCCGCGATCTGACCGAACGTCAGCAGACGGAGCGTCGGTTGCACGAATTGCAGGATGGATTGCTGCGGGTGTCGCGCGTGCGGTTGATGGGGCAGATGGCGGCCGCACTCGCGCACGAGTTGAACCAGCCGCTCACGGCAACCGCCAACTATGCACGCGCCGCCCTGCGACTGCTGAGCACCTCGCAGCCCGACCTGAAGCGGATCGGCGAAGCGATGGAGCGCGCGGTCGAGCAGACCCTGCGCAGTGGAGATATTATACGCCGCCTGCGCACGTTCATCGCTCGCGGGAAAACGACCCGCCAACCGGAAAGTATGCCGAAGCTGATCGAGGAGGCGATCGCGCTCGCGCTGGTCGGTGCGAAGGAACGGGGGGTCAAGGTGCTCATCAACCTGGATCCGGAGCTCCCGGCCGTGGCGGTGGATCGGGTACAGATTCAGCAGGTGCTGCTGAACCTGATTCGCAACGCCATGGAGGCCATGGAGGACGCGTCGGTCCGGCAGCTTACCGTCGCCGCATCCGCAGAGGCGCGGAATGTGATGGTCACCGTTCGCGATACCGGGACAGGTGTCATCCCGGAAATCGAGGCGAAGCTGTTCCAGCCATTTGTCACCACAAAACCGGACGGCATGGGGATCGGGCTCTCGGTCTGCCGCACGATTATCGAGGGTCACAATGGACGGCTGTGGATGGAATCGAGCCCGGGCGGCGGCAGCGTGTTCCACTTTACCTTGCCAATGGTTGATCCAGATCAAGGCATTCCGTCGGAAGCATCCGTAAAGCTTGGCTGAAAGGGAGAAATGCGGTGCAGCCGAATCAAGACCAAGCTGATCAGGAACTGCTGGCCTTGGCTCAGGAGACCGAGCGCGTGGCGGCAACCATGGCCGACACAAAATGCGCATTGCGGCTGACCGAGATCGCGGCCGAAGTGCGATCGATGGCAACCTGGATCAGACATACCGGCGACGAGGCAGCGAGCTCCAGGACGTTCCGCCCCGTGGCGTGAACCCTTTGTTATAGAGTTGGAGCTATGTGCACCGCGATCAGGTGTCCAGGTGCTCTTGATGTCGCACAGGTCTTCAACCATCTCTCCGGCTGTAACGTTGGACCGTGCGAATTCCCTCACTTATCCCATGAAGCATTCAATGCTCGGATCGCGGCTGAGCGACGGCGAATATATACCTTTATCGCAACGCTCTTCGAATCAGTTGCTGGCGAACGCGGCTGAATTGCGGCACATGGCTCGGACCGCGACGACCGCCGATGTGGTGAAGGCACTGACGATCTTGGCTGATCGTTACGCAGCGCTGGCTGCCAGGCGTCGGGCTGAGGAAAGTGCGCGGAGTTCCTGAACCTACGCGCCCACTCGACAACTCAGCAGTTCCCGATAGCGCGTCTCGACCTCTGCGCGGCGCAGCCTTGCCGTGCCCGCACAAGCGATAACCGCGGCCCCGGCAGCAGTATACCCCATCCGCGGGCGATGCACCGCGCGCCAGAGCCAGCGTTTGCCGTGCAGCTTTGGTTGATCTGCGTCAATGATTTGCTAACGCGCCAGTGGCAGATGTTCATGCGGCCAGCCAGGAGCCTGCGATGGACGAAACCCAAACGACGGCGGCGCGGCCGGCACACGATCTTACCCCGGTGGTCGATCTGACCCTGCATCACGGTGCAGGGCCGTTTCGTACTCGCCTGCCGCACTACGTCTCCCTGTTGCCGCCTTGCAACCACGCCTGCCCGGCCGGCGAGAACATCCAGGCCTGGCTAGCGTTGGCGCAGGCCGGCGAATATCGCCGCGCGTGGGAGACGCTGATGGCGGACAATCCGCTGCCGGCCACGCACGGGCGCGTTTGCTATCATCCGTGCGAGTCAGCATGTAACCGCGCGGAGTTCGATGCAGCGGTCTCGATCCATGCGGTCGAGCGCTTCCTCGGCGACATGGCAACGGCCGAGGGTTGGACGGTTCCGGTGGCGCAGGCGACCGGCAAGCGTGTGCTTGTCATCGGTGCCGGCCCGAGTGGCCTGTCCGCAGCGTATCAGCTTGCGCGCCTGGGGCATCAGGTGGAAATCCGGGAAGCCGGCCCAGTGCCGGGCGGCATGCTGCATTTCGGTATCCCGGCCTATCGGTTGCCGCGCTCTGAACTGCTCGCCGAAATCGCCCGCATCGAGCGCATGGGCGTTCGAATGGTGCTGAACCACAAGGTCACCGACCTGGTTGCCGAGCGCGATGCGGGACGGTTCGACGCCGTATTCGTCGCGATCGGTGCACATGTCGGCAAGCATGCGGATATTCCCGCGCGTGACGCGGTGCGGGTGCTGGATGCGGTGGCTTTGTTGCGCGACACCGCGACCGGCAGTGCACCGCTGCTGGGCCGCCGGGTCGTGGTTTATGGCGGGGGCAACACGGCCATGGACGCGGCGCGCAGTTTGCGGCGGCTGGGTGCCGATGAGGCGCTGATCGTCTACCGCCGCGACCGCGCGCACATGCCAGCGCACGATTTCGAAGCCGATGAAGCGATGGCGGAAGGCGTCAAGATCAAGTGGCTGACGACGATCAAGGAGATTGTCGGACCTACGCTGACGGTCGAGCGCATGACGCTGGACGATAAGGGACGCCCACAGCCGACCGGTGAACTGGAAACCCTCGAGGCTGATGCCGTGGTGTTGGCGCTTGGCCAGGACTGCGACAGCGAATTCCTGCGCAAGGTGCCGGGCGTCGAATTCAAGTGGGATACGGTGGTGGTGGACGGTCAGATGATGACCGGTCATCCGGGTGTGTTCGCCGGCGGCGACATGGTCCCGGCCGAGCGGACCGTCACCGTGGCTGTGGGCCATGGCAAGAAAGCAGCGCGCTGCATCGACGCGTGGCTGCGCGGTATGACGTACGACAAGCCAGCCTCGGCTCCGCTGGTCAGCTTCGATATGCTGAACCTGCCGGTGTTCAGCGATGTCGATCCGGCTGTTCAGCACCATCTTGCGGAGCGCGACCGAACATCGGGTTTCGACGAAGTGCTGGCGGGCCTGGCCGAAGCCGAGGCAAGACACGAGGCGCAACGCTGCCTTTCCTGCGGCAACTGCTTCGAATGCGACAATTGCTATGCGGCGTGCCCAGAGCAGGCGATCAGCAAGATCGGTGTCGGCCAGGGCTATAGTGTCGATCCTGCGAAGTGCACCGGCTGCGGCACGTGCTTCGAGCAGTGTCCCTGCCACGCCATAGAAATGGTGGCCGATTGAACTCACCCCAGCGAAAGCCGGGGCCATCTCGCGGGGAAGACGATGAAGGAGCTAGGACCAATGCCTGACACCCGCGCCGTGATGGATGGGAACACTGCGGTCGCCCATGTGGCGTATCGGGTGAACGAAGTCTGCGCGATCTTCCCGATCACGCCGTCTTCCACCATGGCTGAGTTGGCCGACGAATGGTCGGCGAAAGGCGTTCCCAACATTTGGGGGAATGTTCCAGTGGTGCAGGAGATGCAGAGCGAGGGCGGCGCGGCCGGTGCGGTGCACGGCGCGCTGCAATCCGGTGCGCTCACCACGACGTTCACGGCGTCGCAGGGCTTGCTGCTGATGCTGCCCAACATGTTCAAGATTGCTGGCGAACTCACGCCGACCGTCTTCCACATTGCGGCACGCGCTATCGCCACGCAGGCACTGTCGATCTTTGGCGACCACTCGGACGTCATGGCGGCGCGCGCCACTGGGTTTGCCATGTTGTCGTCCGCTTCGGTGCAGGAAGCGCATGATGCAGCGCTGATCGTCCAGGCAGCGACTCTCGCGTCGCGGATCCCGTTCCTGCATTTCTTCGATGGATTCCGAACCTCGCACGAGATCGCCACGATCGATCTGCTGAGCGACGCGCAGATCCGCGACATGATCGACGACGATCTGGTGCGGGCGCATCGCGCACGTGCGCTATCACCCGAGCGCCCGGTGGTGCGCGGCACTGCGCACAACCCCGACACGTTCTTTCAGGCGCGCGAGACCATCAATCCATTCTATTCACGCGTGCCGCAGATCGTGCAGCAGCAGATGGACCGCTTCGCTGCGTCGACCGGGCGGCGGTATCACCTGTTCGATTACCATGGATCGGCGGATGCCGAGCGCGTCGTGGTCATGATGGGGTCGGGCACCGAAACGGCGAGTGCGACCGCTGCCGCATTGGCCGAACGCGGTGAACGGGTGGGTGTGCTGCAGGTGCGGCTGTACCGTCCATTCGCCGAGGACGCCTTCCTGGCGGCGCTGCCGCGTAGCGTGCGCGCTGTGGCCGTGCTGGAACAGACGAAGGAATCCGGCGCGCCAGGCGAGCCGCTGTATCTCGACGTGGTGAACACGCTGGCGCAGGCCACGGCGCGCGGGCGTCGACAGACGATGCCGTTGGTGATCGGAGGCCGCTATGGGTTGTCGTCCAAGGACTTCAACCCGTCGATGGCCAAGGCGGTATTCGATGAGCTGCGGTGCCGCCAGCCACGCAATGGCTTTACCGTCGGCATCCTCGATGATGTATCGCACACCAGCCTCGCTCCAGACACCAGCTTCCGGATCCAGCCAGACGATGTGGTGCAGGCGGTGTTCTACGGTCTGGGCGCCGACGGCACGGTGGGCGCCAACAAGAACAGCGTGAAGATCATTGCCGAGGACGCCGGGCTGCATGCACAGGGTTACTTCGTATACGATTCGCACAAGTCGGGCGCACAGACGATATCGCATCTGCGTTTTGGCCCTCGGCCGATCCACGCGCCCTATCTGATCGACCAGGCAAGCTTCATCGGCTGTCACCAGTTCCAGTTCGCGACGCGACAGGACGTGCTGCGACTGGCTGCTCCGGGCGCAACTCTGCTGCTGAATGCGCCTTATGGTCCGCAGGAGGTATGGGATCATCTGCCGCGCGAGATGCAGCAGCGCATCGTCGAACTGAAATTGCGGCTGTTCGTCATCGACGCGTCACGCGTCGCGCAGGAGGTTGGGCTGCGCGGTCGCACCAACACCGTGCTGCAGACCTGCTTCTTTGCGATCTCCGGTGTGCTGCCGCGCGAGCAGGCGATGGCGCACATCAAGCAGGCCATTCGCAAGAGCTATGGCGCGAAGGGTGAGCAGGTGGTGCAGGCGAACTTCCGCGCTGTCGACGACACGCTGGCACGGCTATTCGAGGTTCAAGTGCCTGCCGCAACAAGCAGCACGCAGGAGCGTACGGCGGCGGTGCCTGCCGATGCACCAGCCTTCGTGCGTGAGGTGACTGCCGCTATGCTGGAGGGCCGCGGCGACGACCTACCCGTGAGCCTGCTGCCGGTGGATGGTACCTGGCCGTCAGGCACCTCGATCTGGGAAAAGCGGAACATCGCCGATACCGTGCCGGTGTGGGATGCTGACAGCTGCATCCAATGTGGCCAGTGCAGCTTCGTCTGCCCGCATGGTGTGATCCAAGCGAAATACTTCGATCGTGCTCGGCTTGCCGATGCACCGGCAAGTTTCCGATCCGCGCCGATCAATGTGCGCGGTTTCCCGGACGTGAGCTTCGCGCTCGATTTCTCGCTGGAGGACTGCACCGGCTGCGGACTGTGCGTTGAGGCCTGTCCCGTTGTGCCGATCAAGTCGCTGGCGATGCACGACAAGGAACCGCTGTTGGATCCTTCACGCAGCGACAATGGATTCTTTGCCTCGCTGCCGGTGAATGACCGCGCGCGCGTGGACTTCGCCAATGTGCGCGGCGTGCAGTTCCTGGAACCGCTGTTCGTCTATTCCGGCGCTTGCGCCGGTTGCGGTGAGACACCGTATCTGAAGCTGCTGTCGCAGTTGTTCGGCGACCGCCTGCAGATCGCCAACGCCACCGGGTGCTCGTCCATCTATGGCGGCAACCTGCCGGTGACACCGTGGTCGACCAACCGGGAAGGGCGCGGGCCCGCCTGGTCGAATTCGCTGTTCGAGGACAACGCGGAGTTCGGACTGGGCTACCGGCTGGCCGCCGATAAGCACCTGGAGATGGCACAGCACCTAGCGCATGAGATGGCGCCCGTGCTGGGTGAGGACCTGATCCAGGCGGCACTATCCGCGCCACAGGTGCGCGAATCCGAGATCCGCGTTCAGCGTGAACGCATTGCCGAACTGCTGCGGCGGTTGCGCGACTCAGGCGATCCGCGCGCGCCGGAACTTTTGTCCGTCGTGGAGCATCTGGTTCGGCGCAGTATATGGATCGTGGGTGGCGACGGCTGGGCGTATGACATCGGCTATGGCGGCCTGGACCACGTGCTGGCGAGCGCGCGCGACGTGAATGTGCTGGTGCTGGATACCGAGGTGTATTCCAACACCGGAGGCCAGGCATCGAAGGCAACGCCGCTCGGTGCGATTGCCAAGTTCGCCTCAGCCGGCAAGCGCGTGGCGCGGAAGGATCTTGCCTTGCAGGCGATCGCCTATGGCAATGTCTACGTGGCGCAGGTGGCGATGGGCGCCAATCCGCAGCAGACATTGCAGGCGTTCCGCGAGGCGGAGGCGTATCCCGGGCCATCGTTGATCGTGGCTTATTGCCATTGCATCGCGCATGGCATCGATATGCAGCGAGGCATGAAGCAGCAGGACCTCGCGGTTGCCTGCGGCTACTGGCCGCTGTTCCGCTATAACCCCGCGCTGCGCGAGGTGGACCGCAACCCGTTCGAGCTGGACAGTCCGCGCCCGACGCTCAAATTCCGCGACTATGCTTATAACGAGACCCGCTACAAGGCGCTGGTGCAGAGCCGGCCAGAAGAGGCCGAGCAACTTATGGCGGCCGCGCAGGCGGCGCTGGAAGAAAAATACCGATCGTATGAAGAGATGGCGGGTTGGTCGGCGTCGCGCTTTCACCCGGCCGGCCTGCGCAACAGCGGGATCGCGGCCAAGGCGGGGGAGCGCGTTGAGGTGGATGCCGATGCCGGGTGAGGTATCGGGCCTCGCAAGACCCTGAGCTATTGGTCCGAGGGACTTTGCGGGTCAGGATCGGCAACTGAATTCCGTCGTCCTGAGGAGTCCATCGATGACGAATATCGCCACTCAGCCCACTGGCGAGTTGTCACTGCGGACCGTAGCCATGCCGGCCGACACCAATCCTGCAGGCGATATTTTCGGCGGCTGGATCATGTCGCTGATGGACCTCGCGGCCGGTGTCTCGGCCGGCACGCGCGCCAAGGGTCGCGTCGCGACCGCCGCCGTCTCCAACCTGAACTTCCTGCGGCCGGTCAAGGTCGGCGACGTGGTCTGTGTCTATACGGACATCACCCGCGTCGGTCGCAGCTCCCTCACCTTGAGTGTCGAGGCATGGGTGCTGCGTCGAGGCCAGGGTGAGCGCGAGCGCGTCACGGCCGCCGAGTTTGTGCTGGTCGCGGTGGATGACAACGGGCGTCCGCGCCGCGTACCAGAAGCAGCATGATGCTGCTGCGTGTTCAGAAGCGGTCGGCGCGGTACAGGGTCAGATCGATCTCGGGCTGTTGACCGCCAACGCTCGCCGCGATCAGACGCCCTGTGACCGCGCCGAGCGTGAGGCCCAAATGCTGATGACCGAACGCGTAGAACACCGCCCGGCTGTGTGGCGATCGGCCAATAACGGGCAATGAATCCGGCGTCGAGGGACGATAGCCAAGCCATTGGCGCGTGACGCGGTCCGACAGACCAGGCAGCGCTTCGCGTGCGGCTGGCAGCAGGCGGCGTATGCGAGAGAAGTCCGGTGGTGCGTGCAGGCCAGCCAGTTCAACGCCACTCGTCAGGCGTATCCCATCAAGCATCGGTGCCAGCACAAAACCATGCTCCGGAAACACCACGGCGCGACGCAGTTCGCCGGCATCGCCTGGATCGATGTTCAGGTGGTAGCCGCGCTCAGTGTCCAAAGGAATGCGATCGCCGACCTGGCGGGCAAGCTCCTTCGACCATGCTCCGGCGGCGATCACCACCGCGTCGAAGCTGCGAAAGCCAAGTTCGCAGTCCAGGCGAACGCCGCCCTCGATCGGCTGTACGCCACGCACGCGCTCCTGGACAATGGTGCCCCCGAGTTGCTGGTACTGCGTGACATAGGCTTGGACGAGCTGATGCGGCGACGCGACGAACGCACTGTCCGGCTGAAACAGGCCTTTAACGTAGCGACGCGCCAGGCTTGGTTCGAGCTGGCGGACCTCGTCGGAGCTGAGCACGTCGTAGCGGACGCCACGCGCGCCCATGACATCGCGCTCGTATTGTGTGTGGGCGAAGCCCGCTTCGGTCTCGAACACCTTCAACCAGCCGGCAGGACGAACCAGGTCTTCTGCGCGGGCCAAGGTGATCAGCTCGCGATGGGCGTCGTAGGCTCTGGTAACCAGCGGATGCAGTGCATCGGCGATCGCCTGCACGCGGCTGTGCCGGCCGGCGAGCAGAAAGCGCACCAGCCACGGCGCGATCTGCGGCAGGTAACTCCAGCGAACGCGGACGGCGCTGTCACGGTCGAACAGCATGCGCGGAATGTCGCGCCACAGAGTCGGGGTGCTGTTCGGCGTCACGGCACCGGTGACGATGCCGCCGGCATTGCCGAACGACGTCGCAGTGCCAGGGGCACGCGGGTCGATCAGTGTGACGCTCTGACCGGACCGCTGCAGATGCAGGGCGCACGACACACCGACAATTCCCGCGCCAATGACCGCGACACGCATCAGCCGACCGTTCCAGTGGCGCGCAGGCGGGTCAGTGCAGCCGGCTCATCGATGGGCGATCGACACTGGCTCGCCGGCCGGATCAGAGGTGAGAAAGCCCAGCGTCTCGCCTTCGAGTACCAGGCAGGTCATCTTGCCGCCGAACACGGCGCCGGTGTCGATCGCAATTCGATTGTGGCGCACCACCGGATCGCGCACCGGGCTGTGACCATGCACTACCACAGCGCCGAACGACATCTCGGAGTAGAGAAATGGCTGGCGCATGCGCAGCAGGTCCTCGCGCGCCTGTTGCTCCAGCGGAACGCCAGGACGCACGCCGCCATGGACGAAGAAATAGCCGCCATCCCGATGGGTCAGCGTAAGTCCGCGCAAGAAGTCGAGGTGTTCAGGTGGTACTTGTTCGGGCCAGCTCTCGCGTGGCGAGTCCGGATCGATGCCGTAGCTCTGCAAGGCAGGGGCGCCGCCGGCGAACAGCCAATCGGTCGCCGCCGCGCGATCGCCTGACAAGGCGTGCAGCATGGTCTCGTCGTGATTGCCGACCAGGTTGACTACTGGAAGGCCGGGAATCGGTGTCTCGGTCAGCAGCCGTTGCAGCACGCCGGCGGTGTCCGCGCCGCGATCGACGTAATCACCGATATGCAGCAGCAACGGTGCTTCGACTGGCCGACGCGCCAGATCTTCCGCGATGATCTCGTGCAGATCGCCCAGTTGCACATCACATCCGTGGACGTCGCCGATCGCGTAGATGCGTCGGCCTTCCGGTAGGCGGGCGGGGGCTGGAGAGAGAGTGATCAACGCCTGAAGTGTCGTGGAACGCGGCGGCGGCCGCGTTCGTATATCACCACGCTATCGAAAAAGTGGATGGCCTGCGTGCGGCGACAGAATTCCGTGACGGCATTTTGCAGCGCCTCACCTTGGTCGCTGCCGAGCACCTGGAAGTTCTCGCGCTTGCCTGTCCATTCCATCAGCTGCGCGCAATGGGCGAACGAGAACTGCAGAAAGCTCTGCTGATCCTGCCGATCCATGTACGAGCCACGCCAAAGCGAGGTATGCGTGTCTTCAACGATGTACAGCCCGCGATCGCTCAGCGCCGGGTAGAGCTCCTCGAATGCGGTGATCTGCTGGTTGGCCGTGTGTCCGCCATCGTCGATCACCACGTCGGGCGTACCGATCTCGCGCAGCACACCGCGCAGGAAAGTGCGGTCCTGCTGGTCGCCGATGAACACCCTGGTGAGGAGGTCCTCCTGCCGCTTGGCAGCGGGATCTATATCGATACCAAAAATATGCGTGGTGGGACCGAAATAATCGCGCCACATCTCGCACGAGCCACCGAGTTCGACGCCGATTTCAACGACCACAGGATTGGTGCGGCGGAGCGGGGAGAGAAACCGATCATGGATATCGAAATAATGGTCCCATTTATCCATGACCCGGGTGTTGCGGTGCTGTGCATAGAAGGAATAGAGGTCGTTCATCATCCGCCTCGCAGCCAGTGCAAGCGCTATCGCATCAAACGGGGAGCAGTGGCAACACCACCCGGCTGGACCGGTCGCGGTCGACGAAGACGGTGTTCACCGCGATGCGCCTGCGCCGCGCCACCCCCTCCGGCTCGCCGGTATTCGGGTTGACGTCGAACTTGGGGAAATTGCTCGATGAGATATCGAGCCGTATGCGGTGACCCGGCAGGAACAGATTGGCGGTCGGGAACAGCGTGATGCGGATCCTGACCACCTCGCCGGGTGAGCGTAGCCGCGGCTTCACCGGGTCCTCGGCGTAGCGCAGACGCAGGATGCCGTCAGTGAGGTTCATTCCATAGCCCTTCGGATAGTCGACGGAAGGTGGATGCATGTCGATCAGCTTGGCGGTGAAGTCGGTGTCCGGACCATCGGTCGCCACGAACAACTCGGCCTCTATCGGTCCGACCACCTGCAACGGCGCTTCGAGCGGCGCGGTCTGGAACACCAGCACATCCGGGCGAGACGCGAGCGGCAGATAGGGTGGTGAGCAGCCGAAGAAGTCCGGGCTCTCCGTCTGGTCCCACGCGCCGGCATAGGCGACGGGATCGAGGCTGCTCATGGCACCGCCGATCGTCGGCACCGGACGCGAGGGGTCGAAATCGTATGAAAGCGGAGCGCTCCCCGCCTCCGGCTGTGCGCAATCGAGGCGGCCATCGCCATGCAGATGGAACGCGGTGAAATCAACTCCAGGCGGTGGCCAGTCTTGGGCTTCGATCCAGCGTCCGCCGTGCTCCAGCCGACCAGCCGCATTGCGGCGTCCGCTGCCGCCCCCCATGACGAAGATGCGCACCGGCGGCTCGTCCAGCGGCGCGCCCTTCACCACGTGGTCGAAGAAACGCAACCGATAAGCGCGCCAGTCACCGGCCCATGAGTTCGAGTGCCGCCTCGGGGCCGAACTCGACGTCACCGAAGCAGGTATCGCTGCGATCGCCATGGGTCCATGGGCCGAGGATCAGGCGCTGTGGACCGCGACCGGCGCGTTTCAGGCCGGTGTAGTTGCCGGTCGCGGTGAGCGGGTAGGGATCCCACCATGACGACATGTGCACGCATGCCGCACGGCTGTATTGCTCGTGCCAGCACTGAGTACAGATGCCGAGCTGCTGCCAGAATTCGTCGAATGCCCCATGCGTCCACTGGTCGAACAGATAGGCTTCGTAATCGGGGTGGTGTCGCAGCGGCGAATGGCCCGGCTTCCATGGCATGCGGGTGAACCATTCTCGGATATCTTCGCCGGCCAGCGCCGCGCGCATGACCGGATCGGACTCTGCCTCGGGCGAGACAAGTGCGTTCTTGAATGCCCAGGTCGCCTGCTTCAGTTCGAACGCGCCTGACTGGCGGATGCCTGACTGCCAGGAATTCACGAAGCCGCCGCAGTCCAGCACCTGCGCCACCAGGCCAGGTGGATCGAGGCAGGCCAACGCCGCCTGGGTGTGTGCCGCGTAGGAGAGGCCCATCGTGCAGATGCGGCCATCGCACCACGACTGGTCGCGCAGCCAGGCAAAGGTGTCATAGCCGTCCTCGCCATCCGAGAGGTATTTGACGAAGCGACCCTCGGAGCCGTAGCGGCCTCTGGTGTCCTGGTAGACGACCGCATAGCCGTGCCCGGCGAAATAGGCGGCGATGTCGGCACGCGCGGCAGGCGTGCGGTTGGCCGCGGTGATTTCGCTGCGGCTGGTCTCGGCACGGCCATACGGCGTGCGTTCCATGATGACCGGAAACGAACCGGTAGCGGCCGGCAGATGTACATCCGTCGCCAGGCGGATGCCGTCGCGCATCGGAACCATATGGGTGACAGGCGGCATCGCATTGCTCCATGACTGGCGAGGTCTTGCTAGCACGCCTGCATGCATGCGCCAGCCCTTCGAAAAGCGCCCTGGCCGCCACAGTCCCGCCGTCATCTTCCGATAACGTAACATCCTAGTGGCGGCATCGCCGGATCTACTCAACAGCCGACAACAATGCGCTTTCTTCAAGTTTATGCCCGCGTGCTCGGGCTGCTGCGCGCCGAAGCCAAAGTGGCTGTGGTGCTGGCAATCGCCAACCTTGCGATCGCTGGATTCCAGTTCCTTGAACCGATGCTGTTCGGCCGGGTCATTGACCTGCTGTCCCGTTCGGCGAGCCTGTCCAGTAATGCCTTATGGGCTCAGGCAACACGACTGCTCGGCGCTTGGGCGGGTGTCGGCTTGTCATCGATCGGAGCGGGCATCGTGGTCGCGCTGTGTGCCGACCGTCTGGCGCACCGGCGCAGGCTCGAAATCATGGGCCGCTTTCACGATCATGTCTTGTCGCTGCCGTTGGCATTCCACGGCGCAAGTCACACCGGCCACGTGATGCGTGTGCTGCACGGCGGATCGGAGGTGCTGTTCGGGCTCTGGCTTGATTTCTTCCGCGAGCAGTTGTCGGCGTGTCTCGCCGTCGTCGTGCTGCTGCCGCTGACCTTGTTGCTGAACTGGCGTCTCGGCGTCGTGCTGGTGGCGCTGGTCGCAGCGTTCATCACGATGACCACGCTTGTCATACGGCGAACCGAGGCCAAGCAGCGATTGGCCGAGCGCCAGCACAACGACCTGGCGGCGAGCGTTCAGGACAGCCTGACGAATGTCGCTGTGGTGCAGTCGTTCGGCATGCATCAGGACGAGCGCAGGCGCTTCGGCGAAATGGCCGCACGCTTGGTCGCGACACAATTCCCGGTGCTCGGATGGTGGGCCTTCGTCACCGTCATGGGACGCGCTGCCAGCACATGTGCGGTGTTTGCCATTATGGTCGTCGGCACTGTGCTGCACGTCGAGGGCAAGGCGGATGTCGGCGAGATCGTCTCGTTCATGGGGCTGGCAACACTGCTGATCGGACGCCTCGAATTGACAATGTGGTTCGTCGCCCGGCTGCTGTCGCGCGTGCCGATGCTAGACGAGTATTTCCGTATGCTCGATACCAGGAGTTCGGTTCCCGAAGCGCGGGACGCCCATTCGCTTTCCGTCACCTCCGGCGAGGTGCGCTTCGAGAACGTGTGCTTTGCCTATCCGACTGGCGATCCCGTGCTGCGCGGCGTCGATTTCGCTGCCCTGCGCGGATCGTGCGTCGCCCTGGTCGGGCAGACTGGCGCAGGTAAATCGACTGCGATGAACCTGTTGCAGCGGATGTGGGATCCGTCTTCTGGTCGCATCACAATCGACGGGCAGGATCTGCGCGATCTCACCTTGGAGAGCCTGCACCGCAGCATCGGCGTGGTTTTCCAGGACAGCATGCTGTTCAACCGTACCATCCGCGACAATCTGCTGGTCGGTAAACCCGATGCGACGCAGTTGGAGATCGAGACGGCGTGCCGCATGGCCGAGGCGCACGATTTCATTCTGCGCCAGCCGCAGGGCTACGATACGATGGTGGGTGAGAGAGGCACTACGTTATCTGGTGGACAGAAGCAGCGTCTGGCAATTGGCCGCGCGCTGCTGAAGGATCCACCGATCCTTATTCTTGATGAGGCGACGAGTGCGCTCGATGCTGCCACGGAGGCCAAGGTATCGAAGGCCTTGCGCGTGCTGATGGCAGGGCGGACAACCTTCGTCATCGCGCACCGCTTATCCACCATTCGCGATGCCGACGAGATCCTGGTGTTCGATAATGGCCGTATCGCCGAAAGGGGATGCTTCGCGGATCTGCTGCTCCGAAACGGTCAGTTCGCGGAACTGGTCGCCAGTCAGCTGACCAAGATGGACTCGGCCCCATCACCAGTCGTTGCGGCGACCTGCGCTGTGGTTCCTGACCTGAGCATATTGGCCGAGGCTGCAGACTGATCAGTCAAGCAGCCGTGACGTGCGTCATCCAGTGTTGAGGCAACAGTCGGGCATCCCGAGCACTATCCTGTGCAGCCCGGCAACTGCGCCTGCCAGGAGGACGTCCGATGGCAACACAAACCGTCCCAATCACTATCCGCCGGAAGCAGCGAGCCGCGCTGATCATGCTGGTGATAGCGGGCACGCTCAACTATCTGGACCGCTCGACCTTGTCGATCGCCAATGTGCTCATTCGTCAAGAGCTGGGGCTTTCCATTGCTGATATGGGGTTGCTGCTGTCGGCATTCTTGTGGGCCTATGCATTCGCCCAATTGCCAGGCGGAGCGCTGGTTGATCGCGTGGGACCGCACCGTCTGCTCGCGGCTGGACTTGGCCTTTGGTCTATCGCGCAGGCGGCGGCCGGTTTTGTGGCGTCCTTCTGGCAGTTCTCGATCGCACGCGTGTTTCTGGGCCTGGGCGAGGCGCCAATGTTTTCCTCCGCCGTCCGGGTCGTGCGGGACTGGTACAACGTGCGGGACCGGGGTCTGCCAACAGGGATCTGGAACTGCACGTCATCGCTGGGACCCGCAATTGCGCCGCCCATCCTCACGGCACTGATGATCGGCTTTGGCTGGCGCTGGATGTTCGTCATCATGGGTATCGTGGGCGTTGCTGTCGCCGCCGCGTGGTTGCTGACATATCGCGACGCTAGTGAAACTCAGTTCACGGAGAGCGAGTGGCGATATTTGACCGAGGGAGAAGAAGCCCTCGTGCAGAAGCCGGTCAGCCTCTCCGATTGGCTTGGCCTGTTTCGGTTCAGGACCACGTGGGGGCTGGTGATCGGGTTCTTCGGCGTCGTTTATATGGGATGGTTGTACCTGGCTTGGCTGCCCGGCTATCTGGAACTGCAGCGCCATATGTCGATTCCCAAGACCGGAATCGTTGCGGCGATCCCATTCGCCTTTGGTGTTCTTGGCAGTATCGGTGGCGGGTGGATCGCTGATTGGCTGATGCGTCGCGGCTTTTCGCCGGTCAACAGTCGCAAGCTCCCGGTGATTATCGGACTGTTGGGCATGGTCGTCTTCACGGTCGTGGCTGCCGAGACACCGAGCGACGTATTGGCCGTCGCAGCGATCTCTGCAGCGCTAATGTTCGGTGCGGCTGCGAGCGGTATGTCCTGGGCGCTGTCATCAGTCGCGGCGCCGGCGAACTGCACTGCATCGCTCGGCGCCATTCAGAACTTCGGCGGTTATCTCGGTGGTGCTCTGGCGCCTACGGTGACCGGGTTCATCGTGCAGGCCACGGGGAACTTTGCACCTGCATTACTGGTCAGTGCCGCGATAGGGCTTGTTTCCGTCACTCTCCTACCTGTTCATCATCCGCGGTGAACCGATCACGACAGCAGAGCTGAGCTTCGCCGGATGAGGTTCGTTCGATACTTGTCCGAGCGGAAGCCGCCCTCGCCTCCGAAGCCGACGCTCAAGCCCATGCCGGACTCCTCTCTCCTACGGATTTTGCGCTAGCCTGCTACCATCGGACGGGAGGACCAGCATGAGCGGCACGCAGCACGGCAGCTTCACGTTCAGCGACTTCCGACTGCAAAGCGGCGAGGTGTTGCCCCAGGTCACCATCGCTTATTGCACGCGAGGACGACTTGCGGCCGATGGACGCAATGCGGTGCTGGTGACGCATGGCTATACCAGCGGACACCGGATGATCGAATCAGGTGGGGGGTCATCGGAAGGCTCGTGGAGCGAGCTGGTGGGACCTGGAGCGCCGATGGATACCGAGCGCAATTTTGTGGTCTGTTGCAACATGCTGGGCTCCAGCTACGGGTCCACCAACGCAGCCGCACGCGATCCGCGCACCGGGCGCCCGTACGGCTCGCAATTTCCACACATCACGGTGGCCGACATCGTGACGGCACAGCGATACCTGCTGCGGCATCTTGGCGTGCAGCATCTGCGCGCGGTGGTGGGGCCTTCTTACGGTGGGTTCCAAGCCTTCCAGTGGGCGGTGACATTTCCTGACGACATGGATGGGATCGTGTCGGTGGTGTCGTCGCCGCGGGCCGAGCCGCGATCGCGTCGCCTCGCTGCTGGCGCGCTTCAAGCGCAATCCGAACTGGCAAGGCGGCGACTATTACGACACACCAGGGATGTTCGACAGCCTGCTGGAGCTGCGCATAGAGACGCTGAAGGGATACGGCATGGCTGCATCGGATGCCGAGGTCGAGCGCATCGCTGCGGTATGGGCCAGGGAGTTCGATGCGAATTCGCTGCTGATCCTCGGCCGCGCCATGGAGGCGTTCGATGTGACGCCCGACCTGCGGCGCATCCGCGTGCCGCTGCTATACGTGCTGTCGCGCACCGACGCGCTGTTCCCGCCGGGTTTGGCTCCGGAGGTGATGGACCTGCTGCAAAAGGCAGGCGTTGCGGCAACGTATTTCGAGATCGACAGTGACAAGGGTCATCTGGCGTCCGGCGCCGACGCCGGAAAGTGGGCACCGGCACTGCGAGAGTTCATGGCGAGGTTATAGCGCTGACGGCTACACCTCGGGCGCCACGCCGACATAGTGATACTGATGGACCAGGTCATCCACGGGATGCGCGGTGTCATGCTTCACCTGGAAAACGGCGACGACTCGCTGCTTGATGTGGCAGCATTCGGCGGCGGTCGGCGTGGGCGCGTGCGCGAAGCCGGGTCGCGCATTATGGTAAGTTTGGAACAACAAGCTCTGACGTGGGGAAAAGCGATTGATGGAACGAACCGCTCAGTGCCACTGTGGATCGCTCCGTGCCATTGCTGTGGGGCAACCCCGAATAAACAACGTCTGTCACTGCCGTGCATGTCAGCGACGCACCGGATCGCTCTTCCACGCAGGGGCTTACTTCTTAAAGGCGGATGTGCAGTGCGAAGGACCGAACAAGGTTTACACGCGACGTGCAGACAGCGGGTTCGATTCTCACTGGCACTTTTGTCCCGACTGCGGCACGACCGTCTATTGGCGGCTGGACCGGGTCCCTGATTTTGTTGGAATTGCAGTTGGGTGCTTCGTGGATCCGGACTTTCCGCCTCCGCAGTGGTCCGGTTGGGAAGAGGTCAAGCATACCTGGCTGAGTATTCCGGCCAGTATTGAGCGGTTTCCCCAAGGGATCGGACGCGGACTTGCGGCGCGGGTTGCGACAGCACTCGACCAAGACGGACCGTCATAGCCATTATAGCAAGTCTCCGTTGGACCCGTTTCGCGTCGAGCATGACGTCCGGCATGCACCCAAAACCTGAAATCGAACCAAACCTGGATCAGCAGACTACATATCCGTAAGTGTCGGCCACAGCACATCGGCGCCACCCGCACAGACGTAAGCGCCAACCTTCGCGGCCCACTCAAACTCAGCGCCGAACTCGTCGCGCCACGACCATAGGCGCCGCGTGCTGAGCTGCAGCGAATACTCCTTGGTGAAACCAATGGCGCCGTGCACCTGGTGTGCGATCTCCGAGGCCAGTGTTGCCGCGTCGCCCACCCGGGTCTTCGCGATTGCGACCAGGAACTCCTGCTTCGCCGGGTCGTCAATCGACAGCGCTTCGACACCGGCGTCGGCCGCCGCACCGGCGGCGGCCGCTTGGCCCGCCATCACTGCGAGGTTCTGCTGCACCGCCTGGAACTTGCTGATCGGACGGCCGAACTGTTTGCGCTCCTGCGCATAGTTCACCGCTGTGTCGAGTGCGCGTTCCATCGCGCCCGCCATCAGCATCGCGCGCGCCAGAGCGCCCCGTCGATACAGCGCTGCCTGATCGATCCCGGCCGCGGCTGGCGCCACCTCGTTGCCTGAGAGGCCCAATCCGGCGAACTCATAGGTATCACGCGGCTCGCCGGCCATGTTGCTCTCACGTGTGGGTAGTCGCGCGCCCTGCACGCCATCGCCGAACACCACCATGCTCCTGCCGTCGGGTTCGGTTGCGATGAGCGCAATGCTGCCGGCATCGCGCCCCCAGGGCAGTCGGCTTGCGCGCCCGAACAATCGCCAGCCATTGCCGTCGCGCTCCAACCGCAGCGTCTCGCCGGTGCGCACGGGGCCCACCGTCATCGGCTGTTCGTTGACACTGAAGCCCGCCGAAGAAGCGAGCCATCCCGCCAACATGGTTTCCGTCAGCGGGATCGGTGCAGCATAGCGGCCGGCGACGCGCAACACCGCGTACAGATCGGACCATTCGACGCCGGAATTGACCACGCCTCCCAGCGGCACGCCGCTGTCGCTCACTGCCTGCCACAGCGTCGAAGGGAACCTGCCTGTCTCGGCCGCATCGGCGACAGGCTTGGTGCAGTGGTCCTCAAACAGACGGCCCATGCTTTCCAGCAGCATCCGGGTTTCATCGCGCATCGTTTGCCTCCTTCAGCGCAGCCCGAGGCCGCGCGCGATGATGCCGCGCAGGATTTCGCGCGTGCCACCCTGGATGGAAAGCCGCGGCGCATTGCCGATGCCACGCGCGAGCACAGATACATAGGTATCCACAGCACCAAGGTCGGGCTCGGCCGGAAACAACTGACGTGCAATCACCGGCAGGTCCTGCTCGTAGCGTGTGCCGAGATCCTTGGTGACCGCGGCCTCGTTGAGTGGCTGCAGGCCCTCCTGCAGCATCCCCGCGATCGACAGCGACATGCGCCGCAAGGTCGCAAGCTGCGCGACCAAGCGACCAATAGCAGTGGCCGTTGCACGGTCGGGATTGGGGCCGGCGACGCGCACCATTTCGGTCAGCAGCTTGAATAGGACGAGAAAACGATCCGGGCCACTGCGTTCGAAGGCGAGCTCGCTGGAGACCTGACGCCAGCCGTTGCCGATCTCGCCGAACAGCCGGTTGTCGGGCACGAACAGGTCAGTCAGAAAAAGCTGGTTGAAGTGATGCTCGCCCAGCAGGTTGATCACCGGCCTGATCTCGATGCCCGGCGAGTTCTTCAAATCCACCAGGAACTGCGTCGCGCCGGCGTGGCGGTCGACTTCGTCCTGCCCGGCATCGGCCATCTTGCAGAACAGGATCATGTAGTCGGCGCGGTGCGCGTTCGAGGTCCACAGCTTGCTGCCGTTGATGCGGAAGCCGCCATCCACTTTAACTGCGCGTGTGCGCGTTCCCGCAAGGTCGGAGCCGGAATCCGGCTCGCTCATACCGATGCAGAATGACAACTCGGCGCGTGCAATGCGCGGCAGAAAATAGTCCTTCTGCTCGTCTGTGCCATAACGCAGTATGTTTGGCCCGCTCTGCCGGTCTGCGGTCCAATGGAAGCCGACGGGAGCGCCTGCCGCCAGCATCTCCTCGATCAGCACGTAGCGTTCGAACGCGGTACGCTCATGACCGCCATACTGCCTCGGCCATGTCATGCCGATCCAACCGCGCTCGGCCATCTTCTTGCTGAACGCCTGATCGTAGTCGCGGCGATTACCGAGCGAGCCACGCTCCTCGTTCAGGAATGCGCGCACCTCTTTGCGCAGCGCTTGCGCGGCGGGTGGCAGTTCGACCGGATCGAAGCGGAACGCCTGCTGCAGCATTGGCACAGCCCCTCGTGTGGAGGACCGACAATAGCCCAGGGTTATCGGGGCTCAATCCTTGCGCGACACCGGCGGAAACCCGGAAGAACCTCAAAACGGAGCAAGGGCGAGGGCCCCGGGGAGCCACATCAGGAAGAATGAAATGCCCCGAAGCGCCATTCTTTTCCTCCTTGTCCTCTGCGGTTCTCTGCGTCCCTCTGTGTTGAATGCTTGCTCGCGGGCTAACCACCTGTTCCGGTGCCCGCCTATGATATCCGGAACCGGTGAGACCGATGGGTCGGCATCCGGCATGGTGGGTGCGTAGACCGCTCCCAAGAAGCCGGCTATCGCCCATGCCTGCGCTGCCGCCCAAAAAGTTCGCCGGATCTGTGGCGGCGGCCTACCGCCGCTAGTTGCTCACCCCGAGAGGGGGTTGTTGCAAGCCGCTTGCCCCTTGCGCGAAACGCGCGATTTCGCAACCAAGCGTGGCGCAATGAACTCTGTGCCATTCGCTGCCTGGACGTGCCAGCGCTGTACTTGGTAGTATTCACAATTATGTGACCTCACGAGAAAGAGAAACCAAAGTCCGGGATTCGTTAATCCGACCTCAAGCGCGGCGGCCGTTATTCGTGCTCACGGGTTGACTCGGCTAACCCGGACCCGCGCCTTTCTGAAATGATTTGCACACCGGCGGTTGCTGTTGATCAAAAAGCTTGGATAGACGATCGCCACGAGACATGCCGCGGTCACGCGGCATTTCGGCTCGGAATCCCAGCTAAAAAGGCGAAAACGGGGAGTCTTCGCGACGCATCCGATTTGACGACGAGATAACGTCAAAACAACGATAAAAAATCCTTAACCTGGAATCATTGGGGCGAGCTTGAACGGGAATCGTAACGCCCGTTTGTACAAAGAATTAGACACGCTTCAAGAAGGAAGGGTTCCGACCAATGCATTCATTTGTTGTTGCCCCCATCGCGTCCGTTAATAATTCCGGTATCGTCTGGCTCGCGGGGTCGCTGTCGCCGACCACGGATGCGGGCAAGGTGCGGCTGGGCGGCTACGCCCCGACGCTGTCGCCGACCACGGATGCGGGCAAGGTGCGGCTGGGCGGCTATGCCCCGACGCTGTCGCCGACCACGGATGCGGGCAAGGTGCGGCTGGGCGGCTACGCCCCGACGCTGTCGCCGACCACGGATGCGGGCAAGGTGCGGCTGGGCGGCTACGCCCCGACGCTGTCGCCGACCACGGATGCGGGCAAGGTGCGGCTCGGCGGCTATGCCCCGACGCTGTCGCCGACCACCGATCGGGCAAGGTGCGGCTGGGCGGCTACGCCCCGACGCTGTCGCCGACCACGGATCCGGGCAAGGTGCGGCTGGGCGGCTACGCCCCGACGCTGTCGCCGACCGCGGATCCGGGCAAGGTGCGGCTGGGCGGCTACGCCCCGACGCTGTCGCCGACCGCGGATCCGGGCAAGGTGCGGCTGGGTGGCTACGCCCCGACGCTGTCGCCGACCGCGGATCCGGGCAAGGTGCGGCTGGGCGGCTACGCCCCGACGCTGTCGCCGACCGCGGATCCGGGCAAGGTGCGGCTGGGCGGCTATGCTCCCAGCCTGCCACCGGCTCGCTGATCACCCACCGTTTCCGCCTAAGATGTGTAACTCTCGGGGCGCTTTGCGATCTCGCCACCAGCGCCTTGGGATACGGCTACTGCACCTTCCCCTCATCAGTTTCAGCCTGCAGCGGGAATGGGGATGACGTGACTTGGAGGTGGGAGGGCACGGGCATGTTGCTGCCGCTCAAAGCGGCGCAATTCCCCAACTTCCGCGCGCTGTTCAATTCGGCGGTGCCCTAGGAGATCCGCGAATACTCGCGGCCCTTCTCCGGCGCACTGCACGAACCTGGCTCGGTTCAAGTATCGACCGGATGCTGGCCCGACTGCGCTCGGGAGTTGCCGTTACCACGCCAGTCCGAGGAGGACTAAGCATGACTCCTAAGAGACGGTCGTGCGTCCGCATCTGCAGAAAGTGCGGCTACGCGGTCAGTGTATGCCGTTGCCGCACGGAAGCCGCGCGCCGCGGTTGATGACATCGTAGTCTCGGAAACGACGACACTGTTCGTCCAGCGAGGCCCTGTCAGGCCACGCCATGAGGCACGGAAGGTTTCAGTTTCGTCGCAGCCTCGACTGCGTTCTCCGGAATGCCGGCGAGCCGCAAGCCATCCGCATAGAGCTTACGATCGCTGTCGCGCTCGAATGGGGTGGTCGCCAAGAAACGTTGGATGGTGAAATCCGGTTCGATCGCCAGTAGCCGGTGCCGCGCCACTGTCGCTTCCTCCGTGCGTCCCAGATGCCCCAATGACGCGAGATAAGGCTTGAACCCGGCGGACAGTGACGCATTCATCTGCGTCACCGTGCGGCCGACCGTTACCGCCGATTCGAAATCACGTTTCAGCAGATAAATGACGGTAAAAAAGCCATCGAAGATGAAGGCGTACGGATCGAACGGCGACAG
>CAWKMC010000002.1:0-18150 GCA_963850535.1 uncultured Alphaproteobacteria bacterium | reverse complement strand
GACACGGTGATCCGCTGGCGCTGCATCGATCTGCGCCATGCGATCGCCGCTCGCTGGTCGGTGGAACTGCACGAGCGCTCGGTCGGCAGGCTGCTGCACCGGCTCGGCATGACCAGACTGCAAACGCGGCCCTGCCACCCGAAGAAGAATGCTGCGGCGCAGGAGGCTTTTAAAAAAACTTCGCCACCCTGGTGACCCAGGCATTGCCAGCTTCAGCCGCAGGCAAGCCGATTGAGATCTGGTTCCAGATGCTATGAGGGTGGACACGCGAGAGACTGGTGGGTGTCCAACCTCACACACGGGAGCCACCCATGGCATCAATGACCACCCAAGGAGACGTCATCCATGTTGCGATTGAACTCAGCCAATCGAGCTGGCTGGTAGCCGCGCGCCTACCCGACGCCAAAAAGTCCCATCTGTTCAGAATTGCAGGAGGCGAAGCTTCCGCTCTGCTGAAGCTGCTCTCCTCACTGCGTATGCGTTTTGCAGCAAAGACACGCCGGCCGGCCAAGATCATCTGCTGTTTCGAGGCGGGCCGGGATGGCTTCTGGTTACATCGGCTACTGATCGGACATGCCATAGAAAGCTATGTGCTCGAGCCGACCAGCATCCTCGTCAATCGCAGGGCTCGTCGGGCCAAAACGGACCGCCTGGACGCCGAGGGCATGCTACGTGTCTTGGCCACTCATCTAGCGGGCGATCACAAAGCCTGCAGCATGGTGCGCGTGCCAACGCCGGACGAGGAGGATGCCAAGCGACCGCATCGTGAACGGCAGCATCTGACGCGGGAGCGGTTGCGCATTGAGAACCGCATCGAAGCACTGTTATTCACTCAAGGTGTTCGGGAACGACCGTCGCTTCGCTCTTGGGAGCGCGACGTTGCCGGCTTGCGCACTGGAGATGGGCGAGCAATACCGCACCGTCTGCGGGCCGAGTTGGATCGCCTCCGCCGGCAACTGGTGCTTATCCTCTCCCTGATACGCGAGGTCGACGCGGAGCGTGGCTTGGGCCGCCAGGCGGAGCCCCAGGAGCCGATCCACGGCAAGATCGCTGCGTTGTGCCGCATCAGAGGCATCGGCGATAATTTCGCAGCGGTGCTCGCACGCGAGGTCTTCTACCGCTCATTTGCTAACCGCCGTCAGCTTGCCAGCTACGTCGGTATCACTCCGATGCCCTATCAGAGCGGCAACCTTGACCGCGATCGTCGCATTGGCCGCGCCGGCAACCCACGCGCCCGAACTACGATGATCCAACTTGCCTGGCTGTGGCTTCGCTATCAGCCAGGTAGCGATCTTGCAGAATGGTTCCGCAAGCGCGTCGGAACCATGGCGGGGCGCACTAGGCGGATCGCCATCGTAGCTATGGCGCGAAAATTGTTGATTGCGCTGTGGCGCTACGTTGAAACCGGGACCATACCGGCCGGTGTAGAGTTTGGTGGCCCCGCTATGGCCGCAACCGCCTAGCGGACAGGGATTGCCATCGGCGACATCACGCTGATGGCGATGCGGGGAGCGCGACCGTCTTCGTCATTGGTGGATCCTTCATCACCGCGTTTCAGGTTGGTCGCGTCTCATCGGGGCTCGCCTCGTGCATGAGGCATTATGGTGACGGGTCGATCAGTGGCCCGACCGCATGTAAGGTGACGCAGCAGCTACAGCTGAGCGAGACAACCAGCCCCGGCCTCAACCACCACTCGGTCCCAAATATCCGAACCGGAAGGGAGAGAAATTGATGCATTGACAACCGACCCCTCATGTAAGGACGAAGCACGGGTCGGCCAGAAAGGCAGCCTGGAATACATTTGGGCACCGGTCGGTTCGCGTCCACCCATGGTGCGCGACAACCGCCATGACTCGGCATATCTGTTCGGCGCCATCTGCCATGCGCGCAAGGTCGGCGCTGCAATCATCATGCCGAGCGTCAATGCCGAAGCAATGTCGGAACACCTCAAAGAGATCAGCACACAGATTGCGCTTGGCGCGCATGCCGTCGTGGTGTGCGACGGTGCCGGTTGGCACCAATCGGGCGGCCGATTGCGCGTCCCCCACAACATCACGTTGCTGCCCTTGCCGCCCTACGCGCCGGAACTCAATCCGATGGAGAACATCTGGGACTATCTCCGTGGCAACAAACTCAGCAAACGGGTCTGGAACAGCTATCAGGAAATTGTCGCCGCCTGCAAAGACGCCTGGCTCTTCCTGCTCGGTGATCCCAAGCGCATCGATACCATCGCCCATCGTGCCTGGTCATGGGTCAATGTTTGAGTCGGCTGGTATAACTCGTCGCTCTATAGCAATATGCTTGAGACGCTTTCCGCGAACCCCGGGCTTTCGCAGTCGAGATTGGTCTTCTCCAACAAACCCAATCGCTCGTGGACCGCCGGGTCCGTGCGACATGGTAGCCGGACGGCAACCACGTTGCATATCGACAGAGACGAGGCCTCAGTGCAATCGCATTCACAGCACTGTTCGCCCCTCCGGCGATGGGCCGTGCGCGCGGGACGCTGCCAGGTTGTGCAGCTCCAGACGTCAAGCCACCGCCTCGGCTAGGACGAACGGAGCACTCCGAGGAGCAGGTGCGCGCGGCGCTTGTACAGGCCGGTGCGCCACCGCAGCTATCAGTCTCTTAAGTAGAGGAGTTGCGTCGCTGCGTGATGAGCGCGGCGCAGAACGCCGGCTACGGCTCGTACGAGCGGCGCGACGGGGGCCAGATGATCGATGCGCTGTGCGAGGCACATGCCGAAGAACTTGCGTCCCTACGCGAGATGCACGCGCAGCGGCTCGTGCAGCACGAGCGTGATCAGGCCGACGCGGCTCCCCGAGGAAGCGGCGTTCGCGCGTCACCGCGGCGATCGATCACGCCTTAGGTGCTGGAAGGCGCTATCCGGCCGGTGAAGACGCCGACACGTTCGACCGGCGCAGTCTTGATCTCGCGGCCGAGCTTGATGAAGACTTCATCGTCATTGGGGCTGCAGCCGGCGGCATTTGCCGCATCTGGTGATGCACCAGCCGGGCAGAGAAGCCGTGGCGTGCGGCAAGTTCGGCACGGGCGCCTGCTTCGATCACGCGCCCTGCGTGCAGCACCACGATCAGATCGGCGGCCTGAATCGTAGACAGGCGATGCGCGACAATGATCGTGGTGCGGTTCGCCATCAGCGCATCGAGCGCCGACCGCACGACCTGCTCGCTGATCGTGTCCAGATGCGAGGTCGCCTCGTCCAGCACCAGGATCGGCGCGTCCTTGAGGAAGGCGCTCTCCGTCGAGCACGAACCTCTCAGGTTCGAGCTGAACTTCCTGGTCGGATGCCGGGAGCCAAGGCGTGAGCCGGAGACGGATTGAGAATTACCGCCGTTGCAAGTTGACCTGATTCGGCATCCCCGCGCAGACTGACGCGCCGGCAGGAATTGCTGGTTCTGGTCAGTCACGGGAGACGAACCAAATGACTGATTTATCAGGCACAGCTTCGTCAAAAATCCAGTCGCAGGCAGTAATCGGTTTGCCGGGCCACGACGATAGGCAGATCGGCGTCGCAGTGCTCGCTGGCGTGCATTCGACATCAGATTTGAAGTTCGACAAGGCCAAGATCACCTATGCGGGGAGCATGGAGACGGTGAACGGGAATGGCGAGCAGCGCGGCTATTTCCACAACACCCATACCAACGGCGACATAAGCCAGGGGACTTTCGAAGCCAAAGTGATCACATTCGGAACGGCTGTTGTCATCGACGGCAATTGGAAGTTCACGGGAGGCAGTGGGTCCCTATCCGGGATCACGGGCGGGGGAACGTTCAGGTCGGAGATGTCATCCCCGACTTCATGGGAGAGACTTGGAGCGGCAAATACGAAATCGGCTGACGCAGGTTGATCGGCGGTTTGCCGGATCGCCGAAGGCAATCGCCTAGATATGACCTTGGGCAGACACGGCTACATTACAGTAAGATCAAGCTTGCTTGGGCGGTCCGGCACCCGAACCTTCGGCTCAATCAATTCGGACCGAAGGTATTTGCGGATCGTGTTCCGCGACACACCGGTGCGCCGAGAGATCTCCCGGATCGGCACATGATCTCGCTTATGCCAGCGACGAATTATACTCAAGAAACACCATGTCCAACACTCCGTTCATCCCCGCCCAGACGTGACGTGCGTTAGATCGCGCATGTCCGCTCACGACCTCATGCTCCTGGTGGAATATCCGTGACGTTGGGGAATTTGCCTTCGTATACGGTCCGAGCGGCAGGGAGGAGCAGACCACAATGCTGACCAAGGACCTGGACCTGTTCGAGATGGCGAGCCTCTACCCGCGGACGACCGGGCTGCCGATGACGGTCTGGATCAGCGCGAGGGGCGGGGCGAAGCATGACGCGCCGGTCAAGGTGAACACCGCGCGCGGCGACAGCATGCTCGTCGACCAAACCGCTATCCTCGGTATCCACCCGGCGCCTGCGATGGTCCAGGGCCGGTTATCGTCTCCCGACTTCGTTCGAGTGAAGACTTGGATCGAGCTGAACGAGAAGGCGCTGGTCGAGTATTGGGACGGGAAGATCGACACGGCCGAAGTGCTCGGCAGACTGATCAGGGTCTAAAACAGCCCGGCAGCAATAACCCGGCTTCATGCGCGGGGTCTCCAGAGGGGAACGGCAGCTAGTCGCGTCGGCAGGCTGCCTATGTCGCCGGCTGTCCAGGGGCCGGGTTACAACGCGAGGCTGTTATGGATTTGGAACAAACGTCAGAACCGGTCGCCAGTGTCATCGCAGGAAGTTCAGTTCCAGCTGCTGAGGCTACCGTATGGCTGCTGGTTGCGAATGCCGCTGCAAGGAGGGCGCACGACCTGCCTGGCATTCCTCCGGTTCGTTTCGTTGATACGACATCCGAAATGTTTAGGCAGCACGGCGTCCAGCTTGCGAGCGGTAGTGCGGCGCGGATTTACATCGGGCTTACCTACACCACACAGGCCATGGTCCGCGAACGCGCGGACAATCCGACAATGCGGCCCGAATATGTCGCTCGGGTTATTCAAGGCATGCCTGCGACGCTGCGGCGGCCCGCCGTAAGTCATTGATCTCGCGAGACCACATCCGCAACGAAACCGCAGGCAGTTTTGGCTAGAGAAACCCTGCACTTGCGGAATTGGCGCTCATGAACAGCCTTCTAAACAGGCGCGGCCGTTGTCCTGGCGCTGCTTTCGGGGCCGGCCCGCGAAAAAATGGGGAGACACATGCGACTAGTGGCTGGCGAGCGCGGATGAGGACGAAGAAGCCCGTCTATTCGATCGGCTGGTTGTCCAGCGTCTCGACAAGCTCGGGCATCCCGCCGCGCTCTATGCCTTGGCTGGCGAGCTGTTGGCCGAGCCGGGCATGGACGAGGCGTATGCTCGGGCGGTCGCCAACGACGCCAAGTATGTGCAGGCCAACTCCGAACGGTTACCGGCCCGCGAGTGGATGCTGGCTGAAGGCTTGATTGAGGAGGAGGACGCGGCATGACCATTCGACACAATACCTAGCATCCCTCGGCCTAGACGAGCACGCCGAAGCCGGTGAGGTCCAGCGTGAGCCTTGGGCGGGACCGGCAAGAACATGCTCGCCGGCGGCCTCGGGCGTTCCGGCGATCGCGCTGACCGCCTGCGTCGAAGGCTCCACAGTGGAGTGCGAAAGCCAGTGCCTCTGCCCGATGCGCGGGCCGGTGGGACCCGGTGAACGAAGCCATCCAGCATGCGTTGCTGTCGATCACGCTCGCCGACATGCAGGAGGCCTCGATCCCGCGGTATCCCGGCCGCCGCGCGATTGCCCGCCGCCGAAGGGACGATTTGATGTCTGCTGCGACCCAAACACTCGATACCGTCCAGTCGGTCACCCAGTCCGGCTACAAGTGGGGTTTCTAGACCGACATCGAGATGGACCTCGCGCCTAAGGGGCTGAGCGAGGACACCATCCGGCTGATCTCCGCGCGCAAGGAGGAACCCGCCTGGTTGCTGGACTGGCGGCTGAAGGCTTTCACCGCCTGGCAGCAGATGACCGAGCCGCACTGGGCCCGCGTCGAGCATGCGCCGATCGGCTACCAGGACCTGCACTACTACGCCGCGCCGAAGAAGAAGCCGGGGCCGAAGAGCTTGGACGGGGTCGATCCCGAGCTGTTGAAGACGTACGAGAAGCTGGGCATCCCGCTGAAGGAGCGGGCCATCCTGGCGGGCGTCGATCCGGGCTCCGTCGAGGGCGGCTCCCAGGTCGCAATGGACGCAGTGTTCGACAGCGTCTCGGTGGCGACTACGTTTCGCGAGACGCTCAAGAAGGTGGGCGTGATCTTCTGCCCGATCTCCGAGGCGGTGCGCGACTACCCGGACCTGGTGCAACAGTACCTTGGTTCAGTGGTTCCGATCTCGGACAACTTCTTCGCGGCGCTGAATTCGGCGGTATTCACCGATGGCAGCTTTTGTTACGTGCCGAAGGGCGTGCGCTGCCCGATGGAGCTATCCACCTATTTCCGCATCAATGCGCGCAGTACCGGCCAGTTCGAGCGCACGCTGATCATCGCCGATCCCGGCAGCTATGTGAGCTATCTGGAAGGCTGCACCGCGCCGATGCGCGATGAGAACCAGCTCCATGCCGCGGTAGTCGAACTGATCGCGCACGAAGATGCGCAGATCAAGTATTCGACGGTGCAGAACTGGTATCCGGGCGATGCCGAAGGCCGTGGCGGCATCTACAACTTCGTCACCAAGCGCGGCGCGTGCCGCGGGGCAGGTCGAAGATCTCCTGGACCCAGGTCGAGACGGGTTCGGCGATCACCTGGAAATATCCGTCCTGCGTGCTGGAAGGCGATGACAGCGTGGGCGAGTTCTACTCCGTCGCGGTGACCAACAATCACCAGCAGGCCGATACCGGCACCAAGATGATCCATATCGGCAAGCGGACGAAAAGCACGATCGTCTCAAAGGGCATCAGCGCCGGGAAGTCCAACAACACCTATCGCGGACTGGTGCGCGTGCTGCCGCAGGCCTCGGGCGCGCGCAACTTCACGCAGTGCGACTTGCTGCTGATCGGCGATCAGTGCGGCGCGCACACGGTGCCGTATATCGAAAGCCGCAATCCGACGGCGAAGGTGGAGCACGAGGCGACCACCTCGAAGATCGCCGATGATCAGTTGTTCTACTGCCGTCAGCGCGGCCTGTCAGCGAAGAGGACGCGGTCAATCTGATCGTCAACGGCTTCTGCAAGGACGTGCTGAAGGAACTGCCGATGGAGTTCGCCGTCGAGGCGCAGAAGTTGCTGGCGGTGAGCCTGGAAGGCTCCGTAGGTTAGAGGAACGCATTCATGCTGGAAATTCGCGGCCTTTCCGCCGCCATCGAGGACAAGCCGATCCTGCAGGGCATCGATCTGACGGTGCCGCAGGGCGAGGTGCATGCGATCATGGGGCCGAACGGCTCCGGCAAGTCCACGCTCGCCTATGTGCTGTCGGGCCGCGAGGACTACGCGGTGACTGCCGGTTCGGTCACGTTCGATGGCCGCGATCTGTTGGCGATGGCGCCGGAAGAGCGTGCCGTCGCGGGCGTGTTCCTGGCGTTCCAGTATCCGGTGGAACTGCCGGGCGTCGGCAATGCCAACTTCATGCGCACGGCGCTGAACGCGTTGCGCCGCTCGCGCGGAGAAGCCGAGCTGGATGCGGTGCAGTTTCTCCGGCTGGCGCGCGCCGAGACGAAGCGGCTGGCAATGCCCGAGGACATGCTGCGGCGGAACGTCAATGTCGGCTTCTCCGGCGGCGAGAAGAAGCGCAATGAGGTGCTGCAGATGGCGATCCTGCGGCCGCGCCTGGCGATATTGGACGAGACGGACAGCGGTCTGGATATCGACGCGCTGAAGATCGTCGCGGATGGCGTGAACGCGCTGCGCGGCCCGGATTTCTCCGCGCTGGTCATCACACACTATCAGCGGCTGCTCGATTACATCGTGCCGGACCGCGTGCACGTGCTGGCCGGCGGCCGCATCGTGCGTTCCGGTGGGCCGGAGCTGGCGCACGAGTTGGAAGCCAAGGGCTATGCCGGCATGGTCGCGGAGGCGGCATGACTTCCCCCATCGTCATCGCCAGCCGCGTGCCGGCCATTGGTCGTGGCAGGGTGCCGCTCGATGGCCGGGACAAGCCCGGCATGACAGAGAGCGTGCTCGTTGCGCGGGATGGATCCGTCATGACTGCTGTCGTCCAAACGGGCGTCGCCGGTTTCCTTGCGCGCTTCGACGCAATGCGCGATCGACTGTCTGGCGATCCGCGCCAGCGTAGTGCGGCCGCCGATGCGTTCCGGCGCGCAGGTCTGCCCGGCGCCACGTCGGGGCGGCGCGAGGAGGCGTGGAAGTATACCAGCCTTCGCCCGGTCGCCGATGCGTCGTTCCTCCAGCTGGTGACGCCGCTCTCGGGCGACAGCACATTGCTTGCACGTCTTCCGCGGGTGGATGCACCTTGCGTCGTCTTCGTCGATGGCGAATTTCGCGCTGAACTGTCGGCATTGCCGCGGGCGGTGGAGTTCCAGCGGTTCGACGGACAGTTCGGCACGCTCGCGCGCCCCGACAGCGAACCACTGGTCGCGCTGAACACCATGCTGGCGGAAGACGGCGCGGTGCTGTCGGTGCCTGCCGGCGTCGATGCCGGCCTGCTGCTGCTGGTCAGCATCGCAACCGATCGCGTGGCGTTCCATCCGCGTCATGCCGTCAATCTCGCGCGCGGCGCCCGCCTGACATTGCTGGAGCTTTCACTCGGCGACGGTCTCTATCTGCATAATCCGGTCTTCGAGGTACAGGTGGACGAGGGCGCCGTCCTCACGAACGTCAGGATGCAGGACGAGGCGCTGGGGGCGTTTCATCTTTCGACGCGTTATGCCGAGATCGCCGAGCGTGGCACCTATGACAGCTTCGCGCTGAACCTTGGTGCCCGCATGCCCGCACCGATGCGCATATCCGGCTCCGTGGGCCCAACGGGATAGCGCATCTGAGTGGCGCGCAGCTTCTCGGGGCACGCAGCATGCCGACTTCACTACGGTAGTGAAGCACGATGCGCCGTCCTGCGGGTCACGCCAGACGGTAAAGAACGTGCTGGCGGGACGCTCGCAGGGCGTGTTCCAGGGCCGCATCGAGGTCGCGCGGGTCGCGCAGAAGACCGACGGCTATCAGATGACCCAGGCGCTGCTGCTGTCGCCCGACGCGGAGATCGACACCAAGCCGGAGCTCGACGAGATCTTCGCCGATGATGTGAAGTGCAGTCACGGGGCGACGGTGGGCGAATTGGATGCCGACCAGTTGTTCTACTTGAGAAGCCGCGGGATCCCCGACGCCCAGGCGCGATCGATACTGGTGCGCGCGTTCCTCGCGGAGGCGTTGGAGCTGGTGACCGACGAAACGGTGCGCGGCATGCTGGATCGCGCGGTGGCAGGCTGGTGGGAGAGGCAGGCGGCATGAACGTCACGACGCGCCCTGCCATCCTCGACATCGCCCGCATCCGCGAGGATTTTCCGATTCTGCGCCTCAACGGCATTCATAACGTCTCAGATGGTCGGCATCGCATTGCCTTCGGCGGCATCAGTGCAATCCTCGCCATGCGCGTCATGTATTGAGCGTTGAACAGCCCTGAGGCGCTCGCACGGCTCGCTCCGGAGGAGCGGGCCCGGCTACATGTCACAGCCAACTCTCGATTCGTGGATCCACCCACAACGAGAGTCTCAGCGGGTTGGTGTTAACCCATTACTGTAATGATTGCCGCCGACTGGCTTGCCACTCGATCTCATGCGCTCATTTTAAATACGAATAGGACGATTGCGTGGCATATCGGCGGCGGCTGTCAGACGAGTTTGAGCCACGAAGGCGGTTCTTGAGACGCAAGAATGGGAGCGATGTCGCCTAAGCCCAACTTCCCTAGCACCTTTCGAACGGACGCGACAGCTGGGGTTGCCGGTTTTTCTGCTCCGGTCTCCGCAGCCTTGGGGGGTGCTTTGGTTTCGATGTCAGCCATGATACATCCTCCATTCGTCGTGGCGCTGGACCACGGTCCGGCCGTTTTGGTCCGACCTGATGTAGCGCCCGCAGGGCTGGCATGCCTTGATGCAGGTCAACAATATCGGATTAGCGAGAGGGTTGTGGCGTCGCGGACGCCTGTGACCGCTCCGTTGCCCATCGTGGTGATGACGTCTCCGGCGGCGAAGCCCCGGCAGATCGGCTGCAGAGGGTAATCAGATTAGGCGAGCCCATTGACCATGGCTGATCCAGATCAAGGCGAGTTGACAGCCACTGCACTTGCGTGCGCCGGATATTTCCATGCCCGAACCTGAACCATACAACCTTACCGGCGGCTGGAATATTGCCGCACTTCTGCAAGCTATTGCCGGACGCGGTCAGCACCCGGCTGTAATTGTCTGGGGTACGGATGGCCTGAGTATCACCAGTTCCGAAGCGCTAGTGAGGCAGGCAACCACCGTCGCTAACAGGCTCTTGCAACACGGTATCAGCCGAGGTGAGGCGATCGCGCTATGGGCTCCCAACGGCGCCGATTGGGTCGCTACAGCTCTGGGGATCATGGCCGCCGGTGCAACGCTGTTTCCGGTCGACGACCTGATTGACGACGCACAATTGGGTGCGATGCTGCGCTGGAGCGGCGTGCGACGGATATTTGCGTCGGCGCGCCATATCGCGGCGTCCGCCGATGTGCTGCGGGATGTGGCCGCGTTGTCTGTTGAAGCTCGACTGCCCGCCGATGGCATTTCGCTGGCATGCCTGCCGCTTCTCAGCCCGGACGATGCTGCCGTGCTTTCCTTGACGTCCGGGACAACGGGTGCGCCCAAGGGCTTCTTTCTCAGCTACCGCAATATCGCGAGCAATGTGATCGCGCTTACTGATCTGCATATCGTCAGTCGCGATGACCGCGTGCTGCTGCCGCTGCCGCTGCATCATGCTTATCCGTTCGTCGTAGGCATGCTGACACCACTCACCATCGGCGCTCCACTGGTCCTGCCAGCCGACCTGACGGGACCGACGATCACACAGGGGCTGCGACACGGCGCAATCGCGGCGGTCGTTGGCGTGCCGCGTCTCTATGATGCGATTCTGGGGGCAATTGACGCTCGGATAGCAGCTCGGGGGCGTGCGATACGCTTCGTATGGCAGTTGCTGCTGCGTGCCGCCGTCGTCGTGCAGCGCCACACTGGAATGCGCCCTGGCATGCTGTGGTTTGCTGGGGTCCGACATGCCATTGCGCCTCGCCTCCGTTATCTCGTCGCCGGTGGAGCAAGGCTTGCCCGAGAAACCGCAGAGCAGCTGGAAGCCCTTGGCTGGACCGTGCTGTGTGGCTATGGGCTGGCCGAAACCGCGTCGTTATTCACCGGCAACCCGCCGAACGACCGGTCCCTAGCAAGTGCCGGCAAACCCCTGGCCGATGGACAGATCCGCATCGCGGCACCCGATCCGGACGGCATTGGCGAGATCGAACTGTGCGGCAGCTCGATCACGAAGGGGTATCTGAACAACTCAGAAGCCAATCGGACCTCGTTCACATCAGACGGTTGGTTTCGCACCGGCGATCTTGGCTTCGTCGACCGCCATGGCTTCCTGCATGTCACCGGCCGCAGCAAAGAAGTCCTCGTACTCGGCGGCGGCAAGAAGATCAATCCGGAGGACCTCGAGCAATACTACGCCGATGCACCGCAGATCCGCGAGATCGCCGTTCTCGAGTACGAGGGTCGGTTGGTGGCCTTGGTGCAGCCGGATCCGGCCAGGGTGCGCGACATGGGTACGTTGAACTTACGCGAAGGCATCCGGGTCGCATTAGCTGAACGTGCGCAAGGGTTGCCCGCTTATCAACGTTTGTCAGGATTTGCCCTGACCGATCAACCCTTGCCGAGGACGCGCCTGGGCAAGTATCGACGCTTCATGCTGCCAGAGCTGTATCGGCAGGCTTTGATCGGACGCACGCATCGAGAACCTCGCCTGTTAACCGCGGAAGATCAGTTATTGCTGCAGGACCCGACCGTCAACGCGGTGTGGACATTGCTGCAGGAGAGATATCCGCAACGGAGCATTGACCTGGACGTGAGCTTAGGTCTGGAACTGGACGTCGATTCTTTTGCCTGGATGGAATTGGCGATCACCTTGCAGGATCGCTACGGCGTGCAGTTATCCGAGTCCGACATCACAGGGATCGAGACCATCCGCGATCTGCTTCAATGCTGTAGCGACAAAACTCACCCGATCGTCCCCGGCAAACCGGCAGCGAGTTCGCAGGAGCCGTCAATAACGCAGTGGCTTACCCCTACTGGCCGGCTTGTCGGGCTGCTCGGTTTAGTGATGTACTGGATCAATTGGCTTGTCATGCGAGTTGTCTTCCGCCTGCAGGTCAGTGGTATCGAGAACCTGCCGCAACGCGGCGCATTCGTCATCACGCCGAACCATGCAAGCTACCTCGATCCGCTTGCCGTCGCTGCCGCGCTGCCATTGCAGCAGACACGTCAGGCCTACTGGGCCGCCTTCGTCACTCTCTTGTTCAGCACCCGGCTACGGCGACTGTTCTCGCGCGCTGCGCATATATTCCCAGTAGACGAAAGGCGCCCGGACAAGGCGCTCGCGGCCGCGATACAAGTGCTCAGCACTGACCACATCGCGGTGTGGTTTCCCGAGGGGTGGCGATCGCCTGACGGCGAAGTGCAGCGCTTTCAGCCGGGTATCGGCGAGGTCTTGCTGAGAACCGGCGCGCCGGCAGTTCCTGCCTATATCGACGGGGACATTCTCAGCATGGCCACGTCACCGCCGGATGCCCCGACCGGGCCGCGTTGCGGTTGCCTTTGGTCGTCCCGAACGCGCCGGCACCCTGAATGCTGGGAGTTGAGGCGCGACAGACGGCGAACGGATCGCAATCGCACTCCGCGAACGCGTGGTAGCGATGGACAAGTCACCAAACCATGGTTCGGCATGCCCCTGGTACCCTACTATCGGTAGAGCACGAGTCATGATTCAAGGTTGGGATCGAGGCATCCCCGAGGCGACCGAGATTGCCTTGACGGTGGAGGAACGCCAGCAGCTTGAGGCGCTGGTCCGTTCGACGAAATGCGAGGCGCGGATGCGGTTCCGTGCTTGGATCGTGCTGCTGGCGGCAGCCGGGACAGGGACGCGGGCGATCAGCCGGCGGCTGCGCTGCACGATCGGCACGGCGTCGAAGTGGCGGGTTCGCTATGCGCGCGATCGTCTGGCGGGTCTGTCGGAAATCGGCGATCGCGGCGCCGAAGCCAAATATGGCACAGAGCATCAGCAGCGCATCCTGGCGATGCTGGATCGACCGCCACCTGCGGGCTACGCCAACTGGACGGCTCCGCTGCTGCTCCGCTGGAGATGCCCCTACACCAATTTCTACCAATTCCGCGACACAGCCTGGCGCGCGAACTCGGCGACATTCATGAGCAGTATATCTGGCGTTTCCTGCAAGCGCAGAAGATCGATCTGTCAGACCGCAAGTCCTGGTGCGAGAGCAGTGACACTGAATTGTCAGCAAGGCCGCCGACATCGTCGGTCTCTACATGATGCCGCCCGGACAATGCTGTGGTGCTGTCAGTGGATGAGAAGCCCTCGATCCAGGCGCTGGAGCGTGCCCAGGGGTATCTGAAGCTGCCGAACGGACGCGCCATGACAGGCCAGTCACACGATTACAAGCGGCATGGAACGACGACGTTGTTCGCTGCCCTGGAGGTCGCCACAGGCGAGGTGGTCGGCCGCCACTATAGGCGGCGCAGGCGCATCGCAGTGTGCACCATTCTGTGGCGCATCGGTTTGAGCCTGATGAATCTGATCGGTGCTGGCGCGGGATGGGCTTGCACTGCAAGGAGCGATTACCTCATTGTCGCGTCGCGGCGTCCTTCCCCACGACGCCAACCGCCGCGCGCTGTATGATTTCATTCTGCTGCTGATAGGCGGCACTGCAATTTGATGTCATCCAGCTACTGCGGGGTACGATCGGCCGACCAGCAATCATTGTTCAGCCTGAGCAAGCGATAATTGTTCGCGCCGCACTCCGCGAGTTGATCGACATCCTCGCCATCCGGCGCTCCGGTCTCGGGTATGCGCTCGTCGCTGGGTTGGGGTGACGATGGCTGATCTGTTGCGCATACATCCCGACGGTTAACGGTATTGGTTCCCGATGACGCTGCTGATGGTGCCGCGAGAGGCGGGGAACCACCACCCGCTTGCCTTGCGTCTGGCCGGCACATTGGCGGCCGCCTGTTGACACTGCTGATGGCGTTGCTGCGTCGATCGCCGCTATTGATCCTGCCGGATGACGCGGACCGCCTGGTCTCCTGCTACGCGCTGTTGCGCGTCTATTATGCGTTGGTAAGCTTGGGAATCACCAGCTACGTGGTGTTGCTGTTCGCGCTGTCTGGCTTCCCGAGCCGGTGGTCGCTTGGGATCGGTCCGTGGCGACGGCGCTGGGCGGAACAGTCGCGCACTTGGCGCACGAGCTGTGCTGGCGCCTCGGGAAGCCCTGGGCGGATGCACGCTGTCCCGGATGCGCATGATGAGCTAAGCGTGACGGAGCAACCTAGTGCTTCGACCGCCGTTGGCGGCTCAGTCACGCATCGAGCGGATTAGCAACATGGACTCGCCGCTAGAAATCGCCTTCCACAACCTGCAGCCTTCGCCGGCCATCGAGGCTGAACTGCGCAAGAACGTGGACAAGCTGGAGCGTCGCTTTGGCCGCCTTACGGGCTGCCGGGTGTCGGTGGAGAAACTGCACAACCAGCACCGCAGCGGCAACCTATTTGAAGTGCATATCACGCTGTCGATCCCGGGCCACGGCCGCGATCTCGCCGTGTCGCGGCCGCCGCAGCGGGCGCATGAGCGTTACGCCAATCCGGATGTCCACGTCTCCATTCGCGACGCATTTGACGCCGCCATGCGCCAGCTTGAGTTGTTCAAGGGTCGCGTCCGCTCAGACACTGCGACACCGAGCGCCTCGGCGCTTACAGGACAGGTCGCGCTGATCGAGCCGCGCGCCGATCACGGCTTCATTCTGAACAGCGTGGGCAGCCAACTCTATTTCCACCGAGACAGCGTCACCAATGGCCGCTTCGAGGACCTGAAGCAGGGCGACGTGGTGCACTACGTGGAGGTCGAAGGTGGCGCCGGTCCCGTCGCCATCAAAGTGCGGATCGCCGCCGGGGAGGACTAATCGGGGTCAGCGAGGGAGCCATCGCTGGCTCCTATCGTCGCGGGGGGCTCTGGTTCCGTCGCACAGGGGCTGTACCAGCGCTGCCGGCGGGACGGGCGTAGCCGAAACTGCCCGCTCTCGACCATGTCTGTCAGGAGTTTGGCCAGGCGGTCCTGAAACACCACGCGGGTATCAGTCCGTCGCTCGGTCGGGCCGTCTAGCATGACCGACACCACTCTGACCCCCGACGCCTCGCAATACGCCCGGCTGATGATGGGCACGGGACTCGGCGCTCCGCCCGCTCCAGTCTGCAACGACACCCAGGCCACCGCCGGTGACGGCGGGCTTTATTCCACCGGCAACGATATGGTCCGCTGGCTCCGCCACGAGCTGCAGGACGACCGCTTGCAGGTGTTAACAATCTCGCACGCGGTGTACCGTCTGCGCCAGACCATGCCGGCCGCAATCGGCTTCGACGAGGCCGGACCGATGGCGGGCCTTGCGCTCGCCTGGGTGATGCAGGCGCCAAACGGCATCCACCCCACGATTCTCAGAGAAAAGCGGCGGCGGCTTCATGAGCTATGTCGCCTTTGCGCCTGGAAGTGATGCGGGAGTGTTCGTGGCCGTGGATCGGGTGAATTTCGCGATGTTTATGGCGTTGGCGGGTGCGGCGAATCAGGTTCTGGATACTTGGATGAGGCGGTGATCGGCTCCCCCACGGCCAAAATCGGCTGGGAGGCGCAAGCACCGCCGCCGCTGTCGTGACTATTTCGGAAGGCTCAGCCCGCCATCTTCCGTCGTAGGTTCGTTCGCTACTATGCTTCTGGTGCGCAGGCTCGGATGTTGCTGATATGATCCGGCATTGATCCTAAGATGTGGCGGTCATGATCACTCTTTACTCTTACCCGGCGCTCTTCGGCGTGGCCGACAACAACGGCTATGGGCTGAAGGTTTTCGCTTTTCTGCGTCTCGTCGGCCTTGCTTTCGTGCATGAGCATATTTTCGATGCGTCCTCGGCGCCGCGCGGGCAGCTTCCCTACATTGTCGATGACGGCGAGACGATCGGTGACAGCGAGACCATCATCGCCCATCTGAGCGGCAAATACCGGCTGACAATCGATGCGGTACTGAGCGCGCGCGAGCACAACTTGAGCCTGCTTGTTACGCGCCTGCTCGACGATCTCTACTGGGTCATGTCGTATTCTCGCTGGCAGGACGAGCGCTATTGGCCGGCGTTCCGCGCCGCGCTGATGCGCGAGCACCCAAGCCTGACCGAAGACGGGTTGGCCCGCGCGCGCGAATTCAATTTTCAGCGCTACCATTTCCAGGGCATCGGCCGATATGCACCAGAGGCCGCTTATGTCCGCGGCCTCGCTGATCTGGGGGTACTCGCCGATCTCGTTCCCGCTGACGGATATGTAAACGGAGCCCACCCGACCAGCATCGACGCCAGCATTTACGGGTTCATCGCCAACATCCACTTCTACGATATCGAGACGCCGCTCAAGCAATTCGTTTCGTCGCGGCAGAACCTTGTGCGCCACTGCATGGCTATCCACGAAACGGTGATGCGCGCTTAGCCGAATGGCAGATCCAGCGGTGGCGAACGACACGCAAGCGCCTCGGCTTCAGGGTCCTCGCCCGGCGGTCCGAGCATCGGTCGAGTCGACGAATGGATCAACGCCGTCGAGCAGGATGGGCAGTCAGCAAGCCGTGCTCAATGTGGTCGAGGACGGCGGTTGACGAATGGATCAACGCCGTCGAGCAGGATGGGCAGTCAGCAAGCCGTGCTCAATGTGGTCGAGGACGGCGGTGCCTTCAGGGGTCCCGCAAGAGAGATGCCACCTATTGTAGTGGGGCTGTGTCGCGGAATTGGTAGAAATTGGTGTAGTGGCATCTCCGGCGGACCAAGGTTATCGCGTCAGGCAGCAAGGTCAATGCATTGAAGGGTTGGCTCCTCTGCCAACGTTTGCCATCCGTCCACTTTGCGCATGGTGATCTGACCAGAAGCAAGCAGCGCCCAGAACAGCATGGCTGCCGTCTCCGCTGAAGGCAGCACCGTCTGGGTCTTTATACGACGTTTGAACTCCTCATGCAGCCTTTCCACCGCGTTCGTCGTGCGTGCCGATCGCCACTGGCTGTCGGGCAATCGGGTGAAGGTGAACAACCGGTCTCCGGCTTCTTCCAGGCTGTCGGCGACCGCGCGACATTTCAGCCGCCATTTGCGGATGAACGACTTGCGACGCGCCTCGACCTCCTTCGCTGTGCCGGCGTAGATCATGTCGTTGTAGTCGGTCGAGATTTCCTCATGCAGTCGTTCTGGAGCATGAGCCAGGAGGTTGCGGTGTTTGTGTACGGTGCACCGCTGGACCAGTGCCTCGGGCCACACCAAGCCAACGGCCTTCTCCAGTCCCGCCGCACCATCGATGATGACGAAGCTCGGTGGCTGCAAACCGCGCGAGACCAGATCGTCAAGCAGACCGCGCCAGGCAGCCTCGCTTTCACCACCCATGTTGCGCACCGCCAGCAGCACCTTCTGGCCATCACGCCGTATGCCCAGCGCCACCAGCAACGAAATCGACGTCGCTTTGCCGTCGAGCCGCACCCTGACCACCGTGCCATCCAGGATGAGACGGACAACATCCTCGTCAGCCAGCGGACGATGACACCATGCCTGCCAATCCGTCTGCACCTTCCGCCAGGTGCGGCTGACAACATCTTTGCCGACCGCTCCCTTGAACAGTGCCCCCAGCGCCCGCCGTACCCGACGCGTATTGGTGCCGGACAAATAGGTGCCGGCGATCAACGCCTCCACCTGCCGCGTCATTCGCGCATATCGTGGCAACACTTCGCTGCGCCATTCTCGGCTCGTCCCTTCAGCGTCGTTCAGCCGCGCGCGCGGTACCTCGATCGTCACTGCGCCAAACGAACCGAGCAGTTGGCGTGCTCGCCGTCCATGCCGATAGCCGGCCGTCCTGCTCGCCACATTCG
>CAWKMC010000001.1:0-72482 GCA_963850535.1 uncultured Alphaproteobacteria bacterium | reverse complement strand
CAGATCGAGAAGCTGAAGCAGCGTTTCCGGCTCGAGCGCGTGGTGATGGTCGGTGACCGCGGTATGATCACGCAGGCACGCATCACCGATGAGATCAAATCGGCGGGTCTCGACTGGATCACCGCGTTGCGTGCTCCGGCGATCAAAGGGTTGTTGCAGAGCGGCGCATTGCAGCTCTCGTTGTTCGATCAGCGCGACATTGCTTCCATCACGACGCCGGCTTTCCCCAACGAGCGCCTGGTGGTCTGTCGCAATTCCGATCTGGCTGCCGAGCGCAGCCGCAAACGCGAAGAACTCCTCGCCGCCACTGAACGTGATCTTGCGCGCATCCAGGCGGCCGTGGTGCGCAAACGCGCTCCGTTGCGCGGTGCGGCAGAGATCGCGCTTGCGGTCGGCGCCGTCATAAATCGGCATAAGATGGCCAAGCATTTCGAGATCAACATTTCAGACGCGGCCTTCAGCTTCGCTCGTAAGACCGCCGAGATCGCTGCCGAGGCGGCGATCGACGGCATCTATGTCGTGCGCACCAACCTACCCGCTGAGACCTGCGACGATGCGACGACCGTGCGCAGCTACAAATCCCTCGCACTGGTGGAGCGGGCCTTTCGCTGTCTCAAGACCGTCGATCTCCAGGTCCGGCCAGTCTATCATTGGTTGGCAGATCGAGTGCGCGCGCACGTGCTCCTTTGCATGCTGGCTTACTACCTTGAATGGCACATGCGTCAGGGCCTCGCGCCGATGCTGTTCGAAGACGCCGACAAGCAAGCCGCTGACACCTTGCGCACCAGCGTCGTGGCGCAGGCGCAGCGTTCACCAACTGCCGTGCAGAAACAGACCACGAAATCGAGCCCCGATGGTCTGCCAGTACACAGCTTCCAGACTCTGCTCGCAGATCTCGCAACCATCGCTCAAAACACCATCGTCACCGCGATAACCCCGAAATATCCGCTCACCATGGTCACCAGGCCGACCCCCACCCAGCACAAAGCATTCCAGTTGCTCGGGCTCAGTTTGTAGCCAGTAGCGCCGCCTCGCCACGATCGATCGGGAAAGCAATTCAACAACTTGCACGATTTCCATCTCGGAAGCTGGGTTTAACCAGCCCTGACAGGTTCAAGCGCCATGTCGTCGCATCAATTGCTGGTCGATTGTAATGGGCGATACTGAAGAACTTGTCGTTGGGCGTGATCCAGGTGTCCAGCGATCCCCAGGCTGTCAGATTGTGGATCGCATTTTGTGCTGGGGGTGGGATTGCCGGCGGTTGATCGGCCCAAGGAAAGTGACGTTCAATAATGGCACGAACGTCAGCGGAGGACTGACAGCCGGTATTGGCAATGTGTTTGATACCACTGGAGACGGATTTAGCAATCCTTCACATAATCCGAACCAAATTGGCTATATCTACGTTGGCGGTGTTATTACGCCGTACGATCTCTCGCGGGGTTCAATCGATCACGCGTTACGTGTCGCGCTCTCTCCAAACGACGAAGCTATGCCTAGTGGGGCCCCGTATGCTACGTCAAGCGCTGGCACCTATTTTACGTCAAATATGACCTTCTCCCCCTAACACATTCGAGCGCGCGCTCCATCGCGCCTGCCATCATCATCGCACGTGCCAGCTGACCTCGCCGGTACAGCGCTCCCTGATCGACCCCGGGCGCGGCTGGCGCCACCTCGTTGCCCGACAGTCCCAATCCGGCGAACTCATAAGCATCACGCGGCTCGCCGGCCATGTTGCGCTCGCCGGTCGCTGGCCGTGCGCCCTGCACGCCGTCACCGAAGACTACCATGCTCCTGCCGTCGGGATCGGTTGCAATGAGCGCAATGCTGCCGGCATCTCGCCCCCACGGCAGTCGGCTTACCCGTCCGAACAGCCGCCAGCCGTTGCCGTCGCGCTCCAACCGCAGCGTCTCGCCGGTGCGCACGGGGCCCACCGTCATCGGCTGTTCGTTGACACTGAAGCCGGCAGAAGAAGCGAGCCATCCCGCTAATATGGTTTCCGTCAGCAGGATCGGTGCAGCATAGCAGCCGGCGACGCGCAGCACCGCGTAAGATCGGACCATTCGACGCCGTATCGAGCACGCCTCCCAGCGGCACGCCGCTGTCGCTGACTGCCTGCCACAGCGCGGCAGGGAACGTACCCGCCTCGGCGGCATCGGCGACCGCCTTGGTGCAATGGTCCTCGAACAGGCGGGTTGCTGTTGATCAAAAAGCTTGGATAGACGTCGCCACGAGACATGCCGCGGTCACGCGGCATTTCGGCACGGAATCCCAGCTAAAGAGGCGAAAACGGGGGAGTCTTCGCGACGCATCCGATTTGACGACGAGATAACGTCAAAACAACGATAAAAAATCCTCAACCTGGAATCATTGGGGCGAGCTTGAACGGGAATCGTAACGCCCGTTTGTACAAAGAATTAGACACGCTTCAAGAAGGAAGGGTTCCGACCAATGCATTCATTTGTTGTTGCCCCCATCGCGTCCGTTAATAATTCCGGCATCGTCTGGCTCGGGGGGTCGCTGTCGCCGACCGCGGATGCGGGCAAGGTGCGCCTGGGCGCCTATGCTCCGACGCTGTCGCCGACCATCGATGCCGGCAAGGTGCGTCTCGGCGCCTATGCTCCGACGCTGGCGCCGACCGCCGATGCCGGCAAGGTGCGCCTGGGCGCCTACGCTCCGACGCTGGCGCCGACCGCCGATGCCGGCAAGGTGCGTCTCGGCGCCTATGCTCCGACGCTGTCGCCGACCGCCGATGCGGGCAAGGTGCGCCTCGGCGCCTATGCTCCGACGCTGGCGCCGACCGCCGATGCCGGCAAGGTGCGTCTCGGCGCCTATGCTCCGACGCTGGCGCCGACTGTCGATGCGGGGAAGGTGCGTCTCGGCGCCTATGCCCCGACGCTGTCGCCTACTGTCGATGCGGGCAAGGTGCGCCTGGGCGCCTACGCCCCGATGCTGTCGCCTACTGTCGATGCGGGCAAGGTGCGCCTGGGCGCCTACGCCCCGACGCTGTCGCCGACCGTCGATGCCGGCAAGGTGCGTCTCGGCGCCTACGCTGTCGCCCTCGCGGCAATCGCTCGCGCCTGCTCGACCGGCGCGACCTGGCCGGCAAGGTGCGTCTCGGCGCCTACGCCCCGACGCTGGCGCCGACCATCGATGCCGGCAAGGTGCGTCTCGGCGCTTATGCTCCGACGCTGGCGCCGACCGTCGATCGGGCATGGCTCGGCATAGCCGTGCGTCGCTATCTGCGGAAAGTGCGCCTATGCTCCGACGCTGGCGCCGACCGCCGACGCCGGCAAGGTGCGTCTCGGTGCTTACACTCCCAGCCTGTCCTCGGCGCACTGATCCTCTCGCGCCGCCACCGAAATCGCGCGGCTTAGGAAACGCCGCGCGTTTGGTAGTGAGTTGCGTGCGTCACGATTTCTCCATCCCGCTCTGCAGTGCCAGCGAGTTGCAGGCCCCGGGCATAGAGGTCCCGGTCGCTCTCGCGTTCGAGCGGCGTGGTCTCCAAAAAGCGCTCAATGGTGAAATCCGGCTCGATCGTCAGCAGACGCCGCCGCACCGCCGCCGCCTCCTTGATGTGTCCCAGGTGCCCGAGGGCCGCCAGATAAGGTTTGTAGCCAGCCGACAGCGCTGGGTTCATTTCGGTAACCGCACGACCGGCCACAACGGCCGACTCAAAGTCGCGCTTGAGCAAATGGATAACCGTGAAGAAACCATCGAAGAAGAAGGCGTGGGGGTCTAATGGCGAAAGCCTCTTGTACCGGTTGTTGCGACGCTCGGCCTCGTCCGGGTCGCCCATATAAGCGTACGCGATGGCTGACAGCGCCCAAGCCATGGCCAGGTTCGGGTTGAGCGACAACGCCCGCTCGTGCAACACCAGGGCCTCGCGCAGACGCCGGTACAGGAAGGCGCGGACGTGGCCAGCAATGGTCAGACCACGCGCATCGAAAGGGTCGAGCAACACAGCGCGTTCAGCATGCTGGCCGGCCTCTTCCATCGCAGCCGACGGATCGTCTGCCCATCCTTGGCCGACCAGAAACATCTGCCAATATGCGTGCCAAGCATAGGCAGCCGCATAGTCCGGCTCCATTTCTGTCGCCCGGCGCAAGTATTCCCCTGCCAGCATGAACGGCTCGCGCTCCAATCGGCCGATCAACGGGATGGCCCGCAGCACCATGTCGTAAGCAGTGGCGTCCACCGGCCCGCGGCCGGCGCTGCGCTTCGCCTCGATCAGCAGGATCTCCGGGTCGATTTGCGCCACGACCTCCGAGGCAATCTCGTCCTGCAGCGATAGCAGGTCGTTGGACTGACGGTCGAAGCGCCGCGCCCACACCACCTGATTGCCGGCACGCAGGTCGAGCAGCCGCACTGTGATGCGCATCCGGTTGCGGACTCGCTGAATCGAGCCGTCCACCAGAAAATCGAGACCGAAGGTGCGGCGGATTGCTGTCTCGTCGCGGGTAACGGCGGTAAACCGCGCCAGCGAATTCGAGGAGACGACGAACATCCAGCGGAAACGCGCCAGAGCGGTGGTGATTTCCTCGGCAAGGCCGGGCGCCAGGTGGGCCTCTTCCTCGTTGGTACCGACCAGTTGCAGCGGCATGACGCCGACATGTGCGCCACCGCGTGTGGGACGAATCTCCACACTCCTCGGCTCCAGCACCGCCGGCGGCTCATCCTCCTCGACTATCTCCGGCGGTGGCGGTGGCGGGCTGGGCGGCCGCAGCGGCATGCGGCTGCCGGACGGGCCACGGATCTCTGCGAGTAGCTTCTGCGTCTCGGCTGACGGGGAGGCGTCCAATAGATCGGCCAGGACGGCACGGCAGCGATCATAGGCCTGAATTGCCATTCCGCGCTCGCCGCGCGCGGCGTGCGCCCGCATCAGCGCTCGCCAAGCACCCTCATGCGCCCGGTCGATCTGCAGCAGGCGTTGCGCGGCGGGGATTGCCGCTTCTGGCTCCACCTGCTCGCGCAGCAGCGCCTCCGCCACATTCCGGGCCCGGTCGCGAAGCCGTTCGCGCTCTGTGGTGAGCCACGCGTCGAAGGTCGGATCGATGCCGTCCAGGTCCTCCAGCAGATCGCCGTCCAGCAGCGACAGCGAAGCTGGCTGGTCGGTCGTCGCGCGCATGACCTCTTCCACATCCACCCAGACCACGCCCGGCCGAAGCGAGATGTGGTCCCGGGTGACGATCAGCACCTCGGTGCCAGCCGGTGCCAGGCATTCCAGAAGGCGATGAATTTCCTGCCGCAACGAGGCCCGAGCCTGCTCCTCGGGTCGACGGCTCCACAGCAACTCAGCGAGCCGGCCGCGCAGGGCGGGACGGGGGGATGACAGTGCGATCACGGCCAGCAGGGCGCGCGTCTTGCGACCGGGCGGCAGCACGTTCTCGCTGGTCAATGTCCAGGCTTCCATCTGACCGATCAAACGAAGCCGGACCACCACCTGCGCGGGGGGGCCTGCCGGTGCGAGATGGGTCGAAGACCTGTGGGAAACACTCGCTATCATTGCGTTGCCGATATTATGTTCGACTGTGACAGCGCCGGCTTCAGCATGTCATAGCTTACCGCCACCTTTCAGATCGCCGCTTCCGAATAAATTCTCCGGATGTCACCCTGCCACGCCTGATGGTAGCGCGCTAGCCAATGTTCTGCCTGGGTTGGTTTCCCCGCCACAACTTTCTGTATCGGCGCGAGGTGGATCGATTCGTCGGCGCCGTGTAGGTTGTATTTCCTCCTAGAACGCAATCCATCGTTGGAAATCTCAACCGCCGCCGCAGCCAGGTCACGCAGGCTGCCTCTGCGCCAAGGTCCCGCAAGGCCTTCGCGAGGGACCAATGACCGCATGGCCACAGCCTCCTCCCAGGTCACGTCCCGTAGCAGCGCCTCGGCCGCGGCCAGCGCCGCATTGTCGTATAGCAGCCCGACCCAGAACGCCGATTGCGCAACCATCATATCCGCCCGCCCCGCATCGGCGCCGCGCATCTCCAGAAAGCGCTTGATGCGGACATCGGTGAACACGGTGGTTAGGTGATCGGCGAAGTCACCCACGGTCGCAACAGTCCCGGCCAGGTTGTGCGACCGTCCCGCCATGAAATCTCGAAAAGAGACTCCGGCGACGTCGACGTACCGTCCGTCGCGATACACGAAGTACATCGGTACCTCGTTCACCAACCACTCGGCGTAGCGTTCGAAGCCGAAGCCCGGTTCGAACATCACCCGGGGAATTCCTGAGCGTTGATTGTCCGTATCGGTCCAGCAATACGCGCGATACGACAGGAACCCGTTGGGCCGTCCCTCGGTGAATGGCGAGTTGGCGAATAAGGCTGTCGCCACAGGCTGCAGCAACAGAGACACACGCAGCTTCCGGACCATGTCCTCCTCGGAGGCATAGTCGAGATTGACCTGAACGGTACAGGTGCGTGTCATCATGTCGAGGCCGAGTGTGCCAACCTTCGGCATATAGCGACGCATGATCGCGTAGCGCCCTTTCGGCATCCACGGCATCTGTTCGCGTGTCGCGGTCGGATGGAAGCCAAGGGGCGCGAATCCGATCTGCAGTTCACGGGACACCGCGCGCACCTGGTCGTAGTGCGCCTCAAGCTCGGCGGCGGTATCGTGCAGCGTTTCCAGCGGCGCACCGGACAGCTCAAGCTGGCCAGCCGGTTCCAGCGAGATCGCTGCGTCTCCCTGCTTCAGGCCGATAACATTCCCCGCATCAGTGATCGGAATGCCAGCAAAATGGCTCTGCAGACCCTCGAGCAGGCCACGGATCGAGCCGGGCTGGCCGTCGCTCGGCTGGTACGGCGGTGCAGCGAGGTCCGCCAGACGGAAGCCGAACTTCTCGTGTTCGGTACCAATCCGGAAGCGCTCCGCCGGCTTGCAGCCGGCAGCGAAATAGTCGGCCAACTGCTGCAGCGACGTGATCGGCGTCGAGTTCGGCGTCTCCGGGATTGGACATGCGGCTCCCAGGTGGATCGGGTTATATTGATGGTACTAGCGGCAGTCGGCGGCCTGCAATAACGCCAGCCCGGCGATACAGGCGGTCTCGGCTCGCAACACGCGCGGGCCCAGCGATACTGGGGTTACAAAGGAATGCGCGCACAGCAGATCAAGCTCGGCCGCCGCGAAGCCGCCCTCCGGGCCAACCAGCAAAGCGCGCGGCCCCCGTAATGACGCCATCCGTGGCGCGGTGCTGCGCTCGACGGCGGCAAACAGGCGGCGTTCTCGTGGCCAGCTGGCCAGCAACGAGGCGAGTGGGTGGACCGGGCGCAGGATCGGCACCGTCAGCCGCTCGGACTGCTCAGCGGCCTCCATGGCGATCGCCGTTAAGCGGTCGGCATTCATCCTGTGCGTGTTGCAGCGGGCGGTGATGACGGGACATAGCTCCGCTGCACCCAACTCGGTCGCCTTCTGCACCACGAGATCGGTGGCATCGCGCTTCAGCAGCGCAAATGCGAGCCACAGATCTGGTTCCTCTCCTTGCGCGCGGGTTTGCTGCCGGACACGGAGCGTCGTGCGGCTGCGGTCGAAGGTTTCGATATACGCGCTGAACTCGCCGTCGCGGCCGTTGAACAGCAGGATTTCATCACCCGCTCCACGCCGCATCACCGTTCCCAGATAATGCGCCTGCGCCGGGGTGGTGATTATGCTCGCGCCTTCAGCCAACGCGGCGGCAACGTGGAGGCGGATTGACCCTGGCATGATCGGGCTCAGAGTAGCAGGAATGCGGCCGCACACCGATATCGTGGCAACCGGCTGGGTGGCGCGTCTTCCGCGGCCCTGGCTGCCCTACCTCCTGCTCGCCCGGATCGATCGGCCTATCGGCATCTGGTTGCTGTTCCTGCCGGGACTGTGGGGCATCCTGCTGTCCAGGCCGGCGCCGATCGAGGCGCTCCGCTTGATCCTGCTGTTCGCGTCCGGCGCCATCGTGATGCGGGCGGCAGGGTGCGTGGTGAACGACCTGTGGGATCGCGACATCGATCGCCTGGTGGCGCGCACGGCGAGCCGACCTCTTGCATCGGGAATGCTGCGACCGCGCCAGGCGCTGGTGTTTCTCGCCGTTCTTCTGCTGATCGGGTTGGCGATCCTGCTGCAACTGAATCCGCTGGCACAGCTGCTTGGCGCCGGATCGCTGCTGCTGGTCGCACTCTATCCGCTGGCCAAGCGAGTAACGTGGTGGCCGCAACTGATGATGGGCTTCACCTTCGGTTTCGGCGCCCCGCTAGGCTATGCCGCGGGTGCTGATCGCTTGGACGCTGCTGGCGTTGTGCTGTACGGCGTGGCCATCCTCTGGGACCTCGGGTTCGACACCATCTACGCTCACCAGGATCGCGAAGACGATGCGCTGGTCGGAGTGAGATCGACAGCCCGGCTCTTCGGCGAGCAGACCGCTCCATTCCTCGCGGCATGCTATGGCGCTGCCGTCATGTTGCTCGTGCTTGCCGGCTGGTTGGCAGGATTGGGCGCCTGGTTCTATCCGACGCTCGCCGTGCCTGCAGCCCTTCTCGCGCGGCAAGTGGCCGTCCTTGACGTGCACGATCCAGGGCTTTGTCTGCGGCTCTTCAGAGCCAACCGCGAGGCAGGACTGGCGATTGGCGCGGCGATATTGGTCGGGTGGGTGTCCTCTCATTGATGATGCCTGCTCGTGACGATGCCGCCTTCGTGCAAACCCAGACCACGCTTGATCGCACGTCGTTCGTGCCCGAGATCGCGCTGCATCTCGCCAGCGCCATCACGCCGATATGGCAGGCGACCGAAGCCTGGCTCTCCGAACGCAACATGGATCCACCATTCTGGGCGTTTGCTTGGCCGGGCGGCCAGGCGCTGGCGCGATACGTGTTGGACAATCCTGAGAGCGTTGCCGGCTGTCGTGTGCTCGACTTCGCAGCTGGCTGCGGTATTGCCGCCATAGCCTGCGCTATGGCTGGTGCGCACTCGATCGAAGCTGCTGAGATCGATCCGTTGGCGCGTGCGGCTATCGCCTCGAACGCAGTCGCAAATGGGGCATCTGTAGCGCTGCCGACCGGCGATATCGTCGGGGTGGAGTGCCGCTGGGACGTGATCATGTGCGGCGACGTCTGCTACGAGGCACCCATGACCGCGCACATCCTGCCGTGGCTGCGCCGTATGGCGCGCAAGGCTGTGGTGTGGATTGCCGACCCGGGTCGCGCCTATCTGCCGCTGGAAGGTCTCAGCGCTCTCGCCAGCTATCGTGTACCGACGACGCTCGAACTGGAGGATCGCAGCGAGCGGATCGTCACTCTCTACCGGCTCGGCTTCTGACCCGGTTTCTGCGCTGTTGGCGACTTCGGTTTCGCTTTGTCGCCGGTCAGTTGCGACAGATCCAGTCCGTTCACTGTTGTCTTCGGACCGTCGCTGACGATGTCCCACACGAGCCGCTCGCCATCCTGCTTCGCGAGGCCACGCAGCATGATCAACGCAGGCAGAGCCGACTGCAGCTCGGGGCTGCTGCGCGCCTGTGCGGCCAGGTCATCGAAGCCCGTCGCGGCAAGATGCGCCACACCATGCCATGTATCAGGCGACACCACCGTGACCTCGCCGGTGCCATCTATCTTCGCCGCTCCCAGGTCGAATGACAGCGTCTCCAGTCCGAGCCGGAATCCTCCATGCGCAAAGATTGCGTCGACGTCGGGGGCGAAGCGGTGATCCCCCATGTCATCTTCAGTCGCATCCAGCGCGATCTTGTTCAGATCAGCCATGAGCACGCCTGTGAGGCTCGGCTTGATCTCCATGTGACGCGGCAGATAGGCCGCGATCTTCGGCGGCAGGCTCGGACTCGCCAACTCATCGAGTGCCAGGTCAATCCAGGCGTTTAGCCGGCCATCAAGTGCCTCGCCCCCCATCCCCAGCAGCAAGCGCTTGATTGATATGCCGCCGACGCCGGCCATCTCCACTTGCACGCCGTCCAGCGTTTCCTGAAGCGTGACGCTGGTCAGCATGTCCTGCAATGACTCGACCATGAGCCGCATCTGCTTCCGCAACGCTGGCGGCAGATCAGGTTTTTCGCCCTGGTTCCCTAGGTCGGGCGGCCAGGCGCCGATAACCCCACCAGTCGCGGTCAACAGCGAGGCAAAGCGGTCGCGATTGATCCCGTTCACCTGTGCAACAGCGTGCAGTTTCTGGATACCGATAGCGATGGGGCTACTGCCTTTACTTTGCGATGCGGAGTTCCAGCCCTCCGTCGTCCCATCCACCAGCAGGTCGAACTCGACTGCCTTGGGTCGGCGTCAGGCTGGCGTCCGTCCGATGGCGGTCGAACCGCTGCTCCTGCAACTGCTTTGCGCCTTCGCTCTTCAGCGATACGTCCGAAAACTCGCTATGCAGCTGCGATTGACTGTTGAATGTCGGGTCGACCACGCCGTGGGTGTCCTGATGGCGGATGTCGAACTGGGTGCGGACCGGCGCCTCGGCTTGCGGCAACGTCACGCTGAAGCTCCCGGAGCTGGGGACCGTGATCGAGTCGATAGACCAGCGGTTGCCATCCAGTGCCCGCAGGTTCGCCGCGACGGCGGGCTCGCTTAAGGGCGTGGTCAGGCCGGGGATTGGCCAGGTGATGACGTAGTGATCATGGTCGGCGCTTACCTGCCAAGGCATCTTCGGCAGTTTCACCGATGGACCCAACAGGCCCGCCAGCCAATCCTGCAGTTGCTGCTGCAAGGCTTCCGCTTGCGCGGGGCCGACTTCATCGGCGATGGCGGCCGAGGGGCCCAGAAGCAGGACGGACAACGCGACAACGCGACAGAGGCGCAACGACCGACCCTCCTCCAAATGATACGACCACGATACTGCGGGCGTCGGTCAGGCTGCCAGCGCAACCATCACGCACCCGCTATCGCCGGAGGAGTGGGGCTCGGCGCAGCGCCGCGTCAGCGGTTCATCATCACCGGCAGATTGGCACGCTCCAGCACGTGTCGCGTCACGCCGCCCAGAATGAGCTGGCGCAGCCGCGAGTGCGAATAGGCGCCCATGGCCAGTAGGTCGCAGCCAAAATCTTGCGCCGCCGCGAGCAGGCCGGCGCCGACGGAGTTGCCCACCGTGTGGAACATCACGATATCGGCGTGCACACCATGCAGTGCCAGGTAGGCCGCGAGGTCGGGCGCTGCCGGTCCGCGCCGCTGGTAGCCCTCGGCCGACAGGATGCGTACCGCATCAGCGCGCTGCAGCCATGGCAGCGCAGCATACACAGCGGAGGCGAACTCCGCGGTGCCGTTCCATCCCAGGCACACGCGGGTCCCGATCGTAGTCGAGGGGGACTGCGGCGAGATCAGCGCCGGACGCCCGGAATTGAAGAGCACTGCGTGCAAGGCATCGGAGGACGACACGTCCTCGCCCGCATCGGGATGCGGCACAACTGTCAGGTCGGCCAAGCGGGCCTGTTGTGCGACCAGGTCCTCCTCACGGCCGGTGACCGAGGCGAAGCTGGCGGTGGCGCAGTCGGCCCCCGGACGCGCCTCCGACAGGATGACGTCATGCTGGATAACGAAGCGGTCGAACATCGCACGGACGGCATGCGCGCGCTCGTTGCTCTCCTTTTCGGTCGCCGACATCATCTCTTCGATCATCGCGCCAGACAGGCCTTCGCCGGCGAGTGGCGCGACATCGCGACTGTCGACACGCACGTGCAGCGCGGTCACGTGAGCATTCCAAAGCCGCGCGATCATCAGGCAGGTCGAGAGGGCCGCTTCACCGGCAGCGGTGCCGGTCAGCGGCAGCAGCAGCTTGCGGATGGCCATGCCGGGGCTCCTCGCTTGCAGGTCAGAGCTGCGCTTCTAGCACAGCTTTTCCTGCAAGCGCATCAGATGCTGCCCTCCCAGTCGGGCGCTCCCGATCCCTCGTGGCCGGTTTCATTCCCATGATAATCTGGGTTCACCGCGGCGCCGACCAGCACAGCGATGATGAGGGCGAGCATGGCTATGAGAAATGTCAACAGCATCGCTGCCTCCTCCGAACTTGTCGGGGAAAGTGGCATGGTGCTGCCTGATGCCGCTCTGAAGCGGTTCACAGCTCGCGGCGATTATGGCGGCGCTGCTTGTCGTCGATGCCTTAAGCGGGTCGCCTCCGACACAGTGATGCCGCAGATCTGCTGCGTGCCGCGACTCACAGCACCATCCCGAACACTTGGCGTGCGTATGGGCTGGTCAGCAGTCGACCTGCTCAACAGTTTGATCGGGCGGATCGGATAGCGATCCGGGCCCGCGCCTCGGTCTCGGCTGTTTCGGCAGCCTCGATCGCAATCCAGTCGCCGGGACCGGGGTTGCCTCCGCTGGCGGCGTGCAGGACCGCAACGGTCGCATCGGATGCATCGTGGTGACGCTCGGCGATGCGCCCTTCGAGTAAAGCAAGCGGAGCATGCAGCCATAGACCGATGAATGGGACGCCGGCCGCGTGCGCAGCGGCCGCCAACATGGACCTGTGCCGTTGGTCGATGAATGTCGCATCGGCGATCACTGCGTGACCGCCCTTTGCTGTCTCGGCGACCAGGGTGGTGAGTTCGCTAAGCACGGCTTCGTTTGCTGCCTCACTGTAGGCGGACTGTGGCAGGCGCTGTTCAGGCAGCGCCTGTGCTGTCGCTTGCGGATCTCGTCGCTGCGCAACACCAAGGCCCCGGGTGCGCGTCCCAACTCTGGCGCCAGAGCGCGTGCCAATGTCGTTTTGCCGGTGCCGGGCAGGCCGCCGATCGCCACTACGATCGGCCGTTCCGGTCGGAGATAGTCCAATGTAGCCGCCAAGTATGGCGCCGCGACGTCGGGGTTGCCGCGCTTGGCCTCGACATGCGCGCGGATCATTGCGCGCAGTGACAGGAAGCTCTGCAGGCCTCGCGTCAGTGCAGCGTCGCCGGTTCGAGCGACGTAGCGGCTCAGCACCCGATTGGCCGCCGCGCGTGAAACACGTTGGTCGAGGTCCATCAGCAGGAAAGCCAGGTCGTAACCCAGATCGATCGTCGCCATCGCCTCGTCGAATTCCAGCGCATCGAACGGCACCGGCTTGCCATTCCATAGGCACAGGTTGCCAAGGTGCAGGTCGCCATGGGCGCGGCGGACGAAGCCGTCGCTGCCACGCTGCATCAGCCAGGGTGCAATGCCATCGAGCGCATCCCTGATCTCCTTTCGCCACTCGCGCACATCGCTATCCGGCAAACCTGCATCGAGTGCCGACTGCGCGTTGCCGAGCGCCACACTGCGCATTGCTGCGGGGGGATCGATGCCTCGTACCGGGGAAAGGTTGGAATGGAAAGTCGCCACAGTATCGCCGAGTGCATCCAGCAATGGCGGGGTCAATCGCCCGGCAGACGCGATTTTGTCGAGGAAGTCGCGCGATGGCACTCGGGCCATCCGCAACACCCAGTCGATGGCTGCGTCGTCTTCTGTCTCGCCGAAAGCCAGTGCTCCATCTGGTCGCCGCACCACCGGCACGGCATCCCGATAGAGCCCGGGAGCCGCCACCTGGTTCAGCTCCAGTTCGCGCAACGTGAATCGCCTTCGAGAGTCGAGAGACGTGAAGTCGAGGAACGCGAGCCGTACCGCCTTCTTGAGCTTCCACACGCTGTCTGTGCCGACGAAGACGAGCGAAATGTGGGTCTCCAACGGATCCGAGCCTGCGAGGTCGCGCAGGAACGCGGTCACCTCTGCCTGCTCGGGCGGAGCAGCCATGTCAGGGATACAGCTTGCTGACCGTCCAGCCGTTTCCTGGTGACTTTGTGTATACGGTGCGGTCGTGCAGGCGGAACGGCATGTTCTGCCAGAACTCGAACCTGTCAGGGACGATGCGAAAACCGGACCAGTGGGGCGGGCGTGGAATGTCGTCGCCCGGATATGTCGTATCATAGTTGGCGAGGCGCCGTTCCAGCTCAGTGCGCTCCGGCAGGTCGCGGGACTGATCCGACGCCCAGGCACCCAGCCGCGAGATGCGGGGACGGGTCGAGAAATACGCATCGGCCTCGGCGTCGGTCACGCGTTCGACGTGACCCTCGATACGTATCTGGCGCCCCAGCTGCTTCCAATGGAACAGCAGCGCCGCCCGCGCATTGGCCGCAATCTCGTCGCCCTTGCGGCTCTGCGTGTTGGTGTAGAACACGAAACCTGCTGCATCGGCGCCCTTCAACAGCACGATTCGCGCCGACGGTATGCCGTCAGGCGTCGCGGTGGCGAGCGTCATCGCATTGGCATCTTCCGGCTCGTGCACCCAGGCCTCCTTCATCCAGTCCTGGAATTTGACAAACGGGTCGGTGACGACAGGGCTGGAATCAGGCATCGATGACGTATCCTTGCGGGTAAGCAGGCGCGATGACGCAGAATATCTACGACAACCCCGAATTTTTCGAGGGCTACAGCAGACTTGGTCGATCGGTCCAGGGTCTGGAGGGTGCCGCTGAATGGCCCGCGTTGCGCGCCCTTCTGCCCGACATGCACGGATTGCGGGTTGTTGATCTCGGCTGTGGTTTTGGTTGGTTCTGCCGATGGTCGCGCGATCAGGGTGCGGCCCAGGTGCTGGGGCTCGATGTGTCAGAAAAGATGTTGGCGCGCGCACGCGCCGAGACCGACGATCGGGAGATCACCTACCAGCAGGCGGACATGGAAACGCTCGAACTGCCGGCAGGGTCGTTCGATCTCGCCTACAGCTCGCTGGCGCTGCACTATGTCGACCGGCTCGACCGGTTGCTGACGGTCGTGCATGGCACGCTGGTTCCCGGCGGCAGGTTCGTATTCTCGGTCGAGCATCCGATTTATACGGCGCCAAGGCAGCCCGGCTGGGTCACGGACGACAAGGGCGGCAGCACTTGGCCAATAGACGCATACCTTGTCGAAGGGCCGCGCAGCACAGACTGGCTGACCAAGGGCGTGATCAAGCAACATCGTACCCTGGCGACCTATCTGCGGCTGCTGACAGCTGCTGGGTTCGCTGTGCACCATGTCGAGGAGTGGGGGCCGACCGACGAGCAGATAGCGGTACGGCCTGAGCTGGCAATTGAGCGAGAGCGTCCTGCGTTCCTGCTGATGATGGCGCTCCGTCAGCGTTGATCTCGCGTCATCTGGCTGACTGCAACTGACCAACAAGCATACGACGGCGCCGCCGATCAGGTCGCAGTTCGTCGTGCGCGGAGCCTTCAGGCGACTACGTAGGTTTCCGGCCAATGACCCCGCCCTGGCCATGGGCCGAGCGCTCAGCTGCTGGCTTGCGACTGTTCGCGCAGTTCTCGCGCGCGTGACAGGACCTTGTTCTCGATGTCCCCGACCGTGACCGGGCTGACAGGCGCGTCGACCCATTGGCCATTCTCCAGCACCTGGCGAAAGATGCTGACCCGAACACCGTCGCTCCGGAGCTCGCGACCGAGGATATAGGCGGTTGCCTTGAAGCGTTCGCCATTTGCGGCGGCCGGGGTGTACCAATCGGTGATGATCACGCCGCCGAACGGATCGGCCGATGAAAGCGGCATGAAGCTGAGCGTGTCGAGCGCGCCGCGCCAGAGATAGGCGTTCACCCCCAGCGCGCCGCCGCCGGCATCGGTGCCAGCCTTTGGACCGCCAGGTCGGTCCTTTGCAGTGCCGAAGATCAGGCTGCTGTCACCGAGCACGCTGCCGCCGGGCATCGAGCCGCTGCTGGAAGGACCTTCCTGGCCGATATAGGCCGGATCGGCTGGGTTGGGCTTGGTGTTGCCGCAGGCGGCAAGGAGGGCTGCGGCAAAGGCGAATGCGGTAAGGGGTCGAAGTCTGGTAGCCATTCTGGAAAACTCACGCCAGAGGGGTCGTTCCATTAGCGCCTTGGGGTTTCTGCGCCAAGCATCCCTCCGATTCGCAGGCCAAAGAAAAGGTTGTGGCAAGGTGAACCCCATAGGGAGCGCAGCTTGACCAACGCAGGCGCCCGGCGGAAGGGACACTCGGGCGCGACGCCGGGGCGCTCCCGTTCCGCGTATCGCGCTGTCTGGCCACAGGCCAACAACACTGCCCCTTTGACCCAGATCAAGGCCAAGCCTGGAGCGCACAGGGCAGGTTCGGGTTCCATCAGCAGAACAAGGATCCTGAACAATGAGCGTGACGCATCCGGATGCGAATTTGACCACCGTCCCGTCGCACCACTTCGCAGATCAGCATCCTCAGCTGGCACCGTTCGCAGTCGCGGTTGTGCTCTTCGCGGTATCGCTTCTGGTGGCGCTGGCCTTTACCGGACTGCCGGCCTAACCGCGCCTATTCCGCCGCAGGCTGCACTGGGATCGGTACCGTGTTGGGGCCGAAGCGCTCGCGGTATGGCGTGGTGTCGATCCGGTCCAGCTCGATTTCGCCCGCGAGCACCCCGCGTTTCCATGCCTGGTGCGCCGGTTCGTTGGCGTGGAATTCCGGCATCACTTCTTTGGCGAAGAGTTCCAGGCTCTCGCAGATATGCGCGTGCGAGTTCTTGCCAGCCTGATTGAGCAGGATGACCTGATCGATGTTCGAGGTCTCGAAGCGTCGCAGCCGCCGCCTGAGTGTCTCTGGCGAACCGATCAATCCACCCGAGATGGCACGAGCCGCTGCCTCGGGATTCTCGCGCTTCCACTTGTTGTACTCATCCCACATGTTGACCGTATACGGATCCGGCCGCTTCCGCCCCGAACTCGAACCGTAGTAGCGCAGCGCGAACTGGAAAAATGTCGCCCCGTCCGCACGACGACGTGCCTCTTCGTCCGTCTCGGCGCACATGAAGTAGCTGACCAACGCGATGTTCGGGTTGGTCTGATAATCGGCGAGCTTCTCCTGTTGCCTGGTGAACGCGTTGTAATAGGCGTGCACCCAGGCATGCGCCGCATCGGCCGAGAGGAACTGGAAGCCAAGCGCGCCCATGCCGCGGCGGCCCGCCATCTCGATCGTCTCCAACTGTGAGCAGGCAACCCAAAGCGGCGGATGCGGTTTCTGCACCGGCTTCGGCAGCACGTTGCGCATCGGCATCTTATGCCACTTGGTGTCGATCTCGACGCCCTGGTCTTTGAACATCGGAATGATGCAGCGAATCGCGTCTTCCCAGACTTCGCGCTTGGTCTCCATGTCACGACCGAAGCCGCCGAGTTCGGTGACCGAAGCCGACTTACCGGTGCCCATTTCGACGCGGCCATTGGACACCAGGTCGAGGCAGGCGATGCGTTCGGCGACGCGCTGCGGTGGATTGGTGGTGAGTTGCACGATGCCGTGGCCGAGACGGATGTTCTTGGTGCGCTGCGAGGCTGCACCGAGGAAGACCTCGGGGGCAGGGGAGTGGGAATACTCCTCCAGAAAGTGGTGCTCGACCTCCCAAGCATAGTCGTAGCCTAGTTTGTCGGCGAGCTCGACCTGATTGAGTGCGTTTTGATAAAGCTGACGCTCATCGTCCGGCCCCCACGGGCGCGGAAGCTGCAATTCATAGAAGATGCCGAATTTCATGATTTTCCCTTAGGGCCTTGCCTTACCTACTGACAAGTATCCCGCCGGACGCGGGGCGGGGTGTCAAGCTTGGCTTGGGTAGATGTCGGCGAGGCCGATGGTGATGCCGGGAGGGTCGAGCACGATATCGCCAATGTTGATGACGCGGCTGATGATCCCTTCGCCGGAGCGGCGATGATGGATCACCTCACGTCGCAAGACTTGCACGATGAGGTAGTGCTGAACGCTCGCAAGCCGGAAGTAGTCGGCAAGTTTGTCGGCCAGGTCGATGTGCTCGGTTGATGGGGATAGTACTTCGACGACAATGACCGGATTGCTGGCCGCTATTGCATCGTCCGACAGAGGTGGCCCGCAGTTGACCACGGCGTCCGGTTCGTAGTCGGTGTCCTCATCGATCTCGACAGTGACACCATCCCCAAGCGCCTCGCAGGGGACATTCGCGATCTGAATGGCGCTATCCAGCGCTGCCCAGATACGGTTCTTGATCCGGGCATGGCCAATACGCTCGGGCGACATCGCGATCGGTTCGCCTGCGAGCCGTTCGTAGCGTCGCTTCTGCCCGGCGGCCCAACGGCGAAACTCTTCACGGCTGAGGCGCTGTCGCATGCCGGAACGGTATCAGCCTTTGAGCACCTCGACCATCGTGCTGCCCAGCGCTGCCGGGCTGTCGGCAACATGAATGCCGGCCGTGCGCATTGCCTCCATCTTTGCCGCCGCGGTGTCGCGTCCGCCGGAGATCACCGCGCCAGCGTGGCCCATGCGGCGGCCGGGTGGCGCGGTAGCTCCAGCGATGAAGCCCACTGTCGGCTTCTTCACCGGGTGACGCGCGAGGAACTCGGCGGCGTCGATTTCGCTCTGTCCGCCGATCTCGCCGATCATGACGATCTGCTTGGTCTCCTCGTCGCCAAGAAGCATCTCCAGCACCTCGACGAAGTCGGTGCCCTTCACCGGATCGCCGCCGATGCCGACGCAGGTGCTCTGGCCAAGCCCCACCACTGTCGTCTGCGCCACCGCCTCATAGGTTAGCGTGCCGGAACGTGACACGATGCCGACGCTGCCACGCCGATGGATGTGGCCGGGCATGATGCCGATCTTGCAGGCATCGGGCGTGATGACGCCGGGACAGTTCGGACCGATCAGCCGGGACTTCGATCCGATGAGCGCGCGCTTCACCCGCACCATATCCAGCACCGGGATACCCTCGGTGATGCAGACGATGAGCGGAAATTCGGCGTCGATCGCCTCAAGAATCGCGTCGGCAGCGAAGGGTGGAGGAACATAAATCGCCGTCGCAGTGGCACCGGTCCGTTCGCGCGCCTCCCACACGGTGTCGAACACGGGCAGATCGAGGTGCCTGCTGCCGCCTTTGCCCGGCGTTACCCCACCGACCATCTTGGTGCCGTAGGCAATCGCCTGCTCAGAGTGGAACGTACCCTGCTGACCGGTGAAGCCTTGGGTGATGACGCGCGTCTCCGCGTCGACCAGGATTGCCATATCAGGCGGCCTCTCGCACGGCGCGCACAATCTTCTCGGCCGCGTCGGCAAGATTGTCGGCGGCAATGATCGGCAGGTTGGATTGCGCCAGGATCTGATTGCCGAGTTCCACGTTGGTGCCTTCCAGGCGGACCACCAGCGGAACCGACAGGCTCACCTCGCGTGCGGCGGCGATCACGCCCTCGGCGATGACGTCGCACCGCATGATGCCGCCGAATATGTTTACCAGAATGCCTTCCACGTTCGGGTCAGACAGGATGATCTTGAAGGCGGCGGTGACGCGTTCCTTGGTGGCGCCGCCGCCGACATCGAGGAAGTTCGCCGGCGCCGCGCCATACAGCTTGATGATGTCCATCGTCGCCATGGCGAGACCCGCGCCATTCACCAGGCAGCCAATATTGCCGTCGAGCGCGACGTAATTGAGGTTGTACTTCTTGGCTTCCAGTTCCTTTGGATCTTCCTCGCTCTCGTCGTGCAGCTTCTCAAGTTCAGGGTGGCGGAACAGCGCGTTGTCGTCGAAGCTGATCTTGGCATCGAGCGCGACCATATCCCCCGAATTGGTCACTACAAGCGGATTGATCTCGACAACCGAGCAGTCCAGTTCGGTGAATGCGCGATACAGCGCCGGCAGAAACCGACCGAAGGCAGCGATCTGGCCACCCGTCAGACCAAGACCATAGGCAAGCCGGCGTGGCAGATAGCCTGACATGCCTGCGGCCGGATCGACGGTGGCACGCATGATCTTGTCTGGCTGCTTTGCTGCAACTTCTTCGATTTCCATGCCGCCTTCAGTGGACGCGACCACGGTGACGCGTCCGGATACGCGATCGACCAGCAGCGAAAGATACAGCTCGCGCGCGATATCGCTACCAGCCTCGACATAGACGCGGTGCACCGTGCGGCCAATGGGACCCGTCTGCTTCGTCACCAGGGTGTGGCTCAGCATGGCTTCAGCGGCAGCACGCACCTCCTCGGGCGAGCGTGTGACCCGGACGCCACCCTTGCCATTGGGGTCATCGGCGAAGCGGCCGGCACCACGTCCGCCCGCGTGGATCTGCGCCTTCACGACGAAGACCGGGCCAGGAAGCTTGGCCGCTGCGGCGGCGGCTTCATCCGGTGTCCAGGCGACAAAACCCTCGGGCACCGGCACACCGCTATGCCGCAGCAACTCTTTGGCCTGGTATTCGTGAATGTTCATGCGCGGACGGTTCCCCTCCCCCTAACCCCCTCCCGCGAGGGGAGGGGGAGTAATGAGGTGGCGCCGATCATCCGATCAGCTTCTTCGCAGCCTCGACCAGTTCACGCACCGCAGCGCACGATTGCTCGAATGCAATCTTCTCAGCGGAATTCAATTCGACCTGAACGATGCGCTCGATACCACCGGCACCGATCACCACCGGCACGCCGACGTAAAGGTCCTTCATTCCGTATTCGCCGTTGAGCAGCGCCGCACAGGGCAAAACACGCTTCTTGTCCTTCAGGTAGCTCTCCGCCATCGCAACCGCGGATGCCGCCGGCGCGTAGAAGGCACTGCCGCGTTCCAGCAGCTTGACGATCTCGCCACCGCCGTCGCGCGTTCGCTGGACGATAGCGTCGATCTTTGCCTGCGTGGACCATCCCATCTTCACCAGGTCCGGCACCGGAATACCCGCCACTGTGGAGTAGCGGGTCAACGGCACCATCGTGTCGCCATGGCCGCCGAGTACGAAGGCGGTCACATCCTCTACCGACACGCCGAACTCCTGCGCCAGGAACAGGCGGAAGCGCGAACTGTCCAATATGCCTGCCATGCCGACCACACGGTTGGCTGGTAAGCCGCACTTCTCCTTCATCACCCAGACCATCGCGTCGAGCGGGTTGGTGATGCAGATTACGAACGCGTCCGGGCAGTGCGTCTTGATGCCGTCGGCGACCTCGGCGATCACTCCGGCATTCTTGCCGATGAGGTCGTCGCGTGACATGCCAGGTGTACGGGGGAAGCCGGCGGTGACGATGACGACGTCCGCCCCTTCGATCGCGTGATAGTTGGAGCCGCCGGTCATGTGGGCGTCGAATCCCTCGACCGGGCCGGACTGCATGATGTCGAGCGCTTTGCCGGCGGCGACGCCGCCGAACACGTCGAACAGGACGACGTCGCCCAGTTCCTTCAGGCCGATGAGGTGGGCGAGGGTGCCGCCGATGTTGCCGGCGCCAATGAGGGCGATCTTGTTGCGGGCCATCTGGTATCCTTGCAGCGGGCTCGTGGGTCTCGCGGGGCTAACGCGGTACTGTGCGCCGGGTGCCCGGCGGCCCGGGAGGCGATTGGTTGCTAGCGCATCCCGGGGCATGGCGGCAAGGCGGGCTGAGCCCGCACCATCCGCGCGTGCGTCCCGCAAGCTGGCCAGCAAACGCGCCTGCCCGATGGCCGCTCGCCGGATCTGCTCAGAAACTGCCGTACTTTGTTTGCAGCGTCAGGTTATCGAGCTTACTGGCCATCGAAATATACTGGATCCGCGTCGGGTTGATCAGTACCTCGAACATCCGGATACGACGCGCACCCGTCAGGTCCTGCGGAACCCCGGTCAGCAGTGACGCGATGTCTACCCTGTCGCCTGCGACGGCCACGCAGTAGTCGAAACCGCTCTGTCCGTAGTTGGGGAAATTGTAGCGGTTTGGCGGCTGATCAGGCTGCGGCGGCACTTTGGGCCGTTCGACGATCCACTCGGCCGTTGCTCCAGCGATCTCCGGCTGGACCGTGCTCCCGTCCGGCAGGGTCACCATAGGCGCGACCATCATGATCGGTACGGCCGTTGGCGGTGAAGTGCTCAGGTTCACCATCACCGCCCAAGCCGAGGTCGGACTTAACGCCGTCAGGACGCTTGCGACGATGTCTCCCGGGGCGACTGTTAGCCCGAGCGGGACGGGAGCGGTGTTGCCGCTGCCGCGAGCCCACCATTGCACCCAGGATTCCGCTGTCGTCGTGCCGTCGGGCTGCAGGATGGAAACCGTGCCCATCTGCGGCAGCGACGAATCAAGATAGCGGCGCTGTCCATCCAAGCCGATCCAGTTGGCGCACAGGTATGGGATGTCTGACGGCCCCTGAAGGCCAGGCGGCGGCAACTGCAGATCTCCAGGAATGGTCCAGGTGCCCCAGACCTGGAGGAACCGCTTATCGCTGTTGGCTGTGATGTAGGCACCGGACCAGTTGGAACTGGTCTCATAGTTGAAACCCTCGAACGAGGCCTTGGCCACCGCCTTCTCGAACAGACGAAACTGCGTCGCTTGGATGCGATTGGGCTCGACATTGAATTTCTGGAACTGCAATGGCCGTCCGAACGCCTGGTCCCAGACCCGTTGCAGCAATGGCGGTGCGCTGGAACCGGGCTTTGGCGGCAGTCCAAACTGCCGCAGCTCATCCGGTGTTCCCGTCACCGGATTGATCGTCATACCGGGCACCGGAAAGCCGCGGAAGCGAGCTTCTATGTCCTTGATCACCGATTGAGGCACCCATCCGGTCGCTTCGTAAGGTTCGCCATAACTCACGGCCCATCATCCGTCTGCCACTCCTGTCGCGCCAGGGCGACCGCGTGCTGATACAGTGACGTGCCGGTCAGCGGGTTTCCCCCGAGCGAGGTTCCCGCCAGAAAGATCGGCACCGAGGCCTGCAGCATCGGTAAGGTCGCCAAGGCGATTGCCTTGCCAGCATTGGTATCGCTCTCGTAGTGCAGCCCCGCGATCTCTCGGTTGCGTGCGATGCGATCCGCTAACGTCCACATATCCTCGAGCATTGTGCTCTGCTGCGGCAGCGTGCTGAAGATGTCGTTGATGCAAAGCGCCATCAGATGCGCCTGCGTCGAATGGCCGCTTGGGAATGACGCATGCCCCGGCACCGCGATCGGCGGCAGGAGCGCTGGGCATAGTTCTGATGCGCGCGGCCGCTTGTACAGTCCCTTGAAATACATTGCCACCATCGTGCCGACCTGGCTGGCGATCGTCAGTACCTTGGTGGTCTGTGGATACGCGCCCGGGTTCGCCGTCAGCAGGCCTAGAAAGTAGCTGATGAACTCGTCTGCTTGCGAGAGGATCTCGTCCATCGCATCGGATCGCTCGTTCGCCGCCGCAGTCACCAGGTCGACGATTTCCTGCTGAATGACCGGCGGGTTCAGTGTCGACCAGTCGATCAGCGGCGTCGTCGGTGGGGGAGGCGGCGGCACCCAGGCCGGCCAGTAGTTTTTCGTGAACGGCGCCGACGGCGGGCTGTTCGGCTGCATCGATCGCCAATCGGTTGCCGAGAATTCAATCAGTGCCAGCCAGGTGAACCACTCCGCCGACCAGTTCCGCGCCGGATAGCGCGAAACGTTGGAGGTGATGGCCAAGTCACCGATTGCCTGGCCGGGAATTGCCTGCGGTCCAGTGTCAGGTGCGGTGACGAACGGCAGGTCCACCCGATCGGCGAAGAACCAACCCTTGCTGATGCTGGTCGCGTTGCCGGCGCCGCCCGAGTTGGCTGAATTGCCATCGTTGCCGTCGTTGCCGTCGAAAACGCCGGTCATGTTGCTTCCCCCACGAAACTTATCGTTCAGCAATCAGTCGGGAATGCCCGCAAGGCGCAGCCTTTCGGCGAACTGGTCGCGCACGTCACCACGCAGCGGTGTCCGCGCGAGGAAGAGTGAGACGCGGTAATTCGGCGCGAACTGCAAGAGTTGCTGCGCGACCTTGCGTGCCTCATCCATATCGCGGGCGGCCACTAGACTGGCGATCAGACATCGCAAGTTCGAAGTATTCGCCGCAGCGTGGGCGGCCGACATCCGGCCCCAGGCGATAGCATCACCGTAGCGCCCGCCCATATAGTAGGCCTGCGACAGATAGTGCTCCAGCCAGAATGCATCCGGGCCAAGCGGTGACAGTCGCGCGGCCCATTCGGCGCGTGTGATCGCAGTCGCCACATCACCGAGATAGCCGCAAGTGAGGCTGCTATAGGCCCAGGCCCAGGCGCAGCTTGGTCCGGCGGCGAGCGCCCGCTCCAGGTAGTTCTGTGCGGCCTCGTAGTTCCTCAACAGATACGACTGTAAGTGCCCGTATATCGCCAATGCGAGCGCGTCGTTGCGGTCCCGCTCGATCGCCATGCCCGCAGCCTCGGCTGCCCGGCTCTGATCCCCCATCTCGTCAACCGACCACCCCTGCCCGATCAGCCGCATATGCAGCGAGGCCAGATGCGAATAGGCCGGCGCGTAATCAGGGTCGTGTTGAACTGCCTGCTCGAATAATTCACGGGCCCGAACGAGTGAGGCTCGATCCATGCGATAGAACAGATCGAGCGCCTGCAACGTGAGATCGTATGCCGTCATGCTGCTGGGGTGCTTCCGCATGCCGCGATTCAATTCAAGTTCACGGACATGCGGCGCGACGGCGCCCACCACGCGCATAGCGATGCGGTCCTGCAGGTCGAACACGTCGGACAGTTCGCCATCGAGCCGGTCCGCCCAGATCAGGTGACCGGTTTCGGCCTCTGATAACTCTACCGCGATGCGCAGCCTGTCACCCAGGCGGCGCAGGCTGCCGTGCAGCACATAACGGACGTCGAGTTCATGGCCCACGCGCCGCAGGTCGAGCGGCGAGCCCGTGTAAACCAGCGTTGAACTGCGGGCGATGACCAACAGCTCCTTGAGGCCGCCGAGTAGACGGATGATGTCGTCCACCATGCCCTCGGCGAAGTAGGCGTCGGCCTGTTCCTTCATCAGCGTTCGGAACGGCAGCACTGCCAGAGATGGCCTGTAGTCCTCATCGGCCACCTCCGCCGCGCGTGCTTCGCGGCGCTGCACTGCTGGCATACCTGACCAGGCGGCGCATGTGTCCGGTGCAATGCGATAGACCATCACGGGCTGCCGGATGTTCTTGAGCCGCCGTTCACCGACCGCCTCAAACTTGGTCGCGACGACGTTGCTGACCTGCTCGAACACCGAGGCCGAGATGAAGATGCCACTCGGATCGGCTATCTGCTCCAGGCGTGCGGCAATATTGATCGCGTTACCACCAGCGCGGCCGTGCTGGAGCATGATCTCTCCGGAATTGATGCCCATGCGGTACTCGATGCGCTGCTCGGGCGGCACGCGCGCATTGCGCTTGCCGGCATCGGCCTGCACGCGCAGCGCACATTTGAGCGCTTCAACCGCACTGGGGAACTCCGCCATCAACCCGTCGCCGGCGTGCGAGAATATGTGACCGTGAGACCGATGAATTTCACGGACGAGACGGTCCAACGCGGTGTTGACCCGTCGATGCGTCGCTTCTTCGGCGGCAGCCATCAGCAGGCTGTAGTTACGGATGTCGGCGCCGAGAATAGCCGCGAGTCGACGGCTTATTCTTCGGCGCCCGGCTTCCGCAGTAAATGGACTTTCGGCCGGTGGCGTTACCACAGCCTGCGCCGACCCCGCACCAACCAATGACACGGCCCGGCTCGATGCCCGCAGCAACGATGCACCCGCCAGCCCCTCGTATTGCTTTAGAGCAGTGAGCATAGGTTCTCGAATCAGCATGTTGCAACTCAGCCAGATGCGGCGTCGCCGCTCCGGTATCCGGTGCGAGCATCACTTGATGAAGTGTTCAGCCCGGCGTCCTCGATCACATCGGGGTTCAGCGGTTGTATGGTGCCCGCGAATTGAGGGTTGGACTGTGAAATAGTTCACAGGCGAGGGGTGCGGTCCCGCACATCGACTGGTTATTTGTCGCCCAGTTTTTTTACAGAAAAGACACCGGGTCGACGTCCACATCTATGCGCGCACCTCGAGGCACTGGCACCTTGTTCAGCCACTCGCGCAAAATCGGCTGCACCGCGACATCGCGCCGCGTCTTCAGCAGCAGCCGCCGGCGGTGCCGCCCGCGCAAAATCGACAGCGGCGCCGGCGCCGGCCCGAGTACCTCGAGTCCTTCGCCCCAGGGCGCCGCATGGCCGAGGTGGCGTGCCAGCGCATCCGCTTCGGCCGCCGTATCGGCGGACACGATCAGCGCCGCCAGACGCCCGTAGGGCGGCCAGTGACCTGGCCGGCGCTGCTCTGCCTCGCGCGCCATGAAGGCACCGAGGTCACCCTCCACCAGAGCCTGCATCACTGGATGCTCGGGGGAGAATGTCTGCAGCAGCACGTGCCCTGGCGCCTCGGCGCGGCCGGCACGCCCCGCCACCTGATGCAGCAACTGCACGGTGCGTTCCGCCGCACGCAGGTCACCGCCAGCCAGGCCCAGATCTGCATCCACCACCCCCACCAGCGTCAGGTGCGGGAAGTGCCAGCCCTTGGCCACGATTTGGGTGCCAATGATCAGATCCACGTTGCGTGCCTCGATCGCGTGCGCCGCGATAGCTGCGGCATCCGGGCCAGTCGATGGTGTCGGATGCCATCACCAGCCGACGGGCCTCGGGGAACAATTTGGCGGATTCCTCGGTGATACGCTCCACGCCCGGCCCCACCGGGACCAGGCTGTTGGCCGCGCCACAGGCGGAGCATTCGTCGGGGATCGGCACTCGTGTGGCCGCAATGATGGCACTGCAGCGCGCGCCGGGCGCGATGCTCGACCAGCCACGCGGTGCAATTGGGGCACTGCATGCGATGGCCGCAGTGCCGGCACAGCGTCAGCGGGGCGTAGCCGCGACGGTTGAGGAACAGCATCGCCTGCTCACCGCGCGCCAGTGTCTCGGTCACCGCGGCGATCAGTGGGGGAGCCAGGAAATGGCCGCGCTCCGGCGGTGTTTCCCGCATGTCGATCGCCGCAACCGATGGCATCGCGGCGCCACCGTGCCGGGTCGGTAGTGTCAGGCGCCGGTAGCGGCCAGCCTCAACGTTGGCCAGCGTCTCCAGCGACGGGGTGGCCGAGACCAGGATCGCCGGTGCCGAGCAGAGGCGGGCGCGCACAACCGCCATGTCGCGGGCGTGATAAACTACGCCTTCTTCCTGTTTGAACGCTGTCTCGTGCTCCTCGTCGATAACCACAAGGCCCAGGTCAGGGAAGGGGAGGAACAGCGCTGAGCGCGCCCCCACCACGACCGGTGCGGCACCTTCCGCGACCGCGCGCCAGGTCACCCGTCGCACCCGCGACGTCAGATCAGAATGCCACACTGCCGGGGGCACGCCGAAGCGGCGCTCGAACCGTTCGAGCCATTGCGATGACAGCGCAATCTCAGGCAGCAGAATCAACGCCTGGCGGCCCTGCCGGAGGCACTCTGCGACCGCCTCGAGGTAGGTTTCGGTCTTGCCGGAGCCGGTCACCCCGTCCAGCAGCGTGACGCCGAACGTTTGGGCAGCTACGGCCTGGCGCAATGAAGCCGCGGCGGCCGCCTGGTCGGGTGCGAGCAGTTGGCCAGCAGTGTCGGGGTTGGGATGCGCGAAAGGCGGCGCGACGGGAAGCGCTGACGGCACCAGCAGTCCAGCATCGGCCATGCCGCGAACCACGCCAGTGCCCACGCCTGCCGCGTGCGCCAAGTCGCCGGTGGTCCGCGGTTGTTCGGCAGCAAGCACGTCGAGTACCCTTCGGCGCGCCTCGGTGATGCGCGTGTCGGGCAGCGGATCGACGCGTACCCAGCCGATAGGCGGTCTGCTGACACCCTGCGGCACCACCCGCAGCGCCATCGCCATCACCTCTCCCGGAGGCGAGAGCGTGTAGCTGGCGACCCAGTCGACGAAGCGTCGCAGTGCCGGTCGCATCGGCGGAGTGTCGATCAGGCCAGATACCGGCTTGAGCTTGCGATCGGGGACGCCATCCTCGGCTGAATGGTCCCAGACGACGCCGATTTCCTCGCGCCGGTTCAGTGGAACCATGACGATGTCGCCGGGTTGTGGATGCAAATCGGGCGGGGCGCTGTAGTCGAACGGGCCCGGGAACGGGTAGGGCAGCATGACGGGCACGCGTCGGGCCGCTGAGCGCCGACCTTTCGTCCCATCGGCTTCCCGCACATCGAGCAAGGGCGGCTCGCCGGGATCAGGTTCCTTTCGACGCCTGCCCTGCATCCTATATGATCATCCGTCGCAAGTTGGGAGCGATGACATGAAGTTCTTCGTCGATACCGCTGACACAGCGGAGATCAAGTCACTCGCTGCCAGCGGGCTGCTGGACGGCGTTACCACCAACCCATCGTTGATGGCCAAAACGGGAAAGAAGTTCCAGGACGTGCTGGCCGATATCTGCGCCACGGTTCCCGGCCCGGTCAGCGCCGAAGTCGCGTCGACCGAGTTCGACGGGATGATGGCCGAGGGGCGCGTGTTACGCGGCATCGCCAAGAACATCGCGGTGAAGGTGCCGCTGACGCCGGATGGGCTGCGTGCCTGCCGTCGCCTCAGCGAGGAAGGCGCAATGGTGAACGTGACGCTGTGCTTCTCACCGGCGCAGGCAATCCTGGCGGCGAAGGCGGGGGCCACATTTGTAAGCCCGTTCATCGGCCGGCTGGACGATGTTGGCGAGCATGGGATGCAGTTGATCTCAGATATCGTCACGATCTTCCGCAATTATGACTACTTCAAGACCGAGGTACTCGTCGCCTCGGTGCGCACCCCGATGCATGTGGTCGAGGCGGCCAAGATCGGCGCGCATATCTGCACCGTGCCGCCGGCGGTTCTACGGCAGTTGTTCAATCATCCGCTGACCGACAAGGGACTGGCGGCGTTCCTGGCCGACTGGTCGAAGACCGGCCAGCGCATCGCCTGACGGCATGAGCCTGCCGGAGGGGGATTTCGTCGAAGCGTTCCTGCGCGCCAACCCGGCGTGGCTCGCCGAACACCCGGAGCTTTACCGGGTGCTTGAGCCGCCGGTGCGGATGCATGGCGAGGGTTTGGCCGACCACATGGCGGCGATGCTTCGGGTGCAGCGGGAGCGCGCGGACGGACTGCTTGCCGCGGGTCGGGCGACTGCGAGCCTGGCGAGCCGGGTGCAGGATGCGGTACTGGCGCTGCTCCGCTCGTTAGATCCCGCCGACTGCGTCAGCGGCGAGATGCCGGGCATTCTCGCGGTAGACGCAGCATGCTTGTGTATGGAGGCCGAGCATCCTGGGGCGCGGCGGCTGCCGGACGAAACGGTCGCGCGGCTACTGGACGGCCGACAGGTCGTGTTCCGCGAAGCGCCAGCCGATGCGCGTCTGCTGCATGCCGAGGCGGCAGCGCTGGCGCGGCACGATGCTCTGGTCCGCGTGCCCGGCGAAGGACCGGCGGCGCTGGTGGCGCTGCTGGCACGCGACCAGCACATGCTTGACCCGGCGCAGGGCACTGGGCCACTCGGGTTCCTCGGCCGGGCAGTCGCGGCCGCACTAGGTCGCTGATCGAAGCGATGACGGCCGAGGAAGCACGCATTGCCTTCCTCGAATGGCTGGAGCGCGAACGTCGTGCGGCCCGGCTCACAGTGGAGGCGTATGGCGGCGACCTGGCGGCGTTCCTCGGATTCCTGACCCAGCACCTCGGGGGCGAACCTGAACTCGGCGAACTTGCTTCGCTGCGTCAGGCGGATCTGCGTGCCTGGCTAGCAGAGGAGGCGGGTGCGGGCGCCAGCAACGCCACACGCGCCCGGCACCTGTCCGCGGTACGCAGCTTCTTCCGCTTCCTTACGCGGCGGTATGACATCGATAATCCGGCTCTGACGCTGATAACAACCCCGCGCGCCAAGCGCCCGGTGCCGCGCGCGCTCGAAACGACGCAGGCCCGGGCGGTCGTCGATGGTGTCGCTGAGTTATCGGACAGCGCCGTGTTCCAGGCACGTGATGCGGCGCTGTTTACGCTGCTGTACGGCTGTGGACTGCGTATCGGAGAGGCGCTGGCGCTCGACGTTCGCGATATACCGCCAAGCCAACGCCCGACCCTGCGCGTGCTGGGGAAGGGTGGCAAGGAGAGGATCGTGCCGGTTCTACCCGCGGTACGTGAAGCGCTCGCCGCATGGCTGGCATTGCACCCCCATCGGCAGCCGGACAGCCCGTTGTTCGTCGGAACGCGAGGCCGACGACTGGATCCCGCAGTCGCGCAGCGAACCCTACGGAACTTCCGCCGGCTGCATGGCTTGCCGGAGCACGCAACGCCGCATGCGCTCCGGCACTCATTCGCGACGCATCTGCTCGCGGGCGGCGCAGACCTGCGTTCGATCCAGGACCTGCTGGGTCATGCAAGTCTCTCCACCACTCAGCGCTACACCGCAGTTGATGGGGCTCGGCTGCTGGAGGTGTGGCGCAAATCGCACCCCCGCGCTTGACCAATGTGTCATATCTGCTTTGGGTGGACCTGTGAGGGTTGATGGTTCACGGGTCGGTGACTTGTTACCGGTCAGTCCACGTGAAAAACTCAGGGGCTGCTCGGTCGGGCTCGAGGTTTGGCCGGCAACGAACGGGGAAGAAGAGCTTCACGTGATGGCGGTGATGTCGCATCGAGATGATTAATCGTCGATGACCCCGTCGCTCGTTCAACTGCACCGGGATGCGTTGCCGGCCGGGACGGTGCTGAACGGCTATCAGGTCGTCGGCGTGCTCGGACGTGGCGGGTTCGGCATCACGTATCGGGCCAGCGATCTTCTCGACCAATCCTTCGCCATCAAGGAGTTCTTCCCCCGCCAGTTCGCCATGCGGTCGGGCCAGGACGTCGTCGTTACCTCGGATTCCGACGAAGGGATCTTCGTCGACTGCCGCAGGCGCTTCCTGACCGAGGCACGGCTGCTGGCCTCACTCGGGCGCAACGGAGGAACGCCAGGGATCGTTCGGGTCGCAACGTTCTTCGAGGCCAACAACACGGCCTATTCGGTGATGGAGCTGCTGTCCGGAGAGACGCTGGATGAAGTCCTCAAGAGCGGCCGAGCGTCGATGCCTGCCGAGGAATTGCTGGCCGTACTCCGGGGCATCCTGACGCCTTTGGGGCGAGTGCATGCCGCCGGATTCCTGCATCGCGACATCAAGCCAGCAAACATCCTGATCCGGTCGGACGGCCAGCCGGTGCTCATCGACTTCGGCTCGGCGCGCGATATCGGCCCGAGTGCCGCCACCACCTACACTCAGGTCTATTCCGGCCATTACGCGCCAATCGAACAGATGATCCAGGGTGCTGCTCAGGGGCCGTTCTCGGACATATTCTCGGTCGGCTGCGTCGCGTATCGTGCGATCGGCGGCAATCTTATCGACGCGCGCGCCCGACAGCAGGCCGTGCTCAGCCACGCGCCGGATCCTCTGGTGTCAGCGGTCCAGGTTGGACAGGGGCGGTATCCTTACCCGTTGCTCAACACCATCGATCGGGCGTTGGCTCTGCGGGCGACGGATCGCCCGCAGAGCGTCAACGACATGCTGGACCAGATGGAGAGGTCATCTGCCGACGAGGATGTTGCCACCCGTCGGATGCGGGTTCCCATCGAAGCAAGGCCCCGGCCTACGCGCAGCGTCAGTCAAGCCTCGCGCGCACGAACTCCGAACTGGCGTGCATTGGTGTCGTGGCTCGACGCAGCGACACCGGCCTGGCGACGGCTCAGCCGGGAGACGTTGGCGCTCGCAGCGACCGCGCTCGCCGTCATTCTTGTCAGTATCGGTTCGTTGTATCTTTACCTGCATAGCGGGAAACGCGATCAACTCGCAGCACTGCATGTCGCGTTGACCGACGACGGGAACAGCGTGACGGCGCGGTTCCCGGAGACCACGGATAGCGCGATGTTTCTCCGGGCGCTGCCGCAACTCGCCAAACAACACGTGACGCGGCTCGACCTCAGCAAGTCGCATGTCGCAACGTTACCGCCGTTGCAACAGCTACCGGATTTGCAAAGCCTCGATCTGCACGGATCAGACGTCGCCACCGTTCAGTCGCTGGATGGTCTAACCGCGCTGCGTGAACTGGATCTGTCGCACACAAAGCTTGCGACTTTGCCGCCCTTGCAGGACCTGACCGCGTTGCGAAGGCTGGACCTGAGCGACACACCGATCGAGACATTGCCGCCGCTCGATGCGCTCGCCTCGCTGCAAGAGCTTAGTCTGTCCCATACCAACCTTACGACCGTTCCTCCACTGGACCGTTTGAGCGAGCTGCGTAGGCTGAACCTGACCGACAGCAAGGTGACGAGCCTGTCGCCGTCAGAGACTTTACGGCATGTGCTGGTATTTCCGGCGAGCCTCGTTGCTGAGCCAGCACCTGCGCCGGAACAACGCTTCAGTATGCCGGTCCCATTGCCGCCCGTCCCATTGTCTGCCGCACCTTCGATTGCGCCCGAACCAGAGCCAGTTCCGGCGTCACCACCCTGGAAAGCAGCGAAGCCACCCGTGAAGGCTCCGCCTCAGCAGCAGACAGCATCACTGCCAATTCCGCGACCGCCACTGCCGCCGAAAACGCCGAGTGTGCCACAGAAAGAGACGCCGGAAGTCAGTCCCGCAGCTCCCAGCAAACCCGATGAACATCGTGGCGATGAAAGGTCTCCATCGGACGCTGAATCATACTCGGGCGGCTACGCTGCCTATCAGGCGCGGAATTATGCCGAGGCTATGCGTCTGTTCCGCCGATGTTCCGAGTTTGGCGACCAGAACTGCATGTACTACCTCGGCAAAATGTATGAGAACGGCCTGGGCGTTAACCGCGATTATCAGGAGGCGCAGTCTTGGTACGGTAAGGCCGCTCGCCGTGGATATCCGTGGGCGCTCTACAGCATTGGATTGCTGCATATGACTGGCGGCCCGGGAATTCCACAGGACTGCAACGTCGCCCGTGAGTGGTTTCAAAAGGCGGCGGCGGCGGGAAATGCGGGGGCGCAACAATGGCTCGCCGCCAACCCATCCTGTCGATAGCAGAGGATACGCGAGCTGAGCTAACTTTCTGGTGCCCGAACGAAGCACAGGATGCCGACCCTGGGCGTCCAACATGCCACGGCGCGGCCGGTCGGATTATCGTTGCGATTGAGGATGAGGCGATCTGGCACCTGACGCCACTCGCCTTCAATGAGCGCCTCGTAGTGGCCATCGGTGAGCCGTGACTGCACCGGCCGGCAATCAGCCACCGAGCAGCACAGAGCATTCGTCCACGGCTGTCGCAGGCTGTTGAACCACGGCGCCAACATGGGATCGGCATCAGGCGGCGGTGCAGCCAATGCCGGGCGCGCAATGCAAGCCAATGCGATCAGGTAGGCAAATCGGTGCATCAACCACCTCCTGACCGGCGAAGTGTAGCGCCATGGCGCAAGCGTGTGCGAAGCACAAATCCGATGGTGGCACCGGCCACGAAATGCAGCGTTTGAAAACGAACCTCCTGGTAAGCGCAGCAAGACGCGCGAAGAGCGGAGGTTCTCGGACGCCGTTCTCGCCATACTCAGGAGAAACATTCGAATTATCTGCGGCGTCGTGACGTGGTAGAGGCGCTAGGGCAATGCGACATCCGCCTCAACAACGAGCGGAGGTGCGCTGCATCAGTCGATGGATCTCGCGCGGCGGCGTGCTGGTGGTCCCGTGGTGGGTGCTTGCAGTCGCTGCATCCTAGAGCGGCCATCTTAGTGGCCGGATGCGATGAACCGATCCGTTACATCGTCGATCTGATGAGTGCCATGGCGCTTACGCAAATTGCGATGTGCGATCCGGCTGCACAGCGCGGAGCACACCCGCCGGATGAGCGTTATCAGTTCTCAGATCGAGATCATTCTCGTTCCCATTGCTGGTAACCCTGCCACATATCCTTGCCGTGGAAGTGCTCGATGAGCGCGGCGCTGCCGCACAGCAAAGCTGCTACAACGGCGAACCGCGTTGCCGCGAAAGCCGCAGTCCGGCGACGTGGGCGTGGGCGTTCGCTGAACCAGTACGCCTGATACCAACCGGGGTCCACGTAGATCATCGGGCTCGCTCCATTTCGTCTTATTGGGAGCAAGGCATAAGCCGCAGCGAGGTGGATTCGGTATGAAGCGATTCACACCGACGCCTCCGTGTATGTAAAACTTCTTCACATGAGTTGGTCCGGGCAGGGCGGCTTCGAACGCCGCGGCTATCATCACGGCAACCTGCGCGAGGCGCTGGTCGAGGCGGCGCTGGCGCTGATCGCCGAGAAGGGCCCTGCCGGCTTCACCATCGCCGAGGCGGCGCGGCTTGCCGGTGTCAGTCCGGGTGCGCCCTATCGTCATTTTCGCGACGCCGAGGCGCTGTTGGCAGAAGTGGCGTTGCGTGGCTTCGACCGCTTAGCCGGATTGCTGTCGGTGGCATGGAACAACGGCCAGCCCGACCCGATGCGTGCGTTCGACGCGCTTGGCCGTGCCTATCTCGCATTCGCCCGGGATGAACCAGCGTTCTACGCCGCCATGTTCGAGACGCGGATCGCCTTCGACAACCACCCGGGGCTGCTCACGGCCGGCGACCGTGCCTTCGCCGTGCTGCGGGAAGCCGCCGAGCGGTTGACATCCCGCTTGCCGCCCGGACAGCGGCCGCCGTCTCTGATGGTGGCGCTGCATGTTTGGGCGCTGTCACATGGGATTGCGTCACTGTTCGTCCGGGCCGATCCATCGCGGCGCAAGCTGCCGATGTCGCCGGAGGATCTGCTGGAGGCCGGTGTGCTGATCTATTTGCAGAGCCTCGGGCTGGCGGGTGGCGCACGGCCGTCTTGACCGATTTCACTTGACCACGCCGCGCGGCGTTCCCATCATGTAAATGTATCTTACATTCACATGAGGCCCGCCAATGTCAGGCTCGGCGAATAACGGTACCTACGGCAATCCCGGAGCGGCGACATCGCCGTGGGGACCAGGGTCAGGCTGGAACCAGCCCGGATGGGATCAGTGGCGCAGCTGGTACGCGATGAAGCCACTGTGGATCGCCGTCATGATCCTTGGGTTCATCTTCTGGTGGCCGGTAGGGCTCGCCCTTCTGTTCTTCGGCATATGGAGCAAGCGCATGGGTTATTGGGGATGCGCCGGCCGCTGGGGCGGCTGGCAACAGCAGAACAGTTGGAGCCCGCAAGGCGGTTGGAACCAGCAGAGTGGCCCGCCGCCGTGGGCCGGGTTGAAAAGCTTCTGGTGTGGCGGCCCGCAGCGGCAGGCCACCTCGCCCTCCAGCGGCAACCGAGCATTCGATGAGTATCGCGCGGAGACGCTGCGCCGGCTAGAGGACGAGCAGAAGGAGTTTTCATCATTCCTGGAACGGCTGCGCTTCGCCAAGGACAAGGCCGAGTTCGACCAGTTCATGGACGAGAGACGTAATCGGCCACCGGCACCGAGTGAGCCACCGCCAAGTCAACCTCAGGGCTGACGTACCACCTCGGCCGCGGTTGTTGCCGCGGCCGAGCCGTTTCTGTGCTCCCACACCGCCGCGAGCCGGCGGGCCAGCACGTAGAACACCGGAGTGAAGAGCAGGCCGAAACCAGTGACACCGAGCATCCCGGCAAATACCGCCGTGCCAAGCGACTGGCGCATCTCGGCCCCGGCACCGACGGCAATCGCCAACGGAACGACCCCCAGGATGAAAGCCAGCGACGTCATCAGGATGGGTCGCAACCGCGTCCGCGCTGCCGCCACCGCTGCCTCGAGCCGGGTCATGCCGCTCGCTTCGGCCTGACGGGCGAATTCGACGATCAGGATCGCGTTCTTCGCCGCCAGCCCGACCAGGACCACGAGCCCGACCTCAACCAGGATATTGCGATCCAGCCCGCGCGCATTAACACCAATCATTGCCGCGAGAATGCACATCGGCACGATCAGAACCACCGCCAGCGGCAGCAGCCAACTTTCGTACAGCGCGGCCAGCAACAGGAACACGAAGACCACGGCAAGGCCGAATGCAATAATCGCCGTGTTGCCCGCCAATTTCTCCTGCAGGGCAATTTCAGTCCATTCGAACCCGAACCCCCGCGGCAGGCGTTCCTTCGCAATCTGCTCGATCGCGGCGATCGCCTGGCCGGTGGAATAGCCGTGCGCCAGATTCAATTGCACCTCGGCTGCCGGGTAAAGGTTGTAGCGCGGCACACGGAAGGGGCCGGTGGTATCGCGGAATGTGGCAACCGAGCCGATCGGCACCATGTCGCCGTAGTTGTTGCGCGTCTTCAGGTTCTCGACGTCGCGCACACTGAGCCGGAACGGGTTGTCCGCCTGTGCAGAGACCTGATACGTGCGGCCGAGCAGGTTGAAGTCGTTGATATAGGACGAACCCATATACACCGACAGCGTTGAGAACACGCGCTCGATCGGTACCTGCAGCAACTCGGCCTTGGTGCGATCGATGTCGGCGTACACCTGTGGTGTGCGCGTGTTGAACAGGGTGAATGCCTGGGTGAAACCGTGGTTCTGCGCGGCCGCTCCGGCGATGCCCCAGGTTGCCTGCTCCAACGCTGGCAGTCCTCGACCGGCACGATCCTGCACGTACAGCTTCAGGCCACCGCCGGTGCCGATGCCTGGCACTGACGGCGGCTCCAGCACGAACACGAACGCATCGTCTAGGTGTGCAAGTTGCTGGCGCAGATCGGCGAGAATGCGTGGCGCGGTCAGGCCAAGTGGCACGCGCTCCTCGAACGGCTTCAGTGGCACGAAGATCACGCCGGCGTTCGGCGCGTTGGTGAAGGTGGCGCCATCGAAGCCGACAAACGCCACCGAGTTCTGCACGCCTGGCCGCGACAGGATGATCTCAGATGCATTGCGGATCACCGCATCGGTGCGCGACAGCGACGCACCTGACGGCAACTGGAAGGCGGCGATCAGATAGCCGCGATCGAGTTGTGGGATCAAGCCGGTCGGCGTGACCTCCAGGCGATGATAGGCCAGGTAGATCAGCCCGGCATATGCCACCAACATGATGACGCCGATGCGAACCAGCCGTCCCACCAGCCAGCCATAGCCGGATGACAGCCGCCCGAAAGCCCAATTGAACCCGGCGAAGAATTGTCGCACCGGCGCGCCCAGTCGATACGCTAACGTCTGCTGCGGCGCATGCGAATGCGGCTTCAGCAGCAGCGCCGCCAGCGCCGGCGACAGCGTCAGCGAGACAAACGCCGAGATCACCGTGGCAGCGGCAATGGTGATGGCAAATTGTCGATAGAAGGATCCCTGCAGTCCGCTGATGAAAGCGGTCGGGATGAACACCGCGCACAAAACCAACGCGATTGCAATCAGCGCGCTGCCGACCTCGTCCATCGTCTTGTGCGCGGCTTCGCGTGGCGACATGCCCTGGCGGAGATAGCGTTCGACGTTTTCCACCACGACGATCGCATCATCCACCACGATGCCGATCGCCAGTACCAGGCCGAACAGCGACAGGGTGTTGAACGAGATGCCGACGATGCCCATGACCAGGAAGCAGCCGATCAGCGAAACCGGGATCGCGACGATCGGGATAATTGCGGCACGCCATGTCTGCAGGAACAGGATCACAACGAGTACGACGAGCCCGATCGCCTCGAACAGGGTTCGCTCGACCTCATTGATGGACTGCTGGATGAATTCCGTCGGGTTATAGACAATAGTATAGTCAAGCCCGGTCGGGAAATCCTGCTTGGCCTGCGCCATCGCTGCTTTGATCGCCGCCGCCGTCGCCAGCGCATTCGAGCCGGGTCTCTGGTAGATCACGATCGCAGTCGCCACCGCTTTACTGAGATAGGCGTTGATCGTGTAGTCCTTTGATCCAAGCTCAACGCGGGCGATGTCGCGGATGCGGACGAATCCGGTGCGGTCGGGATCGGCGCGCACCACAATGTCGCCGAACTGCTCGACGTCGCTCAGACGTCCTAATGTCTGCACCGCCAGCTGGAAGGCACCCGGTGACATCGCCGGCGGCTGGTTGATCGCGCCTGCCGCGACCTGAAGGTTCGCCGCTCGCAACGCGGCCACCACGTCCTCCGCGGTCAGCCCACGCGCCGCCATCTTGCCGGGATCGAGCCAGACGCGCATCGAGTAGTCGCGCGCGCCGAAGACATTCACATCGCCGACGCCATCGACCCGTGCCAGTGCGTCCTTGATGTACAGCGTCGCATAGTTCGAGATATATTGCTGATCGCGCGAGCCATCCGGAGAGATCATGTGCACGACCATCATCAGGTCGGGCGACGCCTTGCGCACCGTGACGCCGAGACGCCGCACATCCTCGGGCAGACGCGGCTCGGCGACAGACACGCGGTTCTGCACCAGCACCTGCGCGGTATCGACATCGGTGCCGGGCCGGAACACCACATTGATGTTCAACGTCCCGTCGCCGACCGATTGCGAGTTGATGTAGAGCATGTTGTCGACGCCGTTCACCTCTTGCTCGATCGGCGTGGCAACGGTCTCGGCAAGTACTTCGGCTGAAGCTCCAGGATAGGTGGCGCGTATGCTGACGGTGGGGGGTGCGATCTCGGGGTATTCGGAGATCGGCAGGGCGCGTTCCACCAGCACGCCGGCGATGGTCAGCAGGATCGACAGGACGGCAGCAAATATCGGCCTGTCGATGAAGAAGTGCGAGAAGCGCATATCGGCGCTACTGGTCGGCGGCGAACTGACTGCCGGACGGATGGACCGCACCTTCGCGCGCCTCGACCGTTGCGCCGGGACGAACAAACGGGTTTGCCAAACCACTGACCACCACGCGATCGGCGGGAGACAGACCGGATGCGACGACACGCAGTCCGCGCGCCATGCCACCCAAGGAAACCGGCTTGCCCACCACCTTGTTGTCCTCGCCCACCGTCAGCACGACCTTGTGCGCCTGGTCGGACACCACCGCGGCATCGGGAATCAACAACGCATCAATCGGGCCCCCATAGAGCCGTAACCGACCGAACGTCCCCGGCGTCAGAAAGTGATCCTTGTTCTCGAAGATCGCCCGGCCACGGATGGTGCCGGAATGTGCGCTGATCTCATTGTCGACGAAATTCATCACGCCCTGATGCGGCCAGTCATTCTCGTCGGCGAGCTGCACACGCACCGGATTGGGCGTGTCTCGCGATGACCCGCGCTGGCCGCCGACGCTGAGCCGTGAATAGCGGATGTAGTCGGCCTCCGATCCGTCGAACACAAAGTAGATCGGGTCGAGGCTGACGATCGTCGTCAGCAATGTCGCACCATTTTGGCCGCCGGCGACCAGATTGCCGGGATCGACGCGCCGATCCGAGACACGGCCGGCAATGGGTGCGCGAACCTCAGACCATTCCAGATTGAGCTCCGCGGTATGCAGCGCGGCCTCTGCGGCCATTTCCTGAGCGCGCGCGATGTCGAGGTTGGCCTTTCGTTGATCCAGCTCGCGCACTGGAGTGGCAGCGGTCTTCACCAGCTGAGCGGCGCGCTCGTAGTCTGCCTCATCCAGCACGACCTGCGCCTTGGTACGCACCACGTCGGATTGCGCCGAATTGACCGCCAGCTTGAAGGGCCGCCGGTCGATGGTGAACAGCAGGTCGCCCTGATTGACGATGCTGCCGTCGCGAAAATGCACCTGGTCGATATAGCCGGATACGCGCGGGCGCACCTCGACACGCTCCGTCGCCTCGAAGCGGCCGATGAATTCATCCCATTGCGCGACGCGGCTGGCGAGCGGCTTGGCCACCGTAACCTGAGGGGGACCGGCCTGCGCCTGGGCGTCGGCGGCCCACAGACCAATGGTTGCCGCAAGTGCGGCCAACATGCCGGTGCGAGTTTGCATGGTCTCTCCCCTTCGCTGCGCAGACCGGGCATATGGCGCACGGTCGGATGCCGGGAACCCACCATCTGGCGGGGTTGCCATGCGCTGTTAACCGCCAGGTAACCTTTGCCCAGTTCACGAAATAGCGAGAGGTGAGTGTTTGCCCTGTAAGGGGCATGCGCTAGAAGCAACCCTGCGCGCGCCAGAGCGATGCTGTGTACCCATTGGCGCGCTCCATGTAGGCGGCGTCCCTCTCGGCGACACAAAGGATTTCAGTCGGATGGCAGGCGTAGACATTCTCGCTTCAGCCTTCAGCGGCGCGAATGCGGCATTCCTCGCGGACCAATATGCTCGCTGGGCGGCCAACCCGCTCTCGGTCGATCCGACCTTCGCCGAGTTGTTCGGCGCGCTGAACGAAGACGCGCGGTCGGTGCTGGAAGAGGCGACCGGCGCTTCATGGGCCCCGCGCCAACTCGCAAGCAATGGCGAAGCAGATTCTGTCCGGCCGGCGCCGATTGCGCTGTCGACCGAGCAGATCCGTGCCGCCACCATTGCGTCGCTGCGCGCGCTGATGCTGATCCGGTCATACCGAGTGAGGGGACACCTCGAGGCGCGGCTGGACCCGCTGGGGCTGCAGATCCCGCCGTCGCACTCCGAGCTTGATCCGCAATCCTATGGTTTCACCGACAACGACCTGGACCGGCAGATCTTCATCGACAACGTGCTCGGTCGTGAGACCGCAACGCTGCGCGAAATCGTCGCCATCCTGCGCGACACCTATTGCGGCCCCATCGGCGTCGAGTTCATGCACATTCAGGATCCCGACCAGAAGTCGTGGATTCAGCGTAAGGTGGAAGGCGCGCCTTGGCGCACCGCGTTCGACGCTGCGGCCAAGCGCAAGATCCTGACTGAGCTCACCGAGGCGGAAGGCTTCGAGGCGTTCTGCCAAAAGCGCTATGTCACCACCAAGCGCTTCGGCCTTGAGGGTGGCGAGATCACCATCCCCGCACTGCACACGATGATCGAGACGGTCGCCGCGCAGGGCGTGGTGGAGGTCGCCATCGGCATGCCGCATCGTGGCCGGCTGAACACCTTGGTCAACATTGTAAAGAAGCCGTTCACCGCGGTGTTCTCGGAGTTCGGCGGCGAGAGCTTCAAGCCGGATAGCGTGCAGGGCTCCGGCGACGTGAAGTACCACCTGGGCACGTCGACCGATATAGAGGCGGGCGGGCACAAGGTGCATCTCTCCTTGCAGCCAAATCCTTCGCATCTGGAGGCGGTGGATCCAGTGGTGGTCGGCAAAGTGCGCGCACGGCAGGACAGCGCCGGCGACACGCAGCGGCGCAGTTCGGTGATGGCGATCCTGATGCATGGCGACGCGGCGTTTGCCGGCCAGGGCCTGGTGTACGAGACGCTGGCGATGAGCCAGCTCATCGGCTACCGCACCGGCGGCACGATCCATCTGGTGGTGAACAACCAGATCGGCTTCACCACGGTGCCGGCGCACGCTTACTCCGGCCTTTACTGCACCGACGTCGCGAAATCGATTCAGGCACCGATCCTGCATGTCAACGGCGACGATCCGGAGGCGGTGATTTTCTGCGCGCGCATGGCGGCAGAATTCCGGATGCGCTTTGCCGCCGATATCGTGCTCGATGTCGTCTGCTACCGTCGGCATGGGCACAACGAAACCGATGAGCCGGCCTTCACCCAGCCGATCATGTATCGCGCCATCGACAGCCGGAAGACGACCCGAACCTTGTACGCCGAGAGATTGGCGACGGAAGGCGTGCTATCGGCCGCCGACGCGCAGAATATGTGGGGCGACTTTCAGACGGCGATGGATGCCGCCAACCAGGCCGCGCAGGGCTACAAACCGAACAAAGCTGATTGGCTGGAAGGCCACTGGGCGGGATTCCATCCGCCGGAACCGGACTTCGAACTTCATGAGGCGACGACCGCGGTCGCAGAGCCGACGCTGCGTCAGATCGGCATGGCTTTGTCGCGTGTGCCAGCTGGGTTCGACGTGCATCCTCGCATTGCTCGCCAGCTCGAAGCCAAAGAGGCGGTGCTGGAGGCAGGCGAAGGCATTGACTGGGCCACTGGCGAAGCGCTCGCCTTTGGCTCTTTGCTGCTGGAAGGAAACCGTGTTCGCCTGTCGGGCGAAGACTGCCAGCGCGGGACGTTTAGCCAGCGCCATGCCGTGCTGATCGACCAGAGCAATCAGCATGAATACATTCCGCTCAACAACATCGCCCCTGAGCAGGCGAAGATCGAGATCTACAATTCATTGCTATCGGAAGCGGGCGTGCTGGGCTTCGAGTACGGCTACTCGCTCGCCGATCCGCGCACGCTGGTGCTGTGGGAGGGGCAGTTCGGCGACTTCGCCAATGGCGCACAGGTGATCATTGATCAGTTCATCGCCTCCGGCGAGACCAAGTGGCTACGCATGTCGGGCGTGACACTGCTGCTGCCACATGGCTACGAGGGGCAGGGGCCGGAGCACTCGTCGGCACGCATCGAGCGCTACCTGCAGCTCTGCGCCGAACGCAACATGTGGGTGTGCGTGCCGACCACGCCGGGCAACTACTTCCACGCGCTGCGCCGCCAATTGCATCGCAACTTCCGCAAGCCGGCAATTATCTTCACGCCGAAGTCTCTGCTGCGCCACAAGATGGCAGTGTCGTCGTACGCGGAGATGAGTGAAGGCCGATACCGCTTCGTTATTCCGGAGGTCGATACCATTGAGTCGCCGGAGAAGGTTCGTCGCGTCGTGATCTGCAGCGGCAAGGTTTACTACGATCTGCTGACGGAGCGTCGCGCGCACGAGGAGAACGACGTGGCGATCATCCGCCTGGAGCAGCTCTATCCCTTCCCGGAGAATACGCTGGGACGCGTTCTGCTGCCGTATGAAAACGCTGATGTGGTGTGGTGCCAGGAGGAGCCGGAAAATATGGGTGCCTGGTTCTTCGTCGATCGGCGCATTGAGAGAGTATTGGGCCGGCTGGAAGGTCGCGTGCGACGGCCGCAATACGCAGGACGCGATGCCGCAGCGAGCCCAGCGACTGGCCAGGCACGGGTGCATGCGCGCGAACAGGCGACACTGGTCGCCGCGGCACTCGGGATCGGCTGATGGCGACTGAGATCAAGGTGCCCACGCTGGGCGAAAGCGTCACTTCGGCCACGGTCGCTCGCTGGATCAAGCATGAAGGCGAAGCTGTTGCGGCGGATGAGCCGCTGGTTGAACTGGAGACCGACAAGGTCACGGTGGAGGTCAGCGCGCCGACCGCGGGTGTGTTGACCTCGATCGCTGCGCAGGAAGGCAGCGAGGTTCCGGTTGGCGCGCTGCTCGCCATGCTGGAGCCTGGCGCGGGTGCTGTTCCTGCTTCGCCTGCTGCGAAGGCTGAACCGGCCCCGGCAGCAGCGGCGGCTGTGCCGGTCGCGGAAGCCGAGACCCCGCGGCAGCGCGCCGCAGCCAATCCTCCGGCGGGGGTGCATCCGCCCCCGCGTCCGCTCGGCCCGGTGGCCCGCCCCGCAAGCGCACCGCCGCAGCCATTACCGGCGGCCGCCAAGCTGATCGAGGAACATCGGCTTGCACCCGCAGATATCGGCGACGGCACCGGTAAGGATAGGCGGATCACTAAAGGTGATGTGCTGGCATTCCTGAACCGGCCCGCGCCGGCCGTGCAACCACCCGCTGCCAGACCGCCGCGCGAGGCCGAGCCGCGCGAAGAGCGCGTGCGCATGACTCGCTTGCGCCGCACCATCGCCGCGCGGCTGAAGGAGGCGCAGAACACCGCCGCCATGCTGACCACCTTCAACGAGGTGGACATGTCCGCGGTGATGGCGTTGCGCAATGAGTACCGCGCCGCGTTCGAGAAGAAGCATGACGGCGTACGCCTGGGGTTCATGTCGTTCTTCGTCAAGGCGTGTGTGGTCGCACTGAAAGAATATCCCGCAGTCAACGCCGAGATCGATGGCGACGATATCGTCTACAAGAACTTCGTCCATATGGGCATAGCAGTGGGTGGACCGGCGGGTCTCGTGGTGCCGGTGATCCGCGATATCGATGCAATGAGCTTTGCCCAGATCGAGCGGGCGATTGCCGATTTCGGCCGCCGCGCACGGGATGGTGCGCTGAAGCTGGAGGAACTGACCGGGGGCACATTCAGCATCACCAACGGTGGTGTGTACGGCTCGCTGATGTCCACGCCAATTTTGAATCCGCCACAGTCGGGCATCCTGGGCATGCACAAGATCCAGGAGCGACCAATGGTGGTGTCCGGCAAGATCGAGGCACGGCCGATGATGTACCTGGCACTGAGCTATGATCATCGCATCGTCGATGGGCGCGAGGCTGTCAGCTTCCTCGTGCGCGTGAAGGAAGGCGTGGAAGATCCGCGCCGGCTATTATTGGATCTCTGACATCATGCCCGACTCGTTTGACGTTATCATCATCGGCTCTGGACCAGGCGGGTATGTGTGCGCCATTCGTGCGGCACAGCTTGGCATGAAGGTGGCCTGCGTGGAAAAGCGTGCCACGTTGGGTGGGACGTGCCTCAACATCGGCTGCATTCCATCGAAGGCGCTGCTGCAGTCATCCGAGGAGTTCCACCACGCGACGCACGCACTGAAGCAGCACGGTGTGTTGGTCGATGGCGTGAAATTTGACCTCGCGCGTATGCAAGCGCGGAAGGCCGAAGTTGTCAGCGCCAACGTCAAGGGCGTGGAGTTCCTGTTTCGCAAGAACAAGGTGACCTGGCTCAAGGGTACAGGGCGCATCACGGCGCCCGGCAAAGTGGATGTTGACGGCACATCCTACGAGGCGAAGCACATCGTTCTCGCCACGGGGTCTGAAAGCGTGCCGCTGCCGGGGATCGACGTGGACGAAAAGCAGATCGTTACCTCGACCGGCGGGCTAGAGCTCGACCAGGTACCAGGCCATCTCGTGGTGATCGGTGGCGGCTATATCGGGCTTGAACTAGGCAGCGTGTGGCGTCGCCTGGGTGCAAACGTGACCGTGGTGGAATTCCTCGATCGCATCGTCCCGACAATGGACGCGGAAATCTCCAAGTCGTTCGAACGCATACTGGCACGTCAGGGCATGAAGTTCCGCCTCGGCACGAAAGTGACAGGCGCGCGCAAGGGCAATGATGGGGTCACGTTGACCATCGAACCGGCGGCGGGTGGTGCGGCGGAAGAGTTGAAAGCAGACGTCGTGCTGCTGTCGATCGGGCGGAGGCCATATACCAACGGCACGGGCGCTGGCGTCGAGCTGGACGAGCGCGGACGGATCAAGACGGATGGGCATTATGCCACCAACGTCCCCGGCATTTACGCGATCGGTGATGCGATCGCCGGGCCTATGCTGGCGCATAAGGCGGAAGACGAAGGCGTGGCAGTTGCCGAGATCCTTGCCGGCCAGGCTGGCCACGTGAACTATGGAGCGATTCCGGGCGTTGTTTATACATGGCCCGAGGTGGCGGCGGTCGGCCAGACCGAGGAGGAACTGAAGGCAGCTGGCATCGCCTACAACGTCGGCAAGTTCCCGTTCACCGCCAACGGCCGCGCCCGTGCGATGGGCGACACCGAAGGTTTCGTGAAGCTGCTGGCCGACAAAGCGACCGATCGGCTGCTTGGGGCGCATATCATCGGACCGGACGCGGGCACATTGATCGCCGAACTGACGACCGCCATCGAGTTCGGCGCATCGGCCGAGGACGTGGCGCGGACGTGTCATGCGCACCCGACGCTGGAAGAGGCTGTGAAGGAAGCGGCTCTGGCGGTGGGTGGGCGCGCGCTGCATATCTGAGGTATGAAACCGCTCGCCCTTACGATGGGTGACCCCGCCGGTATTGGCGGCGAACTGACCTTGCGCGCTTGGCAGGCATTGCGCCGCAATGGACCTTGCTTTGTCGCTTTGGACGATCCGCGCAGGCTTGCCGCTCTCGGCGGCGATGTGCCGATCCAGCAGGTTGCATCAGCCGAAGCCGCCTGCGCCGCTTTCGCCGAAGCATTGCCGGTGCTGCCGATCAGCCTTCCCGCCGCGCCGAAGCCGGGTCATCCCGATGCAGCGAATGCGAAGGCCGTGGTTCATTCAATCGAGCGCGCTGCTGCGCTGTGCCTGAAAGGCGAGGCGAGCGGCATGGTCACCAACCCGATCAACAAGGCCGCACTGTACGGCGCCGGATTTGCCTATCCTGGCCATACCGAATTCCTCGCCGCGCTGACCGGCGCGACCGGTCGGCAGATCATGATGCTGGCCAGCCCCGAACTGCGCGTCGTCCCGGTGACGGTGCACGCTTCGCTGCGAAACTCGATCGCCATGCTGACCACCGAGGCGATTGTCGCGGCGACGCAAACCACCGAGCAGGCATTGCAGCGCGAGTTCGGTATTGCGCGGCCGCGCCTTGCCATCGCCGGACTGAATCCGCATGCGGGAGAGCAGGGCGCACTCGGCGACGAGGAGAGCTACGATCATCGGACCCGCGATTGACACACTGCGCGCGGCTGGCATCGATGTATCGGGGCCCTGGCCACCGGATACGATGTTCACCGCGAGGGCGCGCAGCCGCTATGATGCGGCAATCTGCATGTACCATGACCAGGCGCTGATCCCGCTGAAGACGCTCGACATGGATCGCGGGGTCAACGTCACGCTTGGGCTGCCGATCGTGCGTACGTCGCCCGACCATGGCACGGCGTATGACATCGCGGGCAAAGGCATTGCCGATCCTGCGAGTCTGATTGCCGCCCTCCAACTTGCCGCCGAACTGGGAAAGCGTCGCGTCAATGCTTGAGGACAAGGACGCCATCCGCGAGCTGCTGCATCGCTACTGCTTTTACATGGATGAAGGGCGCTTTGCCGAACTGGGCGCATTGTTCAGCGATGACGGCGAGTGGATCGCACCGTATCGCACCGCAAAAGGACCCAGGGATATTACCACCTGGCTGCAGCAATCCGTTCCACCGTCACCGCGCCGCGTCCACTATGTTATGAACAGCATTATCGACTGTGCTGGAATACGGGCGAGTGCGCGGTCCAATTACCTGGTGATGGTTGAAGGCGCGAACGGGCCGTTGCCATCGGTCTGTGGTGTATATGACGATGAACTGGTGAAGCAGCCGGCGGGCTGGCGCTTCCAGCGCCGGCAGCTGATCCACGCGTTCAAGGGCGAGATGGCGCTGCGCCTGCCGTAAGTTGCTACCCCGGCGCAGCGCCCTGCGTGTTTACCTGTAGCAGATAGATCGACTGGGAAGCCGTCATCAGCAACTGATTTCGCTTCGGGCCGCCGAAACTCAGATTGGCGCACACCTCCGGCAGTCGGATACGTCCAATCAGCTTGCCTTGCGGGTTATAGACCAGCACCCCTGCATAGCCGAGGGGCGCATTGGAGCTGCACCAAAGATTGCCGAACACATCGGCGCGCATGCCATCGGGCCCGCAATGCACGCCATCCACTGTCATGTCGAGGAATTCGTGGCCATTTGCGACCTTGTTTCCCTGCACATCAAATGCATGGATAGTACGTGTTCCGCCCGAGTGGGTATCCCCTGGTCCCCTGCTGGTGCTGATCACGTACAGAGTTCTTGTAGTCTGGCGCGAAGCAGATGCCGTTGGGATTTTTGAGTTGTTCCTCGGTTATCACCTGGTCGAGCCGTCCATTCGCGTCCCAGCGATACACCGCGTTCGGCAATTCCCGCTTGGCCCCACCCATCGCGCCCGCGTTCGGCGCGCCGATCCGCGGATTGAGCTTGCCTTGCGGATTGGCGGAACCGCCTGCCTCGTCCGGATGGCCCTCGGCCAGCTGATCGCCGTATGGCGGGTCGGTGAACCAGATGCTGCCGTCGGGGTGGGGTACCAGGTCGTTCGGTGAGTTCAGCGGCTTGCCGTCGAACTGATCGGCGATCACCGTCATCGTGCCATCGTGCTCCCAGCGGACCACGCGGCGGAAAAAGTCCTCCGTTGAAAGTTGCCGCCCCTGGAAATCGAACGAGTTGCCGTTGCTGTTGTTCGATGGCTTGCGGAATGGCGTGACCCGCAGGTTATCCCAGAGCACGCGGTATTGCGTATTGCCCACCACATCGCTGAACACGAAGTACTGGCCCTCAGCCGACCAGGCGGGGCCCTCCGCCCAGGTGAAGCCCGTGGCAATGCGACGGATTGGATTGTTGCCGACGCGCAGCGCGGCGAACGAAGGATCGATCACGATCACATCGGGATCAGGGTAAATGTCCGGTGGCGCGTGCCATCCCCATTGACGTGGCGGATTGGTGATCACCGATGGCGGCGTGCCGGTTGCGGCACTCGGCTGTTGCGCAAGCGCAGCAGCTGGCGCCAGCGCAGAGGCCGCGATTCCGCCGACGAACGCGCGCCTGGTCGCGCCGGTCTTGTTGTCCATGCTTTCCTCCCGTTTGCGCGGGGTCGCATCCTATGGCGCGGTCACGTCTCCGCCAAACACAATGCCGCTACTTCCAACTGCTGAGAAAGAAGCGTGGCAGCTCGTCCGGATACGGCTTGAAGTTCAGCTGCTTCGAATAGCCATAGGTCACCGCGTGAGTGAAGATCGGCAGCCATGAGGCCTTATTCGTGATCAGCTTGATCGCTGTGCTATACGCCTTGCGCCGTTGGTCCGCATCGACGGTCGCACTCCCTTGCTGCACCAGCTTCCTGATCTCCGGGTCACGCGTGTAGTCGTTGCCCGTGAAGGTGAAGAAGTTCGGCAGAATGGCGGACACATCATTCACCGAGTAGCTGCCCCATGAGCCCAGCTCCAGCGGGTTCTGCCCGGCAAGCGAACGCTGCACGACGCCAGCAACCTGCAGCTCGGTGATCTTCGCGTTGACCCCCGATGGCCTTCAGGTAAACTTGCACGGCACCTGCCCATTGCGGCAGTTCGTAGGTCACGAGTTCGGTGTCGAAGCCGTTGGGATAACCGGCGTCGGCGAGCAAATGCTTTGCCTTCCCTGGATCGTAAGGATAGTGCACTGCGGCACCGGTGTCGCAGCCGAATTGTGTTGGATAGCAGGGTGTGTCGATCGCGCGTGACCCGCCCCGCATAAGCTGCTTCGCCATGGTGGGCCGATCGATGGCGATGGCGATCGCCTGCCGCACCTTCTCTTTGGTCAGCGGACTGTCAGCGCCAGCGCGTCCGGCCGCATCCATGCTCAGATACTCGACGCGCATCGATTCAGCGCGAGTCGCCTGCAAGTTGGGCATGCGGGCAACGTCGTCGAATTGGTCGGGGCTGAATTTCCAGATCCAGTCGGCACGGCCGCCGAGCAGTTCGGCCATCTCGGTCGCTGCATCCGGCACTGCGCGAATAACGATCTTGCCGATCGCCGGCTTGCCTTTCGGACTGTCAGGAAAATAGCCGTCGTAGCGTTCCAGATCGACTTCGGTGACGCCGTTTATCTTCGTCACCTTATAGGGGCCGGCCGCAACTGGGTGCTGCGAGTATTCCTGCGGCCCTACCTTTTCACGATACGTCTTCGGCATGATGTACAGCGTCAGCGCCATGTAGTCGAGCGCAGCAGGAAACACGCGCTTCAGCTCGATGCGCACATGCGTGTCGTCCACCTTGGTCGCGTGGTCGAGGTAGGCATAGTTGCTGGGGATCGAGACCTGCTTGTCGGCAACGATGGTATTGATCGTGTATGCGACATCGTCGGCCGTCAGCTTGTCGCCATTATGGAACGTCACATTGTTGCGCAGGGTGAATTCCAGCGTTGTCTCGTCAACCCACTTGTAGGATTCAGCCAGCAGCGGCTTGATCTGGAATGTCTCCGGATCGCGGTAGACCAGTGAATCCCATATCTGATGTCCAATGACGACACCGGCGCGCAGCTGGTTGTAGTATGGCGTGATGTCGGGAACGGCATCGCGCCAGGTGATGCGCAGCGTGTCGACTGATTTCTGCCCCAGTGCAGGAACACTGACTGCCGCAAGAGCTCCTGCCAGAACGGCACCGGCCAAGACGTTGCGCATGTCGGTCTCCGTCGCGCTTGCGCAACCCTAGAGCCGTTCGTTGTCCTTTGAAACGGCCGACCTCATTGCCAACCTGAAGGCGGCACGAAGCTGCGCCAGTGCTGCTCCAGCAATTTGGCGACGTGGAGGGTAGTGCGATCGCCATGGAATGGGCCGACGATTTGCACGCCGATCGGCAGGTCGGACCTGCTCATGCCGATCGGTGCGACGCTTGCCGGTAGATGGAATCCACAAGTGATGCCGGGCCAGAACAGCATTTCGTTATAGGGTATGGTGCGGCCGTTGACCGTGACCTGTCGTTCCCACGTCTCCCCCTGCTGCATGTGCGGCAGCGCCGGGGTGCTGATCACCGGGCACAGCAGCACGTCCCAGTCGCGGAAGAACTGACCCCAAATACGGCGGATCTTGAAGCGGTGCTCATTCAGATGCAGCCACTCGCGATGGGTCATGTCTACCGTGCGCTCGAAGATCGCATCGGCAGTCATGTCGTCTGCAGCCCGCCTGGACTTGGCGTCGCGCATTTTCGCCAGGAACTCGTCGGTGAAGCGAGCGCTGAGCGCGGCCGCCAGTAGGCGCACGTAGAGATGGAACGCCTCCGTAACATGGAACTCAGGCCTCGCGGTGCGGCTGACCGTTGCACCTTCCCGTTCCAGGAACTCGGCCAGCGCGTCTATGAGCGCCGTCGTTTCCGTGTCCGTCTCCTGGCCTGGCTCGCTCGACCATACTGCGATGCGCAGGTCGGAAAGACGCAGCGCGCGCGGCGCCGGCAGCGTGATATAGCCGACGTCCTGAACCGGGTCGGCGCCAGCGATGGTGTCGAGCGCCAGCGACAGATCTCGCGCCGAACGCGCCAGCGGTCCGATCACCGCAATGTCTGTCATTCCGGCGATCGGTATCAACGACTGGCCACGACCCGAGCACAGTCCCCAACTCGGCTTGTGGCCGAACACGCCGCAATAGTGCGCCGGCACCCGGATCGACCCGCCGATGTCGCTGCCGATTTCGAGTGCCGAAAACCCCGCCGCTACCGCCGCGGCGCTGCCACCGGACGAGCCACCCGGCGTATGCGCCAGATTCCAGGGATTGGACGTCGTGCCGTACACCGGATTGAAGCTCTGCCAGTCAGCGAGGCTGACCGGCACATTGGTCTTGCCGAATACCACGGCGCCCGCTGCTGTCAGGCGTTGCACCGCCAGCGCATCCTCGTGCGCGGCGCTGTTGCGCTGCTGCTCGTAGCCCCACGTGGTCGGGTGACCTTTCAGGTTGAAGCTCTCCTTCACCGTCATCGGCACGCCGAACAACGGCGTCGCGCGGCCTTCCTTGCGTTGCCGATCGAGCAGGCGTGCGCGCTCGCGGGCGCGGTCGAAATCGCGCACCACCACGGCGTTGGTCTTGCTGTCGAGCCGCTCGATCCGAGCAATGCAGTGGTCGAGAAGTTCCAGGCAGGAGAAGGCGCCGCCGCGGATCAGTTCTGCGAGGCGCCATGCCGGCAGGAAGGTTGGGTCGGTCATGTGCTCGATGAATTGAACGCGCCACCATCAAGCAGCAGGTTCTGCCCGACGATGAAGCTGATCTTGGCCGAACACAGGAAGGCACAGGCGTCACCGAACTCGGCCGGATCACCGGCACGGCCGGCTGGATTGCCCTTCATCCGCTCCTGCACGAGCTCGTCGACTGGCCGGTTGGACGCGCGGGCCGCTTCGGCAAAGCCGCTGCGCAGTCGGTCCGTGAGGAACGGGCCCGGCAGGATGTTGTTGATGATCACGTTGTGCTTGGCGATCTGCCGCGCGGTTCCCGCGACGAAGCCGGTAAGACCGGCGCGCGCGCCGTTGCTCATGCCGAGTTCCGGGATCGGCGACTTCACCGACGCGGACGTGATGTTGACGATGCGACCGAATTTGCGCTCGATCATGCCATCGACCACAGCTTTGATGAGCAGGATCGGCGTCAGCATGTTTGCATCGACCGCCTTGATCCAGTCGTCGCGTCCCCAATCGCGAAAATCGCCCCGCGGGGGGCCGCCGGCGTTGTTGATCAGAATGTCTGGTGCGGGGCAGGCGGCGAGCGCCGCGGCGCGGCCGGCATCCGTGGTGATGTCGCCGGCGACCGGCGTCACCTTCGCACCGGTCTCCTTGCGGATCTCATCGGCGGTCCTTTCCAGATCGGCCGCGGTACGGGCGGTGATTACCACGTCAACGCCCTCGCGTGCGAGCGACATGGCGCAGGCGCGGCCAAGCCCCTTGCTCGCCGCACACACAATGGCTTTCCTCCCCTTTAATCCCAGATCCATGGCTTCCTCCTGCTCGATATGACCACGCTGTCATTGCGAGCGCAGCGAAGCAATCCCTGGCGGCGCCGAGTTAGCTGCGCTCGCAAGCATGGTCAGGAAGCGATGCCTTGCAGCACCGTCCTGGACGCCTCCGGCACCGGCACCGGCCGCTGCGTCGCGCGATCGACGAAGACGTGGACGAAGTAGCCCTCCGCCGCCGCCACATCGTCGTCGTTGCGAAACACGCCGATTTCGTAGCGCACCGAACTGCTGCCGATGCGCGCCACCCGGATGCCGACGGCAATGCGATCGGGAAATGCCACCGAGCTGTGATAGCGGCACATGACCTCGGCTACGACGCAGTGAACCGGACCTTCCAGCAAGTCCACTACGCCATTCGTCATCTCGAAGTACGTCACTGCGGTATCGAAGAAGGAGAAGTAGTTGACGTTGTTCACGTGCTGAAACACGTCATTGTCCATCCAACGCGTCGTGATGGCGTGGAACCAACGATAATCGGCGCGTCGGCCAGGTGGTTGGCGGCTCATGCAGCAGGCTCGTCGAGATTGCGTTCGATGACTGATAGCCGATAGAGGCGCGCGGGGACAGCAGCTGCGAGGGCTGAATTACCGCCCGGCGTAGGAGGTCGCTGAGGTACTGCGTCAACAGCGTGGCGCCGGCCATGAAGTCGTCCAACGCCATGGCCTCACGTGGATTGTGGCTGCCGTTCTCGTTGCGCACAAAGATCATGCCCATTGGCACGCCGGCGGCGGCGAACGCGGCCGCGTCGTGCGATGCAGGGCTGCCGAGTTGCAGCACTGGAATGCGCAACCTGTCGGCGCAGCGCTCCAGGTCGGACTTAATGGACGCGTCAACCGCTCCGACCGCTGCGCGCGCCTTCGATCCACGATGAAAACGCACGCCCCGTCGCTGTTCGATGCCGGCGATAATCGCATCCACCTGGCGATCCAATTCGACCAAGACGGCTTCGTCATAGGCACGAACATCGAGGCTGAAGTGAAATGCGCCGGGCACGATGGTCAGCCCGTGCGCGGCCACATCGGTGTGGAAACGGCCGATCGTGCATGCCATCAGCACAGCTTTCGCGTCGTACTCCTCCCATAGATGATCGAGCGCCATGGCGAACTCGGCGCCGGCTATTGCAGCGTCGCGGCGGAAGCGGCGCGGCAGGCCGACATGGTCGTGGCTGCCCTCGATCCGTACATTGGGGTAGCGGAAGTTTCCGGGAATGCCGGTGCAGATCGCCACCGGACGTCCCGCTTCGACCAAACTTGGGGCCTGCTCGATATGTAGCTCCAGATAGGCCGCAATGCGCGCAGGATCGAAGAAGCGCACGCGGTTCTGCAGCGCATCCGGATCGCCACCGCACTCCGCGATATGTTCCGCCAGTGCGCGGCCGGTGTCGATGCGACGCACGTCCAGAGCGCCATCCGGCAGCGCGCCGAGTGCACCGCGGCTGCCAATGTAAGAAACCTGGAACCAGATGCTCTCCTCGGCGCGGATCCCCATTACCGTCAGGTCGCGATCGAGCGTGATACCTGCCTGCTGCAATGCCGCGACGGCGACCAGTCCCGCCACCACACCGGCGGCTCCATCAAAGTTGCCACCGTGCGGCACGGAGTTGAGATGCGATCCAACGATGACGCGCTTCGCTGTGGCATCACGGCCACGAAGGGTCATGTACAGGTTGACGGCCGCATCCCCTTCGATCTGCAAGCCAAGCTGACGTGCCGCTGCTGCTACCGTCGCGTGTGCGCGCTGTTCGCCCGCACCGTACGGATCGCGCGACACACCCGGCTCGTCGAGCCCGTCACGACGAAGCTGATCAAACAGCGAGTTCGCCAGTTCGCGTTGTGCCGTTACTGCCGCCATAAGATCCTATTCCGCGATCTCCCGATACAGCGCCGCATAGCGTGAGGCCGGCCGACGCCAGCTTACATCCGTCTGCATGGCATTGCGCTGCAGCTGACGCCAGATTTCCGACTGCCGCCACACGCCGTCTACGCGCAAGATCGTGGCAGCCAGCATCTCGCTCGTGACGGGGGAAAAATGGAACCCGGTGCCAATTCCCTTTGCCAGCGCCATCTCGTTGGCATCGATCACAGTGTCGCATAGGCCCCCCACATGCGCGACCACAGGCAGGGCGCCGTAGCGCATCGCGCAGAGCTGCGTCAGTCCGCACGGTTCGAAGCGGGACGGGACCAACAATGCGTCGCAGCCACCTTGGATCAGATGCGCCAGGCTTTCGTCGTAGCCGATCTGCACGCCGATATCGGGGCCGGCCGCCGCACGCAGTGCGGCTTCCAGCGCAGCATCGCCAGAACCAAGCAGGGCCAGCTGCGCGCCAGCACTCAAAAGAGTTGGCAGCGCCGCCAAGATCAGATCGATCCCCTTTTGCACCGAGAACCGGCTGACCACCCCGAACAGCAGACTCCCGGGATCGGAGCGCAGGCCAAGACGTTCCTGCAACGCCGCTTTGTTTGCGGCGCGATCACCAGGAAGGAACGGGTCGTTCGCCGGATCCCACACTGCGGTATCGATGCCATTGATAATGCCGGACAGCACGTCGGCGCGGTCGCGCAATAAGCCGTCCATACCCATGCCGCCTGCCAGTGTGCGGATTTCTGCCGCATAAGTTGGCGACACAGTGGTGATTCGGTCGGCGAACCGCAATCCTGCCTTCAGGTAGCCAATCGCGCCATAGTACTCGACTCCCTGAACGGTGTAAGAGTCACCCGGCAGCCCAAGTGCACCCAATAGATACGCTGGATACTGTCCTTGGAAGGCGAGATTGTGCAGCGTCATCACACTCGGCATCATGACGCCCGCATAATAAAGATAAGCCGGCGCAAGTCCTGCCTGCCAGTCGTGTGCATGCACCACGTCAGGCCGATATCCGTCCACCAGGCCTTGTGCGAGCAACAGTGCGACGCGTGACAATGCGGCAAAGCGGAATGCGTTGTCGCCCCAGTCAGAGCCATCCGGTGCCCGATACGGATTACCTTCGCGCGCATAGAGGTGCGGCGCGTCGATGACGAACAGCTCCAGCCCTGCTGCTTTCGCTGCCACGATGCGCGCCTCGCCGCCGAATAGATGCTCGGTGGCGACCACCACGCCGCCCTCCAGTGCACGCAACACCGGCGGATAGCCAGGCACCAACGTGCGCACCGATACGCCTTCGCCAGCAAGCGCAACCGGCAGAGCAGCCGCGACATCGGCGAGGCCACCTGTCTTGATCAGTGGAAAGATCTCAGAGACGACGGCGAGTACGTTCAGCGTCGACATCACCTCAGACGGTCAAGCATCGGCTGGGTGATCAGGCATATGCCGCTGTCCGTGCGCCGGAAGCGTTCGGCGTCGGCCAGCGGATCCTCCCCGACGACCAGTCCATCCGGAATCCTCACGCCGCGGTCGATGATGACCTTGTCCAGCCGAGCGCCCCGGCCGATATCGACATACGGCATCACCACGCTGTTCTCCACCCGGGCGAAGGAGTGCATGTGCACGCCGGTAAACAGCAAGGAGCGCCGCAGCAGCGCGCCCGAGATGATGCAGCCGCCCGATACGAGTGAGCTGATCGCCTGGCCACGACGGTCGTCGCCGTCATGCACGAACTTGGCGGGCGGGGTGACCTCTGCATAGGTCCAGATCGGCCACTCGTGGTCGTAGAGATCAAGCGGCGGAACCACCTTGGTCAGGTCAATGTTCGCCTCCCAGTAGGCATCCAGCGTGCCGGCATCACGCCAATACGATTCGGCCTCGAAGCCCGAGCGCACACAGGAGTCGCTGAAGCGATGCGCGATTGCCTTGCCATGCTTCACCAGATACGGGATCAGGTCCTTGCCGAAGTCGCGGCTGGAGTTGGGATCGGCGGCATCGCGACGAAGCTGGTCGAACAGGAACTTCGTGGCGAACACGTAGATGCCCATGCTGGCCAGCGCCATGTCTGGCCTATCCGGCATGCCAGGCGGGTCCTTCGGTTTCTCCAGGAACGACACGATACGGTCTTCCGTGTCCACCGCCATTACGCCGAATGCGGTTGCCTCCATGCGCGGCACCTCGATGCAGCCGACAGTCACGTCGGCCTGCCGCTCATGGTGCATCTGCAGCATCGGCTCGTAGTCCATTTTGTAAACATGATCGCCGGCCAGGACTATAATGTGGTCCGGCCCGTAGCTCTCGATGATGTCGATGTTCTGATACACCGCATCGGCGGTGCCGGCGTACCATTCCGTTTCGGACACGCGTTGCGACGCCGGCAGAATGTCGAAGCTCTCGTTGCGTTCGACGCGGAAGAAGTTCCAGCCGCGTTGCAGGTGGCGGATCAGGCTATGTGCCTTGTATTGTGTGGCGACGCCGATGCGGCGAATGCCGGAGTTCAGCGCATTCGACAGCGCGAAGTCGATAATGCGCGATTTGCAGCCGAAGAACACGGCTGGCTTGGCGCGTCGGTCGGTCAGCTCCATCAAGCGGCTGCCACGGCCTCCTGCCAGCACATAGGCCATTGTCGTGCGCGAGATCGGTCCCGATTTTGGAATTGCCAGCATGCGAACCTCGTGTCAGGTATAGTTCCGGGCGGCAGCGGGTCCCCAGCGAACATGTTCGCTGGGAGCCCGATCCCGGCCTGCAAGCGTCATCGACGGGCTCGACCCACCCATCAGGTGTCGGCGAGTTCGGTCAGGATGCGATCGCGCGCCGCGGTGTCGCCATCATCGTGCACCGGTTGGATGCAGACCTGTGTTGCACCGGCGGCGAAATGTGCGCGCAGACCTTCCTGCACCTTCGCCTTGCCGCCCCACAGCACCATCGCATCGATGAACCGATCGGAGCCGCCGTTGGCCAGTTCTGCTTCCAAGAAGCCCAGCCGCAGCCAGTTGTTGCGATAGTTGTCGAGCACCATGTAGCGTGACAGCTCCTTCCGTCCCAGTGCCCGCGCCTTCGCCGGGTCGGTTTCAAGTGTAACCTTCTGTTCTGCGACCAGCCACTTATTCGGCCCAAGGATGCGCGCGGCCTCGGCCGTGTGTTCTGGTGTGGTGTTGTACGGCAGCGCGCCACGCGTGTGGCTGGCCGCGAGTTTCAGCATCAGCGGCCCGAGTGCAGCGATGGCGAGTGGCCAGTTGTCCGCGCCGGCCTCGCCCTTGGTGATGCCTTCAAGGTAGGCACGCATGGCCGGTACCGGCCTTTCGTATTTGTGGCCCCGAATGCCTTCGACCATGGGCAAGTGGCTGACACCGAGACCAAGGATGAAGCGGTCACCGTACAACGCCTGCAATGACAGCAGTCCACGACGGGAGGTGAAGGCATCGCGTGCATAGATCGAGGCAATAGAGCTTCCAAGTTTTAGTTTGGTTGTATTGCCGAGGATGAATCCGCCTACCGAGAAGGATTCATAACCACGCGATTCGGGATACCACAACGTATCGTAGCCTAGGCGTTCGACGATTTGCGCAAACGACTTGATCTGCTGGGCACCACCCAGTTTGTCAGTCGAATACCACGCGCTTAACCGGCCAAGTTGCATCGCTACCTCCTCCCCCTCGTCATTTCACGCGTGAACCTTGTCATCCCCGGGAAAGCGCGGATCCAGCCCTGGATTCCCGCATTCGCGGGAATGACACTAAATAGCGTCGATTTTACGAAACCCTGCGATCTCTGCCGAACTGTATCCCAACTCCTCAAGCACCTCGTCGGTATGCTGCCCGAACATTGGCGGCGGCCGATCCACCCGCGGCCCATCATGCGCGAATTTGAACGCCGCCACGGGCACGGTGAATGGCCCGTCGATGCCCGGCGCACTCTCGTGCCGGTGGAGCACGCCGCGCGAGGCAATCTGCGGATCGGCCAAGGCTTCGCCCATGGTGCGCACACGCGACGCCGGAACGTGGCGTTCCTGCAGCCACACCTCCCACTCCGCGGCACTCCGGGTCAGCATCATCTCAGTCAGCAGCGTTTCCTCGCGGTCGTGATCGGTGTGTCGTTCGTCGTTGCTGCGCTTGATCATCTCGGGATGCTCGAGAACGGTCCATAGCCGCTTCTGCTGCCGCAGATTGGATGCACCCAGCATCACCATCCCGTCCTTCGTCCGGTACGCCATGCTGGTGGCATGCGGCATGCGGTTGCCGGATGGCTTCGGATGATGGCCGTTGCGCAGATAGCCGGTGACGTGCGAGGCCATCAGGATGATCGCCACGTCAAGCATTGCCATGTCGATACGCTGACCCTGTCCGGTGCGCTCGCGTTGGAACAGTGCCGCCGACAGCGCGAACGCGCCCATCGTGCCGGTGGAATAGTCGATCGCCGGCGCCCCGATCTTCACCGGATTCGTCTCCGGTGTGCCGGTCATCGCCATGATGCCCGAAGTGGATTGGATCACGTGATCGTACGCGGTCTGCTCTCGCCGCGGGCCGCCCTGGCCGAACGCCGAGAATGATGCGTAGATCAGCTTCGGGTTGATCTTGCGCATCTCCTCGTAGCCAAGCCCCAGTGCCTCGAACGCACCTGGCCGATAGTTCTCGACCAACACATCCGCGGTGGCGACCAGCTTCTTGAGGATTGAGCGGCCCTGCTCGGTCTTCAGGTTCAGCGTGATCGAGCGCTTATTGGATCCCTGGGTCAGGAAGCCTGTACCCATGTTCGCGTGGTTCAGCACGTTATCGCTGCCGGAATCACGGCTCTGGTCAGGGTCGTCCGGGTGTTCCACCTTGATCACATCGGCACCCATCAGCCCGAGCTGATACGCGGCGAAGGGTCCCGCCAGCACATGCGTGATGTCGATGATACGGATGCCCTCAAACGGACGCGCCATGGCCGCTTTCCTCCGGTAACCGGACAACGCTGCCGCCTTGCCCGCATGGCGTCAACACGCTTGGATGTTGCGAACCAGGCGGAGGAAGGTATGTCGGTCGACCTGATCATCGACGGCCCGGTCGCAAAGATCGGTACTCAACCGGCCGGAGAAGCTGAACGCGCTCACCTATGAGATGCGGGCGCAGCTGCGCGACTACACGCAGCAACTCCGCTTTGATGAGAATGTGCGCGCAATCATCGTCACCGGCGAGGGACGTGCGTTCTGCACCGGTGCCGATGTCGGACGGATGCAGCGCGGCGGCCTGCGTGCCGAACGGGAAAAGATGCAGGGCGGCAGCCATCAATTCCTGCGGACGCTGCACGCGATCGAGAAACCGGTGCTCGCTGCGGTGCGTGGCCCGACGGTTGGCATCGGCTGGTCGATCGCCCTGGCCTGCGACCTGATCGTTGCATCGGAAACCGCCCGCTTCTCGCAGGTGTTCCGTCGCATCGGCCTGGCGCCGGATGGCGGCGCGATCTGGTTCCTGACGCGTCGCATCGGTCTGGCGCGCGCCAAGGAGCTGGTGTTCACCGCCCGGTTCGTCGAGGCACAAGAGGCGTTGTCGCTCGGCCTGGTGAACGATGTGGTGCCGGACGGCGAGCTGATGGCGAAGACCGAGGAACTGGCGGCGGATCTGGCGACCGGCCCAACCTTCGCATTCGGCATGGCAAAGAAGCTGTTTCACATGGCCAGCGGGCCGAGCTACGAGGATTTCCTCGACCTCGAGGCGTTCGTGCAGCCGCAGCTCGATCAGACCGAGGATCACCGCGAAGGGGTTGCCGCATTCCGCGAGAAGCGGAAACCGAACTTCGTCGGACGCTAGGAACGAAGAGCGGGAGCGCGCGTTTTGAACCCCATGGACGCACACTCCCAGCGCCGGTCGACCGAGCTGGAGATCAAGTTTCACCTGTCCTCCGGATCAGATGAAGCGCTCGAGGCGCATCCGATGCTGCGATCCGATAGGCAGCCCGAGCACGAGGTCACCACCTACTTCGATACGCCGGCCGGCGATCTGTTGCGGCAAGCCTTCAGCCTGCGGGTACGCGCAATTGGCACCCAGCGTGTGCAGACCTTGAAGCTGCGCGGGGATCAAGCGGGACCATTCGCGCGTGGAGAATGGGAATGGCCGGTCAACTCCGATAGGCCAGACCTTGACCTGCTTGCCGATACACCTGCCGCGCCCTTGCTCCAGGCGAAAGAACTGGAGCCGGTGTTCACGACCGATGTGCGGCGCAGTGTTCGAACAGTGCAACAGGATGGCGCAACGATCGAGGTGGCGGTTGATCGCGGGCGCGTCATCGCCGGCGGCACGGCCGAGGAAATCCGCGAGCTGGAACTTGAGCTGAAGGCTGGTGATCCCGAACCGATGTATCGCCTCGCTGCGACGCTGCACACCAGTCTCGCCATGAGCCTGGGTGCCGAGAGCAAGGCTGATCGTGGCTGGCGATTGCGCACCGGGCGCCCGCGCAGTGCCGTGAAGCAGGCGAGTATCGATCTGCCGGAGGATGTCACGGCGGCCGCGGCATTCCGCATGATCGTCGACGGTGTGCTGGCGCATTTCATGGCGAACCAGCCTGCCGCGGCGTCGGGCGACATCGAAGGCGTGCACCAGATGCGCGTCGCGGTTCGCCGGCTGCGGGCCGCGCTACTGCTGTTCCGGCCGCATCTCGAGCCGCACGCCGAAGCTCGGTTCACCGAGGCGCTGCGCTCGCTGGGCCGCGTGTTTGGCGAGGCTCGCGATTGGGACGTGTTCTGCACGGAGGTCTTGCCGGCGGCGGTGGAAAGCGGCATTTCCGCGCCTTGGCTGGATCTGCTGCGTGGGCCGGCGGAGGACAGACGTATAAAGGCGCATGCGCGCGCTGCGGCCGAATTAGGGGGCCCCTTGTTGACGGCCACAGTGCTCGGGCTGGCCGGATGGGCGGGCGATGCTGCCGTCGTGGTCGGGCCGCCGAATGGTGGCGCGATGCTTCGGTCGCTGGCTGACTTGGCGCCGGGTCTGATCGAACGACTGGAGCGCAAGGTGCTGCATCGCGGACGACATATTGGCCGCCTCGCAGACACTGAATTGCATGCGCTGCGCAAGTCGCTGAAGAAGCTGCGCTACGGCCTGGAATTCGTGAAACCGCTATACCGCCACAAGCAGGTGAAGGGGTATCTGCACGCCTGCAAAGGTTTGCTGAACCGGCTGGGAGAATTCAACGACGCGGTGGTCGCCGTCGAATTGGCCGCAGGACTAGGTGGGGAGCGCCAACCGGAGCTGGCGCCGGCTGTTGCGGCACTGGCCGGCTGGTCGGCGGCGCATCAAAGCAAGGCGCGGCGCCGCCTGCGGAAGGACTGGGATAACTTCAGAGGATCCTGCTTATTGGGATAGCACCCGGCGGACATGGCCGGGACAATCCCGGCCACAATCACGCATTGGCTCAGACGGGATCCCAGGGATATACGTCGCGCGTACGCTCCAGCGGGGTGAAGCTGTTCTTCACGGCCGGCAGCCAGTGTTCGGCCAGCTTCTCCGGTGTCCAGCCATCAGCGCGCGCCATTATCCGGATCGGCCGCGGCTGATTGTACAGATACACCTCGTTGCCGCGCACGCCGAAAATCTGCCCGCTCACGTCCGCCGCGGCGTCAGTACCTAGGAACGCGATCAGTTGTGAGATGTGGTCCGGTCGGGTCCTTTCGGCGCGCGCCTTCATCTGCTCCTCGGTCTGGCCAGGCACCGTCTCGATCATGCGGCTGAAGGCGTGCGGGCCAATGCAGTTGGAACGGATGTGATAGCGCTGCATGTCCATCGCGATGCAGCGCGACAGTCCGGCGATGCCGAGCTTCGCAGCGCCATAGTTGACCTGCCCGACGCTGCCGATCAGCCCGGACGTGGAGGTTATGTGGACGTAGGAACCGCTCTCCTGCTTGCGGAAATGCACCACGGCGGCGCGACTGACATAGAAGGCGCCATACAAGTGCACCTTCATCACCGCATCGAATTCCTCGGGTGTCATGTAGTGAAAGATACGATCGCGCAGGATACCCGCGTTGTTCACCACCATGTCGATGCGGCCAAAATTGTCGATCGCGGTCTGCACGATTTTCTGCGCGTTTTCCCACTCGGCGACGCTGTCGGTGTTCGCTACTGCGCGGCCCTGACCGTTTGCCTGGGCGATCTCAGCCACCACTTGCTGCGCCGGGCCGACATCATGACCCTCGCCGGTGACGGCGGCGCCGACGTCGTTGACGACTACCTTTGCGCCATTCGCCGCCAGACAGATCGCAGTCGCACGGCCGATACCACGCCCCGCGCCGGTGACCACCGCGACCTTGCCGTCCAACATTCCAGGCATCCAGTTCCCTCCCATGGTCCAAGGATGGGCGAAGCATGCTCCGGGCGGGTCACTTCTTCAACAGGCCGGCCCCGCTCAATACGAATTGCGCCAGTGCCCGGCCCAGGCAGCCATTCAGTTCGTCCAATGCCTTGTCGCGGTCAGCCTTCGCTGTGTGTTCCAGATCAAGGCGCGCTTCGTTGGCCCAGGTCCGCATCAGATCGAAGCGGTGAAACAGCACGACACCTGGCATTGTCGCCACCTGCTGCATCACGTTCTCATAGGGATCGAGGTCAGTATTGGCGCGAAGAAAGCGGCTGAACTGCGGATCGATCAGCACCAGGTCGCCGCCAGCGTCTCGGATATGTGCAGCGCCGGTGTGCAAGATATCGAGCAGCCCATCTGGCTGCAGTCCTCGCACCGCCTCCACGGTGCCGGTCTGCCACAACACCAGCGCATAGTGTTGATGTTGCAGGGCGCCGTCGATCAAAGGCAGCATGTCTTCGGCGGTCATGCCGCGGCCGCCACGCACAGTGAGATCAAACGTGACCGACGGAATCGCTGCGTGCAACGCGCGAATCATCTGCCAGGGAAATGCGCCGCCTTCCGCCGCGCTGTTCAATCCGGCCGCATTGACAGAACCGACCGTCGTTGCCGATCCGACTGCCAGCACATTCACGACACCGCCCGCTGTAACAGCCTGGCTGAATTGGGACAGCGATTCATCGGCGGTGACGAACTCGTCCGGGGCTCCACAGGTCCCGGTCAACTCAGTGGCTGCCAGCGATGGCTGCAGGGATGCGAAAACCGAGCAGAGCAGGATTGCAGAGGCCAACCGACGCATACAATTATCCGGTATCAGTCCTCGCGACCGCCGGCAAGGTGACGGGCTGCCGTTGCGCTGGTGCTCGGGCCTTTCCGCGATACCAGGCGGTGATTCCAGCCACTGCTACCATTGCGAGTGCACCGCACAGATTGACTGCAATCTGCATTGCAACACTTTCCTGTGCTTCCAGTGCAAGCCGGGCGATGAAGCCGAAGAAGATGCCGGAACAGAACACCGGTAGGGAGTTCTGTCCCAGCAGCACGAGCGGTGCGGCGAAGCGCGAGCGCAGCCAGTCTGCCTCGGGCGGCACCGAACGCGCAGTCAGCCAGGCGAGCGAAAGGATCGACAGCAACCGGAATGGATGCAGCCCCGTCTTGTCCTCGGTGATGACGAAGCGGATCACTGACGACGGCATGGCGGCCAGGATGCTCGGGTGTGTATCGATTACCCAGATGACCACAATCCCGGCGAGCAGAATCAACACCGATGCCACATCAATGGGCCAGCGGACACGCGGCGTCCTCGGCGGGGCGTAAGAGAGGATGGCGCCGATCATGAACAGGAATTGCCAGGCAAATGGATTGAAGTACCATCCCTCGCCGGTCCAGGCCGCCATATTGATCCCAGTGACACGCACCAGCAGGTAACCGGCGAGCGATATGCAGAACAGCAATATCGGCCTGCGCAGCAGCGGCAACGCAATCACGAACATCAGCAGCAGCGCCACATACAACGGCAATATGTTCAGCAGGCTGGGCTGAAAGCGCAGAAGCAGTGCTTCGAGCAGCGCTTGATACGGCGCATCTGCCAATACGTCGAGCCTTGTTTCTTCCAGATAGAACACGCGGTCCAGCGCGGCGGCCGAATAAGCCACCTGCGCAGTGTACACCACGAACAGAAAGATGTGGGCGATGTACAGCGTCCAGGCACGCCGCAGCGTATCGGCCGCTGCATACAGATAGCCCTGACGGTTCATCACAGAGCCATAGGCAATGCCGGCACCAAAGCCTGCGAGCAACACGAAGATCTCGGTTGCATCGCACATGGCGAAGTTGCGCAGGCTGTAGTCACCCAGCACGTCACCGGGGATGTGATCGGTGTAGATCCACCACAGCGCCAGCCCGCGGAAGAAGTCCACGCGCAAATCGCGTCCGCGGCTGCTGCGAATGAGGTTCATGCCACCCCCTCCGCGTCCGTATGTGGTGCGGCGCAGCAGAGGCTACAACAAACGCGCGATCGCCTCTACGTCGTTGGCGGCCGGCGCGTTCGGATGCCGGGACAGCAATAGCGTCTGCCGGCGAATGGCATCCCGGACGCGTTCGTCGCGCCGGACAATCCCGGCGAGACTCGGGGCCCGCCCAAGGAAGGTCTGGCAAGCACGCTCCAGCGTGGCAAAGGTTCGTTCGCCGGCCGCGCGGGTCGTAGCCTGGTTCACGACGATGCGAACGTTGCCGTCCGGCCGGTCTGCCGCGTGAAGCTTCAGCACCGCGTAGGCGTCGGTCAGACTGGTGGGCTCCTCGGTGGCCAGCACCAGCAGCCTATCTGCCCAGGCCGCCATGCGACGCACCGCGCGCTCCAGCCCGGCGCTGAGATCAAGCAGGACCACATCGCAGCGTGCCGCCTCGGTCTGCAGCGCTGCCAATATACGCTCCAGCGCCGCCGGATCGAGCGTCGACAACAGACCCGATCCCGAGCGTCCCGCGACGATTGAGAAGCCGCCATCCGGACAGTGCAACGTCGCGTCTGCCAGCGTGGCCTTGCCGCTGATCACGCTCGCCAGGTCCAGCCGAGGCGTCAGACCCAGTTGAATATCGACATTCGCCAGGCCGAGATCGGCGTCGAACAGTAGGACGTGGCGGCCAAGCCTGGTCAGCGCATGCGCGAGCGTGATGGCGAACCAGGTCTTCCCAACACCGCCCTTGCCTGAAGCAATGGCAATCGTTTGGCCTCGGGTCATCACGGAACTCCGCTGAGTAGACGCGCCGCAAGCCAGGCAGGAGTGATCGGCAGCAATCCATCCGCCGCACCCGCGCCGATGCCGGCCTCGGTGAGTCAGCCGCGCCGGCCGCCGCCAGGATGCCCCCCAGTCGTCGCGCCAGGTCGAGCTTCGTCGCGACCAGCAGGCGTGCCCCGGCCGCTGCATAGACACGAGAGACGTCCACCGCTTCTGCCGGGTCCAATCCCCCGCTTAGAACCAGGACCGTCGCTGCATTGGCGGTGCTGGCCAGCTCCGACAATTCTTCAACCTGGGCAGGGTCGAACGCATCGCACCCCGGACTGTCGATCAATACAGGTGTATCCGGCCCGCGTCGGGTAAGTGCCCGACCGACAGTGACGGGGTGGCAGGCAACGACCAGGTTGATGCCGAGCAGCTTGGTGAAGGCGGCGAGTTGCTCGGTCGCGCCGGCCCGTTTGCCGTCGGCGGTGATCACCAACGGCTTGATGCCTGACATCACCAGTCGGGTCGCAAGTCGTGCGATGGTCAGCGTCTTGCCTGTGCCAGGCGGCCCAACGATCAGCAGGGGCCGCTCCTCAAGCGGGAGAGCAGCAAAGCTTAAGGACGATGCGAGGTTGGTTGCCAGATCGCCGCGTTGCAGATTGCTGCGAAGCAGAGCAGGAACCCCGTGGAAATCCAGCGCCGCGACCAGCGTCGGGTCCGCGGACATAAGTGGTGTGGGGGGTCCTTCATCCGGCTCCAGAGCGGCAGTCACCTCGACCCCGTTGCCGAGACGCTGCGTCGCCAGGATCAATGCGTCCTCGCCAAGTTCCGCTCGGACCTGCGCCATCGCCTGTGCCATACCGGAGGCGCGGTAGCGCTTCAGGCGCATGGCAACAGCCGAAGGTTCATATCGTGCCTACGGTGCGGATGCGTGCTCGTGGATGGATTTCGGCCTGTGCAAGCACCGGAGTGCTTGGCCTGATCCGCTCGACGATGGCGCGCACGTGGCTGCGAATGCCGCCAGAGGTCAGCAGTGCCGGCGTCTCGCCCGCAGTCCCCGCGGCATCGAGCGTCGTCCGAAGTTTCTGCATGAATTCCTGCAGTTTCGTGGGTGCCATGGCGAGCTGGCGGTCCTCGGCCGGCCCAGACAGCGCTTCGGCGAACGCCGCTTCCCACTCCGCCGACAACGTAACAAGAGGAACATAGCCACCGGGACCGGTGTGGCTGTCGCTGATCTGGCGGGCCAGCCGTGCCCGCACATGTGCCACGATGGTCGCGATGGCGCGGCTTGCACCGCCACACGCCTCCTGGGTGCCCTCAAGGATCGTCGGCAGGTCGCGAATAGAAATTCGCTCAGCCAGCAGGCTCTGCAGTACCCGCTGTACACCACCGACTGCTATTTGCGAAGGAATGAGATCCGCGACCAATCGCTGTTGTTCGCGCGGCTGCTCGTCCAGCAATTTCTGTGTCTCGGCATAGGACAGAAGCTCGGCCATGTTCTCACGGACGATTTCAGTCAGATGCGTGGTGAGCACACTGGACGGATCGACCACAGTGCAGCCGCGGAACAACGCTTCTTCCTTATGCACCGGATCGATCCACAGTGCCGGCAGGCCGAACGCAGGTTCGCGCGTCGGCTCGCCCTGCACGGGCGGTGTGCCGCCGTTCGGGTCCATCACCAGCAACATTGTAGGACGCAGCTCGCCGCCGCCGGCTTCGATCTCCTTGATGCGGATCGAATAATTGTTGGCGGGGAGTGCCATGTTGTCCTGGATGCGCACCGGTGGCAGCACGAAGCCCATTTCCGTCGCGATCGAGCGCCGCAGCCCCTTGATCTGCTCCGTCAGCCGCGCCGTTTCACCACCGGCCAACGGCAGCAATCCATAACCGAGCTCCAGTCGGATCATGTCAATCCGCAGCGCGTCGCTGATCGGCTGCTCGGTGATGATGGGCGGCGCCGGCGTATCCACCGCCGAGCCCGGCAGAGCCTTGTGGCGAAACCAAGCGCCTGTGCCGGCCAATCCGGCAAGCGCCATGAAGGGCAGCATTGGCAGGCCAGGCAGCAGCGCCAGCAGCGCCGCCGCACCCGCGGCCATAGCGAGCGGCTTTGGACTGCTTCCCAACTGCCGGATCAGCGCGACATCCGCGGTGCCCTCCATCCCGCCCTTGGTGACGACGATGCCAGCCGCGGTGGAGACCAGCAGGGCCGGAATTTGCGACACAAGACCGTCGCCGGCGGTGAGCGTGGTGAAAGTCGCGGCAGCGTCGCTAAACGACATACCGTGCCGCAGCAGCCCGATGGTCAGGCCGCCCAGGATGTTGATCACGGTGATGATCAACGCCGCAATGGCGTCTCCGCGCACGAACTTCGCCGCGCCATCCATGGCGCCGTAAAAACCGCTCTCGGCTTCCAGTTCCTTGCGTCGGCGGCGTGCTTCCTTGTCGTCGATGATGCCGGAGGACAGGTCAGCATCGATCGCCATCTGCTTGCCAGGCATGGCATCCAGGCTGAACCGCGCGGCGACCTCGGCAATGCGACCGGAACCCTTGGTGATGACCATGAAGTTCACCACCAGGAGGATTGCGAAGATGATCAACCCGATCACCACGTCGCCACCCATCAGGAAGCCGCCGAACGCCGCGACAACATGCCCGGCCGCCAGCGGACCTTCATTGCCGTGTGACAGGATCAGGCGGGTGACCGCCACGTTCAGCGACAGGCGGAGCAGCGTGGTGAGCAGCAACAGTGTCGGAAAGGAGGAAAAATCGAGCGGGCGGTTGAGGAACAGCGCGACCATCAACACCAACACGCCCGCCGTTATTGAAAGCGCCAGCCCAAGATCCAGCAACATGGTCGGCAGGGGCAGTATCAGGACGGAAAGCAGGGCCACGACACCGATGGCGAGCCCGACATCGCTACCCGGCGCGAACTGGCGGATGCGCCCGGTCAGCGCAGGGAGGATGCTTGCAGTGGCAGTGGCGTCGGACATGGCGATCTGCCTTACGCCGCGACCCCGGCGGCTGGCGGCGGCACAGCGACGCCCTGTGCGGCGTAATCACGCAATTTGTTGCGCAACGCGCGGATTGAGATGCCGAGGATGGTTGCCGCGTGCGTCCGGTTACCCAGGGTGTGGCCGAGCGTCTCGATGATCAGATCACGCTCCACCTCCTCCATGCGTCGACCCACCAGTGACGCAACGCCACCGGCACCAGCCCCGGCCGGCTGCTGCACAGCGGTCGCGGGCGGGCCCGAGTTCGATGGCCTCGATACCGATCAGATCCCCCTCAGCGAGGAGTACGGCGCGATGGATCGCATTCTCCAATTCGCGCACGTTGCCTCGCCATGAATGCGAGCCGAGCCGCAGCAGCGCCTCGCGCGACAGGGGTCGAAACGGCAGCCCGTTCACCTCCGCGTAGCGACGCAGGAAATGCTCGGCCAATGCCGCGATGTCGCCTGGTCGTTCGCGCAGCGGCGGAATACGGAGCGACACCACGTTCAATCGAAAATACAGATCCTCGCGGAACGTCCCCCTCTGCACCTCGGCCGGCAGATCACGATTGGTGGTTGCGAGTATCCTGACATTCACCTTGACCGGCGCCCCGCCGCCAAGCCTGTCGATCTCTCTCTCCTGTAAGGCGCGTAGCAGCTTGGCTTGCAAGCGCACGTCCATCTCGCTGATCTCATCCAGCAGCAGCGTGCCCCCATGTGCGGCTTCGAACTTACCAATCCTTCGCGCCACGGCACCCGAGAACGCACCCTTCTCGTGTCCGAACAACTCCGACTCCAGCAGATTGTCCGGGATAGCCGCGCAGTTCAGGGCGACGAATGGGCCAGCGGCACGGCGCGACATGTTGTGGATATGGCGTGCCAGCACTTCCTTCCCCGTGCCTGACTTGCCGGTGATCAGTACGGATGCTTCCGATTTCGCAACTTGTTCGGCGCGGCCGACCGTCGCCTGCATGGTCGCATCGCGCACGACCATCGCGTGGGTCTCGCCCGCGGCTGCCTGCAGGATGGCAGCGATCAGGTCGGGATCCGGCGGCAGCGGCAGGAACTCGCGCGCACCATCGCGAATGGCACGTGCCGCCGCGTCCGGGTCGTCTCCAGTGCCACAGGCCACGACCGGCACCGCCATGCGTTCGGCGGTCAGTGCTCGCACCACTGTGCCGACATCATGGATGATGTCGCACAGCACCAGATCGACACGGGCATCGGCGCGCAACCAAGCCAGCGCAGCATCCGTGTTGTCGGCCTGTTCCAGCTTGGCGCCGCGCGTGATGGCGATCCGCGCCGCCTGGCCCAGTTCGCCGGCCAGAGATCCAATGATGAGGACGCGCATTGCGGCTACCCGGCGCGATCCGTCTTGACGATTTCTGTCATCGTCACGCCAAGCCGACTGTCGTCCACCATGACCACTTCGCCGCGTGCGACGAGGCGATTATTTACGTAGATATCGATGGCTTCGCCCAGCTTGCGATCCAGTTCCACCACTGCCCCGCGACCGAGCTTCAGCAGCTGGCTAACTTGCATCGTAGCCTTGCCAAGGACTGCGCTGACCGTGACGGGGATGTCGTAGACCGCCTCCAGTTCGCGGACGCCTCGCGGCGCGTTGGCTTCGGCATTCGACGCCATGCCGTCTGAGAGCTCTGCGAGTTCCATATCAGTCGCCATCGACCATCTCCTTTACACTGGCATCCACCCGCAGCAGTCCAGCTGGCGCCAGAACATCGACTACCTGCTGCCATAGCGCATCGACGCTGCGTACCGCCGACCCGTTCCGCCAGGTGATCCGCACATCGCCGGGTGGCATCGCTTCGGAAGTCACCGTCTCGACGCGCGTCCTGAGCTCGGGATCCAGCTTGCCGATTTCGCGAGAAATGGCTGCCGTGGTATCCGAGTGGGCACGAATGGTGATCGTTGGCTCTTGCGCCAACGCGGGCAGCACGCTGCGCGCGATCGCGCGTGCCTCCGCATTTCCGTAACGCGCCGAGAGAGCCGGGAATGTCGCTGCGAGACTTCCCAGCAGCAGCCGCGCAATGGACTCGGCCTGCTGTTCCGCCTGGATCAAGGCTGCCTTGGATTCCTCGCGCAACTGCGCGGCAATCTGCGCCATCGCCTCCTTTGCCGATGCCGCGTCTGCCGCGGCCGCCTCCAACAGTCCGGCCTCATGCCCTTCGCGCCAGGCTGCCTCGCGTGCCGCCGCCAGGTCGCTGGCAGAGAACACCGGCTCGATCACCTCTGGCGCGTGAGCCGTCTCCGGCAGATCAAAGTCCTCGGCAAACAAGCTTCCGCAGCGTTTTGCGTGTGGAGATCTGTCCATCTAGTAGACCATCTCTTCGTCTTTGCTTTCAGCGATCTCGATTGCACCCTGCGCGGCCAACTCTTTGGCAAGTGCGACGATTCCTGCCTGTGCCTCATCCACATCGCGCAACCGTACCGGACCGAGTGCCTCCATATCGTCTTTCAGGATCTTCGCGGCACGCTCCGACATGTTCTTGAAGAACATGTCTCGCAGCTTCTCGGAGGCACCCTTCAGGGCGACCGGCAGCTTGTCCTTCTCGATCGCTCTGAGCAGCACTTGCGAGGCCTGCGGCGTCAACCGGATCAAGTCGTCGAAGGTGAACATCAATGCCTTGATGCGCTCGGCCAACTCGCGGTTACGCTCCTCCAGAGAGGCGATGAACCGGCTCTCCGACTGGCGATCGAGGTTGTTGAAGATGTCGGCCATCATCTCGTGCGAATCGCGTCGCGTGCTGCGCGCCAGGTTGGACATAAATTCGGATCGTAAAGTGCGCTCGACGCCGTCCAGCACATCCTTCTGCACACTTTCCATGCGCAGCATTCGCATCACCACTTCCATAGCAAAAGAATCGGGCAGCAGGGTCAGCACGCGCGCGGCATGCTCGGAACGCACCTTGGAAAGCACCACTGCCACGGTCTGCGGATATTCGTTCTTTAAGTAGTTTGCCAGCACGGCTTCGTGCACGTTGCCCAGCTTGTCCCACATCGTCCGTCCGGCTGGGCCTCGGATTTCGTCCATGATTTGCGCCGCACGCTCGCGCGGTAGCGATTTCTGCAGCAACCGCTCGGTGCTTTCGAAGCTGCCGATCAGGTTACCGGCAGCCCCCATATGCTCGACGAAATCGATGCACAGCCGCTCCACCACGTCCGACTTTACAGCGCCGAGTTGTGACATCGCCGACGAGAGATCCTTGATCTCGTCCTCATGCATCATTGCAAAGAGTCGCGTGCATTGCTCTTCGCCGAGAGCCAGCATCAGGATCGCCGCCTTTTGTGCGCCTTTGATGCCGCGGTAGTCTTCCGACTTCAGCACCTCAGTTGTTCTCCTGCACCATCCACCCGCGTACGATCGACAGGGTCTCTTCTGGGTGCTTTTCCACCAGCTCGCCGATACGGCGCAGTGAGGAGGCACGCATCTGGCCTTCGATCTGCGCGATGTTCACCATGCTCTCGTCTTCAATTAGCGCCGGCGACGCCCCGACAGCGATGGCCTGCGCTGCCGGCGCCGGCAACACAGTTCCCATCGGCCCGGCCAGAGTGGCGAACGTCGAGCCTCCTGGACCGGTTATGGCTGCTGGCGTGACCGAGGTTATCCGCAGGACCATGGGTCGTAGCACAACCAGCAACGCCAGGACGCCGATGAAGCCGAACAGCGCGGTCTGCGCGAGACGCAGCAGGTCGGCCTTGTCCAGTTCGAAGCCGAGGATGCCATGGTTCTCAGCAATCGTGGAAAGTTCGCCCGCGGTGAAACGCATGCTCACCACCTCTACGTGATCACCACGCTTCTCGTCGTAGCCGATCGCGCTCTTCACCAGGCTGCCGATCCGATCAAGCTCTTCCGCTGGGCGTGGCTGCCAGGCCTGCTTACCATCGGCGCCTACGCTGCTGGCCCCGTCTACCATCACAGCCAAGCTGATGCGTTCGATCTGCGGCTGCTCGCGGATCAAGGTGCGGACCGTCTTGCTGACTTCATAGTTTGTGGTCGTTTCCTGCCTTCCTTCCTGCGAGCCGGCGCTCTCGTGGCCAGCATCGGCGTTTGGCAGGTTGTTCTGTACCGTGACCGTATTGTTGGGCTCGGTATTCTTCGACGTGCTGCTTACCTCCTGCGTGCTGCGTGTCACCTGCCCGTCGGGATCGAAGCGCTCCTCGGTCTGGTTCAACCGATCGAAGCTCATGCGAACCGCGGCTTCGGCTCGCACGTGGCCTGCGCCAATACTGTGCTCCAGCATTTCCTCGACGGCACGTGAGAGGCGCTGTTCGGTGGCCAGGCGCACCTCCTCGGTCGAGAGCGCGGTTGCGGTCGGACCGACCGGTTCCCCGGCACGCGCAAGCAGGTTGCCGCTGGAATCCGCGATGGCAATGTTCTGCGGCCTCAATCCCGGTACCGCGGCTGCGACAAGGTTCAGGATTGCCTGGATGCTTTGATTGTCCAGCCGCCCCGCGCCAGCCATGGTGAGCATGACGCTGGCCTGTGCGTCCTGCCGGTCGCGGGCGAACGGCTCGCGCCGCGGCAGCACCAGGTGGACACGCGCCGCACGTATACCGCGCATGGCGCGGATAGTGCGGGCAATCTCCCCTTCAAGCGCGCGCGTCTCGTTGATCTTCTGCTGGAACTCGGTGGCTGCGATTCCATCCGAGCGGTCGAATATCTCGTAGCCAATCGATCCCCCGGCGGGCAGGCCCTCGCGGGCGAGGTCGAGACGCGCCTCGGCAACCTGATCGGCAGACACCAGCACCTGAGTGCCGTTGCCGCCGATGCGATACTGGATGTGGCGACGTGCGAGCTGGTCAACGACCTGGGCAGAGTCGCGCAGGTCGAGGTCGCCATACAGCAGCGCCATAGGC